>NZ_CANTZW010000004.1 GCF_947855115.1 uncultured Parabacteroides sp.
CTTATAAAAAGTTAGTTATGGAAGAAAAACTAAAGATCTTCTTTTGCGAAGACGATGAGAATTTAGGTATGCTTTTAAGAGAATACTTACAAGCGAAAGGTTATGTAACGGACTTATTCTCTGATGGAGAAGCCGGATACAAGGGTTTTACCAAAGGTAAATACGATCTTTGCGTGTTGGATGTCATGATGCCAAAGAAAGATGGTTTCACCCTGGCACAGGAAATCCGCTCTATCAATCCTGACATCCCTATTATCTTCCTTACGGCCAAGACTATGAAGGAAGATATATTGGAAGGATTCAAGATCGGCGCAGACGACTACTTGACAAAACCATTTAGCATGGAAGAATTATTGCTTCGTATCGAAGCCATCCTTCGTCGTGTGAAGGGTAAGAAGATGAAAGATATTCCTTTCTACAAGTTAGGAAACTTCTTGTTCGATACGCAAAAACAAACATTGGCTATCGGCGACAAGGTCACAAAACTTACTACGAAGGAATGCGAATTATTAAGCTTATTATGCGCCCACGCAAATGAGATCCTTGAGCGTAATTATGCGTTGAAGACGATCTGGGTAGACGACAATTACTTTAACGCTCGTAGCATGGACGTTTATATCACGAAACTACGTAAATTGCTGAAAGACGATCCGGGTATCGAAATTATCAACATTCATGGTAAAGGCTATAAGCTGATCACTCCTTCCGGAGAGGAACAAGCCCGTGAAGAAGGTATACAAGTACTTTAATATAGTACTTTAACAACGACAATAGAAAAGGCTGGTTAAATTACCAGCCTTTTCTATTACCCTCAAGCTATCATTATTTTTCTTCAGGTCGGATCAAAGACGCATTCCTTCTTTTCCACAATAGGAATACCCCGAAAACAATCAATGTGACCAGTAAGCCCAAAAGTTGAGAAATACCAGAAGAAAGGCTCAAACCTTCCGGAGCCACAAAGATATATGTAGAACATACCGCAGTCATGAACAAAGCGGGAACCAAGGTTATCACATACAACTTCTTCGTTTGTACCAGATATACGGTTAAAGCCCATAAAGTAAATACCGCCAATGTCTGGTTACTCCACGCAAAATAACGCCAGATCATATCAAACCCATCCTTATCTTTCTGGCTATACAATAAAATTCCTATAGCAACGACAAACATGGGAATACAAATCATCAACCGTTTGGTTATCGTCTTCTGCTCCATATGCAGAAAATCGGCAACAATCAGACGAGCCGAGCGGAAAGCCGTATCACCGGATGTAATCGGGGCCGCTATCACACCCAATATCGCTAATACACCGCCGACAGTTCCTAGCCACTCTTTCGTAATACTGTCTACCACGACCGCGGCATTATTCTCCTCCATCCCATTATTATGGAAAAAATATGTAGCGGCGGCGGCCCAGATCAAGGCAACGATACCTTCGGTGATCATCGCCCCATAAAACACCGGGCGAGCATACCTCTCACTTTTCATGCAACGAGCCATCAATGGGCTTTGGGTAGCATGAAAGCCGGATATAGCGCCACAAGCGATACTAACAAACATGATCGGAAAAATAGGTAAGCCTTCCGGGTGTGTATTACCGAGCCCATCCGTAATCTCCGGCAACGGCGGCTGGTTAACAAATAACATAACCAAGATACCTACAGCCATAAATAATAAAGCAATGGCAAATAACGGATAAATCTTTCCGATAATCTTATCAACGGGTAATAGAGTAGCCAATATATAATAAATGAATACGACGATAATCCAAAACGTAATATCCAAATACTCCGGAGTCAATTTAGCCAGCAACCCTGCCGGACCAGCTACGAAAACAGCTCCGACCAGGATCATCAGGATTACCGTAAAACCACGCATAAATTGCTTGAAATTATTCCCCAGATACCGCCCGATTAATTCCGGAAGGCTTTCTCCATCATGTCGTAGCGAGAGCATTCCCGACAAGAAATCATGGGTAGCCCCGGCAAATATACTTCCTAATACGATCCATAGAAAAGAGGCTACTCCAAACTTAGCGCCCATTATAGCACCGAAAATAGGTCCTAACCCCGCTATATTCAGAAACTGGATCATGAAAATCTTCCAAGTAGGCAACGGTATATAATCAACGCCATCTTGCTTCGTGAAAGCGGGAGTAACCCGGGAGGAATCTATGCCAAACACTCGTTCGACAAACTTACCATAAGTAAAATATCCAACGATAAGGGCAATCAGGCAACATGTAAAAGTAATCATGGTTTTTTAAAGAATTAAATTGTCAAAGGAAAAAGGTATATACGAAAAACCGCACCAAGGGCATTCCGACGAGCTATTGTCAGAGCACCCTTGGCACGGTTTTCCTATAGATAATTAATTAAGTAAACGCTTCACCGTCTCGGATATCACCCGTCCCTCGGCTCTTCCCGCCAAAGCTTTTGAGGCCATCCCCATTACCTTTCCCATATCTTTCGGGCCAGTGGCTCCAACTTGAGCGATAATGGCTTTCAGTTCTTTCTCTAATTCTTCGGCCGACATTTGTTGAGGTAAATATTTTTCAATCACCTTTACCTGCTCCAATTCCGTATCAGCCAAATCTTGACGGCCTTGCTGCACGTAAATAGCGGCCGAGTCTTTCCCTTGTTTCACCAATTTCTGCATGATCTTCAGGGCATCTGCGTCCGTCAGAGTATCATTAGCTCCCGGAGCGGTTTTCGCTTCCAAGAAAAATTTCTTTACATTTCTCAATGTCTCCAAGGCAACCTTATCTTTCGCCTTCATCGCGTTTTTAATGTCTTCGCTGACTTGTTCAAATAAATCCATATCCTTATTATATTATTAACTATCGGAAACTGATCACTTGCTTACCTCCCCGCGGAGAATCTTGGCGAGGTTGCTTACTCGGTTGCTTTGCCATAGTCGAAGCCGACACTTGAATATCCTCTCCCGTCACCCTAGAACGGGCACGGGCCACGATCTTCGGATCTCGGTTATACGTCGGGTTATCCTCAATCAAGGCAATCAAGGCATCATCATCCAACTCATCTTGCGTTAAAACCACCGCTTTCGCACGAGAAGTGAAACGTCCTGCTTTCTGTGCGGAAGCACCATAATATTTACCGATCAAATCCCGCTCCTTACGTTCTTTCTCTATCCGTTCTTCCTCCAAACGCAACTCTTCCTCCGTCATCTGAGCGGCCTCATTCCTGCGTTTATCAGCGATCAATGGAATATCATCCATCGTAAATCCAGTGGCGAGAATCGTCATTTTCACTTTATTACCTAACGTATTATCCACGGCAGTACCCCAGATAACTTCTATATCTCGATTAAACTCAGACATAAAGTTATGCACATCGTTCATCTCCTCCATACGCAACTCAGCCTCCTCGCTGAAATATACGTTGAACAAGATCTTCTTGGCGTTCTTCACATCGTTGTTACTCAATAGCGGGGAATTCAGAGCATCTTCCACCGCCTGGCGAACACGTCCCTCTCCTTCTCCATAGCCATTACTCATCAAAGCGACACCCCCATCTTTCATCGTGGTGTTGACATCAGCGAAGTCGAGATTAATAATACCAGGAAGTGTAATGATCTCAGCGATACTCTTGGCGGCGATTGTCAAGGTATCATCGGCCTTGCCAAAAGCATTCATCACGGAAAGATCCGAATAAATCTCACGCAAACGCTCGTTATTGATCACCAATAAGGCATCCACGTTTTTCGCGATCTCTTCCACGCCATTCAAGGCTTGTATAATCTTACGCTCACCCTCAAACAAGAATGGAATAGTTACAATACCGACTGTCAATATACCCATGTCTTTCGCGATACGAGCGATAACCGGAGCGGCACCTGTACCAGTACCACCACCCATACCGGCAGTAATAAATACCATCTTCGTACCATCGTTCAACATACCTCGCAGGTCGTCCAAACTCTCCTCGGCTGCCATCATCGCTTTCTCCGGTTTGTTTCCCGCACCTAATCCTTGCGTGATCTCGCGTCCTAGCAACAACTTGATAGGAACATCCGAACGGTTCAAGGCCTGATTATCCGTATTACATAACACGAACGTAACATCGTGTATCCCCTCCTTGTACATATGAGTAACGGCATTTCCGCCACCGCCTCCAACACCAATCACTTTAATGATCTTGGGAGTATCCGTAGGATAATTAAAATTTAATATTGTATCGTCCATTGTCTTCCGGTTTTATTACATTCGTAGATCACGTTATTTTCTCTCGTTATCATCATCGTCGAAGAGGGTTTTCCCAAAGGTATCGATCCCCTTTGTCAAACGTCCGAACAAGCCGGAACCTTTTTTTTTCGGTTTCTCTTTGACAGGTTCCGGTTCCGGAGCCGGCATAGGTTCTGGATCCACATCCAGCTCTATCTTAGGTTCCGGTTTTGGAGGTATATATAACGCACAATTCTTGGTTCCTTCTGCCAAAAGGCCGATGGCCACCGCATACTCAGGATTACTAGCAACCACTAAATCACCGCTAGCCACAACTCCCTTACGAACCGAAGAGTAACGAACCTCCATCTTCAAACGCTCACTCATTACTACTGGCAAATTCTTTAAAGCAGCTCCTCCACCTGTAATCACGACTCCCGCTCCGAGAGCATTCATCAAACCTGTAGCTTCCAAACGAGCATATACATTCTCCAGGATTTCATCCATACGGGCCTCAATCACATTATTCAACTCGGCCAGCTTAATCTCGCGCAATCCCATGCCATCCGCTAAACTTACTTGGATGGTCATATCATTCTCCCGGTCTGCTTTCGCCCTGCCATAAGTAATCTTCAAGCGTTCTGCCTCAGACTCTACGACCCTGAGATTGGTTATATCTTTTGTTATCAAGTTCCCTCCAAAAGGAACAACGGAAAGACTGGCCAATTTACCTCCCTTATAGACAGATATCGTTGTCACACCGGCACCAAAGCCAATCAAGGCACACCCCAAGTCTTTCTCATTGTCACTCAACACGACATCTCCCAGCGCAAGGGGCGAGACGAGAATCCCCGCAATCTCAATCTTCGCTTGTTCCGAAATACTATTGATAATATTTAATTTCAAGGAAGGACGTCCCACGATCAGTTTATAGCGAGCCTCGATACGGCTGCAAGGCACGCCCACCGGATTAGACTCCGGCTTATCATCTAAAAAATAGGAGGGAGAGACCACGTCAAGAACGGTCAACATATCCGGATGATAATCCTTACACTCTTGATAGAGCGAGTCTATAATCTCCTCTGTGACTACACCTTCCGCTCCCAGCACCTTACAAACCGTATGCTCGATGGAACGGAGCGACTGCCCCCCCAATCCCACATATACCTGACCGATCTTGGAACCACCCAGTTTATTCTCTAATTTCAGGACCAGGCGTTTTATCTTACTCGCCGTCTCCTTCACATTATATACACATCCTCTTCGTATGCAGGTGCCGGAATTCTCAACTTCGTAGGCGATGATAGAAAGAGCGCCTGTCGCATTCTTAGTCCCCACCATTCCTACCATATGGGAGGTACCTAGGTCAATAGCTGCTATAAAGTCTGTGTATGCCATATCATCTATTTTTTAGTACAAACAATCTGATTCTTATATTTTAAATTAATCATACCGTACTTTTCCCAACCTACTTTAGGGATCGCTTGTTCATAGAAAATCTTTAAATTCGCAAGCTTTTCTTCGAATTCATCCAAAGTACCCAGCATGATCCGGTGATTACCCACCTTGGGAATAAGTTCTATGTCCTTATCCGGATAGACATATATTTGCTCGATCTGGTCATTCCAGAACTCATTCTCTTGCAAAAATAATGCAAATTTGTATAAGTCGGTCACCGCAAGCTCTTTTTCCACATATCCACTCACGATTGGCACGTGAGCGGCATACCTACGGCTGATCGGCATGGTAGTTCCCAGATTATCCACGTAATAACTGCCTCTTACGCTCATAATCCGGAGGATAGGCATCTTTTGCATGACCTCCAGCTTGATAATCCCCGAAGGAGTCTTATAGGCCTCCACCTGGGCTATCATCTCATTCTTAAGTAATTCCGTCTCGATCCGATCCGTATTCACGTCGGCCATCGGTTGTTTGATCGGATCAAGCCCGGCCTTCTTCAGTATAGACACAAGGTCACTCTCACTTACAAAGTGCTTATCCAGACTGTCTTTCACCACGACTTGCAAATCTTGACAGACAACATCTTGGCGCATTTCCCGGAAGAAAAACGAGACAAACACGATGTAGCAGAATAACAACGTAGCCACTACTATGGAAATTATTCGGATCACGGTTTCCTTATTTGTTTACATAAAATTTCTTTTACAGGCTCCATCAAACGATCAATATTGCCGGCACCTACCATTAATACGACCTCATATTTCCCGGCGGCGACCACGTCTAAAAGCTCTTCCTTCTTACACAATGTCTTAGAAGGGATCGTCACCCTATCAAAAATAATCCGAGAGGTTACTCCCGGAATCGGATCCTCGCGAGCGGGATAAATATCCAGCAAGATCAACTCATCCAATAAAGAAAGACTCGCCGCAAAATCATCCGCAAAATCCCGGGTACGGGTATATAAGTGCGGCTGGAAAATACCTGTCACCTTACGACCTGCATATAATTCCTTCACCGACAAGATACTCTGCCGCAATTCTGCCGGATGATGAGCATAATCATCGATCAACACCACTTGGTCCGTCTTCAAATGGAAATCGAAGCGACGGCGAGGGCCAGCAAATGTAGCCATACCTTTTCGCAGATCCTCCGGTTTCACCCCGTTCAACCAAGCGATTGCCATAGCCGCTACCCCGTTCTCTATATTCACCTTTACGGGAACCCCTAATTCCACATCAGGAATACGGATTTCCGGCCCCACGAAGTCAAAGATAATATTTCCAGCGCAAATACGAATATTTTCAGCGCAAAAGTCCGCTCTTTCCGTAACAGAATAGGTATATTTCTTCACACCCTCCTGTAAACGGGGCGTTACATCAATTCCTTTCTTGATCAATAAACAACCATCGGAACGGATCAAGGAGGTAAATTTCTCGAAACTCTCCCGGTAAGCTTCTGCCGTACCATAAATATCCAGATGATCCGGATCAGCGGAAGTAATCACCGCCATATAAGGGGTAAGCCAATGGAAAGAACGGTCGAACTCATCTGCCTCAATCACGGTCAGGTCGCTTGTATCGGAAAGCATCAAATTACTCTCGTAGTTCTTTAAGATTCCTCCGAGGAAAGCGTTGCAATCCACCGGCGACTGTTTCAGCAAATGAGCCAGCATAGAAGAAGTCGTTGTCTTGCCATGCGTTCCCGCCACACATAAACCCCGGCTACTTTTCGTGATCTCTCCCAAGACACGGGCCCGCTTCATCACCTCGAAACCATGCTCACGGAAATAGGTCAATTCCGTATGCGCCTCCGGTACCGCCGGCGTATAAACCACCAACGTATCGGCGGGCGATTTGAACACATCTCCGATCAAAGCTATATTATCCTCATAGTGAATATCGGCTCCCTCCTTTTTCAACTCCTCGGTTAAATCGGAAGGGGTCTTATCGTATCCAGCTACCCTTTTTCCTTTAGAAAGGAAATAACGGATCAAGGCACTCATCCCAATGCCGCCGGCTCCTACGAAATATACCGCTGTCACTTTATTTATATCCATATCCCTTATTTCTTATCTATAATCTTAACTATCTCATCCACGATACGATCTGCGCTACGGCGTTGCGCCAAGGTCTCAATATTACGGCTCAATGTACGCAAACGTTCATCATCATGGACAATATTCAAGGCGGCAGGCACTAAATCCCTCTCCGCATCTTTATCGGCAATCATAACGGCGGCATCCTTATTGACCAGTGCCAAGGCATTCTTGGTCTGATGATCTTCCGCTACGTTCGGAGAAGGCACCAAGACTACCGGTTTTCCTAATAAGCAAAGTTCCGAGATAGAACTAGCTCCCGCACGGGATATCACCAAATCTGCCGCAGAGTAAGCATAATCCATACGGGTAATAAAGTCCGAGCACCAAACGGGCATTCCCCGGTACGCCTTCAAATGCTTGGAAGCATCGTTATAATAATATCGCCCGGTTTGCCAGATAACCTGCACATCCGAGGCAAAGAACTTGTCCAGATCCCCTTGAACACTCCGGTTGATCGTACGTGCGCCAAGGCTCCCCCCTACCACAAGGATCGTTTTTTTCTCCGGAGAGAGCCCGAAGAACGCCAATGCCTCCTCTCTTTTACTTAGCGCCTCTTCCAAATCCTGTCGTACCGGATTCCCCGTGATCACGATCTTATCTGCCGGAAAGAACTTCTCCATACCTTCGTAAGCGACACAAATCTTGCTCGCTTTCTTCGCCAACAATTTATTGGTCACACCGGCATACGAGTTTTGTTCCTGTATCAACGCAGGAACACCTTGCGAGGCCGCCATCCATAAAGTCGGTCCGCTGGCATAACCACCCACGCCGACCGCTATGTCCGGTTTGAACTCACGGATCGTCTTTCTCGCCAAGCGCAAGCTTTTCGCTAAACGGGCCAAGACCTTCACGTTGTTCATCAAATGGGCGCGATCAAACCCGCTCACCGGTAAACCTACGATTTTATAACCGGCAGCCGGAACCTTATCCATCTCCATGCGGTCTTCCGCACCTACAAATAAGATTTCCGTTTCCGGAAAACGTTTCTTGAAAGTATTAGCGATAGATATGGCCGGAAAGATATGGCCCCCCGTACCACCACCACTTATTATGATCCGGTATTTTCTCATACTTTTGACTCTACAGTTATCGTTTCGACAGCCGATAGCGGATTATTCTCTTTCTCTCCCTCGACTGCCTGATTTATTGTCTCTCCGGATGGTTCGCTGGAAGGACTCTCCGTGTCCTCCTCGTCCTCATCCTCATTTCCGATATTGGCACCAAAGCGACTTACGCTCAATATGATCCCGAAATAAATGCAAGAAATTAGCGTCGACGTACCACCTCGACTCACCAACGGCATCGGCTGCCCGGTAACAGGCACTAAATTCACGGCTACCGCCATATTCGCCAAGGCTTGGACTACCACCAGCAACCCGCATCCCAACACTAGGAATTTCGGGAATGGCTTATCACATTTCCGGGCGATCATCCCGACCCGGACCAGTAGCATGATGTAAAGCAGTAACACGAAAATTCCCCCAACGATACCCAATTCCTCTATGATAATCGCATAGATAAAATCGGAATACGCCTGTGGCAGGAAGTCACGTTGTTGCCCATGTCCGGGCATCCGTCCTAATACACCACCCCGGGCGATGGCTATCTTCGCATGGGTCACCTGATAATTATCATCGGTTATCTTATATGTCCCGTTCTCGTCCAAGTTATCCTCGTTCCCGTCGAAGAAACGTTCCAAACGGCCTTGCCAAGTAACGAACCGATCCGGCAAATACTGGGTAATAGCAGCCGGCGTAAACTTAAGTAATGCCAGGAACAACACTAACGCCAACATCAAAATACCCGCCAACCTCGCCAATTTCCCAAACGGTAATTGGCCGATAAACATCATCAGGAAACAAACTCCAAACAACATAAAAGCTGTCGAGAAGTTCTCCGGTAGGATCAAGACACAAGTCGCCCCCACCCCAATCAGTATATACTTAAAAATCTGGTTCTCCGTTAACTTTCCCCGCTTACTAAGCAAGAAGGCGACAAAGACGACACAAGCCAGTTTCCCAAACTCCGAAGGCTGGAACTGTATCCCCATGATCTCCAGCCATCGATGCGCATCATTGGCATCCACACCGATAAAGGGTGTCACGATCAGCATCAGCATCGAGACCGGCAGCAATATAATAAACGCGGAGAAGAACCGGCACGGTATATTATGCAACAACAATACCATGACGAAACCTCCCAGTAAAAACGTGGCGTGGCGTACGATAGGCGCCCAGTGATTCGCATTCTTATAAGCGATCGTACTGGTCGCGCTGAACACCTCTACCACCGATATAAGACATAGGAACATGAAAATGATCCATATCACCCGGTCGCCCTTAAACAGTTTACTCGCCAGATCCATTTTATCTCTTATTACAAATTACGCACGCAAGCCTTAAACTGGTCACCCCGATCCTCATAGCTCTTGAACAGGTCGAAGCTAGCACAGCAAGGAGAGAGCAATACCGTATCTCCCTTATGAGCCATCTTATAAGCTTTCGTCACAGCCTCTTCCATCGATCGGGCATCTTCTATATGTGCGACTTTCCCATCGAAGAAGGCATGCAATTTAGTGTTGTCCACGCCCAAGAAGATTAATGAATGCACCTTCTTCTTCACAAGTTCCTCGATCTCCGAGTAATCATTTCCCTTATCCGTACCTCCCAAGATCAATACGAGCGGAGTCGTCATGCTCTGCAAGGCATACCAACAAGAGTTTACGTTCGTAGCTTTCGAGTCATTGATATAATCAACGCCACGCACGCGAAGCACCTTTTCCAAACGGTGCTCAACACCCGTGAAATCACTGAGTGAGGCACGTATCTTCTCATCATGAATGTCCACGATCTTGGACGCTATACCTGAAGCCAAAGAGTTATACAGGTTATGCGTACCAGTCAATGCCAATAGGTCTTGTTCCATCGTAAATGTTCCGTTTGCCGTTTCAATAACTACTTGATTATTTTCCGTATATCCCTTCACGCCGTTCTCATGTGTCTCGGCGAATGGGTAAAGAGTAGCCTCCGGATGCCGTTTGGCGATCTCACGGGCTATGATCGGGTCATCGTTCCAGAAAATGAAGGCATCGCCTTTCGTCTGGTTTTGCAAGATGCGGAACTTTGCGTCTATATAGTTCTGCATCTCATAGTTATAACGGTCCAGATGATCCGGTGTTATGTTCAATAAAATAGCGATATCTGCCTTAAAGTCGTACATATTGTCCAGTTGGAAACTGCTCAACTCAATCACGTAGACCGCATGAGGGTCTTCCGCTACTTGAAGCGCCAAGCTGTTACCTACATTCCCGGCCAAACCCACGTCTACTCCTGCTTCTTTCAGGATATGATACGTAAGCATCGTCGTTGTCGTCTTGCCGTTACTTCCCGTGATGCAGATCATCTTCGCATCCGTATAACGCCCCGCAAACTCGATTTCGGAGATGATCGGTGTACCTTGCTTTTTCAGCGACTGTATGATAGGAGCCTTATCGGGAATACCCGGGCTCTTGACTATCTCGTCGGCATTCAAGATGTCGGCTTCGGTATGCTGTCCTTCTTCCCAACGAATCCCGTGGTTGTCCAGCATCTCCTTATACTTAGGTTTGATAGACGATTTATCGGACACGAACACATCGAATCCTCTCGCCTTCGCCAAGACAGCGGCTCCCGTGCCACTCTCACCGGCCCCTAATATAACCATTCTCTTACTCATCTTTTTATCTCATCTTTAACGTAACTATCGTCATAACAGCCAGAATAATACCGATCAACCAGAAGCGAACCACGATTTTCGATTCTGGCACGACATTGAACGGTTTCTGGATCAACGCTTGTATACCCGCATTTCCCGGTTTCTGGAAATGGTGGTGCAAAGGGGCCATCTTGAAAATACGGCGACCTTCCCCATACTTCTTCTTCGTATATTTAAAGTAGGCCACTTGCAACATGACCGATATATTCTCCACCAAGAAAATACCACAAAGGATCGGTATCAACAGCTCCTTACGGATGATGATCGCAAAAACGGCGATGATACCTCCCAAGGTCAGACTTCCCGTGTCTCCCATAAATACCTGGGCCGGATACGAGTTGTACCATAAGAAGCCGACTGTCGCTCCGATAAAGGCAGCGGCATAAACCACCAACTCCTCCGCACCGGGTATAAACATGATATTCAAGAACGAGGCGAACTCAAAGTGAGACGACATATAAGCCAAAATACCAAGCGCCACTCCGATGATAGCCGATGTCCCGGCAGCCAAACCGTCCAGTCCATCCGTCATATTAGCTCCGTTCGACACGGCGGTCACCACGAAGATCACCATCAGTACGAATACCAGCCATGCGGCCTCTTCCTTATAATCGCCCGCCCAGTTCACCAAGTTGGCGTAATCGAAATTATTGTTTTTCAAGAACGGGATGGTAGTTTTTGTCGATTTGGTCTCCACCGCATGGTAACGTACCTCCTCGATCACGTTATCATGGCGCACCTCCATATTCTCCTTGATCACCACGTCCGGGCTCATAAACAACACCAAGCCAACGATCAGGCCCAATCCGACCTGACCAACGATCTTGAAACGCCCGTGCATACCCTCCTTGTTCTTCTTGAACACCTTGATATAATCGTCCGCAAATCCCAAAGCCCCCAACCAGACCGTTGTCACCAACATCAATATCACATAGATATTATTTAGCTTGGCACACAGCAAAGTAGGGATCAATATAGCGATAATAATGATAATACCTCCCATCGTCGGCGTTCCCTTCTTACTCATCTGGCCCTCCAATCCCAGTTCTCTCACCGTCTCGCCGATCTGCAACATTTGCAACTTATCGATGATACGCCGACCGATCGCCGTAGAGATAAACAAAGATAAGATCAAGGCCAAACCCGATCGGAAAGATACGTACTTAAACATACCCGCTCCCGGGAAATCCAACTGATCCAAATAATTAAAAAGATAATACAGCATAAAAACTATGTTTTTTAGTTGATAGTTGACAAATGGCAATTAAATATCGCTAAGCGCAACTGCCACTTATCAATTGTCAACCATTAAAGATTTCTTTTATCGTCTCCCGATCATCAAAATGATGTTTCACCCCCTTGATCTCCTGATAATCTTCATGTCCTTTTCCGGCGACAAGGATCACGTCTCCCTTCTTTGCCAACATCGTGGCGGTCTTGATCGCTTGCGCACGATCCGTGATACATAAGGTACGTTCCATATCCATTTTCGTCAATCCGGCCACCATGTCTTTAATGATCTCATCCGGTTCCTCAAAGCGCGGGTTATCGGAGGTAAGGATTACCTGATCACTCAGCTTGACGGCCTCTTTCGCCATCAACGGGCGCTTTCCCTTATCTCGGTTTCCTCCGGCCCCCACAACGGTAATGATACGTCCTTTCCCGTCCAGTACCTCATGGATACCATTCAATACGTTCGTCAAGGCATCCGGTGTGTGAGCGTAATCCACGATCGCCGTATAACCGAGCGGAGACTGGATCGTCTCGAACCGGCCGGATACAGAGCGAAGCGTACTCAACACGACCAGCACCTCCTCGGGATCTTTCCCCAAAGAAACCGCGGCACCGTATACGGCCAGTAAATTATAAGCATTGAAACGTCCCACGAAATGTACCATAACCTCCCGACCGTTAATAATCAAGTCCGTACCTTCGAAATGAGATTCCAATATTTTCCCCTTGAAATCGGCCAAGGTACGCAAGGAATATGTCAACTTCTTCGCCTTCGTATTCTGCAACATCACCAAGCCGGACTTATCATCGGCATTCGTCAAGGCGAAAGCCCCGGCAGGCAGGTCATCGAAAAATTTCTTCTTCGCCTTCAAGTAATTCTCCACGGTTTTATGATAATCCAAATGATCGCGAGTCAGGTTCGTGAAAATCCCCCCGTCGAAAGACAAGCCGCTGATACGCCGCTGATCGATCGAATGAGAGCTAACCTCCATAAAAGCATACTCGCATCCGGCCTCTACCATCCGGGCCATCAAGGAATGAAGCGTAAGTGGGTCCGGAGTCGTATGATCCGTAGGTATCGCCTCGCCATCTATATAATTACATACCGTGGAAAGCAATCCCACTTTATGTCCCATCTTCCTGAACATCTCATATAACAAAGTAGCGATCGTAGTCTTCCCGTTCGTACCCGTCACACCTACCAATACCAGTTTCCGAGAAGGATCGCCATACCAGCGAGATACCAAAAGCCCCAAGGCCTCTGCCGAATCCCTCACCACGATAAACGAGCATTTCCCCTCCAAACCGGCGGGAACCTCCTCGCATACGATAGCGACAGCTCCCTTCTCTATAGCGCTATCTATATAAGCATGGCCATCCACGGCCGTACCCCTCACCGCAACAAACAAAGACCCTCCCGTCACCCGGCGGGAATCCGACTGAATATTCGTGATATCCACATTATCCGCTCCCATCAACTCGGGAGTTTCCAACGCACCGATTAAATCTCTTAGTTCCATACTTATTTCAATGTTAATAATACGGTCTGCCCCTTAGACACTCGCTGCCCCGGCAAGACACTCTGCGATACGACTCGCCCGGCTCCCGACAAGGATACACGCAAGCCCGCCTGCTCTAACAAGAAAACCGCATCTTTAGCCCCCATGCCGACCACCCGGGGAACCAATCCCTCGCGAATCGTCAGATCGCTCAAATTCACCTTATTTTCCTCTCGACCGGCAGAAGCTACCACCCATTTTGTTTCCAAGCTATCCGTATCTGCCTTAATATCCAATTCATCCAATACGCCTTCTACCGCTTTCAGATCACCACCTTTCACACGAGGCACCATCACGGCCATCGAATCCCGTTCCATATCCAAGACATCGAACGACATATGGCTGGCGTATATCTTCTCAGCGATCGCACGGACTACCCCCCCCGACATCGTACCACCCGAAGGATAACCGATACGGGGACGACGTATCACCACGATACAAGAATATTTCGGATGATCAGCCGGGAAATAGCCACAGAAAGAGACTTGGTGCCCGCTCGTACGGTAGACTCCACCCGTAGCGATCTGCGCCGTACCGGTCTTCCCGGCAATCCGGACAATATCCGAATGGACCGCTTTACCGGTTCCTTTCTCCACGACTCCCAGCAACATATCTTTTATCACCGCCAACGTATGATCCGAGCAGATCGAAGGGTTGATTACCTCCGTGGAGAAACTCTGCACGGTCTTGCCATTATGCAAGATCTCCTTCGTAAACATCGGGCGAACCATTTTCCCGTCGTTCGCAATCGCGTTGAAAAACGCCAATGTGTTGATCGGCGGCACCTGCGTCTCGTAACCGAACGACATCCAAGGCAAGGTTGTCTTAGACCAATAACGGGTCGTATCGTCCGGGCGGCGTATCTTGGCACGCCCCGCTCCCGGTATCTCCAAGCGAAGGTCCGCATTCATACCGATACGGTACAGACCTTCCACAAACTTCGTCGGGTTATCCGCATAGCCTTTCAAGATCGTCTTGGCCACACCGATATTGGAGGAGTACCAAATCGCCTGCTCCACCGAGATACGCCCGTATCCCCCTTTATTCATATTATGGTCCGTCATGCGGGCTCCTTTATACATATATATGCCATTGCCTACATCGACCGTATCTCCCGGATTACATAATCCATCCTCTAAAGCTACCATGATGGAGGCTACCTTGAAAGTAGAACCCGGCTCGATCTCGTCCGCCACGGCATGGTTCTTTGTCTCTCCATATACGCCCTCGCGGATACGGCCCATATTCGTAATCGCCTTGACCTCTCCGGTCTCGACCTCCATCACGACCGCCGTTCCTGACTCGGCATCGATCGCCTTCAATTTATCGACCAGCGACTTCTCCGTTATATCCTGTATATTGATATCGATCGTGGTACGGATGTCCATACCATCTACCGGCTCCACCTCGATCACGTTCGTCCAGCCTCCACCGACACGGCGTACGGAGCTTAACCCGGCCTGCCCCCGCAGGAGCGAGTCATACTGTAATTCCAGCCCGTTCTTACCTTTCGTAGTCCCCCCTTCCTCAATCTCTCCGTAGATATCACCGATCGTACGAGACGCCAAGGTCCCGAAAGGTTTCTGCCGCTGTACCATCTCTTTCGTATAAAAACCGCTCTTATAACGCCCTAAGCGAAAGAACGGGAACTTGCGGATCTCCTTCAAGTCCGAGTAAGAGACCTTCCCCGCATAGACCGGAAACTGGCGACTCTTGCCACTCAGCCCTTTCAATAGATAAGCCTTATAGCCCGCCGGCGTACGATCCTTCAATTTACGGGAAAGATAAAAAGCTAACGAGTCTACCCCGTTCCTTTTTGACATCTTGAACGTATCCCGCCAATTATACTTTGCATCCTTGGCCGGGCTATACGCCTCTGCCCTAAAATCGATATACATATAATAGCGAGGTACGCTGGTGGCCATCAGCTTACCGTCCGACGAATAGATATTGCCTCGTCCCGGCAATACCAAGCGGTTCGGTCGTTTCTGGCTCTCGGCTACCTTCAACCATTTATCTCTCTCCACGAAGGCCGTATCGAAGGCACGAAACAGTATCCCTACAGCCACAAGCCCCAACAATAGCACTACCACGAAGTAACAGAATAAAATCCGGCTACTTTTAGGCTCTACCTCCCTTGGTTCGTTTTCTTCAGACATACCCATTTATACTTTATCTCACTTATACAACTCATAAGGAGGGGTTTTCGCTCCCTCCAAGTCAATACCTTGTTCCTCAATTAACAACTCGATCTGCGACTGCCGACTATTGCCCGTCAACTCGGACGAGATCGACAGCGCCTCGAAACGTACATCCCTCAGCTGTTGTTGCAACCGGTCGATCTCACGCAACTTTTGCATGCACGTATACCGGTTACCGATAAAGAAAAACGCCAATACGACAACCAGCACGATCATGCGTGTATGCCTTAGGATGAAATCCTCCTTCAGGATACCACCGCCAAGTATATACCAAAACGAGAGGCGTTTCTCCTTCTTCCTCGTTTTCTTACGTTGCCCGTTCTCTTCCATATAAATATAATCCTCCTTTACACCTTCTCTGCGATTCTCAGCTTAGCGCTCCGGGAACGGGGGTTCCGCTCCACCTCCTCGTCTGCCGGGACGATTACCTTATTATTGACCAAGCGGAAAGGCGATTGCACGTTCCCGAAGAAATCCTGCTCGCATTTCCCCTCGAAATTACCAGTCTTCAAAAAGTTCTTCACCAAGCGGTCTTCCAAGGAATGGTAGGTGATAACCACCAAACGTCCTCCCGGCCTCAACACCCGTAAGGAACTTTGCAACATCTCTCTCAGCGCCCTCATCTCATCGTTCACCTCGATACGAAGTGCCTGAAAGACTTGCGCCAAGAATTTCTTTTCCTTATCTTTTCCCGTAAACGGCTTGACCACCTCCAGGAAATCCCCGATCGTCTCGATCTTCCTTGTCTCGCGGGCTTTCACCAGCACAGACGCCAACTTCCGCGCCACCTTCAACTCGCCATACAGATAAAACACGTCGGCCAACGCCTCTGCCGTATAGTTATTCACGACATCGGCGGCGGTCTGCCCGGCACGTGCGTTCATCCGCATATCCAAGGCCCCGTCGAAACGGAAAGAGAAACCGCGCTCCTTATCGTCGAAATGATGGGAAGAAACACCCAAGTCTGCCAACAGACCGTCTATCTTCCCACATTCTCCGTAGTAACGCATAAAATTATATAAATAACGGAAATTGCTGCGCACGAAAGTGAATCGTGGGTCTACCGGGATATTATGCTCGGCATCCTCGTCTTGGTCGAAGCCGTAAAGCTCGCCCTCGCTGCCCAGCCGTCTTAAGATCTCGCGGGAATGGCCTCCACCGCCAAACGTAACATCCACGTAAATCCCGTCGGGACGGATATCCAATCCCTCCAAGCTTTCTCGCAGCATTACCGGTACGTGATAGCAACTATCTTTTTCTTCCATTCGTCGTTCTTACGTTAAACTTCCTCTTAAACAAAGCGTCGTACTCCTTTGATACGCACATACATGCCTTATCGGTGGGTAAAAGTACACATTTCAAAAATTACCCGCCAACATTTATATAAGAAAAGTAGGAAAAAGTTATCAACAGGTCGTTAACCCTTAGCTTTTTCACCCTTATTTCCTAAGTTTTTCACCGGCCTCCGCCAGCCTGTCCACCCTTTCATATGAATCGTCTACCATCCGTTGGATGATTGTTCGACAGATGGCGCAGATCATCCAACGGATGGTATATCATCTATACTTAAGTCCCCAAAGGCTAACGTATCGGGTAGTAGGGAAAAAGCCAAGATCGCTGGCGAAAAAGCAAAAACTTCCTTTAAACCTCTCTCTTTTTAATTATAAACTTTATCTTTGCCCCCGACAAGCTTAGATAGATGGCAAAACAAGGTGTAACAAAGATAGATATCAAGAAAGTATTGGCACAAAAAGCGCCTAAGGCGTTGCGCAAGATCCCGGGATTTATCGTGGATTACTTGATTCGCACGGTTCATCAAGAGGAGCTAAATGATATATTAGCCCGCTACCACGACAAGGAAGGGGTAGATTTCATGCGTGAGCTTATCGGTTATTTTGATCTTACCCTCGATCTGGTACACGAGGAAAACATCCCGACCGAAGGCCGTTATATCTTCGCCTCCAATCATCCGCTCGGGGGGTTGGACGGTATCTGTCTCTCCGCTGTCATCGGTTCCCGGTTCCAAGGGCGTATCAAATATCCTGTCAACGACTTGTTGCTTTATCTTTCCAACCTGAAATCCATCTTTGTCCCGATCAATAAACACGGTGCCCAAGGGAAGGACAACGCTCGAATGCTGGAAGAGGCTTTCGCCTCGGACAACCAGATCATCACATTCCCCGCCGGGTTATGTTCCCGTAAGATCAGCGGGAAGATACAAGACATGGAGTGGAAGAAATCGTTCATCCAAAAGGCGGTGCAATACAAGCGGGATATCGTGCCGGTCTATTTCGACGGGAGGAATTCCAACTTCTTCTACAACCTCGCCCGGATACGCAAGGCGCTGGGCATAAAAATGAATTACGAGATGATCTATTTGCCGGACGAGATGTTCCGGAGCAAGCATAAAACCTTCCGGATTTACTTCGGGAAGCCTATCCCTTGGCAGACATTCGACAACAGCAAGAAACCCATCGAATGGGCCGAGTGGATGAAAAACATGGTATACAAACTCAAGGACTAACAGACGAAACATATGCAAGACATTATCAATCCCATAGATAGGACACTACTGAAAGCTGAATTGACCAAAGAGAAGAGGTTGAGAAGTACCAATAAATCGAGGAATGAGATTTATATCGTCACGGCGCACGACTCTCCCAACGTCATGCAAGAGATAGGGCGACTGCGGGAGGTGGCTTTCCGTTACTATGGGGGCGGCACGGGCTTCCCGGTGGATATCGACGAGTATGATACCATGGAAGACGCTTACCGCCAACTGATCGTCTGGAGCCCGGAAGATGAGCAGATACTAGGAGGATACCGTTTCCTTTGCGGCTCGGACGTGAGGTTCGACGAGAATGGCAAACCGGCCTTGGCGACCTCACACCTGTTTAATTTCTCGGAGAAGTTTATCAAGGAGATCCTTCCTTATACGGTGGAACTGGGACGTTCGTTCGTGGCCTTGGAGTATCAATCCACCCGTTCCGGCTCTAAGGGCCTGTTCGTGTTGGATAACCTATGGGACGGACTGGGCGCCTTATCCGTGGTAGACCCTAGCTTGCGGTATTATTTCGGGAAGGTGACCATGTACAATACCTACAACCAAGAGGCCCGTAATATGATCTTGTATTTCCTCGGATTGCATTTTCCGGACCCGGACCGGCTGATCACGCCCGTACATCCTTTGGAGACGAACATGGACGTGGAGAAGATGAAATCTCTCTTTCACTACGATAATTTCAAGGACAACTACAAGGTATTGAACCAAGAGGTGCGTAAATTCGGCATCAACGTGCCTCCGTTGGTAAACGCTTACATGAGCCTGTCGCCTAAGATGCGTGTATTCGGCACCGCTATCAACCATGAGTTCGGGGAGGTAGAGGAAACGGGTATCCTCATCGCTATCAACGAGATATTGGAGGATAAGAAGAAACGGCATATCGAGACGTATCTGGAAGAGGAGTATAAATCCGCCGAGTTGATACGCAAGAATTTCACGGGGGAATAAAAGACGGGAACCGTTCTCCCGGTTTATGTCGCATCCTTAGTTGAACCCATTTTCAAAACCCATATCTATCAGCATATGGCGGTGATATTCGCATAGACCTTATTATATCGAGATTCCGTGAATCGTGGCAGTAACAATAAATAAGAATAAAAGGCATGCTTTTCGAAGCAAAACGTCTCATTCATATGCATTGTCTAATATTTGCTATTCTCGGAAAGCATTCTTATCTTAGCAGATCATAGCAAAGAAAGAGTTTCATGTTAGCAGCCATTCACATACAGTTAATCGTTGGTACAATATTCATCATATTGTATAGTGTCACGATACTGGGGCTGGTATTGGTCATCATCACAGAGAACCGGAATCCACTAAAGACGATCCCCTGGGTAATCGTCTTATTGTTAGCGCCCGGTATCGGATTGCTTTTCTACTTCTTCTTCGGACAAGACAACCGGAAACAACGAGTCATATCAAGGCGTACCTACAAACGCATCATGAAGAGGCCGCAAGAGGATAAATTGCCTCAAGATGCCTGTGTAGTTCCAGACCCTTACAAACCCTTATCGACCCTGTTGACCAACACGAACCAATCTTCCCTATTATACGGGACGCAAATCACGATCTACACGAACGGGGCCGACAAATTCAAAGATTTGCTGGAAGAGATCAAGAAAGCGACCCATCATATCCATATACAATATTATATATTCTGCGATGACGAGATAGGACGGCAAGTGCAACAGCTCCTTATCAAGAAAGCGAAAGAAGGCGTGGAGGTACGCGTGCTTTACGATGACGTGGGTTGCTGGAACGTAAAGGATCGCTTCTTTAAGGAGATGAAAGAGGCGGGTATCGAGGTGTACGCGTTTTTGAGGGTAGCTTTCCCCGTGCTCACCAGCAAGGTGAACTACCGGAACCACCGCAAGATCGTCGTGATAGACGGGAAAGTAGGTTTCATGGGAGGTATGAATATAGCCGATCGATACGATAAAGGAACCACCTGGGGGATATGGAGGGATACACACTTCAAATTCGAGGGGAAAGGAGTGCACGGGCTTCAATCCGTGTTCTTAATCGATTGGTATGTGATCAGTAAAAAACTCCTGAACGACCGGATTTACTATCCGGCAGCCCGCATCTATAGCGATAATATCATGCAGATCGCTACCAGTGGCCCGGTTGGTCAATGGAGGACTTTGCTGCAAGCCACGATTTTCGTGATTGCCAACGCCAAAAAGTATGTCTTTATACAAACCCCTTATTTCCTTCCAACCGAGGGACTGAACCAAGCGTTGCAAACCGCGGCCTTAGGGGGAGTAGATGTCCGTTTGATGTTGCCTAAACGCTCCGATACTCGTTCCGCAAATATGGCCAGCCATTCCTTTATTGACGAGATGGTAAAAGCCGGCGTAAAGGTGTACCTTTACAAACCGGGATTCCTGCATTCCAAGCTGGTGGTGTGTGATGACGCATTGGCAAGCATCGGATCTGCCAACATGGACTTCCGAAGTTTCGAGCATAATTTTGAGATCAACGCCTTCGTATACCAAAAGGAATTCGCCTTACAAATGAAACGTATTTTCATACACGACATGCATCATTGCGAGCGCCTGATCCCGTCTCGCTGGCTAAAACGCCCGCTCAAGCAACGTTTGGCGGAATCGTTTATGCGTCTGTTCTCTCCCCTTCTTTAAGGAAGATGCTAAAGTTCACGGAACCATATACCCGGCGCTGATAAAAATAAGGTAAGGAGGAGAAATCATTGGCCTTGGGATGTTCCATGACAAATATCCCGCCATCTCTCAGCAAGTCACGGTCGAGAATTAGGGAAGGTATTTCCGGTAATTCCGGCAAGGCATACGGAGGGTCGGCAAAGATAAAATCAAAACCCTGCCGGGGGGCCGAACTTAAATAACGGAAAACATCCCCACGTATCAGGGTCAACGCATCCGTCTTCAACTCTTTCGCAACCTTGGCGATAAAAGAGGCATGAGCGTTGTTTTTCTCTACGGCGGTCACATTCCGGCATCCTCGCGAGATCAACTCAAAGGAGATGCTTCCGGTTCCGGCAAAAAGGTCTAGCGCATCCATGCCTTCCAGATCCACCAAGTTATTCACTACATTAAAAATATTCTCTTTCGCGAAATCCGTCGTGGGACGTGCGCTAAACGAAGAGGGCACGTCAAAACGGCGACGACCGTATATACCGCTTATTATTCGCATACTAACAAAGATATTAAATCCATAGGGGCTTTCGCCACATCCGCTCCCAGCAGATACGTTTCCGATGGAATTTCCATCGGCTCGACATGGCGCAAATAAATTCGCAACCGCTCCATAACCCGTGTCTGTGAAGAGGATTCTCCCAATAAATACAACCGGTCTTCTTCTTGGTCTAATCCAACCTGCCTCCACACATATAATATATAATACATTATATCGTTTAGCTGATCGACCTGGTAAGAGTTTACAAACAAGAGTTGCCCTTGGGCGTAACACACCACGTCCATTCGCTTCCGCTCTATCACGACATACATTTGCCGGGTTAAACCGGCCCCGCTCCATCTCTTCCATAGCGTTAGCGGGGAAGTCATATAATGGGAGAAAGCCGGGTGTAACAGAGAACGAGAACAAAACTCGTAGACCTCCTCGTCTACGCCAAACACCAACTTAGCCCGTTGCTCTCTCAAGGTATCGACCAAGCAATGCCGCCCAGAGGCAGAGAAACTAAAATCCAGCAACCGCTCTTCCTTATTATCTAAGAAATAATCATTCGGGACTAAGCTATATATCGGAGATACACAGATCACATGAATCCTCTTATACATCCATGCAAGGAAATCATTGGCGAAGAAGAACTCCTTAAGGGAAATGATGAAAGATACCGCCCGGTCAAATTCCACTTCCCTGTAAAAGAAACTTCCTCCAACCGAGGGCTCGTACCCGGAAAAAGAAAGTCCACCCGACCGAAGCCGGATGGACACTATATACTTTTCCGAATTATCAGTAGTTAACGTATCAGGAACGCTGATAGTCATACGAGCCACTGATTATTCCCAGTTACCTGCGTTGTTATTAATTTCCTCCAAGGAACCTACGCGCAATCCCGGGAACTTACCTTGTTTCTCGGCTTTGTCGATCAAGTTGAAAGTCAACTGAGCGTCCATACCACGCAAATACTCTTTGTAAGGAACCTCACAAGCGAATACTTTGATCTCGTAACCGGAACCAGACTTTAAAGTAGCCGTATCCATCTTGAAAGTAATCTTCTCGCCCGGAATAGCCGGCACATAACGCATACTTGCTACGTCATAATCCTTACCCAGCAACGTATCTTTAGCCAATACCCACATGGTATCACGTCTGATTAAACCTTTCTTAACAGCTTCCTGCTCGGTCATACCCTTCTCTAATTGTTCGTCAGTCAATACACCTTCCTTGATCAAGAACGGTAATTTCTCCGTGTTCAAGAATTTCTCCAAGTCGTCGAAGCTTCCGGCATGCGTCTTATGCATGTTCTTGTATTCGATCTGAGCCTTACGAATGTCGATCAAACGGGCAATAATCGCGTCGTCACGAATCTCTTTTTCTGCATCGTATTCCCTCGGTGCCTGAATACTTCTATAGCACATGTAAACTAGCAGTACAACTGCGGCAGCTAATAAAATCTTTAATGTAACTTTCATGGTTTGTATTGTTTTTTGAATTTATTTCGTTCGGCAAATTTAAAAAAGAATATTTAATACACTACCTTTATCGCGAAAATTATTGCGATCAAAATGATAAATAGTTACATAAGCCATCAAATCGAACGAAATTTTCCTTATAAACCGACGGAGGATCAGTTTTTAGCGCTCCATACGCTTACCGAATTCCTCTTGTCTGAACAACCAGACAGCCTTCTGCTGATGAACGGTTACGCAGGAACCGGAAAGACCTCCTTGGTCGGGGCTTTGGTGAAAACACTTAATGAATTAAAGCAAAAAGCATTCTTGCTGGCTCCTACCGGACGGGCCGCCAAGGTTTTCTCGGGTTATGCTGGCCAAAAAGCGTATACAATTCATAAAAAAATCTATCGCCAACGAGCGTTTTCCAATGAACCGACAGGATTCATGCCTGCGGATAATTTACATAAAGATACACTTTTCATCGTCGATGAGGCCTCTATGATCGCCAACGAGGGCTTGGATTCATTCGTTTTCGGCTCCGGACGTTTACTGGACGACTTGATTCAGTACGTCTATTCCGGCGACAACTGCCGCCTGGTCTTAATGGGAGATATCGCCCAGCTTCCTCCGGTGACGCAAACGGAAAGTCCCGCCTTGAATCCCGAGGTACTACGGGGCTATAACCTACAGGTTTGGGAGATAGCGTTGACCCAAGTCGTACGCCAAGGCGAGGATTCCGGTATCTTATATAACGCAACTCGGTTACGAGACGCCCTACGGAACAGTACGGTCGAGAGCTTTCCGAAATTACGATTAAAGGGTTTCTCCGATTTCACGAAAGTCAACGGGGATGAACTGATCGAGGAAATATCCTCAGCCTATAGCCGTGACGGTATAGAAGAAACAATGATTATCTCCCGCTCGAATAAACGGGCTACGATTTATAATAATGGTATACGTAACCGAATCTTATACAGGGAAGAAGAGTTATCGTCCGGCGATCGTTTAATGGTAGCCAAGAATAATTATTACTGGACGGCGAATTGTAAAGAAATGGATTTTATAGCGAACGGAGAGATTATTCAAGTAATACGGGTACGTCGTGTCACGGAGATGTATGGCTTTCGTTTCGCCGACATCACGGCTCGTTTTCAAGATTACGATCTGGAGATCGACCTGAAAATCCTCCTGGATACTTTACAAACCGATTCTCCCGCACTTCCCAAAGAACTAAACGACAAGCTGTTCTACAACATATTAGAGGATTACGAGGATATTCCTACCAAGGCGGGTAAAATGAAAAAGATGAAGGTAGATCCTCATTACAACGTCGTACAGGTAAAATACGCCTATGCGGTAACCTGCCACAAAGCGCAAGGCGGTCAATGGATGAACGTATTTCTCGATATCGGTTACATCACGGAGGAAATGCTCGGCGAGGATTTCTACCGTTGGCTCTACACGGCTTTTACCCGGGCTACTCATCACCTGTATCTGGTGAATTTACCGGATGAGTTCGTCGGATGATTTACAATATTTTAAGATCGAAACTGGCAACATTGGCAAGAAATACGTACTTTTGTTGCAGAACATACATATGTCCGGATGATTCGCAACATCTGAAAAACATATTGAAATGGCAAACAAGGAAAAAATAGATTATCTATTGGCAGATATCAGGGAGTTGGAGAGGTTGGCAACCGGAATGAGGGATGCGGAAATCTATCCCGCCTCTTTCTTTAACCAGACATTCCAGTTAACCCACAAGGTATTGAAGGAACTTCATGCGTTGGAAGAGTTTCAGCTAGAGGTTTTGCGTAAGCAAATGGAGGAACATCAACGGCTTATCGATTCCATTCCCGTAGGCAAGCCTTTACAGATGCCGGAAATAAAACCGGTTCCGGAGACATCCCCTGCCACCGAGGTCGTACAGGTAGAAGAACCTATCGTTGAGACAATCACCCCGATAATCGAGGAACCGACCGTTGAAGAGTCTATCGTCGAAAAACCGGTGGTCGAGGAATCGACTGTCGAAGAACCGCTCCCGCAGGAAAAGATCATGCGAGAGGTTATCCCTACGAAAGAGACAGAAATTCCCCATAAAACCGTATTAGCGGATAAATCAAGCATCTCACTGAATGATATTTTGGAAAAGAAAAAACTTTCTGATTTCCGCAAGGCATTCAGCTTAAACGACCGTTTTCGTTTCCGGAGGGAATTATTCGGAGGAAACGAGGAGAAAATGAACAAGGCGATCGCAGACCTGAACGATCTCAGTTCGTACGAGGAGTCGATCTCTTACCTGAGCAAAGTATTGAATTGGAATATAGAAGACGCCTCCGTAGCCGATTTCGTCAAGCTATTGGAAAAGCGTTTCTCTTAATTATAGTATGATATGGCAAAATTGACTGTAGTCCCAACTCCTGTCGGCAACTTGGAAGATATGACGTTCCGGGCGATCCGTATTCTAAAAGAAGCTGATCTTATTTTAGCGGAAGATACCCGTACGACCGGCATATTGCTGAAGCATTTCGAGATACAGAACAAGATGCAATCCCACCACAAATTCAACGAGCATAAGACGGTGGAGCAAATCGCCGCCCGTATCAAGGGAGGCGAGAACATCGCCCTTGTCTCCGATGCCGGTACGCCGGCCATCTCCGATCCGGGATTCATGCTGGTAAGGGAATGTGTTCGCCAAGGGGTAGACGTAGAGTGCCTGCCCGGAGCTACAGCTTTCGTGCCCGCTTTGGTCGCATCCGGATTACCGAACGAGAAATTCTGCTTCGAGGGGTTCCTTCCCCAAAAGAAAGGAAGACAGACCCGGTTGAAAGAACTAGCATCGGAATACCGGACTATTATTTTTTATGAATCACCTTTCCGTTTGGTCAAGACATTGACGCAATTCGCCGAGTTTTTCGGAACGGACCGCCAGGTATCAGTATCTAGGGAGATCTCCAAAATACACGAGGAGACCGTACGAGGTTCCTTAGAAGAAATAATCCGGCATTTTACCGTGAACGAACCTAGAGGTGAGATTGTTATTGTATTAGCAGGCTTAAAAGATAAAAAAGAAAAAGAGACAGAAAAAGATGTTTAACTTAACAAGCAAAAAAGAAAATGAAGAAAGTATTATTAGTATGTGTCTGCACAGCCATGCTGGCCTCTTGCGGCCAAAATTCAGCGGATTACAAGAAATTAAAGGCTGAGAATGATTCTCTGCGTATCGAGAATACGAAAAACACGGAGGAACTTAATGATATGCTCTCCACCCTAAATGATATTGAATCTAATTTTCAATCTATACGTGATGCCGAGAATTATTTGACAATCCAACAACAAACCGGGGGTGAGTTAAACTTGTCACGCAGGGATCAAATCAAGCAAAACATGCAATTGATCAGCGAGACCTTGAAGAAGAACAAAGAACAAATCAGCCAGTTGGAGGAAAAATTGAAGAAAAGCGGCATCCAATCCGCCGCGCTACGTAAGACGATCGATCGCCTTTCTTCCGAACTGGATCAAAAGGCAACGATGATTGTCGCCTTGCAAGAGGACTTGGCGAAAAAGAACGTGCGTATCCAAGAATTAGACGAGATGGTAACTTCCTTGAATGAGGACGTGGAAAATCTAGCCACTACCGCAGCCGCGCAATCCGAGAAACTGAACGCTCAGGACAAAGCCCTTCATACGGCTTATTACTGCTTCGGAACTTCCAAGGAATTGAAAGAGCAGAAGATTTTATCCGGTGGCGGATTGTTCTCCAAGTCTAAAGTATTGCAGAGTGGTTTCAACAAGGATTATTTCATCTCCATCGATATCCGTGAGGTAAAGGAAATCCCTTTGTTCGCAGGCAAGGCAAAACTGAAATCCAATCATCCGGAAGGGTCTTATGAGTTCATAGAGGATGAAGATGGCAACTTGAGCTTGAAGATCAATGACGAAAAAGCTTTCTGGAGCCTAGGTAAATATTTAGTGATCGAAGTTGGATAATGATTTATAAAAGTATATTTATCGATTTGGACGATACCCTTTGGGATACGTACCATAACAATAAAGAATGCCTTGAAGAGCTATATACCGATTACCATTTTAATCGGTATTATGCCTCCTTCGAGGCTTTCTTTAATATTTATATGCCTCATAACTTAGATCTATGGGCCAAATACCGTTCGGGGGAAATAGACCGGCAGACCTTGATCTTAGACCGGTTCCTCTACGTACTTCGCCCATTAGGAATAGAAGACAAGAAAACCGTTTTATCGATAAACGATGATTTTCTGCAACGTACTACCACCAAAACCCGTTTAGTGCCCGGAGCTATCGAACTGTTGGAACACCTTCGCCCGTCTTACCGGTTGTTTATTCTATCCAACGGATTCCGGGAAGTACAATTCAAGAAACTTAGTAACGCAGGCTTGGCCCCTTATTTCGAGCGAATGATCCTGTCTGAAGACGCTAATATACAAAAGCCCCATAAAGGTATTTTCGACTTCGCCTTAAAAAACACGAACTCACGCCGGTCTGAAAGCCTAATGATCGGGGATAGCTGGGAGGCAGATATCATCGGAGCCTATCGATCCAAGATCGACCAGATATGGCTGAATCCGGAAGGATTACCCGCCGAGGGTTTCACACCCACCTACACTGTTCGCTCCCTGGAAGAAATCAAGGCGATCCTATAATCCCGATCCATTTCCAAACGCTTATCATAAGACGTTTGCAACAGGGTATTATAAAGATGCCTGTCTTACTACATATAATAATAAAATCGTCACTTTTTATTGTCCACCAAATAGGGACGGAATCCTTCGGAGTATTCCGTATGGTATCCGCTTCCTGTCGAATCGGAGCAAATAATAAAATACTCAAGACCGGGAACTCCGGCACATAAGGATTTAGCCTCATCCGAACCTAAAACCATAAATGCGGTAGCATATGCGTCAGCGGTCATGGCATCAGGAGCTACGATCGTAGCGCTAAGGATATCCCGCTGTACAGGGCAACCTTCACGAGGATCGATCGTATGAGCGTACTTACGCCCATCTTTAATATAAAAATTACGATAATTGCCAGACGTAGCCATACCCAAGGGTTCCGGGAAACTAACGATCTGCTCAAGCTCCTGATTCAAGCCGGTCGCATCGTCCGTAGGTTTCGTGATGCCCAAACGCCAAGCCATACCCGACGGATTCACCCCTTTCACACGCATCTCGCCGCCAAACTCCACCAAGTAATTCCGGACCCCTTCCTTTTCCAACCTCTGGGCGATCATATCACAAACCGTACCATCTGCCAAAGAAGAAAAGTTCATGGTCAAACGAGGATCGTCCTTCACGATACGGTCTCCTTCTAAACGAACTTTCCGAAAGCCTATAAATTGGCCGACACTATCGATATGGGCAGGAGTCACGCTATCTTTCCGGCTGAAGCCAAACCCCCAAAGATTGATCAAGGGAGCGCAAGTCACATCGTAAGCCCCATTCGTCAAGGCAGATACTTCCAACGCCTTATTAAAGACTTTCTGGAAAAGCGTATCCACCCGTACGTCACAGTTCCGGTTTACCTGGCTGATCACCGAGGTGGAATCAAATGCATTGAACAACCGGTAGAAATATTTCAACTGTTCATCGATTTCCTTATCCAATGGTTTAGTATGCTCAAACTTAATATGATAAGGTGTATGAAGCCTTCCGGAAACCTCATAATACTGAGGAGCCTGTTTACAACTTATCAACAAGATATTAACAAGCAAACAAAGAATAGAAAACCGACTTTTCATATTAGAACTCTGATGTAAAATGAAACTTAATATCCGGGAAATCTTGTTGGGCCATCATCAATACATAGCCAGAATCCGCCAAGTAGACATCACGTCCTTCCTTATCCAATGCCATATACTGCGCCTTACGTTTCTTGAAATTCTCCAAGGCTTGTAAATTATCGCTCTCTATCCAGCAAGCCTTGTATAAACTGACCGGCTCCCATTTACATTGGGCCGCATACTCATGCAACAGGCGATATTGAATGACCTCAAACTGCAATTGACCTACCGTACCGATAATCTTCCGGCCATTGAATTGATTGATAAACAACTGGGCAACTCCCTCGTCCATCAATTGCTCGATACCTTTGTTCAACTGCTTTGCCTTCATCGGATCGGCGTTCTCTATATATTTGAACATTTCGGGCGAGAAGCTCGGAAGTCCCTTGAAATGTAGCTCCTCTCCGGAAGTCAACGTATCCCCGATCTTAAAATTCCCCGTATCCGGCAAACCGATTATATCCCCGGCAAACGCCTCATCCACCACCTCTTTTTTCTGGGCCATGAAAGCGGTCGGGCTACTGAAACGCATCATCTTACCGAAACGTACATGTTTATAGTTCGCGTTACGCTCGAAACGCCCGGAGCAAATCTTCACGAAAGCGATACAGCTACGATGGTTCGGGTCCATATTCGCATGGATCTTGAAAACAAAACCGGTGAAATTATCCTCGTTCGGGTCTACCACACGCTCTACCGCCTGGATCGGGCGCGGCGAAGGAGCGATACGGATAAAGCAATCCAACAACTCCTTTACACCGAAATTATTCAACGCCGAACCAAAGAATACAGGAGCGATATCGCCACCCAGGTAAGTATTCACATCGAATTCAGGATAAACCCCCTCTATCAACTCGATATCCTCACGAAGCTTAGCGGCTTGCTCGGGATCGATATAAGTTTCGAGATCCGGGCTATTGATATCCTTGAACTCCACATTTTCCGTCACATATTGCTTGCTCGGGGTATATAGGTTCAGTTTCTGCTCAAAAATATTGTACACGCCACGGAAACGCTGTCCTATATCGATCGGCCAGCTCAACGGGCGTACCTTTATATGTAATTCTTCCTCTATCTCATCCAGCAAATCAAAAGGATCTTTACCATCACGGTCCATCTTGTTGACAAACACGATCACCGGAGTCTTACGCATGCGGCAAACCTCCATCAATTTACGAGTCTGCGCCTCGACTCCCTTAGCGATATCGATCACGATAATAACGCTATCGACCGCCGTCAAGGTACGAAACGTATCCTCGGCAAAATCCTGGTGACCCGGCGTATCCAAGATGTTAATCTTATGGCCGGAATAATCAAAAGCCATCACGGAGGTAGCTACGGAGATACCGCGTTGCTTCTCGATCTCCATCCAGTCGGACGTGGCAGTCTTCTTGATCTTATTAGACTTCACCGCTCCCGCGACATGGATAGCGCCTCCAAATAACAATAATTTCTCGGTAAGCGTAGTCTTACCGGCATCCGGGTGGCTGATTATAGCAAACGTTCTTCTTCTCTCAATCTCTTCTGAATACTGGCTCATTCTACTTTCTATCTATATTATCTGTTACACCATTCATACAATGGGCCAAGCTGGTCTCCCAATGGGGAATCGTCAGCCCATAAGTGCTTTTTATCTTTCCTTTATTCAATACGCTATAATGAGGCCGGCTGGCCGGTGTCGGATAATCCTTGGTCTCTATAGGTATCACCCGGTTACTCATATCCGCGAGCCGCAAGATCTTTACCGTAAAATCATACCAGCTACAAACCCCCTCGTCCGAGAAATGATAGATACCCGGCACAAATTTACCTTCCCCGGCACGTTCCAGCACGGTAAGCATCGCTACTGCCAAATCACCGGCATAAGTAGGCGTGCCTACCTGGTCGAATATAAAACGTAGCTCATCCCGCTCTTTTCCTAAACGCAGCACCGTCTTCATGAAATTGTTCCCATACTCGGAATACAACCATGCCGTGCGGATGATCACGGAATCCGGACATACCTCCATCAAGGCTTGTTCTCCCGCCAGCTTCGTACGTCCGTATACGGAAACAGGGCAAGTAGCGTCGCCTTCCTGATACGGACGGCAGCTCGTTCCATCGAACACATAATCGGTAGACACATGAATCACCTTAGCGCCCACGGCACAAGCGGCCTCACCCAAGTTACGCACCGCATCCCGGTTGATACGCATACACAACTCCTCATTTTCCTCCGCTTTATCCACCGCCGTATAAGCGGCGCAATTCATGATATATCGAACATCATTTTCCAGGACATATTTCCGGACAGCCTCCTTGTCGCAAATATCCAACGTATCCACATCCGTAAAAAGGAAATTATAGCCGGGATACTGGCCGATACGAGCGCGGATAGAATTTCCTAACTGGCCGTTCGCTCCGGTTACCAAGACAGTCTTCATTTTATTTATATTATTAATCCTCCAGTTTAAGTTCCCCATTCATATCCTCCCGATATTTCTCGGCGAGCAACGCCAAGAAGGAACTGATTTGTTTAATACCCTCCAATGTCTCCGCGCTCACCTCTTTACCTTGCATACGCAAAAGCAAGTAGCCATATAGGGCGGCAAAACAAGTCTCCAACTCCGGCAAATCCTCGCCACCCGATTTAGCCCGGAGCTGTACGATATAAGGAAGCGTCTTATAATAAGCCGCGCCATAAACCATCTCTTTCGGAGATTTCAAAAGGCGAAGATGCAAATCGGTCAGGGAGATAATCACATTCTTATTTAATTGGATATGGCCTTTCTCCATCACCCCCTCGCTACGCATCATCTCGATCAGCTCCTCGTACCATCGGGCGATTTCCTTCTTCACCTCCTCGGGCTGATCGTAATGAGCGATCACCGTGCGATTGATCGAATCCATATCGAACTTGTTCGCCCGGATCAAGTCTTCAACCTGCCACATATAAAGCAGATATTCAGCGATATTCTCTTTTCTTTTTAGCCTAGCTACTATCATATCGGCAAAGATAAGCTATATTCCGATAACGCCTGATAAAAATCCGCGTCTTTAACGCCCAACTGCCGGCAAGCCAAACGTGCCGCGTTCAGATTGATCAAGAAATAGCGATTGGGTATCCGCACCGGATAATCTCCGTAACGGGTATGCAGAAAAGTCTGCCCATCCTTCTCCACGACCGGATGTTGCTCATAAGGAATAGCGGTGATATCGCACCGCACCTCTTGCGCCAGTTGGTTCACGGTAGAGTCTCCCCCGAAATAAATCAATTTCCCTTCCCGCTCGATAGAGGTAGAGAAAGATTGATAAGTAGATAAATAAGCTTCCGGGGTCTCGTGATCCGTCTCGGTAGACCAAGACAGATTCGTCAGGATAGCGATATGCGGACGATAGAATTCCAACTGGAAACGCCTGTCTAAGGCAGAAGTGATATGCTCATCCCCTTCGATCAAAGCGATACGCGCCTCATAACTCAAATGTACCCGGTTCGGAAGCAAGTCCACCTCGCTGGTCAGCGCATAGTCAAACGCCAGTTTTTGCCGACGCAACGCACAAACCATCATGGAAATGATTGTCTTCTTTCCACGGCTACCCGCCACAACAACCCGAGTCTTGGACCGGGTCCGCTGGAATATAAATTCCGGAATGGATTGGATCAACACCCCCAATTCCTTCGCACGCAATAATTCCGGGTTATCTTGCTTTACTTTAGCACCCAAAACCACCGAGTGGATATCTTTTATTAACTTCTCCGGAAACCACCCATCCCCATAACAGGTGCAGCCTGCGTTATGAAGTCTTCCTATCATCTCTTCAGTCAGACCACAACCGGAAGCGCTTACCTCATATCCTTTTTCTCGAAGTGCCAGGGCTAGATCTAAAACCAAAGGTTCGGTTACGGAGATCAAATGAACTTTTCGCATCGTTTTGATTTTAGCGCAAAAGTACGACTTTTATAGATACCTTCGGCACAAAGACGCGAAAAATTAGATGCCTTCGATATGTTTAATAGCCATAGTTTCTCCTTTCTGCGAGGCCCCGACCAACCTTTCCTTCGAGATTTCCACCGAAGTCTGTATGAATTCCGGGACATTAAAGGAAAATAGGGAGCGTTCGTAATAATCCGGAGAAGCTTGTGGCAGCAAGAAGGGTTTACCGCATTTCCCCGCCTCGTCCACGTGTACTAAATACGGACGTGTGAAAAGCCCGTCTTCCCGCCGGCTGGAAAAGACGAACCAGCGGCTATCGCTACTCCAAGAATGATAACTTTCCACATCGGGGCTATTCACCCCCGGCAAAGAATCGACCGCACCGGTAGATAAGTCCAGCATATATAAGTCCGCGTCCTTATGCCAAATAGAGAAGTTGCCATAATCGGACACCGTATAAAGCAGTCGTTTTCCATCTGGGGAAACTCTCGGGAACTTGGCACTTCGCCCCGTTTCCCTCGCGTTATACAAGGTATCCACTTGGGTCCCGAGCGAACCGTTTTCCGGATCAAAGGCGATACGTAGCAGGTTATACCGTACCTCCCGGTAATCTTCCGGCATGCGGACCGAATCCGCCGAGCAAAACAACAGATAGTCGCCATCCGGGGTAAAAGCGGGAAATGTCTCGTAACACGCCTTGGAAGCCAATAAGGGCGAACTAAAAACCCTTTCCTTTTCCGTGTCATAGATCAACACGTCCGACTCCACGTCATACACCTCAATCCGGTTCTTATCGGATAGGTGGAAGTCTTGATGGGTCTCGTTAGTAGAGAACGCGACATACCGGCCGGAAGGATGCCAATAGGGATAAACGAACGAAGACGGCTTGCCATCTCGTTCCAACGTTATCTTCTTTACCTGCCGGTGATCGATCAGGTAGGTTCCATCGTGCGCTCCCCGTTGGTGAAAAAGCATTTGTTCTCCTTGTCGCTCACAAAAGGCATGGCAGTTCATACAACTGTTATTTGTCGATTGATTATCCAGAACAGACTTTTCAACATAGTTTTCAACACATCGTTGATAAATCCCCATCTCATTCCACATCCGATATCCGGGGAATATACGGCGGTACGCCAAATAAGCATCCACGGAATCTGCCGATACATAGATCGGGAAATCCATTCGTTTCCAATGACTTTCATTTTCCCGGAAATAAACTGTCACATCAATCTGCTTTCCTTGCGCATCATGCGACAATTCCTTCCAATCCGATTCCGGCAGATCGAAAATTCCATTATCGGCCGCAATTATCAACTCCTTATTGATAGTTTTCAACCGAGTTATCCCCTGTAGTTGTTGATCGACTAATTTGAAATTGGGCGGGGCGATATTTACCGGCACGGTAACTTCCCTGTAATCCGGAAACAGATCTGTCTCCCCCGGTTCAGCCAGTGAGGGTATCTCCGGCCTACAGGCCGAGAGTTCCAAAAGACAACCTATAATCATCCAATAGACAAACAACCGTTTCATCGCTCTTCTCCTTTAAATATCTTGAAATAATAATAAAACCAATAGGTATCCCCAAACCGCCGATAAATCGAAGGCATATCCAGTTGACCGGCAGATCGCTTCAAGACTTGCTTGAACTCCCGGTATCGGGCCGCGACTTCCGGCTGTACAGGATAAGCGGGAAGCGACACGCTATCCTTGTCTGCCAACAACAACCCGGCCTCTTGAAAATGCCGTGGTATCGATTCTCCTTCCCCGGAAGGTGTCTCTTCCAAGAATCGCCCGAACGCATCCAGTCTCTTATCCAACAAATAATAACATCCCCGGTATTCCCAACCGATCCGGTTTTCCGGAAGATTGTATCCGTTCCATAAAGAATCGGCCGGTACGGACAAGGAAAGCAGATCTTTCTCCTCCCCCGGTATATTTTTACCGCTCAACTCCGGATCTTCATCCATTCGCTCCGGATGGATCAGGTAAACGGCGTATCGTTTCGCCCAGTCTCTATAGAAGGGCATAGCGGCTAGCAGACCCAAGTATTTACGGGCCAGTTCCACCTCTCCCTTGATCAGGCTTATTTGCACGAGGCGTTGCATCATACGAGCGCTTCCTTTACGTTTAGCTTGCGTGAACCCGTCCATCGCGAAACTTTCCGATAAAGCCAGATCGCCAACGAGAAAATGGATATCACTCAATAAGCGATCCATATAAAAGGTTTGATTCCAATCCGCACGCAGGCTCTTAACTCCTTTTTGGTCAAATGCGAACATTCGATCCGCCAGTTCCCCCTTTTGTGCCAAAGCCATGTTTAAGTAGTTCAGACTGGCATAATTATGGATCGATTTACCCCGATACTTATTGATTATGGCATCCCACTGCCTCTCGCGTGCCAAAAAGGAAAGCTCGTCGAGCATCATACGTTGCGCATGCCAAGGTTCCGGCAAACAGAATCGTAAGGATACAAGCATCGTTATCAGGCAAAAAACGAATATCCCCCGATCCAACCACCGGTGTTCCTTACTGATTACCAGCAAGCCAAAAGCGAGCAAACCAACGCCGGCAACCAATAGCGTAAAGAGAATCCATACATGATATATATAATAATCCGGCAGTCGCTGAATCTCCAAGTATTCTTCCGGCATCCATCCTTCGTACAATGGAACAGGAATGTTTAACCTCCCACTGAACAAACAGATAAAGAGCACCGGCAACAAGCAAGTAGCAGCGGCCCATTTCTCCCGCGATGTTTTATACGCGAACAAGGCGAACAGCGTATACAAAACGGCATAACAAACCGAAAGAAGCCCGGCCAACCAGGTTAAAACAAATGTCGAGATAATTCCATACCCGGCTATACTCATGGGATGCTTATGTTGGGTACTGAACGCAAAAAGCAAGGTTAAAAGCATCAAAAATATTCCAACCGTTCCGTCTACCAAGTATTCACCGTGGATACTCATTTTAACCAAATACAAAACAGGCGGCAAAGACAGGAATAACAGGTATCCTTTGTCTGAGAAACAACGCAGCAGCCGATAAATCATAAATCCACAACCTACCAACATCGCCGTTAGAATAGTAATCGCCAACATAGGTTGCCGATAATATTGGATGATCCATTGCCCCGCAACCGCGCAAAATCCACCCGGCCGGGGAAAAAATTCCCGGATATACCACCACTCCGGGACAAACAATTGCATCTCCTCCTGACGGACAAACAAAAACACGCCGAAAAGAAGGAAGTAATAAAAGATAGCGGCAGCCCCAAAAGACCAGAAAAGAGCTTGCTTCCAATTCATAAATCAATCCATCTAACAGAACAAGACAGAGAACGTACGTATCACATTCCCTGTCTTGCCTTCCAGTTTATAACTTGTCAAAATTAATATCCCGGGTTTTGCTCCAGCAACGGATTCGCGCTCAAGTTCGAATAGTGGATCGGATAACGATTATACTTCGTATCATTCGTTGCTTTATGATCCCACCAGTCTTCCGTAACATAAGCGTTCCAACGGATCAGATCGGTACGGCGGCGGCCTTCGCGCAAGAACTCTTGCAGCCATTCTTTCAACATACGGTATTTATCCAGATTGGCAACCGTCACAGGGTCCGGATCATTGCCCCCTTCAAAGTTCCGTTTACGGATCGAATTGATAATATCGGCAGCACCTTGCTTATCTCCTAAGCGCATCTTACACTCGGCCAATGTATAATAGATCTCGGTAAGACGGACAAACGGACAATCAGGGTTAAATCTTTCTTTATATTCATCTTGATTCGGTAGCGGACTGAACTTAATCACACGGACACCGGAGTTTTCCTCAGCGTCAGCGATCGTAGAGGGAACATCTTTAGCGCTGGCATAAGTAAGACCGATCTGACTCAAGTGACCGATCTGATCTACTACATTTAGTACCTTCCCGGCATATTCACGAGCACCCAAGCATTTATAATCCGGGAAATCCGGATTTTGAAGCTCACCTACAATAAACATTCCACGATACTTCCTTGCACCTTCATATACATATTCCTGCTTACGGATATCCTTATCATTGAAACTCTCATAAGGGTTACCAACGTTGAATTTATAAAGATTTCCTTCCGGATCACGGCTCGGATTCAAACATAAACCGTTGTTACCACCGGCATCCTGCAAACCTCCCAAGAAATCCTTGAAATTGTAAGGCAAAGTGAAAGCAGTCAGACCACCATCCGTCTCACCTTTCGCATTCTCGCTAGGAACAGTCCAAATAATCTCCGGGCAAGTCTCATTTCCCCAACCGAAGATCTCCGTGAAATGATCCGCTAACGCATATTGCCCATATTTACCATCAATAATATCTTGACAGAGCTTAGCAGTCTCTTCATACATAGGTTCGCCGATATAAGATTCCGCATTGAAGTACAAGCGTACTTTCAAAGCCGCGGCAACCGCTTGATGGATAATATTCGTCTCAGCTTCACCCAAAGTAGTCTTTACAGGCAGGTTCGGCATTGCCACGTTCAACAACGAATCAATGAAATTAAAAGTCTCCAAATCGGTAGAACGTCCTTTTACATCTTCTTTTGTCGAGGTATATAATGGCATGCCACCAAACATATCCAAGCCATCCAAATAGAAAGAAGCAGCCAACACGTTCAACTGATTAATCATTGATGTCCGATCTTCCTCTGTCAGTCCCACAGCCTCAAAATCCACATCTGTCAAATCCTCTAAAGCGCTCCAAGCCTGAGCCACGCCCATGGTAGTTAAATCCCAGCCATCTTTTGTCGGGTTCATATCATCCGTATAATGATGATGGTGTAAATTTTGGTAAACCGCACCATCAAACCAGTCATTACCACGGGTCGGTACACACATTGCGTCCGTTCCTAATTCTTGAAGCCTGATACGGCTATCATTGTGAGCCACCCACCAACGCCAATGAGTAAACGGACGGTTGAAACGAGACCAGACAGCGTCAGAGTTTGTATAATAAGTTTCAGGAACGACTTGCGAGTAGAATGTCGGATCAACATCACAAGACGTACCGAGTAATAAACAGGAAACACCTGCCAATAACCAATTTGTTATCTTGTTATTTTTCATTTTGCATAGATTTTTTAGAATGATACCTGAATACCTAAAGTATATGTACGAACAATCGGGTCGCAATTCCATACTTTATCCACACCACCTTGCCAGCCGGTAACATCTACTTCCGGATTATATCCGCTATAACCCGTAATAGTCGCCACATTACCTACCGTTCCGTATACACGCAATCGATCTGCCCACTTCGTATATTTACTCAGCGATAATGTATAACCCAATGTTATCGCATCGATCTTCAAGAAAGAGCCACCTTCCAAAAAGTAATCGCACAGTTGTTTCACACCGCGTATCTTGTTATATTTCTCATCGTTGACAGCCGGTTTCCACAGATTCCACTGACCAGCGCCACTCTGCCCTTGAATACCCAAATACATCGGATAGGTATTATACACATCGAAACCAATCCAGCTACGCATATTAATTCCTAAGTCGAAATTCTTATATGTGAATGTATTGTTCCATCCAAGCATCACTTTCGGAAGATAATTACCGATATATTGCTTATCATTATCGGTTTTCTCTGCCGCAGGAATTACCTCTCCGTCTTTATTATAAAGTAAGAAATCACCTTCCTCATCAAAACCCGCGAATTTCCAGATATAGAAAGCTCCGATCTCGGCATTGTCCTGTATACGGGAGGCATCGCCCGGCCAACCTGGTTCGTCAAAGGCATTACCATTCATGTAGGTACCATCGCCCCACATAGACAATATCTTTCCGGAGTTATGACTCATGTTCAAGTTTGAAGTCCATGTGAAATCCTTCGAACGGATAACATCACCTCCAACCTCAAACTCCCAACCTTTACTTTCCATCTCGCCAATATTCTGCCATTGTTTTCCATTGGGATAAGGTGGTTGAGGAACGTTTACCTCATAGATCATACCATCGATCTTACGACGATAATAATCGAACTTACCATACAACCGATTTCCAAAGAAGGTGTAATCCAAACCGATATTCCATTCTTTCTTCTCTTCCCATCCCAAATAAGGGTTCACGTTGGAAGTAGGCCCATAGGTATAAGCCCAGTTTCCATTCGGCAACATCCAGTAAGCGTCGGAACTCAAGGTATTCGCCATATAAGAGGCGTCGAAATCATTGTTACCGGTTACACCATAACCGAAACGTACCTTCAAGTCATCAATCCATGATACATCTTTCAAGAAATTCTCGTTCGAGATGCGCCATCCTCCAGACAACGCCCAGAAATTACCCCAACGATTATCGGCGGCGAACTTGGAAGATCCTTCATGACGCAAGGTAGCCGTCACCATATACTTATCATTATAAGAATAATTAGCACGTGCATATAACGCAAACAAGCGTTCCGTTATATTTTTAGAGGAAGACATCGCAGCTTTACCATCCGTCAGGTAAGATCCCTTACCTATATCCCAATACTTCACGCCTTCCACTTGGAAATTATAGTTATCCGCATTGAATTTCTCACCGTTCTTCTCAAAGAATGAGTAACCTGCAACCGCATTCAAGCTATGGCCTCCCTTAAATTCCTTAACATAAGAGAAATAACCCTCAGATGTCAGGTGCTCGGTCTTTTCAAAGTGTAGTTGAGCCCAACCCGTACGGTTGTTTGTCACCTCATCTCTATGGTAACGAGAACGGAATTGATGTAATTCCCATTGACGGTTCTCATATCCTAAAGTCTGCGTATAACTCAACCCCTCAATCGGCTTGATATTCAATTTCATGGTTACTTCCGGCTTAAACCATTTATCCAGACCCTCGTAGTCGGTCAGCATACGATCAGCAACAATATTATAATCCAGTGTCTCACCGGTCCATACATTATAGCCGCTATCACTATCCGGGTCAAAAGGTGAGCGAGTCGGATTATTATACAAGGCTTGTTTAAAGTTAGCCTTCTTATCCTCATCCTTAGCGTCGGATGTACGGGAAGTCTGGCGATAATCCACGATAGGACGAATCTCCAACCAGCCATCGAACAATTTGAAATTGGCGTTCAAGCGACCACCATAATCCCGGCGGTTATCCTTGATCGTGATACCCTCGTTAGTCTCATAGAAAAATGAAGTATATACTTGCGCATTCTCCGTACCTAACTCCAAAGAAAGGTGATGTTTCTGCGAGAAGTTGTCTTTTTGCAACAAAGCATCCCACCAATCGGCATCCTGTCCATAATCTGTAATATTTACGTCCGTACGTTGACGATACTCATCAGCAGACATCATGTCCGGCTTACCATAATTCTGTTTCTTGGATAACTCGGTACTATAATTCAATTTCACTTTTCCATTCGTATTAGACCCACTCTTCGTCGTAATCAAGATCACGCCCGAAGCTGCCCGTGTACCGTAAATAGCACCAGCGGAAGCATCTTTCAATACATCGATAGACTTAATATCATCTTGATTCAAGGCACGTATATCACCACCAGGGAAACCGTCAACAACGATCAACGGCTGTTTACCGGAGTTGATTGAGGTCAATCCACGTAACTGAATCGTAGTCTCTGCGTTAGCGCTTCCGTTATTCTGCAAAATCAAGCCACTGATCTTTCCTTGCAGAGAGGCGGTGATATCGGAACCACCTACACCCTTCATCATGTCGCCGGCGGACAATGAAGTGACGGAGCTGGTTACCTGTTTCTTTTCCATGGTACCGTATCCTACCACTACAACCTCATCCAACTTCTGTGAATCCTCCGCCAAAGAGACACTGATAACACTTTGATTGTTCACCGGGATCTCCTTGGTCACATAACCGATATAAGAGATCTCCAAGATAGCGTTTGCGGGCACATCTTGCAGTGTGACCGAACCGTTCATGTCCGTCACGTTACCAATGGTCGTACCTTTCACGACAACATTAGCACCAATCAGCTCACCCATCGCATCTGAAACCTTAACCGTGATTGTCTTACCTTTCTGGGTAACGGATTCTACTTTCGGCCCATAGCTGGAAGTCAGTTCTACCGAGGCCTGCATATGCGCTGAGGCCATAAATAGCAATCCCGTGGTAAGTAACGCCGCACTTGGCTTAAACAAGCCAAATTGCATTTGCTTGTTCTTCTTACAACATTTCTCCATCGTCTTTTTAAATGGTAATTAATTATTTAGAGATTAACAATTAAAACGTATATCAAACTTCATGATCACTCCCTAATGATCATTGTCTATAAAAACGACTAGTCTAAACGATCAATTATTTTAGTCGTTTGCAAAGGTACATATTTCTTTAATTTATGCAATCTTTAGGATATATTTTTTTATTTCTTATTCGCTTTTCTGTCAATTGTATAGCATATCCCCCACGATAAAAACGAATCTTCCGTGGAACACTTTTTAAACTCCACTGAAAACGCAAGATTTAGACGATCGTTTAAACCAGCCGTTTTATATAGCAATAATTTTTTCCTTACATCTGCCATTATATATAGATAACACATATTATTTATATCTTTTTTGTTAAAATAACAGATAGCCGAATTATTTCTAACCCATTTTCATTTACTTTATAGGCAGAATCAATAACCACTCGATATGGACATACAAATTATAGATACCGGTTATTTTTACGCCGACGGAGGAGCCATGTTTGGCGCGATACCTAAAACAGCCTGGAGCCGCCGCTATCCAAGCGACGAGGCCAATGGATGCGTACTGGCTATGCGCAGCCTGCTTATAAGAACGGACGATGAACGTATCATATTGATAGACAATGGATGCGGGAACAAACATCTGAAATCGTTGAGTTACTACCGTTTCTTTAAATTGATCGACCTTGGCGAGAAATTACGAGAGTTGAATATCCAGCCGGAAATGATCACGGACGTAATCCTTACCCATCTCCATTTCGATCATTGCGGTTATACGACACAGAAAGACGAATCCGACGGGAGCTTATTCCTTTCTTTCCCCAACGCTACACATTGGGTAAGCCGCAAGCAATGGGAGAATTTCCTTCATCCGAACGCCCTAGAGAAAGACTCCTATTTCATGGAAAACATGCAAGCCGTAGTGAATGCGGGGTTATTAGAGTTGGTAGACACAGACACGTTACTCTGCCCGCAAATAGAGCTTCGTCTTTACGATGGACACACGCCGGGACAGATCGCCCCTTATATCCATACTCCAGAGCGAACGTTCGTTTTCGCCGGCGATGTCATCCCCCTGGTAGCCAGTGTATCCCCGGAATGGATATCCGCTTACGACACCTGTCCGCTCATTTCCTATGACGAGAAAATCCGTATGCTGGAAGAAGCTGTCCGGGAGGAACAAGCCATCATCTATTGCCACGATGCCTACACCCTTTGCACGACCGTGAAAAAGGTAAATACGTATTATAAAAAACATGTACGTGTTTCTTTGAAAACATGTACGACTTTCCGATAAAACACGTACATGTTTTTTTCCATGGAAAATTCACGGAAAAATACGGTATTCCGGAACGTGTGGCACGGGATATTTTGGGTATTATATATTAATGTATAGACAAATCTCATTATCTTTGGACGATGATACCGAATCTATTATTGTTTCACATACTAAATTCTAAACAGATGAACAAACTAAACAAACTGGCGCTAGTCCTGACGCTTTGCGCGGGAATGTCCGCTTGCTCCGGTGGTAAGGCCGTAAAAGGAGATTACGGAATCGTTCCTTTGCCACGAGAGATTACATTGGCAAATGGAAATCCTTTCGTCTTAACCCCGTCCACAAAGATCATTTATCCGGAAGGAAACGAGAAAATGGAGAAAAACGCCCGGTTCCTCTCCTCTTACATCCAGGAAATCACAGGATATGAGCTGGGGATCTCGACCGGCCAAGCCGGAAAAGGGATCAACCTCGTTATCGACCAAAGTATCCAGAACCCGGAAGGATACCAATTGACAGTCACGGACAAGGGAATACGGATCGCAGGAAGCACGGATGCCGGCGTATTTTATGGAATCCAGACCTTGCGTAAATCGATCCCGGCTACCGCCCAAGGGCTGAACGTGGAGCTGCCGGCCGCGACGATCAAAGACTACCCCCGTTTCGCCTATAGAGGTATGATGCTGGATGTCAGCCGCCATTTCTTTCCGGTAGATTCGGTAAAGACCTATATCGACATCCTGGCTTTGCACAACCAGAATACGTTTCATTGGCATCTCTCCGACGATCAAGGTTGGCGTATAGAGATAAAGAAATACCCGGAACTGACCCAGATAGGTTCCAAACGCAAGGAGACCGTGATCGGTCGTAACTCCGGAAAATACGATGGGATCGAATACGGCGGTTTCTACACGCAAGACCAGATACGCGATGTCATCGAATACGCGGCACAACGCCATATCACGATCATTCCCGAAATCGATATGCCGGGCCATCAACTGGCGGCATTGGCAACCTACCCGGAACTGGGTTGTACGGGAGGCCCTTATGAGGTATGGGGCCAATGGGGCGTAGCCGACGACGTAATTTGCGCCGGCAACGAGAAGGCGATGCAGTTCCTGGAAGATGTATTGAGCGAGGTAATCGATCTTTTCCCCTCGAAATACATCCACGTGGGTGGAGACGAATGCCCGAAAATACGTTGGGAGAAATGCCCGAAATGCCAAGCCCGCATCAAAGCGGAAGGAATCAAGGGAGATAGCAGGCACTCGGCCGAGGAATATCTGCAAAGCTACGTGATCTCGCGCATGGAGAAGTTCGTGGAAAGCAAAGGCCGCCACATCATCGGCTGGGACGAGATACTGGAAGGCGGGCTAGCCCCGAACGCCACGGTGATGAGTTGGCGAGGTATGGCCGGAGGACAGGAGGCCGCCCGGCAGAAGCATAACGTGGTGATGTCTCCGAACACCTACGTATATCTGGATTATTATCAATCCTCCGATACTGAGCTGGAGCCATTTGGCATCGGCGGTTATTTGCCGCTGGAAAAGGTATATTCCTTCGAGCCGACAGATGGCATCGCTCCCGAAGACCAGAAATACGTGGTCGGCGCCCAGGCGAATTTATGGACGGAATACATCCCGACATTCTCGCACGTGGAATATATGATTCTTCCCCGCATCGACGCGGTCGCCGATATCCAATGGAGCGATCCTTCCCAAAAGGATTACCAGACCTTCTTGCCCCGGGTAGCCCGCATGACCGAGTTATACGACCGCCTAGGTTATAATTACGCAAGACATATCTTCGATATCAACGCTACCTTGACAACCAATACGGAAAACGGCACACTCGACATCACCTTGGAAAAACTAGGAGAAGGTGATATCCATTATACGACAGACGGCAGCGAGCCTACGGCCGCCAGCCCGAGATACGAAGGCCCCGTGCAAATCAAGGAAAACTGCGATTTCAAAGCTGTGGTTATCCGCCCGACCGGAAAGAGCCGCGTATTCTCCGAGGAAATCTTTTTCAACCTGGCGACAATGAAACCCATCACTCTAAAAGAAGAGCCGAGTAACGGATACGCATTCAAAGGCGCCCAAGTCTTGGTAAACGGATTACGCGGCGGCGATAACTATAAAACGGGCCACTGGCTAGGTTTCCAAGGGAAAGACCTGGATGCCACGATCGACCTAAAGGAACCGGCCGAGATCCAGAAAGTCTCTTTCAACACCAACGTGGTGAAAGGAGACTGGATCATGGGAGCTTCTGCCGTAACCGTAAAGGTGTCCGACGATGGAAAGGATTTCAAGGAGATCGCTTCCAAGGCAATCCCGGAATTAACCCAGAACGATAAAGACGGCATTTACCCGCAAGAAATAACGTTCGCCCCGGTAAAAGCCCGTTATGTGGAAGTGATCATCAAAAGCAGTAAACTTCCTAAATGGCATGGCGGGGCAGGAAGCCCGGCTTTCTTGTTCGTGGATGAGATAGAAATCAAATAACAAGATATCATGATGAACAAAAACATCTTAATCCTCTCGGCCTTATGCTCGTGTTGCTCGCTCTGGGCCGACGAAGTAACCGTGCAACACTATAAGTATGCCGGGCCTTACGAGGTAAAAAAACCGTTCTTGGCAGATAGCCTAGACGTAAATAGTAAAAAGTTTACCGAGAAGGAGTTGTTGAATACGACCGTTCCTTTCTGTAATCTCGCCCAAAGCGGAAAAACGATCGACGCTTCTGCCTCCGGAGAACTGACCTTACCGACAGCGGCATCCCCATATGCGCTACATCTGGTCTCCTTCTATCTAAATAGCGATCGTTACGTAAAAGGCACGTTGACGATCAACGGTCCCGAGATATCGGAGGTCTATGTAGACGGACAACCGCAAAAACTCGCTAAAGGAGAGACTTCACTGACGCTAGAGCCTCGCCGTTATGAGGTCGTGATCAAATACCTCTCGGAAAACAATCAGGCGAGCACCCTAAAAGCCTCCTTCCACACGGACAACGAGGCCGTGGTAACCGCTACGACCAATCCGGAAAAACGCTATACGCTAAGCGATGTGTTTGACGGGAGGAGGATTCAATCCGCAAGCCTGTCTCCGAACGGTAAATATGTCATCGTATCGTATCAAGAGACATTACCCGGAGGAGAACAGACCTCGTTCACCCAAATAATAGACAAAGCAAGCGGAGCGGTCTTAGTCGAGAATGGACAAGACCTGCGCTGGATGCCCAAGAGCAACCTGGCGTATTACACCAGAAAGGGCATGAAAGGAACCGAGCTAGTTACCCTAAACCCGATCGACAAGCAAGAAAAAATTCTCGCGAATCAGTTGCCCGAAGGTTCATTCAATTTCGGCCCCACGGAAGAGTACCTGTTATTCACGATCCGGGAAAAAGGGCCGCAAGAACGAAAAGAGATCCAAGAGATATTGGTTCCGGACGATCGCCAACCGGGATGGCGAAACCGTATGTTTATCCATAAGTACGATTTACAAACCGGTTTGTTCCAGCGGCTCACTTACGGACATACCTCCACTTATATCAACGATGTATCCCCAGACGGGCGTTACTTGCTTTTCAGCCGCAGGGAACCGAACCTGACGGAACGGCCTTTCTCACGTACCTATATATATAAGATGGATCTTCAAACCATGCAAGTAGACACCCTGATCAAAGGAGAGAAATTCGTAGGCCGAGCTGTTTTCTCCCCGGATGCCACACAGCTATTGATCAGCGCTTCCGGTGAGGCGTTCAACGGCATCGGCTTGAAGATCAAGAAAGGCCAGACCTCCAATACGAGCGACGGGCAATTATTCCTATACAACCTAGCGGATCAAAGCATCAAGCCACTTACTAAAGATTTCGACCCGTCTGTCGATTCCTACGAGTGGAACGTGTTCGACAAGCAAGTTTATATAGCGGCCAAGGATAAAGACCGGGTATGTCTATACAGCCTGAATCCTTCCGACGGGAAAATCAGGCAACTCCAAGGAAAAGAAGATGTCATCTCCGATTACTCCATCGCAAGCCAAGCGCCGGAAATGGTGTATTACGGGTTAAGCGCTTCCAACTCCCAACGTCTTTACAGCTATAACCTGAATAACGAAGCCTCCTCCTGCCTTATCGACTTGTCTAAGGAGTTGCTAAAGGACGTAACCCTGGGAGAAGTCCAAGACTGGAATTTTGTTTCTGCCCAAGGCGATACGATCTACGGACGTTTCTACCTACCCCCTCATTTCGATCCAAACAAGAAATATCCGATGATCGTCAATTACTATGGAGGCACGACACCTACGGCCCGGGTATTGGAAAGCCGTTACCCTTCGCATGTATACGCCGCCTTAGGATACGTTGTCTATATCATACAGCCTAGCGGCGCTACCGGATTTGGCCAAGAGTTCTCCGCACGACATGTAAACGCATGGGGAAAACTCACTGCCGACGAGATTATCGAAGGCACGAAGAAGTTCTGTAAAGCCCATCCGTTTGTCAATACGAAGAAAATCGGTTGCATGGGAGCTTCCTACGGAGGTTTCATGACTCAATATCTACAAACCAAGACGGATATATTCGCCGCAGCCATGTCTCACGCCGGCATCAGCGATATTACCAGCTATTGGGGAGAAGGGTATTGGGGATATTCTTACAGCTCATTAGCCAGCGCAAACAGCTATCCTTGGAACGCCCGCGACATGTATACGTTGCAAAGCCCGCTGTTTAACGCGGATAAAATCAACACACCGATCTTATTCCTGCACGGTACGGCAGACACGAATGTTCCAATCGGGGAAAGTATTCAAATGTTTACGGCCCTGAAGCTATTGGGTAAACCTACAGCTTTCGTACAGGTAGAAGGAGAGAACCATCATATATTGGATTATGATAAACGTATTTTGTGGAATCATACGATTTATGCGTGGTTTGCCAAATGGTTGAAAGATCAACCGGAATGGTGGGACGCTTTATATCCTCCAAAAAGCTTATAAATATTAAATGACGATATAAAAAACTACATTTTTTAAGAGTATCTTGCGAAAGATACTCTTTTTTTCATCTTATGATTACCTATGGGTGGGAAAAATGACGTAGTCTTCGAAGAACTAAATCTAAATGCCGTATATTATTCATTAATTATTGAAAATATCACAATAATTTATTAAATCAATATTTAAAATCTGCGTCTATAATCTTTCATTGTTATATTTACAACGAGCTATTTTATTAACAGATCAGCGGCAAATGTAAATAAACTATTCATGACAACAAAACATTTTGACAATAAAAATAAAATTAATCATCACTTTGTTAAGATTCTTATCTACAACTAATATATTAAATTAAGATATAATTAGCCTATTATATAAAATATAAACAATATTATTATTAACGTTAGCCCTTAGTAATTTCAAGAAGGGGAAACCTAGTACTCCACACCCATGCGAATCCATTGCTTTTCACCATCGAAAAATGAATAACACGTAAATTATCGCAACCTGATAGTATCCATCAAAACCTTTGCTTAAGAAACCCTCCGGCTTTTATCAAGGCCTCTTCCACAAAGTTCTTCGAAAACTATGTCAAATCGCCAAACAACTGGGATTAACTGTAACGATCTATTTATTAACAAATTAAACAAAAAGTATGCGTCTATGAAAAGGTTGACTTATCTCTTACTATACTTATTTGCAAGTATAGCTTTTGCAACGGCTCAGATCACAAAGGTAGCCGGCACGGTTATCTCCGCGGATGATGATGGACCTATCATCGGGGCCTCTATCGTAGTAGCAGGTACTACTACCGGTACGGTAACCGACTACAATGGAGCATTCACATTGGATGTCCCTACCAGCGCGAAAAAGCTAATCATCTCTTACATCGGCATGAAATCTGTCGAAGTGGCGATAAAGCCGATCATTAAAGTAGCCATGGAGTCTGACTCGCAGAACTTGAAAGAAATCGTGGTTGTCGGCTACGGTACACAGAAAAAGAAAGATGTGACAAGTTCTATCGCCAAGGTCGGAGGAGAAGACTTGAGTAATCTTGTTTCTCCTTCCTTTGATACACAATTAGCGGGACGCGCCGCAGGTGTACAAGTAACGACCCCGAATGGCGTACTTGGTAGTGGGCCTCAGTTCAAGGTTCGCGGTATGAGTACTATCAGTTCCAGCTCACAGCCTCTTTTTATTGTTGACGGTATGCCTATCTCTACCGGCGATAACTCGGATGGTAAAACCGGCTTAGGACAGCTATATGCTAATTATAACTCCATGTCCGATATCAACCCCAACGATATTGAGTCTGTAGAGATATTAAAAGATGGAGCGGCTACCGCTATCTATGGTTCCCGCGCGGCGAATGGTGTTGTATTAATCACCACTAAAAAAGGTTCCAAAGGACGCACAAGGGTAACGTACGATGGCTATGTCAGCGCTGCCAGCCCCGCAAAATTACACGACCTGCTCGGAGCGAAGGACTTTGTAACTATCGCCAACGAAAAGAAAGAGAATTTCGGAGAAAAAGGATTAGCCGTATACGATCCTAACGGCCCGGATACAAACTGGAATGACTACATTTTCCGCACAGGATTCCAACATAACCATAATGTGGCCGCCAGCGGAGGTACGGACAAAAGCCAATATTATGTATCACTCGGCTTCACGGAGCAAGAAGGTATCGTTCGTGCCAACGATCTAAATCGTCTATCCTTGAAAGCGGATTTGACCCAACAGGCAACCAAATGGCTGCGTATCGGCTTAAACGGGCAAATGACCCGTACCAAGATAAACGGAGTAATGAACAGTGAGAACTCTTTAGGCGGTGTCGGCTTCGCTGGAACCCGGATGCTTCCCAACGTAGCCGTATACAACCCGGATGATCCAACCGGATATAATATCGACGCGGAAAGCAGAAAGACATTAGGACGCGGAAGTAACCTCTCCTATATCGACAATGGTATCCAGAATATCGTATGGGCGCTAGACAACAACGTTAACCGCACACAAAACACACGTGCCCTGGGCGGTGGTTGGGCTGAGATTACATTTATGGATGGCCTTACCTTCAAGACTCAGGCGAGTTTAGACATCTCCAACGTAAAAGATTATATGTACTGGGATTCCGAGTCCGGAGACGGATATGGCCGAAAAGGATTGATCGAAGACGTTGCCACGACATACGAGACATGGAACTGGCAGAATATATTGAACTTCAACCGTACTTTTAATGCTTTGCATAACGTAAGCGCTACCGCTGTCCAAGAGTATACGCATACAGAATACGAATATACAGACGCATCTGTCCAGCAATTATCCGACCGTTTCTTCAACGACCATATCATTTCCAACACGTTTGGAATAAAAGATGTCAATGGTTACAAATCGTTTAACGGCTTGGCATCCTATATGTTCCGTGCGAACTATAACTACGATAGTAAATATTACATCGGAGCTTCTATTCGTTACGATGGTTTATCCAGCTTACCGGAAGAAACTCGCTGGGGTGCGTTCTGGGGAACTTCTGTCGCTTGGCGTTTGTCTCGTGAGAACTTCTGGAAAAACGCTTCTATCAACGAATGGTTTAATGATTTGCGCATCCGTGCCAGCTACGCTACATTAGGCAACTCCAGTTTAGGCAGTGATTTCCCATACTTAGGAACGTATGGAGCCAAATTATATGGCAGTCAATCCGCGATCGCGTGGAAACGAATGGGAAACAACGAATTAAAATGGGAGTCTACCGAGACCTTCGACATTGGCCTGGATGGTGCTCTTTTCAACAATCGTTTAACGTTCGAGCTCGCTTACTGGCAGAAGAACTCCAAAGACTTAGTCCTGGAAGTTCCGACACCACCGACAATGGGTATCCCTTACAACTCTTATTATGACAATATCGGCAAAGTAAAGAATTCCGGATTTGAGCTAACCGTAGGTGGAACCATCATCACCACGAAAGATTGGAACTGGCACTCAGACCTTAATTTCTCTACAGTGAAAAACACCGTAAAATCGCTGTATGGAGGAACAGATATCATTGATGAATATACGATTATCCGCGAGGGAGAATCTTACAAATCACTCTATGGATATGATTATTATGGTGTAAACGCAGTGAATGGTAATCCCATCTGGCGTAAAGCCGACGGAGCGCTGGTACAATTCGATACATTCGACACAAAAGATTATGTGGAGTATGACCCGGCAAATCCATCCGACGTATCAAAATCATCCTCGTTAGACGCGGAGGATCGCAAGGTATTAGGATCATCCATGCCTACTTGGTATGGAGGATGGAACAATACCGTTACATTCAGGAACTTCGACTTAAACATATTCTTCCGCTTCTCCGGAGGTAATAAGATCATGAACGCCAGCCGCCAAAGCTCCTTGATGAATATGGACTTCAGCAATAATGGCACTGAAATCTTGGGCCGTTGGATCTCACAAGAGCAACCCGGTGACGGAATCACGCCTAGAATCGCTTATAACATGTCTGATGTATTATTTAATAGCGGATATACGGATTCTCATTTCGTAGAGAATGGTAATTACTTAAAGCTATCGAATCTCTCTTTAGGTTACACATTGCCAAAATCTGCCTTAGACGCTATCAAGATGACGAAGATCCGTGTCTATGTACAAGCTCAGAACTTGTTCACGATCACAGGATACTCCGGCTTAGACCCTGAGACAAACAGCCGCTTGGGTGTAGACTGGAATGGTATGCCTCAACAACGTTCGTTTACTTTCGGCGCAAATATTACATTCTAAGATCAAGAACATAAATCATTTGAAAATTTACAATTATGCTATACAAGAAACTATATAGAAACTTATTCGCGGTTATGCTGGGTACGGCCTTTATCTCGGTATCCTTATTTACCGCCTGCGAAAGCGATGTAGTAGATTTATCGCCAGTCGACAAACTCTCCGACCTAACCGCTTACGAGACGGCTGAACGATGCGAGCTATCTATGGTAGGAGCCTACGATGCCGCGCAATGCGGTATGTATATCAACTCGGACAACGGATGGCAACGCGGTTATCCCTTCGGAGCGGCTGGTATAGAACAAGGAGAGATGAGAGGTGAAGACATGAACCTGACCGCTCAGTTTTATGATATCACTTATTCCTCTAACTATTCTGTATCAAGCACCAACAATGTAGCGATGTGGGAAACTTCTTTCGAAGCTATCAACCGATATAATACGGTTATGGAAGGAGAGAAAATCGCCAAGGAAAACGGAGTAATCGACGAGGCCACGGCTAATCAATACCAAGGGGAATGCCTATTCCTTAGAGCGATGACATACCATAATCTTTTGGTTCATTTCGCATTGCCAATCAATGCCGAGGGAAACAACAATTATGGCATGCCTCTTTATCTGACTGCCATTAATACGCCGGAAGCAATCGAGAAAGGCTTACAGATAGGCCGCTCGACCGTAGCGGAGACCTATGACCAAATTATCAAAGACTTGGACGAAGCTGAAAAGCTACTGCCGGACGCAGTCGCCGCAAGCAAAATATCGCGTGCGTCAAAAGGTGCGGCTATCGCCCTTAAAACCCGTGTATATCTACACATGCGCAACTGGGCCAAAGTTGTCGAGGAAGCTAAAAAAATGGAAGGTAGCCGCTTCAAGCTGGAAAGTAATCCGGGAACTCCTTTTACTGCCCAATCCGACAATAGCGAATCGATCTTCTCCATCGAGAACAGTACAGACGATAACCCGGATGTAAACGGTTCTATAGGCCAAATGATGTCGGCCCGTGACGGAGGCCGTGCCATCATCACCTCTTCTCCGACAGTATATAACTCTAAATATTGGACCAAGGACGACAAACGTCGCGACCTATTGTTATACCGGGCCTCCGATGATTATTATTACTGTGACAAATATCAAGATCCCACAAGCCAGGATGCCTGGGCCCCTATCATCCGTTATGCCGAGGTCTTGTTAAACGAGGCAGAAGCCGCAGCTCGCGATAACAACAAGGCATTAGCCCTAGAGAAGCTGAATGAGGTACGTAATCGCTCATTGGCCAATCCTGCGACAGAAGCTTATAAGGCAAGTGATTTCGCTGATATGAAATCTCTGGTCGAAGCCATTCTCTGGGAGCGCCGTATCGAATTCCACGGGGAAGGACGCCGTTGGGAGGATATCCACCGTCTAGCGGTCGATGATCTATTCCCATCCAAAGGTATTCCCGTTAAAATAGAGTACGCGAATGCCAGAGGAGAAGGAGCCTTCGTCGTAGGAGGAGAAGTAAAAGCCGAATGGTTCGGAGCAAGCAAGAAATTTATTCCTTATACGGATAAACGCTTTATTTGGCCAATCCCATTAAATGATTTATTAAGGAACCCCACGCTGGCAGCGCAACAGAACGCGGGCTGGTAAAACATAGACACACTCTTATTTCTAAACTATGAGGGGGTATATGGGAGGGTGAAACCGGGATGGTCTCACCCTCTTTCCTTGTAACAAGGGATCCGTCACAAAGTTAGTTTAACATCTCAGTCAAAAGCATACCCATTTATTAGATATAATAATTCACGGGAAATCATTATCTTTGCACTCTCTAAAAGAGACTTATTCGTTATTTCGTGATAAATACTAATAAATCAACGATATGATTCTATTCTTTCAATCTTCAACAAAGACGGTGCTGGCAGTAGAGGCTGAGCACGCTTTCTCACCTGAAGACACGCAAAAACTGGTTTGGTTGTTTAGCGAGGCAACTCCAGTACAATCAGAGACATTGGAAGGCTGGTACATAGGGCCACGCCGGGAAATGATTACCCCGTGGAGTACGAATGCCGTTGAAATTACCCAGAACATGGGCCTGACCGGTATTTCCCGCATTGAGGAATACTTCCCTGTTTCTTCCGGAGACACAGATCACGACCCGATGTTGCAACGCATCTACAACGGCTTGAATCAGGAGATTTTCACGATCAGTAAAAAACCGGATCCCATTGTCTACATTGAGGATTTGGAAGCGTACAACCAACAAGAGGGTTTGGCCCTAAGCCAAGAGGAGATCGCTTACCTGAACGAGGTAAGCCAGAAGTTGGGACGTAAGTTGACAGATAGTGAGGTGTTCGGTTTCTCTCAAGTAAACTCGGAACACTGCCGCCATAAAATATTCGGAGGCGTATTCATCATCGATGGCGAGGAAAAAGAGAGCTCCTTGTTCAACCTGATCAAGAAGACGTCTGCCGAGAACCCTAATAAATTGGTTTCCGCTTATAAAGATAACGTAGCGTTCAATGAAGGACCGACGGTAGAGCAATTCGCTCCCCTATCCGGCGACAAACCTGATTTCTTCGCCGTAAAAGATATCAAGACGGTTATCTCCTTGAAAGCCGAGACACATAACTTCCCCACAACCGTTGAGCCGTTTAATGGCGCCGCTACCGGAACAGGTGGCGAGATCCGCGACCGTCTGGGCGGTGGTAAGGCATCCTTGCCGATAGCGGGAACAGCGGTCTATATGACATCTTATCCTCGCACGGAAGGTGCTCGCGAATGGGAGAAGATACTTGATCCCCGTCCTTGGCTGTACCAGACTCCGGAGCAGATCTTGATCAAAGCTTCCAACGGAGCTTCCGATTTTGGTAATAAATTCGGTCAGCCGCTTATCTGTGGTTCTTTATTGACTTTCGAGCACACGGAGAATGATAAGAAATACGCTTACGACAAAGTGATCATGCTTGCCGGCGGTGTAGGTTTCGCAAATATGCGCGATGCCTTGAAGGGTAATCCGGAGCCGGGCGAGAAAGTGGTTGTGATCGGTGGCGATAACTATCGTATCGGTATGGGTGGTGGAGCCGTCTCTTCCGTAAACACGGGACAATATACAAGCGGTATCGAGCTGAACGCCGTGCAGCGTGCCAACCCGGAGATGCAGAAACGTGCGGCCAACGTGATCCGTGCGATCGCAGAGTCTGACGAGAACCCGATCGTCTCTATCCACGACCACGGTGCGGGTGGACACCTCAACTGCTTGTCTGAGTTGGTAGAGGCTACCGGCGGGCATATCGATATGAGCAAATTGCCGATCGGCGACCCGACTCTTTCTGCGAAAGAGATCGTAGGAAACGAGAGCCAAGAGCGCATGGGCTTATTGATGAAAGAAGAAGATGTGGCCCGTGTAAAACGGATCGCGGACCGCGAACGTGCCCCGATGTATGTGGTAGGTGAGACTACAGACGACATGAAGTTTGTCTTCGAACAAGCAGATGGCGTGAAACCGATTGATATTAAGCTGGAATATATGTTCGGTAAACCGCCTAGAACGGTTATGACAGACCATACGGTCACCGAATCCTATCAACCGGTTGTTTACAAAGAATCCGAACTTCACCATTATTTGGAGAACGTACTTCAATTAGAGGCCGTAGCCTGCAAGGATTGGTTAACAAACAAGGTAGACCGTTCCGTAACCGGTAAGATCGCCCGTCAGCAATGTCAAGGTGAATTGCAATTGCCGTTGAGCGACTTAGGAGCCGTAGCGTTGGATTACCGGGGAAAAGCAGGTATCGCTACATCTATCGGTCACGCTCCTCAGGTAGCGATGGTTGATCCGGCTGCCGGTTCCGTGATGGCAATCGCCGAGTCGTTGACTAATATCGTATTCGCTCCGTTAGCAGATAAATTGGAGAGTGTATCCTTAAGCGCCAACTGGATGTGGCCGTGCCGCAACGAAGGAGAGGATGCCCGTCTGTACACAGCCGTACAAGCCGCTTCCGATTTCGCTTGCAGCTTAGGTATCAATATCCCGACTGGTAAGGACTCTTTATCCATGACACAGAAATACGGTGATGATAAGGTGATCGCCCCGGGTACGGTGATTATCTCTGCCGGCGCAGAGGTGAGCGATATCAAAAAAATCGTCTCTCCGGTAGTAGCTCAAGATAAAAATACATACATTTATTATATAGACTTCTCCTTCGACGCTTTGAAGTTGGGTGGTTCCGCTTTTGCCCAGGCTTTAAACAAGCTGGGTGACGAGGTTCCGACCGTGAAAGATCCGGAATACTTCCGCGACGCTTTCAACGCCGTACAAGAGGCAATCGAGAAGAGACTTATCCTTGCCGGACACGATATATCCGCAGGTGGTATGATCACTGCCTTGTTGGAGATGTGCTTCGCCAACGTAGAAGGTGGTCTGGATGTCAACTTGGATAAGATCTCTGAAAGCGATATCGTGAAGATCTTGTTTGCCGAGAACCCGGGTATCTTGGTTCAGGTAAAAGACAAGAAAGCATTCGAGAAGTTGATGGAAGAGGCCGGCGTAGGTTTCGCTATCATCGCCAAACCGACCGACGAACGTCATATACTGGTATCGAAAGATGGTATCCAATACCACTTCGGCATCGATTATATGCGCGACGTATGGTATGAGTCTTCTTATAAGCTGGATGTAAAACAGAGTGGTAGCGTTTGCGCCGGAAACCGTTTCGAGAATTATAAGATGCAACCTGTACAGTACAAGTTCCATAAGGACTTTACCGGAAAGCTTTCTTCTTACGGGCTCTCCGTGGAACGCCGTACGCCGAGCGGTATCAAGGCTGCGGTAATCCGAGAGAAGGGAACGCAATGTGAGCGTGAGACGGCTTATGCCTTGTATCTGGCAGGTTTCGACGTGAAGGATGTTCATATGACAGACTTGGCTAGCGGACGCGAGACATTGGAGGACGTAAACTTTATCGTATTCTGTGGTGGTTTCTCCAATTCCGATGTACTAGGTTCCGCCAAGGGTTGGGCCGGTGGTTTCTTGTATAACGAGAAAGCCAAGAAAGCGATCGACAACTATTACGCACGTAAGGATACGTTGAGCATGGGTATCTGTAACGGTTGCCAGTTGATGGCAGAGTTAGGTTTGGTTTATCCGGAGTACGAGAAAAAGCATAAGATGGTTCACAATGATTCCCATAAGTTCGAGTCTAATTTCGTTAGCTTGGAGATACCGAAAAACAACTCCGTCATGTTCGGTTCCTTGAGCGGTACGAAGTTGGGTGTATGGGTAGCTCACGGTGAAGGTAAGTTCGAATTTCCGTACGAGGAGAAGGAATACAATATCATCGCTAAATACAATTACGACGGTTATCCCGCCAACCCAAACGGCTCTCCTTGGTCTGTTGCCGGTGTTTGCTCAAAGGACGGCCGCCATTTAGCCATGATGCCTCACCCCGAACGTGCGATCTTCCCTTGGCAGTGCGGTTATTATCCTGCCGACCGCAAGGAGAACGACGAGGTTACTCCATGGATCGAGGCATTCGTGAACGCTCGCAAGTGGATCGAGAATAATAAGTAAAAATAACAGGAGGGTATGTCAAAACTAACATGACCGTTCCCTAAAGTTACAAATTATAACTATAACATTTAAAAGGGTCGTATCAAGCTCTGTATTGAGTAGTGATACGACCCTTTCTTTAGTCTTTTAGGGTGTTCAAATTTCAAATTGCAAGTTCATATTTTCAAAAATTGAGTTTTGACATACCCTCCTGTTTCTATATCATCTTAAAGACTCTTGATTTCCTCCGTAGAAAGTCCGGTGGATCGAGAAATGATTTCAATAGGGACATTTAACGCTTTTAATTTTTGGGCAGTTTGAAGAACTCCCTCTTTTCGCCCTTCTTTTCGCCCTTCTTTTATCCCTTCTTTCATTCCCTCTTTTATTCCTTCTTTTAACCCCTCTTCCATTCCTACCTTTAACCCCTCTTCCATCCCCTTCTCTCTACCCTCGTCCAGACCTTCATCCCGGGCTGTAGTCAGTACATCCCATTGAATGCGTAGATTGTCCATGTGGCGAATATAGCGGGCCCTATCCTCAGGAGACATTTGATCCATTTTCAATAATATTGAGGCCTCATGCAAGCCTTTCGCCTTGGGGCGCTCGGCGATCTCACCGGTTTTGAGGTATTGTATCCATTCATCAATCGGAGTAACTGCCTTTTGATTGAACTCATCCACACGGATCACGTAATACTCAGGGAAAACATCCCCCGCATTGATACGGGAAAACGTTTGCTGTTGTTTTTGGGAGAGCCGCAACTCATCTTGGGTATGTACCCCCTTGAAATGGGTATACCCATGATAAATATAATCCTCGCCTTGCCCAAGGTCGAAATAAACGATATTGACAGAATAGACCTTCCGCACTTCTTTATATTGATCGCCAATATGAATATATTCAGAGATCACTTTCGAGGTACCGTACAGCATTCGCTGAAAATAGGCCAACTCCCGTGTATTCTGGATCTCCACGATAATCAGCTCATTCTTGCTATCACGAGCCAGCAGGTCTACCCGGTTGAACTTATCATTCTCATCCTCTTGGTTGGCCTCGCTTTCCAGCAAGCTCTCTATCCGAATATCCTCATTCAGCAGTTCGCTAAGGAATCCCTCCAAAACCACGAAATTCGCCTTTTGGCGCAACAATCGTTTTATAGCCCAGTCAAAACGTATATAATTATCTTTCATAGTGATATGTATTAAATGTGATATCACAAATGTAAGGAAAATAATAGACTTTACAACGAACCCACGATTTTAATATCCAAGCCGGCACAGGGGAATTATCGGTAACTATTACTTTATACAACCGTAATACCCCTGCAACACTCCGCTAATATCTTTGCCTCCGAAATTAATAGACACAGAATTTAATAGAAGAATCATGGAGAGATTATTTAAAATCAGAATCTTTACGGTTACGTTCTTTTTAGTTGTAGCCTCTATAGCGGCGAACGCTAAAGAGAGTAAGAAGGAAGGTGACAATTATCATGCGAAACAAATTCTCATCGTAGGTTTGCACGATAATGTGAAATCGAACTATTTCTACAATGGAATGATCGCGGAAGAGACCGGTATGAAAGCGGATAGTATCGACCAAACGTATAATACGATCATCGCCGAGAACATCGCCGCATCTGTCAAGAACGGAGACTGCAAGTTTATCCCGGCAAGCGCTACACAGGTAACCGGACAGGTATTGAACGAGATCAAGGTTAACGGGGAAAGCGAGGATTGTTATTCCGATCTCTCAGCCGTGCCGACCGAGGAATTACAAAAGGTATTGGATAATGCCGACGCTGATTATCTGCTAGTACTAAACCAGCATTATCTTAAATGGCAAGATCAACCGTTGCGCACGCTTTTCCACATCGTCAGCTATACCTTATTCGATAAAGATAAAAACGAGGTATATCGGGGAAATAACTTCTTTACCTGTATGAATCTTGAGAATCCGGACAAACTCAGAAAGAGCAGCCGCAAGAGTTCATCCAAGATAGCATCTACCATTATCAAGACCTTGGACGAGGACTAACCTTCTTCTTCATAGATACATTTATAATTTTCTCGTTGAGCCTAATGGATATCCTTCATTAGGCTTTTTTCTTTATTTAAACCTACACACGGATGTAATCCCTTTGCAAAACGGGGCACTTACTTTTGCGCCGTAAAAGATATTTAGGTTTAATTTTAAAAAGATTGTTATGAGGATGTTTAACAAACGTATTACTTACAGATTGCTTGCCTGTTTATTATTTTTTAATTGCTTGCCGGCTCTCTTGCTCGCCCAAGGAACGCAAGCGATTATCACGGGTACGGTCGTGGATAATAAAGGGGAATCGGTGATCGGAGCCACGATCCAAGTCAAGAATGAATCTACCGGATTCTTCACGGGCTCTATCACGAACGAGAAAGGAGAATACACCATCAAGCAGCTTCCGCTAGGTTCTCCTTATACCGTTACAGCGTCTTATATCGGTTATGGGGAACAGAAAAAGACAGGATACGCATTGAACCAAGGGGATATGCTCCGGGTGGATTTCGAACTGGCAGAAGAATCGGTGGAGATCCAAGCCGTTGAGGTGGTTGCCAATTCCTTGAAGAACATGGTTCCGAAGATCGGAGCGGCAACGTCTATTTCCGCTCAAAATATCACGAAGCTTCCGGTGAATGGCCGTAACTTCACTTCCTTGATGGATCTCTCTCCTTTGAGCAGCGGGGGAAACATTGCCGGACAATTATCATCCTCAACGAATTACACGATCGACGGTATGACAGCGAAAGGTACCGTAGCGAGCGGAACTACTTCCGGCGCTTATACGATATCCATGGAAGCTGTCCGCGAGTTTGAGGTGGTAACCAATCAATACGACGTGACCAACGGACGTTCCGGAGGCGGTACCGTAAGTGCCGTTACGAAATCCGGAACCAATACCTTCACCGGAAGCGTATTCGGGTTCGGCCGTGCCGATTGGTTATCCAGCTCCTACGATATACGGGGAAATAAATCGACTTCCGACTTCTCTACCTATCAATATGGTTTCTCTTTGGGAGGCCCGATCGTGAAAGACCGCGCGCACTTCTATGTCGTATGGGATCATCAACAGGATTCCCGTCCGATTTATATAGCGGATATCAAAACGGCGGCAGACGAGTCTCGCTATAATGTCACTCAATCTACGCTAGACCGTTATCTGGATATCGCCCGTACTAAATACGGAGTCTCCAATGATCCTCAATTCGGGGAGTTCGGTAAGAAGAAGCAGACAAACGCGGTCTTCGCCCGTATCGACTGGCAGTTGAACGCGACCAACTTGTTAACCATTCGTAATAATTTTATCAACGAGGATAATAAACAAAGCGAGAGCGATAACTCCAGTATCAATCTTTACGAGGTTTGGATCGATCGCAAATCGCATAACAACAGCCTACTCGCTACCTTGCGCTCGGTATTAAGCCCGAAACTCACCAATGAGTTGAAACTTCAACATTTCTTGGTTTACGAGGCCACGACCCCGAACAAGCAATTGCCTAGCTCCAATATCCCAAGGGCAATCGTTGAGAACGTGGAGTCTATATCTGGCGATAAAAGTATGTACACTTCTATCCAGCTTGGAGGTCAACGCTACGCTCCCGAACGTTTCAAGGATAATGTACTTCAATTGGTAGACAATATATATTATAATACGGACCGTATCAACTATACATTCGGCGCGGATTTCATGTATACCCATATGAGATCACTCTATGGCAGCGAGATGAACGGACGGTTTTATTTTACGGGATTGGATAATTTCGAGAACCTGACTCCTTATCGCTATGCCCGGGAAATCGCCTTGGTAGATGATCCTACCGTGAAAATGAATACCTTGAACTCCGCGGTCTATGGACAATTGCAAACGAAGCTTTTCACCGGATTCGAGGTCATGGCTGGTATCCGTGCGGATTATACCCGCTATTTCAACCACGCGAACTTCAACCAGACCGTTTACGATGAGTTGGGGCTGCGTACAGATAACGTAATCTCTACCTTTCAATTGCAACCCCGTGTTCAATTCACGTGGGACGTGAATGATAAACATCAGGATATTATCCGTCTTGGCGCCGGTATCTTCGGCTCGGATTTAAACAACTATTCCATGATCAACAATATGCTGTTCGACGGCACGAAGGTAGCGTCTGTGGATATACAAGGTAATTTGGTTCCGACACCGAATTTCCCGGCATACCGCAAAGATCCTTCCACCGCCCCGGGCGTTGATTTATTCAATAACCCGAATATCCAGAAGATCAGCACGATCAATATGAACAGCAAGGATGCCCGTGTACCGGTGGTATATAAGTTGAATGCCAGCTACACGCACTTCTTCTCCGATCGCTTGCGGGTAGGTATCAGCGCTTACGCTAACTGGGCACGCCATAATTATATGTACGTAGACCGTAATATGATGGACGAGCCTTACTTCCGTATCGCCGCCGAAGGAAACCGCGGCGTGTTCGTCCCTGCCGAGAGTATCAATACCGAGAACGGAGCGACCGACTGGATGCAAGGACGTAAAAGCGATAAGGTAGGGCGCGTGCTGGAATTGGTCAGCGAAGGAAAGATCAACCAATACGCGTTTGTAGTAGATGGTACCTGGCGTTATTTCAAAGATGGCGAACTTTCTTTCAGTTATACGTGGAACGATTCCAAGGATAACACCTCTTACAACGGAAACGTAGCGAACACGGCGACCCTGGCCTTGATGGTAAAAGACGATCCTCGCGATTTGAGTACCATGACTTACTCGGACAATCAATTCCGCCACAAAGTCGTATTCTACGGTACGGCTCCTTCTTTCTGGGGGATCAGTGTGGGATTACGTTTTTCCGGGATCGGTGGAACCCGTTACTCTTTGGCGGTCAGTGGTAATATGAACGGCGATTTCGTATCATCCAACGACTTGGCTTATATCTATGACCCGAACGATAGCAATACGCCTCAGTATCTCCGCGAGGGAATCCAAGCGATCTTGGATAATCCGGACGCAGAGAAAAGCGTAAAAGATTATATCCGCAAGAGCTTCGGAAAAGTGGCCGAGCGTAACGGTGGAGTAAACGGCTTCTATGGCACTTTCGATTTGCGCCTGAACAAGAACTTCAAAATCTATAAGACTCATTCTATCGAAGCCTCAGTAGATTTCTTCAACTTCTTGAATATGCTGAACAAGAACTGGGGAGCAGGGCACAACCTGGATAAACAGAATATCTATTCTATCAAGAGTTTCGACGCGGAGAAGAAGCAATACGTATATAACATAAACAAAAACACGGGTGTATCCAATATGAATGGAAATCCCTGGCAGATTCAAATCGGTATACGTTATAAGTTTTAACTAATACATATTCATATTCAAATCATAAAAAAGAATTACGATGAAGAGACTATTCTTATCATTCTCGTTTTTACTTGCGTTATCTACATGGATAGCGCAAGCCGCTACCGTAAGAGGTACCGTATCCGATACGGCAGGCAAACCGCTACAAGGTGTAGTCGTAACAGATGGTTATAATTTCACGCAAACAAATGAGCGGGGCGAATATAGCCTGGATTCGAACCTGGACAAAAGCCGCTTTGTCTATCTCTCCGTTCCGGGTGGCTATGAGATCGCGCAGACAAGAGGCATACCGGGTCTTTTCTATCAGGAACTTGATAAAAGCAAGGAGGTAAATGAACATGATTTCACGCTCACCCCACGGAAACAGACTATCGATGAGTTTATCTATCTGGCGATCTCCGATCCCCAGACCATCGATGAGCAACAAATGAAACGTTTCCGTGAAGAGACCATCCCCGACCTGAAACAGACCATAGCGCATTATCAAGGAAAAGAGGTCTACGGCATGGCATTGGGAGATATCACGTGGGATCGCATGGATTTATTCACTCCTTATAAGGAAGCGGTCTCCGCTTTAGGCATTCCGATGTTCTCCGTGATCGGTAATCACGACCACGATTTACGTTACCCGGCCTTATCCAATCAAAAAGTAACCGAGACAAGCTACGCCGAGCGTATCTACGAAGATCATTTCGGCCCTTACAATTATTCGTTCAATATCGGTAACGTACATATCATCACCTTAAAAGATATCGATTATTATAAAGACAAGAAATATGACGAGCGTTTCGGAAAAGAACAACTAGAATGGTTGAGAAACGACCTGAGTTATGTCAAGCCCGGGACACTTGTGTTCATCAACGTACATGCCCCGGTATTCAACCGGACAGACAAAGGTGGAGGAAACGCCGAGGACGCTGATAGCCTGAAAGAGATCGTTCGCCCTTATAATGTCCATATCTTCGCCGGACATACGCATTTCTTCGAGAACAACCCAGTCACGCCGAACCTGTATGAGCATAATATCGGAGCCGCTTGCGGAGCTTGGTGGGCCGGCCACGTGAACCGATGTGGCGCTCCGAACGGTTATTTGGTCGTAGAGGTGAAAGGAAATACCGTTACTTGGTATTACAAGGCAACCGGACACGGCCGGGATTATCAATTCAGGGTTTATAAGCCTAACGAATTCAAGTCGCAAGCGGATTATCTGGTAGTGAACGTATGGGATTGGGACCCTGCCTACCAAGTTACATGGAGCGAAAACGGCATTGAAAAAGGTCGTATGGAGCAATTCGATGATGAAGATCAAGACTATATCGACATGCACGGAAAACCCTCCGGCTATCATACATTACATCTATTCCGTTGCCGTCCTTCTGATGGAGCCAAAGACGTACAAATCAAGGTTGTTAACCGGTTTGGAAAGACCTTTACCAAAAATGTAACACTTCCGTAATCAAATCGTAACAAGCGGTATCTACTTTTGTATTGATAAAATGAAGAAAACTCTCTTACATATTGACTTTAGAATCATTACAAAGGAACAAACCAAACCTTATTCCTAACTTTGAACGGCAACCCGGCTTTCGGAGGAAAGCGGTTGCCGTTATTTTTCTAAGGGTATATTCCTTTCTTAATAGAAAAAGTTTCGAGTTCATTCGAAACTTTTGTACTTTTACGCAAAAGTTTCGAGTATGGACGACAGATTTAAGGCATTAGAGAAGTATAACCTATGGGGTGGAAACGATTTTCCAACAGGCTATAAACGGCAAGATTATTTAGATAGGATATTATCCTACACCGGAAACAGATTAATCAAAGTCTTGGTAGGACAGCGACGTGTAGGGAAAAGCTATCTCCTTCGTCAGCTAGCCAGCCATCTCACCAATAGTGGAGTAAATCCCCGAAATATATTCTTCATTAACTGTGAGCTATCCGCCTTCTATTTTTTGAAAACTCATGAAGATCTTGATTCCCTGTTTAATCTCTACTTAAAACAAATTAATCCTCAAGGTCGTATCTATCTGTTCATTGACGAAATCCAAAACGTAGAGGGGTGGGAACGCTTCGCCAACTCATACTCACAGGACTATACCGCCGAATATGAGTTATTCATCAGTGGTTCCAACTCTAAAATGCTATCTGGGGAACTCGCCACGTTATTAGCCGGACGTTATGTGGAATTTGCCATCTATCCTTTTTCATACACAGAGTTTCTTGGAATCACCCAAAAAGAAAATAACAAGGTACACTACCTAGAATACATGCAAAGTAGTGGTATGCCAGAATTATACCATCTATCTCAACCAGAAGTACAACGAAATTATATATCCGCATTAAAAGATACCGTATTACTACGCGATATCATACAAAGACAAAATATAAAAGACGCTAAGTTGCTTGAGGACATTTTTGTCTATCTGGTAAATAACGCATCTAATTTAATATCAATTCGGAATATCACCAATTATTTCAAGAGCTCGGGAAGGAAGACCAGCTACGATACGATCGCCTCCTACATTAGTTACATAGAGGATACCTTTTTGGTACATAAAGTCGAAAAATACCAAATCAAGGGAAAGGAGACCATCGCCGGGAATTGTAAGTATTACATCAATGACCTAGGTTTCAACAATTATTTATATCAAGGCTTCGGTTATGGCATTGGATATAAACTAGAAAACCTCATTTATCTAGATTTATTAAGGGCCGGCTATCAAATATACGTAGGCAGCATAAAGAGCAAAGAGGTGGATTTCGTCGCTATCAAAGGAGATCGGGTTATCTATCTACAATCCACTTATTTACTAATCGACAAAGAGACCATCGAACGGGAATATGCCTCGTTAGAGGCCATTGAGGATAATTACGAGAAGATCGTTGTCTCGCTCGATGATCTGCCGTTTCCTTCCAAAGAAGGGATAAAGCACGTACAAGCATGGAATTTATCCCATGCCATTCTCTAAGGTCTGAAAGACAATTTATATTCTGTAGTATTATATTTATAGACAAAAAAAACTAAGCCCCAGCAAGGAAACCTGCCGGGGCTTGTTTTTTATCCGTTTCCATCCTCACGGAAGTACTTACGGAATGAACTTTAATTTATTACTTTAGTATTAATATTAATCCATTCCCGCCTGTTCGCCCTCACGGGCTACTTGAATCACTACAACTCCCGCGGGAATGATTTTCGATTTATGTTATTATCGTCATTATTTTATTTAACGATTGCCTTAACGGCCTCCTCGCCTTCCACAGACACTACTACGATACCCGCAGGAACCGTGATCGTAGCGTTATCGGAAGTAAGAACCGTGTTAGCGATAGATTTGCCAAGAACGTTCGTTACAGAAACCATCTTGCCTGCGGCGCCTTGGATCTCGATCATACCGTTGCCAGCGATAACCTTGATACCTTCGGTAGCGTCAGCGATTGACTCGTTGGAAGTAGGAATACCTTCTACGATGTTGAACTTCAAAGCACGAGACTTAGAGCTTGTCCATGTCAACTTATCATTAACAGCATACAAATATCTAGCGGCAGAACCATTGCTAGTCAATGAGCGAACCACATACAAATCATCTGCATCTTCTGCCAATACAATCTGAACCTTGAAGCGATCCAAGCCACCTAACGTATTCACGTCATCAGCCTTAACAGCAATCTCTCTCATCTCGCCCTTGATATTTGTTGTCAAAGTATCACGGCTCTCATCAATTGTAGCAGCCTTGAAGATAGCTTTGGTTGTTTCCTCAGCCCATTGATATTTCTTGTCATACTTACCATCAGCTACATAATAGTTCACTGAGTCTTCTGCGTGGAACAAGAAGTTATCGTTCTTAGAGATATAGAATGAAGGAATAACGGCCTCCTCGTCTGTCACGTGCAAGTAGAAAGCAGTAGCCGCTTGGTTAACCAAGATACCTTCCTTGTTCTCGTTCATGGACATATAGTTGCCCAACTCACCCTCGAACTGTACATAACCTTCCTTAGCCGGATAGCTAATCTCTGGAGACTCGGCGATCAAGTAAGTTCTCAAAGCCCACTCAGTATTCAAATTATATGCATACAAACTATAGATATCCTCCGGTTGAGTGTAGTATTGTACATACTTTCCGCTATTATTTTTATAGCTACTAACCGCTACCACGGATACGATATCCTCATCAAATACGCTTGAGTTATTCGGAACGGTCGTACCGATAGCATTCACAGCAATCAAGGAAACAGAACCATCCACATTTTGCTTGATGATGAACTTGTCAGCTCGAGAAAGATTATAAGTATTGTCTCTTTCTAGTTGGTCATTAGAGTCAACATAGTTATTAGTTGAATTTGCCAAAGAGAAGAAAGACTCTGTCTCCTGTCCGTCTACCACATAACGTAATTGATAAGTGTAAGCGTAAACCACATCAGCCTTAGCCTTTACAGTTACATGGTCATTATCATTGTACACGAAACTGCGCTCTACTACCTTCATCGGAGTACTGCTCTTGATCAACTGCCATTGAGCAGCTTTAGATACTTCCGTAGCGAACTCATTATAAGCGTTCAAATGATATTGTTCTGCCACAGCAGAGTTCTCATAAACAGCGGCATAGAACTTATTAGAAGTCTCATAGCTGTCACGGGCAAACGCCATCGTCATCAAAGACTTATTGTCAACATTCAAGAACCCAGCGTAAGCATCAACCTCAGCTACCTTCTCCAATTTGATTTTCAGTCTGTTCAACGGCTTGTTATAACGGGGATCACTAGTCTCCTCATTATAAGTATTCTCATCTACATATACGGCTTGAACATCACTAAAGCTAACACTTGTAGCGCCAACACCTAGTTCATATACGTTTTCCTCACCCTCAACAGGGAACAATTTAGCCGTAAAGTACTCACGAGTCTCACGGTTCGTGAAAGTCACATCCTTACCGCTAACCTCCGTGATAACAAATTGGTAAGCAGGATAAGCAAGATCAACTAATGTTTGAGCCTTAGCTGTCCACATGAACTCATTATTATAGATATAGCTAGGAGCTGTTCCTGTACGAACCTCTACCGTATTAACAGTCAAATACTTGCCATACAAACTCTCGGCCTCACCCTGCGTTCCGCTCATGACACGGATGTTATAGATAGCAGCCTTAGCCTCCGTATTCAAGAAGTCAATACCATCCTTAGCCAAAGAACTAGATAACTTGAAGATAAACTGAGGAAGATTCGGAGCCGCAGTCTTCTGAGTAGCCAAATAATTCTTATCGCCATGACCCAAGATAGCCAATCTCATATCTGTTACCTCCTCATGTTTCGCATCGTTTGTTTTTGCCTTGTAACGGAAAGTTCCTAAAGACAACGCATACGGATAAGCAGACAAATAGTCTTTATTCACTGTGAAACAAGCGTTGTAAATAGATGTCTCTGTTCCTTGAGACTGCCAGCGAGCCTCGATATTGGCCGGATTCGTTTCTGTATAGAAATTAAAGTCGCTAACCTTTACGGTTGTCAGTTCAAAACCTTGACCATTACCGCGATCAACAGTCGTAGCCTCAACCGTATTCGTAGAACTTACCGCAATAACCGTATGCTTGAACCACTCTTGATAGGTTTCAGACTTAGGTTTATCACCCACAAAGAAATACATACCTGCAGGGATTGTCATCTTTACATAAGAAGGGATAGCCTTATCACCCAAGTCAACATTGATCGGAGAAGTCAAATTATAAGCGACAATTTTCTTGTCACCAAACAAATTCTCCTCAACAGCATCTTTAGTCTCAAAATTGAAACCAGCCGTGTTATACAAAGCATTCAATTCTGCGGCATCCGTAAATGTTTCATAACCCACTTCATAGAAATAGGGTGCGAATGTTCCAGAAGCTGTCACAGAAGATTTATTCGCAATATCCCAACTTAAGACAACATCACCCGGAGCTGCTTTATAAGCGAACATAGTCGGATATGTATAATTGCCTGAACCTGCTGGAGTCTCTGTAGCCGTATACTTATCGTCTGCTTGAGAATTTGCTCCAAATACGAAGTTTGCGTTACCAGTCGTTGCAGCCGTATTCAATTCCACCGCATTATTTGCCGCATTGATACGTAAGACCTGACCTGTCAACTCATTCGTGAATTTATAAGAGAAATCACCTCTTACACCTTCTGTCACCGATACAGTCCACACATAAGCCTTAACTGCGTCCTTGTCTTGATCATCAACCCTTCCATCGCCATTGATATCCGGATCAGCAATAGCACGTACACCTTCTTTCAATAGTTTTGTACCTGCATTTAATGAGGTGAAACCATACGCCTCATCTGCGGAGTTTGTAATCACATAGCGTCCGGCTTTCAATTCCGTTGCCGGTGTTTTCAACCCCAACAAGTCTTTAATTGAAGTCTGAGCAAAGGCACTACCGCACAGCGACCCTGCCACGAGCAGACCCGCCGTAAACAATGTAGAAATCTTTCTGTTCATAATTTAAAATTTAATATTAATAATAGTGTTAATTAAGCACTTAGCCACATCTTGACAGCAGACTGCCGTTCGAAAACGACTAGTCTAAACCATCGTCTAAATCTTGCGTTTTCAAGAGGCATGAAAGGAAAGTTCGTTAAAGGAATCGATTGTTTCGTAAAGGATAGGCTATCCTATTGATAAGAAAGCGGATAAGGGATAAAAAAAATAACGAAGAAGGGTTGCAAGTATCAAAGAAACGCGTACCTTTGCAAATGACGAATTTAAACGATCGTTTTTAACAGTCATTTTTCTACTAAAGAAAACTAACTTCACTGCCTATATTAATGTACGTGCGTACATTGTTATATTAATCATTGGTCTATATAAATAATAAATCTTCCTCAGAGGCAACCAAGGAATATTCTTGTGTATATCCGACTTCTAAAGTAAGTTAAGTTCATCGGCCAAGTAAGTTAAGTGAATCCGGCATGTTACTTAACTTACTTGGCCGATGAAGCTAGCTTATATAAACAGGCGAGGCACAAACACGAGAAGCTCGTTATTATATAAATGACGAGCACCAGACCTCAGCCTCATACTATTTGGCCTTGCCCGGAGGGCACCGGGGGATAGAGAACCTGTCGCACCGGCATCCGGACGTGACCCTCAAAGATTTACTCCCACTTTTTCCGGGTATCCCCGGATAAGAAGAATCCCACAATAAGCCGACCATTGGATCTTATTTTTAACAAGCTGATAATCAATATCATGAAAACACGTAGATATTTACGTTGAAACATGTACATGTTTTCCCAAAAAGTCGTACGTGTTTTTTGAAATTCACGTACATATTTTTCCGGAAACGACATAGAGACTGATAGGGATATTTGAGGAAATACAATAACCCACCTTATGGGATCGATCCTGTCATAAAGGATATTCCCGGTATTTTAAGGTTAAATCCATTTGGGTACGGTTACCCTAATGCGTAAACGGAGAGTGTGGTTGCGTATGAGAATACACATCCAATTGGTGGCATGATTTGTATTGGGGTCGGATTAAGTTACATGAAAAGCGCAGTCAAACAATAATCGAGATAAAGAAAAAAAGGAGCTAAGTTCTTACACTTAACTCCTCTTCTCTCAGCTTTAGTCGGGATGACTGGATTCGAACCAGCGACCACACGCCCCCCAGACGCGTACTCTAACCGGGCTGAGCTACATCCCGCTTTTATTTTACGGGTGCAAAGGTAGTTTTTTTCCGCTAAATGCCAAAACTTTCACGATAAAAATCAAGAGACTCCAAGATTTTTTCCTTGGTGACTGATTGGTTGATACGGACATCTCCTACGTTTCCCAGTAAAGTGAAATTGATGATACCCCCCTCATTTTTCTTATCATGCGTCATCAATTCGTACAATGTATCATAGTCCGTGCAATCGAAGAAAAACGACGGATAATACTCTTTTATATAATAAACGACCTGACTCACTTTCTCCATCGGAAAATCGCACGACTTATGCGAAAGATAAAGCTCGCTCACGATACCCGCCGCTACCGCATGGCCATGCAAGATCGGACGCTCTTTCCGGAAAGACAGGCTCTCGAAAGCGTGGCCGATCGTATGACCGAAATTCAATGCCTTACGAATACCTTGCTCTTTCGGGTCCTCAGCTACAATCCGCTCTTTCACGGCGACCGATTGGCCCACCATACTATTCAAATACGAATAATTCATGGTGTCGATATCATAAAGCATGACAGACGTGTAGTTCTCCATCGAACTAATCAATCCATGCTTGATCATCTCCGCATAACCGGAAAGAATATTATCACGATCCAACGTACGCAAAAACTCACAATCAATGAATACACACAAAGGGGGATAAAAAGAACCGATCTCATTCTTCAATCCATTGAAGTTAATACCGGTCTTTCCTCCTACGGCAGCATCGACAGATGCCATCAAGGTCGTAGGGATATTGATCGTACGGATGCCTCGCTTGAAAGTCGCGCCGGCAAAACCACCCATATCCGTAATCATACCGCCGCCCAAATTCACTAACAAGGAGTTACGGGAAGCCCCCTCATTAGACAAAATAGTCCATATCCGGCTTAAAGACGCTAGACTCTTATTCGTATCACCCGCTTCCATCGCGAAAATCGGAGCCTTCTGAAAGGCCGGTACTCCCTCTACCAAGGGAAAACATTTCTCTTTTGTATTCGTATCCGTGAGGATGAACAGCTTATCGTATTTTAGAGAGGAGAGAAAATCTTGCAGTTCCGATTTCAGGTCCTTGCAAATAACCACTTTTTGCTCTGACATATCTTTTCTATTTAAAACCTTAGACCACAAAGGTAAAACATGTATTCCGATTATCAAAACGACATAAAAAAATTCCTTCGGATGGAATTCTTATTCGATCCGAAGGAATCTATCATTGAATCCGAAAGAAAAGTCAATTTCTTCCGAGAAGATTTTACTGTACTCCAACAGCCTCTTTCACAGCGCCAACCGCAATAGAAAGCCCCTCTAAGTTCTTACCACCGGCCGTAGCGAAATGGGGTTGTCCACCACCACCGCCTTGTATATGCTTAGCGGCCTCCTTCACGATCTTACCGGCATGCAAGCCCTCTTTCACCAAATCATCGCTCAACATCAGCATAAGGGTACACTTGCTGTCGTCGATGATACCGGCCACGAACACAAAGCTATCGGTTGTTTCCGCCTTGACCTGGAATGCTACATTCTTCATAGCGTCCGCATTGGCCTTACCGATGAATTGCATAACCTTGATACCATTGCTCTCCGAAGCTTTCGCCACGATCTCCTCTTTCAGGCGCATAGACTTCTCGCGGATATAATCCTCGATTTGCTTCTTCATCTCGGCGTTCTCCTCGATAGACTTCTTCATCGCTTGCGCCAAGTTAGGCATATTGTTCATCAAGGAACGCAACTCACGGATCAGATCTTGCTGAGCGTAGACGAATCGCTCGGCCCCCTCGGCTGTAACCGCCTCTATACGACGAACTCCTGCGGCGATAGAGCTTTCTCCTATCACGTGCAGAGAACCGATCACACCCGTTGCCGGAACATGCGTGCCACCACATAGTTCCACGGAACTTCCGTATTTCACGACACGTACCTCATCGCCATACTTCTCCCCAAACAAAGCCATAGCGCCTAACGCTTTTGCCTCGGCGATCGGCATATTGCGGTGTTCTTCCAACGGGAAGTTCGCACGGATTTTCTCTCCAACCAACATTTCTACCTTACGGATTTCCTCGTCCGTCACTTTCTGGAAATGAGAAAAGTCGAAACGAAGAGAGTCCGGAGAAACATAGGAACCCTTCTGCTCCACATGCGTACCTAATACCTCGCGCAATGCCTCATGCAAAAGGTGCGTAGCGGAGTGATTACATTCGCACTGAACGCGTTTTTTCTCATTGATCTTCGCGGTGAAAGTAACCGTCACGTCTTTCGGAAGCTTTGCCACCAAATGAACCGGCAAATTATTCTCACGTTTCGTATCGATCACGTCAATTCGCTCATCATCGGCGATCAGCCAACCCGTGTCGCCAACCTGTCCACCCATTTCCGCATAGAACGGGGTTTGATCCAGAACGATCTGGTACAATACCTTATTCTTTTGCTTGATCTGGCGATAACGCAAGATCTCCGCCTCGCATTCGAACAAATCATACCCCACGAACTTACATTCACCCTCTTTCAGCGTGATCCAGTCGCCTGTCTCGATAGCGGCGGCGTTGCGGGCACGCTCTTTCTGCTTCTGCATGGCCTTATCGAACTCCTCGATATCGGCTTCCATGCCATTCTCTCGAAGGATCAGCTCCGTCAAGTCCAACGGGAATCCATAAGTATCATATAAGGTAAAAGCATCCACGCCATTCAAGACCGTCTTGCCGGCGGCCTTCGTTTCTTCCATTTTCTTATCCAGCAAACGGATACCGGTTTCCAAGGTACGAAGGAAAGACTCCTCCTCTTCCTTGATAACCTTCTCAATCAAGGTCTTCTGGGCGATCAGTTCCGGGTAAGCATCCCCCATCGTCTCGATCAATACGGGCAAAAGCTTATACATAAACGCTTCCTTGCGATCCAAGAACGTATAGCCATAACGAACGGCCCGACGCAAGATACGGCGGATCACATAGCCGGCCTTAGCGTTGGAAGGCAACTGTCCGTCCGTGATAGCGAAAGCGATCGTACGGATATGGTCGGCGATCACGCGCATCGCGATATCCTGCTGTTTATCCGTACCGTAAGTCGTACCCGCCATATCAGCGATTACCTTGATAATCGGTTGGAATACGTCCGTATCATAATTAGAGGTCTTACCTTGCAACGCCATACACAAACGCTCAAATCCCATACCGGTATCGATTACCTTCGCCGGCAACGATTCCAAAGAACCATCGGCCTTACGGTTGAATTGCATGAATACGAGATTCCAGATCTCAATCACCTGCGGATGGTCTTTATTTACCATATCAGCGCCGCTGATCGCCGCACGCTCCTCGTCCGAACGAAGGTCTATATGGATCTCGGAACAAGGTCCACAAGGGCCTGTATCGCCCATTTCCCAGAAATTATCATGTTTGTTTCCGTTCAGGATGTGATCTTTCGGCAAATATTGTTCCCAATAGCCGGCAGCCTCGTTATCGCGATCTAAGCCTTCAGCGGGGCTTCCCTCGAATACGGTGGCGTATAAACGCTCCGGGTTCAGTTTCAACACCTCCACCAAGTACTCCCACGCCCAACCGATCGCCTCTTTCTTGAAGTAATCGCCAAACGACCAGTTACCGAGCATCTCAAACATTGTATGGTGATAGGTATCGTGCCCTACCTCCTCTAAATCGTTATGCTTACCGCTTACACGAAGACATTTCTGAGAGTCCGCGACACGAGGATACTTACGGGGCACGTTGCCCAAGATAATATCTTTAAACTGATTCATTCCCGCGTTCGTAAACATCAACGTGGGGTCTCCCTTCACCACCATAGGAGCGGAAGGCACGATCTGGTGTTCCTTGGAAGCGAAGAATTGCTTGAAGGATTCACGGATTTCTTTTGCTGTCAACATAATCTATTTAGTTCTCGTTAATATTCTGAAAAACAATTTGCAAAAGTACTGCAAATTATTATTTTTGCGTGCATTCTCGTAACAAAAAATGTAGATGAAACTCTTTAAAAGTCGCAAAACATACTATTTATACAACCCGAATACCCTCAATTATGAGCGTGTATACCCTTCCAGCAAAGACCGGCTGTTCACCGTCCTCCGTCATTTAAGCACGGGGATAGCGTTCGGCGTAGCCACTTTTTTCGTCATGATGCATTTGGTGGACTCACCGATGGAATCTCAGTTACGGAAGGAGAACCGCTTGCTGCAAACTCAATACGAGGTGCTTTCCCTCCGCTTGAACAACGCATTGGATGTATTGGATGATATCCAGCAACGCGACGAGAACTTGTATCGGGCGATCTTCCAGGCCGAGTCTATTCCCGAATCCGTCCGGAAGGCTGGTTTCGGGGGGACAAACCGCTACGAGCATTTGATGAGCCTGTCTAATCCGGAGCTCGTGGTCTCTACCACCCAGAAGATGGATATGCTGCGCAAGCAATTATATATCCAGTCTAACTCCTTGGAGGAATTGATATCGTTAGGAAAGAATCAAGAAGAGAGAAGCAAGTGTATCCCGGCGATCCAGCCGATTTCCAATAAGGATTTACGCCGTACCGCTTCCGGCTATGGCGTGCGTATCGACCCTATCTACCGTACGCCCCGTTTCCATTCCGGAATGGACTTCTCGGCTAAAGTGGGAACGGAGATTTACGCGACAGGCAATGGCGTGGTCACTTTCGCCGCCTGGAAGCAAGGATACGGCAATTGCCTGGTCATTGATCACGGTTATGGTTACCAGACCTTATACGGCCATATGAGTAAGTTCAAGAAACGTGTCGGGCAAAAAGTAACCCGCGGAGAGGTGATTGGCGAAGTAGGAAATACCGGTAAATCGACAGGCCCTCACCTACATTATGAGGTAATCGTACGAGGAAAGCATGATAATCCGTCTAAATATTATTACATGGATCTCTCTCCCGAGGAATACGACCGTATGATCCAGATCGCCGAGAACCATGGACAGGTTATGGATTAAACATCATTTGCGATATGAGCCTAAAAAAGAACAAAGATCTCAAACTCTATTTCTCTATCAGCGAGGTAGCGCAGATGTTCGACGTGAACGAATCTACCCTTCGCTTTTGGGAAAAGGAATTTGATATCATCAACCCAAGGAAGACGAGCAAAGGTACCCGTTTTTATAAGCAGGAAGATATAGATGCCGTACGCCTCATCTACCATCTGGTAAAAGAAAGAGGAATGACTCTGGCCGGCGCACGGCAAAAACTCAAGGATAATAAAGAGACAACGATCCGGCAAGAAGAGATCGTAAACCGCCTGAAACAGATCAAGGAAGAACTGCTGGCGATAAAAGACGCATTCGACGCTTTTGCCCCGAAAGTGTGATCATTCTGTTGATAAAACCAGAACAAAACCGTACCTTCGTCCCCAATTAAATAAAACATAAGTAAATAAAATACAAGACATGGAAATTACAGGAAGAATCATTCAAGTCCTACCGGAAGTAGGCGGTATCAGCAAAGCCGGAAACGAATGGAAAAAACAAGAGTACGTATTAGAGACACACGATCAATATCCAAAGAAAGTATGTTTCCAGATCTTCGGTGCCGACCGTATCGCACAAGCGGCTATCCAGCCGGGTGAGGAACTTACCGTATCTTTTGACATTGACAGCCGCGAGTATCAAGGCCGCTGGTTCACCAGTATTAACGCATGGAAAGTAGAACGTCCGATGGCAGCCGCTCCTCAAGCCGCTCCGATGGGAGTAACCCCGGATAATTTCGCTCCGGCTTCCGCCCCCACGGCTCCCGCCTCGTCCGCTCCCGATTTCGGCCCGGCCAACCCTATTGACGATTTGCCTTTCTAAGACCAATGGATATCGTATTATTAATTGGCGGATTACTACTTATCTTAGCCGGGGCCAACGCCTTGACAGATGGTGCCGCTTCGGTGGCCAAACGCTTCAATATCTCTAACTTAGTAATCGGGTTAACTATTGTGGCGTTTGGAACTTCCGCACCGGAATTAACAGTCAGTGTCGTATCCGCCTTGAAAGGAAGCTCGGATATAGCGATTGGTAATGTAGTAGGAAGTAATATATTCAACGCCCTGATGATTGTCGGCTGTACAGCCGCTATCGTACCGATCAGCGTCACGAAAGGTACGTTAAGCAAAGAGATCCCTCTTTGCGTGCTTGCCTCAATTGTATTGTTTATTTGCGCGAACGATGTCTTGATCAATGGCGCGTCGCAAAACAGTATCAGTAGCAGCGACGGAATGTTACTAATATGTTTCTTCGCCATTTTTCTCGGTTACACTTTCGCTATCGCACATAATGGAGAGGAAAACGGGGAGAGCGCAATTAAAACAATACCTATCTGGAAAGCGAGTTTATTCATCATCGGCGGGTTGGCCGGCTTGATTTACGGCGGGCAATTTTTCGTGGATGGAGCTTCCGGTATCGCCCGCGGGCTGGGTGTCAGCGAATCCGTTATCGGTTTGACTTTAGTGGCCGGAGGAACCTCTCTTCCAGAATTAGCGACTTCCGTTGTGGCCGCGTTAAAAAAGAACCCGGAAATGGCAATTGGAAACGTAATCGGTTCCAACCTCTTCAACATATTCTTCGTATTAGGTTGCAGCGCTACAATCACTCCAATGAACATACAAGGCATTACCAACCTGGATCTGGGCGTAATGATCGGTTCATGTGTATTGCTTTATATCTTCGGACTTTTCTTTAAGAAACGGACGATCACGAGACCGGAAGGAATCGCGTTGATAGTTTGCTATATCGCTTATACGGCATATTTGGTTAGCTGACAGTTGACAAATGACAGGTATTTGAGCACCGTCATTTGTCAACCGTCAATCATTCAGTCGGCTACTCTGCCGACTGACTTAATATTCTGTATCTTCGACAAAGTCACGCACATTTTCTGGATATCTTCCACGTCGTGCACTTTCATTTTTATCTTGCCTTCGAACACGCCATCTTTCGCCTCGATCAACAAACGCATGATGTTTACGTTGAAATCCTCGGAAATCGTTTTCGTGATCGTATTTAACACGCCTATCGAGTCTATGCCTTTTACCTCTAGCGTAGCCTCGAAAGAAGCGTTCATATGGCTGCTCCAGACCGTATTCAAGATACGTTCGCCAAAACTACTTTTCAAGCGCATGGCGATCGGGCAAGAACGTTTATGAACCACCACGTTGCCATCATCGTTGATAAAACCTAAAGAGTCATCTCCCGGAATCGGCTTACAACATTCGGCGATCACATAATTACGCTCGAAAGCCTCCTCTTTCAATAAATAAGGCTTTTTCTTATCATACTTAGGTTTCTCTTTCTGGGTCTCATCCTCAGATCGTTTCGTTTTCTTGGAAGCTACACCCAACGCCTGTTTCACGTACTTGAACAAGAGGTTGTCCGTTTTCTCCTTCAACAGCTTCTTCAAATTCTCAGGTAAAACCACATCCCCTTTCTCCACCGCATAGAAGAATTCCTCACGCTTGGAAAAACCAAAATACATGCCCAGTTTGTCCAGATTAGACGTACTCGCCTCTAGCTCCGAGCGTTTGAAGGCATCGAGCACCTTTATCTCTCCATACTTGGCAACCTCCTTACGGACACGTTTTAATACGGCGTCAATTTTCGCACGAGCCTTAGCGGTAGTCACAAAGTTTAACCACTCCGGTTGCGGTTCCTGGGAACGGGAAGTCAATACCTCCACCTGGTCTCCACTAGACAAAGGATGGCTCAGTGGCACCAAACGATGGTTTACCTTAGCGCCAATACACTTATTACCGATATCGGAGTGAAGCGCATAGGCGAAATCCAAGGCGGTGGCCCCTTGAGGCAATGTCTTTATATCTCCCTTCGGGGTGAAAACAAATATCTCGGAAGTAAATAAATTCAGCTTGATCGTATCCAAGAAATCCAACGCGTTCGGATCCGGGCTTTCCAATATCTCGGTGATGGTCTGTATCCACTTATCCAACTCCGTATCCTCCTCCACGTTAGACTCCTTATATTTCCAATGGGCGGCAAAACCTTTCTCGGCGATATCATCCATACGGCGGCTACGGATCTGGATCTCTACCCATTGTCCGTCCGGCCCCATAACAGTCAGGTGAAGCGCTTGATACCCGTTCGCCTTCGGACGGCTCACCCAATCGCGGATACGGTCGGGACGAATACGATAAATATCCGTAATGACCGAGTAAATATCCCAACACTGGTTTTTCTCGTCCACGCCGGGAAGCGGGTCGAAAATGATACGGACCGCATAGATATCATAAATATCCTCGAAAGCGACTCCTTTGCTTTCCATCTTATTCCAAATGGAGTAGACCGATTTCACACGGGCACGCATCTCGTATTGAAGCCCCATCGATTTCAGCTTCTCATCTACAGGAGCGGCAAAGCGTTCGAATAATTTGTTACGGCTATCTTCCGTCGCTTTCAATTTCGCGCTGATAAAATCGTATTCCTGCGGATGCTCATATTTAAAGCTCAAATCCTCCAGTTCTGTCTTGATCGAGAAAAGGCCCAGACGATGCGCTAAGGGGGCATATAAATAAAGAGTCTCCCCGGCGATCTTGAATTGCTTGGCGGGAAGCATAGAGCCCAAGGTTCTCATATTATGAAGGCGATCCGCGATCTTGATCAAGATCACACGGATATCATCACTCATGGTCAACAGCAATTTCCGGAAATTCTCGGCTTGCGCCGAAGCCTGTTTCCCGAAAATACCTCCGGATATCTTCGTCAAGCCATCCACGATCTGGGCGATCTTATCCCCGAACATATCCCGGATATCCTCCACCGTATATTCGGTATCTTCCACGACATCATGCAATAATGCGGAGCAAATAGAGGTAGATCCCAGCCCCATCTCCCGGCACACGATACGGGCCACGGCGATAGGATGCATTATATAAGGTTCACCCGAACGCCGTTTCACTCCGGCGTGCGCTTGGTTGGCAAAATTAAAAGCTTTCGTGATTCGTTCGACTTTACGCCGGTGGTTTGATTTCAAATAATCGTTCAACAACGCATTGAACCCATCCTGTATCATTTGTTCATCCGCGGAGAGAGCGGACGCAACCTCACCTGTTTCCTTTATATCTTTTGTGTCCTTTGTATCATCCATGGTTTACACCTCCCAATTATTGTCCTGTATAGCCACAAATATATACAAATATTTGGAAGAAAAACCAGCCCAAAGAAAAAATAAAGCCTCATTTGGAAAGAGATATGTAAAATTCCCCTCAAATATGGATCCCGTATTCGTGCTTGACCTCGTCCATGACAAAAGAACTCATCAACGACCCCAAGCTATCGATCGTACCCAGCACATTCAAGATGAACTCTTGGTAGTATTTCATATTAGGGGCATGTATCTTCAATAAATAGTCATATCCACCGGATATATTATAGCATTCCGTCACCTCTGGAATATCTTGGATGATCCGGGTGAACTCTGCCGCTATATCCCGATTTAACCGCCTTAATTTCACGCTACAGAATACGACAAAGCCTTGATTTAGTTTCTCCGCATCGAGCACCGCTATATATTTCTTGATATAACCATTCGATTCTAATCGCCTAAGCCGCTCAAATACAGGTGTTGGAGATAAATTCACTTGAGCGGCCAGCTCTTTTGTCGTCAACCGGGAGTTGTTTTGTAGTATTCGAAGTATCCGCAAGTCTGTCTTATCCAAAGTGTCCATAGATAAAAATTCTTTTAAAGCGCGGTTTTCATTCACCGCTCAGTTGTCAAATTCCAAGAAACAGGTCAAAAATAGAATTATATTCTGTATTTTAAAAATATATTGTTTGATATTTCTAATAGATATACTTTTGTTGGAAAATAAATCAAGAAACAAGAACAAGAAAAGTATACCAGCATGGAAAGAAAAAAATTGCATTTCGAGACTTTACAGCTTCATGTAGGCCAAGAACAAGCGGACCCTACGACAGATGCCCGGGCGGTACCTATCTACCAGACCACTTCCTACGTATTCCGTAACTCGGCTCACGCCGCCGCCCGTTTCGGATTACAAGACCCGGGGAATATCTACGGAAGATTATCCAACCCTACACAAAGTGTCTTCGAAGAACGTATCGCCGCTTTAGAAGGGGGTACGGCAGCCCTAGCCGTAGCTTCCGGCGCCGCCGCTATCACCTATGCCTTCGAGAATATCACGCAGGCTGGCGACCATATCGTCGCAGCCAAGACAATCTATGGAGGTAGCTATAACCTTCTGGCTCATACGTTACCGGCGTATGGCGTAACCACTACATTCGTCGATCCGGGCGATCTGTCAAACTTTGAGAACGCGATCCAAGAAAACACAAAGGCCGTGTTCATCGAGACTCTCGGCAACCCGAACTCTAATATTATCGATATAGAGGCGGTATCGGAAATCGCCCATAAGCATGGTATTCCTTTAATTATCGACAATACCTTCGGTACTCCTTACTTGATCCGTCCGATCGAACACGGGGCAGACATCGTGGTTCACTCTGCCACGAAATTTATCGGTGGGCATGGAACCTCGCTAGGGGGTGTTATCATTGACTCTGGCAAATTCGACTGGGTAGCTTCGGGCAAGTTTCCTCAGCTAACAGAACCAGCCCCAAGTTATCATGGTATCCGTTTTACGGATGTCGCCGGCGCAGCCGCTTATGCGGTTCGTATCCGGGCGGTTTTATTGCGGGACACCGGAGCGGTAATCAGCCCGTTCAACGCTTTCATCTTATTGCAAGGGCTGGAGACTCTTTCCTTGCGTATAGAACGTCATGTAGAGAACGCTCTCAAGGTCGTGGAGTTCCTAAAGAATCATCCCAAGGTAGAGAAGGTCAATCATCCATCCCTCGCTGATCATCCCGATCATGGGTTATACCTGCGATATTTCCCCAATGGTGCCGGCTCGATCTTTACATTCGATATCAAGGGAGGACAAGAGAACGCGCAACGTTTCATAGATAACCTAGAGATATTCTCCTTGCTGGCGAATGTAGCCGACGTGAAATCCTTGGTCATCCATCCGGCCAGTACGACCCATTCCCAGTTAAACGAGAAAGAACTAGCCGAACAGGAAATCCATCCGGGTACCGTGCGCCTATCTATCGGTACGGAACATATCGATGATCTGATAGCTGATTTGGAGCAGGCCTTTGCCACCGTCTAAAGGCTATTCAAGAGAAAGGCGGTTCCTGCCCAAACAGAAACCGCCTCTTTGTCAACATCACATCGAGCCAAGGTTACGCTCACTGATTCTCAGCCAAATAGATATCCGTAAATGTCACAGCGCCGGTTAATCGGTTATTGTTGTTGGTTACATTCAGCAACGTGACATATTTGCGATACTGATCAGCGGTCAACGCTTCTTTCATCAGCTTCAAATTGCCATACACAGCTTTTTGCAATCGTTCTTCCTGACGCTTCAGGTCTTTGCTTAAGCTCTTTCTTTGCTCTTCCACGAAATAATCATTAATGTTAAGTACTTCCTCCATCTGATAAGGAGCCAATCCTAAATATGAACTCAATCGGCTAAACTCTACCACAAACGGTTCTCTGTTTCCATATTCATTCGTACATTGCGCTTTCGCAAGATTCACCGCAACGCCCATTCCTAAAACTACTACTGCCATAATTAACTTTCTCATAATACCTAAAATTTACCTGTTACAAAAACCATTCACAAAACAAACACCTTTTTAGAGAAGATAGCCTAAACAACTTTTTGCCTCAGACTAATCCTTTTTTACAAACCTATTAACCTATCTAATGTGTATGATGAAACTCAGAGTAACATTAATGTATCGGCTAATACCTTATTAATATATCTCTTTGTTTATATCACAAAGATGAGGAATTATCAAATAGGTAGTTACTGTTTTTTGATGAAAAGGAAAAAATGGGGATTAAACACGAAAACAAAAAAAATACCGGTTCGGAGAGAACCGGTTTTCCTATCTAATTATCTTTCCTGACTCACTATCCAGGATTTAAACTCGGATGCTTTATTTTTACTAATATATATACGCTCAGGCACTTCTATATCTAAAGTCACAAGTAAACGGCTATCAAACCAAATCGTTATATCCTTCACGCTATCACGAGAAATAATGAATTGTTTATTCGCACGGATAAAATCCGTAGGACTTAAGGAAGAAATTATTTGCTCCAATGTTTTTGCGTATGGGTACGAATTACCTGTCTTTAAATAAACATACGTACTCTTATCAGCCGTATAGAAACAAGACACTTCTTTCAAGCTAATAGGCAGCAATTTATCCTTAACCGGAACCAATAGTTTATCCTTGTATTTAGGTGTAGCAGACAATTGCGTTAATTGAGATAAATAACGCATGATATCCTGACGATTCCATCGACTAAACTTATCCAACGCCCGCTTTAATTCTTCCGGTTTAATCGGTTTCAGTATATAGTCTATACTGTTTACCTTGAACGCGTCGATCGCATATTGGTCGTATGCCGTAGTGAAGATGATCGGTACCTCCACCTCTATCTGGTCGAAAATAGCGAATGCGGAACCGTCCGACAAATGAATATCCATAAATATCAGATCCGGCCTCGGATTGGCTTGCAACCAGCGTACCGTCTGCCGTACACTCTCCGTATTCCCCATGATCTCTATCTCAGGATCTATATGCACCAACATATCCGCTAGATTCTCATAAGCGGCGGTCTCGTCTTCTACGATCAGTATTCTCATATAGCATTATTTTAGCGGTAGATATACCCGAAACTTATTCTCGTCCGACTCTACCCGTATTTGTTTATTCATTAATAGCAAGAAACGATTCTCCAGATTTTTAAGACCGGTTCCGTTCGTATCCGGCAGGGTCAACTTCGGGTAGACCGGATTGGATACAACCAGTTCCATTCGCTCGTTCAGACGGATCAAGATATCCATCCGGTGCTCACTGTCTATGATGTTGTGTACCGTCACGTTCTCTACCAGCGGAAGCAAAGAGAGTACGGGAATCCGTAGGCTCCGCTTATCCTCGGGAACCTCGATCGTAAATGTCAGCTTATTGGCGAAACGGACTTCCATCACATGCCGAAAAGCTTCGATAAACGCGAGCTCCTCCGACAGAGGGACTAGATTCTTCTTGTCGCTCTGAAGAATATAACGGAATATATCCGACAACTTCGTGACATATAGCAACGTATTCTCATCGTTCTTCTTCCGGATCAAGGAGGAAATCCCATTCAAGGAGTTGAAAAAGAAATGCGGATTTATCTGGTTCACCAAAGCGTCGCAACGGCTTTGCAAATTCTCTATACGCAAATTCTCGATCAATTGCTCTTTCACCCGCTGATCGTGATACAGCATCTGTATATAACCGATCAGGGTACACAGCAAAGCCAACACGATAAACTGGAAGATGACGATGCTTAGGAAACGATCGTAATTCACCGTCAAGTACGAGATCAATTTATAAACGACAAAACCGCCGAAAGCGAACGAGACATTCCAGAGCAGTCTCTCGAAGAAAGAGACACAATTCTCATGCCGTAAGTTGCTTTTCAGCAAAAGCCAAATCAACCCCCAAAAGAAAAGGAAACGAAACAGGAAAAACAAGAGGAACGATTGGTGGCTGTCAGGAGCCAGATAGCTCATGTCGCAAAAAATCCACGCCAAGTTCGGGTAAGCGACAAACACCGCGCAAACCAAGCCGACCAACCAAGGCTTATCCTTGATCACAGATAATTTCTCATCCAATGAAACCATACAATTGTATCTTTTTATGTAGGCAAAGGAATAAAAAAACTTTCACATCCTTTTCCCCTACACGAAGAAAGCGAAAAAAAAGCGTTAAAGACGAATATCCACAGATGATCAGCCTACAGGGATCTTCAGCACTTGGCCCGGACGTATATCCGGACTCGACAGCCCATTCGCTTTTTGCAATGCCGCCGTAGTAATCCCCGGATATTTCTTAGAGATGGAATATAAAGAATCTCCCGACCGCACCTTATAAGATACGAATCCTTTCTGGTTTGCGTCTACAGGCTTGGCAGACGATTTGGAGGCCTTTCGGGTCGCAGATGATTTCGATGTTGCCGAGGCGAAAGCCACGCCTCCATTATCCACATACAACTTCAACCGTTTTCCCCTAGCCACCCGGTTGGAACGCAGCCCGTTCCACTTACGGATATCTTTCGCCGTCACTCCATAGCGATTAGCGATCGTATAAAGGTTTTCTCCACTCAATACCACGTGAGTGATTCTTTCCCGGGTAGCCCCTTTAGGTAAAGAGCCATCAGACTTATTCGCCGGGATACAATTCGCCAGTAGTTCCTCGATCCGGTGCGTATAGACTGTATCCTCCTTATCGATAAAAGCATAGGTCTCTGCCGCCGGCAGTTTCAAGACCGAAGGCCGGGTGTTACCCGGAATGATATCCCTTTTATATTGTGGATTCAACGCACGTAACGTCTCGATATCCACATGCAATAGATCCGACACCTGCTGCAAATGCAAGGCATTGTTTACCATGACCGTATCCGTAGCCAGCGGCAAGCTGGTTTGCATCGGGCAAAGATTGTGCTCGCAAGAATAGTTCATGATGTAATTGGCGGCGATAAACAAGGGCACGTACGAGCGAGTCTCTCTTGGCAAATAGGGGAAGATTTCCCAAAAGTCGGTCTTGCCTCCCGATCGGCGTATCGCCTTATTCACATTGCCCGGCCCGCAATTATAAGATGCCAGTACCAAGTTCCAATCTCCATAAATGGCATACATGTCCTTGAAATACTTACAGGCGGCCTCGGTCGCTTTCAGCGGGTCCCGGCGCTCGTCTATCAAGCTGTTTATCTCCAAACCATAGCTCTTGCCGGTAGGAAGCATGAATTGCCACAGACCGCAAGCGCCCACACGGGAGAGGGCTACCGGGTTCAAGGCACTTTCCACCACGGCGAGATATTTCAATTCCAACGGTAAGCCATGCCCATCCAAAACCTGCTCGATTATCGGGAAGTAGAAATCTGCCATCCCTAGCATATAGCGTACCAAATTCCGTTTGCGCTCGGCGTACAGGTCGATACAGTCACGCACTACATTATTATAAGGCAAAGCGATCACACTGGGGAGCCTGGACAGGCGGTCGATATAGACCGAATCCGGAAAATAGACATTCTCATCGTCGTCATGGCAAAAGTCCTCTCTCTTTGAGAAATATTGCACATGCCAGGTATGGAGCAAACTATCCACGTCCGCGTCTAAGCTTTCCGGAATCAGCCCGACCTCAGACTCCAGCGAGCTTAAGGTATCTTTCTCCTCTATCCGGGCCTCTTCCTGCGCATAGCCCAATGAGGCCAAACATGTCAAACAAAACAAGGTAAGCAGGTATCTTTTCATGTGATATCAGAATTTTAGACTGCAATTCAATCCGTAAGTACGAGGCGTGACACTCGTCTTCGGAGTCACAACCGGTTCCAGACGCATGGATAAATCCGGTGATATATCAAAATCGAACAACTGGGCATCCACGTAGGCATCCACGATACTCAACGCATACACCCCGACCGTAATAATTATACTTAAGTCTCTATACCGGCGAAAATAATCTTTCTGTCTTTTCAGCCGGTCCTTGAAATTGGAATCATTGATCGCCGTCTCCTTGTCCATGCTGGTCAATATCTGCCAGCTATTACTCCAAGCCTCCGGATTATCCGGGTTCACCGCGGCATCATACATGATATCCTTATAGGCCGTCGAATAATCCTTATAGTTCTTATTATTCCAAGTCACGGCATACATACATCCCATCAAGCCACCGTAAACGATCGGCAATTTCCAATATTTCCGGTTATAAATCTGCCCCATACCCGGAACCAAGGCAAACAAGACCGCTTTCGTAGGATTCGGCTTAAAGGCCAGTTTCATTTTCACCTCCGGTACACCCACCGAATCGGCCGCCACCAAGACAGCTTGTACGGTAGAATCCGGGGTTGCCACCTCCACGGAATCGGAAACGATAGCAGGAACGGCTTTCACCGCCTTATCCTCCTGTGCGCTACCAATACCGGCACAGCACACGAACCCGATCAAAAGGAGTATGATTCGATTTCTCATTTCAATTTATCCAGTAACCCGATCAATTGCTCCAGTTCCTCCTCCGTCGCGAAAGGAATCGTTATTTTACCTTTTCCATTCTCGTTGCAAGTTAACTGTACTTTCGTATTGAAGTAACGAGACAAATGATCTTTCAGCAATTTAAACTCTTCCGGCAACGCCGGCTTACGATCCGCTTTTTTCTTCTCCGGCAATTCCGGCTGTATTCCTTCGGCTATATTACGCACCATTTCCTCCACGTTACGAACGGAGAGCCCTTGGGCCAATATCTGCTCGTATAAAGCCAACTGAACCTCCGGATCATCTACCGGGATCAGTGCACGGGCATGCCCCATATCGATTTTCTTATCCTTCAGCCCCACTTGTATCTCTGCGGGGAGTTTCAATAAGCGAAGGTAATTAGCGATCGTAGCGCGCTTCTTTCCAACCCTCTCGCTCAGCCCCTCTTGGGTCAGGCCATAGTTATCGATTAGTTTCTGGTAAGCCAACGCGATCTCGATAGAGTTCAAGTCTTCACGCTGGATATTCTCTATCAAGGCCATCTCCACCACGTTCTCATCCGCAGCAGTCTTGATATAAGCCGGTATCCTTTCCAAGCCGGCCTTAAGAGACGCACGATAACGGCGTTCGCCGGAGATGATCATATATTGCTCGGGGCCGATCTCCTTCAATGTAATCGGCTGGATCACGCCTAATGAACGGATAGAGGTAGCCAACTCCTCCAAGGTATCTTCCTCAAAGACAGAACGAGGTTGCTCCGGATTAGGCTGGATCTTGCTCAACTCGATCTCACTAATCGATGAAGAGCCTCCCGTCTTCAGGTCGTCCATCGTAATTAACGCGTCTAATCCACGGCCTAGCGCCGCTCTTTTCAATGCTGCCATAATCCTTTATTTTTTTCAACAATTTCCTGCGCCAATTGCATATGGTTGATAGATCCCTTCGAATCCGCATCGTACAACAGGACAGGTTTACCGTAACTGGAAGCCTCGCTCAACTTCACGTTTCGTTGGATCACGGTAGTAAATACCAAATCACGGAACGGACGTTTCACTTCCTCATAAATCTGGTTCGCCAAACGCAGGCGCGAATCGTACATGGTCAAGAGGAATCCCTCTATCTCCAACGCCGGGTTCAGTTTTGATTTGATAATCTTGATCGTATTCAACAGCTTGCTGATACCTTCTAAGGCGAAATACTCGCATTGCACCGGGATGATCACCGAATCGGCGGCTGTCAAGGCATTCACGGTTATCAGCCCCAAAGAAGGAGAGCAATCGATCAGGATAAAGTCGTACATTCCTTTCAGCGGTGTCAATATCTGCTTCAAGATCCGTTCGCGATTCTCCAAATTCAGCATCTCTATCTCCGCTCCCACCAAATCGATATGAGAGGGGATGATATCCAATCCTTCCACTTCTGTCTGTGTGATAGCGCCACTCGCGTCTTCGCCATTCACCAGGCATTCATAGATAGAAAGTTCTACATTACGTATATCCACACCCAGACCGGATGAGGCATTCGCCTGCGGATCAGCGTCGACAACCAGCACCTTTTTCTCAAGCGCAGCCAACGACGCAGCCAGATTAATCGTGGTGGTTGTCTTCCCGACTCCACCCTTCTGATTTGCTAAAGCGATAATCTTTCCCATATCATACTTATTAATTCGGGGGCAAAACTAAATATTAAAAACTGAACCTCACAGGGTTCAATCAAAACAATGCTTGTTTTGTTGATAAATCGCCCTAACTGTTGATAACTCGCAAATATAAGCAGAATAAATTAATTAGCAGGCTATAAGGCTGGTATATAGGTGTTTTTTTGGAAATGATAACGAAGTTTTAAACAAACAGAGACTCTCTTCCTTGCTTACGTTCTTCTTGTGATGTCTCACATAAACCATCTCAAAATAATCATCCGGTTTATAAGATATGGAGAACTGCGCTTTCGTTAAAAACGAGAGGTTCCTTGAACTTAATAATAGCGGTATTATAATTATTGTCTGTCCTCGTAGGGCTACTTTTTAGCATAAACGCTAAAGTAGAACGCAAAAAAGCCCCGCCGAAATACATCGACGGGGCTTTATCTTATGAACTGTATCTTTCCTTACGGAAATCTTATCAGTTGTTTACTTATTTAACGATTGCCTTAACAGCCTCTTCGCCTTCAACGGCAACAGCTACGATACCAGCAGGAACATTGATAGTAGCGTTGTCTGAAGTAATAACTGTCTCTGCGATCACCTTACCTAAGATGTTAGTGATAACTACTGACTTACCGGCTGCGCCTTGAACAGTTACAGTACCGATACCAGTTACTACAGATACACCTTCTACATTGTCGATGTTATCAGTAGATGTTACCATATCATCAGCGGTAGTCTTTTGACCTGCGTTGAATACCAATGCACCGTCACCACCAGTCTTAGCAGCATCGAATGAAGAGCTAGCATCTGTCAATACCAAGCAACCATTGTGCATCTTCAACCAAGCAGCACCCGCTTTCGGAGCGATAGCTTTCGCCAAGTCACCATTTATTGTCTGGTAAGCATTGTCTTTCGCTCCATATACGTTAGACTCGATCAAGAATGAGTTATTCTCACCCTCTTCACCATCTACATAAGCTTGAGCAGCCTTATCCGGGTTTACATAACGGAATGACCAAGTTACATTCTTATGCTTGTCACCAGTCAAGATATTGATAAACTTAGGATAATCTTTCTTATAAACAGCCATGATAGACTCGATACCCTCGTTCTTCAATTGCTCTGCAGTCATAGCTTTGTACTTACCTGTCAAGACGATCAAAGTATCACCATATTGAACGGCAGGAACGAAACCTACGCGAGTATAGCTACTGTTAGAAACAGCTTTCGTATTGAACAAGTATGGGTTAAGAGCTTCCTTACGAGCTGCGACAGCCGCTGCGGAATCAGAGAAGTTAACCAAATACTTACCATAGATGAAGGCCGGAGTCTTCACGTGAACAGCGTGTACACATTGATATGGATCATCTGTTACTTGACCATCAGCAGTGATATGCTTACCGCTCTCTGTACAAGGAATAATCTTCTCACCCTCGATCAACTCACGATGAGCAGAAACCAAGTATTGAGGTTTAACCTTACCTGCGCCGCGAGTTAACCATGCAGTATCAAGACGGAATGCCAATTTACCATCAGCCTTACCTTCGCTCCAGATACCAGCGTAATCAACTGAATTGTTCAGCAAGTTACCATTATGCTCATCCATCAAGTATTCATTACGGATAGTTTCCTTGAACATCAAGCTATCAGCAGAGTTATCAACGTTCTCACCAAGAAGAGCATTGTTGAACTGACGATACAACGGAGTCTCATCCGGAGCGATAGCGAACGCAGAAGTACGAGTCTCGCTTAATACCTGAGCCTTCAAAGAAGCGGTAGCGTCATAGTCGGATACACCAGCCTTTTCAGCACCAGCAGTAATCAAACCTGTAGCACTAGCCTCAACAATCGCATAGTAGTGAGTACCTTCGATATGATTGTTTTCCTTGAAGTATACAGAGTCTGCTTGAGTATTCGGATAATGCTTGCTTAAGATATACTTATCCTCAACAGCTCTAGTATGGTTACGGAATGTCTTATCACCATCAGTGATGATATACATTGTTCTTACCGGTTGTACCAAACCAGGGATACGACCTGTGATCTTCTTGTCAGGATTACCTGCAACTTCCTCACTCGGTGCATAACCATAAGCATGTTCTTTATAAGAAGACTTCAAAGTAAATGCTTTCTTGCCCTCTAATACATTCATCGTAGAGTCCTTAACACCGATAAACTTATCAGATGCATATGGATGCCAGTAGTTGAAAGTATATTTGTTCGTGATCAACTCCTCGTTCGTCAAGTGTTTATAACCAACGTATTTGTTTGTATAAATCTCCTTAGCAACAGGAATGAATTCCAAAGAATCGCTTGTAGTAATCAAAGAAGCAGCTGCGCTAGCATACATATAAGAAGCACCCGGCAACTTATTCAATTGCAAAGAGGCGATATTAAGAGTTGCGAACTCACGGTTAGTTGCCTCAATCGGAGAGATATTGTTCTTATCTGTCAAATTTTTCTTCAATACAACCCATTGATAAGCCGGCATGTGAGTAGCATCCTGCAAATCCAAAGTTACCCATTCAGTATTTGCACCATTATTATGGATAGGAGATGCCAAATACTTACCAGTCTTAGCGTTCCTGATCAAATAAACACCGTCAGCAACAGTTGTCTTATTTGTAGGCATAGCCTTGCAACCTGCGAAACCTAACTCGATCTTAGTATTCTGATCTTTGTCTACTGTCAAGATACGAACTTTATCCTTAAGCAACTCTTGCAAAGATATGTGCATATCCGTTTTTGTAACAGCGTTAGCGTCATTCCAGTATTTAACCTCATTACCAGAAGCATCTTCTTTCAATGTTACACTCTTAACTTGGATCTCCAAGCTATCATTTGAAGGATGATAAGTAAATTTGAACTTATATTGATCCTTCAATGCCAAGCTATTGATAGAATCTTTCGCTGTAGCATAAGTCTTAGAACCAGTCTTATAAGTATCTTTCAAATTGCTCCAGTTGTAAGCCAAGAATTTAGCTCCACCCACAGCATTCGTATAAGCTGTATCTACATACAAATAAGAAGAATCTGATCTCAATACATGGAAATAATTAGTAGTTCCAGAAGCCTCAACCGTGAATTTCTTCTCTACGAACGGATTCACAGCGCCATCACCAATTACGCCCGGAGTGAATTTCAAAGCGATACCAGCTTTCTTGTCTTGAGTACCGAAAATAGAGTTCAACTCATCAGCACCGGCAATAACGATAGGATTAGCCTCTACCAACTCAAACTCAGTAAAGTTTGCACTAGCGATTTTAGCGTCAGTAGCCTCAACCTTAATCATTTTAACGTCGCCAGCTCCATCAACCTGTAATCCGATTACAGAGTCAGTAGTAAAATAAGAATAAAGAACTGATTTCTCAACACCGTTCTTAAATACAGGAGAGAACTTCCAACCAGAAAGATCACCACCAACCTTTGCATCCTTAACCTCTAATTCAGCGGCTGCTTTTCCGGCGATCGTGTTAATGTCAAGACCTAGGAATTTTCCGATTTTGTTCGTGAAGTCATACTTAGGATTCTGTCCTTGGTTCTCCGAGTCTACCTTTACACACCACATCGTACCACCCAAATTCGCAGAATTATGAGAAACCATCTTAATTTCATCAACACCTGTGGATGTCTCTGTAATGCTTAAATAACTCGAACCAGCCTTAAGCTGATAAAGGCCGCTATTCTCGCCTTCTGTCAGTTTAATTCCGGCTGCATTAGCTGACATTGCACTTAAAAGCGCAGCACCAGCCAAAAGAGTAGAAAACTTTTTGTTCATAATTAAATAATTTAATATTAATACTAAAGTGTAATAAGCTCTTTAACAACGATCGCTCCCTCTAATAATCCATAACAAATGGCGATCGACTTTATTCATCATTTGCAAAGGTACGCGTTTCTTTGATTCGCGCAACCCTTCTTTATCATTTTTTTCTTATCATATCGGCTTTCTTATCAATCAAATAGGCTATTCATTACAAAACCACCGATTACAAAGACAAACCCTTTCCCTCTCACCACAAAACAGATATATCTCCCTACCGATCCCACGAATAAAAAGATATTTATATATAATGTACACGTACTTTAATATATAAATATCTTTCCCCGCAAAAACATCACTTACAATAAGAAACTTCTTTAAACGCATAGCGGCGAATACTTCCGTCTTTCAACGCCAGCAAAAGATGCCCGGTAGGTTCGATGTCGTGGATACGGGCCTCAAATTCTCCTGCCCCATCCCTATAGGCATGATAGCCCTCCTTTCTATACAACGCGGCTCGATAACGGGCACGAATATCCTCATATTCCTCCCGCAGAAGAGATAAATAATAACGATAGAATATAGAGAGAAAATGATCCAAAACCTCTTTCCGATCTACTTCCTTACCGATTATCTGGAACAAAGAAACCGGATTCGGGGCATCCCCCCGGAATACCCTTTGATTCAGGTTAATACCGATCCCTATGATAGAGCAATACAGATTACGTCCGGAAAGGTCATTCTCGATCAACATCCCGCAAATCTTCTTCTCTTCCCGGTAAATATCATTCGGCCATTTCACCGAGACATGATCCGTATACAGGTCTAAGGTCTCTTTCACGCTCAAGGCCGCTATTTGAGAAATCAAGAATTGGAGGTTCGCAGGGATACAAGTAGGATACAAGACCGTGCTAAACATCAAGTTCTTTCCCGCCTCCGACTCCCACACATTCCCTACCTGCCCGCGTCCGGCAGTCTGGAAATCAGCGACAACAACACTTCCCTCCGGCAACGCCTCTTTCTCGATCAGCTCTCGCAGCAAACTATTCGTAGAGGTAGTTTCCGCTACACGCAATATACGAGGCGACTCATCCTCAATGCTCATCATTATACTCCTCCCTTATTTTCTTAGGCAACTTAGCGATGACCTCCCGATACGAGTGATAAATCCACCGTTTGATCTCATCATCTTCCATATCTCTTTCCAGATAAATGCCGTTCCAATACTTCTTGTTAAAATGGAAGGCCGGCTCTACCGCCGCATAGCGATCTCGCAGCTCGTCTACATAATCCGTGCTGCATTTCACCGCCACATAAGGTTCTTCCGCATCCAGCGGAAGCAGCAAGAACATCTTGTTTTCAACCTTAAATACAAGGTTCACCTCATCGAACGGAAAACACTCGATGGTATTCTTCAAGGAAAGGCAGTATTCACGAACTTCTTCTATATTCATATCCTTCGTACTTTATAGGACAAACACTCAATGGCAGGGGGCATAAAAGGCATCCTCGATATGCTCGACACGGTAGTTGCCTTGCCGCCCGATCAAAATCATGACATCGAAACGAACCGGAAGATCTATATTGAAAAAACGTACATAAGCATCGGCCGCCGACACGATTCGCCGGATCTTTCCCCGGTCTATCGCCACTTCCGGGTCCACGAGAAAATCCTCCGCTCTCGTCTTCACCTCCACTACGACCAACTCGCCTTCCTTCACCGCCACGATATCCAGCTCATAATGATGCCAGTGCCAATTGGAATGAAGGATCTCGTATTCCCGATCCGTAAGATATTTCCGGGCAATCGCCTCGCCTTCTTTCCCGGTGTCATTTCGCTCTGCCATAGGTTCGTTTTAGGCAAAGATACGAACTATTATTCTTTATTTCAAAACCTTTCCGTTCTCCGCGCCGCAACCCGCCATGCAATACTACCGCAACACCCGTGCAGAGATACCGCAATGTCCGTGCAGCAACGCCGCAAAGCCGTCGCGGTGACATGTAAAACACATGCTATATTCTTTTGTATACATTCTAAAGAAAAAATAAGTACATTCGCGTTTATGAGGCAGGAACGTAAATATTCAACAGCGCAACCCAACCATCCCAGGGTACACAAAGTGACCTTCATGCTGAACGACGAAGAGCATAAGGCGGTGAGGCGTTATCTGTCTAAATACAAGATCGAGAACAAATCCCGTTGGTACCGGGAGACAATCCTTTCTCATATCCTCAAGACGCTGGAAGAGGATTATCCGACTCTTTTTAACGAAAACGAGATGAGAAGATGAATCCTTTCAACGACGAATATTTCATGAGACAAGCCTTGGCAGAGGCTCGTGCGGCAGCCGCGGAGGGAGAGGTTCCCGTAGGTGCCGTCATCGTTTGCGACAACCAGATCATCGCGAGGGCCCATAACCAAACCGAACGCCTGAACGACGTAACCGCCCATGCCGAGATGCTGGTGATCACAGCGGCAACCGGAGCTTTAGGAGCGAAATACCTGACAAATTGCAGCCTGTACGTAACCGTAGAACCCTGCGTGATGTGCGCCGGAGCCATCGGATGGGCACAACTAAGTACCATCGTATACGGAGCGTCCGACGATAAAAGAGGCTTCTCTAGATTCGCCCCGCGAGCTTTCCATCCGAAAGCGGTTATCAAAAAAGGAATCCTGGAAAAAGAATGCGCAGAAGAAATGCAACGCTTCTTCAAGCAACGGCGCTAAGCCTTATTTAACCTCCTCATAATCCACATATTCCCCTTCATCCTTGGCGAATATCTTCTTACGGTGAACATAAGAGGTACGATTATCGTCATCGTCTCGGACGGTGGCAGAGGCAGAACGATGTCCGGAAGTATTGCTATTTGTTTGACGATGCCGCTCTCCTTTGGGAGTGCTGTTTCCGCTACCGAAAAAGAGATTCTTAAAGGTACGCAAGATGGAGAACCCCATCAGAAACACCAACAGGATAAAGAAGAAGAATATTACAAACAAGAATTTAAACATAATCCGATACTTAAATGGTTCTTTACTATCATACTATCACAAACACAAAGATAAGAATTCTTGTTTATCCCTTTTTGTTAAAAATAGACAAGACTATATACAACAGGATGATACCGGAGATTCCCAAGAACCCCCATAATGCCACGAAAATAAAGGAGCAAACGATCAATATATAGCGAAGCTCATTCCCCTTCCACGCCAAAGATTTCACTTTCAGCGAAAACATAGGGATCTCGGATACCAGCAAGAAGGAAGTAACGAACGCCAAAACAACCGTCAGCAGCACGAACACCCCCTCATTCGCATGGACCACCGGTAAAACCGAATACCCGGCAGAAGCCCAAAACAAAGCGTGCGCCGGAACCGGCAAGCCGATAAACGAGGTAGTCTGCCGTTCATCGATATTGAACTTGGCCAAACGCAAGCCTGAAAACGTAGGGATCACGAACGCCAGATAAGGGATATACGCGTTCAAGGAGCCAAAAGGTAAGGCCGTAGCGGCCTCTCCCAGCAACCAATAGACCACCATACCCGGAGCGAAGCCGAAGCTCACCATATCCGACAAGGAATCCAATTCCTTACCCATCGGCGAGTAAGCTTTCAGCAAACGGGCGGCAAAACCGTCGCAGAAATCGAAGACCGCCGCTATAATAATCCAGATCAGCGCGGATAAAAGATCTCCGTGCAACGCCATCACGCTGGCAACACAACCGGATATAAGACTCAGACACGTAATCGTATTGGGGATATGTTTTCTTATACTCATTTCAACAAACGGGCTATAGGCGTTTGATTACCTGTTACTTTTTGATCCATCTCTATCAATACCTCCGTCCCTACCGGCAGATAGACATCCACGCGGGAGCCGAACTTAATAAATCCCATCTGCTCATCTACATGGCACTTCTCACCCGGCTTGGCATACGTAACGATACGGCGGGCCATCGCCCCGGCGATCTGACGGGCCAAGACGTCTACCCCGTTTCTTGTCGTGATCACTACCGCCGAGCGCTCGTTCTCCGTACTGCTCTTTGGCAGGTAGGCCGCCATAAAGCGCCCGTTTTGATGGGATACGTGCTTTACGGTGCCGTTCACGGGAAACCAATTGGCATGTACGTTGAAGATAGACATAAAGATAGATATCTGTAAGCACTTCTTATGAAGGATCTCGTTCTCCATCACCTCCTCGATAGCGACGATCGTACCGTCGGCAGGCGCAATCACCAATCCTTCCGAATCATAAGGGAACCGGCGGAAAGGGCTGCGGAAGAAGTTTAATACCAATAAGAACAATACGGTAGAAACAAAAGCGACAGAATAAAACAGTATACCCTTACTTACCGTATGATATAAGGTTATATTCACGATAAATAATATCGTGAACAACGTAAGCAGTAAACCAGTTCCTTCTTTATGTACTTTCATTATTCTCTGACTGTATCGTTTTATACTAAGAATCTGCAAAAATATTCATTTTTACCGAATATCAAAAATATATCACTTATTCACTGCTTCTATTTTGCCTAACTCCACGTACCAAAGGTATCCATCTACCCGCTCGAAACCCATTTTACGGATTAATCGCAAGTAATTCCTTACCTGGTTCAGATGGCGCTTGTCTTGCCGCTCGCCAAATTTATAATCCACGACAATCGCCTCCTTATCTTTTATCATCACCCGGTCCGGACGCTTAGACAGGCCTTTCCCAAACAGGATGTCCACCTCGTTCAAGACCCGAGCAGAACCATCATACCAAGCCTTTACCTCTTCCGCTTGCAATAACCCCTTCAAACGATCGGTCAATTCCTCCGCTTCCTCCCGGTTGATCACTCCGGACAGGCGGTAGCTTTCCACCGAGACCGGGATATCTTTCGATGTACGGATACGGCTCAATACCTCGTGCATCAATGTACCGTGCTTCCGCTTGGCATTATCGAAAAAGAAACCTTTTCCATGCAAACGCAGTTGCAGACGGTCGTCCGGGGAGACAGAGCACAAACGGCTCATAGGGATTTCCTCCACGGTCTTCTCCGGCGTTCCACCCGAGGCCGGATACCACCATTCCCCCCTCTCGAAGGTATCATCTTCTATCTCGGTATCCACTCCCGCCCACAATAGATCGGCGATGGAAGTTATCTTCTCTACCTTACCTTCCTTATTGATTTTCCTCGGACGGGGGGAGAAAACGATCAACTCTTCTTTCGAGCGGGTAAAAGCGACGTATAGGGTATTCAAGTTATCGATAAAGGCATGCAAACATTCCTTGAAATAATCCCGGGCAAAGATCGTATTACTCAGGATCTGCCCGTAGCGGACAGGGACTAAACGCAGGCGGTCGAATGGTTTCCTCTCCGGATGACACCAAAGGATAACGGGTTTTGTCGGCTTATGATCGATCTCCCAATCCCCGAAAGGAATAATAACAACCTTAAAGCCCAAGCCCTTGGACTTATGTACGGTCAAGATACGGATAGCGTTCTGTCCGTCCGGGGTAGCGATCGTCTTACGGTAGCCGGCCTCGTCCCACCATTTCAGGAAGCGGTTCAAATCCGCGCTCTCTTTTTGGGCATACTCGGAGACCATATCCAAGAAGGCTTGCACGAACACTTGTTCCGTTGCCGGGATACAAGCGGAAAAGGCACGGAAAAGTTCCTCGGCCACCTCATACAAGGATTGCCGGGAGATAGACAGAAAATCTTGGAAAAGGGATTCGTCGGCCTCATCCTCTCCAAATTTTCCGGTCAACACCTGGTAGGCATATACGGCCAACTTCTTGTTCGTTCGATCATCCGGATTCCGCAAATAGCGTAATACGGCGATCAGGAAACGAACCGCCGGGGAACTCCCCACGAACAGAGCGTCGTCCGAGATGATATCGTAATTATACCGGACGGACGGATGCTCCTCCTTATAGGCCAGCAACGTATCAGCCACTAAAGCCCCCTCCTGATTGGTACGCACCAGTATGGCGATATCTTTCAGGGCATAACCGTTGTCTTGCAAACGCTCCAAGGTAGCCGGCAATCGCTCCATCGCCTCTTGTTTCCAGTCTTTATCCTCATCGCCAGATAAGAAGTCGATCCGCACATGCCCCTCCTTTTTCTGGAAAGGGGGAGGAACACGTTGAGAACTCTTATCGTAGGCGGTCGTGATTTTCGAGCAAAAGGAGGCACGCTCCTCCTCGCTCAATGAGGAAGAGGCCAATGCCTCATTATAGAGATTTTGCAGGATCTTCGGAGCGGCAGTGAAAAACGCATTATTAAACTCAACGATATACCGGCAACTCCGCCAATTGTCCTTTAGAGTATCCTCGCGAACTTGCTCCGCGGCGAAATCCTTACGGACCTGCTCGTCCAATAGCTTCCAATCCGAGTTCCGGAAACGGTAAATACTCTGTTTCACGTCGCCGACGATCAGATTCGCCCGGTCATGCGCCAAGCTCTCTTCCACCAGAGGCCTGAAATTATTCCATTGCATACCGCTGGTATCCTGAAACTCATCAATCATATAATGATCCACATGCGTACCCGTCTTCTCGTAGATAAAAGGAGCGTCGCTACCGCCGATAACCTTATTCAGCAATTCGGTCGTATCGGCGATCAGCATGACATTCTTTTCCTCCCGGTAAGAGGCGATTTGCCGGGAAATATCGGTCAATATCCCCAGCGTATAATAATAGCGCACGATCTCCCGGGCCGTGTTATAGGCTGTCAGGTTGGCAAAGAGAGATACGATATTCTTCACACAGGCATTCAAGCCTTCCTCATATACACATCCGATGATCTGCCGGAGTCCCGGAGGAGTCGTCTTGGTCGTATAAGCATCCGGATTATCTGCCAAGGCTTGGAAGGTAGCTGTCGGCTCCTTCATCTCGCCTCTTGCCAATTTCTCGAGATAAAAAAACGGGGAACGGCTTCCCCCCTTAAAATCCGAGGGCTGTAACGCAAACTGTTTTAGCAACGCCATTCCTTCTTCTCCCAAACGCTTAGCCTCCGCCTCCACGGAACGGATAATGGCGTATAACTCATTCTTATAGGAATCAAGCGCTTGCCGATCCTCTATATCCTTTCCCACCTCCTCGCTAAATGCCTTATAACTCTCCTTAAAGACCTCCCGGCTGAGCGACATTATATCTTGCCGTAAGTTCCAGCCGCCCCCATCCTCGATCTTATCCTCGGCGAAACGCAGCAGCCATCCCAGTAAATCCTTGCTCTCCGGCTTCTCCAGATCGGCCAGCAGGTTATCGATCGCCTCGGTCAAGACCAGTTCTTGATCCATCTCAATGCCATAGCCTCCTTGCAAGCCGATCTCGCGGGTAAAGGCACGCATCGTTTGTTGGAAAAAGCGGTCGATCGTACTGATATTAAAGGCAGAGTAATCATGCAGGATCGCGATCAATATCTTTTTCGCCTGTTCTCTCACTTGCCGTTCCGTCAAGGAATAAGTGGAAGAAAGTAGCTGGATATAATCGGATTTCCGGCCGGAAGCTAGGTGATAAAGTTCCTGGACGATACGGTTCTTCATCTCATCCGTCGCCTTATTCGTAAACGTCACGGCCAAGATCCGGCGAAAAGCACCCGGCTGGGAGAAGAGTAGCGTGAGATACTCGCCTGTCAGTTTATGCGTCTTGCCCGCCCCGGCGGAAGCTCTATAGATGGTCAGCATAACGAGCGGGGATTAGATCGTACGGCTTTTCGAGTAGCCCTCTTTCCGGAGGATCTCCAATACTTTGGTACGCAGGTCTCCTTGGATGATGATCTCCCCGTCCTTAGCGGAGCCGCCTACGCCACATTTCACCTTCAGGAGTTTTCCCAAGGCGGTCAAGTCCTCCTCCGTACCCCGGAAGCCGGTAATCAAGGTAACCATCTTACCGCCCCGGTTCCGCTTATCCAAGGATATGCGCAAGGCTTGTTTCTCTTTCGGCAAGGTTTGTTCCTCTTCCGTATCGCCGGTATCGTATTTAAAATCGGGATTGGTGGAATACATCACGCCCAATCGGTCTTTCCAGTCGTTCGTCTTCATATCACTCTTTTTTTTTGAGAGCCAAAACTACAGATTTATCTTGGGATGGGCAAATGGAAATTTTCTTCTCTCTCTTTCTAAAAAATCTCATTAAAAATCATCCAATCCTAACTCAATTATATATATTTACAATTAATAATTTGTATCACTTAAATCCAATAAAGTTATGAAGAAAAAAGTTTTAAAGTTTACAGCACTAATCGGTTTAATTTTTTTCGCTCTAAACACTGATGTTTTAGCTGAAAACAGTGACGATAGCGCATGTCCTGATGACGGAGGAGGCCCGGGTATAACTTGTGGTAGATATGAGGGAGCTTGTTGGGAATTGGATAGAATAGGTTCTATCATCTACATCCATTGCAGGTTTTCCGGATATCAAAAAGATCACTGTATACCAGACTGAAAATCATGAGAGACACGATCTATTACCTAGCGATTTCCATATTTCTCTTATTCTCTTGTTCTGAATCAAAGGAAAAGAGAAATATGGAATCAAATATCATTGCCGTAGATCTAGAAGAGCGGGACGAGGTCTCCACAAAAGATCTATTCTCCGATATCCAAGTCATCCCACTGGAGACAACACCAAAATCGCTGATCCGTGATATAACCCAGATCAAGTTTTTTGAAAGCCGATATTATATCCATGATTATCGAAGATCCCAAATCTTTGTTTTCGACAGGGAGGGACGTTTCCAATTCGCACTTAACGAAAAAGGAGACGGTCCGGGGCAGTACCTAAATCTGTCTGATTTCGCAATTGATACGGCCCACAGGAATCTTGTAGTGCTCTGCGCCGTCAGCAACGCACTCTTTTTCTATGATCTAGAGGGCAAATTCATTGAGAAGAAGAGACTTCCCGATATCGCGGGGGCCTATAGTTCTCTACAGTTCCAAAACAAGGATACAATCGCTTTCTTTACCTATGATTATGACAATCGGCTGAAGTTCTATTCCTTATCAAAGGATAAAATAATCGATGAGTATTTCCATGAAGAGAAAAAAGATATATTTTGCAAAGACGTATTTCCATTCCCACACTCTCTTTGCAGATCTTTGACTAACACGATTTACTCACTCTCAAAAGCTACCTTGACAGAGCTTTATCACTGGGATTTTGGTAATTTAAATAACGACATCGAGAAATTGGAGTTTCCTTCCGGCAGGAACCAACAAGAAAAAATCCAATACGCAAAGGATGCCTATTCCTCTAAGAGTGTAAATTATGTGATAGAGTCTCATGGGCAAAATAGCAGATACCTATACGCTATGGTTGTCCGTAAAAACAAGTATATCCAGCTATTCTATGACCGGAAAGAACACGACTTGCTCCAATTCGAGCGAACCAAAGAGGGTTTGCAACTGTATCCGATCTACTTCGGAGAGGACTTTATCCTTTGTACCCCCGAGGGAGGGCTTCCTTTAGATGACATATTCCCCGAAAAGCTACGGAATGAAGAGCAGCGAAGGATCATCCAATCGCTTTCGGAAGAAGAGAATCCAATCTTAATTAAATATGTTTTCAAGAATGAAGATTAACGAGAATCTAATTTACATTTTCCTTTTGGGGATACTAGCTGGTATAATTTGCGTACGATGTGTGAATCACCTAAAAAAGTCCCCAAAGGATATGTATATAGACAATTTCGAATACGAGAAAGAAAGACAAAAGTAGTTTCTAGTACGTCATACCGCGTTATTCCAGCCTTAAATTTGTATCGTAAGCGCTAACTCCTTACATTTGGGAGATCACAAATTTCTTGATCATTCATTTTTAAATCTGTTAGCGCTTAGAATTATCGGCCATGAGAAATATCATTTTTTTCTTTTTCTGCATACTAACGATCCACTTGAACATGAATGCTCAAGGCTCCGGCGAGAAACCGTCGATAGTCGTACTGCACTCCATCAACTTCGAGGAAAGCTGGACCAAGCAGACCTATCTTGATATAGAAAGTAAATTCGGGGCGAAAGGGTTTGCCGTAGAAGGGATTTCCTTACAAGTCCCCAGTATCCGCACGGCGGAAGACCTTCAAGAGAAAAGGAAAATGATCCTAGAAAGAGTATCCGGGCAACCCACATTAGTCGTATGCATAGGAGATCCCTCCTGGCTCATCGCCCGCCCGTTGTTTGACAAGGAATGGAAAGACGTACCCTCCATCATCTGCTACGCCAGGGATAATATGTACCTGAGAGAAGAATGCCTAATAGACCTAAATACAAATGTACTCGAGACGCTAAGCCCCACCACCGAAGTCGTAAAAGACTATAACACCTCCTTTATAAAATACCCGGTTTACATCAAGCAAACAATCGAGCTAATGCAAAAGCTACAACCGGGATTAAACAAGCTAGCCTTCATCTTCGATCGCCGCTACATCAGCCAACAAACAAAGGAAGACGTAGAGGAGATCTTACGGAAAGACTTCCCGGATATCCAGTTCGAGCCACTGTCTACGACCTCCATTTCCACGGAGAATCTATTAGATAAACTAGCCTCATTCGACAATAAGACCGGAGTCCTTTATTACTCATGGTACAGGACCCGGGAAGACAAGGAAAATCGTTACTTGGTGGATAATGTCCAGAAAATGATCAACAGCTTCTCCGTCCCCCCTGTTTTCACCCTGCAAGACGTACAGACCGGAAACGGAAACTTCGCCGGGGGCTATTACATCTCCCCCGAAGATTACGCAAGGGAGACTGTCCGCATGATCGAAACGATCCTCTCGGGAAAAGACAGAAAGAAAATCCTTTCCCTAACCCCGGGAACCCCCAAGACCTACCTAAACTACCAACACCTCCTGCTTCACCAAATCGATCCCGGATTATATCCCCCCAAAGCAACCTATTTCCAAGAGCCTCCCGGCTTCTTCCGGAAATACAAGATCCATATCATAAGCCTACTCGTTATCTTGGCGTTGTCGATAACGGTAGGAATCTTACGGATACACCTCTTTATCCAGAAACAAAAGGCCAAGGACCAAGAGCTGCAAACCGCACGCCAAGCACAGGATCTCAACCAGAAATACCAACTGATCTTGAAAGCCAGCAACATGATGACATGGACATGGGACATAAAGACCGGTATCATCGAGTGCAACAATATCTATCTCGCCCAAAGATCTGCCCGCGACAGGGGTATAAACGGGATTTTCAGGATGTCGTCCGAGGAGTTCTACAGCGGCGTATACCCGGAAGACCTAGACCGCCTTCGCGATAAACTGAAAGCGCTAGCCTCCGGCGAGGGCCAACCGGTCGACGAGGAAATCCGTTACTTAGACGATACGGGCCAAAATTACATCTGGATAGAGATTTTCGCCATCATCGGTAAAAGCACCTCTTCCGGCAAACCGATCTACCTGATCGGGGGAACCGCCATGATCAACCAACGCAAATTAATGGAACAGGAGCTCAGAGACAAGGCGAAGGTAGAGGAAGCCAACCGGCTGAAATCAGCCTTCCTAGCGAACATGAGCCATGAGATACGTACCCCGCTGAATGCGATCGTAGGATTCTCCAACCTGATCGCCCAGACAAATGCCACAGAGGAGACGAAAAGATTCTGCGAGATCATCGAGACGAACAACGAGCTTCTCCTCCAACTCGTGAACGATATCCTCGACCTATCGAAAATCGAGGCCGGGCAAATGGATTTCATCTACTCGGAGTTCAACGTATCCGCGTTATTCCGGAACTTATACCAGACTTTCCAAAGCCGGGTGAAAGACGGTGTCACCCTTTATTGCGAGATACCGGAACAAGATTACGTTATCTATTCCGAGAAGAACCGCCTGACCCAAGTGATCACCAATTTCCTGACAAACGCCTGCAAATTCACGTTCCAAGGTTCTATCCACCTAGGATATAAAGAGACGGAAGACGGATTATACTTTTACGTGAAAGATTCCGGCAAAGGCATCGAGAGGAAGAACCTCCCACACGTATTCGAACGTTTCGCCAAATTCGACTCCTTTATCCAAGGAACCGGGCTCGGGCTGTCTATCTGCCAAACGATCGTAGAGAATCTTCACGGGAAGATCGGCGTAGAATCGGAGGAAGGAAAAGGGAGCACCTTCTGGTTCACGATCCCCTGCGTTGTATCAAGACCGTAGCGTAAGCGCTAATCCCCTCTTGCCGTCCGGTAAAGCCCAGTTTCTCCGTGGTCGTAGCCTTGATGGAGATATCTTCCTCATCCACTCCCATAACCTCGGCCAACACTTTCTTCATAGCGGGGATGTGGGGATTCAACTTCGGACGCTCGGCGGCTACGGTAGCGTCGATATTACCCAACTCATACCCCGCGTCTCTTAAAAGTTTCATGGTATCGCGGAGTAATATCTTACTGTCGATATTTTTATACTCCCCGGCCGTATCCGGGAAATGATAACCTATATCCCGCATATTGGCCGCTCCTAACAAAGCGTCGCAGATCGCGTGGATCAACACGTCCGCGTCGCTATGCCCCAACAGGCCCAACGTATGCTCAATCTTAATCCCGCCCAGCCATAAGTCGCGGCCCGGCACCAAAGCATGGACATCGTAACCAAAGCCAACTCGTATCTTCATACCTGTTTATCTGAAAAGATTCTTGATTCCATCCATATCGAACGACAAGGAGAAGCGCAACGTCTGGTCCAACGGGTTACTTTGTACCGTACTGATCAGATAAGCGGCATCCAACTGGAAAACACTCATGCGGAAACCTGCTCCGACCGAGAAATACTGACGGTTTCCCTGGTATTTATTCTCATAGTAATAACCGCCGCGCACGAAGAATTGCTGATTGTAATTATACTCAAGGCCGATCGACGCCATAATCTCCTCCAGCTCGCCCTTAAAACCATTCGGCGAATCTCCAAACGACTTGAAGATACCCGTGATCGGAGACATATTATTGTACTCCTCATATTTTTCTTTATAAGCGGCCTCATCCTCCGTGGTCGTACCCTCCTGGATCGGAGCCGTAGGAACCAAATATTTACTCAAATCCACATAGATACCAATCTGGTTATAATCATCGAGCGGATACAGCAATCCGGTTCCGATCTTCAACGTCGTAGGCAAGAACTGGTTCGTATTTCCTCCATCGTAAGAGACCTTCGTTCCGATGTTGGAGACGTTAAAACCAAAACTCCACAAGCACTCGCTATTACCCAAGATCACGTATTTCTCCAGATAACCGGCGATATCCGCGGCAAAAGCGTTGTCCGGAACCATTTCCGCGTCCGACGAGGCCCCCATATCCGAACGGATATAACGCAAGGCGACCGCCATAGAGAACACATCCGACAACTTACGGCTATAGCTCACGTCGAGAGCCATCTCATAAGGATTCAATATAAGCTGATTACCTAATCCCTGCTCCCGGCTTTCCACCACTTCTCCCAACGAGAAATAACGCAAGGAAGCTCCGATCGCCTGCAAATCGCTATCGCCCAGTTTATAATAACCGGCCAGATAAGCCAAGGCCACGTCATTTACCAACTTACGTAACCAAGGCGTATAGGATAAAGCGACCCCGGCCTTACTATAGCTAAAAGCATATTTAGCCGGATTCCAATATTGGGAATTCACATCCGGCGTAGTAGACACGCCATTATCACCCATAGCGCCTCCGCGAGCGTCGGGCGCGATAGACAAAGAGGGTATCGCCGTATTGATCGGGGCGAATTTATGTTTAACATCGTCCGCGCCTCCTTGAGCATACAAAGCCGTGAACGCCGTCAAGAAGCTGCAAACCGCCAGTAACAGACTGAGTCTTGAAATTCTTATCATATATTATATTCTAAAAATACGTTTATTATTTACCATTCCTACTAGGGTAATAAACATACCCCATGCTTATTATAAACTAATTACCCGATACTTTATTGTGCGAGAATGATTAATTTATTCGCTTTCGTCGCCTCTTTCGAGTTGTTCGCGCTAATCGCCGCCCGATACAGATAAACCCCGGGGCGCAACCGCCTTCCGCCATTATCCGTCAGGTTCCAAGTCACGACATACGCCTTAAACAACTCGGAGGAACCGCTCTTCTCGGCGCTCCACAAGAACTTGCCGGTCATATCATAAACCATAACCGTAACCTTCAGGTTCGACTCCGGACGATTATGATGCAGATAGAACTCTACTTGATCCCGCGCCGGATTCGGAGTGGCGTATATCTCGATCAGGTTGGGCTTCAAGCCTTCCTCCACCTCGAAAGTAAATACGTAGGTCGTCGAGTTGTTCAAGATATCCCATACCTTAAACTCGGCCGTATGCGTTCCCGGCTCCAGCTCCGGAATAGAGAATTGAACCAATCCCTCGTTCTCGCTATCTGGCAACAGCGCATAATAACTATTTAAATTATAGCTCATAGAAGGCATGCTGTCGATTGTCAATATCATATCATGCCCTACGCTGCTCCCGGTTATATTCACGCCGCTCTTATCCCACAACCTCGCTACAAAATAAGGGGTCGCGTTCACCTTATCGCCCGAGACAAAGCTGGAGTCGTTCAAATAAATCTGCCGGATCTCCGGGCCGATCGTATCGGTCTCCGCGGTATCGGAGGTTCCTCCCACGATAAAATCGAAGAAAGAACCTTGCGCCTCTTTTTTAAGAGTCTCGGAAGAAGCGTATAAGTTCAACTTACCTTCTTCATTCGAATAAGAGATATCCTTCGGGACCATAAAGGTAAAGCTGAACTTTCCGTCTCGAACCGAATCCCGGCCAATATAAATCGTATTCGGATAATCGAGATAAGTAAACTTATCCGAGCTATTCCCCAATGTAGTGATCGAGCTTTGGCTATCGAATACGGTAGAGTTCAACACCCCGCTGAAATCCGCGGCAAACTCGCCGGACGGGTCCAATATCTCACCTTCCACCGTAATCCGTGACAATGCCTTGAACTCAAAGGGTTCATCTGATACGGCCTCTCCGTTTACAGCCGTTACCCGGGCTTTATATTCCGGGTAGGCGAGCTTCAAGGCCGGGTCTCCTATCAATATAAAATTCAACTTGTTCGTATCCCACAGTTGGCGCTTCGTGTACATCATCGCCTCACCAAGCGTATAGCGATCATTTACATTTTCTTGAAACAGATTGTCGATCAGCGCCTTATTCAAACTAAAATTACTACCGGAGAAAACCACACGGGTTGTCGTGAACAAAGCGATACCGCCGCTGGCAGGATTCAAGAAGACAGACTCGCCCGCAGAGGTTTTCACGTCGTCGAAGCGGGTAAAGTCGCAAGTAGCAGTCACCCACACCGGCAAATTCTCGTAGCTGGAATTATTAATATCCGCCTGTGTCCATACAGCCTCATCCGCCCAATGAGTCGTACTGCCATGTCCCGTATAATTAATCAGCAACTGGCCGCTTTTCAGCAACTTCTCTATCTCGTCGTGTACATCCGGGTAAGTGCCGAGATTGCTACGCTTATAGGCATCAAAATAAACTTTATTCACCAAGAAGCCGGAATGATTCTCGGCTATATCGTCGGCTATCTGGTCGGCTTGGCTCATATGACCGGTACTGAAGCTATCCTCATTATTACCGTCATCCGCCACAAAGGTCACGTTATTCTTCCAACTGCCCGGATTCTTATTCTCCATATAAGAGATCGTCTTATCCACCATCTGGGTAGCTTCCGTCACGGTCCGGACAGGGAAACGCCCGACTCCTACGCACATCTTATCACGCTCCAGAGACGTACCGGAATCATCTTCCAAAAACGCGAAATAATCATCCGTCGCATACGAATAGACATTCAAGGATTCTCGCGACTGGAAAGTCAACAGCATATTACTCCGGGAAATCCCCTGCACATCGCTGCTTACCCCCCGGTTGTCGAAAAGCCCGTCGCCGAAAAGCAACAAATATTTCGGCGGGTTGCCAAGAGAAGCGCTACGGTCGTAAAACATCTTCATCAACCGGCGATATGCCGTAGCGTCCGGAGTTCCGCTGGAGAACTCATTATAAACCGCCTCCGGAGTTACCACCTCAACAGTCAAGCCGTCTTTCTCCCGGTGAGCAGCCGCTAAACGCTCCGCCTGCTGCACCAAGGAGGGCGCCGCAATGATAATCATATCTCTTTGCTCCAGGCCGTGCAAGTTCGAGGAGGCGACCTCCCCCACCACTTCCGGGGAAGAGAATGTCTGGTTGGCCTGCACCACCACGAATTCCCTTAGGCTACCGGCAGGTATCGTAAAAGAGAGTTCCGATCCATTCAGGTCTGTCTCCATTTTCTTCACGTTCAGGGCATCCGTCACGTCGAACACCAACGTATTCGCATTTGCCTCACCCACTACGAAGCGAGACACATTCCCTACAGAGGCCAGGCTCCTGAAAAAAGTATAAGCCCCATAAGGGCGCAATGTCCGGACAAATTGCATACGGATATAATCCAAGCGCACATTCGTATGCCCGCTAGAGCTATAGGAAACCACCACGTTGTTCTTCTCGCTTTTCGATCCTTTCCACAAAGCGGTGGTCATCCCGGAAATCGCTTTCGTGTATGACCGGATCTTAGAATCTACGGTCTGGATGGAAGGTATGGTCACATCCAGCAGCTCCGAATCGTTGATACTTAAGGATGCCGTACCGGAACCGGAGTTAATCCTCGAGATAAAACGCATCGTCACCTTACCGTCCGCATCCGTAATCCCGGGGATAGAGGAAAACGTAGAAATCGCACGGGGAGTCGCCCCGCTAAAATCCTCCCCGAAGAACTCCCGGCCGGATTGACTTACGGAAACCAAGTCTTGCTCATGCAACAGGTAATCATCATAGGTCGTAATCCGGGTAGATGCGCCGCTCGCCTGGGCCACGGAAGCCATATCGTTGGTCGGAGTGGCATCGGTCACGAAATAGTAGCCGTATAGGGAATAAGGGTTATTCGTATGCACGAATGCCTGGCTCGATGAATCATACTCCCATTTGACCGGTCCTTTCCCGTAAAACAACAGGTAATCATTACCGCGCCATACCGGGGTGGAAGGGACATCATCGATATATTCCTTGCTGAAATCCTCGTCTAGCGGCCATCCTCCGTAACCATGCACAGAGACTTTCGAGGGGTCCGAGAAACCCATGCTCTCCAGGTCGGCATACGTTAATTTGTAGATCCCGGTCTTATCCACCCGGATCTTTACCCATTTCCCTTCCGCTAACAGGGACTTAGAGGCATAACGGCTATTATCCGCCCATGTATATGAGCAAAACAATAAACTTATAATGAATATATATATCAATCTTCTCATCTCACATAAAAATCCAGGAGCTTCCGCTCGCCGAGGTATCCCTCCAGATGATCGCCGATCGTCACGGGACCTACACCGGCTGGTGTCCCGGTATAAATCAAATCGCCTATCTTCAGCGTAAAGAAACGACTTACGTAGGCGATGATCTTATCTACCGTGAACAGCATATCTGAGGTATTCCCCTCCTGTACCTTCGAGCCGTTGATATCCAGATGAAACGGCAACCGGTTTACGTCGCCAGCCTGCTCCAAGGGGATGAACGTACCGATCGCCGCCGAATTATCGAACGCCTTGCTGATCTCCCACGGCAATCCCCGCTCGCGTAGCTTACGCTGCAAATCCCGTGCGGTAAAGTCGATACCGACCGTAACCTCGCTGTAATAACGATGGGCAAAACGCTCGGCTATATTCTTTCCCAAACGGTCTATCCGCACCACGATCTCCGTCTCGTAATGAACTTCCGACGAGAAATCCGGAATGAAAAACGGCTTTCCATCTTTCAATAAAGAGGAGTCCGATTTCATAAAAATCGTAGGCTCTGATAATTCTAACGAATGATGCAGCTCTTTATTGTGAGCGGCGTAGTTCATTCCAACGGCAATAATCTTCATATCCTAGTGATTCATTGAGTTCAATCGATTAAACATGACAGCCAAATGCGCGTACATAGAGGTATTCTGTACCACGATATGCTCCGGCACTCGTATGCGGAAGGGGGTAAAATTCCACAGGGCCTTGATCCCTCCCTCTATAATCAGGTCTGTCACTTCCTGCGCCTTCTCTACCGGCACGGTGATCACCCCTATCGTAGCTCCGTATTCCTTTTGCTTAGCGGGAAAATCGTCCATATGGAAAACGGGAATACCGTTAATCCTACTCCCGTTCAAATCCTCGCGGACATCAAAGCCTGCCACGATCTCCAATCCATACTGGCTCAACCCCGTATCATGCAGCAAAGACGCACCCAGGCTTCCGACCCCGAACAAGAAGGCCTTATGTTGTGACGTAAAACCGAGAAAATCCTCCAACACGTCGACCAACGCGTTAATATCGTACCCTACTCTCGTCCTCCCGGCTATATTCACAAAAGAGAGATCTTTCGCGACTTGGCTGGGATCTACATTAATCTCCTTAGCGATCTGGGTAGATGAGATAAACGTTTCCCCTTTTCCTTTCATCAACTTTACAAACGCAAGGTACCACGGCAACCTTCTCAACGTAGGTTCCGGCACTTTCCATGCCTGTTTTATATCATCGCTGGCCATTGTCTAATTCTCATATTAATGTATAACACTCGTGCAAGTTTGCAAAAGTACAAAATTACTTTAAATCATCCATACTCAATGCTCAATACTCGATAACAGACCTGTTTTAGTTTTCCCAGATAAAGAGAATCTTCCGTGCCATGAATCCGTAACGTAAAGAGCGGCGTAGGGATATACGAAAAAGCCCCGACTGGACGAACCTGCCGGGGCTTGTTTCTTTTTCCGCTTTCTTTCCTCACGGAGTTACTCACGGAGAGCTTTTAAATTCTTTACTTTAGTATTAATACCCCCGCTTATTCCGCCTCACGACGTACTTGAAGCACAGGCTTCACACGGGAATCTTAGAATTATATATCTTTGGAGAAGAGGCCGGATCGCTCCTGCCTCTTCTTACTAAAACCGTATCAAATGATTATTATTTAACAACTGTCTTAACAGCCTCTTCACCCTCAACTGCTACAGCGATGATACCAGCCGGTACAGAGATGGTAGCGTTGTCGGAAGTAAGAACTGTCTCAGCGACAACTTTACCTAAGATATTCGTGATAACTACAGACTTACCTGCCGCGCCCTGTACAGTTACAGTACCGTTACCACCGATTACTGATACGCCAGACACTTCATCAGCCACGTTCTCGTTGGAAGTCGGTGTAGAAGCACGGTTGATCAAGAAGATCTCAGCCTTAACTTGGTCATCTGTCCAGAATAATACATTGTTCAATTGAGCTAAATACAGAGTTGTCTCTGTTTCCTCATAAGGAAGAGATTCTTCATCCTCTGCATCATAATCAGGATTACTAGCATGCAACTTAGAAACAATGCGATAAGCCTCATCACTAACCTCGGCGGCAACCTCGAAGGCAATTGCGGCAGGATTCAGTTGTAATACATCGATCGTATCGCCATCAATAGCGATAGAATCAAGGCCACATACAGAAGCGGCAATAAATGCGGCACGATAAGTATTTTCGCCGGCTACAGAAGAATAATCATAGATATTCTCAATTTTCTCCGCATCCGGATCGTCATTATTAGCTTCGATAGCAGCAGAGATATTAGCCGGGTTGATCAAGAAGTTACGAGTCTCGGCCTCCGGAGTGAAAGTCTTTGTTGACAGATAATACAACGGCATTGTCTCATCAAATGTCACGCTAGCTGTATCCAACCACATAGTCAACGTATCCTGAGTATAAACATCGCTTCTCAAGATTTGTCCTTCAGCCTTTAATGCGGCGAAACCATCTTTTTGGTTAGCGATCACCTTATTATCATCTTCCATCGTAGTGATCTGAACATGTCCGATAGCAGGAGCGCCATAAGTAGGAGCGTCTTTTGTCGCAAACTCAAAGATTACATTTTGATCATCGCAAAGGGTAGTCTCTGCCAAGATACCAGAAGCGGCGTTAGCCGTAATAGCGCTGTTTTCTCCATAAACAATCTTATATTGGTTGTTCTTACCCATAGACAAGAAAGAAACCATCAATGGTGTAACGCCATCTTTTTCTCTGTCTACTAATTTGAACTTCTCGTCCTCTAAAACAAGTACTTTCTTGCCTAAGCGATCCGTAATTCTATACACCGGTTTAACAACTTTATTACCAACTGTAGCGTATTCAATCTGATCATCCTCGTTCGGAATCTCTGTTGCTTCAACTTTCAATTCTTGAGCTTCATTCAACTCACTATTAGCTACATACATTACACCATCCTTAGAGATCATGTATAAGTCGTCTGCCAAAACAGAAACCAAACGGAAAGACAACGCACCGTTTACCTCATCAGCCTTAGTAACAACCTTATAACCCATATTCCGAGCATCCGCAATCTTCGGTCCTTTCGTCAACTTAAGTGTATCCGTACCAAAAGCATAAATACCATTCTCCTCACTGATCAATGTGATGAAACCGGTATATTGCTCAGTCATATTAATCATATTCTTCAAGACTCCATTCTCATCCACGAACCACATATAAGCTGGAGCCTCTGCAGAGGTCTTAACATAAGCTTTGTCGTTATCGCAGCTTACATATACATATTTATTGTAGTTAGCATCGGAGATCCAATTATCTGTCTCGCTAGAGATTTTCTTTTTATTGTAGAATTGTACATAGTAAGTATAGTCCGTATCCAATGCATCCGGAGCCTCTACTACACCAAAGGTAGCGACAGCATTTTTCAAATTATCTTCAGTACTACTTGTTGCAGCAATAACCTCCTTACTATCAGCGAACTTACCATATACTAACGCACGGGTTGTCGTAACTGAACCAAAAGAGAAGGCAGTTTGTTTTCCTTCCTTTTCATTCGTATTTGTATAAACAGGAACCGCTTTCGGAGTGATAGTCATCTTATAACCTTCAGCGATATTCAAATCAATCCTGAAAGCGTAGAAGTCAGCGGAACGACCATTCTTTAACAATTCTATCGTTGCCAAATCAGTGGATTTCTCATCTTTGTCAGCAACCTCAGAAGGCATTGCATCCGTTGTCAACTTCCAATAATTATTGGAATTTACTGAATTTGTCCATTTAGTAGAGTCTACAACCAAATACTTACCGTCATTCAAACGGATATTAACATAGTCAGTCTCACCTTCAATCGCTACAGCTTTAATAGCCACACCATCAATCGGGTTACCATTCAGATCTTTCTCGAAGTCAAACACGGAAGAAGTTCCATACAAGCCGTTAATCTCATTATCTTTCAAAGGATTGTTTGCTTTAGGCTGATAATAGGAGAAATTAGCGAAAGATTTATCCTTACCAATCTTCAAAGCCGTACCTACGACTTTATCATCTTTATCCTTTACATCTTCCGTATAAATAGCATACGTCTTACCATTACTGATTGCCTTAATATAGCCATTGTCCTCGATCAACCATTCAGATTGCTTACCCTCAGTAAAAGTAGTAGTAGATTTCGTCAAATCCAAACTTAACACATTACCAGTAGCCCAGTTTGTTAATGTCCAGACCTCATTAGTTGTATTATCGGTATGCCCTTTCGTCAATTTCCACAAAGATTTCTTGAAGGAATCTTTCATTACATCTTCCCCTACATCTTCCGTAGAAACAAGAATCAAACTATCCGCTGCCGTATTTACTTTGGATTTTGTTACAGATAAATACTTGTCGCCAACTTTCAACTGATGCAGTTGTTTGTCGACAGGATTCGTCGCATTCGCAGAGAAAGCTGTAGTTAAAGCTAACCCCGCTAAAAGAGTAGAAAACTTTTTGTTCATAATACTGAAATTAATATTAATACTAGTTTATTAAGATAATCAAGCGATTACAGGAACCAATACGCCTCCGTCAGCCTCAAAAAACGACTAGTCTAAACGATCGTTTAAACTAGTCTTTTTTAATACCCCAATAATATCCATTGATCATATATTCTTCTACTTTATATTAATGTATGCGTGTACATTATATCCTATAAAGATAACATTTTAACATTATGTATTCTTAACTCCCGGAGAATCAACTTTCTCAGACGAAGGGACAGCTTGCTCCTTAATAAGCGAGAAAAAAACAGCAATCAACTAATTGACAGGCAGATGCTAAAAAAGGGCTTTTCGTTCTAGCGAAATTAATTCATCATAACCCATGTCTTACCGGTTATTTGGGCTATGGCATAGGGCTATGACAGGGAGACAACAGCGTTATAATGCCTATTCACGACCGCTCGTGCCCCTATCTTTGACTGTTCACGATGCCCAACGCTACTAGCGGCGTTGCCCAACACGACCTATCGCGCAGGCTTTCGTAGCCTATCACACGTAAAAAACGTGCCTTATGCAGTATCAAACGCCACTTACGGCCACTTTTCGCTTCCTATTTCGAGGTTTTCGTGAAAAGGCATTGTCACGATACACGAATCATATCGATCAAAAAGTCAATAAAACATCTATTTTCATGACACGAGGCTCTTTCAGGATCAGGGGTATAAAGGCGGTATTATAAGCTTCAAAAAACATGTACGTCTTTTTCCGGAAACACGTACATGTTTTTCCGAAAAGACGTACATGTTTATTTCTTAAAGCGTATGTGCCGTAAAAGATGAGAGAAGAACACAAAAACAAACCCTCCGGCCAAGCACCCGCCAACTAAATAGCTAGCAAGAGAATGGCCGGAGGGTTTGTTTAATATCTATAAGGTACGGGATACTCAGATCCTCGCCAACGTAGCCGTAACGAACTCCCAGATCTTCTGAACGGAATGAATATTCACCCGCTCGTCCGGAGAGTGCGGATATTCCAGATCCGGGCCGATAGAAACCATATCCATCTCCGGGTAAGCGCCTTGGATGATACCGCATTCCAATCCGGCATGCATCACCTTCACCTCGGGTTCCTTACCGAACAAATCCTGATAAGTAGATTTCATCAGGTTCAAGATCGGGGAATTGATATTCGGCTGCCAACCGTTGTAATGGCCGGACTCCTCCACCTTGGCTCCCGCCAAAGCGAACACACTTTCCAAGCTTGAGCAAACGGAATCCTTACGAGACTCGGATGAGCTACGTACCAAGATCTTCACCTCGATCAACTCAAAGGATGTCTTCACGATCGCCAAGTTGGAGGAAGATTCTACCGTACCCGGAAAATCGTGCAACATGCTGATCACACCATTCTGGCAACCCTCGATCGCGTTGATCAAATCATCCTGTATCTCCTCCGGGATCAAGGTAGCCGGCAACTCTACCATCTCGGCGACGAAGCTGATCTTATCCTCTATCCCTTTATATTCCGCACGGAACATATCTTGATAATCCGCTACCAGCTCCCAAAGAGACTCCACGTTATCGCCCGGTATCGTTATCACGGCGAAAGCCTCGCGAGGAATAGCGTTACGCAGGGAACCGCCCTCCACCGAAGACAGGCGAGCGCCATAATCGCACACCGCCTCTTTCAAGAAACGGAACATCAACTTATTCGCGTTCGCACGCCCTAAATGGATATCCACACCGGAATGGCCGCCCTTCAAACCCGTCAAGCTGACCTTGACAGCCACGTCGCCTTCCGGCACATACGTATCTTCCTTAAATTGGAAAGAGATATTCATATCAGCGCCACCGGCACAACCCACGAACAACTCTCCTTCCTTCTCGGAATCGCAATTCAACAAGATATCACCTTTCAGGAAACGAGGCTTCAGGCCGAAAGCACCGTCCATAGACTGCTCCTCATCCACCGTAAACAAAGCCTCGATAGGGCCATGGCGCAAGCTCTCGTCTGCCAACACAGCCATCGCCAAGGCAGCGCCCATACCGTTGTCCGCGCCCAGCGTCGTCTCGCGCGCCGTCACCCACTCGCCGTCTATGTAAGCGTCGATCGGATCTTTCTCGAAATCATGTTTCACAGAAGAGTTCTTTTGAGGAACCATATCCAGATGAGACTGCAAGGTAACGGTCTTACGATTTTCCATTCCGGGCGTGGCCGGTTTACGGATCAATACGTTGCCCACCTCATCTTGCAGGGTTTCCAGCCCCAATCCTTTGCCAAAGGATACCATAAAACGGGTTACTGCCTCCATATGTCCGGTCGGACGGGGGATTTGCGTAAGGTCATAAAAATAACCCCATACATGCTTCGGAGATAGATCTTTGATTTCTGCTGACATAAAACTAGGTTTTCAATATTAATATAAATATATAAGTTATATTCCCCAACTCAGCCAACCGTCAACTGTCACTCGTCAACCGTCAACTTTATTAGTGAGCGGCAAGGCTACCACGCCAAATAACCCGCATAATCCCGTCCACACCGTCTGCACCGTATGAACGACCAAGGCGAACGCCGCCGCGTCATTCTCGTTCACGCCAAAACAAACCAAGGTAGCGATCACCATGAAATGCCACGGCCCGATACCGCCCTGAACAGGCACCGCTACACCGATACTACTCATCGTAAAAGTAATCAGCCCCACCGCGATACCCAAGTCCTTGGTAAAATCGAATGCATAGAACGTAATATAGAAGTAACAGAAATAACCTCCCCAAATCAGCAACGTCTCTATCACGAAACGCATCTTATGCTCCATGTACCAGATGCTCTTCATACCGGTCCAGACATTTTTCAACATGCCTTTGGCTTTCTGTACCAGCGTAAAGTTACTCATATAAGTGAATATAAACCAAATTACGGCGATAAAAATTATCACCGCCACGTAAATCCATATCGAATTAAACATGGAGTGGAACCCTTCGAGTAAATCCGGGTTCTTGGCGAAGAAACTCGTGAAGAAGCTTATATTAAATATGAATATCATCAGGGTTATCAAACCCACCATGATCGTATCGCTCACACGGTCGATCAACAACGTGCCTAAAAGCTTGGTGAACGATATCTTGTCGTATTTGGCCACCATGCCGCAACGCCATACCTCACCGACACGGGGCAACACCAAGTTCACGGCGTAATTGCCCAGCACGGCGTAAATCACGTTACCCGTCTTGAAGCGCTCGCCCAAGGAACCGATCAGCAATCCCCACCGTAAGCCGCGAACAATATTGGCGAACAAACCGAACAACAAAGAAACCAGGATAATATCATAACGGACCCCTTCTCTGACAACCCGCCAAATCTCGGTGATATCCATTTTTCGATACAAAAACCAAAGGAGTAAACAGCCAAAGGCTAAAGGTAGAATTATCTTCAGAAAGGTACGTAGAATGCTCTTAAAATCCATTATGTATAGGGAACTTTAAATTATTTATTGTACTTTTGTGCGTCCGCGAAGATAAGCATAATATTTAAAAACAAACACATTACACCGAAAAGTGGATGAGATTAGTTAAGCCAAAAAAAGCATTAGGGCAACATTTCCTAAAGGATCTGCAAATAGCACAACGCATTGCGGATACGCTCGACACTTTCAAATCCCTGCCGGTCTTGGAAATCGGGCCGGGGACGGGAGTCCTCACCCAGTTCTTGCTGGAGGCGGGGCATGATTTAACCGTTGTCGAGCTAGACACGGAATCCGTAGATTACCTGAGCCGGAACTTCCCCGACCTGAAAGGGCGTATCATCGCCGAGGATTTCCTGAAACTGGATCTCTCGGAGATATTCGCGGGTGAGTTTTGCGTGATCGGTAATTATCCCTATAATATCTCCAGCCAGATATTCTTCAAGGTCCTTGATTATAAAGACCGGATACCCTGTTGCTCGGGGATGTTGCAGAAAGAGGTGGCCGAACGCCTAGCGGCGGGACCGGGCAGCAAGACCTACGGGATCCTGAGCGTATTGCTACAGGCTTGGTACGACGTGGAATATCTCTTCACCGTCAGCGAGAAAGTATTCGATCCACCGCCAAAGGTGAAAAGCGCGGTATTGAAGATGACCCGCAACAACCGCAAGGAGCTGGGATGCGATGAGAAATTATTCAAGATCGTAGTAAAGACCTCATTCAACCAACGAAGGAAAACGCTCCGCAACTCCATGAAACCCCTCCTGGGTAAGGATTTCCCGGATTACGCCCTGCCGATATTCGACAAGCGACCGGAACAGCTATCCGTGGAACAATTCGTGGAATTGACCTTGATCAGCCAGAAGTACCTGGAGAAACAGGAAGGCGATATCCTATAAATAAACATCGAGTCCAATGATCGAACTGACGAAAGATTACATCGAGAACCTGAAAAGTATCATCGAGGCCAAGGACGACGCGAAGGCACAGGAGGTACTTCACGAGCTGTATCCCGCCGATATAGCCGAGCTTTACCAAGAGCTGAACTTGCAAGAGGCCATCTACCTCTACCTGCTGATGGATGGCGACAAGGCGGCGGATGTCTTGATGGAGCTAGACGAGGAAGACCGCCATAAGTTATTGAAGGAACTTCCCAACGAGCTTATCGCCAAGCGTTTCGTTGACAACATGGAGACGGACGACGCCGTAGACTTGATGCGTGAGTTGGACGAAGACACCCAAGAGGAGATCCTTTCGCATATCGAAGACGTAGAGCAGGCCGGCGATATCGTGGACCTGCTGAAATACGACGAGGATACCGCCGGTGGATTGATGGGTACCGAGATGATCGTGGTGAACGAGAACTGGAGCATGCCCAAATGCATCGACGAGATGCGTAAGCAAGCGGAGGATATGAGCGAGATCTATTACGTATATGTAGTGGATGACGACGAACGGCTGAAAGGCGTGCTCCCCTTGCAAAAACTGATCACCCACCCGTCTGTATCCAAGATCAAGCACGTCATGAAAAAAGAGCCAATCGCCGTACGCGACAGCGATAGCATCGAGGAGGTCACGGAGACGATCGAGAAATACGACTTGGTAGCCTTGCCCGTGGTAGACAGTATCGGACGCTTGGTAGGGCGTATCACGATCGATGACGTGATGGATGAGGTACGCGAGCAACACGAGCGCGATTACCAGTTGGCATCCGGTATCTCGCAAGACGTGGAGACCTCGGATAACGTATTCACCCAAACCGCCGCCCGCCTGCCTTGGTTGCTGATCGGTATGATCGGAGGGCTGGGCAACTCTGTTATCCTCGGCGGTTTCGAGAGCAGTTTCGCTACCAACCCGAAGATGGCCCTGTTTATCCCGCTGATCGGTGGGACCGGGGGAAACGTAGGTATACAATCTTCCGCCATCGTGGTACAAGGCTTGGCGAACAATACCTTGAAGGAAGGGAATATCGTGCCGCAAATCCTCAAGGAATCCGTGGTTTCGCTAATCAACGCCAGTATCATCAGCCTGGTCGTGTTCATTTACAATTTCTTCATGCTGGGCGACCGGGGGATCACGGCCTCCGTATCCTTGAGCCTATTCGCCGTCGTGATGTTCGCCAGTATATTCGGCACGCTGGTTCCCATGACTTTAGACAAGATGAAGATCGATCCCGCCTTGGCGACCGGGCCGTTTATCACCATTACCAACGATATTATCGGCATGATGATCTATATGTTCATCACTTCTGCGTTGGCTTGAAGCCGCATACAGGCGAAGCCCGCTCCCGCAATGTTAAAATAATATGCTGTAGAACATATTTACGGAATAGCTATTATCTTCGCGGCGGTTATCTAAAAAGGCAGAAAAGTTATGCTAACAGAAGCATTTTTCATTCTCTTCTTCTATTTCACGGGAGAGTTTATCAGCTACTTTATCGACGGCTTCATACCGGGTAGCGTAATTGGGATGGTGCTATTGTTCTTAGCCCTAGCGTTTAAGAAAGTAAAACCGGAAAAGGTGAAACGTCTTTCCACGGTACTTACCCAAAACATGGGATTATTCTTCGTTCCAGCCGGCGTAGGGCTCATGAATTCCTTTGGGATCATCTCCGAGTATTGGGCGGTCTTATTGATCGCTTCCGTAGTAAGTACGATTTTAGTTATCGCCAGCGTAGCTCTGGTGCAACAGAAACTGGAAAAGGGAAAATAAACGATGGACAATTTGGCGCATTCCGAGATTTTCGCTCTCACCCTGGTAATCGGAACCTACCTAACTTCTCTGGCCCTTTACAAGAAAGTCCGCATCAGCCTCCTGCATCCCTTGCTTACGACCATATTCGTGATTATCGCGGTGCTGGAAGCCCTGGGTATTCAATATGAGTCGTTCCAGCAAAGCAGCCATTTGATCCATTTCATGCTGGGGCCTTCCGTAGTAGCTCTTGGCTACGTACTATATGAGCAAATCCAATATCTAAAAGGAAATGTCGTTTCGATCCTTACCTCCGTGTTCGTGGGGGCCATCGTCGGGATCGTGAGCGTAATCATCATCGGCAAATTGATGGGAGCCGACCAAGCGCTGATCGCCACGCTACAGCCGAAATCCGTCACCACCCCGATCGCAATGGGAATAGCGGAGAAGACGGGCGGCATTCCCTCTCTCACCGCCGTTATCGTCGTGGCGGTAGGCATCTTCGGCAGTATAGTAGGCCCCATCGTCATGAGAATCCTGGGAATAGACAGCCATATCGCCAAAGGGCTGGCCCTGGGAGCATCTTCCCATGGGGTGGGAACGGCCGCGGCTATTCAAATCGGCGCCATCGAAGGTGCTTTAAGCGGACTGGCGATCGGTTTGATGGGTATCATGACAGCGGTCTTGGTTCCGGTTATTCGATTGATTTGCAACTATTTTTCCATATAAATACACAAAACTTTTTGCTACTTTAACAGGAATGTACTACTTTTGCACCCGAAAATCGTACAGGATTACTCTATAACATATATAAATAAAGAAAAGAAATATGATCAATTCACAAGACATTAAGAAAGGAACTTGTATCCGTCTGGACGGAAAACTCTATTTCTGCGTCGATTTCCTTCACGTAAAACCGGGTAAAGGTAATACAATCATGCGTACGACATTAAAAGATGTCGTAAAAGGCGGTCAGATCGAACGTCGCTTCAACATCGGAGAGAAGCTGGAGGATGTACGCGTAGAACGTCGCCCGTACCAGTTCACTTACAAAGAAGGTGAGCACTATCATTTCATGAACCAAGAGACTTTCGATGACGTAATCATCGACAAGAACCTTATCAACGGCGTTGATTACATGAAAGAAGGGGAAATCGTAGACGTGGTTTCCGACGCATCCACAGACACTGTTCTTTTCGCTGATATGCCTACCAAGGTTCAATTGAAGATTACCTATACGGAACCGGGCATCAAGGGCGATACCGCTACAAACACATTGAAACCGGCTACTGTCGAGACTGGCGCAGAGGTTCGCGTGCCGTTGTTCATCAACGAAGGCGAGATCATCGAGGTCAATACGACTGACGGTTCTTACGTAGGCCGTATCCGCGAGTAATCCGGGTCTTGTCAAAATATACGGTTCCCGCTTGATAAGCAGGCGGGAACTATTTTTTTATCATATATACCATAAACCTTTCCCGGCTATGAAAGAAAAAACAGGTAAACTCTCTATCAAGGAATGGGCCGAAGAAGACAGGCCCCGTGAGAAAATGCTCCAGAAAGGCACTTCCGCGTTAAGCGACGCCGAGTTGATCGCCATACTGATCGGATCGGGAAACAATGAGGAGACCGCCGTACAACTCTCCCAGCGGATACTCCACTCCGTAAACAACAACTTGAATACATTGGGCAAACGTTCTGTCAAGGAACTGACCTCCGGCTTCAAAGGGATCGGAGAGGCGAAAGCTGTCACGATCCGCGCGGCTTTGGAACTAGGGAAACGGCGGGGAACCTCAGAGGGGCTCCTATATAAACAAATACGTAGCAGCAAGGATGCCTACCTATCGCTGCAAGCCGAGTTACGAGACCTGCCCTACGAGGAATTATGGATCATACTCACCAATCCGGCCAACCGGATACTGAAGAAATGCAAAATCAGTCAAGGTGGTATCAATTCTTCTGCCGCCGACATTCGCCTAATCCTAAAAACCGCATTAATGGAAACAGCTACCGGATTCATCCTCTGCCATAACCATCCCTCCGGGAATATCAAGCCCAGCCGACAAGACGACACGCTGACCGAGCAGGTACAAAAAGCAGCCAAGATCATGGATCTTATCTTATTAGATCACATAATCTTGGCAGATGGAATCTATTACAGTTATGCTGACGAGGGTAAGCTTCGCTAACCTCCGCTAGAAGGATCAGAGCGTATATCCGAACGTAAAGCTCACTTGGTGGTTACGAATTCGGAGATCGTTCTGGTCCTTATGGTATTTGCCCCAAGCCAAATCATAACCAATCTGGAAAGATACACGTTTCACCGTGATACCCGCTGAAGCCGTACCACCCCAATCGAAACGGGGAGCACCTTTCAACGTAATGCCATTATCTAGCTTCTTCTCTTTAAACGGGTTGAAGTCGTAGAAATAACTATAGTCTACCTTATTATCTATAGTCTGGAAGGCAGACGCGGTTCCTCCTAATGCCAACGCCACATACGGACCTACCGCCAGATTTAAACTGATATCATCGCAAAGCTTGAATCCCCAGTGAGCCATGATAGGTAATTGCAGGTTATAACGAGTCATCTCATCAGCACGGACTCCGACAGTATGCTCTACCGTACCGTCACCTCCGGCAACCTTGCTATAATTTCCATTGGGATAAAGGCCGCTTTGATTCCCTACCGAATAATACCCGTCATTCCATGTATGCAAATCTCCCTTTTGCATCAACAGATACAAGCCGGACTTCAAGCCAAAAGAGGGCCTATTCCCTTGTGCCTCCTTTATCTGGTACAATACACCAGCACCGACCTTGAATCCCAAGGTTGTCTCACTTTTCCCCTCATTCTCCTTGTTCACGGTCAGACCGGCTTCTGGCGTAACCGACCAACGAGACTGAGCGTTCACCACTACACTACTTAGGGCCACAGCCACTAATAAAATCAACTTTTTCATACCTCGTATATATTTTTATAATGATGTTTTGTATCTACAAGACAATCGCAGTGGTCAAACCCCCTACTCCTCTCTTCTTTTTTATAAAACCTTCTATATGGGAGATACGGATACCTCCTTTAACCCAGCCCTTGCTCCCCCCTGCCAAGCGTTAATAGTCTCAAATAAACATCGCCAACTCTCAACTATTTCGTAAGTTTGTAGCTCAATACAAGATTCACGAACTTATAAAAGAAGATGAACAACGAATTTCTCCAAACAGAAGAAGCGATTGTCGCGATGCTTAAGACGGTATACGATCCGGAAATACCTGTAAACGTGTACGATCTCGGACTTATATATAAGGTAGACATTGATGAGGAAAAGAATGTACGCATCGATATGACCCTCACCGCCCCGAACTGTCCGGCCGCCGATTTCATATTGGAAGATGTCCGCATGAAGATAGAAGCGGTCGACGGGGTAAAGAACGTAGAGGTAAACCTCGTCTTCGAGCCGGAATGGGATAAGGACATGATGACGGAGGAGGCTAAACTGGAACTGGGATTCCTCTAAAATTCCACGCAGCAGAAAAATGAGTTCTATCCGAAAGAAAATATACTTCGCCTCAGACGCGCACCTAGGTGCCCGTTTCCATAAAGATCCCCTTGCCATCGAGAAAAAACTGGTACGCTGGCTGGATAGTATCAAGGAAGAAGCCTCTGCCATCTGGTTCCTTGGGGATATGTTCGACTATTGGTACGAATACAAATACGTCGTGCCGAAAGGCCATGTGCGTTTTCTGGGGAAGCTGGCCGAGCTATCGGACAGAGGCATAGAGATACATATATTTATCGGTAACCACGACATCTGGATGTTCGACTACTTACCGAAAGAGATAGGCGCTATCATCCATCGGGATACCTTGACCGTCGATTTACTGGGGAAACGTTTCTTCCTCGGACATGGTGACGAGGTGGATTTCCGGAGCAAGGCATTCCGTCTGATCCGGGCTATTTTCCGGAACAGGTTCTGCCAATGGCTCTATGCGGGCATACATCCCCGCTGGACGTTCGGGTTCGCTTTAGGTTGGTCGCTCAGCAGCCGGAAGAGCGGGCTGGAAAAGCTGGAGGCGAAAAAGTATCAAGGGGAAGATGCCGAATACATGGTTGTTTTCGCCAAGGAATACCTAAAGACGCATTCTGATATCAATTTCTTCATTTTCGGCCATCGGCATATCATGCTGGACTTGATGTTAAGCCGTACCTCCCGTATCTTGATAGCCGGGGATTGGATGCAATACTTCTCTTATATCGTATGGGATGGCGAGTATCTGTATATGGATCAATTCCTAGAGGAAAACGAATAAACTATCTTTTATAAAACTTGTAGGAGACACAGTGCGCTGCGTCTCCTACAACTGTTGGCATCCCAAAAGAGTTATTTTTACCTTTCTCATCAAGAAAGATCATTCAGCTAAACATTGTATAACCTTTATTTCACAGGGATATAACCCACCTTCGTCACCGTAGCTTGTCCCTCGGCCGACATTACGTAATCAATGAACGGTTGCACTTTAGAAGCGTTCTTCATCTCATAGTAGTAGAACAACGGACGGACAATCGGGTACGTCTTATTCTTCGCGTTCTCCAATGAAGGCGCCACATACGACTTTCCCGCATCATAAGACACACGAACCGCTTTCACCTCCTTATTCAAATAAGCAAGGCCGACATAGCCAATGGCACCTTTCGTCTGGCTCACACTTTGGATAATAGCACCTGTAGCCGGCATACTCAGGATACCGTTCATATAGTTCTTGTTTTTTAATACGCTCTCCTTGAAGAACTCGTAGGTCCCGGAAGAAGTCTCGCGGGAATAGGCGACAATCTTCATGTCTGCCCCGCCCACTTCTTTCCAATTCTTGATCTTACCAGTAAAAATTCCTTCCAGTTGTTCCCGGGTCAGGCTCGAAACCTTGTTGGAAGGGTGTACGACAACAGCCAAGGCATCGTAAGCGATAACCTCTTCTTTCGTTTTCTTCCCGGCTTCCTGCAATTTTATACGCTCATCAAACTTCATCTTACGAGAAGTCATCGCTATATCCGTAGTACCTTCCAGCAAAGCGGAGATACCTACACCAGAACCACCGCCAGTCACGGTTATTCTAGCGGCTTTATTCTTATTCATGAAATTCTCGGCTTCAGTCTGGGTAAGCGGCAGACAAGTATCGCTACCTTTTATCTTCTGGGCAAGCGCATCCGTAGCGAACAAACAGGCTGCCATAGCAGCTAATAAAATCGTCTTCTTCATTATTCTGTATTTATCTTTATATTTACGATACAAAGTAAATACCTCGGTATTTCAATGGGATGAAACAGATATTACAATCCTATGAATTAAAACTTATATTGAAGACGGACAGTCAATACATTATCTTTCCGGTCGTTCTCGTAGCCCTTTACGAGACTGCTTTTTTCGTTGAAGTTAAACTCGTAATAGGCTTGCAAACGGATATGCTTGTTGAAATTATAGATACCGCCGATGCCAATCGTACGCTGCGCCAAGTCGGTCTTCGAGGTGAAGCTATCCTCCGCTCCCACCTCATCTCCGCTCACTTTGGTATTCGGGTCGTAAACGTCATATTTCAATACCGCCGAGAAAGGGGAGGAACCGATATCTTGTACCCAATAAAAGAAGTAACCAAGGAAAGGACGCTTGAACAGGGAGTTTTCCGGCAGATTCTCCGGACGGGTACTGTAGTTCGGGCTTTTGCTGCTTCCGGCGACACCAGGCTGTGTACCGATCAATCCTTCCGCACGGAAAGTAGTCTTTCCTAAAGATGAAAGGAAACTGAACTGCGCGTCCAAGCCCAAATACTGGCGTTTCATATAAGTACCCGTCTTTCCCATATCTATCTTAACGAAACGATTGTCACGCATCTCATACGCCTCGGTGGTAGGGTTATATACAAAACCATGGTAGTAAGAGAAGCCGGCTCCCCATTTTCCCCAATCGCCTATCGTTTTCTCGGCTCCCAAACGTCCGATGAAATCTTTACGGCTGTCGGTCTCGCGATTGATACTGTTTCCGGCAAACAAACCGGCATCCAACCGCAAGAAACTCAAAGGGCTGGTAGCCTTGGTACGCAAGGTAAGCATAGCACCCAAATCTCGCTCGTCCGGGAAAAAATACTGGATAATAGTCGCACGCTCCGGAGATTCGAGCGAACTCGTGGAATAACACACCTCATAGCCGAAAGGACGGTTGAACACACCGGCCATCAACTGGCTGCGTCTCGTCCAAGGGTCCTTGATGCCGATATACAGATCGCGGAAGCTCACCCCCTTATCATTCACCTCGATCTGGACGGCTCCTGTCCCGATCCCATCATTGTACTCGAACTTCATACGGCCCCGACGGATACCGATCCGGTTAAATCCCTTGTCCAAGTTCTCGTTCACATCGCCTACCTTCAAGGTCGCATCCTGCTGTCCATATTGGTACTGCCCTTGAATATAGGCAGAGACCTTGAACTTACTCAGCTTCCGGACAATCTTATCCAAGGTAGTCACTTCCGTAGCCAACGAGTCGACACGTTTCTCCATCGACCGATCCACCTCCTGCGCTCCCATACTTAAAGGAAACGACAATAACATGAGCGCTATAACTTTTCCAAATCTCATCCCTAACTATACAAACTATATTTGCGCCGCAAAGTTACAGCGCCCCTGTTTCACACCCGTTTCACAGACATTACAATCCTGTTACAGACCGCGTTCGATTTATTTACCACGAGAGATCCGTCCTTCCAGATCCTTTATACTCAAGGTAATGACCTTTCCGGAAGGCTTACCGCCCCGATAAGTGACCACCCGCAACCAAGTAGCGTTCTTTGGAACCCGCAAGGCCGACTCATATTTGGGAGAAAAATGATCGGGATCCGTATTATCGAACGTATAATAAATATCCGTATCCGGCAACTCGGAGCTCAACGCTATCTCCATCTCGCCATCCTCGGCCTTACCAGGGGTAATGATCGCGTTATACATACTCCGGGCGTAATTCACTCCAGCCTCGTCCGCACGGACAAAATGCTTTTCCACACGCGGATAGAAGCTATTCCAATCCGTATGCTCTGGGCCACTCCAAAGCACCTCGGCCAAGGCCCACCCGCGAGGCCATACCATATATTCCGCATGCCGGAAGGTAGGAACAGACTCAGCCCACAAATTACCTTGCCCTCCCAGCACCATTTCCGCAGGGACACTATCCGGCACCGGATTGAAACTATAAGAATCCGACAAGCGACACATCGAATACGTGTCCGGCTCGACAGAAGGCTCGCCCTGCCATAAGTCCAAATAGCAATGCTCAGACGGGGTCATAACCACATGATGCCCCGCTTTCGCAGATTTGATCCCGCCTTCCATGCCCCTCCAACTCATCACGGTCGCATCCGGGGTCAGCCCACCTTCCAGAATCTCATCCCAACCGATTAGCTTTTTCCCTTTCTCTTTCAAGATAGACTCCATCCGATGAATAAAATAACTCTGTAACTCCTCCTCGTTCTTCAACCCCTCCGCTCTCATACGAGCTTGGCAACGAGGACATTTATGCCAAAATCCCTTATAACACTCATCGCCTCCTATATGTATATACTCATCCGGGAAAAGAGCGGCGACCTCGGTCAAGACCTTATCCATGAACTCAAAGGTCTCCTCCTTACCGATACAAAGCGTATTCTCATCCTCCCCATAAAATTTATTGCCCACATTCACGGCCTCAGGAGCGTTCATACAAGCCAGTTCCGGATAAGAGACCAACGCGGCCAAGCTATGACCCGGCACATCTACCTCCGGAATAACACGCACGTATCGTTCCGCCGCATACGCCAACACTTCTTTGATATCCTCTTGCGTATAAAACCCGCCATAGGTTGCCTCCTCACCGGACTGCCTCGGCTCGCGATGCCACCATTGCCCTACCCGGGGTACACGCCAAGCCCCAATCTCGGTAAGCTTCGGCAACGACTTTATCTCGATACGCCAACCCTGATCGTCCGTCAGGTGCCAATGGAAGACGTTCATCTTATACTCGGCTATCTCATCGATCATACGCTTCACCTCCTCTTTCGTGAACCAATGGCGGCTAACGTCCAGCATCAGCCCACGCCACCGGAATTTAGGGGCATCCGTGATATCGGCGCATGGAATCAGCCATTTGGTATCCCTCGGCTGGGTCTTCCCGCTTTTTATGCATGGGGGCAACATTTGCAACAATGTCTGTACGCCATAGAAAATACCTGCGGGCTTATGAGCGGTCAGGATAATATCCGAGCGCTTTACCTGAAGGCGATACCCTTCATCGCCCAAAGCCGCGTCATCGGTCAGTTTAAACTCGATCTTGCCATGTTTCTCCAGCGGAAGCTCAAATCCTGTAGCGGGAGCGATCTTTCCGTTAAAATAACGGGCGATCCCCACTAAAGCCTCGTTGGAACGATCCAACGTGATAGCGGCCCGGCGGGTCAACTGGAAATAATCGGATTTCTCAACGATCTCCTGAGGTTTAGGGATCAAGGATATACTTCCTTTCTCCACGTCGCGAGTTTCTTTCCGGGAGCAAGAAGCTCCGCATAATAATAGTCCTAGCGTAATAAACGAGAGTAGAATCTTTTTCATTGTCCTATTTGTTATTTGGCGGCGAAATTACATAAAATAATCGATTCGTTCCGCACATTGCACACGACTAGAATATTTGTGCGATAATTTTGGTCTGTTTCGCACATTTATTGGGATATTGTGCTACCTTTGCTTCGATTTTTGAAACACTATATATTTATTTTTTTTAATGAAGACATTAACAATCGGAGACCTAAAGGCCCGCATTCCAATCATCCAAGGTGGAATGGGCGTAGGAATCTCTCTTTCCGGCTTAGCCTCGGCCGTTGCGAATGAAGGTGGGATCGGCGTTATCTCCGCAGCCGGTCTCGGACTCTTATATAAGAAATTATCTCCCAGTAATTACACCGAAGCCGGTAACCTCGGGTTAGCGGAAGAGATCCGCAAGGCCCGGGAAAAAGCGAAAGGTATCATCGGCGTAAACGTAATGGTGGCTCTTTCCGACTTCGCCGAACTGGTAAAGACCAGTATAGCGGAAAAGGTAGACATCATTTTCAGCGGTGCCGGATTGCCTTTGGATTTACCCTCTTTCCTTAAGAAAGACAGCGTCACCAAGCTGGTCCCTATCGTCTCCAGCGCACGCGCCGTACGCATCATCTGCGAGAAATGGAAGAATAACTATGATTATCTTCCGGACGCGGTGGTACTGGAAGGCCCGAAAGCCGGTGGACATCTAGGGTATAAAGAGAACCAGTTGGAAGACCAGCATTTCTCTTTGGAAGAACTCTTACCTCAAGTCGTAGAGGAAGTATCTCATTTCGAGCAGAAATACGACAAAAAGATCCCGGTAATAGCGGCAGGAGGCATTTACACGGGTGAAGATATCAAACGCATGATGGACCTTGGAGCATCAGGCGTTCAGTTAGGAACCCGGTTCGTCACCACCACGGAGTGCGATGCCTCGGATGCCTTCAAACAGACCTATATACAGGCCGAGGAGAAGGATATAGAGATCATCAAAAGCCCTGTCGGTATGCCCGGACGAGCCATTCATTGCAGTTTCCTCGAGAAGGTGAAGGCAGGCATCAAGCAACCGAAGAGTTGCCCCTTCAACTGTATCAAGACGTGCGATATATCACGCAGCCCATACTGCATCGTCACCGCTTTATACAATGCCTTCAAAGGTAATTTCGAGAATGGATACGCTTTCGCCGGCAGCAACGCCTGGCGAGCGAACAAGATCACCACGGTACGGGAGACCATCACCGAGCTGATGAATGAGTGGAAAGCGAAATTATAGGTATCCGAACATTATCTATCTAAAAAAGCAAGGGCCCGGTATCCAAACCGTGCCCTTGTTTTTTTAGATTCATATAGCAACTATTGCTTGATGTCGCCTAATTCTACCAGCTTATTAACTATCGCGTACACGGTAAGACCACTGGCACTATGAATTTGAAGTTTCCGGGCGATATTACGGCGGTGGGTGATGACCGTATGCGTAGAGAGGAACAAACGGTCCGCGATCTCCCGGTTCGTCATTCCCTTCACGACGCAAACAACGATCTCTTTCTCCCTCGAGCTTAAGGATTGCTGCTCGTCATCCTCCGTCTCATCCGGAAGTTCCTCGGCGTTCAACCGCTCCAATTTATGTTTTATCTCATCGGAGCTATCGTATATGTTGATCTGCTCATCATAAGAACGCAACAACATACTGTCTGAGACCGAATATAGCAAAGCGATACATTTCATTTCGGCGCATCCGCTTTCCTCCTTCAAGTGCTGCAACGTGAAATAACCGGGCAGAGCCGGGTTCACGATCAACACATCCGGTTTGTGCATACGAAGCGAGTCGAAAAGAGATTCCACCGAATTGATCTCCACCATCTGGATACGGAAACCCGGCAAGCGTTTCAGCAAGCTTTCCAATCCGCTCCTTACGATAACGGAAGGTTCGGCTATCGCGATCTTTAGATTTGTACTCATCGATTCATGCTTATAATTGTTTTTCCAAAACCAATATGGCCGGCACAAACAAATAATCCTCCACGCGCGTGTGTGAAGCCAAGTCTTCCTCCGTGGCAAAAATGTCGAACAAAACGCTGTTCAACATATTCGAGCCCGCTCCCGGATAGTATTTGATCAGGATATTCTTCAATTCCGTGATCTTCATCTCTATCTGATCATGACGTTTGCGGAAAACCGTAATATTGTATTTCGGATCTTTCTTTCCTTCCAACAAATTACGGACATAAGGGAAAACCGCACGTTCCTCATAAGACATGTGTTTATTTACCTCCTCCGCATACTCATCGAAAAACTTCGTGATCACAAAAGCGACATCCTCCGGGCATCCGGATATAGCGTCTACCAACTTACGGCGGATATGTGGCAAGCGGAAGTTTAAGAAGTAATCATGGGCATTATGCAAATAACGGATCAAGTTCTCGATCGACAAATGCTTGCGCGCATTCTCGACCGGCATACTCACTTCTTCGATCAAGAAGTTCACGACCGTCAAGAAAGTATAAGCGTCTACCCCGTTCTGCCGGCAAACCTCCCCGATATTTTTCTCTCCAAACCCGAGCGCTATCCCAAAACGACTCATGACTAAGACCATCGGATAGTTCTCGCAGATCAGATCACTCATCTTGTCGGTTTCCCGGTACATTCCTTTTTTATACATAGGCTTTTTTCTAACTTGTCCTGGTATTTGAACAGCCAAATATACTCCTTTTTCTTCCATATATCGTACATTTATTATTATTTCACAAAGGCCTAAAGGACGATTCCGCCGGAACGACCGCGATACATTCGGTCTCTATCAACCATCCCGGACGGCAGACAGGAGCCAAGACTATCAAATGTGGCAAATCCGGGTAGCGCGTCTCGAAATATTTCTTAACTACCGCATAATCGGCCACATCCCTCAAATAGGTGATCGCCATCGTGATATCGTCGGTGGTAGCGTCTGCCTCTTTCAGCAGCGCGTCGATATTCTCCATCATCCGTCCGGTCTGCTTTAAGATATCGCCCGGATAGACGATCTCCCCCCGGTTATCGATACTCGCCGTCCCGGAGATGAATATCTGCTTGCGATCCCCGTAGATAACAGCCGTTCCCCGCTCGAATGTCACGCCGTACTCGTAGGTAGGGTTCAAATGCGTGGGAGCGTACAGGAATTGTATCTGCCCCGGCTCCAAGCCATCCACCGCATAGCTGTCCATCTGCACCAACACGGAAGGGTCGGCATGGCGTCCTTCGATACCCGTGCTCGCCACATAATGCGTCTTCTCCGTAAGGTTCTGCGTAATAAAGACCTCCTTCCGGGCTTTCACCACACCAGCATAGTTCACGTCTACGTTCTGCACGAAGAACCAAGTACGGATACAGTGAGAGGCCAACGTACAATGTTGCCCCATCAATTGCATCACATAGTCATTCAGCAAAAGCCGGGTCTGGTACTCCGAGTTGGCCGCCTTATTACAGGCCCCTCCTCCCCAAAGGTGCCTGTAGCCGTTGTGAGACGCCTCCAACAAGCCGGAGTCGTAGGTCTGTACCTGCATACCCGTCTGTAGGTAAGTCCACATAGCCACCTTTGTTCCGTTCAGAGGCGGTTGCTGCACGATAGACAACGGACAGAAGGCATTCTCGCATTCCCATTCCATCACGCTATCCGTCTGATTAGCGGCATCGCTCAAGAAATAACGACGGAAAACCGGTGTGGCATCGTCTGCCAGCTCTTCTTTCACGACAGCTACATAGACCATCAAAAGGTTTTGCAATTGTTCCATGAAAGACAAGCAAGGGTCATCCCCCGACAACATCACCTGATACTCCTTCGTCCCTCCTTTGCCGGCAAATGAAGAGATCCGCACCTCTACAGCCTTATCTGTATATATTTTCCTTTTATAATCCATTTATTTATATCTTATCAATTATCCAACGCTCCTCCTTGTATCCAGCCCCGGATCAAGCCTAGCACTTCTTGTTTTCCCGTACTATTAAACATATCTTGGTGTATCGGGTCATCCTCCAACACATCCAGCAAGTAACTGTTATGGATATCTCCCGGAGTCACATAATTCTTGCCTTCCTCCGAGAGAGGAGCTTCCACGTTCACCAAGGATTTATAGGCATTCTCCTCACGTAAGTCTAAGTTACCAGAAAGCCCGGAACTACTTCCACCGTGGCAGGCAATACAATTCTGGTCAAAAACCTGGGCCTGTACCCTATCAAAGCTTCCTAAGTCCAGCTCACCCACGGCAAACTCGATATTCTCGCCCGAATCGTCCACGGGATAGCTATAATACGAATAAATCAACTCCAATCCACGATTGAGCACAACGATCTCGATCGTTTTGGTATCGGCCTTTATATTCGTCAGTTGGATCGTCAACTGCTTACCTTCCGAGGTAGGCTTCGTTATCCGCCTCGACAACAAAGCCTTAGTCCGGTCTTCCCCAAACTCACAAACGGAAAGCGTATTCTTTTTCGGCCATGCCTCCAAATCGTTGAAGGTCACGGTAAGCTTAGCGGTACGTCCGGAATCAATCGTTTCATCCGGATAGATCTTACCCTCATCACATCCCATAACAAGCAGGAGCAACAAGGTACATACCATAGATAGATTACACCGTCTCATAAGCATGATCAGAATGTAAATTGTAACATAGCCGTAGCGGAGTGGCGTGCCAACCCGATCGCATCCTCATCCCGGTCATTTTGCGTATCATGCCCTGTACGACCCAGATACTGGTACATCACCTGAAGTTTCAAGTTATTATTAAAGAAATAATAGTTCAATCCAACCGCAGGCATATTCAGCATTCCTCCATTATCCATTCCATTGCGGTCGTACCAATCATAACGCAAAGCTCCTTGCAACTTATTCGTGATAAAATAACCGGCCTGAGCATAAGCTCCCCAGAAATTCTCGTCCGGTTTCTGCATGATATCCGTAAAGTGCATATTCATATAATAAGCCTCGGCCGCGAAATACCAACGATTCTTAATCCAGGCGAACTCAAGGCCTACACGAGTATCGCTACTGGTCAAGAATTCAGCCTCAGCGTTATAAGATGCAGATACAGCGATAGACATCTTATCATCATTCAGGTTCTCCGGTGAACCTTGCGACATCGGCATCTCGCCTTTCGGCATAAAGGCCAGACGGCCCGCATATAATAAGGAAGGCAACCACTTATGGTCATCGCAGTTCGTCTTGCTAGCGATATTCACATCAATTCCTGTCCCGTTAAAAATACCTACCTGATAATTCCACTTATTATTGATCAATCCATGCACTTGGATACCCAAGTCGAATCCGGTAGACATACCGGGAATTACATAATTTATATCATACGGAAGCAAGATCGAGGCAGTGGTAGATGTCGGCAACACGGGAAACAAGGTCTCACCCAACGTACTCAGATAACCATGCATAAACGGAGTCTTGAATTTTCCCACGCGGATACGGAAAGATTCTTTCAAGGCAACATCGAACCACGCCTGTTGCAATAAAGCCCCGCCACTCTTCGCGGCGTTCAACGACAGGTTGAAAGTAACCTTTCCGAAGGCCTTTCCGGTAAATCCTAAGATAGCGTTCGGGATAGCGAACCCGGAATTAGCGACACTTTTAGCGTAGTGGCTTTCCAAACCCTGCTCATCGTAACGATTATAACAAGCGCTAGCCTGTACCAACGCATACGGTTTAAACAAGAAATCCCCCGCTTTCGTAGAGAAAGAGAACCCTTTCTTTCCGGCCAACGATACGACATCATTCTCTACATACTTATCATCGATCTCTTTCACTTCTTGAGCACTCACCTGAAACGCACCCGTCAACAAAACTACAGCGACAAGTGACCTATATATTTTTTTCATTCCTTTTTCTATGTTAGATTATAAACTTTGTAAGAATTTAATCAGAGCCTCACGCTCATCCTTCGTCATACGCGAGAAAAGCGTACGCGAAGCGGCTCCCTCGCCACCATGCCACATGATAGCCTCGGTCAAGTTACGGGCTCGCCCGTCGTGCAGGAAGTAACTATGCCCGTTCACGGTTTCCTGCAATCCCAGCCCCCATAACGGGGTTGTACGCCATTCGTTTCCGTTCGCCAAGCCACTAGGATAATCATCCCCCAACTCTACCCCCATGTCATGCAAGAGATAGTCTGAATACGGATGGATTATCTGATTTCCTAATTGGGGCAACTCGGTATTGTTTAACAAAACGGCACCACGCGGACGCGTCTTCAATGTCGTAACATGGCACAAATGGCATTTAGCCTCATAGAACAACTGCTCACCCTTCAGCACCACGGGATCATCTACGTCTCGACGGGCCGGCACACCTACGGCGTGCATGTATAAGTCTACGTTCTCCATATCCTCCGTAGAGATCTGTGCCCCACTCATGGCAAATCCCATCATATTGCTCTGCCCTTCCCCGACTTCGTGCGGGTAACGGTCGTTCGTCACACCCAAGTCGGACGAGAATCCAAGCTCTACGGTCAGGTCTTGATGCTGGGCTTTATTCCCAGAAACCCCGATCACCTTTTTTCCTTTCTCGGTCACATAATTAAGCCTTCCACTAATACCATATTCCGGATAATTACTTTGAGCCGCTATCTTTTGCAAAAGATCCAGGTCTAGCGCCATCATCTGCCCCATACCCACATGACGCAAAGGCTGGCGTACCGAGATACGCAGGTCTGATACCGGAATACTGTCCGCATACCATTCTACGATCTCATAATGCGGCGTCATTAACTCATATTCCTCACCATCGGGAAAAGTATATCGTTCTGTAGTCGTCGTAATTTTCACGCGGCCTTCCGGCTTAGTTCCATAGATAGATTGGTCATGAAGCACACGCCCATAATCCGGGAAATATCCCCCTGTCTTACGGGTTATATAGATTAACATGGATGAGAAGCCCGAGCCAGACCCCCCGGAAGCGATAGCGGGCGTAGTACGTCCTGTACTTTTATGGCAGGAACCACACGAATATCCAGCGTAAAGAGGTCCCAGGCCACCACCGTCTACATTATCCACTCCCCGCGCGTCGTCATATAGATGATCACCTTTGTTAAATCGATCCTCCAACTCACCGGTCACCCAACTTGATTGCGTATCGTAAGCGTCCGGAGCCGAGGAAAAAATCGTCGAGATACCCGCCGACAACTCCTTCTCGGAAGCAGCCTTCCCATTCGGCTTGTAAATCCGCCAATCTTCCAGATCTTCAGACTCGCAACTACAAAGCAAGCAACCTAGCAGAGAATAAAATAAAAATTTATGTCTCATATTATTGGTTATTTTTAATACACACAAAAGAGGGAGAAGGCTTTATCCTTCTCTCTCCTCTATATCAACTACACGGTCGATTAATTATCGCTCAAAGCGGCACGAACCTTATCCAAGCCCTTTGTCAGATCAGAGCAAGCCTCCATAGCAGCGTTAATTTCTGTCTCTGCCCCTAAGTTGCTACGGAAAGGATAAGGAATATTATCGATAGCGTCGATAGTATTGTCTATCTGAAGAACCATCAAGCTATCCAATACCGGGTTCACGGTTTTACATAGATTGTGCAAGCTGTTCTCGCTAGCATCGTCGGCAGTTAAATCACGTCCTCCGAAATAAGCGTTCTTGATACTAACAATATTGTTCTTATAGTCGTCCAAAGAGTTCCAGCTATACCAAGACTCTACCGCCAATACACCTGGGTTATCAGGATCTGAAGCATCTTTATTACTGTCATTCCATGCATCCACCGGATCTTTGATCTTAGCGGTACCAACCTCATTAGAGATACCACCCATACCGTTATCTCCATTCAACATCAACTCGATAGCTTGATAAGCACTGCTCAATCCCGCATAATCAGAACTTCCATCATGCTTTTTCATAGCCTCAGCGTAAGAAGAAGGAACGCTTCCTGAGCCTAAGCCTTCAAGCCAACCTTTATATAATTCTTCCGTATCCTTCAACATACGGTCTGATACGATACGTAAATATTCTTTCTCATTCTTGTCGGTGAAAGTTGCCGCATCGCGTTCTTTTCCATCCAAGAACAACATTTTCTCCGCGGTGTGGAAACCTCTCAAGTTTTGAGGAGCGTTCGCAGGCGCATCATCAGAATCATCCACGTCTCCGGTTACGGCACTAAAGTCGCCGTTCGCGATGATTTGCTCGATACCATCCTTATCCAATGGCCAGCTATCCAAACTCGGGTCATATTGACCTAAGTCGGCAACACCAAACAAAAATGCCTCACTCTGCTCCCAAGGAATACGAACCGCACGCCAAGCCTCGCACGCATCAGCCAAGTCGTTTTGCGAACCTGAAGCAAGGAATTTCTCCACAGCCGCATGGTAAGCCTGCATTTTCTCATACATATCTTTGTAAGTAGGTAATACTACAGCGTCAACAAACTGAGTTACAGTCGCAGATAATTGAGTTTCGGTTACAGTTCCGGTATTAGCCGGCAAATTCTCGAAGGAATACTCCGTCTTCTCTTCTTCATTATTAATAGGATCATCATCTCCGCAAGATGAAAAACTCAAAGTCAAGCCCATCAACATCATGGGCCATAATAATACTTTTTTCATTCTACTTCTATTTATTAAAGTTAAACATTTATCTCTTACTTTTTCAAGAACCAACCGATATAAGCAATACCTACCGATACCATATTCTGGCTGTTATATTTACCCTGTCCTACGATACGGTGTGTATAATCTGCCTTCACCACCAAATTCGGCAATGCGTAATAATTGAATCCAGCCGTGATCACACTTTTCTGTAAACGCTTATCGGCCAACTTCGTACTGTTTTTCTCTACAGACTGCATCGGATTGTAATATTCATAGCGCAAGAAAGGATAAATCCTCGGAGCTTTCGCACTAAAGAAAGAACCAATGTTATAACCTACCTCGGCAGCGTAGCTCACAGCAGTCTCCGCTACAGTAGAATTCGGATAACCCGACGCGCTAGACGAACCATTATTCACACTAGTCAACCGAGCGGAGTTTCCTAAATGCCCATACACGATATTACCTCTCGCGATCAAATTGTTATTCGGGCTTTTATATTGAGCATCAGCCGTAACAATCGTCAACGGATATTTATAATCGCGGTTTCGAGCCGGTTTACTACCATTCTTCGATGGTTGATTATAATAGAAAGACGCTCCTACACGCAATCCCTTAAAAGCTTTCACGCCATTATAATTCACACGTGCGACAAAAGCCGGGTGAGTGAACTGCGTTTCCTCGAAAGCGCCTTGCGTACCTTTACCTACCCAATTCTCCATCCGGAAACCTTGCGGGTCCAAACCGGATACGGCCTGCAACTCATAATCGAAGTTTCCTAAGTCACCAAACAAAGCGACACCCGTCTCGTGCCAAGTTGAAGGTAAAATGGTCGTCTCGCCCTCCGGACGGTAAACACCAAAGAAATTCAACGGCTCATGATGAGCGTTAGTCAATCCGACAGGCACGATCATGTGTCCGAAACGGAAATTCAAATGCTTGTTGAACAAATAAGAAATATGGAATTGTTCCAAAGCGACCTCGCCGCCCTTCTCTATCTCAGTCTCGTACTCTCCGTTCTCCTCATACCACTCGATCTCTCTAGCAGCTCCAGTACCACCATATTCAAACTCGATCTCAGAGCTCAACACCCATTTCGGTGAGAACTTGTAATCGAATGCCAGAATAAAACGAGGAATGGATATCGTCGCACGATTTCGATGATTCGTACCCACTGTCGTTACCCAGTTCCAATCATAATCCATATAACTGGCAGCCATCTCGCCATATCCACCAAAACGGAATTTAGAAAAATCATCGGCATACATCTCAGAAGCCTTCACGGTGGAGCTCATATCACTCTCTTGAGCATGTAGAGCCGAAAAGGAAAGTAATCCAATCGCTAATAAATTTGTTAACGTTCTCATTGCGTTTTATAATTTTTGGCAAAATTACAGGGGTAGAGAGTCCACTACAATCGCACGAAGTAGGTAAAATAGGGGTTCAATTACCTACTCGTAGGTATTTCAGACGAATATTTTCAGGACTTTCACGCCCAATATGCCCTATTATTGGCCTGTAAGACGGTGAGATCGTTAATCTTAAGGCATTAAGGCCTCATGTTATTTCTGGTTTTATCGGCTCTATATAATCTATTGAAAATAACTTTTTTGAATGAATATTATGACATGCCCGCCCTACCTATTTCCTATAGTCATTCCTGATAAATGGCTCTTCGATGTTTTCCTCAACGAGCGATTTGTATTTCCGGGGATGGCGATAAGCGTTTCCATGCACTTCGCAAGCCCTGTATTCCCGGAGTTTCTCAATGGGAAAATCCGCCAGGCAGATATCCTCCCGCTCTCCTGCCTCAACAATGAGCATATCTCTTGCCCCGGAACCATCCGGAAGGTAAGCGATACCGTCGAACGCACATGAGCGGCCGTTACAATCAGACTTGTCTTTGGGGTAATTCGCGGTAGCGATACCAACCATATTCTCATAAGCGCGGGTTCGCAACTGCGAAAAACGGTTGATCTCGATAGGGCAGGCATTGGGAACCAAGATTATTTCCGCTCCTTTCAACATAAGTATTCTCGCGCTTTCCGGAAATTCCCTGTCGAAACAAATCATCGCCCCGACTTTCACACATCCCTTTGCCGTATCCAGATTCGCGACATAAAAATCCTCTCCGGCGGTCAACCTGCATTCATCACCGAAATCGCAAGTATGGACCTTCGCATAGGTAAGCACGATATTCCCAAGACGGTCGATCAGGCAAAACGTGTTTCGCGGCAATGGTTCGAACCGCTCAAGAAACGTGATCCCGACAGCTATCCGCAATTCCTTGGCAAGCTCACGAAATGAAATGACAAACGGGCTGTCGATCGCTATCGCGCTTGCTCTTAACTCATCGAGGTCTTCGGGGATTTCGTATCCGACGCTCCACATCTCCGGGAACAACGCGATATCAGCGCCCGCATCTTTCGCCCTTCTACAATACGCGATACCTTTCCTTAAATTTTTATCCAACGAGCCTTCGGGCAGGACTTGCAACAAAGCTACTTTCAGATTTTTCATGACGGAGCTACCGGGGTTTACAGTTTATAATCAAGAGGCAAATATACGAAAAACGTGATTCCGGTGAACAACGAGGGATATAACCATTAATAGGTACGCCCCCCGTCTTTTTACATATATATAGGTATTGCGCACCCATATAGGCAGACGTATCTTTGCAATGTCAAAAAGAATGTAACACTATTAGTATATCGCAAACCAAAGCCTTCTGCTAATTTTATGTAAGCATATAAGATGATTAACACCGTAGTGTCGGAAAGTTTTTATTGGTTATTTCCGGCATCACATAAAAAGAGCCTCCCTGTGAAGAGAGGCTCTTTTTGTATTTTCCCACACCGCAAATGTCCTTGAAAAAACATGTACGTGTTTTCCCGAAAAGACGTACATGTTTCCCGACAAACACGTACATGTTTTTATAACGCTGATTTATCAGTACTTTTACGCGATTAGCCCGCGAAAGTATCGTACCTTTATGCGGTTAATCACAGCGACCAAACAAATATCTAAAAATAAACAGCATGAAACCAACACTTATCGCAGGGATCGGAGCCTCGCTCCTAATGGCCGGTAGCGCGAAAGGCCAACAAAGACAGGAGATTGTACCTAAAATGCCAAACGTATTGTTCATCTACGCCGATGACTTGGGATACGGAGACCTGGAATGCTACGGCGGGACGCAAGCGAAGACCCCGAACATCGACCGGCTCGCCAAGAACGGTATCCGCTTCACCAACGCTCACGCTACCGCCTCCACCAGCACGCCTTCCCGGTATTCCATGCTAACCGGAGAATATGCTTGGCGCCGGCCGGGAACAGACATCGCCGCCGGGAACGCCGGAATGATCATACGGCCGGAACGTTACACGATTGCCGACATGTTCAAGAACGCCGGATACGCCACGGCCGCTATCGGCAAATGGCACCTTGGCCTGGGAGACAAATCGGGCGAGCAGGACTGGAACGCCCCACTCCCTACCGCCTTGGGCGACTTGGGATTCGACTATTCATATATCATGGCGGCTACGGCAGATCGCGTTCCTTGCGTATTTATCGAGAACGGGCAAGTGGCGAATTACGATCCGGATGCCCCGATCTACGTCAGTTACCAGAAAAACTTTCCCGGAGAACCTACCGGAAAGGATAACCCGGAATTATTATATAACCTGAAGCCTAGCTTCGGGCACGATCAATCCATCGTAAACGGGATCAGCCGCATCGGTTATATGAAAGGCGGCGGCAAGGCGCTTTGGAAAGACGAGAATATAGCCGACTCGATCGTGACGCACGCCATCGATTTCATCAAGGAGAATAAAGGGAAGCCTTTCTTCATGTATTTCGCCACGAACGATGTGCATGTACCCCGTTTCCCGCACGACCGCTTCCGGGGGAAGAACCCGATGGGTATGAGGGGCGACGCTATCGAGCAATTCGACTGGAGCGTGGGCCAATTGATGAAAACACTGGACGAGGCGGGGCTGACCGAGAATACCTTGATTATCTTGTCAAGCGACAACGGCCCTGTCGTTGACGACGGTTACGCGGACCGGGCCGCGGAACTCCTGGGCGACCATAAACCCGCCGGGCCTCTCAGAGGTAACAAATACAGCGCTTTCGAAGGGGGAACCCGTATCCCCGCCATCGTGCATTGGCCGAGAGAGATCAGGCAACCCGCCGTATCCGACGCCTTAGTAAGCCAAATCGACTGGTTCGCCTCCCTTGCCTCATTAACCCGCTCCCGCCTTCCGGAAGGTAGCGCGCCGGATAGCTACGATTATCTGGATACCTGGATCGGGAAAAGCAAGGAAGACCGCCCGTGGGTGATCGAGCAAGCGCTTAACAAAGCGCTCTCCGTCCGCACGAAGGATTGGAAATACATCGAGCCGAGCGCCGGGCCCGCCATCATGCGGCATGAGAACATAGAGACCGGTTATACCTCCGAGCCCCAGTTATACGACATGACGAAGGTCTACGAGGAAGGAAACAAGGCCTTGCAACATCCGGAGATCGTATTCCAATTGCAGGGAATCTTAAAAGGAGTTCGAGACCAAACAATCAAGGCTAAATAATGGAAAGAAGAAACTTCATTAAATCATCCCTCGGAATCGGTCTGGGCGCGACACTTCCGGGGATGGCGCATAACAAAAGCGGGAAAGAGGCAGAGGCTGCCGTCTCTCCCGCCATGCCCGTAAAAAGCGGGAAGCCGCATATCATCTTGATCATGACCGATCAACAACGGGGCGATGCCCTCGGCTGCATGGGAAACAAGGCGGTGATCTCACCGAATATCGACCGGCTGGCGCAAGAAGGCTCGTTGTTCGTGAGCGGATATTCCTCCGCTCCAAGCAGTACTCCGGGACGTGCCGGTTTATTGACCGGGATGTCTCCTTGGCATCATGGTATGCTGGGATACGGACGCATGGCCTTGAAGTATCGTTACGAGATGCCTCAGATGATGCGGAATCTGGGGTACTATACTTTCGGGATCGGTAAGATGCATTGGTTTCCGCAGAAAGCGCTTCACGGATTCCACGCGACCTTGATCGACGAGAGCGGCCGGGTGGAAAGCCCCGATTTCATCAGCGATTACCGGGAGTGGTTTCAATTACAGGCGCCCGGAAAAGACCCGGATCTTACGGGTATCGGCTGGAACGACCATGCCGCCGGTGTCTATAAGTTAGACGAACGGCTTCATCCAACGGCTTGGACCGGACAGACCGCCTGCGAGTTGATCCGTAATTACGAGAATGACAAGCCCTTATTTCTCAAGGTGTCATTCGCCCGCCCGCATAGTCCTTATGATCCGCCTCAACGTTATCTGGATATGTATAAGGACGCGGATATCCCGAAACCCTATATAGGAGATTGGTGCGGACGATACGCCGAGCCGAAAGATCCCCTCCAAGGAGCATCGGATGCCCCGTTCGGCAATTTCGGGGATGCGTATGCCATAAACTCCCGTCGCCATTATTACGCCAACATCACCTTTATCGACGATCAAGTAGGGCAAATCATCCAGACCTTGAAGGAGAAAGGTATGTACGACAATGCCTTGATTTGTTTTACGGCAGATCATGGCGACATGTTGGGCGATCATTATCATTGGCGGAAAACCTATCCATATGAAGGTTCGGCTCATATACCTTATATCGTAAAATGGCCCGCCGGTATATCCAAATCCATACCGGACGGAAGCCGCATAGAACAGCCTGTAGAACTGAGAGACTTCTTGCCGACCTTTATCGACATCGCCGGCGGGTCGATTCCTCCCGATATGGATGGGCGATCTTTGCTCAAGCTGATCCAAGGACAGCAGGCACAATGGCGCCCCTATATAGACATGGAACACGCCACTTGCTATAGCGACGATAATTACTGGGCCGCCCTTACCGACGGGAAGATTAAGTATATCCGGAACTTCCATAACGGAAGCGAGCAGTTGTTCGATTTGCGGGAAGACCCGGGAGAGACGCATGACCTTAGCGAGGACGCGGCCTATCAGGCTCAATTGTCCGAACTACGCAAGGCGATGGTAAAGCATCTGTCCGAGCGAGGAGATGCATTCGTGAAAGACGGTAAATTGATGACTCTCGATACGACCCTATTGTACAGCCCCAATTTCCCGAAATAAGGGACGAGCGAGACCCGTCCCCGCATCCTCTCACGTTTTTTACCTTTTTTTTGTCGTGGAATGGATGTATCTTTGCCTGAGAAATCAGAAGAGGTTCGACTTAATGCTAGGAATCGTTAGTAAAGGAATCATTATCGGCGTATTGGTCTCGGCCCCGATGGGCCCAATCGGTATGCTCTGTATACAAAGAACACTAAATAAAGGACGTTGGCACGGGTTCGTCACCGGATTAGGGGCCGCTCTATCCGATGTTATTTACGCGGCACTGACCTGCCTGGGCATGGGAGTGGTCGTTAATTTCGTGGAGGCTAACCAAGCGCCTTTGCAATTGATAGGAAGTATTGTTCTCGGCATTTTCGGGTATTTTATCTTCCAAAGTAACCCGACACGGAACCTAAAGAAGCAACGAGAAAAAAAATTATCGTTCACTCAAGATTTTATTACGGCTTTTCTACTTACCTTTAGCAACGTTTTGATCGTCTTACTCTATATCGGATTATTCGCCCGGTTCGGATTCGTGCTACCCGAACATTCGTTCTGGTTGCTGGCGCTGGGTATCGTTTGTATAGGGCTAGGAGCCGTTCTTTGGTGGTTCGGCATAACATATATTATTGGAAAACTGAGAAAAAGGTTCAATGTTAGAGGTATTTGGTTGTTAAACCGGATCGTGGGCTCTGTCATTATAGGATTGTCTATTATCGGCGCTCTTTCGGTCTTGTTGACCTCCTACTTGCAATGGCCTTTACTTCAAATCTATAGTTAAAATGAGAAGACTGAAAGTTCCTACTATTCCTGTTCTGGATGTACTCGACATAACATCCATCGAACCGATCCTAGAGATACGTTCCCAACGAGAGTTCATCACTCACGCCAACTGGAGCGATTATCCATACAAGCCTATCACCGCCTTTAACATAGCCCGGACAGAGAAAAACCTATATATACGATATTGCGTGCAGGGCAACTCGCTAAAGGCATCTTACGAGAGAGACAACTCGCAAGTCCATAAAGATAGTTGCGTGGAATTTTTCATGAAAAAGGAGGGAGACTCGCATTACATGAATTTCGAGTTTAATTGTATCGGTACTTGCGACGCCGCCCGCCGTACCTCACGGGATTCGAAGACTTCGCTCTCGCAAGAGGAGTATAAAAGCATCATAAGGCTTCCGTCTTTGAAAAGGAAAGCGTTCGGGGAAATCAAGGGTATTCACGCATGGAGCCTGATCGTGGTCATTCCCCTTAAGCTAATGGGGTTAGATCCGGACAACCTGCCGGAGAAAATACTAGGGAACTTCTATAAATGCGCCGATGAGACGATGGACCCGCATTTCGTGAGCTGGAGCCCGATCGACCTTCCCGAACCTAATTTCCATTGCCCGGAATTCTTCGGAGAAATCTATTTGTAGTAGTAGAGACGCAGCGTGCTGCGTCTCATCCCCTCAAAATAGTAACTTAGAATACTATCAGACAGTGATGAGACGCAGCACGCTGCGTCTCTACCAGTAAGCCTATGGTTATTTATTATCCTTACTTAGTCTCTGTTCTATAACGAAGGCTATTATCAAGCCGATTCCCCCGAATAAAAGAACCGAAGCCCCATAAGCCGTACCCGCCACCTCATGCCTATACCAACTATCATCATAATAAGAATTTGTCGCCATACACATGTTAATGATAAAACCGACCAACAGGCCTAATCCAACCCCTGCCAAAAGACATCCGGCCTTTAAGCTACTGAACGAGAAATTCCGCATATAATTGGGCAAACCCAACTTACCGTCGAAGGCAGAAGCATCTAGCTTATCACCGATCTTCTCGATTATGGCCAAACGTTCTCTCTTGCGGACAAACAACTCAAACAACCCGTAAATACCGGCGCAAACGATTCCGACAACTAGCGGAACAGAAATAAAATCCATCATAACCGTATAATTTTAATTGATTCTTTTTATCTTGCTTACCGATTTGACGCAATACATTCCCACAGGTTACATCTTCGGCTTAAAAAATATTTTTTATTTTTGTTACGGTAAATTGTAACCTATTTACCCGGCTTGCGTCCATTAAGTACGATGGAGCTGTATACCGATACATATTATATACAAAGGATACAAGCAGGGGACATGGCATGTTTCGCTTGCCTTTTGGATAAGTACAGCCGCCCGATCCATTCGTTGATCCTCAAGGTGGTACGAAGCAGAGAGGATGCCGAGGAGTTGGCTCAAGACACGTTTATGAAAGTATTCAAGGGATTATCCTCATTCAAAGGGGATTGCAGTTTCTCAACATGGATCTACCGGATCGCTTATAATACAGCGATATCGTCTGTAAGAAAAAAGAGACACGAGTTCCTGACGATAGAGGAAGCAACACTTGAAAACGTATCGGAAGAGGAGGTCGCAAACCTGCTCGGACAAACCGAGGTAGCGGAGCAGACCCAAAGGCTGGAAACCGCCCTAGGGCAACTTCCTCCAGACGAACGGGCTTTGATCTTACTCTTTTATTGGCAAGAAAAATCAATAGAGGAATTAGCCTCTATCACAGGCCTGACCGCTTCGAACATTAAAGTCAAGCTACATCGAATCCGAAAGAAATTGTTTGCATTATTAAAAAGGATGGATCATGAGCAAGATGAACATAAATAAGGAACAACCTGATTTGCTGGGGGATTTATTCAAGCGCATGCCGGAAGAAGAACTGCCCGCCTCGTTCCGCTCGAACGTAATGCGACAGATCATGCTTGAATCCGCAAAGGCGAAGAAACGCAACGAGCGCTTTAGCTTGCTAGCGACTATACTGGCGTCGCTTGTCATGATTTCTCTCGCGGTCGTAGCTTTTATCTACATGGAGATACCCAAAATGGCCGTCTGTACCATAAGTACATCGGCGCTGACTTTCTACCTATATATAGGAGCTATCACGCTTATTCTTCTATTTGCGGATTATAAATTGCGGGATCTATTTCGCAAGAAAGGATAAGAACGAAACGTGCTCCGTCTGTATATGAGGAGTCTATAGACAGGGAACCGTTCAGGCGCTCGGCAATCAGAAGGCAGATAGAAAGCCCTAAGCCCGCTCCGGGCTTGTAATCGTCCAACTTCTCAAAACGGTTGAATATGGAGGCTTGCTTTTCAAGAGGAATACCCACGCCCGTATCCGTAACAGCGATACGCACTTTTTTCCGGTCCGGCTCAAGCTGGAACGATAGATTAATCTCGCCTTCCTCCGTGAATTTAGCGGCATTCGTCAACAGATTCGTCAGTAATTGCTGCAGGCGCAAGTTATCCACGTGTACCACAATCGGTTCTCCGGCAGGAGAAAAAGTCAGTTTAACCCCTTGCGGTATCCGGTAACGTACACTTTCCAAAGCCATTTGACAACACTCCAAAAGCGGGTAATCCTTGATATTAAAATGAAGATCTCCGGTTTCCATCCGGGATAAATCCAACACATCGTTTACCAGGTTCAACATCAAATCCGTGTTATTCCGTATGATAGACGAGTATTCCTCCCGTTCTCCCGAATCGGTAGAAGGCTCTACCAACAAGCTGGAGAAACCAACTATGGCGTTCAAGGGAGTCCGGATCTCATGGCTCATATTAGCCAAGAAAGCACTTTTCATCAGACTGGCCTCCTCCGCACGGGTCTTTTCCCTCATCAATCGTCTTTGAGACTCCAGAAGCAGGTCTTTTTCTTGTTGCAATTGGTTCTTCAAAGATCGTAAACGACGGTAGTATAAATATAAGGTATAGAGAAGGATCGATAACACGACTGACACGGACAGGATAAAAATCAACAAATCCTGCTTCCGCTCGATACGCCGCCCGGCTTCCTCCAGCTCCGTCTCTTTCAATTCCTTTTCATGCAGCTCATGCAAGGCCTGCAATTGATTCACCTGCCGGAGAAAAGAGGTTCCCCTTTTCCGTGTCATCGTACTATAAAGCTCATCATACAAGGCCATGACTTCCTTCAACTGGCCCCGCTCCTTCAAGATATCTGCCTTGAACTGGATATCCTCGGGTAGCCGCTCGGTCTCCAGCAACTCATTTATATAATGAAGGGCCAACGGAATATCTCCAGCCGCCTTATAATAACGGGCCTTGACCGCCAGATAGGTATTGACCACATAATCTCCCTCGATCCAGTTGCTGCCTACATAGGAAGAAGCCTTATCCAATGCTTCCTTGGCATTCGCCAAATCTCCTTTCGAAAGATAAAAACTCGCGTAGAAAGAATAAAGTAACCAATACTCCCTTTCAATAGGCAAAAGCTCGCCTTCCTCTTGGTTGAGTTTATATCGCTCGTCCAACAAAGTCTTATATTGCTCCAAGATCCGTTCCGTCAGCGCATACTGCTTTGTCCGCACGCTACTCTCCAACTGATAAGAGGTCAGGCGGATTTCTGTATCCAAGATATTCGGTACGTCCTTTATATCCTTCAATAAGTCTAAGCTCTCTTGAAATGAGGCCACGGCATCACTGTCTCTCCGGATTTGTTGGTAAATCAGCCCCAAGGTCTCGGAGCAACGGAGCAAACCATATTTATGGTCCAAATCGCTCGCCATCCGATACAAATCCATCGCCTCGCTCATCGCTAACTCATAAATCCCAAGCCAGAGGAGGTCTTGGCTGGAAAAACTTTTTACCTCAAACAGCTCATTCGGATATTCATGGCGGGCCTTAGCGATAGAGTCTACGATATCGCAATAATATTTCAAACTATCGCGCATAGACAGATTGTAATAGTACTCGGCCAGGTTTTTCAATCCCCAATATGCGATAGATACGGAATCTATCTCCAGAGCGCTCTTGTAAAGACGCTCATTATAAGCCTTCATCTCGGGATATTGCTGATACAGCAAAGCCAACCGTTGCAATATGGGTAAGGTAGAGGCTACCGTAGGGCAGTCCGACAATAATTTATTCAAGCTGTCGATCTCCGTCAAACGATCTTTGGCAGGGGGAGGCGCGGAAGATTTCACCGAACCGCAAAATATGCAGAAGGAGATGATAACGATCATCCCTATACGTGTAAGTATCCGATTATAGAGTCGATTCATCTGTCTCATATAGGGGTCTCAATTAAATTTGTCGGATGTATAAAGACAAACCGGGCACCGTCTTTATAAGAGATATCCACGGATAAAGATCCTTTAAGTTGCTCCGAGATGATCTGGCAAACAGATAACCCCAAACCGGTACCTTGGATAAAGTCGTCTAGTTTCTCAAACCGCTCGAATATTTTCTTACATTTATCCTCCGGGATCCCGCAGCCTGTATCCGTTACGGAGAAACAGACCTCACCCCTGCTCTCGTCTACGACAAAGGAGAGGTTGATTTCTCCCTCGGAGGTGAATTTAGCGGCATTCGACAATAAATTAGTCAATAATTGCTGTAAACGCAAGGCATCCGTTTTTAAGGAATAAGCTTCCGGAGAGGACGTGAAAGTCAACCGAACCCCAGGCTTCACACGGTGCCGGATCGAATCCAACGCCTTTTGGCAACAAGCGACCAAGTCGCTAGGCTTTACACTGAACTTGATCTTGCCGGATTCCAAACGAGACAAGTCGAGGACATCATTCACCAGATTCAATAACAACTCCGAGCTATGATTCACCTCTTCGGCAAACTCAATCTTTTCCTCCTCGCTATACTCGCTACTCGCCAATAATTCGGAAAACCCGACAATCGCGTTCAATGGCGTACGTACCTCATGGCTGATATTGGCGATGAAAGCGCTTTTCTTCCTATTCGCCGCCTCCGCTTCCTCCGTAACAGCCCGAAGTTGCTTTTCCGAAGCGATCAAGGAGTCTTTCTCTTGAAGTAACTCGTTTTTCAATCGCTTGGTATGTAGATAGATCCGACATAACACATAAATCAAACCCATCAAGACGGACAGAAAGCAGATAGAGACAATGATTTGCCTTTGTTTCAAAGACTCCTGCTCCGCTCGCAACTTCAACTCCCGATCTTGCTTTTCCAAATCGTTCAAGTCGTTCAAGGTACGGAGTTGCTCGATCTGCCGGTCGAATGCCTCCATGTTGATCTTTTCCGTTTTACGGATGATCTCCTCATAGATAGTGATCGCTTCCCGCAATTGGCCGGACGATTGCAATATGGCTTTCTTCATCTCTAACTTATCCAAGTCACGATTAATCTTTAGAGCCAAATTAACGGCAGACAACGCATGTCTATAATCCTTCTTTTTCCAATAATAAAATGATTTTGTCCGGAGGTATTGGGCTTCTACCCTGCTTCCGAAGGAACTGTCCAAAAAAGCGGTCGCCCTGTCCAAACAGGTTTGCGCCTTTCTCAAATCGCCCTCCATAGTATACAATTCGCAGAAATAACAACTTACCAAACAACGATGGCGTGTTACCGGGAAGATCTTTCCTTCCTGATCATATTTCCTCTCCAAAGAATCCAACAGAAACTCATACTGCCTCAAAAGCGCCTCCGATTCGGGCAATTGCCCTAATAACAAGGTAGACTCCAGCATATTGGATAAATACATAATCCGGAAAGTAGGATTCGCTTTCTCCTCTTTCAGCAAATGCAAGCCTTTCCGAAATACCTCCACCGCATCGCTGTCTCTTTTAATCCGTTGATAAACCATCCCTAAATCACGATAGGCCCGCAATAGGCCATAATCGTTCTTACTTTCCCGGGCCAAATCCAGATATTGCATGGCCCTATCCATAGCCAACTCATAACTACCGGACCATAAGTAATCCTGGCAAACCAAACTGCCGGACAAAAACAAGCCTCTGGGTGTCTCATGTCTTTTCGAGGCCAATGAATCCAACTGCCCCACCCAATACAATAAGCTATCCCTGTTTCCCGCATTAAAATAATGACGGCTCAAGCCGGCCATCGCATCGTACACGATCCCGATGGAATCCAAAGGCAGAGCGACATCGATTATCTCTCTTAATGCCGGGACTTCCTCCGGCAATTGCCAATACAAACCGACCAATTCTTTTAAAAGGGGAATCTTGTCCTGGGGCTTCTGGACATGCGATAAAGATTGGCGTATGCTATCCGCACGAAATTTGCTCACGGCATTCTGCGCCCCCGCGCTCACCGCAAACAAAATCCATACCATTCCTATAAAAGCATTGACGCTGGACTTTCTTAAAAATCCTCTACTCATTGATTTATCGCTTACAACTTGCAAACTTACAAAATAAATATCAATAAAAATCAACAGTTTTCCGTATTTACGACCGGTACAGCCTGAACCTGATGTTTTTACCCTTAAAAACACTTGTCAGTCAGAAAAAAAGCATTACCTTTGCCCCGATTTTTGAGAGATGACAACATAAAGTCTAACTTACTAATTAAAACAAACTTAGTATTAACAATTAAAGAATGGAAAATTTAAAAAACATCCAGCCAGTTGAAGATTTCAACTGGGACGCTTTCGAGCAAGGCGAGACTTACACCGAGGTAAGCAAGGACGATCTTGTAAAAACGTATGACGAGACCCTGAACACGGTAAAAGACAAAGAAGTGGTTATGGGTACCGTTACTTCAATGAACAAACGTGAGGTTGTTGTAAACATCGGTTTCAAATCTGACGGTGTTGTTCCTATGTCCGAGTTCCGTTACAACCCGGATTTAAAGATTGGCGACGAGGTAGAGGTTTACATCGAGAGCCAAGAAGACAAAAAAGGACAATTGATCCTTTCACACAAGAAAGCACGCGCTACACGTTCTTGGGATCGTGTTAACGAGGCTCTTGAAAAAGACGAAATTATCAAAGGTTACATTAAATGTCGTACGAAGGGCGGTATGATCGTTGACGTATTCGGTATCGAAGCGTTCTTGCCGGGTTCTCAGATCGATGTTAAACCGATCCGCGACTACGATGTATTTGTAGGTAAGACTATGGAATTCAAGATTGTTAAGATCAATCAAGAATTCAAGAATGTTGTTGTATCTCACAAGGCTCTTATCGAGGCTGAGTTGGAACAACAGAAGAAAGATATCATCTCCAAATTGGAGAAAGGACAGGTATTGGAAGGTACTGTCAAGAACATCACTTCTTACGGTGTATTCATCGACTTGGGTGGCGTAGACGGTTTGATCCACATCACGGACCTTTCTTGGGGACGTGTTTCTCATCCGGAAGAAATCGTTCAGCTTGACCAGAAGATCAACGTTGTTATCTTGGATTTCGACGACGAGAAGAAACGTATCGCTCTTGGCTTGAAGCAATTGACTCCGCACCCATGGGATGCTTTGGATCCGAACTTGAAGGTTGGCGACAAGGTTAAGGGTAAAGTTGTCGTTATGGCCGACTACGGTGCGTTCATCGAGATCGCTCCGGGCGTAGAAGGTTTGATCCACGTTTCAGAAATGTCTTGGACACAGCACTTACGCTCCGCTCAAGACTTCATGAAGGTAGGCGACGAGATCGAGGCCGTAATCTTGACTTTGGATCGCGACGAGCGTAAGATGTCTCTTGGCATCAAGCAATTGAAAGCTGATCCTTGGGAAAATATCGAGGAGCGCTTCCCGGTAGGTTCTCGTCATATGGCTAAGGTTCGTAACTTCACTAACTTCGGTGTATTCGTAGAAATCGAGGAAGGTGTTGACGGCTTGATCCATATCTCCGACTTGTCTTGGACGAAGAAGATCAAACACCCGTCTGAGTTCACTCAGATCGGCGCAGAGATCGAGGTTCAAGTATTGGAAATCGACAAGGAAAACCGTCGCTTAAGCTTAGGCCACAAGCAATTGGAAGAGAATCCTTGGGATGTATTCGAAACGATCTTCACGGTTGGTTCTATCCACGAAGGAACGATCATCGAAGTATTGGATAAGGGTGCCGTTATCTCCTTGCCTTATGGCGTAGAAGGTTTCGCTACTCCGAAACACCTTGTAAAAGAAGATGGTTCTCAAGCTCAGGTAGACGAGAAACTTTCATTCAAGGTTATCGAGTTCAACAAGGAAGCTAAACGTATCATCCTTTCTCACAGCCGCATCTTCGAAGATGAGCAAAAAGGCGCTAAGGCTGCTTCCGACAAGAAAGCATCCTCTAAACGTGGCGGTAAGAAAGAAGAGGAGTCTACGATGGTAACCGGTCCGGTTGAAAAGACTACACTTGGTGACATCGAAGAATTGGCTGCTTTGAAAGAAAAACTTTCTGGTAAGTAATTGGTCCTTTTTGGGATATAATAAAAGGAGATATCTGATTCAGGTATCTCCTTTTTCTATGTTATTCCTATTATTGCTTATTTAAGAGAAACATTCTTCCGTGGCACGTATATCACATGGCTCGGAAATACCTAATAAATCATTGATCTCCTTTCTTTTTTCCAAATCCGTAAAATAAGTCTCAACAACTTTATAAATATCAAAACCTCCCGTAGAACCGGCCGCCAAGTTTAGTGACTCTACCAACTTTCCTGTAGCTTTATGAATCTCAGATTGTTTGAGTAAATGAAATTCATTCCCGTGAATTAATTGATTCTTTCCCATGATGTTCCAATTTTAGGTTATACAATATATTACAAAGGATTTCTATTCCTGTCCTAAAGATACAAATAACTTATATACGAGCTACTACTTTTATCTATTTTTGTATCGGTTCATCTATTTTATCAGTCAAAAGGGAAAGCATGTCTCCACATTCCATTAATTTTGCCAGAAAACTAAAATGAAAAAATTAGTAATATTTGATCTTGACGGGACATTATTAAATACAATCGCAGATTTGGCCCAGAGTACAAATCATGCGTTACGGCAAAACGGTTTCCCTACGCATGACGTAAATGAGTATAACTTCTTCGTTGGAAACGGTATCAATAAATTATTTGAGCGCGCGTTGCCCGAAGGCGAGAAAACAGAAGAGAATATATTAAAGGTAAGAATAGAATTCCTAAAGCATTACGACCAGCACAATACAGATCGTAGCGCCCCCTACCCCGGTATACCAGAGCTATTGGCAGAGTTGCAGGAAAGGGGAATAAAACTGGCGGTCGCCTCAAATAAGTACCAGGCCGCCACACGCAAGCTCATCGCCTATTTCTTCCCTACCATACGATTCGCAGAAGTACTCGGGCAGCGGGAAGGAGTAAAGGCCAAACCAGATCCCAGCATCGTCAATGAGATCGTAGGACAGACGGGTATATCCAAGGAGGATACCCTTTATGTCGGAGATTCAGACGTAGACATGCAGACGGCTATCAATAGCGAAGTGACCTCCTGCGGAGTGACATGGGGTTTTCGCCCACGTGCGGAATTAGAGAAATACGCGCCTGCCCATATAGCGGAAAAAGCGGAAGATATACTCAAGTTCATCTAAAAGAAGAACCAATCCAACCGTGCGAGACACTCTTTCGAGGTTTCGTCTCGCACGCTTATCTTTTACCTTAACCCCGAACATTTCCCCGTACATATCCTACTCGATCCATACAAACTCCAACGTAGAAATCACCCTTAATATCCCCCTTGATCGCACCTATAAAAAATCATTAAAGGCATAAACAAAAACTTTCAATAGCGGTTATTTTTCAAGGCATCAGGCAACGTAAGATTTAAAAAACGCCAAAACGATACCCATATTTCTGCAATATTATACCAAACGACCACTAGATAAATATGGTAAAAGACGAAGTTATATTTTTACACAAGAAACATAGGCTAAAATAATGTCGGGATATACAAAGAAAATAGCTGAACCAAATAGTGGTGTTGATTACTCATTGGAAAAAGACTTCAAAGTCTATACGCTTTCCAAGGAACTCCCTATTACGACTTACCCTTCTTACATGGAATTAGGGATTGTCATCTATTGCCTAAAAGGAAACGCTAAAATAGATATCTATTCCAACAAGCACATTATAACCCCTAAAGAACTCATCATCATCTTGCCGGGGCAATTGGTCTCATTAACGGATGTTAGCGTGGATTTCCAAATCAGATATTTCACGATTACGGAGTCATTTTACACCGATATATTGAGTGGTATCAGTCGTTTCTCGCCACATTTCTTTTTCTATATGAGACAACACTACTACTTCAAGGTGGAGGATGTGAAGATACTTTCTTTCATTGATTTCTTCGAAATACTCACTAGAAAGGCTTTTGACACGGAAAACCAGTATCGAAGAGAGTCGGTCATACTCTTGCTTCGCATATTTTTCCTTGATATATACAACTTTTACAAAGTCAATTCTTTAGATAATGTAACAACGATAGATATCCATAAAAAGGAACTGACCCACAAATTCTTTCAATTGGTCATGAACAACTACAAGGTAAATAGAAGCGTGACATTCTATGCTAATTCTTTATGCATCACCCCCAAATACTTGACCATGGTAGTTAAGGAGGTAAGCGGTAAATCCGCAAAAGATTGGATAACGGAATATATGATCCTAGAATTAAAGGGATTACTCACCAACTCTACCTTGAACATCCAAGAGATTGTCGAAAAAACAAAGTTCTCCAACCAATCCTCATTGGGACGCTTCTTCCGAAGGCACACAGGCCTATCGCCTCTGCAATACAGGAAAGAATATCTAACAATAGATCAAAAAACAAACTTCTCAAAAAATAATACGATATGAATAAGAGTCAACTAATCGAGGAACTATCGAAAAGAGTCGGCAACGACAAAGAAGAAATCCGGTATATATTGGAAGAACTGAATAACATTATTTTAGAGAAAACAAGATCCGGAGAAAAGGTATGTATACAAGGTTTCGGTGTCTATACCCCCCGCTTGCAAACAAGCCGGTTGGCCAGGAACCCGAGAAGCGGAGAGACCTTAATGTTGATCCCCAGAACCATTGTCCATTTTAAGTGCGCCCCAAACTTGGTGAAAAAGATAAACAAATAAAAAACAAAGGGCCGGCTCCAACAAGAACCGGCCCTTCCGTCATAGCTATTAATAACCTACCAAAGACAACATTCTATAGGCTTACATCAATATTTGCCGGGCATATTTCACGCAAGTAGCGACCTCTTTCACGGAATTAGACCAAGGCTTGACCTCGTATTCCAGTTCTATATCGCAATAGATAGGCCATTTCTCCTGTTTGATCAACAATAGCACGTCTTCCAAGGGCATCTCCCCTTGTCCCCAGACTTGGTTTGTGTTCGGCTGATCTCCGGTCGTAGGCCCCGTCTTATCTTTCAGGTGTATACTATAGATCCGGTCGTGATACTTCTTGATCATCTCGTTCGGATGGATACCTGTAGAGCCAAAGAAGTGCCCCGCGTCGAAATTCAACATAATAGAAGGAGAGACCGCCAAGACGGGGTCGCAGCTAAACCCTTCTTCCGCATACTGCATATGATTATGGAAAGCCATATACATCCCATGTTTCTCCGCGAACGGGGCGACTCTCTTCGCCGTCTCCAGGCTAATCTCGTCCGTCACGGCTTTAGCGCCCATAGCCTTGGCAACCTTAAACGCATAGTCGATCTCCTCGTCCGATCCCATCCGGGAAGGTTCCATTTTCACGATATGGGCCGATATCCCAGCGTCGTTCAATAGTTTACGGGCGCTTTCCACCTTCGATAAATCCAGCCCGAGGCGCCATGCTTTTACCTCTTCCTTATATTTGTCGATCTCGGCCTGCTGTTCCGGGGTAAACTTCGGAGGCCCCATCCGGCGAGGAGCGGGAGCGGCAGGTTTCTCGCCCGGCTTCGCCGCTGGTGGAGGGGCTTGCTGACGGAAGAATTTCATCATCGGGTTCTCCGGCGCCCCTAAATAAGCTTCCAGATCACCTCCCATCAATTCGATGGAACTGATATTCGCCTCCTGGCAATACTTGATGATATTCTCCAAACCACCCGGCATAGAACGCCAGCTATACGTGATCGTACCGATCTGCACGCCTCCGAACTTAGAGTTAATCTTACCTGTCGCCGTCGTCGTATCAACCGGTGCCGGGGCAACCGTGCCCTTTCCCGTACAAGAGAAAGCACCCGGCAGGAAAGACGCGGCAGCTAAAGCAGCGACCGATCTTCCCAAAAACTCTCGTCTGGACTGACCTTTGTTCACATCTTCATTCATAACTATCCAATTTATACATTCATATTAACCTTTAGAAGAAAGTCTCTCACAGGCTCCAACCTTTACGATATTCATAGTGGAAATAATCGTTCGCCTCCGGGCAATTCGTGATTCTCATATTCTCAGCGTCATACTCCAACGTGAGATCCAATCGTTGGGCAGCGACCGCTATATTCGTTAACAACATGATCTCCGTCAACTTAGCGGACACCTCAAAGTCATTAGCGGCTTTACGCCCTTCTTTTATCGCCTCGATAAAATCCACATAGATATTACTCGGCCGTTTCAATGTCTTCTCCGGAGCGATAAATCCCGGCCGTTCCGGTATCAATTGCGGCTCTGCCCCATGAGTACCATGCATAATCATACCTTTATCGCCTATATAAAGCGCCTCTCTCAACTGGCGGTTCGGCTCCAATTCCACCGGACGGGCCGGTTTTATACCGCCGTCACTCCAAGTCACCTTTACCGGAGGCATGTTTCCACGAGCCGGGAACTCATAAGTAACACATTCCGACAGAGGCAAGTAATCCTTGTTGTAAGGAGTGGAGGTAGCCTGTATTCTCGTAGGCATACCCAAGTTAAGCGCCCATATCGGGGCATCGAAGGTATGTGCTCCCATATCCCCCATAGCGCCTGTTCCATAATCCCATAACCCGCGCCAAGCGAAATGGAGGATTTCCGGATTATACGGCTTCTCAGGGGCCGGTCCCAACCACACGTCATAGTCAAGACCAGATGGAATATCCACTCCCGCCGGACGATCAAAATATCCCTGGCGCCACATCGGACGGTTCGTCCACAAATGTACTTCCCTTACATCCCCGATCACGCCACCTTGGATCCATTCAACCGTCTGCATAGTCCCTTCAATATTATGGCCTTGGTTACCCATTTGGGTGACAACACCGGTTCGCTTCGCCAGATCTCTCAAGAAGCGGGTCTCATAAATGGTCTTGGCCATTGGTTTTTCCACAAACACATGCTTACCGGCTTTCATCGCATAAGCCGCGATAACCGCATGGGTATGATCCGGAGTGCCGATCAATACGGCGTCGATCTCCTTCTCCTTGTCGATCATTTCCCGGAAATCGGTATATTTCTTCGCTTTCGGGTATCCCGCCAAGATATGTCCGGAGTAATCATGGTCTACATCGCAGAGCGCGTAAATATTCGCATGCTTGAACGATTGTTTCTCCGCGTCTCCCATTTGCACAGGGTTATCCGAGGCCCTTCGTTCCCGTCTGGGAGGCTGGATGCCCGCGTAAGGCTGCATCAACATACCGCCTCCACCAAAAGGTTTCCTTTTAATCGGTACATCCGGAGTAGCGATATTCTGTATATCGCCACCACCTTGGCTACCCACACCGATACCGGCCAAATTGACCATATCACTAGGTGCCGTATAGCCCGGTCCACCCAAAACGGAACGAGGTACGATCGTAAACGCGGCAGCGGCAGCCATCGTACCCAAGAACTCCCTACGTGTGAAGTTCGCCGGATTTTTGTCAGACATAGTGTTACTCATAGTATTAAATTTAAAGTCGAAAAAAATATATATAGTAAAACACAACTTCGTCCTAGCGTAAAAACAACGGAAGCGAATATAAGGATGGGCAGTAAATCACGAGTTAACAAACGCTAAACAGCGTATTAACCAAGGGCTAATTCAAGGCTAATTTCATATCCACCTACAAGGATAACCACCTAAACAACAGACATATAAACAAAGAAAAAAAATCATTGAAAAAATCTCTGAAAAGATAATGAGCTAAAACAAGCCTCCTTACTCGAATGAATCATTATCACCGGCCAGACGGCCTTTTTGAGCCCTTGCCACGGGAGAAGGCAATGCCTGTCTTACCGGGATCAATTTACACCCCAGCCTTCGCGGAAAAGATTGACCGGATTAATCAACGGAAGTCGGTACGATCCGCTCAAAAGAAGAGGGAAAAGCCTCGCCATACATATCTTGGTACAAGGCGCAAAAACGATCGTAGACATAACGGGCCAGCTTGAAGTTATTCTGATAGATCAAGGCCCTGATCTTATATACCAACGCCTCCTCATTACAAGGGTCGTTTATAAGGATTTGGTCGGCTAGCTGAATGACCCGATCGGCCTCATCCTCGATCGAGTAAGTATCGATGAAGCGAGACAAGATATCCACCGTGCTATTACAGATATAGCTCTTAAAATCGTCCATCCAATCAAACGATTCCCCTTTGAACACCTCCCCCTTGCTGATAATATCATAGAAACGCTCAAAATCCGGCAGAGTCCGTACCCGTTTATCTTTCAGTAGATCCAGGCAAACCCAATAATCGCAATAGACATTTTCCGAAAGCAGGAGTATATATCGATTCGCGTTGAATGCAATCTCCATCGTATCAATACGTTCCAATATTTTCCGGAGTTTCAAGATAGACACACTTCGAAGGCTTTTCACGTTTTTCACGGAATTATTCCCTCCCCAAATCATCCGTGTCAAGTCTCTGCTTGATATTCCGGAACCTCCGCGGGAAGAGTAGAGCATGATCAAAATGAACAATTGCTTCAATTTGGGTGTAAATAGAGAGGTTATATCATTTCCATCCCGATCCAGTACGTAGAAATCACCAAACAACCGGATGTAGTTACGCATAACCGGGACCTTCTCCGCTTCGGCTTTTTCCCCGGTTTCCTCTTCAACCTCTACTTGGGCTTCCTCCTCAACCCTTACCTGGGTTTCTTCCTCAACATTTACTACTTCCTCAACCTCCGGTGTCTCGCGAGGGGAATCCTCCGGTTCTATATCCACCTCCGTTCTTGCTTCTATACAGGCTTCCTCTTGCTCCGGCTTTCTTTTTCTCACCCGCCGATACCCCAGATAAGCCGCCGAAACCAGAATGACCAATATCAATGCGATACCTAGAATATCCAACCAAGTAACCGTATCCGATACATGCAAATCCAGCAACTGATTGCTCAACCCCAATATTTCCTTATCGCTCAACACACGAGACCATATACAAAGATTATCCAGCACCCCCACGAAATTCGACGACTGGCTGAAATTCACGAAGCCTACATACAAGCTATCACTACCCAAATAAGCCGGACGGTCGAAAGAAATCGCATCCAGCTCTCCGTTCACGAAAATGGCCTGTTCCCCATTACTCTTATTATACCGCCAAACGATATTATACCATTTACCCGGCTCAATCACCGTGTTGCCCACCAGGTCGTTGTTGAAGAATCCCATATAAGGCTTCCGGTTCCGTATCAGCAGATGCAACGCTTGCTGATAGGTGCTGTTCTTAGCTCCCAAAATGCAATAATCCTCTTTCTCCGGCATGTACTTAGGTATTTTCAGCCAAACACCTACCGTGAAATCATGATCTCGCATATGAAGCTCCGACGCTGTCGGCAAATCCACCCGGGCTTGGTCTTCCAAGGAAGCTACCTGCCCGCGTATAGGGTCTTGAATAAACTCCACATTCCTCGATACCGTGCGATTACGGTTGTACGAGTCATCTTTCTCATCGCCGTCAAACGGTAAATAGATCTCTATATCCTCATCAATCCGCAAAGGCCTAGCCTTAAAATCGCCGGCGAAAGCCTTCCTTTGGGTACCGGAGACGTAAACCGTGGCCGGCTCTATCTTATACCCCGGAGAAACGGGAGAAAGCATCAACTCGGCCCCGGGTTCCAGCGGGAAGCAATATTTACCAGTCGTATAGTTCGACATCCCTTCCCAATTCACGTAATTAAGCAGCTCATTGTTACTCGTGACCGTACCATAAATGATCTCGAAATTCCGGAAAGTGACCAACGAGACATCCAGCCACGCATAATACTTGTCTACCAAGATAAAATTAGGAATCCTACCATCCCGGACCCATGCCCTTTTAAACGATTCTATCAAATAAGGGGTCTGACGGGCCAAAGCCGAGATATCATTACTATTTCCCCGGGAAGTCTCCAAGAACTTATATCCGGCGAACAAAGACAGGCTCTTCTTCAACCGCTCATCAAAACTCTCGACCTCTTCCGACTGGTTTCCCCAATCCGCGTCTGTATGTTCCACGAAATCTCTCATGTTGTGCAACCACGACGGGCTGTTCAAATGTTTTTGAACCTCGAAAACGACCAGCCGCTTCCCGGTACTCAGCATATCTTTCAGGGAGGGCCATCCGTTTCTCGCGTCATACTCAAGCACGTATTCCATCAAACCGCTTTCCTTAAAGGAGGATTCCAGTTCCGTCTCCACGTAGAAATCGAGGAAAAGGGTCATCACTTTATGCGGGTCTGCGTCTAACGCGTTCTTAATGGCATTTAGCGATTCATTGAAAGGGGTAAACGTCCCATCGGGTTTCCTCAGCAACAACACGTTTGTCTCCGCGTCTCGTTTCAAATAGAAATAGAAGCCTTCGATCTGTTTCTTCAACAGCTCGTCTAAAGAGAGTTTTTCCGGAGAATTGGAGGATAAACAAGAATAGTTAGACAGCACGTAGACGCTCTCATTATATAAAAGACCGGCCTCTATGTCCTCTTGGCGTTGAGAAACCAAACGCTGTGCCGAAAGCAGCTCCGGCAAGAAAACCATAAGGCCAACAATAAAACATACATAACGAATCCACGCCATCATTGCATACGACATCTTATTTACAAGACCATCCAAAAATAAGGCTTTAATACGACATGGCAATGTTTTTCAATCAGAAATGTGTCCATTTCTATAATCTGCGGGGAAACGAGGCGTTATATCGCCTTTTCTCTCTAATATTATTATCTTCGTATCTTAAATAAAGCGAAGCCATATGGACATATTAGAAATAACACGAAAGCAAGATTTTCTCTATCCTACGTTCAGACAAGTATATACAGCAAGTTTTCCCTTATTTGAGCAACGCACAGAAGAACAGCAAGAACAGGCATTCCGGTCTCCTTACTACCATCTAGAGGCTTACGTGAAGGATAACATCTTCATCGGTTTTATCTCATATTGGGATTTCGACTCGTATGTATATATCGAGCATTTCGCTATCCACGAGAACTTTAGGGGACAGGGATATGGAAGTTTACTACTGGAGGATTTTAATAAACGACTGAATAAGATCATCTTATTAGAGATTGATCCTATTACGGATAAGGTATCGGCTAACCGGTTAAAGTTCTACAAGAAATGTGGTTTCTTTGAGAATAGTTACCCCCACCTCCATCCTCCTTATAGAAACGCCTGCCAAAGTCATTCATTAATCGTCCTGACAACAGAACGACCGATAACCGAAGACGAATATATCCAATTCAGTCTCGATTTGCGGAATATTGTCATGGTGAACTAAAAAATAAGGGGGAACGGCAAAATGCCATTCCCCCTTGTCTTTTATCCGCTTCCATCCTCACGGAAGTACTTACGGATGAACTTTAATTTATTACTTTAGTATTAATATTAATTCATTCCCGCTTGTTCACCCTCACGGGGTACTTGGTTTCCCGCACGGGAATAATTTTTGATTATCGTCATTATCTCTTATTTAACAACCGCTTTCACAGCTTCCTCTCCTTCTACGGCTACCACAACGATACCTGCCGGAGCGGTGATCGTAGCGTTGTCGGAAGTAAGAACCGTGTTAGCGATAGATTTACCAAGAACATTCGTTACAGAAACCTTCTTACCAGCCGCGCCTTGAATCTCGATCGTACCGTTACCAGCGATTACGTTGATAGAAGACTCAGTTTCGATAGCGTCGTTGGATGTAGGATCGCCTGCACCAATTGTTACGACTAAAGCTTTCACTGCATCGCCTGTGAAACCTAACTTACCATTCAAGTTGTATAGATACAAATTCGGCTCGTTCATCGGGCTGATTACATAGCCGCTACCAACCTTCGTAATGTAATATTTGAAGTTCTCAACACCACCTAAGCAAACATCTTCTTTAGCTTCTTTAGCAACAACAACAGCCTCACCGTTCACTGTCGTATTCAATGTATCGATACCTGCCAATGTTGCGCTACGGAAGATTGCTTTCACATCTGCATCATCCTTATTGGCTACTGTAAGCTGGCCTGTATATGAACCTTCCAAAGCATAGTCTGCATTCACGTCATATTTTGCCTTGTTCTCATTCCAGTAATACATAGAATCCGTTGCATAATACAAGAAGTTTCTATCTACAGACGTAGAATCTACGCTACCTTTAGAGATATAGAATGTAGGCATCTCTGCTTGGCTATCAGCTGTATCCAACCAGAATGTCATACCCTCGGCAGCGATAATACCTTCTAAGATACCATTCTTATTTGCCTTGAATGAGATAGCACCTTCTTCACTGTTCAATGTAGCGTGTCTTGGAGCAGCCTCTAGGCTTTCACCTAAGCTATTCAAAGAGATTGTTACATTAGAATAATCTTTGTCGCTCGCAACAGCAATTTGAGAGAAAATAGAGTTTGCACTTTCTACATACAGTTTCTGCGCATTAGCTTTCACCACCTCAGAATAATTATCCTCAGCGTCTTCAGCATCCAGCTTATCTGTCACGATAATAACCGCATACGTACCATTCGTATTCTTCTTGAATACAACACGATGTAAATCATCTGCAATCTCATCACCAACCTCAACCAATTTCAAATCAGAAGAAGAATACTTCAAGCCTACAGTTTTCTTATCAGCATTTTTGGTTGTCAAGTAGTAAGATTGGATAGATAACATATCCGCATCTTCTTTCGTTGTGATCTCATTATCTTTCAAATAGATATAGTCAAACTGGTTCTTTACGGACACAGCCTTAACCACGGTCCAGTATTGAGATTTGCCGGCGTCACTTACAGGGATAAATTTATCATCTTCTCCATCATAAGTCATATAAACCTCACTAACCACCAAGTCATTCTCACCATTGAAGATCAATTGAGCCTTTTGTTTCAATTGGGTATCGCTCAATGTCAAGAAACCTTCTGTAGTAGTAACTGGAACTAATTTGATTTGATCAGCCTCCTTACCTCCTACTTCTGTGTTATAAGCATCATAGATACCAGCCTTGGTTGTCTTATACAAACTAGCGTCAAAAGTCTCGTTAGTCTCAACATTCTGGAATGTCACCTCACCATTCTCTCTCATATCGATAACAGCCCATTGAGCAGACGGAGCTTTTAGGTCAACCTTGTTTGGAGCTAAACTAACATTGTTAAAAGTAGTACCTGCTGTTGCATAACTAGATACCAAATAAGTACCATACAAAGATGTAGACGCATCCTCATCAGAAGGCTGAACACCCGTGAAATAGATGTTGTAAATAGCGGCACCTGTCGTGTTCAAGATATCAGAAGCTTTTGCCCAAGTGTTACCTGTTGTTTGAGCTTTAGCGTATGAACGAGAAGCAGAAACTTTAACAGTAGTTACATAAGACTTCAAACCACCGGTTGTTAATGAATATGCACCAACATGGAATGAAGAGACATTATAATTCTCATCATTTCCCTTTTTCACTTTTAAGTTAGCTACAGAGATCGTATATTGACCGGCAGCACCTAATGCATCTTCTTCCTCCACTTTATACACACCGTTCACATAGGCAATCTCACTATCTTTCTTAGCATTATTCGCCTTCAGCTTATCACCTTTCACTGTAGTAAAGTCATGACCTTCACCATCACCGAAACCAGTAATACCGAAAGTTGTTTGCGGATCTACTACAACGAAAGTAGCGGCCTTTACATCTTCAGCAGTAATACCATTTTCCTCCACTAATTTCAAACCAGCCTCATTAGCTACAGCAAAAACAAGACTTTCTGCTTCAGTATCTTCTGTTCCTAAGCCCAATTTTACCAAAACTTCTTGTGCGTTAACAGCAACCATTTGATTTCCAAACGGGTTCTTGTCCGGAGTAGATTTAGCGCCCGGGAATTGGAATGAGAAGCCCTTACCAGACATGTTCTTGTTCAAAGCCTCAGCATCCAACGTGATCTTTTTCGTCTGGGCAGTAGCTGTATAAACAACAGTACCGGAAGTACCTAGTTCAACTGTGTTGATAGAAGTAAAGTCTGTTTTTCCATAAGCTGCACCACCCTTTACCGCATAGAAAGACTTATTATTAGCTTTATCAGCAGTAGCGGCATTGGCACCATTTGTGACAAATTGCTTACCATCTACCCACAACTCAAATGTCTTGTTAGAATAATTACGGATCTCAAATACAGAGGCTTCCTCTGCTGACGCATTAGTAACATCAACAGTACAATACTTCGTCTTCTCTACGGCTGCTACTTTTGCATAGCCATTGTCCGTTTTCAGAATGAACTTAACGCCATTCGCAAGGTTTTTAGCTGCGATATTAACCTCCTCTGTTGTTGGAGCAGGATTAGCCGCAAAAGCCAAATTTGACATCGGCGCTCCTAAAAGCATGGCTGCCGCCATCAAAGTAAAAATCCTTTTGTTCATAAATCGAAAATTTAATATTAATAATAGTGTTAATTAGATACTTAGCTATCCCCAATCATTTTGACCATATTCAAAAACGACTAGTCTAAACCATCGTCTAAATCTTGCGTTTTTAAGAAGGACGAAAGAGAGATTCGTTAAAGGAACCGCTTGTTTCGTAAAGGATAACCTATCCTATTGATAAGAAAGAAAATAAGTGATAAAAAAATAACGAAGAAGGATTGCAAGTATCAAAGAAACGCGTACCTTTGCAAATGACTAATTAAAACGATCGTTTACAGCCGCCATTTTTACTCCTATATATTTTATAATTATATTAATGTACACACGTACATTAGAAAAATATCTACATTAGAGACATATTCGATACAAATAACATTCGGACATTTCAAAACAAGAAAGCCTAGAAAATCAAGTTTTCCAAGCAAAGGAATAGTTCACACTCAAATAGACGAGTATAAACAACACCTATTTGGCACAAGAATCATTTGCAACCGTTTATATTACAACCACATTATGTTCCCCGGAAAACACGTACGACCTTTCGCGAAAACACGTACATGTTTTCGCGAAAAGACGTACATGTTTTTTTAAAGCCAATATAGAATGCCCGACCAAATACGAAAGAGCGATTCCCGACCCTTGTATCCCAACCATTGTTCACAAATTATTGTTACCTTTGTACAACACTATAAGGATAAAACGATATGACAAACGAAAGACCGTTGATTCTGATCACGAACGATGATGGCGTATGGGCCAAAGGTATTAACGAATTGGTGGAGTGCCTGAAAGATCTAGGCGATTTAGTGGTATTCGCTCCCGATGGACCTCGCTCCGGGATGGGTAGCGCTATCACATCTTTAGTCCCTATCAAATACACTTTGCTGAAAAAGGAGAAAGGGCTTACTATCTATAGCTGTACCGGAACACCGGTAGATTGCGTCAAACTAGCGATTAACGAGATCTTGGAACGTAAGCCCGACTTGCTTGTGTCCGGAATCAATCACGGAGGCAACATGGCTATTTGCGTAAACTACTCGGGAACGATGGGAGCCGCCGCCGAAGGTTGTATCTTCAACGTCCCCTCCATGGGCGTATCCTTACTAGACCATGCGGCCGACGCCGATTTCTCCGAGTGTTGCCGCCTAGGGCGCATGCTGGCCCGCCGGGTATTAAAGGAAGGCTTACCGCACGGGACTTACTTAAACCTTAACGTACCGAAATCGCCTCAGGTAAAAGGATTGAAAGTTTGCCGGCAGACCGACGGTCGTTGGGTACGCGAGTTCAAACGTTCCGAGAACGCCAGCGGAGAGCCTGTATTCTGGCTGACAGGAGCTTTCGAGAGCGCCAAGCCCATCCATCCGGACAATGATATGCTCGCGCTGGATAACGGATACGCCTCGCTGGTGCCTTGCAAGATCGATGTCACGGACTACGACTTCATGAACACCCTAAACGATTGGAGCCTCTAAATTTTCAATTCTCAATTTTCAATTCATGAAGTATTACCTGATAGCCGGAGAAGCCTCCGGAGACCTGCACGCCTCGAATCTGATGGCAGCATTGAAAGAGAACGACCCGAAAGCGGAATTTCGCTTCCTAGGCGGCGACTTGATGAAGGCCGTGGGGGGAACCCTCGTCAAACATTACCGGGAAATGGCATTCATGGGCTTCATACCGGTATTGCTGAACTTGCGTACCATCTTAAATAACATGAAGACGTGCCAAGAGGATATCCGCCGCTATCAGCCGGATGTTGTCATATTAATTGACTATCCGGGATTCAACCTGAAGATCGCCAAGTTCGTGAAAACCCAGCTCGGACTTCCGGTATACTACTATATATCTCCTAAGATATGGGCATGGAAACAATACCGTATCAAGGACTTCCGGCGTTACGTAGACCGTATGTTCTGCATCCTGCCGTTCGAGACCGAGTTCTTCCGGAAGCTTAATTACCCGGTAGATTACGTAGGAAACCCTTCCGTAGACTCCGTAGCCTATTACAAGGAACACCAAGCGATCCCGAGAGAGACGTTTATCAAGGAAGAAGGCTTGCCGGATAAGCCTATCCTCGCCTTGCTATCCGGCAGCCGCAAGCAAGAGATCAAGGATAATTTGCCGACCATGCTGAAGGTAGCCTCCGCCTTTCCCGACCTCCAGCCGGTGATAGCCGGGGCACCGGGTATCGACGCTTCTTACTACCGAGAATATATAGGCTCTTATCCCGCCAAGATCGTATTCGGGAAAACGTATCCCTTGCTACAACATAGCGCCACGGCTCTGGTAACATCCGGCACGGCGACCTTGGAGACCGCCCTGTTCCGGGTTCCCCAAGCGGTCTGCTACTATGTCGTAGCCGGGCCGCTGGCCAGCTTTATCTTCAAGCATTTCTTCCATACGAGATACATATCCCTCGTCAACCTGATCGGCGGACGGGAGATCGTGCAAGAATTATTCGGGGCCCGCTTCTCCGAGTCGCAAATACAACGCGAGTTAAGGCGTATCCTGCAAGATCCGGCTTACCGGGAACGGATGCTAGACGGGTACGACGAGATTATCCATACCTTAGGAGCACCCGGTGCCTCCAGGCGTACGGCACGGTTAATCGTTGACTCACTGGGTTCTTAACATCTTTTATTAACGTCTTTTGCAGCATTTCGTCCTTAACTTACATCTTTCCTCATAGAATGATGAATATGTGAACTCTTTAAGAAATAAAAAGAATGAAGACGTTGAGATCTTTTTTATTGGTTATCGGGATCGCTTTAGCATCCCTCGCCCTACCCTCTTGCTTAGATGACGATGACTCGTATTCTTTAGGTGATATCTGGATAGCGGTAGCTACCGTCGTACCGGAAGGCAACAATGTATATTATTTACGGTTGGACGATGGGGATAAGCTATGGCCCGCCGCCACGAACTATCCGAACTACCAGCCGAAGCCCAATCAACGCGCCTTGGTGAATTTCACGATATTGGCAGACTCTACCCAGAGTAACCTGGGAGGTTTCTCACACTACGTAAAGGTCAACGCGATCCATAATATCCTTACGAAACCTATCGCGAAGAACGAGGGAGCGGCCAATGACTCCATCTATGGCACGGACCCGGTGAACATTCATGACAATAATATATGGATCGGCGACGGATACTTGAATATCTATTTCGAGACTCTCTGGGGAGGCAAGACCGCCCATTTCATCAACTTGATCCAGCCGGATGCCGAGAACGATCCTTATACGCTGGAGTTCAGGCATAACGCCTACGATGATCCTCAGTATACGATCGGGGCCGGACGTGTGGCGTTCAACCTGTCTTCCTTGCCGGATACCAAAGGCGAGACCGTGGACTTGGTCGTAAATTATTGGACCTCCAAAGGGAAACAAGCTTATAAATTGAAATATAACTCGGATAAGACAAAGATAACAGGTAGTTCGCAAGGTTATACGAACGATAGTATCTCTAATATAACAGATATGAAATAAACCTTCCCACATAACTTTTATTTTTATCATTTAGTTCAGGAGGAGAGGCGTCGGGATGATGCCTTTCTTTTTTTGTATTTTTACGTCGCCCAGACGCAACGGTCAAGGCATTACTCTCGTTTATATAAACAAATGGACAAAGTAACCGAACATCTGATCGAGGGTTGCCGCCGGGGAGACCGGAGTTCGCAACTGAAGTTGTACAAACAATACGCACGGCAACTATATATAGCCTGCCTGCGTATCGTGGGCAACTCATCCGAGGCGGAAGAAGCCATGCAGGACTCGTTCCTCAAGATCTTCACTCGCCTGGACCAATATCACGACGGGCAATGCTTTGAGGCATGGATGCATCGTATCGCCATCCATACGGCTATCGATTATGTACGCCGCCAGGCTCCGGACTTGGAGGAGCTTTCCGATAATCTGGCCGAACCGGAGACAGAAGGGCCGGACGAGGATGAGATCCGGTACTCCGTGGCACAGGTGAAGGAGGCTACCAAGAAGTTGCCGGCTGGTTACCGCATAATCCTCTCGCTTTACCTCTTTGAGGGATATGACATGGAAGAGATCGCTTCCATATTGAAGATTCAACCGCCAAGTGTCCGTAGCCAGTACCTACGAGCGAAGCGGAAATTGTTAGACATTATAGCAGCTAATTAAACATGGATAAACTGAAAAATTTCATAGACACAAACCGTGACGCATTCGAGGAAGACGAGATGCTTCCCGAAGGTCACCTCGAACGTTTCGAGCAGAAGCTACCGAAGCCGCGGAAGAACCGTGTTACCCTATACAGCTTATCGGCCTTTGCCATAGCCGCCTCTATCGCCTTGTTGCTCTTATTCCGCCTGCCGGGTGGAACCGATATGTCGGACCCCGCGCTGAGGAGCGCGGCCCAGACCTGCGATAGCCAAGAGGAGATCGAGGAGCTACGTTTATATTACAACATGCAAATGAACGATGTGCTGGCGCAAATGAAGAAATTGTATAAACAAGACCGGACTCCGGGAGCGGAGGAACTGTTGCAGGAGAGTAAACGTATCCTCACGGATAATTATATGTTCGAGGAGACGGTACTTCCTACCCTTCCTTGTTCTAATGATGGCCTTTTCGCCATGACCCAGCATTACAACAACAGCTTGGAGGGCCTTACGCTCATGCTAAAGCAAATGAGACAGGTTACGGACAAAGAGAAATAGTAATAACGATTAATACATACAACCATGAACACGACACGTGTAAAATTCAGTACCGCTGCTTTATCGCTGACTCTCGTATTGCTGCTATGCGGCTTGTCGGCAGCAGCCAAGCCGCAAGAGAAAATCAAGAAAAAAGAGATAACCCAATCCTATAGCGTTAGCGCCAGCGACCGGCTCTTGGTAGAGAACCATTTCGGTAACATCACCATTACGCATTGGAATAAGAAAGAGGTTGCCATACGGGTCGAGATAGAATGTAGGGCTTCCAGAGAGGAACGTGCCCAAGAGAACTTAGACCGGATCCGGATCGAGACCAAGAAAGCCGGTGGCATCGTCTCGGCGATCACCACGATAACGAAGGAAAGGGATGGAAACTCAAACAACGAGTCCATGACGATCAACTATTATATCCAGATGCCTTCCAAGCTCTCTGCCGAGCTGAACCAGAAATTCGGGAACATCAACTTGCCGGGCGATAATAACGGAGAAATGGATATCCACGTAAAATTCGGCAACCTTATCGCAGGTGATTTCGTCGCCAACACGATGATCGAGGCTAAATACGGTAATGTTGAGGTAGGTAACCTGCAGGAGGCTCAATTAGATTTGGGCTACGTGGGCACAGCCAAGGTCCGCTACGCTAAAGATTTGACCGTAGACTGCAAATACTCCGATCTGGATATACAGGATATACAGAGCTTGCGGACGGAGATTAAATACAGTAATCTTACCATCGAAAACGCGAATCAATTAGATATGGAGATCAAGTACAGCGAGGCCAAAATCGGGACCATCAAGGATGTATTGAATGTAAGCAGCCTTAGCTATAGTAACTTAAAGGTCCGTAACTTGTCTCCCTCTTTCTCGAAAGTGGACGTGGAATCTCATTATGGCAATCTGGAGGTGGCGCTTCCCGCAAGCTCGTCTTTCCGGGTAGTAGCGGATAACATGAAGTATTCTACTTGCGACGTGAAAGGCTTCAATATCACCCGCAAGCATTTCGATGACGAGGATCATGACAAGAACTATATCTATGAGATCAACAACGGCAAACAACCAACAATCTACTTCGAAGGAAACCGTTACGGAAACCTAAAAGTCAAATCCAACTAACTAGTTGTAGAGACGGGGCGTGCCCCGTCTCATCCCCTCAAAACGGTAACTTAAAATACTATCAGACCGTGGGAGACGGGGCACGCCCCGTCTCTACATCCCCCCAATATCCTTATTTAGAGGTATTCTGCCGGCGCATTTCCTCTCTTTTTAACCAGTTATCGAGTTGTGTAAACAAGAAGAAACAAGAGATTCCAGAAGCGACCGTCAGAACGATAGAGAAATAAGCCCGTAAAGAGCCCAAAACCGTTTCTATGCCTCCCGGGGAAAGTCTAACCAAATACAAGATACCGACCAACACAAACATATAAGCCACAAACATACCCAAAATACCGGCAGGCGTAAACCGTCTCTTTATATAATACCGATATACCCGCTTCTTCTCCTGCATAATCAACGCCATAATCCGGGAGTTTAACGAAGCAGAAGGTTGCTCCGTCGTTCCTCGCATTAATTCACGTGTCAAATGATCAATCTCTCTCTCGTTCATAACAAATCAATCGTTTCAAATTTCATTTTATCCCGCAACACTCCGTAAAACCGTTTTCGCCCGCGAAACAATTTTACTTTTACATTAGAAACGCTCAACTCGGTGATCTGGCTGATCTCCTCTACCGAACATTCCTCTAAATAATAAAGGGTAAGCAACAAGGCCTCATCAGCCGGAAGCTTTTTCAACGCACGTGCGATAATCTCTTTCCGGTCTTCACGCTCCAATAGAGCCGCAGCCGATTCAACCTCGTCATTCGACAGGTCCACAGGGCCCACCTCCTCATAATTCACGAACATCCGCTGTTGTCTCAAGGCTGTCAATGCCGTACGATACACGATCCTATAAAACCATGTCGAGAACTTACTATCGAAATGGAAATCGGAAAGAGCACGATACATCTTCACGAACGCATCCTGTACGGCCTCCTCTGCCTCCTCGCGATTCTCCAAGATACGAAAAGCGATGGTATAAGCCATCTTCTCATACTTCGCGACAAGGCAGGAGAAACTTTGCGTGTCTCCTGCCAAAATACGTTCTATCCATTTTCGTTCATCCATCCGGTGCCGTTTATTCTTCCAGACGCATTCTCTTCTCGTCATCCAATCTCTCCTTCTCCATCAAGGAACGGGAAAGGAAGAAATAAATTATAAAAGAAAAACCACCGAACATAATCGTGATAGCGGGAACTAGCAAGAAGAACCAATCGCTGTCGTATGTGAAAGCCGAGTCTACCGCCATCCCCACGATCACGCCCAACGACAAACCGATCATAAAAATACCGTTACGCAAAGTATTATAGCGATTAGGCTTTCTCTCCGGCCTCGCGGCCTCCTCCAACACTATCCCTTTCTCGATCATCGCCATCTTTTCCTCATGCTTGCTTTTGATGGTCATATAGCTTGCGATAATACCTAGCAACACCGGCATGCCTACCGCACAAATAACACTTAAAATAGGAATCCACAACTCGTTCATATTGTCTGTTCTTTAATGATTTAATAAATTAGCTTTTATCAATAAGACATAGGCAATCATAAATCGGTTACAAAAAAAGAGAAGAAATTTTATACGGGAAAATAAAAGAGGCGAACCTCACAAATCAATGAAGTCCGCCTCTTGGGAAAGTTATTTATCGCCTTTTTTGATACTTACGCAAGTTCGCCTTTTACGATCTCTTCCTTATCTTTATCCCAGTACATCGTACGTCCTTCCAGATAAGCGCGAGTACCCATATGAGCCGTCATAGCCTCTTGGAAAGCCGCGTCAATATTACAGCTAGGAGTCTTACCTTGACGGATACATTCCAGCCACTCACGGATATGCAAGTGGGTCGTATCATACCGTTTACCGTTTACATATGTATAAAGCAAGCCGCGCTTAGCGAAATACAACTCCGTAGGAGATGTCACGGAATCCGAGCTGTCTTGTCCCGGTACATAAGTATAGAACGGGGTGTCTGTCGGGATAATACCTTCCTTGATCTTATCCGCATAACGAGTGGAATCTTGATCAACCGTAATAGCCAATATGTTAGAGACCTCCATAGAAGCGTCATGTCCCATGAATACCTTACCACGGTTACGGCTACTTGCCAATGTCGCGCTATACAACATCGTCAGGTCACGATCCGGCCATTCGAAAGTAGTCTGCAATACGTCTGGCACCGTACGTCCATCCTTGAAGAAATAAACACCTCCGGACGAGGTAGCGGAATGAGGAATACCTACATGCATAATCTGATTGACAGCGTCATACTCATGCGTCAACAAATCGCCGGAAAGCCCCGTGCTATAATCCCACCAGCAACGCCAGCGGAAGAAACGCTCCAGGCTGAACTTACTACGCTCTTCCGGGCCGATATACCTTTCAAGCTTGTTGGATGTCATATAATCCATATACTCCTTGATACGCTCGGGATCTCCCTCAAACTGCTTCCAATCGATCGTATTCGGATTAGAGCCATCGATAATATCATATACCCAAGCGCCATTCGGGGAGTTACGGTTCGTACAAACCTCGATCAAGTTGACAGGCCCCAGCAGTCCGTTTCCGATAATTTCCTCGGCTTTCTGATAGCAGTCCGTCTGACGTCCTTGGTGACCTAGCTGAAACACCACACCGGTCTCTCTAATCGCCTGGCGAACCATATACGTCTCCGGAACCGTCCACGACAACGGTTTCTCGCAATATACATGTTTCCCGGCACGTGCCGCAGCCATGGCGATCGTGCTATGCCAATGGTCCGGGCCAGCGATAATAACGGCATCCACATCCGGGGCCGCTACCAATTCTTGATAAGTCCGGTAACGTTTCGGAGCCGGTCCGAACTTACCGTCACTACCTTCACGATGGATATTGGAACCGGCCAATACAGCGGCCTCTCCATATACATCAAATATATCACAAACCGCGGTTATCTCAATATTCAGATCATCCTGCTCCATATATTGCTGATAACGCGTATCCTTCTTATTCAACTTATTAGCCTCCTTCATCTTATCGATCCAAGAAGGCTCAGCGAAACCGGCGGCACGCATCAATTGCTTTCCGCGAATACCGAAGCCGATCAAACCGATACGGATCTTCTTCCCATCGCCCTGCGGCTCCAAATAAGAGGCTTGCCTGTTGCTCACCTGAAATACGTCTGATATGTTACGGCCTCTTAAGGCATCTTTCCTTTTTTGGTAAACGCCATATGCCAAAGCACCTAAGATAGGCACTGTAGCCAATGTCTTTAACGTGTCCCGACGTCCTTTATCGGGCATTTGCTCCTGAGAAGGAGTATTCTTTGCATCTTCTGTTGCCATGGGGATCAAATAAATTTAAGTTTATGCAATATCGGACACACACGTCCTAACACACGATCGAATCCTATGATTTGTGATGTAGGGAATACGCACATCAGACCTAAAGCGGCGAATTCCACCAAGTTCTTGTCGATCCATAAATAAGAGCCTTCGAACGGCATCATATAGCTTGCTCCCACGAAAGAAGGGTGGGATAACGTGTACATAGCGAGAAGAATCATACCTCCAACAGAAGATAAACGATACAAACAGCCTAAAGTCAAGCCTAGGCCGATTAATAACAGAGCCCACTCATTCAAGAAGTTGATTGTTGTCATCAAGCTGTCATCTTGCGTCAGTTTGATAAAAAATGAAGCAGCGGGACCCTTTGAATCGAGTAGATAGGGTAGAGATGTCCATTTTGGGTTCATGATTTTTACTAGGCCTTCATACATAAAGTGCCAACCTATGAAAAGACGCAGCATCATCAGCCAAGTCATCTGCGCTTTCGTGTAACCTTGTTCCATTTTCATTTCTTGGTCCTAAAAAATTGGTTTAGAAAAAGTCGATTATTAAAAACATAACACCCGAAGCTAAAATCATAGATTTAGGCCTCGGGCGTTATACTTATGCTAAAATGTGCTTGATACGATTAGTCCAAAACTTTAACAGTAATGTTACGGAACCAAACATCATCCCCGTGGTCTTGAAATCCGATGAAACCTTCTTTGTTAGGACCACCACAGTTCAACAGCAACTCATAAGCCAACGGCCATTTGTCCTTGCTAAACTTACTGTTATCCAACATTTCTTTCCATTGCGGAGTCCACAAATGATACTCAACAACAGGCTCATCGCTATTCAAATAGTGAACAACCGTACCTTTATAGCACATGATCTTACCCTTGTTCCACTCACCGAACGGTTTAGCGTTCTGAGGCTTAGCAGGGATCATGTCATACAATGATGAAGACTTACGGTTACCATCCTTACCTAATTTAGCATCCGGGTGGTTCTCGTTATCCAATACTTGGTACTCAGGAGCTGAGATGTAAGAAGGTTGTCCCTCTACCTCTTGAATCATGATGAATACACCAGAGTTAGAGCCCTTACCTACTTTCCACTCGAACTCAAGCTCGAAGTTACCCAACTTATGAGCGAAAATCAAGTCGCCACCGTTGGCAGCACCAGCCTCGCCTGCACCAGAGCCATTGATCTTGATCGCTCCGTCCTCGATTGTCCAAGCACCCGGTACATCCGCACGGTTATAGCCTCTCCATCCGTTGAATGTCTTACCATCGAAGATCACATATCTACCCTCTTTGTCTTTCGGGAAAGTCGTGATATCTACAGTAGGAAGATCGGTCATGAGTTTGTACTCAGGAGTCGCAGCTTCAGTTGTAGTCTCAGCAGCAGCCGCAGGAGCTTCTTCTGTTTTCTTTCCACCGCCACAAGACGTGAAATAGCACATCATGATAGCAGCACTTGCTAATAATACTGACTTTTTCATTTTTATTTATTGAGTTAAATATATTATCTCGGCATATCTACCAGTTTCCAGCCTTCACGATAATTGTGTTTGATCAAGCCTGCGGCGAATTCCTGAGCGTTAATTGGATCAGTCCACTCGGTCTTGAATTTCGGGTCACCATCAATAACCTCGAAGGTATCTTTCTTGATGATCTTAATTGTCTCGTTCGGATCGATATTCGTAAATCTCATGTTCGGACCATCCCACAACAATTCTTTATTCAATCTCTGCAAACGAACAGCCAATACACCCATCACAACCATTTCATTGAACGGACCAGCCTCCAAGAAGTTAGACTTCGTCTGAACACGGCTGCCAGCGCTTTCCTTACAAGCACGGATCCAGTCTTGCTCGTGACCACCCTTCATAGCGTCTTTCACGCGGCGTAATGTTTGAGGAACGTTCGGTTTACGGCCAGACAACAACCATGGGTTAACACCGTAGCAACCGCAGATCAATGTATCCTTCGTTCCGTGGAAGATACACAATCCACCACCTTCACCCATCAATTCCTTACCTTGAGGGAATCCTTCTGGACGATCCGGCATCATACCACCGTCATACCAGTGAACCTCTACTTCCGGCATAGCTACCTTCGGCATATTGTCGCGAGCCGGGAATACCAACTTAACGTGCTGAGCGTTAGGAGCGCAATCTTGTAATAACAATGTAGAAGAACCTTGAACTCTCGTCGGGTAGCCTAATTTCAAGCCTTTGAATACCGGATGCAAGATGTGGCAAGCCATGTCACCCAACGCACCTGTACCATAATCCCACCATCCGCGCCAGTTCCAAGGATGATATGTCTTATTGAACGGTCTCAATTTAGCAGGACCTGTAAACAAATCCCAGTTTAAAGTAGAAGGGATCTTGTCCGCTTTCTCAGGAGCGTTCAAACCTTGCGGCCAGATAGGACGGTTAGTCGCACACTCTACTTTAGTAACCTCACCGATCTCACCGTTCCAGATCCATTCGCAGATCAAGTCTACACCCTCAGCCAATGAAGAACCTTGGTTACCCATCTGAGTAGCGACGTCATATTTCTTAGCTAAGTTCGTAAGCAAACGAGATTCATAAACAGAGTGAGTCAACGGTTTCTGAGTGTACACGTGCTTACCAAGAGTCATAGCGTCTGCCGTAATCATCGCATGAGTATGGTCGGCGGTAGCTACCAACACAGCGTCGATAGATTTACCCATCTCATCGTACATCTTACGATAATCCCAGTATTTTTTAGCTTGAGGATGACGGTCGAATACAGGTTTCGCATACTTCCAGTCGATATCACAAAGAGCTACGATATTCTCGGTAGTCTCCATGTTCTTCAAGTTAGCGTTACCCATACCTCCGATACCTACGCCGGCAATATTTAGTTTATCAGTTGGAGCGATATGACCGTGGCTTTTACCAAGGACCGCACTCGGAACAATAGTCAATGCTGCCGCGGCAGCCGTACCTCTTTGAAGAAAAGATCTTCTAGTAATGTTTGACATAGTAATAATTTTTTATAGATTAGCACTTAACAATGATATTTCATGTGTCTTTACACCTTTACAGGCAACAAATTGTCGCAAATATAGCCAATGCTGTATTATTGACAAGATCAAAAGACGGCTTTCTTATTCAAAATAGTTTTTTTTAACAGACAGGATAGATGTTATTTATAATTTCATAAATATTATCTATAGGATTGGGGGTATTTTATCGATGCGATTTGGATATATTTGTAAAAACATGAAAACATATTCATATGAGCAATTGTTATCTCAAATAAGAAAACTATATGAAAAAAGAACACGCATTCATACGAATATATCGCTTTTATCTGGAAGGATTCCGGGAGATGAAGCTGGGCAAGACCCTTTGGCTAATAATCCTAGTCAAATTATTTATCATGTTCTTTATCCTAAGATTATTCTTCTTTCCCAACTACCTCGGGCAATTCAGCGACGATGACGAGAAGAGTAACCACGTATCAAACGAACTCGTACAACGAGCAATAATTCCCTAAAAATTATAGATATGATTGAAAACATTGACACTTCATTAATTGATTGGTCGAGAGCCCAATTCGCCCTTACGGCCATGTATCATTGGCTCTTCGTGCCACTGACACTGGGGCTTGGCGTTATCCAAGCCATCATGGAGACGATCTATTACCGGACAGGTAATGAGGCATGGAAAAAGACCGCTCAATTTTGGATGAAATTGTTCGGTATTAATTTCGCTATCGGGGTCGCCACGGGCTTGATCCTTGAGTTTGAGTTCGGGACCAACTGGTCTAACTACAGTTGGTTTGTCGGGGATATTTTCGGGGCGCCTTTGGCTATCGAGGGGATTCTCGCATTCTTTATGGAGGCGACCTTTATCGCCGTCATGTTTTTCGGCTGGGAGAAGGTCAGCAAACGGTTCCATCTCGCCTCCACCTGGCTGACGATTGTCGGAGCGACCCTTTCCGCTCTCTGGATATTGATCGCTAACGCATGGATGCAATATCCGGCCGGCATGCATTTCAACCCGGATACCGTACGCAACGAGATGTTCGATTTCTGGGCCGTGGCTTTATCGCCTGTCGCCATCAATAAATTTTTCCACACCGTATTGTCCGGTTGGATCGTGGGTGCCCTGTTCGTATTGGGAATCAGTTGCTGGTATTTATTAAAAAGGCGAAATACGATATTCGCCTTGTCAAGTATCAAAGTAAGCGCCCTATTCGGATTGGTAGCCTCTATCCTCATCCTCTGGACAGGTGACGGTTCCGCCTATCAAGTCGCCCAAAAGCAGCCGATGAAACTGGCGGCCATGGAAGGTCTCTACCAAGGTGGCAACGGAGTGGGACTGGTAGGCGTAGGTGTCTTAAATCCGGCAAAGACCAGTTATCTAGACAAACAGAACGCGTTTATCTTTGACATCAAGTTCCCCAAACTCCTCTCTTTCTTGGCAGAGCGTGACATGAACGCATACGTTCCGGGAATCGTAGATCTAATCGAGGGAGGTTACACGACCAACGAAGGAACGGTAGCGCTCTCTGCCAAAGAGAAAATCGAGAAAGGGAAAACCGCCATCAAAGCGCTGGCCGATTATCGTAAAGCCGTCAAAGACAAAGATATCGAAGCCGCCCGGCAATACCGGGCAACCCTAGAAGAGAACTTCCCCTATTTCGGATACGGCTATATCAAGGATCCGGCAGAATTAATCCCACACGTAGGATTGACGTTTTATTCTTTCCGCGTCATGGTAATCCTAGGAGGTTTCTTCATCTTACTATTCATTATCGCGCTGATCTGGGATAAAAAAGGGAAAATCGCCACCGCACGTTGGCTGCAATACACGGCCCTATGGTCTATACCGTTAGGATATATAGCGGGGCAAGCCGGCTGGATCGTAGCCGAGGTAGGACGTCAACCTTGGGCTATACAGGATATCTTGCCTACCAGCGCCTCGATCTCCAAGTTAAACCCATCCTCGGTACAGACCACGTTCTACATGTTCCTTATCTTATTCACGATCTTATTGATCGCTGAGATCGGCATCATGGTCAAGGCCATCAAGAAGGGACCGGAGGAATTGAAAACGGAGGGTTGAGAAACAGGAAGGAGGTCTTTCAGCGTCCGATATCCCATTAATCTTCAATTAGTAATTAGCAATCATCAATCAGCATTATGGATAGTACATATATATTATTACAACATTACTGGTGGTTTCTGGTATCTCTACTAGGAGCGTTATTAGTATTCCTCCTTTTCGTGCAAGGAGGCCAATCTCTACTCTTCACCATTGGCAAGACCGAGATACAACAAAAAATGTTATTGAACTCAACCGGCCGTAAGTGGGAGTTTACTTTCACTACGTTGGTCACTTTCGGAGGTGCTTTCTTCGCCTCTTTCCCCTTATTTTATTCCACCAGCTTCGGTGGGGCCTATTGGGTATGGATGCTGATCTTACTTTGTTTCGTGCTACAAGCCGTATCTTACGAGTATCAAGCCAAGAAAGGCAACCTATTGGGGAAAAAGACATATCAGGTATTCCTTATGATCAACGGCATAGCCGGCCCGGTCTTACTCGGAACCGCGGTGGCCACTTTCTTCAACGGAGCGGAATTTATCGTTAACAAAGAGCAACTGACCGATATGGCCATGCCCGTTATCTCCACCTGGGCCAACCCATGGCACGGATTGGAGGCCGCCTTGGTATTCTGGAACTTATGCCTGGGGCTAGCGGTCTTCTTTTTGGCACGTACTCTTGCCCTGCTCTATTTTATCAACAATATCAATGACCCGGAGATCGTCGCCAAGAGCCGGAAACAATTGATACCGGAGACAATCCTCTTCCTCGTCTTTTTCTTGGTGTTCCTGATCCGTTTATTGCTGATAGAGGGTTTTGCCGTAAACCCGGATACAGGGGAGGTATTCATGCAACCGTATAAGTACTTCATCAACCTAATCGAGATGCCGATCGTATTGGTCGTATTATTGGCCGGAGTAGTCGGCGTGCTATTCGGCATCGGGAAAACAATGTTCTCGAAGACTTGGACGAAAGGTATCTGGTTCGCTGGCACAGGAACCGTCTTGACCGTATTGGCATTATTACTCTGCGCCGGATGGAATAATACGGCTTATTACCCATCCCTAGCGGATATACAAAGCTCTTTGACAATCCAGAATAGTTGCTCAAGCCCATTCACGCTGAAAGTAATGAGCTATGTATCTATTCTCGTCCCATTCGTGCTAGCTTACATTTTCTACGCTTGGAGAGCACTTGATTTACACAAGATCAACAGCGAGGAGATGCAAGGTAACGGGCATACCTACTAAGATTTAAGATTTACGAATTATGATTAGGGGCCGGCGAAGTACCTGCGATGACCAGCAGATGTACGACAACGGCCCCTAATCATAATTCATAAATTACAATCTCCTCATTCTCTCTGGAAGTCCGCATCTTTCGTCCATTTAGGCATCTCATCATTGTTGGCGATAACCAGGCCGATACCAAACATCAAGTCCATATCTTCCATAGCCCCATCGAAATCCCACCAGGACTCGTCGTATTCATCATTCGGCTGATGGTACCGGTAAACTTTCGGCTTAGCCTCATGACGTGCCTTATCCACATAATCCTTACCTCCGCCAACTAAAATCGTAGGTACACCTTTCTTCACGAAATTGAAATGATCGGAGCGGAAATAACCACCCGCGGGATCCTCGGTAATAACCTTCACGGTTCGTCCTTGTGCCGCGGCCATAGCGATCACCAAGGCGTCCGTATCCGTCTTACCCGCCGCACGAAGGAAGACATCCCGTGTCCGCTCTCTCGGGGCAGTGCCGTCGAAGTTCAAGTTTATAGCCGTCTTGGATAAAGGGAACAATGGATGCTCGCAATAATATTGAGAGCCTAACAAGCCGCATTCCTCGGATGTCACCGCCACGAATACGATGGAACGGCGGGGACGTACAGGCAACGATTGATATTTCTTGGCCAACAGCATTAAGGTAGCCACACCCGAAGCGTTATCGCTGGCACCATTATAAATGCTATCTCCATCTATCGGCGTGCCGATTCCAAAATGATCCCAATGAGCGGTAAAAACCAAATACTCATCTTTCAGATCCGTACCCGGCAAAACCGCCGCCACATTATGAGACTCTCCCACGGCCATCTCCACATTTAATACGACCTTACTCCTCGCCTTCATCGTGAAACTCTTGAATCCCGGTTTCTTAGCCGCCGCGATCGTCTTCTCAAAATCCAATCCGCAAAGAGCGAACATTTTCTCGCAAGCCTCCTCCGAAAGCCATCCCTTCATACCCAATGCCTCAGCATTCATTGTCTCCGAGCAAAGAGCGATATTCGTCTGCGTGTGAGAGGCCTGGCATACTTTCCAGCCATAGGAGGCAGCCGCCTCGTTATGAAGGACTAATAACCCTGCGGCACCTTGGCGTTGCGCCTCCTCGAACTTATACGTCCAACGGCCATAATAAGTCATATTCTTCCCGCGAAACAAGGAATCATCATAAAAGCCGGGATCATTCACCATAGCGATAACGATTTTCCCCTTCACATCTACATCCGCGTAGTCGTTCCACCCATATTCCGGCGCATTGATACCAAACCCGCAGAACACGTAATCCGTAGTAGGAATAACCACCTTCTCGGTTCCCCGGTTCGTCCACACAACGATATCGTCCGAGAATTTCAAGTCCATGGAACCTCTCGCGCATTTCACCGCGATCTTGTTCTTTTCCGGACGGGTAAAAGTAGAAATCTCTTTCACCGGCTGGAAATAGCTATCGCCATTAGCGGGCTGAAGGCCTAACTTCTTAAATTCATCTGCGATGTAATTGATTGTTTTTGTCTCATACTCGGTCAAAGGCTTACGTCCTCCGAACTCGTCCGAGCTTAATGTTCTCACCCGTTCCTTAAAAAAAGCCAGATCCTCCTCATAGCTTTGGGCCATAACGGGCATGCCCAGAGTAAGCGTCAGGAGGAAAACAAAGATAAAGTTCTTCTTCATAATCGTAGATTTTAAAGGAAACGGCGAAGCTCACGCCTGGCCGTTTCTACATTTAACCGTTTTAAACAAAAAGAAAAAGTTAGTTAAGGCTTAGAATAAATATCTTAAGTCTATTTACTAATTTACCGACTGTACATTCGCTTTCCCGAAGGACAGCAAACAAATATATGGAATCCCTCTTATCCTGCATACATTACACTTTGTTTTTTTGCTATTTTTCACAGAATAGAAATGCTTTTGTATTATCTTTGCACTCAATTACCGAAGACAACAAATGGCTGATTTTAACATAAACATATTGGGATGCGGTTCCGCGTTACCCACAACTCGCCATCTGGCGACTTCTCAAATAGTAGATTTACGAGATAAATTATACATGATCGACTGTGGAGAAGGCACACAAGTGCAAATGCGTCGTATGCGCATAAAATTCAGCCGTTTAAACCATATTTTCATCTCCCATCTGCATGGCGACCATTGTTTCGGGATACCGGGATTGATCTCGACGTTAGGTATGCTGGGACGTAATGGGGAGCTAGTTATCCATGGCCCTAAAGAGATCGAGAGCTATATGCGACCGATCCTCGATATCTTTTGCAAAGGATTACCTTACGAGATCCGTTTTAACTTAATAGACCCGGCGAGTCATTCTCTCGTCATGGAAGACCGCTCCCTACAGGTTTATTCCATACCGCTAAAACACCGGATACCTTGTTGCGGCTATTTATTCGCCGAGAAAGCCAAAGAAGCGCATATCATACGGGAAATGACGGATTTTTACCAAGTACCCGTCCGCATGATGCAAGAAATCAAAAAGGGTGCCGATTTTATCACCCCGGAAGGCGAAGTAATCCCGAACTCCCGCCTGACCCGCCCAGCCGCCGCTCCCAAACGATACGCTTATTGCTCGGATACCGCGTTTTATCCATCCATACTTCCTATTATCGAGGGCGTAGATTTATTATACCATGAGGCGACTTTCGCCGAGTGTGATGCCGCACGTGCGAGAGAGACCTTCCATTCCACCGCCCGCCAAGCGGCCGAGATCGCCCGGAAAGCCCAAGTGAAGCGATTGGTTATCGGCCACTACTCGGCCCGCTACGAGGATATGGCTCCGTTGAAGAAAGAGGCAGACGAGATCTTTCCCGGCACGATCCTTGGAGAGGAAGGCATGCGGCTCACCGTATAATCATATACCCGTTTTACGAAATAAAGCTAATTACTTTCCAATATGCGGAAAACTTTCTACATTTGTACGAATTTAGGGATTAGTTAATGAAGCTTATACATATCATCGCATTGGCACTTGCATTTTCCGCAAGTTATCCGGTTCAAGCGCAAGCTAATAAATCGGAAGTCAATACTTTGGCCTCTAAACAAGAAGATCCCGCCTCCATCGAAATCACGGCCTACGAGAATCGTATCAAGGTAGAGAACGCTCCGGTTGGGAGTATTTTAGAGATCTACAGTGTCGTAGGTATCAAAGTAAAAGAAATCGAGATCAAACAATCTACCGCCGAATATGTCGTGGATATCGCGAAAGGATATTACATCATCCGCATTGGCGATACGGTACGCAAGGTGGCGATACGATAAGCGTCGGCTTAATCAGTCATATCCATATTTCCCCATTTTTATTAGTCATATCTAACAAATACGGATCAATCTACAATCAAAAAGCCCCGTAGGATAGATCCCACAGGGCTTGTTTTTTGATCCGCTCTCTCTTCTCACGAGGATACCAGCGGAAGAACTTTTAATTACTTTAGTATTAATATGCCACATGTTCACCCGTCGCAGGATACTTTTCTTTGTGGCATAGTTATTTAATTATATATATTACATAAAGGCAGGTTTCCCCGCCTCTATTCGTTTAGTCTCAATAGTCTTATTTTACAACTACCTTAACAGCTTCCTCACCGTCAACAGCTACGGCTACGATACCGGCAGGTACAGTAATTGTAGCGTTATCGGAAGTAAGAACTGTCTCAGCGACTACCTTACCTAAGATGTTAGTGATAACTACCGACTTACCTGCGGCACCCTGAACGGTTACCGTACCGTTGCCAGATATTACGGCAATAGAAGCCTCAGCCTCAATATCTTCATTAGAAGTCGGGAAGACTTCTGTAGAAGTTACAGAGAACAAATAAGCATTCTCTCTAGAAGTCAAATACAACGTATTATTCTGAACTGCTAAGTAATTGTTAGGATCCGCAACTTGCTCATAAACAGCATCACCGAATTTATCAGTTTCTTTATATTGAGGTTTCTGCAATCCCGGAAGAACAATTCTATAATAGCCCTCAACATCAGTCAATTCAAAAGCAACAGCGGCCGGAGAAGTCTCGATAGCCAAAGAATCCTTTGTTGAAACAATAGCTAAAGCAGAATCACCTTGAGCGGCACCTAATACGAAACCTAACTTCCTATCATAACCACTGTAAAGTTCAGAATATTTACTATCTTCCTTCACGATAGAATCCTTCAAGGAAACCATATAGTATCTTTGACCGGCATTTCGATCGTCAGCGGAGATACCACGAGCTGTAGTGATGTAATACAACGGTTTAACAACATCCTCCATATTTGCTTCCTCTAACCACAAACCTAAGTTCTCTGCAGTTACAATCGTGTCACCCATCATTTGATCAGCGGTCTTCAATACAGCAGAACCGTCAGTAAACATTGTCAAAGCCTTTGAATCATCCTCTTGAGTGGAGATATTCTTGTGACCAGCAGTCAAAGTCGCATACTCTGCTTTCGGCTCCGCTACGATCTCAAAACGATCGGCAAATTGAGTGTCACATTTGTTAACAGAAGTAAACCTACCATCAGATACCGATCCAGCAGCCTTTTGATCAGCAGAAACATAACTAGTAATCACCTCATAATCTACCCCTTTCTCTAATTCTGTAATATCAACATCATCGCCAAGTATCAAACCTGTATTAATATCAACATTGACATCCTTACCTGGATAATAAGCCAAGATTTGGAATTCACCCTCTTTTACAGTATTCTTGAATGCGAAAGCCTCTTTATAAGAGCTCAAATAAAAATCAGTACCATAATTCAGATATTTATCACCACCTACTTGTTTCAACGCATATACGTTATAAACTAAAGAATCTGTAGTAGATGTAGACAACGGATAAGTCTGACCTACTTTCTCTAATGTAAATTTCTGAACACCGTCTTCTTCCAAATCAGAAGCCTTGATCAATTTCAAATATTGAATGTTATTTTTCTCATATACCCCACCAACAAAAGCGTCTGCGATATTAGAAGCGACCTTCAAGCCAAAGACTAATTCGTGAACTTCTTTTTCCGTGAAATTCTTATAACCGACAAATTTATCAGCACCTGTTACAGGAACCAACTTGATTGTATCTTGAGCACCGCCTATAGCGTAAGTATTATTACCTAAATCATATAACTTAAATGTATTCGTCAAACCATTATACTCACGGTTCACAATCGTATAAGTACCTTTAGCAGTGTTATCAACAGCCCACTGAGTAGAAGCCAAATAGCTATAAGCATTCTTAGCCATTGTCTGAGCAGCAGTACCCGCATAACAATTTTCCGTGGCTACATAATATTTACCATAATTTTCATTAGCGATCCACTTAAAGTCACCGCTACCATCTGTAGCCATTTTCTTCTCATACTTTTTAGCATCAAGCCAATAGTAAGCTCCATTCTCTATCTCCGCATAATTACCAGCTTTAAATGTAATAACCGGATATACGACAGCAGATGCATCAGAGGTAGAAAGATACTTTGAACCATTCTCGAACAATGTCCAAGACAAATAGTTAGCAGCAGTAAACGCAGAAGCGACTGTACCACCAATCAACTCTCCATCCTTATTATAAACCGCATTCGTGATGAACTTCGGACCTTTAGCGGTAGTCTGATCTACAGCCGGAGTTTTCAACTCAACAGTCAATTTACCTTCACCATCAGCAGCAGCCGGGTCCAAAGTAAAACGGAAATCATACAAATAAGCGGGCTTTGTTGAAAAGACATGCTTAGCTGGATCATTATAATCATTATAAACCAAAGTATCGGTAGTAAGCTTGTAGCCTATACCATCATTACCTTTAATTTGGTGAATACCTTGACGAGTATACAATACCGTATCAACAGATACATATTGTTTAGTTCCTTGTACATTCAAATGAACATATAAATCATCAACATCTACTGCTGGATCTGTGATAGTAGCACCTTTAGCCTCCAGTGTAGAAGCGGTAAACGGGTTACCATCAATATCCTTATCAAAAGACAAAGCGAAACCATTGCCATAAAACTCATTCAACCCATCAGCTGTCAAATAATAAGTAGCCGCTTTATAAGCCTGAATGGTAGTACCACCTTTTTCTACTACGGTTACATCATTGCCCTCAATCTTAATAGAAACTTTCTTTGCGGCATTTGTCAAGGCTGAACCGCCATTAACAGTCCAGACCCAGTCTGTAGAACCAGAAACTAGGATAGGTTTTGTTTTATTCGTCTTTGTATCAAAGTTCAAGACAGCCCCTGTAGCCTTATTTACGAATACACTCGTCGCTGTTCCTGTTGCAGGATCCTTAGCTCCAGCTTTTACCTCCCATAGAGCGGCAGCATTTTCGCTAGAAGTCAATGTGTTTAAATCAACAGCTACCAATTGAGACTTTCCGTCAATTGTCGCAACAGCCAATGCCTTACCGGCACCAACCAAATGCACATACTTTGTCTCAATCTTGTTAACAACAGATGCACCGCTTTTCACAATAGATGTAAGAGGTGTTGTCTGCGCATTAGCGGTAAAGGCTGTACATAAAGCCAAGCCCGCTACAAGAGTAGAAAACTTTTTGTTCATAATTCTAAAATTAATATTAATACTAGTGTTTATTAAGATAATCAGCTCATTATGCGATCAAATCATTCGCTTTTCCGTAAAAAATGACTAGTCTAAACCATCGATTAAATCTTGCGTTTTTTAAGCAGCGAAGTGGAAGGTTTGTTGAAGGAAT
>NZ_CANTZW010000005.1 GCF_947855115.1 uncultured Parabacteroides sp.
GGTAATTCTCTCAAAGTCCTTTGTATAAGGAACTAACAAAGGTATTCCAAAGTTATATAAACAAATTGGATATACAAGTTTGTTTGTTAAACGTCTATTTCCATTATCTTTGAACTTTCGTTGGTAACTTTTTAATCTACTATCAATATGGCACAACAATCCGGAAGATTGCTATCCCTCGACGTGATGAGGGGAATTACGATCGCGGGGATGATTTTGGTAAACAACCCCGGGTCATGGAAGTACGTTTATACACCTTTAGAACACGCGCGTTGGAACGGCCTTACTCCCACCGATCTGGTATTTCCGTTCTTTATGTTCATCATGGGGGTCTCCATGTTTTTCTCGCTTCGGAAATATAACTTCAAGCTGTCGAAAGAAAGCGTGACGAAAGTATTGAGACGAACGGTATTGATATTCCTCGTGGGATTGGGGCTGAACCTGTTCGGACATGTTTGCTACAATGGATGTGCCGATTTCCAGAACTTGCGTATCCTCGGAGTCATGCAAAGGTTGGCGTTGGCATACGGTTTCGGGTCCTTGATAGGATTAGCGATCAATCATAAGCATATTTTGCAGGTTGCGGCGGGTATATTGATATTTTACTGGGCATTACTAGGTTTTACACATAGTATGGAAATGTCGGAAGATAATATTATAGCGGTCGTGGACAGGGCTTTATTCGGTACCTCGCATATGTATCACGATAATATGGAGGATGGCACACGGATCGCCTTCGATCCGGAAGGACTCTTGAGCTGCATCGGTAGCATAGCGCATGTATTACTCGGTTTCTATGTGGGAAAGGTGATACTGGATTGCAAGAAGAATAATGAGTCGATTATCCGTAATATCTTCATTTTCGGTACGATTATTCTTTTTGCCGGTTTCTTGTTGAGTTACGGCTGCCCGATCAATAAGAAGATATGGAGTAGTACGTTCGTATTGGTTACTTGCGGATTCGCCTCCTTATTCCTCGCTTTATTAATCTGGATCATCGATATAAACGGGAAGAAGAAATGGACGTTATTCTTTGAGTCGTTCGGTATCAACCCGTTGTATCTGTATGTACAAGGGGATCTGTTCGCCGTATTGCTGGGGATGAGCGGTATCTCCGCCTTTATGTACATGGATATATTCAAGCCGATATTCGGCGATTTCGGAGGATCGCTGGCTTGGGCTATCTTCTTCGTGGTGTTAAACTGGATACCGGGATATTTCTTGTATAAGAAGAAGATTTATATCAAGCTATAATTAAAATGCCCTGTATACGGGAACACGGTAATGCTACCGTAACCTTTTTAGTTATCCTGCATTCATAAATAAAATAAAAAGGCGATATGTCAATTTGCATCGTTAATTGACATATCGCCTTTTTGCAGGTATCAATCTAGCCTACTAGTTCACGTTATAGCCGGAGATAACCACCCTCGGGGTCTCGCCTCTCGTATCGACATCTTTCCAATGGATGTTGATCTCTTTCTTCTCGCCCGGAAGCAAGGAGAAATAGTTGTCGCTATAGAACATAGGAAGGAATTGCTCGCCATCCTTCTCGCCCACAACATTCACGCGGATCATCAAGGCCGGAGTGGATGAAGCGTTCTCCAAGGTAGCGGTAGCGGTCCAAGTACCGTCATTACCCTTGTCAGTCGTCACGTTGGATCGCAAGGTTACCTTTGGCATCTCACGCAAAGCTTGATAGTTGCCTTCCTCTACGCCACGCAGATAGAAGTTATCCGATACGATCTGGCCCTTCTCGGTCAACGTCAGTTTAATGAAATGAGCGCTAGATACACTAGCGGGGAAATCCAATTTCATACATTTATGGGTCGTATCTTCCTTGCTATCTACAGAAACCTCGTTCTCCCATGCGACAGAACCGTCCATATTGACAATTTGGGCTTTCGCCGTCAGGCCGTTACGTACGCCGGCGCTATAGTTCACTACCTCGACCTCGTCCGTAACCGGGTTCCATTGGATATGCAGAGGCTCGGAAGCCTTCTTGCAACCGAAATAAGCGGCGGTAGGCTCGAAATAATAATCATAGGTCTGCCATACCATGGAAGGCCAGGCAGGATGCGTCATCCATAGCAACAATCCCTTCCGGTGCAAGCTTCTCGACTCGAACAAGCCCCGGTAACCATCGTAGTTCACCCACTGGGCCAGATCAGCGAATTCCCTGGCATCAGCCGGCTTACCGAAACCTTTCTCTATGATCGCGTTGAAAGAAGCGCAAGACTGGGCGCCTTCCATCGTATAATCGTGCTGGCCCCATTGAGCGTTTTGCGGCCAAAGGGCGTCCGGAGAGAAGGTACGGACCAAACTCTCGTAATTCATCACGTTCGGCATGCCGCGCTCGCTATGGAACTTGTCGCTACCGTTCTTCAAGCTGAAATATTCCTTGACAGGAAGCGCACGATACGGGCCGTGGCCACTTACTACCTCATCTGCCGAGCTGGAGATATAATGCAAGCCCGGATGATCCTCTTTTACGATACGGCGCAGGGCCTTGTCGATCTGCTCAGGCGGGAAGCCCTCGTTACGCCCGCAATAAATACCGATAGACGGATGGTTGCGGAAACGCTTCACGTAATCCTCGGCGTTGGCGATGAACATCTCCGGATTATAAGGATCTGGTCCGTCGGAAGGGTTCGCCAACCAGAAATCTTGCCAGATCATGATGCCATGACGGTCGCAAGCCTCATACAGCTCCTTGTCGCCGATCTGCCCGACCCAGTTGCGCATCATCGTAAAGTTCATGTCGGCATGGTAAGCTACGGCGATATCGTATTCACGTCCGCGGTAATTCAAGTTAGACTCGCCGAATCCCCAGTTACCGCCGCGGCCTATAAAACGACGACCGTTGACAAAGAGACTCAACACGCTGTTATCCTCGTTGAAAGTCATCTGACGGATACCGACCTTGAAATCTTCCGAGTCGGATACCTTATCACCTACCTTAAACGTGAAATTAGCGTCGTATAAATAAGGAGAACCATATCCTTTAGGCCACCACAGGCGTGGATTCTGGACCTTTAATTGGCTAAAAGCATTCGGATCGAAAGTAACGGTCTTCTCCTCATTAGCGGCCAATTCCACCGATTGCTCAAAAGTGATATCACCGATCTTTCCTGTCAATATACCCTTTACAGGAGCGATGTCATGGTTCTTCACGATCACCTCCGGAGTCAAGGTAGCGGAGGTCGTATCCGGCAATGGCAATACGGCCTGTACGAACGGATCTTGAATCGTCACCTTGCCCGTAGAGGTCAAGTACACGTCGTTCCAGATACCGATATTACGCCCGCGGATCGTCGAGATCCAGTCCCACCCGATCGTAGCGTGGAAAGTCGGATTATCAGCGCCCAAGATACCACCGTTGAAATCCGTATTCTTCTCACATTTCTCCTTGACAGCGCCAATATGCTCATTCTTGATTATCTCTACCGCGACAACGTTCTTACCCGGTACGACAGCATCCGTCACATCGAACACGCCCCGGATAAACGCTCCCTCGATACGACCGATCTTATTACCGTTCAAATATACATTGGCTTTCCAGTTGATACCATCGAAATTCAAGAACAAACGATCTTGCTTGAATCCTTCGGGTACCTCGAACTCATCCCTATACCAGAAATTAGAGTTGAAGAACGACTCGGATATTTGCATCAGGTTATCTGCGTAATTCGGGTTCGGGATAGCGCCGATATTCTTATAACTACTCAGCACCGTACCCGGTACAGTGGCCACGATCCAATTATCCGCGGAGAAAGAAGGTTTCGATATCTCCTCTCCGGAAGCGGTTACCTCGGAAGCCCGTTGCACCCTCCAGTTTCCGCCCGACAAACGGATTTCATCCTTCGTGGAAACCGGCGAGGCTGCCGGTTGAGCAAGCAAACCACCTTTACCCATAACCTCCATCTCGCTTAAGATATAACGGCTGTCATTGGCCGGCCGCTCCATCCATACCCGCACGTAACGGCCTTTTCCTTTTACATCGATCTCGTCCAGATTGGCTTCTCCACCCGGAAGGCTCGCTATGTCGGTCCATTGTCTTGCGTCGTCGGAAACCTGGATCTTGCCTTCGATCGCTTTATTGATCCAGTGTAATTTCACCTTGTCGAACTCAGATTGGCAACCCAAATCTACATAGACCCACTCCTCTCCTGTCGCGGCGCTCATCCAAGCGCTATTGAAGAATTTGGAAGGAAGCAGATCTACCAATTTATCCTGGTTGTAGAAATTCATCTCGAAGAACGCCCAATAAGCGGCACCTTCCATCTTCAACCGCATCCGATAATAGGCGTATTCGCCGGGGCGATCGAACGTCAAGGTCTCATTTAACATGCGGGTAGGCAACGTACCCGGATCCCAACTATTCTTATTCGGGTCTGAGTGGGCTTTATACCTGCTAGCCTTACCCGGCATGCCTTTGCCTTTCAAGGCTGCCAATTCCGTCCAAGTATTGCCATCGTTCGATCCCTCGCAAATGATCTCGTACCCGTCTTTGACTTTATCCTCGTCGTAAGCTACGCTTCCGCGGAACTGTACCTTATCGGCTTTCTCTTTCCAATTATTCAACGTAAACAGGAAATAAGCGTCCTCGCCGGTAACAGCGTTGCGGGAATAAGGGCCTTGATCGATCATCCACTCGCGCTCACGGCGAGGTATATCGCCATTTTGCGTGGAAAGGCCGAGATACTGAGGCTGCTTGTCGCTCACGATACCATCCGTCAGCAATTGAGCTGTCAAATTGTAATCATAACTGGAGGAATTGTAAGCGCTACGCAAAAGAGCTATGTTCCGGTACGTAGAATGATCCGGACGTAGCGAAGGAGAGAAATCCTCTCCCGGATACGAACCGATACCCCTAGTGTAATAATCCGACCGGTCGAAAGATTCCGCCGGAACACCACTCTGCCCACATCCCCCTAATAAGGCGGAGACCGCTACCGCTCCACAGAGCGTCAATAGCCGAGGCAGTTTTTTCTTTTTACTGACTGTTCTCATAATATTTATCATATTTCTCTAAATTAATTCGTTTAATAAGATACCGTTACGTCAAAACCCTCTTTCCGGGCCCGTTCAGCGATTCCGTCTAACTCTTCTTTTGTCGCTTTTCTCAAGGCTTTAATCGGGGTCTCCCGGTCTATCGTATAAATCATGACTTGTTTCGGACGGATTTGCTTTAAAGCGGAAATCCAGCCCTCTATCTCCTCTTCTGTCATGTTATCGACCGATTCTCCGTTTAATTCCCCTTTCAAGAACATGGTCTGTATAATCAGGTTCCCGTTGAAACGGCATAATTGTCTCAATAAAGACTCGAAATTAAATGTCGGGGAATTGGGCTTGTCTATCTGTTGTATCCGGCTGTCCGACACAGAATCCAGCTTCAATATGTTATCCTCTATTTTATTCAAGGCTTGAAAGACCTCCTCTTTATGGAGCATCGTAGAATTAGAAAGCACGGCTATCTTGGCGTCGGGGAAAAAACGGTTCCGGGTAGCGATCGTATCATCGATGATACCGCCGAATTCCGGATGTATCGTAGGCTCTCCGTTCCCGGCGAACGTAATTACATCCGGGGCTATCCCCTCTCCTTTCATAGCGGTTAGTTTTTGTACCAGGGCTTCCCTCACTTCCGCACGAGTCGGGAGTTTACTATGGGTCCTGCGGTCTTCGTTCAATCCACACTCGCAATAAATACAATTGAAAGAACATAATTTTCCGTCTGTAGGAAGCAAATTCATCCCTAAAGAGATACCTAAGCGCCGACTGTGTATCGGGCCGAACACTATTTTATCAAAAAGAATCGTAGACATATCGCTGTTTGTTTTTACTCACGCAAATCTACTCTAAAATTTCCAGCGAAGCAAAGCATAAAGATCTGTTTTATCGGAACCGCTTATCTCCTCCGTATCAGTGCCTATCAAATCCCTATCCAGATAATGGGTATGGGCCAATTTAGCGGATAAGGATAAACTTTTCCATATATCCAGACGGAAAGTAAAGGCAAAACGCATTCCGTTACCATAGAAGGAAGGCATATTAAAAGCGTATAATATATTTTTCTCGTACGAACCGATCCGGCTGCCGTAATCGTCCGTGTGGAACCATGCCAAATAACCATCCATTTGAAGGGGCAGGGCAGTAGTAGACCTCCAACCTATGCTTTGGGATATCATAATTCCCTTGCTAAGTTCCTTTACAGGCTCATCGAATAGAATACCCTCCAAAGTAGTCTTGAAAACAAAAGGAGAAGAAAAGTTATAAACTTGTTGAAAACGAAGACGGTGTTGTTTATAGAAATTGATTTTCAACAAATTATCGTTTTCATAGGTTTCATTTTTTTCTTTTTGTCGATATTTATAACGAAGATAAGTCGAGAAGTTTTTACTAGGGGTATAGTCTATTTGAGCCATGTATTCTTGCCCTCCGGAAGGAGCGTCTGTTCCGTATTTCAACCAAGGAAAACGGAATAAGTCCGCGTAAACGGACAATTTCCAGCGGGCGACCGGAGTCAACTGAAATCCCATATAAACTCCTTGCTCATTCTGTACGGTAGAACCTTGTGAGAACGCGTTTCCAAACAAAGCTTGGTAACGGCGGTCATAATAACGATACAATACCAAAAAAGATATATAAGAAGCAGGTATTAACTGCAAGGCGTTCAAGGTAGAAACAGCCCCGTTTTTCGAAAGGGCGGTCTCACCGTAAAACTTGATCCGGTTACTTTTCAACATGTAATCAACACTCATGTTAAGATTATTGGAACCTCTGAAATAGAATAGGTTATAAGGTTTCGGATCGGGATCCATCTTGAATTTACCGAATGAATAGGAAAGGGCTGTCAAGCCTACATGAAAATGAGGAGTGGCATAGCGGATATTTCCTCCATATACCTGCGTAGTAATTGTCTTCCTCTTTTCCCAATCCCGTTGCAAACGATGAAGCCCATCCGTTTTCAATGCGGTGAATGTCAAGTTATCCACCGCCGCATCCATTTTCCGGTACGAATAGAAAACACTTATATCCAAGTTTTTAATAGCGATCGTACTAGCTACTCCTCGAAAGAAATCCTGTTCATTGGTTGAGAAATGCCTACGAAAGCCGTTCGTCCTTCGTTCTGCCTGAGCGACTACAGCCGTACGGCTAGGGGAGAAGTCGTTGCTAATTACCAAACCTTGCCCGAAAGACATTTTATAATCTCCTATAGCCAAGCTTTTTAACCAGTTGATATTTTTTAAGAACAGATGAGCGGAATAGAAATCGTATCCTTTATGATACTGATTCCAAAAAGGTTCTCCCGCATCTTTCTCCGCAACGAAGCCTGCTTGCAGACGATCATCGAAATTATAAGAATAGCGCAGTGAGTGATAGAATGGCTCTCCCCAGTACTTACGATTCGGATATCGCTGAAGTATACTGTCTGGTTGTTCACCATATCCCTTTTTCTGTTGAAAACATTGATCATATCTGATTTGTAAATCATTACGACCGTATTTCAACAGGTTCTTAACTGTAAATAATCGTTTTTCAACAATAACATCACTTATATAAATAAAAGGAAGGAGAAGAGATATCGTCTGAAAATCCATTTCCTCAATATTCTTCAATTCGTAGATACTAGTCATTTTCCCGTATCGCTTTTGATAGGAGAGAAGCTGTTCGATTTGTCGGTCGGATAAGAAAGGCAGGCGCTTCAATTGCTCTTCCGTTACGGAATTCAACTCAAAAGGATGTTCGGTAAGATAAGATAAATCGGCATACAGGCTTTCAATACGTTCCGTATCCTCGGTTTCCAACGCTAATTCCTCTACGTATTCCATCCATTTATCAACAGAATATTCTACTTGAGAATTAGCGTAATAACTATTTATCAACAAGATTATTGACAGAATTATAAACAATCGTCTCATAGTTAAGTATCGTTTATGTTTAAAAAGAAAATGATAAACCAAGGCCAGTACTTATCCCTAAAACAGGATGATAAACGGAAGCTACGTCTATCGTAAAACAGGAAAAGTTATAACCGATTCCTAAAGAGGGCAGGAGAGGGGTGGTTTGTATTCCGGCCCGGATAAAAAAGGAATCGAAAGCGGCATACTCGATACCGAGATTTCCAAGAAGCGTTTGTTTGTCTTCCGTTCCCAGACTTCCCGTAATCAACAGGTCGTTTATAATTTCCCATTGAAAACTTATTTGAATCAAATAATAATTAAAATCTTCTATTTCAAGATCTTTATTTCCTATAGAAACAGAAGGTAGATTCATAATCAACATTCCAATCAACAACTTATCAATAGGAAAGAAACTGATCCCGATATCTGTAGACAGCCTGGATCTTGTGTTCTCCAATAGCTCGGTTTGCAGGAAGCTATAATGAAACGCAAGCCCTAACGCCCATTTATCTCCCAAACGTTTTCCCCCTAAGATACGAACCATCATCTCTCGATATATATCGGAACCGAATACTGAGATATCAACACCTGTGGATAATAACCGGTTCGGATAATAAAAACTGCCGGACATCGTACTCAGCTCTTTCAGCATATACCGATTAAAATAGTCTAAATGAACGGATTTTTTCTCTTTACCGACAATAAGGGCGGGATTGAATAAAACAGATTGCGTACCGACGTTTCCTCCCATCCCTACGCTGCGAATGTCCGGCAAACGTAAGTTGTCAACACCGTATGCGCACAATGAAAATATTCCCGTAAACAGGAATAAAAATAGGTATTTCATAAGTCAAGATTTTGTATTGTTGGTTTTATATATATGAAGGTCTTTTTATAATCCTCATCGGGAATAACCGCGAATCTTTCATTATCAAGAATTCGCTTTTGTACTTTACCGTTTTCACCTTTATTTTATTGATAAAGTCATTCCATTTAATATATACCAAAAGTTGTAAATCTCTGGTATTCCGGCATTCAATACCTTTCGTCTTATACGAGATAGATTGGATTTTTCCGAATAGAGCGGTAATTTCTTCTTTTTTCATAGTTAATATATTCTTAAGTTGTTGTCAACTACGCAAATGTAATGTTTTATATTCATTTAGCAAGTTATTAACAGATAAATGACACTGAGAATCACGTAGTATTTATATTTTTGCGACATATGATACGAAAAGGGATATATTATGTTTTGGCTCTACTTGTTTTCTGTAGCTTTAAGGGATTGGCACAGGCGGTAAAGACAAATATTGTTCCGGAAGGTTATCAGAAAGCTCAACTGTATAAAGGTGATACAATGGCTGTCGTCAATCTCCGGGAAGTCTTCATATATCCTCAAGTTAAGTTTAAGAATAAGCGTGAGCAAGCGAAGTACAATAAATTGGTACGAGATGTAAAACGCACTCTTCCATATGCCAAAATGGTGTACGATACACTGATAGAGACCTACGAGTATATGGAAACCCTACCGGACGACAAAGCCCGCCAAGCCCATTTAAAACGAATGGAGAAAGAATTGTTCGCTCAATATAAACCGGAGTTGAAAAAACTGTCTTTCTCGCAAGGCAAGCTACTTATTAAGCTGATAGACAGGGAATGCAACCAATCTAGTTATAATTTACTGAAAGCCTATCTGGGAAGTTTCCGTGCGGGCTTTTGGAATTTCTTCGCCGGAATGTTCGGAGCTAGCTTAAAGTCGGAATACGACCCGAAAGGCAAGGATGCCATGACCGAACGGGTCGTCGTATTGGTTGAGAACGGCCTAATCTGATAATTGCTTGAAGAAATCCCAGATCACAATACCGGTAGTGACCGATACGTTCAGGGAATGTTTCGTCCCGTACTGAGGTATCTCAATACACATATCACAGTTATCAACAACATTTTGTTGAACGCCTTTTACCTCGTTTCCCATGACGATAGCATATTTTTTATCCTTGTCTAACTGTAGGTTATCCAACATGACACTACCTTCCGCTTGTTCTACGGCACATATCGTATATCCCTCCTGACGCAGTTTATCAACAGCCTCCGGGGTATCCTTGAAATATTCCCAATCCACGGTTTCTTCTGCCCCTAAAGCGGTCTTATGGATCTCGGCATTCGGAGGACAGGCCGTAATGCCACAAAGGTAAATAGCCTCTACCCGGAAAGCATCGGAAGTACGGAACACGGATCCAACATTGTTAAGACTTCTAATATGATCTAACACAACGATCAAAGGAATCTTCTTACTTTCCTTGAAAGCCTCTGGGGTCAGGCGGTTTAACTCGGTTACTTTTAATTTTCGCATAACAAAATCTCTTTGACCGCAAAAGTAGCGAATATCCATGGATATGCCGTTGAAAAGCTATTAATAAGTCGTGTACACAAAATGAAAAATATTTCTTGCATTATTCAAATACTTATCCATACACCCCTCTTTTTTAAATTAGCAAACAGATTCATTATTTATTTATTACACACTATCAACAGCCCTTATACACCAATCGACAGCTATTCGGGAGGATCTATTTTTTCACAATCAAGGTTGTCAACATAAATGACTAAATATTCATAAAGTCTATAACTCTAAGAATTACAGTCTGTAAATGCATATATATACTATTAATATCTTTTTGATAACCTGTTTACAGACCTTAATAAGTCAATAACCAAAGATCAAGGTAAAAATGTATTAACCATTTCAACAGCCTATCATATTCATCATATTTATTTTTAAAATTAAAGATTAATAAGAATATAATATAACAGCTGTGGATAACTTCCGATGATACCGGAAGGGGGATCAAGGATGGAGGAGGGCGATCTCGTTTTGGAGAATCCCGGAATGCCGGTAGCTCATTGACTGGTAGCAAAGATAAGAATCTTTCTTGTTATTTCCATTAATGAAGAAAGTTTATACCTTTGTGCTTCGTGAACAATAGGTTGATAAACTAGATAAGATAAAGATTATCAGTGGTACTTTCTGTGGATAATATTGTTTATATATAGTGAAAACCCTATTGGAGCAATGGAAATAGGAATCATATAATATATAAGGCTATGTTGACAAACCAATCAATCGGGTACATGGATGCGCCCGTTCCTAAGGATTTAAACCTAAAGGAAGCGATCGACAAGTTACGTAAAGAGAAGAATGCGGTCATTTTGGCCCACTACTATCAAACAGGCGATATACAAGATATAGCGGATTATGTAGGAGATAGTTTGGCCTTGGCGCAATGGGCGGCCAAGACAAAGGCAGATATCATCGTGCTCTGCGGGGTTCACTTCATGGGAGAGACAGCGAAGATACTTTGTCCGGACAAGAAGGTGCTGGTACCAGACTTGAACGCCGGCTGTTCCTTGGCGGATAGTTGTCCGGCTCCGGAGTTTGCCGAGTTTGTTCGGCAGCATCCCGGCCATACGGTAATCTCTTATGTGAATACGACCGCCGCCGTGAAAGCCGTGACAGACGTGGTGGTCACTTCCACGAACGCCCGCCAGATCGTGGAAAGTTTTCCGGAAGATACACCTATGATTTTCGGTCCGGATCGTAACTTGGGTAATTACATCAATAGCATCACAGGACGTAAGATGTTGCTTTGGGATGGCGCTTGCCATGTGCATGAGCAATTCTCTTTGGAAAAGATCTTATCTTTGAAGAAATTGTATCCCGATGCGGAGGTGATTACCCATCCGGAATGCAAACAACCGATTGTACAGGTCTCAGACTTCGTAGGATCTACCGCGGCCCTGTTGAAACATACCATTAAGTCTGATGCGAGACAATTCATCGTAGCGACAGAAAGTGGCGTTATTCACGAGATGCGCAAGCAAAGCCCGGACAAGGAGTTTATCCCGGCTCCTCCGAACGACAGTACTTGCGCTTGCAATGAATGTAATTTTATGCGCCTGAATACGATGGAGAAATTATATAATTGCTTGAAATTCGAGATGCCTGAGATATTCGTGGACGAGGAAGTACAGAAGAAGGCGATCAAGCCGATCAGGAAGATGCTGGAGATCTCGGAGAAACTAGGACTTTGATCTACACGCAGGCATACGACATACCCCATTCGATAATCCGGGCTTGGATGCTATAAAATCCGGGCCTGGATTATTCATATAAGAACAGACATTACTATGTTACCGCAATGCCACGAATTAGGAAAAGAACCTGTTCATAAGCGATAAAGTACGTGAAAAGCGATGATCGGATACAGATAAATCGTTATTTTTGCGTGGAAATCTAATTATAATTCTCAATATCATGAAAAAGATAGGACTGATGTTGGCCTTATTGTGGGTGATTTGCGTTCTCTCACTAGCCTCCTCTCCGGGTACTTACATTAAAGGGCAATTAATCGATGCCTCTACGAATCAAGTAATTAATTATGCGGATATCTTTCTGTTTGCTACGGGAAGCGAGAAGCCCTTGCAACAAACCTTTCCAGATGATCAAGGACGTTTCTCGTTTAATAAGATAGTTCCGGGCGATTATGTGGTCATGGTTCGCTTGATGGGATATGACGTGTTGACAAGAAATGATATTACTTTGAACGCCTCGGTTTCAGTGGATTTAGGGAAGTTGATGATGAGGCCTTTGGAGGTTGGCCTTGCCGAAGTAGAGGTAGTGGCCGAGAAACGCCAACTGGTTTATAAACTAGATAAGAAGATAGTAGAGGCTTCCTCCAACATAATGGGAGGGGGAGGTTCTGCCGTAGATATATTAGAGAACACGCCTTCCATACGGGTAGACGCTGAAGGTGATGTCACTTTTCGCGGTAGCAGTGGTTTCTTGGTTTATATAGACGGTAAGCCGAGTGTCTTCTCGGGTACGCAAGCTTTGGAGCAGGTCCCGGCGGGGCATATAGAGAATATAGAGATTATCACGACACCTTCTGCCAAGCACGATACGGAAGGGGATGTAGGTATCATCAATATCATCACGAAAAAACATTCCCAACGGGGATTGAGCGGGATGGTAAATCTTTCCGGGAGTACGTGGCTTTCCCGCCATGTCGATTTCTTGTTGGCCCAGCAACGTCAGCGCTCTCGTTGGTATATCGGCGGACAATGGACCGACCGTATGCGTAAGAGTGACTTCGACCAAGAGAAAATGACAATCGTAGGTGACCAAACAACCACATCCCATTCCATCGGGCCTCGTACGGGAGACAGTTATCATTATACGTTGAAAGGCGGTTGGAGCCTGAACCTTCCCAAGACAACGATCACATTGGATCTGGAAGGTGGTTACGGCGGGAATAAACGCAAGGGAGAGATGAGCTATAAAGAGACCCGTTCGATAGCAGGCGGCTCTCCAGTGACGGAAAATTACCGGAGCATAGACGATTATGATAACGATGAGAATATTGGTTTGGGAAGCCTGGCGGTGCAACATCGGTTCAACGATAAAGGACACGAGCTTTCCGGTAGCGCTTATTACAAATATGGCGGTCATGCCTTGGAATATTTCTTTAATGACTTGATGTCTTTGGAAGGGCAACGCCAACAAGGACACCGCGCTTACGAAGCAGAGCACCGCGAGACGATGCGTATCAATCTGGATTATGCCTTACCCTTCGGAAAAGGAAGTAAGCTAGAGGCCGGCTATCAATATTATTCTTATCTGGAAGACGGCGATTACAGCATGGAATGGTGGGACCCTGAAGGACAAACATTTTTTTGGCGTGATGATATCTACAATACGTTTTATTTCCAAGAAGGAGTAAATTCTATCTATACAATCCTTTCGCACACATGGAATCATTTAGAGGCACAGGCAGGCGTGAGGGGAGAACACACCCACACGGTCTTGAGAAGCTCCGTGAAGGGAGCGGATCGTACGAAGAACCGCTTTGAGTTTTTTCCGTCAGTACATCTAGGTTATACGTTTCCGGGCGAGCATCGCCTATTGGCTTCTTATTCCCGCCGTACCACACGTCCGCAACTTTTCTACATGGAGCCTTATATCACGTATCGCGACTTCTATACAGCCGAGATCGGTAACCCGGACATACGCCCGGAGTACATCAACTCCTTCGAGTTGAACTACCGGAAGAATTTCGGGGAGAACACGGTGTCCGCTACCGCTTTCCATCGCTACCGGAAAGACAAGATCGAGCGATTGCGCGTGCCATACTCGGCCGGTGTTACTTTGGATTCGATGGCGAACGTGGGGCACGATTACTCGACTGGTATCGAGCTAAGTGTCAGCTTACGTCCGGTACGTTGGTGGAATACTACGCTGAACGGAAACATTTATCATTATAAGGTGAAGAATGAACAAGCCGCCGGTGGAAATACGACCTCAAGCACCAATTATGATATTTTGTGGAACAACTTGTTTAATCTGGGAAAATATACCCGCGTCCAGTTGGATGGTAGTTTTGTAGGCCCTTCCGTGACAACACAGGGACGTACGGATGCTTACTGGTATGCGAACCTGGCCATCCGTCAGCAATTATGTAACCGGAAATTAACCGCTACATTAGCTTTCCGAGACATTTTCCGCTCCGCTAAATACATCAGTGATATCCAAACGGCCGACCTGCGTTCCTTAACACGTATCAAGCCTAAATATCCGCAGATCACGCTTACGTTGAGTTGGACATTTAATAGTTTCAAGGCTAAATCCACTCAGGCGAAAGAAGACCGTTCGGAAATGTTCGAAGGAATAAAGCATTGATTTCGATTTGAGGAGAAAGATATAGGATACTTATATTTACCGGATGCGAACTATGCGGGCGAATACGGATTTATCAATGATCCATATTCGCCCGCATAATTTGTATCGTCTGTACCCCGGTTTATCGGATACGATGCCTTTTATCCAATCTTTTACCTAATGACCATAATCTTAGTAACCACGCTTTCTTTCGCCTCCGGCGTGGAAGAGAGCACCAGATAAACGCCGCTGGCCACACGACCGCCATTTACGCTCCGGCAATTCCATGTAAGTTGTCCACCGGAAGACTTGGCTTGAAAGATAATATTACCGTTCAGGTCTGTTATTTTCACGTTAGAATCCGTCATTAATCCCGTGATCGTAACTTGGTCCGCATATTCCGGTCGTACAGGATTCGGATAGGCATACACCTCGGAATAATCTTCTTTGCCCTCGCTGGCATCCGACATATAGGATATGATCCCGTTTTCCGTCCCAAAGAAGACCTCACCGGTTTGATCATCGATAGCGATACTGTTTATTTTATCCGAAAGGAGAGGAGAGTTTTCTGTCGTAAAATTCTCGATGGTCTCGCTTCCATCCTCATTTACCAAAAACACTCCGTTCCCTTCCGTTCCTATCCATTTGCGATTTCCTCCGTCTACGGCTATCGCTGTCACTTTTGCGTTATCCAGGAAATATGCGGGGATATCATCTTGGATGGAACGGATGATCCGGGTACAATACACGTTTTCCGGATCGTTCACCGCTTTATCCGGTACCGGGCAGATAATAGGGCCCCTGTTGGTTCCTATCCATATATCGCCGTTCTTATCCTCGGCCATGCAGAAATAACCACTCACGGAGATCGCCTCTCCTGTCGGCTTATTAAGGTTGAAGCTCGCAAATTTGTTTACCACATCGTCGGAAGTATCGTCGATGGTACCTTTATCATCGAAAACGATTATTCCTACATTCTCGCGAGGAATATTTATCCATTTATGTCCTTTAGACGTGATCAGTATTTTATCGATCAAAGGAATATTATCAAGAACCGTGTATTTGCCGGATCGTAGCGCAGACCAGGTTCCATCGTTTTTTAAAACGCATATACGGCTGTTCACCGCCGTATTGGTCATCCACAGGTTATTGTCTTTATCATAACACAGCCCCTCCACACGGACATAACCTCTGGGTTGATTTTCCACGGCTGTCCCCAACGAACTGTTGGTCGTATTATAGAGTTTTACGAACTCGTTATCTTTAAACTCGAAGACGCCCTCTCCCCAAGTAGACGCGAAATAATGAGATTTGTCGGTGGGATCTACGGCTATAGTCGTAACATCCATGAATACGCTGTTACTCTCTTTTCGTATTTTATCCTCATCGAAGTTAGTCCATTTCTCGTCCTCACGAATCATCATCGTCCCGATAATACTATCTCTATTTGTCCACCGTCCACCTCCGGCTACCAACAGTTTACCTTGTTGAAAAGTCATGAAATCGCAATAATTACGTTTGGGGCTGTCTTCTAAAGAGAGCAACTTAGAGGCGAATACCTCCATCTGGCTCCCTTTCAACTTCATGCCCACTAAACCATCCGGCCCGGATGCCACCCAATAGGTATTAGATGTGTTCTGGGCAGATATATCGTTTGTCGTTCCTGTGGCCACTTGTGTTTTCTGCGACAAGGAAGAGCATATGTACGTACTCGTATTCGTATATGCGAGCAGTTTATCCCTCTGGATCGTTATATCGTTGATATTACTATCTATGCATAAGTTTTGAATCGCATTATCCGAGTCGAGGTAATAAACCCCTTGTTTCTTGATGAAAAGGCAAAGCGTATTTTGGAATAAACCGATATTTGAAATATTATTCTCCTCAAATTTATCCGTATTAAGCGAGAATTTCTTCCAGTTATTCACGTCTAATAAATTATCTTTGACGGAGGCATACGATAAACCTTCCGACGTAGCCGCATAGATGGAATTATTCTTTATACATACTGATTTCACGATTCTGTTAAGCCTATAAGTATCGGTAATCTCATTTTTACGCATATTGACGACCACAACGCCAAAGTTCATGGATAGATAAGCGTACTCCTTGTAAAAATAGATCGAATTAACTGTTTTATCTTGTATATTCGTGCTAGTTTGTATATAGGGTATATTGTAGATACCATTGTCGCTCAATAAGTCTATATTGCCGTTACTATAAACGATTAATAAAGTATTCGTCTCTTGATTATAGCCTATGTTAGCGATATCATTGTCGCTTAATCCGTTTTGCCTGGAGTAAAATTTTAGACTCTGGTCTTCTTTGCCATAACTATATAGGGAACCATTCGCTACGGCGAAAACGATATTGCCGGCTTCCGCCACGTCCGTCGTGTTGTAATAAGATAAATACGGGGTCCAGGTTCCGACGCCTTGTGCCTGGATTAGCTGCGTCAAGGCACACAGCAGTATGTATATGGATAAGATGCGTTTCATATTTATCAAGATAAGGTAGATAAGAATTCGGCCAGTTTACGCACGGCCAAGGCACGATGGCTGATCGTATTTTTTATATCATCGCCCAGTTCGGCGAATGTCCGCGTATAATTATCCGGCATGAAGATAGGATCGTATCCAAAGCCCGACTCGCCCTTCTTCTCGTTCGTGATAACCCCATTGATAATCCCATCGAATAAATATTCCTTACCATCCATGACCAGCGCTATCACGGTACGGAAACGAGCCTTGCGATTCTCCATCCCTTCCATCTCGCGGAGTAATTTCCGCATATTAGCCCGCGCGTCGTGTCCCGGTCCGGCATAGCGTGCGGAATATACACCCGGAGCGTTATTTAGCGCCTCTACCTCAAGTCCGGTATCATCGGCGAAGCAGTCGAATCCGTAATGCTCTTTTACGTACCGGGCCTTAAGCAAGGCGTTGCCTTCCAATGTATCGGCCGTTTCGGGGATATCCTCATGGCAGTCTATATCACGTAGGTTAACCAATTCAAGGTGATCTCCGATGATCTTCGAGACCTCTTGCAGTTTATGTAAGTTGTTTGTAGCGAAAACAAGTTTCTTTTTCATCTTCTGCTTATTTTGTTAAAAGTGAGTATCTTTGTGACATACAAAGTAAATAAAAATCTATGAACTCTCGTATTACTATCCAGCGGTTTGTAGCCGGTAGCCTATTTATAACGATAAATGCCCTGTTTTATTTTAAATACCTGTATCGAGTATCTTTACCTATGGGTTTAGTGGTAACGGGAGGATATATAGCGTTTATATATTTATTATTTTCCTTGTATAAGAGGCAGAAACTGGGTTTTCCGGTGTGGGTATGGGCCGGAGTTATGGGATTGCTCACCATCGGTAGCGGCCTTATCTTGCATTTTATCCCGAAAGAGAGCTTGAACGTGGATCGGTGGGAGATGATCCAATTGTTCTGGGATTCGGTTTCCGATGGGATTTATCCCTATGGAGTCCACAGCCCGGAAGGGAATTATCCGGGACCTATGCCTTTTTATTTTATAGTGGCCTATCCTTTTTATAAGGTGGGGGAGATCGGTTGGATGACCGTCGGTAGCTTATGGTTGACATTGTGGTATTTCCAGAAAAGGATTGATCGTAACAGCCTTGGATTCTTGATGCTATTACTTTTATCTTCCTTGGCTATCTATTGGGAGATATTCGCCCGCAGTACGATCTTTATCAACTCCTTGTTGTTTGCCTTGTATTTGTTTGGCCTGAAAGATTTGCCGAAGCGTTCCGGCTTAGGTTTTTACGGATGGGCATTTATAGGCGGGATATTGTTTTCCATGCGCACTGTGTTTGTGTTGCCCCTTATCATATGGGGGATGTATGTTTGCTTACGAAAAGAAATCCGTATGATACGCATATTCAAATGGGGGCTTTGCTTCATCGCGGCGTTCGCGTTGACGTTTCTTCCTTTTTATTGTATGTCTCCGCATACTTTTATGCGATTGAATCCGTTCGTGACACAGGGAGACGTATTATTGCCGTTCTCGTATGTAGTTTGCTTTTTAGGGTTGGCTTTTGTCGTACCCTTCTTCTGCAGAAAGTATGCGGACGTATGTTTTTACGGTGGCGTATTATTGTTCGCTACTATCTCGGGACATGTAGTATACGGATTATACGATAATGGAATAGAGTCTTTTTTGACAAACGGAGCTGATATATCTTATTATCTGTTTTGTTTTCCTTTTTTATTAGAAACTATTGTAAATAAAGACGAAGAATGATTAAGGATAAAGTGGTTACTGTCGTAATGCCTGCCTATAACGCCGAGAAGACGTTGGAACAGACCTATCAAGAAATCCCTTTTGATATCGTGGATCACGTGATTTTGGTGGATGATAAGAGCGGTGACAAGACAGTCGGGAAAGCGCGTGAACTAGGTATCAAGCACATTATTTCCCATGAGGTGAACAAGGGGTACGGAGGGAACCAGAAGACTTGCTATGATAAGGCGCTCGAGTTGAGATCGGACATTGTTATCATGCTTCACCCGGATTATCAATATACCCCCAAATTGATACACGCCATGGCCTACGTGATCGCGGACGATGTCTATCAAGTGGTCTTTGGCTCGCGTATTCTAGGGAAGGGCGCTTTAAAGGGGGGGATGCCCGTTTACAAGTATATAAGTAACCGTATACTTACGTTGATACAAAATATACTGATGAATAATAAGTTATCCGAGTACCATACGGGCTACAGGGCTTTTTCCGCCGAGGTTTTAAGATCCATCGATTATAAGAAATGTTCGGACAATTTCGTTTTCGACAATCAGGTAATCGCCCAGATATGCGACAAAGGCTATGAGATAGCCGAGGTTACCTGTCCTACCAAATATTTTCCGGAAGCCTCTTCCATTAAGTTATACAATAGCGTGGTGTATGGGCTGGGAGTGTTGGGAGTGGCTTTCCGGTACTTTTTGCACAAGGCGGGAATTAAAGAATACAAGATATTGAGATAGTGCCCGTGCGTGAAAAAAGGGCGGCCTTAATTAAAAGACCACCCTTTTTATGAAAAGTCAAAACTATGAAAATATTAAGTCTTTATTTGATCGAATCCCTCGCCATATACTCCCCGGACGATGCTTTGGGAGATAAACGCCTGATGGTCTATACGTTTCACGATCCTGAAGATAGAGACAGACTCGGACTTCTTGGCGAGTAATACGACTACCTTGACAGGCTTGCGGGAGTAGCCGCCCACTCCGTCCAGTATCGTGCAGCCGCGGCCTAGCTCGTGAATGATACGATCCGCTATCTCGTCGTACTTCTGGGAGAAGATGAGGAATTGAACGGATTGGCGGTTACCGTTCAATACCATGTCGAGGACATAGTTGCTTATGAACATCTCCACGAAACCGAAAACGATCTTATCTACGTTATGGAACAGGAAGAAAGAGGAGCTGATGATGAAGAAATCGCAAAACAAAAGAATACGTCCGATCGATATATTCTTATATTTATTGATTACCGCCCCGATAATATCCGTTCCTCCGGTACTACCGTTCGCCGAGAACACCAATCCCAAACCGGCACCACACAGGAATGCGCCGATTATGATTCCCATAAACGGCTGGTCATGCAGTATAGGCTGTCCTTTCAGCAACCATTCGAAGAAAGATAGGGAAGCGGAGAGCGAGAAAACCCCGAAAATGGTTTTTATCAAGAATTTCAGACCCAAGATCTTTAAGGCTACCACCAACAAGGCTACGTTGATGACAAAATAAGATACGGATACCGGGATCAATCCATTAGAGGCAAAGAATATCAACGCGCAGATACCGCTTACCCCACCGGTCACGATCTCGTTGGAGAGGATAAAGGCGTTGAACCCGAATCCGTACAATAAAGTTCCGCACAGGATCATCAAGTAATCCTGCACGGAGAAATAGATTTTTGTGAGTTTTAAGTTCATCCCACTACGATATTAACGATTTTGCCGGGCACGACAATTACCTTCTTAACGGTCTTGCCTTCCATCCACTTCGCTGAGTTCTCATGACTCAAGGCGACCTTTTCGGCGTCTTCGCGGGAGATATCAGCCGGAAGCTCAAGGTTGAAGCGGGCTTTACCGTTGAATGAGATGACGTAGGTAACTGATTTTTCTACCAGATACTCTTCGTTATGTTCCGGCCACCGGGCATCGCAAATGGTCGTTTCATGTCCTAGTTGATGCCACAGCTCTTCCGCCACGTGAGGAGCGAACGGGGCCAGTAAGATGATAAGCGGCTCCAAGATGGCTCGTTTGCCGCATTTTAGGCTCGTTAGCTCGTTTACGCAGATCATGAAAGCGCTAATAGAGGTGTTGTATGAGAAGTGCTCGATGTCGAACGTTACCTTCTTGATCAACTTATGCAAGGATTTCAACTCGTCGGCCGTAGGCTCGGCGTCAGTAACCCGCAAGGTATCCGTGTTGCCGAAAAACAAGCCCCAAAGCTTCTTTAAGAAACGATGCACGCCATCGATACCGTTCGTATCCCAAGGCTTGGATTGCTCCAACGGACCAAGGAACATCTCGTACAAGCGTAACGTATCGGCGCCGTATTTCTCGATGATCATATCCGGGTTCACTACGTTGAACATGGATTTAGACATCTTCTCGACAGCCCATCCGCAGATGTATTTGCCATCTTCCAATACAAACTCAGCGTCGTTGTACTCCGGGCGCCAGTTCTTGAAAGCCTCGATGTCCAATACATCGTTGGATACGATGTTTACGTCTACATGGATAGGAGTGACCTCGTATTGGTCTTTCAGGTTCAAGGAAACGAATTTGTTGGTCCCGTTGATACGGTATACGAAATTCGAGCGTCCTTGGATCATACCTTGGTTGATCAGTTTCTTGAATGGCTCTTCCTCGCAAACGATACCCAAGTCGAACAAGAATTTATTCCAGAAGCGGCTGTAGATCAAGTGGCCGGTAGCGTGTTCCGTACCGCCGATATATAAATCCACGTTTCTCCAATATTCGTCCACATCTTTGGCTACCAAGGCTTTATCATTACGCGGGTCCATATAGCGTAAATAGTAAGCGGAAGAACCGGCGAAGCCCGGCATCGTGCAAAGCTCCAGCGGGAAGATCGTCTGGTTGTCGATCTTTGATACCTCGGTGATTTTCTTGTTTACCGTGTCCCAAGCCCATTTAACGGCATGTCCCAATGGAGGCTCGCCCGTCTCGGTAGGCAAGAATTTATCTACTTCCGGCAGCAGCAGAGGCAGGCATTCTTCCGGCAACATCCGGGGCATGCCATCGGCATCGTAATATACCGGGAACGGCTCGCCCCAATAACGCTGGCGGCTGAAGATAGCGTCGCGTAAGCGGTAGTTTACCTTCACGCGTCCCAGATTGTGCTCTTTTACGTATTTCTTGGTAGCGGCTATCGCCTCCTTGATCGTCAGCCCGTTCAAGGAAAGATCGCAATAAGGGGTAACGCCGGCTCTCGGAGAGTTGCATACGATACCTTCCTTGGCATCGAAACTTTCCTCGCTTACGTCGCAACCCTCGACCAACGGACGGATTTCCAGCCCGAAATGTTTCGCGAAAGCGTAGTCGCGGCTATCGTGCGCCGGAACCGCCATGATCGCTCCCGTACCGTAGCCGGCCAATACATAATCGCTGATCCAGATAGGAACTGCCTCGCCCGTAAACGGGTTGATGGCATACGATCCGCTGAACACGCCGGTTACCTGGCGGTCGGCGATCCGCTCGCGCTCGGTACGTTTCTTGGTACGATCCAGATAAACGTCTACTTCCGCTTTCTGATCTGCGGTTGTTAATTGGGACACTAATTCGCTTTCCGGCGCTAATACCATGAAAGTAACGCCAAACATCGTATCGGCACGCGTGGTAAAGATCGTGAATTCCTTGTCGCTGTCTTTTACCTTGAAACGCACCTCGGCACCCTCGCTACGGCCGATCCAGTTCTTTTGGGTCTCTTTCAAGGAATCCGTCCAGTCGATCGTATCCAACCCGTCCAGCAGGCGTTGTGCGTAAGCGGATACACGTAAGCACCATTGGCGCATTATTTTTTGCTCTACCGGGTAACCGCCGCGCTCGGAAACTCCGTTCACTACCTCGTCGTTCGCCAACACGGTACCCAAGGCGGCGCACCAGTTTACCATGGTCTCGCCACGGTAAGCGATCCGGTAATTCAGTAATATCTCTTGTTTTTCTTTCTCGCTCTTGGCCTTCCATTCCTCGGCGGTGAAGGAGAGTTCCTTTCCGCAGGCAACGTTCAAGCCTTCCGTACCGTTTGTCTCGAAAGCCTGTACCAGCTCGCTGATCGGGCGGGCTTGCTTCTTGTCGTTACAATAGTAGCTATTGAACATCTGGATGAAAGCCCATTGTGTCCATTTATAATATTCGGGGTCGCAGGTACGGATCTCGCGGCTCCAATCGTAGCAGAAACCGATCTTTTCCAATTGCTCCCGATAACGGGCGATATTGTTTTTTGTCGTGATTTCCGGATGTTGTCCGGTCTGTATGGCGTATTGCTCGGCGGGCAGTCCGTAAGCGTCGTACCCCATCGGGTGCAATACGTTAAAACCTTGTAAACGTTTGAAACGCGAATAAATATCAGAAGCTATATAACCGAGCGGGTGGCCAACGTGTAATCCCGCACCGGAAGGATAAGGAAACATGTCCAATACGTAGTATTTAGGTTTATTCGTGTCCTTTTCGACTTTATAAACCTTTTCGGCAATCCAGTAGTCGTGCCACTTCTTCTCAATCTCTCTGAAATTGTACTCCATGATAGTTTATCGTTTTTGTATCGTTTTCTATTTAAGGCTACAAAGTTAGTGAATTTATTTATTTTATATGAGTTATTTACATTATCTGTTTATTTGATGTAACCCGTCCGGGGGCGAGATTGATTCCCGATTCTTTTCGCTTGTAGCTCAGCGAGTGACAGATTGATTAGCTCAAGCTGCGTGCGGGTATCTTCGTTGATATCGTTGTAATCGGCGAATGCTTCTTCTATATACTCTTTGAGTTCCTTTACTTCCTGTTGGAGTTTGTTGAATTCGTTTTGAGGTAGGTTTGTTGTTAATTGTCGTATGGCAACGAAAGCTCGCATAATACTAATATTGATTTGTATAGCTATTTTAGTGTTTAAGATACTGCTGAGCATCGCTACTCCTAATTCTGTAAACACATAAGGATTACGTCTTAGTCCCATTTTTATAGAATTGGAAATCACAATTTGTGATTTCCAATTATCTACTTCCTCATTTGTTAGTTGAAACATGAAATCATCGGGAAATCTTTCAATATTCCTTTTTATGGATTGATTTAATGTACGTGTTTCTACTCCATATATTTCCGCTAAATCTCTATCTAGCATAACCTTCATACCTCTGATCTCATAAATCTTGTTTTGTATCGCTTGTAATTCCATAGTATAAGAACTTATTAGTTTACTTTATTTGATATAACCAATTTTAGGCCTTTTAGCATTGTTCTTTTTCTTTGTAGCCAGTTCAGAAAGAGCTATGTAAATATCATCCAAAGACTTTTGGGTATCTTCACTGAGATCATTGATAGCGCAAAGCGTTTCCTCATTAGCCGTTTCAAGAGATTTGATACGTTCTTGTAGCTCTTTAATTTCGATAGAACTAGTGGTAGCTTGTAAGGCATAATTCCGGATAGCGACAAAGGCTCTCATAATGTTTCTGTTGATTTCGATCGCAATGTCTGAGTTCAACACACTACTTAGCATTGCGACTCCTAGTTCCGTGAAAGCGAATGGCATATATTTAAAGTTATTACCTCTACCTTTATTCAAGGTCACAAATTGTGATCTTGAAAGTTCCTCCTTGGTCAATTCGAACATAAAATCATTTCCCTCGAATCGTTTAGAATTACGCCTGACTGCTTGTTTAAGTACCCTTGTCTCAATTCCATACATTTCCGCCAGATCAAAATCCAGCATGACTTTTTGCCCTCTGATCTCGTGAATCTTATATTGTATCGTTTGTAACTCCATAGTAAAGATTTTGGTTTAAAATTATACGGTTACAAAGGTTTGTAAAATAATTGAGATAAGCAATAAGCTAGTTGGACATTTATGAGTTTGTAAGTTGTACAATGAATTATTGCTGATTCGGCTTATTGTCTATTTTTTATGTGTTCTTATTTTCCTTATAAAATTTCTGCCAAAACACGTACGTGATTTATGAAAAACACGTACGACTTTTTGGAAAAACATGTACGTGTTTTTCCGAAAACATAATGATGTTTTTATATGGTTGATTTTCATGTATTTATAAATATTATTTTTTTGATGGGCTTATTGTGTACTTCTTGTATTCTTATTCTTGGATACTTTATACTTACTTAATCATATAGTCTTTATCTATTGTAAAAGTTGTAATATTTTATGTATTTTGACTATGAAAAATAAAAATAAAATTATATGCATTATGTAGTGTAAAAATGAAAAATTATGTTTTCCTTTGCAAAGTTAAATATTGGCGTTGATGTTAATGGATATGTAGCAATTTAATATTATATATAATCCAAAACCATAAAATGGTATTTCCCATACATTAAATCCAGATTAGGCAGAATTGGTTTGTTGTATTATTTATTTAAATTAAAAAATCATGAAAAATTATTTTTTTGTGTCGGTAGTTGGCCTTATACTAGGCACAAGTTTGTCATCTTGCTCTGATAAAGATGTTGTATATGAGGAAATTAAAATGGGTATACCGAGTAAAAAAGCTATTTTTTCAATCTGTCTCAAGTTATGCTAGTATTTATACTAAATTTGGATATGGTATTGGAACTGAGATATCTAATGCTGGAATTTTATTTAATTCTGGATTAGGGTATAAAATTAATTTTCTAAAACATTTTGGGATTAATTTTATGTTAGGATATCATTTGCAGTCCATTCGATATGAAATAATAACTTTTTATGAACCAGAAATAATTTCTGATACAAAGATTGGTCATAATAACAGACATTCCTTATCTTTTGGAATAGGATTTATATTTTAATGAAAAATAGATATTTTAGAGGATTAATTGTAGCATTAACTTTTATACTACCTATAATATGTTATGCTCAACGAGAAAATAAAATTTTGAGGCATGAGCTTCAAATCACATTAGGTTTGAATTCTTATTTTGCATTTGAATTTGATCCTTCCTATTCTTATATGTTTCATAAAAATGTAGGGATTGTTTTAGGAATGAGATTTGTCAAAGAAGTAGTAGATAATCTTCATTATGATTTAGTTAGTAATACTAATTATCAATGGCATGTAAATGAAAGAAAGGAAGTATCCAATTTGCTTTTTCGTTCCGCTATACGATTTCAATTTTTTATATTAGATGGGATCTTATTTGTAACTGAACCAGGTGTTTTACTCAATATTATACCTAATGAAAAATTAGAATTTTCCTATGTTAATGTAAAAAACTTTGAACCTATTCCTAGCAAATATAAAATTGTAAAAAATAGAAATGGATCAATTCTGTTTTACAATTGTAAATCATATATATCAGTAAATATAGATAATATAGCGTTATTATTTGGTTATAATATTTCTACATTTGATATTTATAGTGGGAGGAGAAATATAATTATTGAAAGTGATGCTTTTAACAAACATCTTCCTTGTAAAAAGAGATTGTTACATACAGGATTTATTGGAGTAAGTTATTTTTTTTAATTTGGAACCTGTTTAAATTTTATTCAATAACATTTTAATGGATACCAGTTTTACCATTTCTTCTGTCAAATCGAATGTGAATTCATAGTTTCGGCAGGGTCTTCTATAGTTGTCAAACTATGAAAATGTCCTTTCTACAATCTATCTTATCTACTACTACATGACGTTTAACTCCTTTTATTTTCTTATTCCTATCAATACCGTTGAGAGTCCCCAAAACATACACTTCGACTATCCATAGTAGTAAACCAACTCCCCAGGAGCAAAATTCAAAAAAGCATACGCTACTGACATCCTGTTTTCTCTAGATAGAAGGTTGCGTTCCATATTTTGCGCAAATCATATTTTCGTCTTCTTTCTTGCAGGTTCAAAGTTTTCTTAATAACTTGCCACTGTATTTCTTCTAAATCCATACAATACAATTATTTGAAGCTTGTTAACTAAAAATAATCATTTTGGCAGCAAGAAGAAGTACTTTTTTCATTCCAAAATACAAAATTTAAATAGGCTCTTAAAAATATTAATTTTGCTTATTTATAATAAAGAATGAAGTTATTTATATATATACTATTAACTTCCTTGACTTTCCTTATGGTAGAATGCCAAAATGAATCTGAGGAAACCTGTTTGATCAATCGAGCGGAACACCTGTTTGATGCTTATCCGGATAGCGCAATCACCACATTGGATTCCATTCCGCTTCCGGAAGAGTTGAGTCCCCATCTGATAGCCCGTTGGTGTATGTTGTACGCACGTGCCGCCGATAAAATAGAGGATGAAATGCCTTATACGAACCAGCTTGAGATTGCCTTGAAATACTATCAAAAGAAAAAGATGCGGAAAGAAGAGGTTGAAATCGGCCTTTATCTGGGGCGTTCGTATGTGGAGGATAAGGAGTACGAGAAGGCAATGAAGGCTTACTCCGATGCGCTTGAGGTAGCGTTGGCGATTAAGGATTATAATCGTGCCGGGTATATTTGTAGTTATATGGGGGATTTGTATGAGGTGGATCTTCGTTATATATTAGCCGCGGAAAAATATAAGGAGAGCAGGAAGTATTTCCATTTAGCAAATAATATCGTGAGCTATGTACGTACGTTCGTGAATGAGGCCCATAGTTACTCAATAGCAGATTCGTCTTATCTAGCCCTTGCTTCATTGAAACAAGCCGAAATGATTATGGATTCATTAAATGTTGAAGAGGTAAGGTCTTATGTATATAACGGTTTAGGTAATATATATAATGATTTGGGAGATTATGATTTAGCGGAATATTATATTTTACGATGTATAGAACCAAATCTAAAAGAGGTAGCTTCAGATTATTTGGTGTTGGTTGATATCGAGGAAAAACGTGGTAACTTGAAGAAGGCTGAGCAGTATTTGAGAAAGGCCAGTGAGGTGTCTGCTGATAATGAGTTGGTTCCGATTACTATAACTTATTATAATTATGTAATAAATAAGAAACAAGATAATTTGAAAAATGCTTTAAACTTTTATGAAAAATATGTAGCAACAGAAGATTCCCTTATGAATGTAAGTAAATCCGTCGATATATATGATACTGAACAAAAGTATGAACATTTAAAATTGCATAATGAAAATATAAGATTACTATTAAAGGGGCAAAGGAATTATATTTTTATATTGATATTGTTATTTCTATGTGCTTTACTTATTATTATCTATTTAGCTACAATAAGAAGGAAAAATCGTTCACTTTTAAAACAACAAGAAAAAATTAATACTTTGAATCAAAGCATATATCAATTATATGCGGAACTTCGGGGAAAGAGTGATGAATTGATCCAACTACAAAATGCTCAGTATTCTTCGGTAAAAATGCAAGTGGAATATAAAAATGTGAAGAAAGAGGTAGATAGTTTGAGATCTCGATTATTCGAATTAAGAGAATCTAAAATTCTCAATAGTAATTTAGCTAAAAAAATAAAGAAAATATCCCAAACTGTACAGCCTAATAATTCTGAAGTACCCGTTTCCGAAAAAATGTGGATTGATATTGAGGTTTTGATGATGGAAGTTTATCCTAGTGTTATAAAGGTACTTAGGGATGCTAGCTTGTCAGCATCGGAAATGCATCTTTGTTTCCTTACATTATTTAAGCTTGATTCAACAGCTATATCTATCCTTTTAAATATTATTCCTACTTCCGTTGATCGTACACGCTTGCGAGTACGGAAGAAATTAAACTGGGAAGGCAAACAAGGACTGTATGAATCTCTTGTTAATATTTAGTATGTAATAAACCTTCATTTAAGGGGCTCTACGATTGTTTGTCTATGTATTTGTTTTTATAGTCCTTGATTATCATGTGTTTACGGTTTTACTTTGTCTATGTGGATTACATAATTTAATCCCTTTATGTCATATATAGTCTCTAGATTTGCAACCGTAAACATAACGAAAAAAGAGAGATTATGAAAAATGTTTTATTTTTACTGTTATTGGTTTCTACTTCTACTTTCGCCCAAATTGAGCATGGTGTATTAGTTGGTATCGGTGCCGGATTCCCTTTGCAAGATAGTTGGAAACAAACTACTTGGGGTGACGAGTCAAATTGGTCTTATCGGCACGATTATAAGCTGAATAGTATGATCGGTTATCGTTTCCGATTCCTTCCGGAACAGAAATTCTTCTATGACTTGGATATGACGATGGGATTTCAAAAGATGGAAACGACGAAGCATTTTCCTTATTATGAAAGTATAGAGGATGGCATATATTTTTCTAAGAAAACAGATGTTTTCGATGAGTTTGTGATGCCAATTTCCATAGCTGCCAGTTGGAATTGGCGTTTTACCAAGAAATTCCATTTGGGTGTAGGTATCGCTCCTACGCTTTATGTACAGTCACAGGCCGTGTTTGATTTGTCCGTGGTGGCGAAGGTAGGGTATCGTTTGAGCAAGCGTTGCGAGTTCGGCCTTTCTTATCAATATGGCTGTTTCGACACCTTGAAGCATTTCAATGACGGACCGGCTAATGGCCGTCGTGGACATCTTTCGGATTTGATGCTATCCGTATATATTCCTTTTGTCACCAAGTAGAGGAGTACATAAAAAAGCTATACGTAGAGACGGATTTCTATGTATGGCTTTTTTTCTTGAGTTTTTTATTAGTGGGGCCGTTTCTTTCGTGATTAAGACCTATCTTTGACAAGCTATCCAATAGTGGATACCGAATCAGGATCAATTGACTATGAAAACAAAAAAAGAACAGGAGTTTATGAAAGAGATGCAAGACAGATATATCCGTTTCGATTGGGCTATTAAACGTTTGCTTCGTCAGAAAGCAAATTTCGATGTGCTCGAGGGATTTCTCACCGTTTTCCTCGGGGAGAAAATCACGATCGTGGAGCTATTGGAGAGTGAGGGAAACCAATTGTCGGTTGATGATAAATTCAACCGGGTGGACATCAAGGCTTTGAATAGCAAAGGCGAGATTATTATCATAGAGATACAGAATACCCGCGAGCTTTATTACCTCGAACGTATCCTCTACGGCGTGGCGAAGGCGATCACCGAGCATATCCATTTGGGGGACGCTTACTACAAGGTGAAGAAAATTTATTCGATCAGTATCCTTTATTTCGATATCGGTATCGGTCAGGATTATCTGTATCATGGCCAAAACCAGTTCATAGGCGTACACTCGAAAGACCGGTTGCTGGTGAATACCAAGGAACGGGACGCTATCGTCTGTCGTTTGCCCTCCGAGATCTTCCCTGAATATATCCTGATCCGTGTGAACGAGTTCAATAAAGCGGCCGTTACACCCTTGGAGGAATGGATGGATTACCTCAAGGATGGTCGTATCCGTCCCGACAGCACGGCTCCCGGACTGGGTGAGGCACGCGAGAAATTGAAATACTATTCCATGCCCCCTTCCGAGCGCCACGCTTACGATGAGCACTTAAACGCTATCATGATCCAAAACGACGTGCTTGATTCCGCGAAACTTGAGGGACGTATTGAGGGATTGGCCGAAGGTAAGGAGGAAGGAAGGATAGAAGGTAGAATGGAAGGAAGAGTGGAAGGTAGAATGGAGGGGAAGATAGAAGGGAAAAAGGAAGGCTTGGAGGAGGGCCGTAAAGAAGGTAGAGCTAAAGGTAAAGAAGAGGGCCTGGAAAAGGGTCGGGAGGAGAATAATAAAGCGAATGCCCGAAAAATGAGAGCTTTAGGTATAGACTCCGAAATTATCCGGCAAGTCACTGGTCTTGAACCGGGAGGATATGACTGAATTTCTTCGTAAATTTGTGATTCTTTAAGCATATCTTATAGTAAGGATCGAATATGAAAATGACTGAAAAGGAGGTTGGTGCACCGAACGAACTACGGGTTTTGTCCCTGTTCTCCGGATGTGGGGGCATGGATTTAGGGTTTGAGGGGGATTTTATATGTCATCGTAAATCTATATCTCCTCAGAGTTCGTGGATTCAAGAGGTTATCGATGAGCGTTGGGTCCGTTTACGGAGGAATCGTTTTCGAACGGTCTTTGCGAATGATATATTGAAAGAGGCACAAACCGCTTGGCTTCAATATATGGATCGATTCGGATATGATAAAAACGTTTATAATACAAGGAGTATCGTAGACTTGGTGAAGGAACATCGAGCGGGGAAAAAAGTCTTTCCTCGAAATATAGATGTCGTCACGGGAGGTTTTCCTTGTCAGGATTTCAGTGTCTCCGGTAAGCGTTTGGGATTTGAGTCGAATAAGGATCATACCGGTAAATTGCGTGAGGACGATGAGGCCTCGGAAGAGACGAGGGGTAAACTTTACTATTGGATGAAGCAGGTGATAGACATTACGAGGCCCAAGATATTTATCGCCGAGAACGTGAAGGGACTGGTGAATCTGGGAGACGTGAAAAATATTATCCAGAGAGATTTCTCTCATGCGGCCGGGGATGGATATATTGTTTTAGATCCTCAAGTTTTACATGCGGGCAATTATGGGGTTCCAGAGTCTAGGGAACGTGTGATTTTTATCGGGATACGTAAGTCCGTTTTAAAAGTTAAGGCATTGAAGGCACTTCAAGAAGAGAAAGTTCCCGAAGCTTACAACCCATATCCAAGCCCGACACATGCCTGTACCATAGAAGATAAGAAACTGTTGCCGCCGGTCGTTTGCCGGGATGTGTTTGTCGGATTGGAGGAACCGGATACGACAGACGATCCATCCCAGAGATATTATTCGCAGGCGAAATATATGGGAGCTCATTGTCAAGGTCAAAAGGAGATCGCGTTGGATAATATTGGCCCGACGATTCGTTCCGAGCATCATGGAAACGTGGAATACCGTCGTTTATCCCAAGAACATGGGGGGATTATTGCGGAAGAATTAGAAGCGGGTTTACAAGAACGCCGCTTAACCCCTCGGGAATGTGCTTTGATACAGACGTTCCCGCCGGATTATACGTTTGTCTCCTTTAAAAAGAACAGCACACGTTTTGAGCTGAGTGCCTCAGGCGCTTATAAGGTGATCGGTAACGCGGTTCCTCCGGTATTAGCGTATCATATAGCGAACCGTATACAGGCTTTATGGCCGTTGTATTTTAAAAAAAGATAGTTTCTCAATAGTGATTATCTAGACTTGGGTATATCAGGGTTCTGCCCGGAACTTATGTTGCCCGACCGGTATGAGGTCTGGCTTAATGATATTTGAAAACGTGTTCATCAATTAAGACCTTATTTGTAAAATATCTTTTCTTCTCGATCGTCTCCCTAAATAGAAGGACATGTCTGACTCGAGAATGAAGTTTTATAATTAAAAGAGAAGAAAAGATGTTTTGGCATAAAAGGAAAGAGATACTCTCTTTGGAGATAGCCTCATACGATTGTAAGGGATGTGGGAGTTGCGTTGATAAATGCAGACGCAATGTGTTGAGGATGATTGATAACGGACACTGCCTACTGGTTTCCAGATATGTCCTATAAGCAAGGGGAAGATTCGGAAGGAAGGTTTATAAAGGAAATCTCCGAGGCGACGGATGTTCCCGTGAATACGCTTCTGTCTAGAAAAAGATACGCTGTACCGCATTTCCGCAAGCGGCTTAACGACTTGTATACCGAATTAGTGGGCGATAGAGGAGATGGTTGATTGTTCGTCTTTAAGTAAAGGCTTGGTGGGATTCTCCCGTTAACAGATCGAAAAAAAATAGTACCTTTGTGCGGATAATATTGTAAATGCATTTAAAAGAGTACTATCGTGGCAAAAGTTGTGGAAACCCCTTTGATGAAGCAGTATTTCGATATAAAAGCGAAGCATCCGGACGCTATCCTTTTATTCCGGGTGGGAGACTTTTACGAGATGTATGGAGAAGACGCCGTGGTTGGCGCGGAAATATTGGGTATCGTACAGACCAAACGTGCGAATGGCGTAGGTCAGCATGTCGAGATGGCGGGATTTCCACATCATGCGTTAGATTCTTATTTGCCGAAACTGGTGCGGGCCGGTAAGCGCGTGGCCATTTGCGACCAGTTGGAAGATCCCAAGCTGACCAAGAAGCTGGTGAAGCGGGGGATTACGGAATTAGTGACTCCCGGTGTTTCCATCAACGACAATATACTGAATCATAAGGAGAACAACTTCTTGGCGTCTATCCATTTCGCCAAGGAGGTATGCGGTATCTCTTTATTGGATATCTCTACCGGCGAGTTTATGACGGCAGAGGGTTCTATCGATTATATCGACAAATTGCTCAATAACTTTTCCCCGAAGGAGGTCTTGATCGAACGGGGGAACAAGAAGCGTTTCGAGGAAGCCTTCGGGCCTCGTTTCTTTATCTTTGAGTTGGATGACTGGATCTTTACGACCTCGGCTGCCGAGGATCGTCTGTTGAAGCATTTCGAGACGAAGAACCTGAAAGGTTTCGGTGTGCAACACCTGAAGTTGGGTATTATCGCCTCCGGGGCTATCTTGTATTATCTGGATCAAACCCAGCATACGCATATTTCCCATATCACCGCTTTATCCCGTATAGAGGAAGACCGGTACGTTCGCTTGGATAAGTTTACGGTACGTAGCCTGGAATTGGTCAATACGATGAACGAGGAGGGTACCAGCTTGCTGGATGTGATTGATAAGACGATCTCTCCGATGGGGTCCCGTATGCTTCGCCGGTGGGTATTGTTCCCGCTAAAGGATGTGAAACCGATCCAGGAACGCCAGGAAGCCGTGGATTACTTTTTCCGCGAGCCGGAGACGAAAGAGTTGCTGGATATGCACTTGGAGCAGATCGGTGACTTGGAGCGTATCATTTCCAAGGTAGCAGTCGGTCGCGTATCTCCTCGCGAGGTAGTTCAGCTAAAGGTTGCGCTTCGTGCGATCGAGCCGATCAAGGAGGCTTGTATGGCGAGCGAGGAGCCTAGCTTGTGCCGGATAGGGGAACAACTGAATACCTGTGCCTTGATCCGCGACCGGATCGAGAAGGAGATTAATAACGATCCTCCTTCTCTGGTGAATAAGGGAGGGATTATCGCGAAGGGTGTCAATGAGGAATTAGACGATTTGCGTGCCATTGCCTATTCCGGCAAGGATTATCTATTGAAGGTACAGCAACGTGAGATTGAGCAGACAGGTATCCCAAGCTTGAAGATCGCTTTCAACAATGTTTTCGGCTATTATATAGAGGTGCGTAATACCCATAAGGATAAGGTTCCGGCGAATTGGATCCGTAAGCAGACTTTGGTGAATGCCGAGCGTTATATTACCGAGGAGTTGAAGGAATACGAGGAGAAGATATTGGGGGCGGAAGAAAAGATCCTTGCCTTGGAGACTCGTCTTTTCAATGAGTTGGTATTGGCCTTGACGGAATATATCCCGCCTATCCAGATGAACGCGAACCTGATCGGGCGTATCGATTGCCTTTTGTCTTTCGCCAAGGCCGCGGAGGCGAATAAATACATCCGTCCGATAGTCAGCGATTCCGATGTGATCGATATAAAAGGAGGTCGCCATCCGGTGATCGAGAAGCAATTGCCCTTGGGCGAATCTTATATCGCCAACGATGTCTATCTGGATGACGAGAAGCAGCAGATCATCATTATCACAGGCCCGAATATGGCCGGTAAATCCGCTTTGTTGCGCCAGACGGCCTTGATTACGCTGATGGCGCAAATCGGTTGCTTCGTTCCGGCCGAGAGTGCTCATATCGGTATCGTGGATAAGATATTTACCCGCGTGGGTGCCTCGGATAATATCTCGGTGGGCGAGTCTACCTTCATGGTGGAGATGAACGAGGCTTCCGATATATTGAATAATATGACTTCACGGAGTTTGGTGCTTTTCGACGAGTTGGGCCGGGGTACCAGTACGTACGATGGCATATCTATCGCCTGGGCGATCGTGGAATATATCCATGAGCACCCTAACGCGAAGGCAAAGACGCTGTTTGCCACCCATTATCATGAGTTGAATGAGATGGAACGTTCTTTCAAGCGGATCAAGAATTATAACGTATCGGTCAAGGAGGTAGGGAATAAGGTGATATTCCTGAGAAAGCTGGTGCCGGGAGGGAGCGAGCATAGCTTTGGTATCCATGTGGCGAAAATGGCCGGTATGCCTAAGAGTATCGTGAAACGTTCGAACGAGATCTTGAAACAACTGGAATCCGAGAATCGTCAGGAAGGTATTACGGGTAAACCTGTAAAAACGATAGCCTCTGCCGCTGAGGGGTATCAACTGAGCTTTTTCCAGTTGGATGACCCGGTATTGAGCCAGGTGCGAGATGAGATCAAGAACTTGGACGTGAATAATCTTACCCCCTTGGAAGCTTTGAACAAACTGAGTGAGATCAAGCGGATTATTACTGGAAAATAGTGTGTGGTACAACGGATGGTGTCGTGTTTCTATGATACCTATTCTAAGTTCGCTATAATGCTCGTCGTAAGTATCTTATAATGCCTGTCATAAGGTGCTTACGATGGGCATTGTTATTATTCGTTGGTCTCGCTTGTGATTTCCTGTGTGCCGTGAGACCTGATCTCTTTGTATTTCCAAGGAATATAAGGTTGTAATTTAAACGGGTCTCGTCCTGGTGATAGTCAAATAGAAGAATGTTCTTGGCGTTAAGTCGGGAGGGAATGGCCATCCCGGACGTGAAAGATATTTGGACGAGACCCGTTGTTTCTCTTGTTGCAAGAGAATATATAGAGTCGGCTGAATGGTAGGCACATCATACGGGTAGTGGCGTATGATGGCCGGATTCGCCGGAATGATAAAAGTTATCGGTACTCTCGGTGTAGTGGCCGGTGGCAAGCGGGCTGAGGCTTGCCACGGCGTTACACCTTGATAGCCATGATGTGAGAACTTACATGGCTTTGCCAATCAATCCATTATCCGTTACCTGGCGACCAGTCTGTGACGGAGACTTCTCGCAATTGTAACGACCTTCCGTTAAAGCTTAGCTTATATAAATATTTCTTGCCTTTTTCCCATTGGATGTTGGCGGGGATGTTGAATTTATAGGTTTCTCCGTTGATCGTGAATAGAGCCTCTACTTCGCCGGTCTTGATCTTTCCGGAGGTAGGGATTACCATGAGTTGCATGGGATCACAGTATTTCTTGTTGATGAGGATGACCGGATTCGTCAAGGATAACGCCGTGAATGCAAAGGTACCGCGGGAGACAGTGCCGGTGATGTCGCCGGTCGTGATATCCAGTGTACCCTCGCTGGCTAAGGTTGTTCCTCCGGGCTTGTTTCCTACTTGAACAGCGCTTAATATAAAGGCTCCTGCCTTGTTTTTATCCAAGCTCAACTGGAAAGATATCAGTGATAGGGCATGATTCATGCGGAGTAATACGAGTGGCGAGGTGCTGTTGACCGCCCTTTGCCCGATCGCATGGGTTCCATACATATAATCATAGGTCTCCTGTGCGTTTGGCGCTAGCTTGACAGGTATCTGCCTGACGTTAAGATTCCTGTCTTCTTGATAAGGATAATATGCGTATATCGTAGCTTCCTCGGAGCCGAGCATCACTTCCGGGTTTTGTTGCCACTGGATTTTTCCGTTTACCTTATAGGCTTTTGCGCTTACGTTTCGGTAACCGGATACATCATTGTATAAATCGCCGGTCGTACCAGACGTGATTTGCAGTCCGAGCATAGAGCCTTCTTTGAATTCTTGTATAAAATTCGTGGATTTTGTAGTTAAGATACGAGTCGTTATTTGGAGTGGTTTCTCATTCCAACCGATATTCTCAAGACTTCCGAAGTCTTTGTCGCCGGAGCAACTCCAAAAGCTTAAAATCATACAGGTAAAGAGTACAGACTTTCTCATTATTTTATCTTATTTTTGTGTGAAACTTCTGGATGCAAATTTCAGGCGATTAAGGAGAAAAGGAGGAGCATACGGTCTAAAACATCGGTGAAATCGTACAAAATTAGATCGTTCAAATTATCTATGGTGTTCATATTGTTAACTGAGGAATCAAAAAGAACATTTGGGGGGGCGTATTGTTTAATAGATAGGAGGTAGTGTTATTATGTTGGATAAGATTCAGTTTTTGTTGAGCTTACAGATATTGGGCTTTTGTGTTTTTGGCGGTGTTACCCTGTTGCTACGTGCCCGTGAAAATAGGGCAAAACAAATTTTAGGATGGAGTATGCTATTATGGGCGTTTTTAGCGGCGGTGCGAGTATCGGTTAACCTGTATGTAGAGAATTCGAAAGAGATATTCCATCCGGATGTGTTGATCATGGGATGTATCGTAGTAGCGACATTGGCTTGTTACGTGATAGAAGTGTTGCGCCCCTGTTATATGACCGCCCGTCGTTTTTTTATCTTTACCAGTCCGATATGGGTATTGGGGTTTTCATTTTTGATTTACCGGTTATCGGGTGGGGATATTCATCGTTATAACTTTCTGGGCGAGGTATTCGCTAGCGTGAATCTGGATGTGGCTATACGGCTTTTAATCTTGTTTTCCACGCTTCTGTACATGGCCGTGCCTATTTATCTGGTATTGCGTTATAGCGAGGAGTTTAAGCTGTATTTAAGGGAGAATGTATCAGATCCGGAAGCTTATGATCTAGACTGGTTGAGAAAGATTATGATGATCCTTTCTTCCATGTATGTTTTTTATTTGGTATTGTTGTTTACGGATCGTGCTGTCTTGTACGTGATCGACAAGGCGTTCTTATTGGTCTTGTGGTACTTTTTCTTTTATAAGGCCTTGTTCCTGAAAGTAATCCATTTGGATCATACTTTCGAGAGCGGTTGGGAATTGCCCGATCTGGAGGAGGATGCGGACGATGACCAAGGTAGCGAGGAACAGAAAGGTATCATACGGCAAAGATACGTAGAGGAGGTACAAGCCTGGTTCGAACGCGAGAAGCCTTACCTACGGGAAGACTTACGCCTGACCGACTTACAGCGAATATTCCCGATGAGCCGCTCTTATCTTTCCCAATTGTTTAATAAAGAGCTAGGCTGTTCTTTCTCGGACTACGTAAATCGTTTCAGGGTAGAGGAGAGCAAACGTTTATTGGAAGCCGAACCCTTGGCCAGTATACAAGAGATAGCCGAACGCTCGGGCTTCCATTCTATCAGTACCTTCCGTCGGGCGTTTATTAAGCAAACGGGAATTATCCCTTCCGAGTATAGACGGGAAGGATATGGATCAATCTAGCCGATAACTGACGAAAGCAAATCGCTTGCTATCGGGTGCCCAAGAGTTTACGTTTATCGTTCCTTGCCCGCCGAATAGTTTGACTAAGGTCTTGGGCTCTCCGCCTGTGGCCGGCATAAGGCGTAATTCTACGTTTTTATTGGCGAGATGTTGCCCGGGTTCCAGGTCTCCTTTTGTATAGGTGATGAAAACTACCTGTTTTCCATCCGGGGAGATATGGGGGAACCAAGAGTTACGGGTCTCATCGAATGTCATTTGGGTTTGCTCGGAACCATCCGTTTTCATGCGCCAGATTTGCATAAGCCCGGTACGTACGGAGTTGAACCAAATATATTGTCCGCAAGGTGAATATTCAGGGCCATCATCTAGGCCATCGGCTGTCGTGAGGCGTTTTTCTTCTCCACCTAGGGCAGGAATGACATAGACATCGAAATTACCGTTTCTCTCGGCGCAGTAAGCGAGTTGTTTCCCGTCGGGGCTCCATCCGTGCAAATAGCTGGGACCGAGCGGGGTAATCAACCGAGGGATACCGCCTTCGAAAGGTAAGGTATAGATGCGCGATTTGCCATCCTCTTTCGTTCCGTTGCTAATCGCTATCTGTTTGCCGTCGGCAGAGATCACATGGTCGTTGTTGCAATGGGTCGCATAGTCGCTATTGATTAGTTGCGGCTCGCCTGGAGATTCCGGAGAGAGCTTATATAATTTTCCCCCGCTGTTATATACGAGCCAATTACCGTCGGGAGTCCAGTTTGGGGCTTCTATCAAAAAAGGAAACTCCTTGATCACGGAACGTTGTCCGGTCGTGATGTCCATTACCTCTAAGATACTAGTGACGTTCTTTTGCTGGGCGTGGGTACAAAAAACGGTGATACACATACAGAGTACAGAATTGAGAAAATGCTTCATACACATATAGATTTACATACATATATAGATTTAAAGGATACAAGAAACCGGATAAACTAACATAAAGTTAATGTTATCCGGTCTCAAAGATATGATTTATTTCGATTACTCCTTATACGTTAAAGCGGAAATGCATGATGTCTCCATCCTGTACGACATATTCCTTTCCTTCGACGCTCATCTTTCCGGCCTCTTTTACAGCCGCCTCGGAGCCGTAAGCGATATAGTCTTCATACTTGATTACCTCGGCACGGATAAATCCTTTTTCGAAATCCGTATGGATAACACCGGCGCATTGGGGAGCTTTCCAGCCTTTATGGAATGTCCACGCACGGCATTCGTCCGGTCCGGCGGTCAAGAAAGTTTGCAGATTCAGTAGTTTATAAGCCGATTTGATCAAACGGTTTACACCAGACTCTTCCAGCCCGATCTCTTGCAAGAACATCTGGCGTTCCTCATAGGTATCGAACTCGGCGATCTCGCTCTCGATCTTGGCGGCGACCACTAGTATCTGGGCATCCTCGTCTTTTACCGCCTCACGTACGGCATCCACGTATTTATTACCGTTTACGGCGCTAGCCTCATCCACGTTGCAAACATACATGACAGGCTTGTTTGTGAGCAAGAACAAGTCGTGCGCGATGCGTTCCTCATCTTTCGTGTCGAAGGAGACGGTACGTGCGCTTTTTCCCTGCTCCAAAGCCTCTTTGTATTTACAAAGCACCTCGTAGGCGACTTTTGCTTGCTTGTCTCCTCCGGTTTGCGCTTGCTTCTGTACTTTGGCGATACGGCTGTCTATCGTTTCCAGGTCCTTGATCTGGAGCTCGTAGTCAATGATCTCCTTATCACGGACCGGGTCTACACGTCCATCCACGTGCACGATATTATCATCGTCGAAGCAGCGTAATACGTGCAATATAGCGTCTGTCTCGCGGATATTGGCTAAGAACTTATTGCCTAATCCTTCCCCTTTGCTGGCTCCTTTCACCAATCCGGCGATATCCACGATCTCCACGGTGGTAGGGATCACCCGTTGCGGATGTTCGATTTCCGCCAGTTTATTCAATCGTTCGTCCGGTACGGTGATCACGCCTACATTCGGCTCGATCGTACAGAACGGGAAGTTCGCAGATTGTGCCTTTGCGTTCGATAAGCAATTGAAAAGGGTAGACTTTCCTACGTTCGGAAGTCCTACGATGCCACATTGTAATGCCATAATATTATAGTATTTTTTATTATCAATCAGTTATATACTTACTTCAAGTATCTTGTTTTGAGTTCGCAAAGATAATCAATTTTAGGCTGATACGGTTATTTTCTGCGCTTTCTCTTCGTGCTTAATCGGTCGATCCATCGATTATTTGTTTAATAATCTTTTGACGAGTTTGTTCATCGGTTTCTCGAAAGAATAATAAGAGAGCAGGCTCAACAAGGTTATGATACAAAATAGAAGTGGGATCGAGACGTACCAATCTATATGGAAATCGCTTTCTTTTTGCCATTTAGCGTAAGAAAGCAACACGAAAAGATGAATCAGGTAAAAACTGTAACTGATCTCTCCGCCAATCACTAAGAAACGGTTAGATAATAATCTCGAGACCATACCCTTTTGCAAGGAAAAACTAATCAGGATACATGCGATGGGAAGCCAGTAATAACAGGAGTACCGGTATACTTTGGGGATTTCAGCGGCATAGAGGTAAAGGCCCAAAAATAATGCCATCGATACGATCTCGATGATACTTCCTTGGCAGAAGGTAATGTTTTTGCTCTTCAGGCGGTCGTATAATTGAAATAATAGCATGCCGGCTATAAAATCCGGGAGGCGGGTGATCGGGTTAACATACCAATATCCTTTTATGCTTTCCACAGGAGTGAAATACATACCGGCGACACATACTATCGCGCAGATCAGGAAAACGAGCAGTAATCTCCTGTAGTCTTTCGTGAGCGGTATGAGGAACGGGAAGCAAATATAGAAAAGCTGTTCGCAGCATAAACTCCACGAAGGGCTGTTGAATGAGAAAAAATAATGGTCTTTAGGTATATAGGCGTTTGTCAAAGTGAGTGAGGCGAGGAAATGCTTACACCAGTCTATGGCTCCCGACGCTATTACGTAATTTCCTAAAGCGGCGGCTACCAGCAAGGTCAGCCAGTGCAAGGGATAAATGCGGGCGACGCGCGCTACCCAAAAGCTGCGTTTGCTTATCTTATTCTCGGTGAGTCTTTTCTGGTAATTGTACGCTATAATAAAACCACTCAACATGAAGAAGAAACTGACTCCGACAAACCCTTCTTTGAAGAAATGGATATCGAAGAAGTTATCTATAACATAACAGTGTGCCCCGAAGACCATCATGGCGAATATGAATCGCAAAGATGTTAAAGTGTTAATCATAATTTCGTTACATTAGGTCTGTAAATGTAGGAAATTAATATCGAAATATATACGAAAGTACCAGAAACAATCTTTGGCTATTGTTCTTTGTAATTGTGGGTGTACCAAAACAAAAATGATCTCTCCGAAAAGTTACGGATTATAATAACTACAAGACCTGAAAAGAGCCGTATCATTACTCAAAACAGAGTTTGATACGACTCTTCTTTTTGCCTTTAAGGATGTTCAAGTTTCAAATCAAAAGCCTATCCGGGCTAAAATTAAGTTTTGACACACCCGTAATTAACAACTACCTTGATCGAGCTACATGAGTTCGATCGTATTCTTGGTACCGGTTAAGTCGATAAACCCGGAAGAAGCGGATATCTCCTTTCCGTTCACCTTGACAGACTTGCTGTTGGACGGTACGGTAAAGCGAAGCTTCCATCCGTTTTCGGTACAAGAGATGACAAATGATTTTTGTTGTCCGGATTTTTGGTAATCGATGCTTAACCGGTTATCGCCTACCAATAAATTATCAAGTTTGGCATATCCCCAATCCTCCGGGATATCGGTCTTGATATTTATCTCTTTCTCATGAGCCATCGGGCTTACTCCGAATACGTAATGTATTAATGGGATATTATAGCCGCAGACGTTCCAGGCTTGCACGAACATGCCGTAATCCGGAGAAACCTCATAAGTTGTTCCGGGGGTAGCGAAACTGAAATTATTCAGGATTTGCCGGATGTATTTCCGGGCACTCTCAAACCCCCTGTATTGGCACTCCGCTATCGCCAGGTTGGATGTCGCCCCTTGCATGATCGCCTCGTTGTAGTTGAAATCACCGTTGAGGCGGTCGGCTACGGAGCATTCCTCCAAGGTGATATCATCCGGGCGTGCGATACCCGCCACGTAGATACCGAACTTATTCGTGAAGAAAGGTACCTCGTCCAGCATTTGGAGCGCCTTATCCCGGTCGGCTATGCCCTCCTTGACGGGGAGTAGGCAGGAGGCGTTATAGAATACCGTATAGCCTTTTTCCTTATGTTCTCCTTTCGATATCCGCTCTTTCAAGGCTGTTAGTTTCTTCCGTGCCCATTCATTCCGGTTGGCGATCACTCGTTCCTCAAGGGCCATGTCGATCAATTGGACGGCTTTTCGCTTATCCGAGATAAAATCGGCGAAACGTTTCTCGGAAGGGCTCCACCAATCCTCGTTGATCTGCTGTTTCAACCGATCCGCTTTAGAGGCGAAATCTTTCGATAAATCCGGTTCGTTTAACACCGCTGCCGCCCGCGACATGACATCCAGGAATATCTGGGTATGGACGGCAACGTCTAGCATCTCGTCGTTCAGCCCTTTGATCTCCACGCCTCCTGGACCTTCCACGTATAAGTTATGGTTGGTATCGTGCTCCTGCAAGAACTCCCATACCTTTTTCCCATGCTCGTAATAGGTTCTTAGGAAATCCATGTTCCCCGTCCATTTGAATATTTCCCAGGTGGCGATGATAAACTCTTGGGATTCTTCCATACGCCCTTTATCATAGACCGCCCCGTTGGTAGAGAACTCGTGGACGATACGCCCCGTATTATCATTGAACTTATCTGATACCTCCTTGATCATTCTCATGGAATTGTAGAATAAGCCCGGATCGCGGGTCCCGACCAAGGCCTTGAACGTGATGGACTGGTCGTTGCTGAAGAACCAAGGATAATCCGGAAGCCCTGCACTCATGGCGTTTCCCAAACCGGGGACATCGCGAACCAGCCAGTCGCTATTGTATTTACCCCATTGATAAGCGGTCATAAGCAACGTGTCCGGTATGGTTATAGCGGCGGTACGGTCGATCTCCTCATACCGTAGTTTCTTTTGGTTATACAGGTCTTTCAGGTTCTCTCGCGCTACCCGTAGGTTCTCTTGTATCTCGGTCTCGTTTTTCATGGAGCCGGAGATAAAGAAGCGGATATTCCTTACCTCGTTGGGCGCGAGATTTAAACGGGGTGTATTAAGCCTGACAGAAATCCCTTGGCCTTGTACCGGGCTATTTCCCAGGTGATCGGCAGATAAGCTATCTTGATCGGAGGTAATACCCACGAGCCAGTTATTTAAGCTGTCTTTCGCGAAGGCGGTATTATGGGCCAGACCGGTATATTGATCCCTGGTATCTGTCATTCCGCTACGTTCGCCCAGCCATACCGGAGACAGGTCGGTATCGGCGGTAAATGATAAGAGGATTTCTTTCGGCTTGTTCGTCTTGTTGCGGACTTGGTACTCTACGGCCAAGACCGGAAGGCTGTCTGGCACGAAATCCGTGCGTACGATATCCAAGCCGGCATCCCCTTCGTATTTGAACTGGGTGGCTAGCGGGTACGTGATGAAAGAATCGCATTTATCCAGCGTGATAGACTTCTCCCCGTCTTGTATGGATAGGGTAAAACCGTCCAGCAACTTGACCGGATGTTGCCATATGCCGCTCATCTCGCCGGGTACGTGGAAACCTGCCGGCGGGAAATTCCCGTACTGGTTGCCGATGGAATACAGGTTGTTTCCGGCGGTCACATACAAATAGTTCCCGTTCCCTTCTTTACCTTGGATATTCGGCAATTGACCGACCTCTTGCCCCAAGCTGAACGCTTGGGGGGCCTTAGGCGCGTTGCAACTAAGGAAAAGAGGTATACTCGCTAATAATATACATAATCTCATGATCGAAGAATTAGAGTTATTTAATTCGGTTCCCTGTGGTTTAATATCCCGGGTTCTGTTTCAACAGCGGGTTTAAAAGTAACGCGTTTGTCGGTATCGGTTGTAATATCCGGTCGTTATTATTTTTCCACGGCATATCTTTGCCGAAATAATAGCGATATTTCTCGTTTACTTTCTCCAATAACCTACCGTGTCTCACCAAATCCTCGCGGCGATAACCCTCGTGATACAATTCCCAGCCCCTCTCGTCGAGAATGGCGTCGCGCATGGATGCCATGTCTAGGTTCGCGGGGAGATTCTCCAGGCCCGCACGGTTACGGATTTTATCGACATAGGTTCTCGCTTCCTCCAGATGGCCTAATTCGTTCTCGGCTTCCGCGTAAGTTAGCATAACCTCGCCAAGGCGCAACGTAGGGACATTCAGGGAGGCATCCTCGCCCAATGGAATGTTCGTTTGTACCTCCCATTTGAACGTAAGCACACGGCTCAGTTGCTCCTCTACGCTTTTGGGCTCCTCGGGAGTACCGTAAACCGGCGTTCCATCGCTTTTATAAACGATTCCGGATACGGCTATACCTTTACCGGTAGCAGGATTATAAGGTGCGATACGTTTGTCGTCCGGATCGAAAGTACGGAAGAAAGGTACGGCCATGCCATATCCGTTGGAAGCGGATACGCCGGTAATGCCAAGAGCGTCGCGAATGGAGGCCTCCAATACCAAGGCCACGTATTTGTTTCCATGGTTCGCCTCCGCTATATGATTGATAGCCAATATGACCTCATCGTTCTGGTTCTTGGAGAATATATCTTGGTAATCAACCAGGCTGAAACCGCCCTTATCTATAATCTCTTTTGCGTAAGCGGAGGCTTTCTGCCAATCTTTCTTATTCAAGTAATAGCGGGCTAACGTGGCCTTGACCGCCCATGAGGTAGGGCGGCCATAGTCCGTAGAGGAGTAAGTTTCCGGTAATACCTTCTCTACGTCGGCCAGTTCCGTCTCGATGAAAGATTCCATTTCCTCTCGCGAAGCCCGTGCGATACCGTTCTTGATATCCTGGCTGCCGGTAACCAAGGGAACCGTACCGAATAAATGATACAATTTGTCGTACGAGAAAGCCCTCCAGAAACGAGCTTCCGCTACGTATCGGATTATTTCCGGTTCCGTGGATTCTCTATATTTGGTGATCACCTCGTTGCATTGCGTGATGAGGCTGTAGACGCTATTCCAGTTCGTTTCCGACATGGCGTGGCCGGCATCCATATTGAGGAAGTTCTGCGCGCCTCCCCATCCGGTCTCCGGCGTGCCGCCCCAGTTACAGAAAAACTCGTCGGAATAGGAGCTGACGTTCATCAGCCAGTTGTTTCCCCCGAAGTAACTGAAATATTGTACATATCCGTAAATCCCATTGGTCAATAAACGGGCGCCTTCGATATCGGAAAGGTTGCCGTCTCCGATCTGGCTGAACAGTTTTTCCTCTACCATGGTGTCGGAGCAGGAAGTAAAAGCGAGATTGCCGGCCAACAGGGCAAGCGCGATATATTTGATAGAATGTTTGCGTATCATATTGAATGTATGTTTTTGATGTTAGAAACTAAAGTTAAGACCTACCGTGAATGTCCGTGCCGGGGGATATGCGTTCATGTCTACGCTGCCGGGAAGGAACGCGGGAAGGTTCTCGGAAGAGGCCATATAAGCGTTGTTCGCTAGTTCCGGGTCCAGGCCGGAGTAGGGGGTGATCAGGAACAGGTTTTGCGCCTGCACATATATCTTGGCCGTCGGGAATATCTTGCGAAACGAGGGGATAGAGGCCAAGTTGTAAGACAAGGTCACGTTTTGCAGACGGATGAACCAGGCATCCTCGATCCAGCGGGAGTTATACAGGGCGTTACCGTTGCCGTTCGTGCGATTGGCCGCTATATCCGATCCCGGATTGGATTCGGACCAATAATTCATGGCATCTGTCATATAGTTGGAAGTCTCGAAAGTATTCGGTAGCGTAAAGTTCATTGCGGAGTAGTTATACATCTTATTGCCGAAGTTGGCGTTAAAGAAGATATCCAGCGCGAAGTTCTTGTACTTGAACGTGTTGCCGAAGCCTAGGATTACCCGGGGGTCCGGAGTCCCGAGGATCGCTTTGTCCTTTACCGTGATAGAGCCGTCTCCGTCCAGATCCTTGAAACGATACGAGCCGCTGGAAGGATCGATGCCATCGACGACATACGTATAATATGAGTTCGTACGTTCCCCCTTGATAACACCGATCGTGTTCAACGCCGCCACCGTGCTTTCGTCGGTTACGTTGTAATCCGTGATCTTGTTGTCTGTCCAGGAGAAACTCAACTGCGTGTCCCATTCGAAATCGCGGGTCTGTATGTTGGTCGAGCTCAAGCTATACTCAAGGCCCCATACCCGCATGGAGGCGGCGTTCTGCCATTGATATTTATGGCCGGTCATAGGAGATTGCGAGACCTGCACCAACATATCCTTCGTGTTCTTCACGAAGAAATCCAGATTACCCGATAAACGGCCGAAGAAACCGTAATCGATACCCAGGTTGACCTGCGAGGTAGTCTCCCATTTCAAGTCCGGGTTCTCCATATAATTCGTTAGCGTGGCTCCGGATACCTTGTTTTGTCCGAGGATGCCATTCGTTGTCATATCATACTTGGAAAGAGATTGATAAGGATCGATACCCGAGTTGCCGGATTGCCCGTAGCCTAGACGGAGTTTCAATATATCGACCTTATCCGCTGCCGCGGCCATAAAATCTTCCTTGTCTATTTTCCAGCCCACCGAGACACCCGGGAAATAGGCATATTTATTATTGCCGCCGAATACGGAAGAACCGTCGCGCCTTAGCGTTACCGTGGCGAGGTATTTATCGTCGAAAGAATAATCTATACGTCCGAAACCGGAGATATCCTTACGGCGGTCTTTGGAGGAATCCATCTTGGGAGCGTTGCCGCCGCCCAAATTGTTCTCGTGCGTGGCATCCGTACCGAAACCGGAGTTCTCGGCCCGGAAATAATTGTTATCCCGCTGGTAATACTCGTATCCTAACAATCCGGTTACGTGATGTTTCTTATTGAATACGGCATCATAATGCAGTAAGCCGTCGAAGGAGATACCGGTACTTCTCATGGAGCTTTGGCTGGCGGTTCCCCCGTGCGTGAAGTTACCGTTGTAAGCGGTTGTCGAGGGTACGTAAAAGCTGCGGTGGGCGTTTTGCACGTCGTAGGTAAGCTTGATCTCCGGTTTCAATCCGGGCAATATCTCGTAGGAAGCGCCTGCGCTGAAGTTGAGTTTATCCGTATAGATCTTGTCGTTTATATCCAATAGAGAAACCGGGTTGGCGATGAAATCGTTGTTCGGGTCTTTATTGTACGCCCCGTCTTGATCCCGTACGGTTACGTTGGGGGCGAAAGCGATGGAGGAGGAGATGACGGAATTGCGGGTACCACCTTCCGTAGGCTGGTTGGTATCCAGGATATGAGTGGCGAAAATATTGGAGCTGAAAGTGAATTTGTCTTTCTTATACTCGATGTTGCTTCTTCCGGTATAGCGATCCATGCCGGTATTTCTCACGATACCGTCCATTCCGTAATATCCGAGGGAGAAATAATATTTGAGAGACTCGGAACCTCCGGATAGATTTACGTTATGGCTCTGCAAGAAGCCGTTTCGGGTTACTTGGTCAAACCAATCCGTGGTTTGCGCCGCGTTGATCTCCTGCTCGGTGAAGCTGGTCAGGTTGAAGGCGTTGTTGTATCGCATATATTGTCGCGCGTCCATCACGTCGTACTTTTTAGCGGTGGTCTGCACGCCGGCGTATCCGTCATAAGAGACACGGATCTTGCCTTGTTTACCCCTTTTGGTCGTGATGATGAATACGCCGTTAGAACCTTGGGCGCCGTAGATGGCGGTAGCGGCGGCATCTTTCAGTACCGCTATGCTCTCGATATCGTTCGGGTTGATGGAGTTCAGCGGGTCGCGGTCCGGGGCGTTGAACGCCATTCCGCTACTGGGGGCGCTGGGCGTGTTCACGACGAAACCGTCTACTACATATAAAGGGTCCGTATTTAAGAAAAGAGAGTTACGCCCGCGGATGATCGTCTTGCCCCCGCCGCCGGGCTGAGAGGTATTTTGCTTGAACTGTACGCCGGATATACGGCCGGAGAGCATTTGATCCACGGAAGTAGAGGCTCCGCCGATATTCGTCTTGTCCGCGCGGATATTGGAAACGGCCCCGGTGATATCCTCCACCTTGCGGCTGGCGTAACCAACGACTACTACCTCGTCCAGATTCAAGGAGTTTTCTTTCAATACGATATTGAAATCATTCTTGTTCGCTACCGGGATAATTTGTTTTCCATAGCCGACATACGAGATCTCTATCGAGCTGTTTTCCGGCAATTCCAAGGAGAAACGCCCGTCCAGGTCCGTGATCGTCCCGTTCGTGGTATTGCGTTGAACGATGCTGACCCCGATGACCGGCTCGTTATTCTCGTCTCTTACCACGCCGGATATCTTCTTGGTCTTTTGCGGCACGCCGTTCTTTCCCTTGATGATAAGGGCGATCTGGCGGTTATCGATCTCGTAGGTGAGGTTCGTGGTTCTCAACATGGCGTCGAGTACTTCCTCTATGCTTTGGCCATTCGCGTCGGCAGATACTTTCTGGGAAAGATCCGTCCTCTTGTCGTCATAGAAAAAGGTATATTTACTAGCGGACTCGATTTTCTTCAAAGCCTCTTCCAGAGAGACATTGGAGAAAGAAATACGAAGCTTTTCTTGCGCGTGGATTACTCCCGCGTGAAGAAGCATCGCCATAAATAATGATAAAGTGCAAAATGAATGTTTAAGGATAGAATAATTTTTCATACTTTTGTATTAATAAAAGATTAAGAATCTGTGAGCTACGGAAAGCGCCAACTTTTGTCATAACTCACGTTTTTTTTCGTTTATGAGGGCATGCGACGCCCCCGAAAGGCATAATTTGATTATGCCTTTTGTCTTTTTGTCATATACTCATAGGCAAAATGATTTAAGGTTCTACACTACTTATCGTTACACGGTCGTTATCATCGAATGTATATTTTATCGGATTAATCTTGGACAAGGTCCGTAATATCGTTTCCAGGGAATCATCTTTCACCGTGAACGTATAGAATTGGCTCTCGGCTATCTTCGGATCGACATTGATTTTCACGTTGTACCATCTTTCCAGATATTTGCAGATATAGCCGAGCGATTTGCTCTTGAAGAATACCGATTCTTTTGCCCAGAATGTCTCTAGCTCCACGTCCGATCGCTCGATCTTCAATGTTTGCCCTTTCTTATCGATCCTCGCGATCTCTCCCGGGCTTAGAAAGGCTTCCTTTCCGTCTTTTAGCGATACGGATACCGATCCGCTGCGCAGGGCGATTTTCGCGTTGTTGTCGTTCGGGTAGGAATACACGTTGAACTTGGTTCCGTATACCTTTACCTTCAGGTCGCCGCTACGGACGACAAACGGATGCCTTTTGTCTTTCGTGACCTCGAAGGAGGCTTCTCCCTCCAGTATTAATTGCCGTTTGTGGATGAACGAGGAGGCATATTGCAGCGTAGAGCCGGTGTTCAGCCAGACAACCGAGCTGTCTGGCAGTATTATTCTGGATTTCCCGTTCAAGGCGGAATAATATTGAGTGGTGTTGTATTGCCGTACAAGCTGGTAGCTGTAACCGATGCCTAGCAGCAGTAAGATACTGGCCGCGATGGAGATGACCGAGTATTTGATCCGGCGTAGGCTCCTTTGCTTGTGTCGGCCCGCGTGGATACGGGTTCGCATCTTTTCCCAAGAGACAGCCAGATCCGGTCTCGCTCCCGATACCTCTTCCTGTATCTTGTTCCAGAGCAAGGTGATATCGGCGAATAACTCGGCGTTATCCGCTTCTTTTATCCATGCGTCGAACAGCGCGTCTTGTTCCGGGGTGGATTCGTGTCTTAATCGGGCTATAAGCAGCCCCCATGGTATGATCTTTTCCATTACATCGAGATTATCCTTTTATAATAGAGACACGGTTTCGGAGAGGAACCCTAACACCTCGAACGAAATTTTCTCAGAAAAGATAATGATAGCTTTCCCCCAGATGGGCTTTGATGTGTTTGAGCGCTTTGGTTATCTGGGCTTCTACGGTCTTTACCGTGATATTCATGTCTGTGGCGATTTCTTTGTTAGAGCGGTTCTCCATACGGCTTTTAACAAATACTTCCCTGCATTTGTCCGGCAGGGCATAGATGGCCTCGTTGATCAGTTGCTCCAGTTCTTTCATCTCAAGGGGATATTCCTCGATAGCGGATTCGAAAAGGGATATGTTTTCCGTGCGGAGTTCTTGCTCGTGGTCTCGTAGATAGTTTAAGGTCCGGTTACGGGCAGAGGTAAGGAGATAAGCTTTTATGGATAATTTGATCTTTACACTCTTTCGTTTCTCCCAAAGAGCCGTGAATACGTCTAACGCTATCTCCTCCGATACCGTATCTTTCTTTATATAGAAAAAGGAAAGCCGATACACGGCGGTGAAATAGGTATCGAAGAGATACTTGAATGCCGCCTCGTCATCTTCTTTGATTCGTTGTAAAAGAAAGATATCGTCGATATTTTTCATCATACCATTAGATTTACTGATCCTTATCTACGCGAAAATAAGAGAATATGATGAAATATGTACGCATATGGCCGATTTGTGGTAACTTTTAATTGCGCCGATACATAGGATGCCTTAAAAGGCTTCCGGCGGTTTAAGGCATCCTATCGTTTTTTGCTTAAGCTGTTTTCTCGTATTTCCGGTAAAAGCGAGTCAGTAGCAAGAACCCGGTGAAAGCGAATCCTGAACCGATCAGGGCGGGGTATTTATAACCGAGGCCGGCCTCCAGCGGCAGGCCGCCGCAATACGCCCCGATAGCGTTTCCTAAGTTGAACGCGACTTGTACGCTGGCGGCTCCCAGCATCTCTCCACCTTTGGAATAGCGGATTAATAATACTTGCTGGGGGCTTGATACCGCGAATAACCCCGCCGTGCACAGGCACATCAGCAATACATTCAACCAAGATATTTGTGCCAGGAAAAAGATGAGCGACAAGACTACGCAAATCATACCTTGCGCCACAGCCGCTACCCGCCCCGGCATGTATTTATCGGATAGGCGGCCACTGGCCAGGTTACCCACCACCATGCCGAAACCCGCCAATACCATCAAGACGGTAAGGCTTTCGGTGGAGAAACCCGATACCTGCGTCAATAACGGGCTGATATAGCTATACCAGCAAAATACGCCTCCGTTACCCAACATCGTGGCCCCGAGGATCAACCAAGGCGCTTGGGCCTTGAGGAAACGGAATTGCCCTTTAAATCCGGTATCCGGAAGATTCTCTACCATAGGCACCCATCTCCAGATATAATATAGGATGGCTATGCCCCAGCAACCAACCAGCAAGAAAGTCAGCCGCCAGGAAAGCATGGTGCTGAGGGCCGTTCCCAGCGGTACGCCAAACAGGTTGGCGATCGTCATCCCCGCTATCATGATAGAGACAGCCTCGGAACCTCTTCCTTTATCGGCGAGCTTCTCCGCTACGATGGAACCGACCCCGAAATAAGCCCCGTGGGGTAGTCCGGAGATGAAACGGGCTACCATTAATACCCAGTAATTGGGCGCTGCCGAGGCGCATAAATTACCGATCATCATAATCCCTACCAGAACGAGCAGAATGTGCTTCAACGGATATTTGCGGGCGATAATCAGCAGGGGAGCGCCTACGCAAACTCCTAGCGCGTAGGCCGAGATGAGGTGTCCGGCAGTAGCGATGCTGATGTGTAAGTCTTTTGCGACATCGGGCAGGATACCCATCATCACGAACTCGGCGATACCCAGCCCAAGGGTACCGAAAGCTAAAGCGATCAAACTTTTTTTCATAACCTAAAATACAGAACAATCTTTTGTGGCGCGAAGATAGTGTATGGCGTACATTTTTCTTCTGCCTTCCGGGGTGTTTTTACGGGAGGATTTCGTGTTTCGGGCGGGTTATTATGGTTTGGATAAAACACGTACGTGTTTACAAAAAAACATGTACGACTTTTTGAAAAAGCACGTACATGTTTTTTTAAGGGGGATTCCGGTATTATCTCAATGCGCTTCCAGCCAGTTCGCTCCCTCGCCGCAATCGGCGATCAAGGGGACTTGCAGCTTCATGACGTTTTCCATTTCCTCGAGAACGATTTTCTTTACCTCCTCGGCTTCCTCTTTGTATACGTTGAAGTTTAACTCATCGTGTACTTGAAGGATCATCTTGCTTTTCAATCGCTCTTTCTCGAAACGCTCGTAAATGCGTACCATCGCTAGCTTGATGATATCGGCGGCGCTTCCTTGGATGGGGGCGTTGATCGCGTTTCGTTCGGCGTAACCTCGTACTACGGCGTTGTGCGAGTTGATATCCGCCAAGAAACGCTTGCGCTTGAAAATGGTTTCCACGTACCCTTTCTCCTTGGCGATCTTGATGCTCTCCTCCATATACTCCTTGATACGGGGATAGGTGTTGAAATAACCGTCTATCAATTCCTTGGACTCGGAGCGGGGGATACCCAGGCGCTCGGCGAGCCCGAAGACGGAGATGCCGTAGATGATACCGAAATTGGCGGTCTTCGCCTTCCGGCGCATATCGCCGGTTACTTCCTCTACCGGGATTCCGTAGATCTTGGCGGCTGTCGCGGCATGGATGTCCGCTCCGCTTTGGAAAGCCTCGATCATATGCGGGTCGCCACTCAGGTGGGCCATGATGCGAAGCTCTATCTGGGAGTAGTCGGCGGAGAAGAAGAGGCAATCCGTGTTGTCCGGGATAAACGCCTTACGGATCTCGCGGCCTAGCTCGTCTCGCACCGGGATGTTTTGCAGGTTCGGATTGGTGGAGCTGAGGCGGCCGGTAGATGTCACCGCTTGGTTGAAAGAGGTATGTATCTTTCCGGTCTGCGGATTGATCAATTCTGGGAGAGCGTCGATATAGGTGCTTAATAGTTTCTTCAGCCCCCGGTATTCGAGGAGCTTGCCGATAATGGGATGTTTGCTGCGAAGTTTCTCCAGTATGTCCTCGCTGGTACTGTAACCGCCTGTTTTGGTCTTCTTCGCTTTCTCGTCTAGTTTCAAGCGATCGAAAAGGATCTCGCCTACCTGTTTCGTGGAGTTGATGTTGAACTCCGTGCCGGCTAGCTCGTAAACCTCTTGCTCCAGCTTGTTCATGGAGGCGGTAAGTGCTCCGGAGGATTGCTTAAGCGCTACCGTATCCAGCGTGACGCCGGTAGCTTCCATTTCCACTAATACATATATTAATGGCATCTCGATCGTGGTGAAGAGGGATTCTAGTCCTTCCTTCTTCAACTCGGGTGCGAAATGGTTCTTTAGCTTGAGCGTGACGTCCGCGTCCTCGGCGGCGTATTCGGCGATCTGCTCTATGGGTACGTCTCGCATCGATAACTGGTTCTTTCCTTTCGGGCCGATCAGTTCCTCGATATGGACGGTCTGGTACTTGAGGTAGGTTTCCGCCAGGTAATCCATTCCGTGCCGCAACTCCGGGTTCAGCAGGTAATGGGCGATCATCGTATCGAACAGGGGGCCGGCTACCTTCACGTTGTATTTGCGAAGCACCAGGATGTCGAATTTGATGTTTTGCCCGATCTTCAGTGATTTCGGATTTTGCAGGGCAGGGGAGAAGCGTTCCACTACTTTCGCCGCCTCTACCGAGTTGGCGGGGACGGGAACGTACCAGGCCTCGTTTTCCTTCACGGCGAACGACATTCCGACCAATCCGGCCTTCAAGGGATCGATGCCGTCGGTTTCCGTGTCAAAAGCGAAAAATTCCTGACCCAATAAAAAGTGGGCTAAATCAGCCTGTTTTTCCTCTGTATCAGCTAGATAATAGTTGTGGGGGGTAGACTTTAAGTCCGTGAGAATCGATTTTTTCGGCTCTTCCGTACTCTCGGGCGTAAAAATTGCGAACAAATCGCCTTGAACGGGGCCTTTCGGGGCGGCTTTGAGCGGCTCGGAATTCATTTTGTTAATAAATGTTCGGAATTCTAATTCCGTGTAAATCTCTGTCAGACGCTCCTCGTTCGGCTTCTCGCGGACGCAACGGGCGGCATCGAACTCGATAGGGACGTCCGTCTTGATTGTCGCCAGGAATTTGGAGAAACGGATTTGCTCGGCGTTCTCCTCCACCTTCTTCTTTTGAGCCCCTTTCAACTTATCGGTGTTCGCTAATAGATTCTCGATGCTTCCGAATTCGGCCAACAGCTTTTGGGCGGTCTTCTCGCCAACTCCCGGACAACCGGGAATATTATCGGAAGCGTCGCCCATCAGTCCCAGCAGGTCGATCACCTGATCCGTGCTTGTAAGGCCGTATTTGTTTAATACCTCGGCTACGCCCATGATCTCGTAATCTCCACCGAATTTAGGACGGTACATGAATATATGCTCAGATACCAACTGTCCGTAATCCTTGTCCGGCGTCATCATGAAAACATCGAAGCCCTCCTTCTCCGCTAGCTTTGCCACGGTCCCGATTACGTCGTCTGCCTCATAGCGGGGTACTTCCAGGATCGGGATGTTGTAAGCCTCTATGATCTCCTTGATGATCGGTACGGATTGACGGATCACTTCCGGTGTCTCTTCCCGTTGCGCCTTGTACTGCTCGAAGGCCTCATGCCGGAAGGTAGGTCCCTTCGGGTCGAAGGCTACCGCTATGTGAGTAGGGTTCTCACGTTTTAATACGTCTTCCAGACTGTTGATAAAACCGAAGATGGCAGAGGTATTCACGCCTTTAGAGTTGATACGGGGATTCTTGATGAAGGCGTAGTAGGAGCGATAAATTAACGCATACGCATCTATAAGGAATAACTTCATTACTTTTAACACGTTTTAGTGGGACAAAATCTGGGTAAATGTACGAAAAAACTCGCTTACTCGATAGTTTTTGTTACTTTTGCGAATCTTTGCATGGAATTATGGATGAGAGAAGGAAAATAGAAGAACCGGTTTCCGCTGAATTTGAACGTTTCAATAAGGATTTCGAGGCATCTCTACGCAGCGAGACGACCCGGTTACAATCGGCTATTGATGTTATATTGAATTCTACCGGGAAGCACGTGCGTCCGTTGTTGGTGCTCCTTACCGCCAAGGTCTGCGGACAGGTTACGGATAACACGATCAATTCCGCTGTTTTGCTGGAGCTTTTGCATACCGCCACATTGATTCACGATGACGTGATCGATGAGACGAAGCAGCGTCGTGGCGTTCCCTCTTTGAATGCTATCTTCGATAACCGTATTTCCGTGTTGGTAGGCGATTACGTGCTTTCCACCGCTTTGATCCGCTCCATACAAACCGGCGATTTGCGGATTGTAGGGATTATCTCCAACCTGGGCCGGGATCTGTCCGAAGGAGAGATCAAGCAATTGGAGACCGCCGAGGAGAGTATCCTGGACGAGAATTGCTACCTGCAAGTGATCAAGAAAAAGACGGCCACCTTGCTTTCCGCTTGCACGGAGATCGGGGCCATCTCATCGGGCGCCTCCGCGGAGGTGATCGCCCTTTGCCGCGAGTTTGGCGAGTATCTGGGCTATTGCTTCCAGATCAAGGATGATATCTTTGATTATTTCAAGGAGGCGAATATCGGTAAGCCGACGGGTAATGATATCCGCGAGGGTAAGGTTACGCTTCCGTTATTATATGCCTTGCGGCAGGGTAGGGAAGAGGATGCCGCCCGTTATCTGGACATGATCTTACGGAAAGATTTCGTGGCGGAGAATGTCGATTCCCTGATCGAGTTCGCCAAGGCAAACGGTGGAATCGAATATGCCGAGGCCCGCATGAAAGAATACCATGATAAAGCGGTCGATGTCCTTCTGAGATTGCCTGAGTCCGAAGCCCGGGCCTCCTTAATCCAACTGGCGGATTATATCATGACTCGTTCCAAATAGGATTGATCGGGGTGTTTATGTTTACCGGACGCGAGATTCTAAATCGTCCGCGCCCGGTTTATTGGGACGGGTTATTTCCCGAGTCGTTTTTCTATGTCGCCGACTAAGCTGCTCGCTCCGATGCGGAACAAGTCTTTGTTGAGCCATTCATTACCTAATATTTCTTTTACGATCGTATAATACCGGGCTGCGTCTTCCGCTGTGCGTACGCCTCCGGAGATCTTGATGCCGACCTTGTTCCCCGTGATGGAATGGTAGGTTTTGATAGCCTTACACATGGTATAGACTGCCTCCGCTGTAGCTCCGGGATACCCTTTGCCGGTAGAGGTCTTGATGAAGTCCGCGCCGGAATACATGGCTAGGATGGATGCCTTTTGGATGTTCTCCGTCGTGGCTAAAGCCCCGGTTTCCAGAATTACCTTTAAATGGGCGTGGCGGCAGCTCTCTTTGATCTCTTGTAGCTCCTCCGTTAATTCCTCGAAATTGTCTTCCATGAAGTAACCAAGGTTCATGACAACGTCGATTTCATCGGCCCCTTGCATGACGGCCATAGCCGTTTCCGCGATCTTGACCTCCATAAATGTCTGTGAGGAAGGGAAGCTTCCGGCAACGGACGCGATCTTGACTCCCTGCGCGGTAAGCGCCTGTTTGACGGTTTCCACGAATAGGGGATAGGTGCAGATAGCAGCCACGTTCGGGACATCCGGACGGGTTCCCTCGAAATCGTTTACCGTATCTACCATCTTCCAGATACTTTCTTTGGTATCTAGGCTGGTTAATGAGGTCAGGTCGATACAGCCATGAATGGTCTTCAGTACTTCCGGCGTAAAGTTCTCCTGGAAATGTTTCTCTAGAAGGGCGTTTACCACCTCGGTAGTCCGGTTGTCCGGTAAAGCCGGCTCAAACTTATTGAAAGCTTCATGGTAGCGATCTATCTGTACGGGATTTGACTCGTGCTCGTGATGATGCTCATGGTCATGCCCACATTCGCAATCGTGATGATGTGCCATATTCTTATAATTTTTGATTGTTTATATGTCGTTCTTTATCTCGGTCTGTTTTCTTTTGGAGATTCTTCTCGAAGGCGGCGGTGAGGTCTACTCCGGTCTGGTTGGCAAGGCAGAGCAATACCCATAAGACATCTGCCATTTCATCGCCTAAGTCCCGGTGCTTGTCGCTTTCCTTGAAAGACTGCTCGCCATAGGTGCGTGCCATGATCCGGGCGAGTTCGCCTACTTCCTCGGTGAGGATTGTCATATTGGTAAGCTCGTTGAAATAACGTACCCCATAGGTCTTGATCCAGGAGTCTACCATTTGCTGGGCTTGTTGTAAAGTTATATCTGCCATACTTATTCTTTATTTTGGGAGTCGATGATAATAGTAACCGGCCCGTCGTTTAAAAGTTCGATTTTCATATCGGCTCCGAACGTACCGGTTTGCACAGGTTTTCCGAGTCGGAGCCCTACCTCTTCGCAGAAAGCCTCATACATCGGGATGGCTATATCCGGTTTGGACGCTTTTAAATAGGAAGGACGGTTCCCTTTCTTCGTGGAGGCGTGCAAGGTAAATTGGCTGACGACCATGATCTCGCCTCCCGCTTCGATAACCGAACGGTTCATGACTCCGTTTTCATCGTCGAATATGCGTAGGTTGGTGATCTTTTTTGCCAACCATTCAATATCTTCTTGCGTATCCTTGTCCTCGATACCGACTAATACCAATAGCCCCTTTCCGATCTTGGACTTAAGCTGTCCGTCTATCGTAACGGAGGCATATTGTACGCGTTGTGTAACTGTTCTCATTTTGTTCGCTTTTATTTTGCTTTGTTCGTTTTTTGTTCGCTGCTGTTCGTTTTTTGTTTAGTGTTGTTCAGTTTTTGTTCGCTGCTTTTTTGTTCAATCCTTCTTGTAGCGCTTTCGCTTTCGCCTCTCCGATAATCGATTTGAGATCCTCGAAGCTTGCTTCCTTGATTCGTTTCACACTCTTATAATGATGTAAAAGTAATACTTTTGTCTTTTCACCGATTCCCTTTATGGTATCTAATTCGGATTTTGTCTGGTTTTTACTTCGCTTATCTCTGTGGAAAGTGATAGCGAAACGGTGTACCTCATCTTGAATCCGGGTAAGCAAATGGAATAGCGGGCTATCTAAACGCATACCTACGGTGACGGGTGGAAATCCGAATAATAATTCCGAGGTCCGATGCCTGCCGTCTTTCGCTAGCCCGGCGATTGGAATGGATAGGCCAAGTTCATCTTCTACCACCGAGCGAACCACCTCCATTTGCCCCTTTCCACCATCTGTTATGATTAGGTCGGGTAGGGGAGATTTCTCCTCGATCGCCCGCTGATAACGTCTGCGGACCACTTCCTTCATGGAGGCGTAATCATCCGGGCCGACTACGGTCTTTATGTTGTATTTGCGATAATCTTGTTTGGAAGGTTTGCCCATCTTGAATACCACGCAAGCCGCGACCGCATCGCTACCCTGTATGTTTGAGTTGTCGAAGCATTCGATATGAGCTGGTAGTTTTTCCAGACGCAAAGCCTCCTGGATCTCTTTCAAGACGCGCGTGTTCCGTTGTTCGGGATTCAGTTTTTCCGCTTGTTTCAAACGGTCTACTTTAAACTGCTTTACGTTCATCTCGGATAAATCGAGCAGTTTCTTTTTATCGCCTCTTTGAGGAATCGTGAAGGTGGTGTTCTCTAACTGCATATCCAGCTTGAACGGTACGATAATCTCCCGGGCGGTACTTTTAAAACGGTTCCGCATCTCGATGATGCCTAGGCTTAGCAGTTCTTCCTTGGTCTCCTCCAGGCGTTTTTTATACTCGAATGTATAGGCCTGTACGATCGCTCCGTTTCCGATATGCATAAAGTTTACATAGGCGGAATTGCCGTTCTCTATGATCGTAAATACATCTATATTATGCAACATCGGGGTTACTACCGTAGATTTAGAGCGGTAGTTCTCGATAACCTCATATTTCTCCTTGATCTTTTGCGCTTCCTCGAACTTAAGCTCGGCCGCGAGCGATTGCATCTCCTCGTAAAGATGTTTGCTGATTTGCGAGATATTTCCTCTCAAGATCTCTTTGATCTCGGATATGTTTCGTTGGTATTCCTCCAATGATTGCAAACCCTCGCAAGGGCCTTTGCAACGTTTGATATGGTATTCCAGGCAAACCTTATAACGCCCTTGAGCGATAGATTCGGGGGTGAGAGGATATTTACAAGTACGTAGAGGATAAAGCTCCTTCAGCATTTGCAGCATCACTTTCGCCGTGAACAGGGAGGGGTAGGGGCCGTAATATTGAGATCCGTCCCGGACGATATTCCGGGTCTGGAAAACCCGGGGGAAATACTCGTTCTTCACGACGATGGAAGGATAGGTCTTATCGTCTTTCAGCAATACGTTGTAGCGGGGGCGATACTGTTTGATCAGGTTATTCTCCAGCAATAACGCGTCTTCCTCCGTATCGACAACTATATATTTGATGTCCCGGATTTGCTTGACTAGTACACGGGTCTTGTTGCTGTCGTGTACCTTGTTGAAATAAGAGGATACCCGCCGTTTCAGGTTCTTCGCCTTACCGACGTATATGATCGTTCCGTTTTCATCGAAATATTGATAGCATCCCGGTTTTTCCGGGATGATCGATAGAATTGTTTTGATATGTTCGTCTTTATCGGCTATCATACAAATAAGGAAGTTGGTTGGAACGTCTCGCTATCAAACAATCCTTTATCACTAAGTTTCAGGGAAGGGATCACTAGCAAGCCCATAAAGGATAGCGTCATTTGCAATGAATCCATAGGAGTCTTTAATCGCTTGATCTTTTTCTCTATCTCTTCGTAAAGGCGGCTTGTCTCTTCCAGGGATTTGTCGCTCATCAACCCCGCTATCGGTAAAGGCAGGAGAGCGACCTCGTCCATACAGCTCACGGCGATTCCGCCTTTCGCTTTTATTACCGCGTTGATCGCTTGCATAAGCTCGAAATCGGTCGCGCCTATGGCGATGATGTTATGGCTGTCGTGGGAGATGCTTTGTGCGATGGCTCCGAGCTTAAGCCCCGTCCCTTTGATAAAGGCGATGGCAGGCGGCGCCGTTTGATAACGATTGATGATGACAAGCTTCAGGATATCCCGCTCCGTGTCTGATTCCACAAATCCGTCGAATGTATGTACGGGGTATAGTTCCTCTTTCGTGATCAATTCGCGGTCTTCGCAAACGATCACACGCATTTGTTTTCCTCTCGCTTTTACCGCTAGTTTTTCCAGCGTGACCGGTTTCGTGTGGAAGTTATTACAGTGCGTAGACTTGTGGAAAGGGAGCGTGCATTTCTCTCCATCATATACACAGGTTCCTTGTATATAGGTAGCCTGTATCGTTAGATCTTTTAAGTTGTCTACTTGGATGAAATCCGCGGAATCTCCCTCCCGCAAGAAACCTGCGGGGATTTTATAATGCTTGGCCGGGTTATAAGAAGCGGCTCGTAAGACATCGTATAGATCGTATCCTAAGTCTAGCGACTTTTTTACCATTCTATTAATATGACCTTTGTTCAGGAAAGAAGGATGGGCGTCATCCGTGCAGAACATGATTTGTTCCGGATACTCTTTCAGTAGGGGATGAAGTGCGTCGAAATTCTTTGCGGCGCTTCCTTCCCGGATAAGGACATACATTCCTAGATCACATTTCTCACGGCCTTTTTCCAGGGAGATCGTTTCGTGGTCGGTAGAAATACCTGCTTCGATGTATGCTTTTAACTTGGGGCCTGTCGCTAGGGGATAATGCCCGTCAATAGGTTTCCCGGTTCTTTGGGCGGCTTCTATTTTACGCAAGACCTCCGGGTCGTTGTTTAAGACTCCGGGGTAATTCATCATTTCTGCCAAGAAGTGTAAATCCTCTCGTTCCAGTAGACGGGCGGTTTCATCTGCGTCTATGATCGCTCCGGCGGTTTCCATGGTTGTGGCCGGCACACAGGATGGAACTCCTAGCCAAGTGTAGAATGGGATTCCCCGGGCGTTATCAAGCATGTATTCGATACCCTCTGTGCCCATTACATTCGCTATCTCATGAGGATCTGCCACAGCGCCGACACTACCGTGGCGTACGGCTGCTTGAATAAATGCCGCGGGAGTCGTCATACTACTCTCTATGTGTACATGTGCGTCGATAAAGCCGGGGAGGAGATAGGAGCCTTCATCTTCTCCGGTGGGCGTTACCTTCTTTATATACCCGTTTTGGATCGAAACCTCCGCTCCGAAAGTTCGCCTATTGATTATATCAACCAGATTCCCTCGTATAACCAGTGTTTTAGCTTCGTTCATTTGAATATCTCCTTTAATATGTTTCACGTGGAACATTCCGTGTTTCACCTTCCAAGCAATACCAGAAGGATGTTGATGTCGCTAGGGGAAATGCCCGGGATACGGCTGGCCTGGGCGATCGTATCAGGGTCTATCCGGGTCAGTTTTTGGCGGGCTTCCGTAGAGAGAGACTGGATGGAATTATAATCGAATTTGCCCTTGATGCGGATGTTCTCTAAGCGGTTTATCTTGTCCGCGATGATTCGCTCGCGCTTGATGTATCCGCTATACTTAATCAGTATCTCGGCGGCCTCGATGATCTCTTCCTTGCGAGAGGCGGGAACTTTGTCTAGCTCGGCACGAAGGGCGGGGACTAAGTCTGCCAGATTCTCTAAGCTAGTCTGCGGACGGAGTACGACATCGAATAATTTACAACCGTGGGATAGGGGAGCCGTACCTAGTCTCTCCAAGCCGCTATTGATATATTGAGGCTTCACGGAATAGTTCTCCACGAAGCGGATAATGGCGTCGCGGCTTTCTTTCTTCTCGCGTAGTAAGTCGTAGCGCTCTTGCTTTGCCAATCCCATTTGATAGGATTTCTCGGTTAGTCGCATGTCTGCGTCATCTTGGCGAAGCAAGATACGGTACTCCGCACGGGAGGTAAACATGCGGTAAGGTTCGTCCACGCCTTTCGTCACCAAGTCGTCGATAAGGACACCGATATAAGCCTCGTCTCTTCCAAGGATGAAAGGTTGCCCACCGTGGCAATTGATATGGGCGTTGATACCTGCGACCAAGCCCTGCCCGCCGGCTTCCTCGTATCCGGTAGTCCCGTTGATCTGTCCGGCAAAGAAAAGATTGCGGATTTGTTTGGTCTCCAAATTATGCTTTAGCTGGGTCGGGTCGAAGAAGTCATATTCTATTGCGTATCCGGGGCGGTAGATTTGTACATCCCGGAAAGCGGGGATCGCTTGAAGCGCTCGAAGTTGGATCTCCAAGGGTAGGGAAGAGGAGAAGCCGTTCAGGTAGTATTCCTGTGTCGTCTCGCCTTCCGGCTCTAGGAATAGTTGATGTTGCGTCTTGTCGGCAAACGTTACGATCTTTGTCTCGATACTCGGACAATAACGCGGGCCGATACTTTTGATCTGCCCGTTGTAAAGAGGAGAGTCGGGGAGACCTTCCCGTAATATATCATGGCAAGCCTCGTTCGTAAAAGTAGTCCAGCAGCTCAATTGTTTTAGCCTGCGATGGCTGGTATCCATGTAAGAGAACTTATGGAAATCGTTCTCGCCCGGTTGTTCTTCCATCTCGTCGAAGTGAACGCTACGGCCATCGATACGAACCGGCGTTCCGGTTTTCATACGATCCGCTTGGATACCCAGAGAGATAAGTTGCTCGGTAAGCCCGGTCGCCGCAGGCTCGGCGATACGCCCGCCCCGTATCTGGGTTCGCCCGATATGAAGCAGGCCGTTTAAGAAAGTACCGTTCGTAAGTACTACCGCTCCGGCACGGAATACGACGTTCATTCCCGTGCGAACGCCACAGACCTGTCCTTTCTCGATGATCAGTTCATGAACCATGTCCTGCCAGATCGAAAGGTTCGGCATATTCTCCAGTATGCCCCGCCAGCAATCAATGAAACGGGCCCGGTCGCTCTGGGCACGCGGGCTCCACATGGCCGGTCCTTTGCTACGGTTTAACATACGGAATTGGATAGCGGTCTGGTCGGTCACGATCCCCATGTATCCCCCCATCGCGTCGATCTCTCGTACGATCTGTCCTTTGGCGATCCCTCCGACAGCCGGGTTACAACTCATCTGGGCGATCTTGTTCATATCCATCGTGATCAAAAGAGTCTTTGATCCTAGATTCGCCGCGGCAGCTGCGGCTTCACAGCCGGCGTGCCCTGCGCCTACTACTATTACGTCGTAATTGAAAGTCATTTTTATTCCCTTTTATTTTACGCGAAGATAGTGAGTGTTCGTGAAAGAATTCGTTTATATTTGTATAATAAATACATACATTGTTTTATGAGAAAGGTATTCCCTATAGTCTTACTTGTCGTATGGTTGGGTATCCTGTCGCTGGCTTGCCAAGACCGGAAGGACGAGCAGCCGTCGGAAACGCGGATGTGGAAAGATATAGAGTTATCCCCGGAAAGCCGGCAAATTGCGGAGAGAAATACGAGATTTGCGTTCCGTTTTTTCCATAAGATGGTAGAGTCGGGCGATGCCTCAAATACGCCGTTGGTTGTATCTCCTTTAAGTGCCTCTTGTGTGTTATCGATGGTGATGAATGGAGCCGGAAGCGATTGCTTGGATGAGATGCGGGAGGCGCTTTGCCTTGACTCCATCCCGTTGGATTCAATAAATGATTATTATAAACAGCTAACCGGTTGTTTTCAGTATAAAGATTCTCAAACGGAGCTGGGGCTTAATAATTCCATTTGGATACACAAAGGTTTTGAGGTCAAGCCGGCTTTCAAAGAGATAAACCGTAAAGTATACGACGCGGAGATTCGCAATATAGACTTTTTCTCTCCCGGTGCGGTCGATGCCGTCAATCGTTGGTGTGCCGAGAAGACAAAGAACCGTATACCTAAGATCATGGAGGCTTTCGCTGCGCAAGATCGCATGGTCTTGCTAAATGCCCTCTACTTCCAGGGTAAATGGGAACTCGAGTTCCAAGAAGATTATACCCATCCGGAACCATTCACGGCCATGGACGGGAGTATCTGTAAAGTCAAGACGATGTGCCAGACCGAATCTTTCCGTTTAGTGAGGAATGAGTTTTTCGATATAGCCGAGCTTCCCTATGGGAACGATTCCTTTTCAATGGTGATATTTTTACCCTCTCCGGAGAAAAGCTGGGATACCTGTTGGGACTCGTTTACGGAAGGGAATTGGCAGAGATGGGATAAGGAATGGGAATTACGGCGGCTCGATTTGAGGCTTCCCCGCTTTAAGATAGAAGGTCGTCAAAATCTCGTCGAGACCTTACGGGCGATGGGTATGATTCAGCCTTTCGATTGGCATGAGGATAATTTTCCCCATATAGCGCAAGGAAGATTGCAGATCGGAGACGTATTTCAAAACACCTTTATCTCGGTTGATGAAGGAGGAACGGAGGCTGCGGCTGTCACGGTCGCCACCATCATTGCAGAGGAAGAATTACCTCCTTCCTTACTCCCTTATCCTTTCCACGTAAACCGCCCTTTCCTTTTTCTGATTAGGGAAAGAAACATGGGTACGATCTTGTTCATGGGAAAGGTTCCGGCGATAACCTCCTCTGATGTGGAGTGATCTTTTATGGGATTAGTCATCTTCGCCAATTATAATTTAGAATGTATTCATTTCTTTGAAAAAACAGACCTTCATACCTCTCTGCGATAGAATCTTTTCTATAGTTCATGCAGTAAGTGATGAGAAACTTAATACACTTACGAAAATATCGTAGGAATAGTTTCTTACTGTATCGAAATGAACGTATATTTATGACCTAAACCTATAAAGGATACTTGTATGAAAGAAATAATCACGATCTCAATGTTGTTACCATTCCTATTGATTGGATGTGGAGATAGAAATAAACAATCATCGGATGATCTTATCACGGTTGATGTTACGGAAAATTACCCTAAGAAAGAGCTGATTCTTCAGGATTTTATGGATGTGGAGTATATCCCTTTAGAAACTACGGATGAATTTGTATGTCAAGGTTTCGTGCAAAATGTAGGTAAGGACATAATAGTAGTGAGAAACTATAGCAGGGATGGAGATATTTTTATCTTTGACAGAAAAGGAAAAGCTTTGAGAAAGATAAACCATTTAGGTCAAGGTGGCGAAGAATATACTTTTGTCCTAGGAATTACGCTTGATGAAAACAAGAATGAGATGTTTATCAATGATAATCTTAGCAAAAAAATACTGGTATATGATTTAGATGGAAATTTCAAACGAAGTTTTAAGCATAGAGAAGGTACTATGTATGATAGGATATACAATTTTGACCAAGAGAGTCTGCTATGTCATGATGGCTATTCTAGTAACAGCGGTGAGGCTAATGAGCTATCATTTATGCTTGTGTCGAAATCGGACGGGAATATGATTAAGGAAATAGAAATTCCTTTCAAGAAAAAAATATTGACTGCGGTACTTTTACAGGATACGGAAAAAGATATGACATATGGAGCTACCCCCTCTACCGATTATCCTATAATTCCTGATGGCGACAACTGGGTACTTGTCGAACCTTCATCAGATACCTTGTTCACATTTCTTCCGGATCTAGGGCTAAGACCTTTTATTATAAGAAGACCACCTATAGAGTCTATGAACCCAGAAATATTTCTCTTCTTAAGTATTATCACAGACCGTTATTGCTTTATGGAGGCAGTAGAGAAAAAGTATGATTTCGGATTACAGAAAGGATTCCCTCGTACTAATCTGGTATATGATAAGAAAGAAGAATCTTTATTCAAATGTATCGTGTATAATAAAGATTTCTCGAATAAAAAGCAAGTATACATGAATTCAATTCCCGTAAATCGTGAGGTCGTAACCTGGCAGTCTTTAAATGCGGACGTGTTAATTGAAGCTTATAATAAAGGGCAGTTGAAGGGTGAATTAAAAGATATCGCCGCGAACCTGGATGAAGAATCCAATCCGGTGATTATGTTGATGAAGTATAAAAAGCCGCCTTGCAGTATTAATGCGACCCACGTGCGGTAAAATGCTGCAAGGCGAATGTGTTTTTTATGGTTGGTCAATGTCTCTTACCGGCATTCCTCCGGTAAGATTGCCAATGCCTTGTTCTCGTTTTCCTCCATGATCTCCCGTTCTCCGGGACCTTTGTCGTTGATGCCGCAAAGGTGGAGGATTCCGTGGATGATGGTGCGGTGAAGCTCCTCGTTATAATCCGTGTGGAAAGTCTCGGCGTTTGTCTTGACCGTATCGAGGCTGATAAACAAGTCGCCCGAGATCTTGTTGCCCTCCGTATAATCGAAAGTGATGATATCCGTGTAATAATCATGTTGGAGATATTGGCGGTTTACTTCCAATATCTTCTCGTCCGAGCAGAAGATATAACTGATATCGCCCGTTTTCTTGCCATAGGTCTCGGCAACCGCCTTGATCCATCCGCTGACCGCCCTTTTCTTGATTGCCGGGAGCTGGATGTCCTCGGCGTAATATGCTATTGCCATAAGATGTTATTCTTTATGATTTGAAAATAGTTAATGTTATGGCGACAAATGTACGATAAAAACAAATGCCGGGTTAATATTTATTCATATTATGAATATGTTTTAATAGGTTGGGCCAGGTTATCAAAAGAACAAATAAGCCATCGCTATCGCCGCTATCGCTCCGGCCAGATCCGCTAATAAGGCGCATTGTACCGTATAACGGGTGTTGCGGATGCCTACGCTGCCGTAATAAAGAGCGACCACATAGAAGGTCGTATCGCAAGAGCCTTGTACGATAGATGACAGGCGGCCTACGAAAGAATCCGCCCCGTAGGTATTCATCGCGTCCAGCATCATGCCCCTGGCCCCGCTCCCGCTCAGCGGTTTCATGAGTATGGTTGGCAACGCCCCCACGAATTCCGTATCCAGCCCGATCGCCGCTACTCCCATGCGAACCCCCTCGATAATGAAATCCATCGCTCCCGAGGCCCGGAAAATCCCGATGCCGACCAAGATCGCCACGAGATAAGGAATGATCGTTATAGCGGTTTGGAAACCCTCTTTCGCCCCTTCGATAAAAGCGTCGTATACGTTGATCTTTTTCCGCATGCCACTGATGATAAACCCGCAGATAATGGTGAAAAGAAGCGTATTGGCGAACAAGGTCGAGTACAGGGAAACCTGCTCCTGCTCCATGGAATTGAACAACCAGACCAATCCTCCGATAAATAACCCCAGCCCGCCGAAAAACAACACCAGGTTCCGTTGCAAGATATTGATCTTTTGCCGTACGCAAACCGCCAGGATCGCTACCAAGGTAGACGTAAACGTGGCTAGCATGATCGGCAGGAATACATCCGACGGATTCGCCGCCCCCATCTGTGCCCGGTACATCATGATGGTGATCGGGATCAAGGTCAGCCCCGAGGCGTTGATGCAAAGGAACATGACCATCGAGTTACTCGCGGACTCCTTTTGGGGATTCAGCTCCTGCAATTGTTGCATCGCCTTTAATCCCATCGGAGTGGCGGCGTTGTCCAGCCCCAGCAAATTCGCCGACAGGTTCATGAAGATCGATCCCGTCACCGGATGGTCTTTCGGGATATCCGGGAATAGCTTGCCGAATACCGGAGCGGCCAACCGTGCGAACGCTTGTATCACTCCTCCTTTCTCCCCGATCTTCATAATTCCCAGCCAGAGCGACAAGATACCGGTAAGCCCCAGGGAAATCTCGAAACCCGTCTTGGCCGAGGCGAAGGAAGCGTTGATAATCTCGGTAAAAACGGCGGTATCCCCACCGATAACCAGTTTACCTACGGCCACGACGAAAGCGATCAGGAAGAAAGCGATCCAAATGTAATTTAGTACCATTTTAGTTGAAGAGTTTAGTGATTTAACGTTGATAGATCGAGATGCCCACCCGGTCTATATGTGCTTTCAAATCCGGATTACGGATTGACTCGTAAGATATGACATCGACGAAGAACGGTAAGAGTGATTCTGTTGCGTTCTCAGCCATTCGTGTAAGTCTTTTAGCAAATAGAAATAATGTCCTTGTATATCTCTGATGACTTCCATGGCGATGACATCATCATACGTATGTGAGGTGAGATTCCGGTCATTGAGAGCCTTCAGCCATAGATCCCCGTCTTGGATATAACCGCTTTGAAAAGCTTGCCGCAGCGTAGCCTTGGGCGATGGAGTCGTGAAGCCTTCCGCGTCTAGGTAATCTTTCAGGGTCTTCCACGCTAGCTCGAAAGTAGACTCGTAGATTTGGATGATGCCCGCTTGCAGCAAGAAATTGTCCGGGTCGAGGGAAAGAATCCGCATGGCCTCGTCCAGTCGGTGGAATACCTTGTCGAAATTCTGGAAGCGTTGTTTCCAGCGTATATCCTGTTGTTCCATATATTGCTTATATTTCGAATATGATTTGACAAATTTAGGAATTAATTACCAATTGATTTGTATTTTTGCTTTTTGAATTACAAATAGATCCAAGATGAAGATACTAGTGACATACGACATGTTCCGCGAGGGATTTACCGAGTTGGAAAGCAAGTACGAGGTTACTTTTCCCGAGGGAAGAGATTTTACGTATGAGGAGGTTTTCGAGATGATACCGGAGTACGACGTGCTCTGCTCCATGTTCGACTTCCCGGTAAATAAAGAGTTGATCGACCATGCGCCGAAGTTGCGGCTGATCGCTAATTACGCCGTCGGCTATAATAATATCGATGTGGCCTACGCCCTGGAGAAAGGCTTGACGGTGGCGAATACGCCAGATCCCGTCACGGCCCCTACCGCCAATATCGCTTTGGGCTTGATGCTGGATGCCGCCCGGCGTATCACGGAATGCGATCGTAAGTTGCGTACGCTTGGCAAGGATATGAAGGTAGGCGTGCTGGAGAACCTCGGTGTGCCGGTAACCGGACAGACTTTGGGCATTATCGGTATGGGGCGTATCGGAAAGGCCTTGGCGAAGCGGGCGAACGCCCTGGGCATGGAGGTGATCTACCACAATCGCCGCCAGCTTTGCATCGAGGACGAGACAAAATTAAACGTCACCTACGTCTCCAAGGAAGAGCTTCTGGCGAAAGCCGATTTCGTATCCCTGAACGCCCCTTATACCCCCGATACCTATCACATCATCGGCGAGGAAGAGTTGAAGCGGATGAAGCCTTCCGCTATCTTGATCAATACGGCCCGCGGCCCGTTGGTAGACGAGCATGCCTTGGTGAAAGCCTTGCGGGAAGGTACGATTCATGGCGCCGGCCTGGATGTATTCGAGTTTGGAGACTATCCGCTTCCTGAGTTGTTGGAAATGGACAACGTGGTATTAACTCCCCATATCGGTACCCAGACGATGGAGACCCGTATCATTATGGCCCGTGCGGTATGTAATAACGTGATCGGTTTCTTGGAGGGCGACCGCCCCGTGTCACGGGTACTCCGGCCATGACAGCGGCGTTTATCCTATCCGAGCTACAGTCGGTCGGTTCGCCTGAGAAGGCGGTTCATTTGAGCCGCTTCTTCAAGACGGGGCCCGGGCAATACGGTGAAGGGGATCAATTCTTCGGGGTGACCGTTCCGCAAACCCGTAGTATAGCGAAGGCGAATAAGGCGAGTCCTTTCGATGAGTTGCAACTGTTGCTGGACAGCCCGTGGCATGAGGCACGTCTATGTGCCTTGCTGATCTTGGTCTATCGTTTCCAAGACCGGAAGGCTACGCCGGAAGAACGGGAAGCCATCTTCCGGTTCTACCTGAAGAATATGCGGCGTTGCAATAACTGGGATCTGGTAGACCTGACCTGTCGGGATATCGTGGGCGAGTATCTAGTGGACAAGGATCGTTCCCTCCTCTACCGTTTGGCGGAAAGCGAGAATTTATGGGAACAACGGATCTCGATCGTATCTACGTGGGCATTTATCCGTCGGAATGATTTTGGGGATACCTTGGAGCTGTCCGAACGTTTGATCGGTCATAAACACGACTTGATGCATAAGGCGGTTGGGTGGATGTTACGTGAGGTCGGCAAAAAGGATCGGCAGACGCTTACCGGTTTCTTGGAGCGCAACGCTACCCGCCTTCCCCGCACGGCGCTCCGTTACGCCATCGAGCATTATCCGGAACCCGAGCGGCAGTATTATCTAAAGAAGAAATAAATATGGATAAGAAGACAATCTCGTTACTTCGCGAATGGGCGAAAACGTATAATACGGAATCGTTTATCAAGGATGATCCCGTACAGTTCCCCCATCGGTTTACGGAGAAACGGGATATCGAGATATCGGCTTTCCTGACGGCATGGATCTCCTACGGTCGCAGGGCGCATATTCTCCAAAAAGCGGAGGAGTTACACCGCATGATGGGTGAAAGCCCCTATGAGTTTATCCGTACCGGGGAGACTTCTTTCGCTCCCCTACGGAACCGCCCGGTTTGTAGGCGGGATACCTTTTACCGTTTTTATACCTATCGGGATCTGCATCTCCTTTGTTGCCGGCTAAAGGATATATACGACACCTACGATAGTATGGAAGACGCTATGGCCGCCGCCGGTCCTTGCGAGGATCCGATCTTGCGGTTGCGACAACTTTTCGCCGGTCTCAATGGCATTCCGGTTTTGGGTGGCACTTCCGCTTGTAAGCGTCTGGCGATGTTCTTGCGCTGGATGGTACGTACGGATGGTATCGTCGATCTAGGCATCTGGAGAACGGCGGTGCATCCCCGGCAGTTAATCATCCCGTTGGATACGCATGTGCACCAGATCTCCTTGCGGCTGGGCTTGACAAGTCAGAAAACCGCTACCCTTCGTACGGCCCGTGAGATAACGGACGCGTTGGCGAAAGTCTTCCCCGATGATCCTTGTCTGGGGGATTTCGCCTTATTTGGTTACGATATAAATCAAGAATAAAAAGATATGGAAGAGAAAAAGATGAATAACATCTCGTCGGTTTGCGTGTATTGTGCGTCCAGCACGAAAATTCCCCCGGTTTATTTTGATGCCGCCAAGGAATTGGGCCGTCTTTTGGGAGAGCGGAAACTGCGGGTAGTCAACGGTGCCGGGAATATCGGCTTGATGTGTACCGTCTCCGACGCCGTATTAGCGGCCGGTGGAACGGTAACGGGCGTTATCCCCCATTTTATGGTAGAGCAAGACTGGTATCATAAAGGCTTGACCGAATTGATCGAGGTGGAGACAATGCACGAGCGCAAACAGCTCATGGCAAACCTCTCGGATGCGGTAATCGCCCTTCCGGGTGGATGTGGTACCTTGGAGGAACTCCTGGAGATCATTACATGGAAACAGCTCGGCCTCTACCTGAACCCGATCGTGATCCTCAATATCAACCATTACTATGATCCCCTATTAGAACTTTTGAGGAACGCCATGAACGAGAATTTCATGCGTCCCCAGCACGCCAAGCTATGGGCGGTAGCCGACACGCCGGAAGAAGCCGTCCTCCTCATCCACACCGAGCCAAAATGGGACGCAAGCCTCCGGAAGATCGCGGCGATTTAAATCTTTTTTGTAGAGACGCAGCGTGCTGCGTCTCATCCCCTCAAAATGGTAACTTTAAGATACTATCAGATGGTGGGAGACGCAGCACGCTGCGTCTCTACAATTAAAGATGAATATTTCGAAATATATTTTCATATACAAAATTATATTATACAAAGGTATGCAATTAATGGCTGTTATGTACCTTTATGCAATTCAGATCTGATGATAAGGTAGGCTTATTGTATATTTCCGTATATGCTCTTGTTGCCTGTCGTATGATTCTGTAAAAACATGTACGTGTATCCCGAAAAACATGTACGACTTTTTCATGAAACACGTGCATGTTTTGCGGAAAATATAATCGTCTTTTTAAGATGCTTATGTTCAATGGTTTATACAGCATGCGTCATATGCGTGCTTATTGTCTGGGATCTGTCTTGGGATACGATCTCGGTACGATATGTTCTATTTTGACTCCGGATGCTGAGGATCGGATGGAAAAAGTAAACCGGGATCGTTGGAGCACTTACCAACGATCCCATCAAGTTCCTATTATAACTCCTATAACTCCGCTTGATTCACCTGCGGCGTGCGGATACCCGGTTTCAATTCTCCGTTGATGATGGTTAATCGGTTATCTTGGATAACCGCTCCCGCTCCGGCACGGGCTAACTGCTCATATTCGCCCAGATCGCTCCATTCTCTCGTGGAGAGGTCGTATTGAAGTAAGGTGGTATTGAATCGGTACCATTCTACCGGGTGATGCATATAGGCCTTGGCTTCCGCTTGCAGTCGGGTAATGGATGCCGAGTCTTGAGCCGCCTCCGCTCTCGCTAAATGGAGCGGGCGGGCGATGGCGGCTAGGAAACAATCGTAGTTCACGCCTCCCATAAATAAGATTTTATCCGTTTGGAAAGTCACGGCGCAACCACCTGTCAGGGTACGGTTCGCTCCATTCTTCAGCGGTGGAAGAACGGTTTCCTGTCGCCAGGTAGAAGTTGCCGGGTCGAATGCCAAGACATCGGTCGGGACGATCGGTTCCTCTCCGTTTAAGATAGGCTGGAAGCCTCCGGCTAGATAGACGCGTGTACCTTGGGGGCTTTCACCGGCCGCTAATACCGGTTGTACACGGGCCGCTCCCGGAAAATCCGGTAGTTGTTCCCATCCCTTTTCGATATGCGCCAGGTCGAGGCGTAAGAAGGTGTGACAGGGTTGCCCGTTCTTATTTCCCCCTGCCACGTAAACCTCCTGTCCGGCAAAAGCAGCCGAGAGATTATCCATTGGCGCCGGCAAGGAAGGTAAGGCGCAAATCGCCACCTCCCCTTTCGCGGGGTTGTAGGAGATGCGGGAGACCTCGACCAAGGAAGAATCGCTGTTGTTTCCTCCGATACAAACGATACCTTCCGGGGTGGAAACCGTAGCGCCGTACGCGACGGGATAAGGCAATCGGGCGATCTCTTTCCAGCCTTCGGGAAGAAGGACGAATATCTCGCTATAATATCGCTTGGCCCCTCCCTCAGTAACAGGTTTGTCCGGGAAGTTGCAACCGCCGGCAACGATCAACACGTCGTTATGGATACCGGCGAATGGAGCGGAAACGCCAAGGGATACCGTATCGGCGGCTCCCGGCAGATCCGGTAATTTTGTCCAGTTTATCATGGTGTTCTCTTTTTTAGATACCGGTTGGCCGCATCCCGCTACGCAGAGTAGCAGGAGGAATAGCCAGCCGGTGATTTGTTGTTTATTATACATAGCTTATTCTTTTATAGCCCGGAATGTAGAGGCCGGCATACCCGTCTCGTTTACGAGATTCGCTCTCGTGAAGGGCTGCCAGCCGTAGCGTACCAGTTTGGGGTGAGTTACTTGATCGCTCCACACCTTTACTTTCCCGTTCTCTACCACGGCTTGCGCCGGATAGTAAAGTCCTTCCTGCTCGGCGATCTCGAACGTGCGGATGGGAACCCCGTCGGAGGTTTTTAATCCATTCGCGTAATCGAAAGTGATATAGGCGGCGCTGTCGGTAAACATCGCGCCGCGGAATAAGGGGCCGGATGGAATCACGTTATGCCCGTAGGTCTTGTTCAAGGCCCAATACGCCAGCCGTTCGCCAATCTCTTTCTTTCGGGTCGGGTGAACGTTTAAGGAATCCCCGCGATCGCTACTTACGGCCATACCCGTGTTCGATACGGTTTGCGTCAGGCGGCGTTGGCTGTCTCTGAACCAAGTCCAGCTCGGGCGGTCCATGCCGGATAGCTGGACGTAGTAGAAAGGCAGGTCGGCGTTCCAATTCCGGCGCCAACTGTTTACCAATAGCGGGAATAACCGTTCGTGCGCTTCCATGTTATGGGCGTTCGATTCCCCTTGATACCAGATAATCCCTTTGATGGGATATCGGTGAAGAGGTTGGATGCCCGCCTCGAACAGATAGCAAGGCTCATACGGATGACGTTGGAGCGGGTTGGATGCTTGCTTGATGTTTAGGGCCGCCCGCTCACGTACCCAATCTTGGATGAAGTCGTTCTTCGTCCAATCCTGTAGGATGTCCGGAAACTCGAATTCCAGTGTTTCCCGATCGATCCATGCCTCCGTAGGCGAGCCGCCAACAGCGTTCAATATCAATCCCACGGGCACTTGCAAGCTATCGGCCAGCATACGCCCGAAGGCAAATCCGATGGCCGAGAAACATGCGACATTCCGTGCGTCGCATGCTTCCCATTGGGTGTCGCGGTAATATTGCAGGCGGTTCAATGAATCCAGTACGGAAGCGTCCCATTCCACGGCGTGGGTATCCCAGCGGGGCTTTAGGTCGAATAAGCGGATGTGCGGGCGTTGTCTCGCGTAATCCAATTGTTGCTGTCGCTCTTCCTTTACGCTCTCGTTTACCCGGAAAGCCATGTTGGATTGTCCGGAGCATAGCCAGACTTCCCCGGCTACTACATCCCGGTAGTTCAGCGTGCGGCTGGGGGCAGAGACCGTTAAGGTGTAGGAGTTCCCGCTTACCCGCAAGGGATCGAGCGTGACGGTCCATTTCCCGTCCGTACCGGCTACGGTCTCCTTCTTTTGCCCGGCGATGGTAACGGTTACCTTCTCCCCTTGGTTGGCGGTGCCGGATATAGGAAGCGGTCGATCCCGTTGCAAGACCATCCGGTCCGAATAGATGGCGGGAAGCCGTAATCCTCCGTAATCTCCGGTTAGCGCGCCGTAAACGATGCGGGCCAAGATACCGGCCCCCTCGGTGTTTGGATGCAACGCGTCGGGCAATAGATCCGGGCGATCGTATAATCCTTCCCGCAAATCGATCAAGGTCGCCCCGGCTATCCGGGCGATTTGTTCGATAAGCGCTTGCTCCATCCGATACCAGTCTCTTGTGCCGGATTTAAAACGAGGATGGCGGTGAGATATCGGAGTCATACGGCAGACCCATACCTTGCATTTCGGATTGGCTTTCCGGAAAGAATCGATCAAGGAAAGATAATCCCGCACGAAATCGTCCCGATAATTCGGCCATGCGCGAGGATCCGTATCGTTTAATCCCAGATGGATGATCACGTAATCCCCGGTGAACCTCAAAGCTTTTTGATAAGCCTCTTGCTGGGTATAGGGGCGATATCCCTTGTTCAATAAGGTAGCCCCGCTATGCCCGAAGTTCTCCACCTCGTAGGCGTCGCCAAGCATCCGTTGCAATTGGGCCGGATAGCAATTCGTCTCCCGGTTCTCGATCCCGTGGCCGTAGGTCACGCTATTGCCCACGCAAGCCACCTTGATCTTTTGGGCTTGCCCCATGAGCGCGAAAGCGAGGAGGAGCGATAAGATTCCTGTTATTTTTCTCATTTCATTCAATCGAGTTAGAGGTTATTTGAGTTGTTTGTCCGGAGAGTAGACCAATCCTTCCACCGCTTTCTCTCCATCGGGCGTGACGCAAACGAACGTGAACATCCATTTCACCAAGCGGATCTCAGGGATTTTGAACGCGCCGACCGGAAGTTTCATCAACACCTTGTTCCATCCTTTTTCCAGATGGATCGGAGTCGGTTCGCGGCTTACGCAATTCTCGTTCCCCAGCAGGATCTCATTCGACTTCTCCCGGTGGGTAGCGGTCCATACGGGAGGCGCTATCTCTTGGTCATTTACCCAGATACGGCTTCCTTTATAATCCCATTTCCCTTGCGGAGGAGGAAGATCCATCTCCGAGCGCCCGTAATTCTGGAACTCGATCCACGCCCCTACGTCTTGCGCCTTGGGCGAATGGATCCAGGTCCATGCGTAAGCGGTATGATTCGGTCGCGGATCTTTGTAGAAACCGGGAACTTGCGGCCCCCAGACGTGGCGCAGGTAAATACCGGCACCGATAGCGTCGTGCGTGCCGTAGCTTTTCCCTTCGTAGGTATATTGCTTCTGAAGTACCTTTTCCGGAGGGAAAGAGCGGGTCAGTTCCCCTTCGTTCGGGAAAGCGTCGGTGATACGCCATCTCACGTTGGTTTGCTTCACATAGGCGAACGGGTATCCTTGGAAATGATGTTCTTTATGCCATAACAACCGCCGCTCGAAATCGGCGAAGGCTTTGTACTCCTCGTTCTCCGGATCTATAGGCAGCATCGTTCCGTTCTTGTCGAAATACTGGTAGCCGCCTCCCAGCCAGGAACGTTCGGCGATCGCTAGCAAGTTCGGGTACAGGTTGTTCTCACGGATCAATTTATCCTCCGGCTGTACAAGCCGGTCGTGCCATACGGCGAGGATCGTGCCCGCCAGGTCGTGACTTCCCCGCGGCTCGTTGTAAATACGGCTGGTGTACAAGGCGATCAGATCGGCGAACGTATCGAAATGGTTGATGTAATGGAAACGGGAGTCGATAGCGGGAATCCCCGGCCGCGCTTTTCCCCGGTAGCTCCACATTTGCTCCATATCGATCTCGCCCGGCTTGTATTTCCAGCCCGGGTTCCACGAGACCGCTTGTTTTCCTTTCGAACGGATGTAAGCGACCATCTCGGGCACGAACTCCGGATTGGTAAACTTTACCTCGTCCGTACCGATATGCAGGTAAGGAACCTCCTCGAATACCTCGCAGACCTCGTCCATCAATAGTTTCAAGATCGCCATACCTTCTTTGCTCTGCATGTCATGACGGAACGCCCGGACGAAAGCGGCGCTATGTCCCGGCATATCGATCTCCGGGATCAATAATACGTTATGCTCCTTGCAGAAGCGAACCAGTTCCTTGGCCTCCTCGATGGTATACCGTTTCCCCGGCATACGGCTCATATTGCTGCTGTCGTTCAGCATCGGGAAGATCTTGCTCTCCAGCCGCCAAGCCTGGTTCTCCGTGAGATGCCAATGAAATACGTTCATCTTGTAGCGGGAAAGCACCTCGATCTCCCGTTTCAGCTCTTCCATGGAGATATAGCTCCGTCCGACGTCTTGCATGAATCCGCGGATACGGAAAGCGGGCCAGTCGGTGATCTCGCAGCCTTGGATGGAATATCGCTTCCCTTGCCGCTCGGTCAGTTGGCGCAAGGTTTGTATCGCCCAGTAAACCCCTTTCCCGGATATTGCCCGGATGGTTATTTTCCGGGAAGAGACACTTAGCTGGTAGGCCTCCTCGGGGTTGAGGGGGATTCCGTCTAACTTCTCTACCAAGGAAACCTCTATCTTGTATCTACTGTCCGGTTGTACGCTTACCGGTAGTTCCTCCAGGAATTCCATTAGGAGGGAACGGATGTGCTCTTCGGAGGAAACCGCGATTTCCTTCGGATGGAACGAGGCGTTTGTCCGGACGTATTTTTGAGGCAGGGGCAATAAAATAGGATTCCGGGCCTGTAAAGACCCGGAAATACCTAAGCATATGACAAGAATGAAATTTAGTATCCGTTTCATGGATGGTTCCTTTGAGGGATAAGGTCTGTTAATTTGACGGCCTGGAAAGTCATATGTGCCACGCTAGACTCGTAGAGGATTCCTACCGTCTCCTTGTCGATCATGGAAAGGCAGGAGTATCCCCAGCCTTCTGCCTCGTCTAATAAGACTTGATGTTCCGCGGGCCAAGTAAGCCCACCGTCTAGGCTCGCCTTGATCGTGATGTGATTACGCCCTTTTGTCGTGTTCGGGTTGGAGAAGAGCAAGAGATCCTTGCCGGTGATGTTATCCTTGGCGTTTACCTTGATCAAGCTGGCCATGCAAACGGGTTCTTGTAGGGCGCTGCGGCTGGAAGGATGTTCCGTCCACGTCTTGCCCAGATCCTTCGTGATGGCTACGGCACGGCTGCCGCCTCGGTTATCTCGCATGTTTAGCATCAATACGCCAGGCTCTACCTCGGCTACTTGCGCCTCCGTGGTATTCGTGCGGGCCAGATTATGCAGATGCCATGTTTCCCCGCGGTCTTTGCTATACATGATGCCGGCGTTGGGCACGCGGGTAGCGTCGATAAACTGGATCGGGAAGACCAAGGTCCCGTCTTGCATCGTGATACCTCGTCCCGGGCCTTGCAATAAGAAATACCAGGACGGGTCTTTTACTTGAGACGTGATGTTGATCGGCTCACTCCACGTCTTGCCGTCGTCCTCGCTCTTCACGAGCATGAGTTGGGCGGTCTCGTCCGGTGTCATTCCCGGCATGGAGTTCCACCAAGCCCGCTCGTTGCCCATGCCATGGGTCCACGCGGCGACGATCCAGATCGTATTGGTCTTTTCGTCTACCAGGATCGATGGGTCTCCCACGCCGTTTTGCCCGTGAGGTAGGCCATCCGCTTGCTTGAAGGTCATGGCTACTCGCATCGGTTCCCAGGTTTGTCCCTTGTCGGTACTGCGGCTTACGCCGATATCGATTTTCTCTTGCAGGTCTACGCTGCTGTTATAGCGGATATCGTAGACTCCGAGCAGTGTCCCGTTATTCGTCGTTACTAATCCCGGGATGCGGAAAGCCGCCGATCCGTCATCTCCGGCTTGGCGCACGCCGATCCCTACATGACGTTCGTCCACTTTTCCTTTCCAAGTGATGTCGATCGGTTTGTTGTTGATCGAGGCGTTGGATATCGTGGTCGCTACTTTAGCCAATAAAGAAGTCTCGGGCTTCATCTGGATACTTACCCAGAAATAGTTGATACCTTTGAGCATCGGTTGCTTGGAGGTCAGTTTTACCGTGCGCGACAAGGGGGCGGCAACCTCATCTTGCTGTACGGAATAGGCCTCAAGAGCCTTACGGGTATTTCCCGGTATATGGCTGGATATGTACGTTACGGGGCTGAAATGCTCTCCTTTGCGGGAAGGAGCTTCCACTCCGCTATAGAATAGACGTATCGCTTGAATGTCCGACAGGTTGACACCGTCTCCGATCTGTATCGTGATCTCGCTTAATACATCCCCTTTTTGGGCCGGTATCCGCATCTCGTAAAGTACGTTATCGATCCGGTCTGTCAAGATCGGGATTTGTTGTTCCCGTACAAAAAGACTGTCTGCCGCGAAAGCCGCTTGTACGATGAGAAGGAGGCAGAAATACAAGAAAGTTTTTTTCATGATGTTTTTTTGTTTGTAGGTTGATTTGTGAATATGTGAATTCCAAAGGTAACGATGTTCATCCATATGAACAAAGCCCCTTTGGAATTCACGCTAAAACCTAGTTATATCCAAATCGCCTTGAACCTATGTACAATTAGTATCCGGGGGTCTGTTTCAAAGCCGAGTTGTTTGTTAACACGGTCTCATTGATCGGCCATAGCAGACGTTCCTTTTGGGCTTTCGTATATTTCAGAACATAGTCCGTACCAGCCAAACGCAGGTCGTACCAGCGTCTGCCCTCGAAGACGAATTCGCGAAGACGCTCTTTCAATACGGTTTCTATAGCCCCCTTGTCATCACCGGCCATATACTTATTATCATCGTAGAAAGTTCCTTTATCGTTCGGGTAGGCGAGTTCGCTTTTGTGTGCGTTGAAATACTCGGAACCGTAGGCGCGTTCGCGGATCGTATTGATCTCCGTGGAGATATCTTCTCCCAAGAACGCTTTAGCTTGAGCCAATAATAAGAGGCAATCCGCGTAACGGTATACAGGATAATCATCGTACCATTGACGCTCGTCGCCACCGGAAAGGGTCGTTCCTTGGAATTTATTGGCGATAGGAGCGATGTATTTAAGCGTTCCGTCTTCTTGTTTTTGGTAGACCGGGGTCAGCGTACTCTGCCAACGGCTGTCTCCCTTGCGGTATACGTTCCAGTAGAAGTCGTAGTTCACCTGGAAACGGATCAAGCCATTTAGGTTGAATCCCGGCACTTCCAAGAACGGTGTTCCTTCCTCGTTGCAATAATTGGCCATGTATTCTTTCTGAGGCACCATATTGTTTCGCCAGTTATAACTTTCCCACATGAAGAAATCATCGTCTTGTCCGCTGTGATACGCGAAGATGATCTCCTTGTTTTCCTTATTGTTATAAGCGAATACATTCGAGAATTCACTTTCCAGCGAGGCTCCACTGTTGCTTTGTACGTCTTGTAGAGCGGCTTTCGCCGTATTGAAGTCGCCGCTGCCACCTTCCATTTGGCTTCCGCTCCATAAGTAGACCTCGCCTTTTAGCATCATGGTAGCCGATTTAGACCAATAAGTCTTTCCGAATTTATAGCTGTAATCGCTGCCGAACGCTTTTTCCGAAGCCTCGATATCTTGTTTGATGTGTTTCATTACATCGGCGGCTGGAGTAACGGCCTTAGCCAAGTTGGAGACATCCAATTCGGAACCTAAGGTCGGCTCTGTCGTAAGGATCACGTCGCCCCAAGAACGGAGTAAGTGGAAATATAAGAACGCGCGCATACCATAGGCTTCTCCCAGATAGTAGTTGCGATCGGCTTCCGCGAGGAGATCCGAATCTTTTGTCTTGTAAATCATTAAGTTGATCTGGTTGATCACTTTATAAAGCTGCGCGTAATCACTAACGCCTGTGAATTCAGCGTTGATGGTGTTGTAAGGAAGACGTTCCACTCCCTGGGTCGCCTCGCCTCCGAACGGGATATCGCCATAAATATCTCCACGGGGCTCACCCAGCAGGAACATGTTATAGGAATACTTGCGCATCAAGGAATGCAAGCCCGTATTGAAAGCTTTGATTTGGTCGGCCGATTTCCAGTAGCCGGCATCGGTAATCGTACTTACCGACTCTACATCCAGCGAGTCGCAACCGGTGAACGCGGCTACAGACGCCGCTGCGGTGAAAAGTGTTACTAATATCTTTTTCATGATCTTGTTTGCTTTTAATGAGTTATTAGAATGTGACGGATACTCCCAATAATACGGTACGCGGTGTCGGGTAACGACCATCGTCCACACCTAGGTTGGCGGTACCGTTCGAAGAATCTTCGTAACGAACCAAAGCCGGTTCCGGAGAACTTCCGGTATAACCTGTGACGTAGAACAGGTTTTGCCCGGTTACATATAATGAGGCATTTGACATAAATGCTTTGTTGATCCAACGCTTTGGCAAGTTCCAGGTCAGCGTGATCTCGCGACAAGCCAGATAGTCGGCTTTCTCGTAGAAGCGTGAGCTGTTATTATCCGTGTTTGCGACCGCGTTATTAGAGCGTGTGATATTTTTCTTGCTCAATTGATCCGCATAGTAAAATTTAGGCAAGTCGGCATCCGGGTTTTCCTCGGACCAAGTTTGCTTTACCATATCGATGATATTGAACGATCCTTGATATTGCCCGATGGAACGTGCGGCCAAGTCATTATAAAGGGTATGTCCTAGCGCATAGTCGAAACGTGCGTATAACGACAGGTCTTTCCATGTGATCGTGGTAGAGAAACCGCCGGTTATGTTCGGGAATATATTACCGATCTTTACACGGTCTAACGTGTTGATTACACCGTCACCGTTCAAGTCGGCCCAGCATACATCACCCGGTTCGATCTGTTGTTTGCCGGTCTTATCTGCCAAGGCTGCGTAAGCCGCCGGTCCGTATAACTCGCCAATAGCGTCGTAGCGATTGTTTGCGTGCGCTTTTACGTCGTCCCAATCCCTAAAGATATGGTCTTGCTTGTAGGCAACGATCTCGCCTAGCTTACCGCCTTCCTGCAAGCCGCCTACCCATACTTCCTTGCCTTGCTTAGGGTCCCAAACCAAAGAACCACCTTGACGGTTGTTCTCATTACCGTTTGCCGGTAATTTGATGACTTTGTTCGCTACGGTAGATAAGTTCGCTGAAACCTCCCAGCTCCATCCCTTTACGTTTGACAGGATGTTACCTCTGACCTCCATCTCAAAACCTTGGTTGCGCAAGGTTCCGGAGTTGGTCTTGATTTTATCGTAACCTGTATAGATCGGTAACTCCAGGTCGGTCAGCAAATTCTTGGTCGTACGGTTGTAATAATCCAAGATAAAGCTTAAACGGTTGTTGAAGAAACCTAGGTCGAGACCTACCTCGAACGACTGGCTCTGTTCCCATCGCAGGCCGCTATTGATCAGGTTGTTGTTATAAAAACCTACGGAACTATCATAGTTCTTGTCCGTTTGCGCGTAAGTTCCGTATACATCGTAATAACCTAATCCGTTTACGTTACCGTTTACACCCCAACTGACACGCGGCTTCAGGTTTGTCATGAAATCCGCTAATTTAGATTCTTTGAAGAACGCTTCCTCGTGCATATTCCAACCGGCAGATACACCCGGGAAGAATCCCCAGCGGTTATCGCTTAATTTGGAGATACCGTCGTAACGTGCGACCACAGAAAGTAAATATCTGTAAGCGTAATTATAGTTCACGCGGGCGAATCCGGAAAGGATACGATAACCTTCTTTCTTGGAACTTGTTTTCGTACGATTGCTACCGGCGTTTAGCGTCGGGATATCATCCGACGGAGAGTTCTGCGTAGTGGCATCGAATGCGAAGTAGTGGTAGTTGAAATACTCGCCTCCGACCATAGCTTCCAGATTATGCTTCTCATTGAACGTATCCGTATAGGTTAAAGTAGCGTTTAACTGCTGCTGATTGGATTTGGTAACCTTAGCGTAAGCCTCTCGTACCGTGTTTGGGCTTGCGGCTGTCTGGAACTGATAAGCCTTGTCGAATGTCTCTTTCTGGTAGTCAACATGGTATAAGGAAGCGTTTCCGTTTAGCACCAGTTTATCCGGAAGGATATCAGCCTTGAATCCCATCGTGTATGTGTTGCGGCGTGTACCGTTCGTCTGTGTCATTTTGTCGAGGTAATATTGTGGATTACCATCGGCCGATCCGATACCGCTGGCCGGGCTTCCGTCTTCCAGCCACGGATTCCACGTCGGGCGCTGGCTGAGCGTACGATAGAATACTTGGGAGTTGGATAGGTTGTCCCATAATTCCGGGGAACGAGACCAGGTATAAGATACCCCTCCGTTTACGGTCAAGAAAGGCAATACCTTATAAGAACCGTTCAGCGTACCGGAGAAGCGTTCGTAGTTAGTACCTTGTACCATACCGTCTTCTTTGTAATAACCCAAGCTGGCGGCGAAAGTGGATTTATCGTTACCCCCCGTGAAGCTGATATAATGATCTTGCGTGAAGGTAGGGTTATTGAATGTCGCCTCTTTTGCCTCGCCCGAATGATCTTTGAAAAGGATCTGCTTGTCGCTGGCCGGATCATCCATTTGCTGCCATCCCTCGTTCAGGAGGTGTTTCGTGTCGTTGTCTAGGTAGCGGATATCGTATAAGTCGTTGCCGATACCGTATCCGGCTTGGTTATCGATACCGGAGCGTCCGGTTCTCAGGTAACCCAGGCGGTTGTAATAGATATAGTCTCGTGCGTCAAGGAAATCATATCCGTAGCGGGCGAAGTTTGCGCCGGCCTTGAATTTGTAGGTGACGGAGGAAGCGCCTTCCTTCCCTTTTTTCGTGGTAACCAATACAACACCTCCATTCGCGCGGGCACCGTAGATAGCGGTCGAGGCAGCATCTTTCAATACCTGGATAGACTCGATATCGGCCGGGTTGATATCAGCCAGAGAGTTACGTACGATACCATCTACTACCACTAAAGCCCCGTTGTCTTTCCCGGTCATGGTCGCTCCTCCGCGAAGTACGATGTTCGGGTCTGCTCCCGGCTTACCGGTCGTGTTTACTACACGCAAGCCGGATACGGTACCTTGTAGGGATTGTCCGGCATTTGCCATAGCCGCGTTTTCCAATACCGTGTTATCCAGTTTAGATATAGAGGTTGTCAAGGTCGCTCTCTTCTGGGAACCACCGTAACCGGTTACTACCACCTCGTCTAGTTGTTCGGCGTTTTCTTGCAATATTACATCGACCTTTACTCTCCCGGCGACAGGGATTTCTTGTGTCTTATATCCGATAAAAGAGAATACCAACGTGGCATCTTTTTTCGTGAGATTCAACGTGTAATTACCGTCGAAATCGGTAACCGTACCATTTGTCGTGCCTTTTTCTACGATAGCTGCGCCGGGAACACCCATTTTATAGGTATCCAGCACTGTTCCGGAGACTGTCAATTCCTGCCCATACATAAAAGCGGGAAGCAAGAATGTAAGCATTAAGAGCAGTAGATTCTTTTTCATGATAAATTGCTTTTTTGTTATTTATAGATGACATTGATTTTTATTCGTCAGTTTTGTTCGCGACTTTAGGGCGTAAGCAGATTACTTGAATTAAGAGCGCGATAAGTACCAATCCGGCTAGCATGGCGAAGTCGTGGCCCAGATTACCGGCGTCGGTGGATTTCCCTAATATGTCCGTGATAGCTGCTCCAGCGAATACGCCGGTCATGTTCATGATCCCATAAGCGGTAGCCCGGTAACGAGGGGAGATGAACTGGCAAAGGATAGGCATATTATTGGCATCGAATATTCCGAAACCGATACCGAAGCAAAGACCGCCGCCGATGATCATCGGGAAACTATGGCCGAATCCCAGTAATAGGAGGGAGGGTATCGTCAATGCCAGGCCGATAGCGCCGGTATAAACACGTCCTCGCACGTTTGTCTGGATCCATTTATCGGATAAGATACCTCCGGCTATTACCCCGATAAAGGAAGAGATGGCGATCGTGAATGTCGATAACGGACCGGCCTCGGACATATCCAGCGAGAGGTTCTCGGCGAATAGGGTGGGGAGCCAGTTCTTTGTAGCCCACCCCGGTAGGCTCGGCGTGGCGAAATAGAGAAGGATGATCCAGAAGGCGATGTTCGTGAACAACATCCCCAGTCCTTTGAGTGCTCCGGAAACCGGGTTCTCTCTTGGATGGTTTTCCAGTTTTACGGCCTGTACCGTATGCTCTTTCTTGTCGTGTAAGAAGATGATCAAAACCGCGCTGTAAACGATACCGGCAATACCAAACCAATGGAATGTGGTTTCCCAGGTATAAGCGCTGGCCACCGTAGCCCCGAATCCACCTAAGGCCTGGCCTACGTAGAGGCCTGTCATATGGATACCTACGGCTAACGACCGTGTTTTCTCCTGATGATAATCCGTGATAAGTGATAATCCGGCTGGTATGTACAGGGCTTCACTGACCCCCATCAAGGCACGCAGGTAATAGATCTGGTCGAAATCCGTGCAATACCCCATCATCAGGGTGACGAAAGACCAGACAAACAAACTGCCCACGATTAACCATTTCCTGTTTACCCTGTCTGCTACCATACCGGCCACAGGGCTCATGAATCCGTAGATCCAGAGAAAAACTGCCATCAGACGCCCGAAGTTCGCCGCAGACTCTAGTTCTACGATATCTACCATCATGGCGGATTTCATGGTTGATAGCATCTGGCGATCCATATAGTTTAGCAAGGCAACAATCCATAATAACCCAACTACGACCCAAGGGTATAATTTCTTATTTTTCATTTGATTGAGGAAAATAAAAAGAAAACGAAGCCTTAGAACATCAGGAGCCACGGGGGTGGCCCCTGATATCAATCAGCCGATTTTCAGTATTTTAGATAAAGTTATTTAGAAAGAATTTCGTCGCAGAGTAAGCTACATTTGAGAAGCATTCTTGGAATGTGGAACGGGCCTTTGAACAAATTGCCTTTAGCAGATTGAGAGAGGCTACCATCGAAATGTAAGTAGCCATACCATTCCCCATATTCTTTGTCGGGGAAATGATTAAATGTGTAATCGTTTATTAGTTTGTGCATTTCGAGATATTTGGCGTCGCCAGTCGCCTGGTAAGCGTAAAGGGTCGCGATGACCGCCTCGCATTGTGGCCACCAGAACTTCATGTCGTGCCAATACTCTTGGGGAGGGAGGTTTTTACAATCCTTGAAATAATTGATTCCGCCATACGTCTTATCCCAGCCCCATTCCCAAGACCAGTCGAAGATTTGCAGGCCCATCTCTTTCAGTTTGGGGTCCCATCCTCGGTATTTGGCCTCTTCTAAGATAAACCACGCGGTCTCGATGGAGTGGCCGGGGTTAATGGTACGTCCGGCGATGGAATTGATGAATTCTCCATTGGGCCCTACTGTCTCCAAGATAGCCTTGAATTCGGGGTGCATGAAATCGCTACGTAGCTCGGCGATGGAGGCATCGATTTGTTGCGTAAGTACGGGATCGTCTATAGCCTCGCGGATACGTGCCGCTGTATCGATCAGTATCATGCAGAAAGAGTGGCCTTTCGCCACGAGACCTTCGCGAAACTTAGGTTCCAGCAATCCCGGGGTATTTTTATAGTGCAATACTTGCTTGAATAGACTCACGGCCTTCTCGGCATAGCTTTTATCGCCCGATGCCAATGAATAATGAGCCATGGCGATCGCCGCGAAAGTCTCGGAGAATACGTAACGGCGTTTACGTACCGGGATACCTGTCGCCGTCACCTCGAAAAACATGCGTCCGTCCGTATCAAAACAATGTTTCTCGATGAAATCGATACCGTTTTTACAGGCTCTCAACCATTCTTCATTCTTCTCGATATGATTATAGGCATACGCCAGGATAAAGGCGAACCGTCCTTGGAACCAAACGGATTTAGTGGAATCCATTAAAGTGCCGTCCCGGTCTACGCAAGTAAAATAACCGCCATTCTCTTTGTCCAGCCCATATTTCATCCAAAATGGAAGAATATTGGCAAGAAGCTCGTTCCGATAAGTCTTACCCCAGTAAGCCAGGTATTCCGATGGATTAGATAAGTTGTCGAACGCTGCCATACCCTAGAATTTATTACATCTTTCGAAGAAATTGATAGCCTCTAATTCCGCTTTCATGGCGCTCTCCTCTTCATCCGTCATATTCCGGAACGGGGTGCGGTTCTTGCCAAGATCCAATCCGATCAGTTTCATGATACGTTTCCCGCCGACGATATTTCCCCGGTAATTGCAGATAACGTTGATAACCTCCTGAGAGAAGTTTTGTTTCTCGCGGGCAGTCTCCAAGTCTCCGGCGGCCCAGGCCTCCAGTATACCGGTCAATTCTTTTCCGTTATAGTTCGTGGTACCGCCGATACCGCCTTGCGCCCCACCCATCGCGAGGCAAGGAAGAATCGTTTCATCCTGTCCGTGCAACATATCGAACTTACCGTCCTTGTACAAACGGCATTGATTATATTCGTACAAACTCTCGTACGTATATTTGATACCTGCGAAATTCGGGATACGTCCGTCCACCGCCTTCAAGAAATCCAGCATAGGGAGGAAAGCATTGTTAAACGCTGGGATATGATAATAGTAAAATGGTAAGTTCGGGGCGCCGCAAGCGATCTCCTCGCAATACTTTACCAATTCCTCGATCCGGCCGATACGAGGGAACGGGGTAGCCATGGCGCCGATACCCCAAGCGCCGATCCTTTGGGCATGTTCCGCCAGCTTACGGCTAGACTTAACGCATGTGCTGCCTACGTGCACGATTACCTTAAAACCTTCCGGAGCCACCTCTATCCATTTCTCGGCCAGTCTCATCCGTTCTTCCTCTGTCAGCATATAGCCTTCCCCCGAGGAACCGTTGATGAATACACCTTTCAGCCCATTTTTCACAAGGAGTTTCGCGTAGGCTTCAATAGGCTCGTAATTAACTTCCCCGTTTTCATAGAACGGAGTAAAGGGAGCGTCAATCAGTCCTTTGATTTTATCCATATCTGCGTTGTTTTTATAAGTTTTAACCTCTAATTTTAATTACATCGCAAATGTAAATAAAATATTTTAATAACAAAGCAATATTATATCAAGAAAATGAAATAATTATTCTATTTTTATTTAATTCCTTTGAAATGTTTATTAAAGCATGCCAAGAATTTTAGATCGGGATAGAAGGCAAGCTCCCAATATTCCTGCTCTTTCACCCAATTTAGATACTTTGATTTGGGTATCGCGGGTCACCAAGTTTAGAGAGTACTTCCTGACGGCGCTTTTAATAGGTAAGCTTAGATATTCCCCCGTTTGCGACAAAGGTCCGCCCAGCACGACCAGTTCCGGATTGAAAATATTCATCAACCCGGCTATTCCCTTACCCAGGTTAAAACCTATCTCCTCCAAGATCTCGATGGAGAGCATATCCTCTTTGTGAATAGCGTCGATCAAGTCGGAAAGCCCGATATATTCCCCGGCATCGATTTTACCGGCCAGTATGGTGTTGCTACCCTCTTTATACCGCTCGAGGAGGATACGGTAAAGGGCTGATCCGGAAGCTCCGGTCTCAAGGCATCCTTTTTTACCGCAATGGCAAAGGATCTCGTTCTCGAAGAAGCTGAAATGCCCGAACTCCCCGGAGAAGCCCGATTTCCCGAAATAAACCTTACCATCGATGATGATGCCGATACCTAGCCCCCAGGAGATATTGACGAACAGGATGTTTTTCTCTCCTTTTACGACCCCTTGGAGGTATTCGCCGTAAGCCATGGAGCGGGTATCATTCTCTATATATATCTTTATATGTAGTTTCTCTTCAAGGATTTGAGACAAGGGTTTCTCCTCAAAATAAAAGATGCTATAGCTATACCCGGCGAAAGGATTTACTCGTCCGGATATATTGATACCAATGCTTAATATCTTTTCTCTTGGGATTGGTAGCGCGTTTATGAACTCATTGATACATTCGCAAAGATGATCTAAAGCGGCCGGCGTGTTTTTGAGGGTATAGGGAATGTTTTCCTCAATGCAGATCTTATCCCCTTTAAAATCCAGTATGGCTAAGTTTAGCCGGTCTTTCTGGATATCTACGCCCACGAAATAGCCGGACGCCGGATTGAGCCCGTAAATACTGGGCTTGCGTCCTCCGCTGGTCTTTTGTTTTCCGAAGTCGAGAATATAGCCGTCTTCTTGCAATTCTCCGATTAGTTTTGTGACCGTGGGGATACTGAGATTCATTTCTTTACATACTTCCGCTATAGTAGCGTCTCCATTAGCCATATAATAGTGTATGATCTTCTTTTTCAGAAGGCCGCTACGAGTATTGTCATCAGACGAGAGCAAAAACTTAGTTGTCATGGTATACTTTTATTGAGTGATTAGGGCAAAGGTACAATAAGTTTTTTCAAAAACTAAGTGCGATAAAATAAAATTCTTTCATAAAGGCCTCTCTTTATTATAAGAATTTGTAATAGAAGTTGAGTACCATAGTCTGCGGCGAACTCTGTCACTCAATTTTCTGATTGTTATTGCTCACATCCGGCTATCAAAAACAGGATCATGATTGAGGTTGTGATTATTGCTTTCATGTTAGTATATTTTTTAGGTAGCCTTGTAGCAAACATACATATCTTCTTTTATTAAAACAAAATGTTCTGTACGATATATTCGTAAACATGTCGCTAAATATTTGTTTGCGATTATTTCGTAAGAAAGAAAGGATAATATTACACTAAAATCCTTCTTTTGGGAGATAATCAATGGAATCCCGGATATTCGCTATCCTCACGGCATGGAGCAGGCGTTTTTTTGTCCACTACCTCTTCGCTGGCGGCTATATTGTCATTTTTTGCATTTTGCGAGCATAATCACCGGATTGGACTCTTCATCCAATTTGGCCGCTATCTCTTTCAGTTTGTCTTTCAGTTGTCCTTTTCCGTAAGCCTCGACAAGTTCGTGAGCTTGCAAGGGCTGTCCAATTACGAATTCCTGATCTAAAGGTCTCGACGTCATATCCACTTCTCTTTTACTGGTATAATCTCCATTGTATATTTTAGGTATGAATAAAGAATTTTCCAGTCTGTCGTACATCAATCCGGAAGTTGGAAACCCTCTCCCTGTTTCAAAATTAAATTCCGCCTTGAACAGGCTCATGAAATAATAACGGTCGGTAAAAACGGTCGGTATAAGAAATACTTCAGGAGGATCCATGGCGTGTATGGAGGGAGTTCTTACGATAAGGGGGATTGTCGTATTGGCATCCGGCAAATAGTGGTATATGGTATCGGACGATGTCTCCATAAGTACCCAATTGGCATGATCCGGGATTATTTGGTACACGGTGGTTGGTGCCGGAACAGCCCAAGCCTCCCCATCTCTTGCGACCGGGCTTTTAATTTCATCAAAAGGAACTGATATTTTCCGGGTGATGCTTCCATCCTGCTTGGAAAAGATCAAATAATATGGATGTATGGCGTTTGACGGGTTTTCCAGACTATTATCCGGTACATAAGAAATCAAGTTTTCCCGGTCGTAATTATACGTATTTATATGGGAATCCGTATTTGCGGCCTTGAAACTCCTTTTAAAATTTCCGTCCAGATCATATACCGAGATTTTACTTCCGGTGTAGGCTATAACGAATATCTCCTTGTTTGCCTCATCCATAACAACCTCGGTAATACCTACATATTCCTCGCCACCTTGTCCTTGCCTGTTTATCTTCTTCAAGGCTTTGCCTGTTTTTCTGTCGAAAACAAACAAATTCCCATCGTTGGCCCAGTTTGTTATTAATATAACTTCTTCGCCAATGGCCATTACTTTACCTTGGGTAACAAACTCATCATTTGTTTCCAACGGGATGTATTCCACATTCATGAAATCCTGTAATATCAATTCCTTTTCAGGATAATTATTTGTAACATCAACTGTGATGAGTTCATTTGTTGATTGTTTATCTTTTCCACATCCCGCTAACGCAAAGAGAAGGATCGCTGAAATTGTGATTATCCATTTCATTATTTTTACGATTTAAGGTTAAACACTTAGGGTGATACGTTCGCTCAATCATGCCTAATTACAAAAATAGGTTATTTTTTCTCGACATCTCTTCTTTTTGCTCAAAACTTATAACGGTGAATGGAATTCTATCCGTTATTTACATAATTTAGGCAAAGGCTTAGCAATGGATGTTGTTTCCTCTCGCTATCTTGCTATCTTGTGGGTCACTTATCAAAAGGTCGAATAGTTCGTTTATTTCCGGGTCGTTGATTCCCGGATCATCCTTTCCGGACTCCAGATGCCAGCTGACCCATGTTTGTCCTTCCAGTTTATCCAGATTATTCTCTAGCTCATAATGTAATGTGGGAAGGTGAAAAACGACTATAGTCGCTTGTTGGAAATATTTCCTGTCGGTGGTTATCACCCAATCAACGGGTATATCCTCTATTTTCAACTGTAGATCTTCCCCATTTATCGTGTTGAATACGAGCATCACTTTTTTACCAGCCTTTATTTGGCAATCTACGCCTATTACCCAATCAGACACACGTTTTGACTAATTCTATGAAATCCTGGGCATTTTGTTAATGTTCCATTTAAAAGAAGCCAATCTGCAATTTTTGTTAGTTCCATAATAATTACTCTAGGCAGTTACTTTCTTTGTTTATATTTTGCAATCATAAGAACTGGATTGGATTCCTCATCTAAGCTGGCTGCAATCTCTTTTAATTTGCCTTTCAAATTTCCATTTTTATAGGCATCAACTAGATCAGGTGTTTCTAATGTCTTAACAAAGGCTATTTCTTTATTTATAAAGGCTATTCCTCCATAACCTAAACTTACAAATTCTTTATGCACATAATCAGTATTATAAAGAGAGTATTCATAGATAATATTTTCTTTCATATCATACATTAAATCTGTTCTTGGAAGTCCTACCCGACTTGAAAAATCATATACTTTCTTTACTGTCTGCATAAAATAGTAGCGATCAGTAAGAACTGATGGATATAGAAATATCTCGGTTTCCATTGATTGTATGGAAGGAGTTCTTGCTATAAAAGGAACAACTCTTTTATCAGTAAAAACCCGATATATCGTATCTGATGAGTGATCCATTAAAATCCATGAATCATGAAATGGAACAAATTCTTCATTTCGAGGTCTTGCAGATTTAGTCTGTTCCTTATTAATAATTAAACTGGTTTTTTTCTTGTCATATGGAATATGAATTTCTTTGATAAGTCTTCCGTCCTGTTTTGAGATAATATAAAATATATTTTTGATTTCATCGGTAAATAAATTGTCTCCATCATTACAGATCAAATAGTCACTTCCTAAATTGAAAACCCGATCATAGGATGCCCCTTCTATATTTTTAAAACTTCGTTTAAAATTCCCTTGTAGATCATATATATATACTTTTTTAGATCGATTATCAACTACAAATAATTCTTCATGTTCTTCATCTAGGGTAACTCGCAAAAGAAAACTATATTCTTCGGAACCAGCACCTTGCCTATTTATTTTTCTAATACCTTTTCCTTTTCGATCAAAAATGAATATATCACCATCTGAAGATAATTTCAGATTTCTGACAATAATCATATCCTTACTGATATCTTGCATATACCCCATAGTCGTAAACGTACGACTGGTATCTAGCGGGATATAATCTATATCAAATATATCTTGGAGAGCAAATTCTTTTTGAGGGTAATCTTTTGTGACATCTATTGTGAGCAAATCTTTACTTTGTTGCATATTTACACAGCTTCCACTCAAAATAGAAAGGAGGATAGATAATGCTATAATTTTATTTTTCATTACTTTTTATATTTTAGGATTAAAGATTTTCACAATTTATAAAATGTATGCTCAATAGATTTCCGTCGATTGATAATGTTGGAGGAGCAGGAGTGACAGAGCGATAATAATCGTCATGCCATTCGCCTTTGGTCGGTACATTATCTCCATAAACAGACAGTGGCGAAAAGAGACCAAATAGCATCAATAAGGTTAATAATTTTGTTTTCATAATATTTTGTTTTTCTTTTTGTAAAAGAAAAGCTTTATTCTCTGATAACAATGCTTTTCCCGGAGAAGGTATACTTCGATACCATTTGAAGTATATCTTCTCCGGAGATGGGATATATATTTCATCGGCAAGGTAAGCGTATCCGGACGCAAATAGGCCTTTTTCACCTTACCAGCCACTTCTCTATATTACGGGTCTCGGAAGAGAAATTCACGCCGATCTTGAATACCTCCCGATCGTCTCCGGCGAAGGGTAGGGCGTAGCCTTTTTCCTCGATCTGCCGTAGGGCTTCCTCGGCGGTTCCGTTCAGCTTGAACTCCATGATATATACATAGTGATCGGTTTGCAAGATGAGGTCGATACGCCCGTTCGAGGTATGGTACTCCACTTGCGTGTACAGGCCGACCAGCTTGAATACGATGAAAAGGACGTTCTGGTAATGCAGCTCCGTGTCCCGTTCCGGCTTTTGCCCGGCGATCATCTCGTAGGGGGTGTCGGCGAAGAAACTTTGGAGGCGGTGGAAGAAGGCGTCGTAATTGCCATTTCTTACTTCCCGGACGAATTGCCCGATCTCGAAAGGTGTTTTGGATGTACTTACATTCGTATAGAAGGGAAGTAAGTATTTGATAAAACCTTCCTCTACCTCTAGGTTTGGGAAACCTAATTTGTAGATTCCGAACTCGGGCTCATATCCCTTTATCGTAAGGTATCCGCTTTGGTAGATAACAGGTATGGGGTTGCTAGAGGCAGAGTCGATGCTGTTGAGCACATCAGCGTCGGTCTCGGTGTTCGCCATCTCGTATAGGTCATAATGAGTATGCTTGAGCAACTCCACGAGATAGGAGGGAGTCCCGGTCTCGAACCAATAGTCTCCGAATTTCCTTCTGGCGAAGGTATTCAATAGGCTGAAAGGGTTGTACATGCCGATGGAGTCCTCCACGAAATGGTATCCGTCGTACCGCTCTTTTAGTTTCTGGCAGGTTTCCTCATATGTCATTTTTTGCGTGTTGCTCAGTTCCTTCACTTCGTTTTCCAGATAGGCATGTATCTCTTTCTCCGTGATGCCACATATCTCGACGTACCGATTATCCATCGATATGTCCATGAGGTTATTGAGGTCGCTGAACACGCTCACTTTGCCGAACTTGGTCACGCCTGTAAGTAGGGCGAAGCGGATGGCCCTATCCATGGTCTTCAATACGCCGTAGAAGGGTTTGAGCATGTTGCGGAGCCGGTTTTGCATCTCCTCGTCGTGCAAGTTTTGTATCAAGGGCTTGTCGTACTCGTCTATGAGGATCACGGCCCGCTGCCCGGTTTTGCGGTAGGCACGGTCGATGATTCCGGCGAAACGGAGGGGCAGTGTCACTTCCGATGGACGTGTTCCATATTCGTCTTCGTACCGGGACAGGATGTCGTTTAATATCTTATATAAACTATCCGGAGAGTCATATTGGGAGATATTCAGGTCAAAATGGAGGATTGGGTATTCTTTCCAGTCCTTTTCCAGTTTCTCCATCGCCAGTCCTTCGAACAGCTCCTTTTTTCCTTGGAAATAGGCCTCCAGTGTAGACAGCAACAGGCTTTTCCCGAAGCGCCGGGGGCGGCTGAGGAAATAGTAGCTTCCGGTTGTCGCCAATTGATAGACCAAGGCTGTCTTATCGATATAGAGATAGCCGTCCTTGCGAATCTTTTCGAAGTTTTGTATGCCGATGGGATAAATTGTCTGGTTCATATCGTCCTGTGTTTTATGCGATTTATAAACAAAGTTACATAAAAGATGGGAGAGGGACCGTACTTTTTGAAGTAAATTTTCAACAATAACTTTTTGGTATGAAGTTGATTTGTAAATTGCTGATAGTTAGGTGAATGTGTAAGCTTGTCGGAATCCCGTGAAAACACGTACATGTTTTCATGGATTCACGTACGTGTTTTCGGGAATTCATGTACGTGTTTTCCGGAAAGCATTTGGAATAATTATGTAACAAAAGTTTATGGTTATGTTTCAACTTACATAGTTGCGTGATCTTATGAATTTCTTTCATTTATATTTGCTATCCGGAATTCAATATGAAATGTAGAGAGACCATGAAAAAAAATCTGTTAGCTTCGTTGCTTTTCTTGTTTGTTGTCGGTTCATCGGAATGTTTAGGGATTAATTATGTTACGGTGGAAGACGGTATTATTGTGAATGTTCCGGAAGGGAAAATGCGGTTGCGTGTGTATTCAGACCGGATCGTGCGAGTGACGGTATCGCCGGTTGATACCTTTTCTACACGCCCCAGCTTAATCCTTTCGGATAAGGTTGAGCCATCATCTGCGTTCAAGGTGTCTGAGGCGGGTGATACAATAGAGGTTAAGACAAATGAGTTGATCGCTCAAGTATGCCCGGTAAGCGGTTCCGTGAGGTTCCTGGACAAGAACCGGGAACTTGTTTTGTGCGAGCGTTCCCGGAATGGCCGTAAGATGACAGAAGCCGTAGTCGGGGGAGAGAAAACATGGAATGTACGCCAGCAATGGGAATCGCCGCGAGATGAGGTGATACTTGGTTTGGGGCATCATCAAAATGACCGGTTTAATTTAAGGGGGGTAGATATTGACTTATGGCAGGAGAATTGGGAGATTGTCGTTCCTTTTTTTACTTCCAGCAGGGGATATGGTATTCTATGGGATAATTATTCACATTCCCGTTTCGGATTCCCGGTGACACAAGATTTTATCCCTTGTGATAGATTGTATGATAAAGAAGGGGTACAAGGGGCGTTGACCGGTTCTTATTATGACGGTCCCGATTTTGACGCGTTGAAGGTCGTACGCCGCGATTCTGTCGTTAATTTTGATTTCAAGACCTTCGGGCCCCAACAAGATAATTCGTTCACTACAGATCCGGACTGGGTATCCAAGCCTTTATCCCGGGAGATCAATCCGGAAAATTATACGGTTCGCTGGGAAGGAGAGGTGAAAACCTTGCATGCCGGCAAATATACGTTCAATACGTTCACGACGCATAACGTGCGTTTGTGGGTAGACGATACGTTGATAGTGGATGGCTATGGGTCTTCAAACTTATATCTGAAAGGCGACATAGAATTAAAAGCGGACACTCGTTATAAAATCAAGTATGAATGGCAAAGATCGGTCGACGATCCTATCCATGAGAAAGGTAACGGAGCGGTACAGCTACGTTGGTCGCCTCCGGCCCAGGAGCGATATGACGGTATTAACATGTGGTCGGAAGTAGGAGACGGCATCGATTATTATTTTATCTACGGGCCCCATTTAGACAAGGTGATCGATGGCTACCGTACCCTTACGGGGGTAACGCCTTTATTGCCCCAATGGGCGTATGGATATTGGCACTCACATATCAATATACAAAGCCAGAAGGAATACCTGGATTTGATCGGGGAGTTCCGTAGCAGGAAGATCCCTCTGGACGTGTTGGTGCAAGACCTGAATTATTGGGTTCCTTATCCGTGGGGATCTCATAAATTTGACGAGAACCGTTATCCAGATCCTGCGGCTATGATCGAGCAGGCGCACGAGGCCCATATCCGTTATATAATCTCTGTATGGGGCATGTTTCAGAAGGGTAGCGATAACTGGAAAGAGCTTTTGGATAAAGGACTGTTGTTCAGGTATAATAACTGTAGTTTCTGGACGGATAAAGGAACATGGTACTATAACCCGTTTGACCCCAAGGGACGTGAGGTATATTGGAGCCAGATGAATCGGGACTTGTTCCGGAAAGGGGTCGATGGCTGGTGGCTGGATGCGTCTGAGCCGGAGATATCCACGCCTGCCGATCCATTTTTGTATAAGGAGGTGATGAACAATAATCTGGGGACAGGGGCACGTTACTTAAACACCTTCTCCCTGATGCAGACGAAAGGAATCTATGAGGGGCAACGGGAGGCCGCTCCGGACAAACGTGTCGTGATCTTGGCACGTTCCGCTTTTGCCGGGCAGCAGTCGTATGCCACCGTGATGTGGACCGGCGATATAGCGGGAACATGGGACGTATTTCGCAGGCAGATCAAATGCGGGCTGAATTTCGCGATGTCTGGCTTGCCTTATTGGACGACAGATATCGGCGGGTTCTTTATAAACTCCACGGACTGGCCGTTGTTGAACCAAGATCCGGGGTATCGGGAGCTATATACCCGTTGGTTCCAATGGGGTACTTTTTGTCCGGTCATGCGGACACATGGTTGTGGGCCTCGTCGTGAAATGTGGATTATGGGAGATGAGTCTTATCGGATACAGAAGCGTTATGATGAATTGCGGTATACCTTGAGCCCGTATATTTATTCTTTGGCGGGAAAGGTGACTCTGGACAATTACACCCTTATGCGTCCGTTGTTGATGGATTTTCGGGGAGATCGAAGGGTACATGAGATCTATGATCAATACATGTTTGGCCCGGCGTTGATGGTATGCCCCGTATTGGAGGCGGGCATCACGTCTCGCGAGGTATATCTTCCGGCCGGAAACGATTGGTACGATTATTGGACGAACGAGCGTTTTGTAGGCGGGCAGTCAATCAACCGCGACACGCCGATAGATAATATCCCTGTCTTGGTGAGATCCGGTTCTATTATACCTTCCGGGGAGGTGATGCAATATACGGGTGAGAAAAAGCCGGAGCATTTATTGATCACTGTCTATGTTGGCGCTGACGGGGATTTTACGCTTTACGAGGATGAGGGAGACAATTACAACTACGAGTCCGGTGCTTTCTCGCTGATCCCGATCAACTGGGACCAGGCCTCGCGGACGTTGACTATAGCGAGCCGTAAAGGGGAGTTTCCGGGAATGTTGAAGCAACGGCGGTTTACGATTCGGTTCGTCGACGGTGAAAAGCTCTCGTCTCATGAGGTCGAGTATACCGGCGATACGATCCGGATACGGCAATAAGAGAAAAGACAAGGGGGATGTCGAAACCAATAAAACCGAGTTTTGACATCCCCCCTTTCTATCTTATTACCGGATTATTGCCAGCGGAAACTTTTTTCCTCTCCCCTTAAAAGCCATCGGCTGGGAGTCTGGTTTTGCATCCAATCCAATGGTTCCCCGACAGGTAGAGGCGTTGACGCGATATCGAAGCAATGCCTGATCCATTCTTTCTGTTCCTTGCCTACAGCCTCGGGCTGAGCGGAAATAAACAGGGGAGTTCCGCTTTCTGCCAATAATTGCATCCATTGCTTATTCAAGTTCCAGTCGATTTGAGTGGTAAGCCCTACGCAATCACCGTCCGACGCGTAGAAGCAATTATGTTGAGTTCCCCGGAAGGCTACCGTATTAACACCCATCTTCAATGTACGTTCCCATTCGTGTCCGCTGGTATCATCTCCGGTACGTTGTAGCTCAAACAGGCCGGCGGCTAAGTGAGATACCGTATTACAGCCTATTAGGTATATATCGCCGGCAGATTCCCGGATTGTCTGGTATAAAGACAAAATGACCTCAGCGTTCGTTTGTTTTGAGTCATAGAAGCGCCAGCCGTCTTCTGTGATCGATCTTTTTTGTACCATCTCGAATCCCCAGCGGCCCAAGATATCGACCGTAGAGAAATCATGCTTGACCATCTCGTACCCCCACTCGTTATATTGCTTGAAGCATTTCTCGATATAGGCGAGATTCTCGGGAATGGTTGGGTCTAATAACGGACGTCCCATGGAATCGCTTCGCCGGATGGATGGCAATAAGCGGTTGGGTGGGGTATCATGGCTGGCGCATAGCGGTCGCATCCACAAGCCCGGTCGCATCCCTTTCTCCCGGATTGTCTCCGCGAGCGCTCCCATGTCTTTGAAATTGGGGTTAGGGGTATAAAAATTATCGCTCCAACATCCCGCGTGAGTGTCTCCGGGCGCGCATACGGCCCAGCCGGCGTCTATTAGGCAGAACGGACGATTGTCTGTGTTTCTCGCGAGATCAATCATCAAATCTACGGTCTGTAGAATGAGTTTGTCGGAATTGTTCCCGTAGGCGAAATACCAATCATTGATACCGTAGATAGGGGACTTGGGCAATCGGGGCGTGTCGCACATTGTCTTGCAGAAACGACGGATGAAGGCAAAAGGCCGTTCTCCTTCCTCGCCCTTTAAAGAGACGATAGTGGCTAATCGCAAGGTGCGTGCCCCTAGCCGGACCCCGCAGCCTCCGGAACGGGTATCCATGGCCAATGTTAAGCCATCCTTTGACGCTTGCCAGTGGCAGAAAGCGGAAGGGGCTGTCTTCACTCCGAATCCGTGGCAAACCGAGCCGTCGTATTCTACCATGTACCAAGGCAGGATACGTTGGCTGTCTACTGTTTTCCATTGTAAGTCTCCATATCCTCTCTCCCAGTGATCTCCGATGATCCGGGTCGATAATTGGCGCGGGATATGCCAATTTATGATTACGGAGCGGATCGCCTCTTCCGATGACGCTAGCGTTACGGCTAGCCCGTCGTGTACTTGTTGGCATTTTACGTGGATATTTCCTGAAGAGTAGGTTCCTTCCGAGCCGTTAAGAACTATAGACTGCCGGTCTGTCACTACTTGTACTTGGTCCGGGTAGCGCATGATCGGCTGGGCGGTCGCGAAGAGCCCCGATCCGCATATCCGGTTCGCGGTTAACAGGCTTCCTAATGTGATTCCGGAGGCCTTGATAAAATTTCTTCTGTTCATATTCTTAATAGTTATAGGAACAAAAGTAGCAATGGCATATTCATTGCGTTATTTTGACGTAACAGGAAACCATCCTATATGTAACATGCCTATTTTTCAGTACTTATTGGGGGAGGAACCGTATCCTTATGCTTATCGGCGTAGGCGATTGGAGACATCCCGAAAAAGTCTTTGAAGCAATTCGTGAAATACTGGTGCGAATTGAATCCTACCGCATAAGCCACTTCCGCTATTGTTATCCGTTTTGTTCTCAATAAATACGCGGCATGTTCCAACCGCATATTCCGTAGATAAATACTAGGGGTAAGCTGGCAAAGTTCCTTGAGTTTACGATGTAGGTGTACGCGGCTGATGCCAAGCTCGGAGCTTAACGACTCGATGCTTAGCGAGGGATCGTCTAGGTGTTTCTTTATGATAGTATTGAGCCTCTCGATCAGCTTATCGTCCGCGCTTTGTACCTCGAACCCGCTTTGTACGACCTCTTCGCCCGTATCATATTTCACCTTGGAGAGAGCTTGTTTATGAAGAAGGTTGATGATGTTCACCATCAAGAAACGCAGGTCAAACGGTTTGGTGATATAGACATCCGCTCCGGCCTGTACGCCCTCGATACTGTCTGCGGAAGTTGTTTTAGCGGTTAGCATGATGATCGGGATTTGACGGGTATTTTTATTGTTCCTCAACCGGCGTGTCATATCTAGTCCGCTCATTACAGGCATCATGATATCAGTGATGATCAGGTCTGGCTGGTGGGCTACCGCTAGCTCATACCCCTCTTTGCCGTTCTCGGATTCCATGATCTTGAAATGTTGTTGCAACTCTTGCTTGAGCATGTCGCGGATATCGGCGTTGTCTTCTACTATCAATATCGAGGATTTATGGGATTTGGTGTTGTTGCGGTCTGTATTCCCTTCTTTATTTTTCTCCAGGTCATCAAGTAATATGTTGATCGATTCCATGGAATAGGAACTGGTATATTCGGTAGGGATATGGCTTTGCTCGTTTTCCGGATAGCTTTGCCGCAGATAAGGTATCTCTATGGCGAATAAGCTTCCCTCGCCTTCCTTGCTTTTTACCCAGATATTGCCATGGTGTAGCTCTACTAGCATTTTCGTCAGGTTCAACCCGATACCGGAGCCAAGAGTTTCTCTTAATTTTTTATCTTTCGTGTCCGAGACTTGGTAAAAACGGTCGAAGATATTGCCTATCAATGATTGGGGGATGCCACAGCCGGTATCCTCTACGCTCAGTCTCAACCGGTCGTTTTCTGAAAGCTGGAGATTTACTTTTATTTTTCCTCCTCTGGGCGTGAATTTAAAAGCGTTGGATAATAAGTTGTAAATGATTTTGTCCATAAAATCTACGTCCAGCCAGACCATGTCGGGGATTCGCCCAGACGATATGAACTCTATGGATATCCCCTTGCTTTCGGAAAGGGGAAGGAACGATTCGATAATGTCGGATACAAAAGAGATGACATCGGTTTCTTGTACCCGAAGTTTCATTTGTTTCCGGTCGATCTTCCGGATATCTAGCAACTGGTTGATCAGCCGGAGTATACGGTTGGCGTTTTTGTACATGAGCTGATAGATATAAGATCGGGAAGTATCGTTATCTTCTTGGATCAGCTTGAGTAACGGGGAGATAACAAGGGTCAGCGGAGTCCGTATCTCGTGAGATATATCCGTGAAGAAACGTAGTTTCGCTTGGGCGAGTTCCTCGTCGTGTATCCGTTTCAGCATTTCTTGTTTCTCGCGTATCCTTGCCTGTATGATCCTGTATAAGCTGTATAGCAGAATAACTGCCAATAATGTGTAAGCGCTTTTGGCCCATAGGGTCAGCCACCACGGAGGGGTTATTTTTACGATGATTTCCGCTTGTCGCGTATTATCGGGAGACGTGAACGCTTTTACTTGGAATAGGTAATCGCCGGGAGGTACATTGGTATAGGTGGCCATACGGTTGGTTGTCCTTAAATGTTGCCACTCCTTGTCGAGCCCTTGTAAGCGGTAGGCGTATTTTATCATGTTGGGACTGATGTAATCGAATGCGTCGAAACTGAACGAGAAGTTATTTTGGTCGTAATTTAAGACGATCTTGTCCATCTTAGGTAGAGCTTTATCCAGGATAATCCGGTCGTGGTATTTTTTCCCGACCTCCAATGGCTCGTTGAAGAGATAGAAATTGGATAATGTGAGCCCTAAGAAAGAATTGTCAGTCCCGAGATGATTCGGGTTAAACCAGATAATGCCGTTGGTACCTCCCCAATACAGTTCTCCGTGCGTGTTGGCGGTTACGGCTCTCAGCTTGAACTCCTGGTTGATGGTTCCTTCCCGGAAGTCATAACTCTCGAAGGTGTCTTTCTCGGGCAGGTAACAAGCCAGGCCGCTGTTCGTGCTTATCCAGAGCCTGCCGGATAGATCTTTCTGGAGGCCCGTGATTACATTGTCGGGCAATCCCTCTGCCTGTTCATATATCCGTATGCGCCCGGAGCTCCGGTCTATCTTGTTCAGTCCCCAGTTCGTGGCGACCCAGATATTCCCATCTTTGTCTTCCGTTATGTCAACCACGGCGTTGTTGCTTATGCCGCTATTCGCGACTGTGTAATCGGATGTCTTTTGGGTGGTTAGGTTTATGGAGCTTAAACCGGCATAGGTTCCTGTCCATAATGTGTTTTGGCTGTCGATAAACAAGCAATTACACCAGTCGCTGAGTAAGAAACTTGTCGCGGTGGAATCAGCTTGTCGGAGATAGGTAAATTCTCCGGTCGTGGCATCCATTAGGTTGATGCCGCCCCCATTGGTGGATATATAGATGTTCCCGGCTTTATCTTCCGAGAATCCGGTGACGTGGTTACAGTTGATAGAGTTGGTGTTATAGGGGGAATATTCAAAGTTCTCCATGATTCCCTTTTTCCTGTCGTACCGGTAAAAGCCATGCAAATAGGTACCTATGTATACATGTCCCCGCGAGTCTTGGAATAAGCTCGTGATAACGTTTTCCTTTATATTGACTTTGCTTTCTAGCTGGAATGAGTTGTCTACGCTTCTTAACCGGAATAATCCGCCTCCGTTTGTTCCCAGCCATAAGATTTGTTCCTGGTCGATTAATAAGGCGGTTACGCTTTGGTCGGAGAAATCCAATCCATTGAATGGGTTAGACTGGATGACCTGGAACGCATTGTTGGTATCGGGTATCACCATCGCCCCCTTTTCTACGTAGGCCACCCAAATGTTTCCGTGTTTATCCTCGTATAAAGCTTGTACCTTCCCTTTCATGGGATCGAAACCGAAGTTGGGGGAATCGTAGGGTAATAATTTGTTGTTGTTTTCATCCAATAGCCAGAGACCGTTGCCATCGGTCCCTACCCAAATCCGGTTTTTATGGTCTTTGATCATACAAATGGCCATTTGGGTGGCAAGGGTATTCACCGACGCGTTTAATTCATGAGTGTCGAATGTTTGGCTGTCAATAGAGTACAGGCCCTTACCTAAGACGGTGGCGAGTATGTTTCCCCGGTTATCTTCGCACAGGGAAAAAACGGGGTTACTGGCCAGTTTCCGGCATGAGCTATTCAATGTGGCCAGGTTTTCCAGTATTCTTGTGTCCGGGTGGAATATCGCTATGCCATTGTGTTTTCCTGCCAGCCATATATCTCCGTTCTTGTCTGGCATGATTGTGGTTACGTCCATCTCGTTGATGGCTGGGATGTCGAAGGAGGTTAGATGCCCGCTTCCTAAGTGGATGCGTAATAGCCCCCTGCCGGACAAGACGATCCATACATTCTCCTGATGGTCTTCTACGATACGGGAGATTTTGGTATTGGCGATAAATGGATATTTATCCGTGAAGCAGGATGAGAATGTCTCGGTTACCGGATCGTACTTGAACAAGCCGTTTAACGTACCTACCCAATAATTGCCCTGTGAGTCTTCATAGAAATCGATCAGGTAATTGTTGGGTAAGGCGTTTGATTGATCGAATATCTTGATATCTTTCCCAGACAGGCGGTTCAGCCCATAGTCTGTTAATATCCATACGTAGTTCTGGGAGTCTTGAAAGAATCCGTGGATACTTGTATTGGACAGTCCGTTTCCCAGCGATATAAATCGCGGCATGGCGGTCAGGTTTCCCGATAAGAATAAAACCCCCAGTAAAATGTACGCTAACTTTCGGAGGTTAAGAGAGAAAATATATTTTCGTGGGCTCATAATCCGTATTCCTATTTTACTATCTCCTTTTTAAAGTAACGTCAAATATAAAAAATAATGATTAGGCAAACCATTTTGTATGGTAAAAAAAGAAATTTTAATGCCGTATAAGGCCGATGATACATATTTGCAAATATCGGTAACATAATCTTTAATATGTAACATCTTTTTATAGCCTGTATTACATGTAAATACCTCTCTCGTGATAAGATGTAGTATGTTTGCGATACATTTTAATAACTTTAAAAATAATCTTTTATGAAAAGGAAACGTAAAACATTTTTACTGAAAAACCTTGCGAAAGAAAGCGTGCGAGGGTGTTTTCTCTTAGCTTTTATGTTCTTGTCCGTTTCTTCTTTGTTCGCGCAAGGTTTACCTATTAAGGGTACTGTGATATCCGCTACGGATAACCAGCCTTTGATCGGGGTAAATATCGTGGAGAAAGGTACGGCGAATGGTTCCGTGACAGACCTGGATGGAAATTTCCAGTTGTCTGTTTCGGAAAATGCTGTTTTAATCGTATCTTATATTGGTTACTTGGAGCAGGAGGTCAAGGTCAGCGCAGGGAAATCGGTTTATAACATAACGCTTAAAGAGGATTCCCAAGCCTTGGACGAAGTCGTGGTCGTAGGTTATGGCGTACAGAAAAAGAAATTGGTGACGGGCGCTACCGTACAGGTCAAAGGAGACGATATCCAGAAATTGAATACCGTTTCCCCCTTGTCTGCTTTGCAAAGCCAGACCCCGGGTGTGAATATCATGAAGAAATCCGGACAACCGGGTGAGGGATTCAAGGTAAATATCCGCGGTATCGGAACGATCGGTAATTCGCAGCCTTTATACATCGTAGATGGCGTGGCTCGCGACAATATTGATTATTTGAACCCGTCTGACATCGAGTCTTTAGACGTGTTGAAAGATGCGGCGTCTGCCGCTATTTATGGTGCCCGTGCCGCGAATGGCGTTATTTTGGTAACGACCAAGCAGGGTAAGGTGGGCAAGGCCCAAATATCTTATGACGGTTACTATGGCGTACAGAACGTATATAAACGAGCTCCATTGCTGAATGCGCAGGAGTATGCGATGATCATGAATGAGGCACAGGTGAATTCCGGCTTGCAACCGTATGATTTCGCCTCTTTCCTCGGCCAGTCGGAATGGGATAAGATCGCGAACGGCTCTTGGCAGGGTACGAATTGGCTGAAGGAGATGGAAAATGAGAACGCTCCTATCCAAAGCCATTCGCTGAATGTGACCGGAGGTACGGAGCAGTCTGTTTACTCGCTTGGTTTGTCTTACACTTCGCAAGAGGGTATTTACGGAAAGCCGGTTGAGCCTGTTTATAATCGTTATACGGTTCGTGTAAATACGGACAATACGATCTATAAAGTGAACGATTTGGATATCATCAAGGTCGGTGAGAATCTATCGTACTCTTATGCCGAGAAGAGTGGTATCGCTATCGGCAATAGTTATTGGAATGATATCAACGCGGCGTTGCGGGCTAATCCATTTCTGCCTTTGTGGGCGAAAGACACGGAAGGCAACGATATCGTAGGCCAGTATCATTATGCGTCTCCGTGGTATTCCTTGCAGCCGAACCCGATCGCTATCATGGTGAACGAGAGAGGGCAGAACTTATCCAAGAACCATAATTTAAACGGAAATATCTACGCGATCATCCAGCCGATCAAGAATTTGAAATTCCGTACGAGTTTCGGATTGAATATGAGCGGGTCTAACTATCGGGGCTATAAACCCGTATACGATTTCGGACCGAATCATTTCAATACGCAAGATGAGGTGACCCAGAATGGTAGCTTGGGCTTTAGCTGGACTTTCGAGAATACGTTGTCTTACTCATGGAAGATAAAGGAGGATCATCATTTTGATGCCATGTTGGGTATGTCTGCTGAGCGCTGGGGACTGGGAGACTCATGGGGTGCCGTGGGTACGAACTCTATTTTTGATGATTTTGACCATGCTTATATCGATAACGCGAATGTGATCGATGTAAACAAGACGAAAGTTAGCGGTTCTCCTTGGGGAAAAGGTGGAATATTGTCTTATTTCGGTAGGATCAATTATAATTATAAAGAAAAATATATGGCCACGGTTGTGTTACGTGCGGACGGTTCCTCTAATTTCGCTAAAGGGCATCGGTATGGCTATTTCCCGTCTGTATCTGCCGGTTGGGTAATCTCGAACGAGGATTTTATGGAGTCTACTAAGAACTGGATGGATTTCTTGAAAATCCGTGCGAGCTGGGGGCAGAATGGAAACCAGTCTATTTCCGCTTTCCAGTATTTGGCGACAATCTCTTTCTCTGATGCCTATTATTTCTTGGGAACTGATAAAAGTCAGATATTTCAAGGAGCCTATCCGGACATACTTCCGAATGAGGATGTAACATGGGAGACATCGGAGCAGTTCGACGTAGGTTTGGATGCCCGTTTCTTGAACAGCCGTTTGAGCTTGGTTTTTGATTGGTACAACAAGCATACGAAGGATTGGTTGGTTCAAGCGCCTATTTTGGCATCTTATGGTACGGGAGCTCCTTATATCAATGGAGGCGATATCTCGAATAAGGGCGTGGAACTGGCGTTGAGCTGGAATGATCAGGTCAGTGATTTTTCTTACGGTATAACCGCTAATGTCTCTTATAATAAGAATGAGGTCACGAGGATCGCGAACGGTAGTGGCGTGATTCGCTCTAGCGCGAGTCTGGCATCCGGAAAACCGAGTTTCGCGGTGGCTGAGGTTGGGTATCCTGTCGGTTATTTCTGGGGATACAAGACGGATGGGTTGTTCCAAAACGAGCAGGAAGTCCTGGATTATAAGGATGCGGAAGGCAACTTGATCATGCCGACAGCTCAGCCCGGAGATGTTCGTTTCTGCGACTTGAATGGTGATGGCGTGATCGATGATAATGATAAGACGATGATCGGCGACCCGAACCCGGACGTGATTTTAGGCTTGAACCTGAATTTTGCTTACAAAGGCTTTGATTTGTCTATATCTACGAACGGTACCTTTGGCAACCAGATATTTAAGACCTATAGGGAGCTAGGGGATAATGGACAAGAGAACTATACGACCGAGATCTTAAATAGATGGCACGGAGAGGGTACATCCAATAAAATCCCCCGTGTGACGAGCGGTTCGCATATTAATAGGCAATATATCTCCGATTTATATATAGAGAACGGAGATTATTGGCGCATAAATAACGTGACTTTCGGATATGATTTTAAGAAGTTGTTCCCTAAAGTTCCATTCGAGCAATTAAGATTGTATGTGACGGCCCAGAATTTGTTCACGATTACTGGTTATTCCGGAATGGACCCGGAGATCGGTACAAGCTCGGATGATACGAACGCCGGATGGGTGAGTGGCGTTGATGTCGGTTTTTACCCATTACCTAGGACTTATATGTTTGGAGCGAATATTAAATTTTAATTAAAGCAGATTGGTTATGAAACGAATATTTATATATCTATCAATCTCTGCCGCTATGTTATGTACTAGTTGCAGTGACTTTCTGGACTCAGAGAATTTAGTGAAGAAAGATAATACTAATTTCCCTACGTCTCCTAGCGATGCGTTGCAATCCTTGTATGGGGCGTACTCGAAACTGATCACTTTTGACGCGAATAACCATCCTTTCTTGGTAGGCGAGATGATGTCGGATGATCGTTTGGGCGGTGGCGGACAGAATGACCGGAAGCCTCAAGCCTTGAACGTGTTTAGGGCAACGACACAGGATGAGCTGACCGACTCGTGGTCTAATTATTACAGGGGCATATTCCGTTGTAATATGTTGTTGTCTACTTTAGACCAAGTTACGGATTGGGAGAGTGATGAGCAGAAAAATCGAATCAAGGGTGAGGCTCATTTCTTGCGGGGGTATTTCTATTTTAATATGGCTCGCACGTGGGGGACGGTTCCGCTGGTGATCACGACCGACCCCCAGAATAATCCGAAGGCGACCCCGGAAGAGTTGTATGGGCAGATTTTCTTCGATTTTAAATCCGCGATAGATTATTTGCCTTCCTCTGCCTTGGCCGTGTCGGAATTAGGTAGGGCCACTAAATGGGCGGCAGAGAGCATGATAGCACGCGCGTATTTGTTTTATGACGGGTATTATAACGAGAATACCCGCCAAGCCGTGACTTTGGCTGATGGAAGTAGCTTGACGGAGGCAGATATCATCGGTTATTTAGAGGATTGTATCCATAATAGCGGGCATAAGCTAGCAGATGATTTCAGGAATTTGTGGCCTTATTCGATCGATATACCGGAGGCTGATTATGAGTACGCAAAGAAGAACAACCTGAGCTGGCTGGGGGAAGAAGGTGATAATAAAGAGACAATCTTCGCGCTGAAACATTCGACGCTGGGGGGATGGTCTACTTCCAACTCGGATAAATATAGCAACCAGGTCGATATTTATATGGGGATTAGAAATCAATCGTTGGTTCCATTCGGTAAAGGCTGGGGATTCGGACCTGTGTCGCCTAAGTTATGGAATGAGTGGCCAGACAATGACTTACGGAAGAAGGGCTCTATCTGTAATGTGAATGACCCGGAGGAAGGTTTAGACGACTATCAATGGGGAGGTGATATGCAATGGCAAGAAACGGGTTTCTGGAACAAGAAATATATTCCTATTAATGTTGTCCGTACGAAGGATGATGGTTCGACCGAGATTTGTAATTATAGCTGCGTCTTGTACGGACGGACTCCGGATTTCTCTCAAGATAACACACAAGATATCGTGATTATGCGTTTCGCGGATGTCTTGTTGATGCACTCGGAGCTGACGAAGACGGTGGATGGGATTAACCAAGTTCGCGCTCGTGTTAATTTAGAGCCGATTTCGGCTTATAGTGATGAGGCCTTGCGCCAAGAACGGCGTTACGAGCTGGCGTTCGAGTCTTGCCGTTATTATGATTTGTTACGTTGGTACGGGAAAGAAGCCGGTGTTATTATCAAGAAGAACCTGGATGGGGTTAAGATCTATAATATGGGGCAACCTACGACGATTAACGAGGACCGTGGAAATGGATATTTTGATAAAATAGACCAACGGGTGAGAGATACGGGAGGATTCTTGCAGATCCCTAATGAGGAAATTAAAAAATCGGAAGGTGTCTTGACTCAAAATCCGGGATGGGAAGGCTCGGATGCGATATTCTAGTATTTTAGTCGGTTCATTTAAAATTGATATATCATGAAAAAAGGATTTATATATTTCTTCGCTATATTTTGGACGTTGCTCGTCTCTTGTGATCCTATAGAAAACCGGGATCAGCTAGGTCCGGTCTTGGACGAGAGTGAGCTGGCTTTTGATATTGTTCAAGAGCCGGCTGGTTCCAATACCGTAAAGTTTGTAAGTAAGACGTCAGGTATTATTCCTTATTTTGATTGGGGTTCCGGTTTTTCTAATGAGGAGACGGCCGAGGCTTATCTGCCTTTTGCCGGGACTTATACGGTAACTTATACGGCGTATTGCGCGGGAGGTTCGGTGAGTATTTCCAAGGAATTTACGGTTAGCGATAATGACGAGGAATATTTCAAGGACCCCGAGTGGAACTTGCTGACCAATGGTACGGAAGGGAAAACATGGGTATTCGCTACGGATGTACCCACTTACGATGGCAAGATCTGGGGGAATGGAGGATATCTGAATTCCCCGGCAGGTCCCGGCTGGTGGGGACGTACGGCCGCGGATGCTAAAGATGATAATATAGACGTGAATTCTGAGCTGTATTTTGATTTGAATGGAGGCGCTAACGTGAAGATGTCGGAAAATGGTAAAAACTCGGAAGGTACGTTCGACCTGACGCTGGAAGATATCATGGATGGGGATGGAAATGTATGGGCGATCGGTAATATAGAACTGGCCGGTACGACGATTCCGCATGGTATCAGCCAAAATGAGGATAAGAAAACGGTCTATAAATTTAATATTTGTACGTTGAACGAGAATGAGTTGGTGCTGAGTTATAACACCGGTAACCTGACAAGCTCCGGAACGGAAGCATGGTTTTGGATGTTCAAGCGGAAAGGTTATAATTATTAATCGACAGTTTTAGATGATGAGGAGGAGATTGTTTCTTTTTTTATGTGTGTTGGTGATTGGTCTGGCGGGGCAAGCTCAAACCCAATCTGTCCGGAACGAAGACACGGATAATTTGTATAAGATGCTGAAACAAATAGTTCGTGACCGGAAAATCATGTTTGGCATGGCGAACCCTACTACGATCGGTTATGCCTCTGGGCCTTTGAACACTGATTATCACTCCTCGGACTGCAAAGATATCACGGGCGACCATCCGGGTTTTCATGAGAGTGATTTTATGTGGTACGAGGAGAATCCGGATTTCCGGCATACGGATGTCAAGGCGATGAGGGCCGCTTGGGATCGGGGAGCGGTCATCGGGTATTGCTGGCATTTGGCGGGGCCTCGTTCGAAGGGGTTTTACGTTGAGAGTGAGGGAAGACGGAGTGAAGACTACAATCTGGCATCAGAGATTGTCTCGAATCCGGACCGGACGGAAAATCGGTTCCTGGATTGGTATTTAACTCGTTTTGATGAATTGGCGATCCCTGTTTTTAAAGAATTGGGTTGCCCGGTGGTATTCCGCCCGTTTCACGAAATGACCGGCGATTGGTTCTGGTGGGGCAAACAAGTCGGAGCGGAGGTTTACGTCAAGTTGTATCGTTTGACCGTGGATTATCTGCGCTCCCAAGGGGTTGATAACCTTTTGTATTGTTGGGCTCCGGACAAGTTTGTCGATTTCTCGTTTTATCCGGGAGATGAGTATGTGGATATTCTGGGACTGGATATTTATGAACCGGGACTTACCGAGTTTTATCCGAAAGAGAAGTTGATCGAGAACCTCACGATCATCTGTGATTATGCCGCTGAACATGATAAAGTAGCGGTCTGGTCGGAGGTTGGATGCCGGCCGACGGACGATGGTGTATCCCGCTATCCGGAGCAATATCCCGATTTTTGGACTACTTATGTTTTCGATATTTTGCGGGATCACCCGGAGGCAGGGCGTGTCGCTTGGGTAGAGAGTTGGTATAACGCGGATTGGAAAAACGATTTCTCATCATCACCTTATATTCCGTATAAAGGTATGAAAAAGAAAAGGAAAAACGGTAGAAAGGCTACCCGGGATTTTATCAAGATGTATAAATATCCTTATACGTTGTTTGAAAGTAACATTAAATCATATAAGCGAAAATTTAATCTATAACCTTGGCTGAAGCCGCTTTAGTTTAATCTAAGGCGGCTTTTTTCTTTCTAGGGGAAACCCCGGTTGGTATTTACGTATTTGGTTTCCGTTTTCGGTATAAGTCATTATCTTTGCAAGTCAATGAACGTGAATATGGAAGATGATTTTGATATAAGGGATACCCGGGTGCCGGAAAACGAGCGGGAGTACGAGAACGTGCTCCGGCCGCTATCGCTCCGCGATTTCAGCGGGCAGGCGAAGGTGGTGGAGAACCTGAAGGTGTTCGTTATGGCTGCCCGCATGCGTAAGGAGGCGCTGGATCATGTGCTTTTGCACGGGCCTCCCGGATTGGGAAAGACGACGTTGTCGAATATTATAGCGAACGAGTTGGGGGTTGGTTTCAAGGTCACGTCGGGGCCGGTGCTGGATAAGCCGGGAGATCTGGCCGGGGTATTGACCTCGCTGGAGAAGAACGACGTGCTTTTTATCGATGAGATTCACCGGTTGAGCCCGATCGTGGAGGAATACTTGTATTCCGCTATGGAGGATTACCGGATCGATATCGTGATCGATAAGGGGCCGAGCGCGCGCTCGATACAGATCGATTTGGCTCCGTTTACCTTGATTGGGGCTACAACCCGTAGCGGCTTGCTGACCAGCCCGCTACGTGCCCGTTTCGGTATTAATATGCACTTGGAGTATTATGATATGGAGACGCTGACGAAGATCGTGCTCCGTAGTGCTAATATCTTGAACGTAAAATGCGAGTTGAACGCCGCTAGGGAGATCGCTTCCCGTAGCCGGGGTACGCCTCGTATCGCCAACGCCTTGTTGCGCCGTGTACGTGATTTCGCCCAGGTAAAAGGAAACGGGGATATCGATAAGGCGATCGCTTGCTTCTCTCTGGAGGCGCTGAATATAGACCGGTATGGCTTAGACCAGATCGATAATAAGTTGCTGACGACGATCATTGATAAATTCAAGGGAGGCCCGGTAGGACTGACGACTATCGCCACGGCTTTGGGCGAGGACCCCGGAACGCTAGAGGAGGTGTACGAGCCTTTCTTGATCAAGGAAGGCTTTATCAAACGCACACCCCGCGGTCGGGAGGTCACCGATTTGGCCTATACCCATCTGGGACGTAGCCGGGTGGGAGAGCAAGGTTTTTTATTTGATTAGACGGATACGATATGGCAGGAGGAATGAAGCGGCTCGCTAAAGAGACGGCTGTTTATGGATTGAGTAGTATAGTGGGGCGTTTCCTGAATTGGATGTTGGTGCCGATGTACACGCGTGTGTTGGCCGGGACAGGGGATTATGGGATCGTGACGAATTTATATGGTTGGACAGCCTTGTTGCTGGTCTTGCTTACCTATGGCATGGAGACGGGGTTCTTCCGTTTCATCAATAAGAAAGAGGAGCAAGAGCCGATGCGGGTGTATGCTTCCGTGCTGTATTGCTTGCTGGGAAGTTCGGCGCTGTTTAGCGTAGCGGTTTTCGCCTTGTTGCCATCTATCAGTGCCGGTTTGGGATACGGCGACCATCCGGAGTATATCGGGATGATGGCGGGTATCGTGGCGGTAGACGCTTTTTGTTGCATTCCGTTCGCTTATCTTCGGTATAAGGGGAAAGCATGGCGTTTCGCCGGGATTAAGCTGCTGAGTATTTTCTTGAATATTATCTTGAATATATTCTTCTTGATCGCTTGTCCGTGGTTGCATACGCATTATCCGGAGGTGATAAGCTGGTTCTATCGTCCGGATTATGGGGTAGGCTATGTATTCGTGGCGAACGTGTTTACGACACTGGTGACCTTATTGTTTTTGATCCCGGATATCCTACCGGGTATGCGGGCGAAAGCAGACGGAACGGTCTTGAGACAAATCTTGCGTTATTCCTTCCCGATCCTGATTCTGGGTATTGCCGGTATCTTTAACCAAACGGCGGATAAGATCCTGTTTCCATTCTTGTTTGATGACAAGGAGTACGCGAACGAGCAATTGGGTATATACGGCGCGTGCTTCAAGATCGCCGTGGTGATGGTGATGTTCACGCAGGCTTTCCGGTATGCCTATGAACCGTTTATTTTCGCTAAAAACAAGAGTGATGATAATAAGAAAGCCTACTCGGAAGCGATGAAATATTTCATCATATTCGCTTTGCTCATCTTCCTCGGGGTGATGTTTTATATCGATATCTTGAAGTACTTTGTCGGGCCGGCCTATTATCCCGGATTACGGGTAGTGCCGATCGTGATGCTGGGCGAGTTGTTCTTCGGTATTTATTTCAACCTCTCTTTATGGTATAAATTGATCGACCAGACGCGGTGGGGCGCTTACTTCTCTACGATCGGATGTGTGGCGACGGTCTCTATCATCTTGCTGCTGGGGCCTTCGTATGGTTATATGGCTTGCGCGTGGGCGTCGTTCTCCTGCAATTTATTGATGATGCTTTTATCCTATTTCGTGGGACAAAAGAAATTCCCGATCGAGTACGACCTGAAATCCGCTTTTCTTTATTTCGGGGTGGCGGCGGTGTTATACGTGGCAGGCACGGCGTTGCCGATACGGTCTGAATGGCTCCGGCTGGGATACCGCACGATCTTGTTATGCGTATACGTAGCGTTTATGGTCAAAAGAGATTTACCTTTGCGGGAACTTCCATACGTAGGGCGTTTCTTCCGTTAATCGGAAGATCCGGAAGGCTTGGACGGTGTGGTGATCGGCATCGTGATCACGAAACGAGAACCTTCTGTATAAGATGGGTCTGTTTTTATTTGACCGTTTAGCCGGTTAACGATCAGGCGGCACAGATAAAGTCCTAGGCCCGATCCGGGTATGAAGTCGTTGGTTTTCGTGAAACGCTCGAATATCCATTCCTGTTTATCTTGAGGGATGCCACATCCCGTATCTGTCACCGACAGAGTCATTTGATTGGCTCCGTTATCCAAGTGGTACGCGAGCGTGATGCTTCCTTTCTCCGTGAATTTATTTGCGTTTGCCAGCAGGTGCGAGATGATCAGGCTGAAATAAGTGCGGTTGGTCAAGATCATATCATTCTCCTTGTCTCCTTCCACCACATAGCTGATCTCCGGCTTCTCTTGGTATTTTTTTACCTGCTGCATCTCATGTAGGCAAAGCTCATGGATATGCGTGGGGACAAGCGGGAGGGAATCATCGCCGCTATCGAGCTGGGCGATCTCAAGGAGGTTGTTCAGCATGGAGGTTAAATGGTAACAGTTCTCATAGATAATACGGCTGAAGGCCTGTTTCTCGCTCATGGGGATATCCTCGTTGGTGATTAACTCCGAGAAACCGTTGATGGCGTTTAAAGGAGTCCGTATCTCGTGTGACATGTTCCGGATGAACGCGGTTTTCATTTCCTCGCTTTCTTGTGCTTTCCGGTTCGCGACCAAGACTTGCTCGTTCGATTTTTGTAATGCCTGATAAAGGGATCTCATTTTGCCTAACCGGAAAAAGATGTAGAACACGGCGCATAAAGCCATAAGCAATAAGGAGATATATAGGTAATTCTCTTTCTTGCTTTCCTGTAGTTTCAATTCCAATGTTCTCTTCTCGATCACCAATTCGTTCGCCCCTTTCTCGATCTCCAGGTTCTCCATTTTTTTCCTGAGCTCTTCCGTACGCAAGGTATCTAGCAAGACCGCGTACTCCTTGGAGGTCTCGTATGCCTCCTTGTACATCCGGAGGCTGTCGTAGGCGGCGGCTTTCGCGGATACATAAGCGATTACATGTTCCTTGTAAAGTGGTATTTGTTTGGAGAAATTGATCAAAGAGTCACTGAACTCGATGAATTTCTTATAGTCTTTTATGCCGAGGTAATAATTCGCCGAGGTATAGTAATGCTCATATTCCGGGGCGGCGCTGGCCGATTCCGGATAAGCCTTCAGCAGGTTCAGGAACTCATGGTAATAAGAGGAAGCCAAATCCTTTCCGATAGCCTCGGCGCTGATGGCGAGGCTTGAATAAGCGCTTAATAAGTGGCGTTTGTTGATCGCGTGAGGACGTGTGCTCATCTCCGAGGTATTGGAGTAAGCCAGGATCGTATTTAAATAACGGGTAGCGTATTGTGCTCGTTCCCGGGAATCTTTGGCATAGGCGCACAACATGAAATAGGTATTGGGTAAGAAGTTGTATGCGTACCGTAGGGGAAGTTTCTCTGCCGTGGCCAAGACATTATCGAAATATTCTTTTCCTTGCTTGAAATCCTCTTTCAGCATATTTTCTTCCATGACGCTGTTGCTGACGGCCATGCCGAGTATGTAGTTGCAGGCTATCCTTTCATAGGGCGATAATTTGTCCGGTTCTTCCAGCTTGAACAGGCAGTTCGTGAGAATTTTCCTTCTTGGCTCTCCGGACATGTAGAATATGACACGGGTGTCTTGGATCATTCTCATGAATGATATCAGGCTGGTTCTCGCCTCACCCTTGAGTTCCTGCTCGGCCTTGGCGAGGTAGATATTCGCGCTATCGGTCTGGTCCGTGTTGATGTAACGCCGGAGGATCTCGGTCAGCGCGGCTTCTTTGTAGTAATTGTCATTTGCTTTTAAGGCCTCCTCGTAGAGCTGTTTGGCGTTTACTAATATGTCGTCGTTTCGCGAGAGATCCATTAAATTGGTAAGGATTTCCAACCTTGAGCGTTCGGTGGTCGCTTTTCGCGAAGCGTTCCGGAGTGAGTCGGGAATGATCGTTTGTGATGAAACGACAAGGGACATGAACAATAAGCATACGGGTATAAGATATCGTTTCATACAAATGGAACCTCTTTTTGTCTTTGTTATGTTGTAAATGCAAATATACGTAATATCGCTATAAAAAAGCCCTTAAATAGCTAGAAAAACAAACAATTGGAATATCTTTGCACAAATATGGAACAAGATTAATACCGCATGGAAAAAGGATTGCTACATAAACAGGTTATGGATTTTTTTGTCCGTAATTTTGATGTCCGGCAAGAGAAAGAGGACGAACTGGACACGATAGAATCTATCAAGAAAGGAATCGAATTTAAGGGGACAAATTTATGGGTACTTATTTTCGCTACGTTCGTGGCCTCTCTCGGATTGAATACGAACTCTACAGCCGTGATTATCGGCGCTATGTTAATCTCTCCGTTGATGGGCCCGATCATGGGATTCGGGTTGGGATTGGGGATTTCCGATTTCGAGTTGATCAAGCGCTCGTTTCGAAATTTCGCTACCGCCACTGTTTTTAGTGTAATCACTTCGACCCTGTATTTCTTGATTTCTCCGATCAGCGAGGCGCAAAGCGAGTTGCTCGCCCGTACGCAGCCTACGGTATATGACGTGTTGATCGCCTTCTTCGGCGGTTTGGCGGGTATCGTGGCTAGCTCGACGAAGAGCAAGGGTAACGTGATTCCGGGCGTGGCTATCGCTACGGCTTTGATGCCACCGCTTTGTACGGCCGGATTCGGGCTGGCGAGTGGTAATTTGTATTACTTTTTCGGCGCGTTTTATTTGTATTTTATCAATACGGTTTTTATCAGTCTGGCTACTTTTCTGGTCGTTCGCTTGTTGAAATATCCGAAAAAGGTTTTCTTGGATAAGCAAAGGGAAAAAATCGTGACCCGCTATGTCGGTATCATTGTTTTTTTCACGATCGTACCAAGTCTTTTCTTGAGTTATAACTTGATTCGGAGCAGTTATTTCAATGAACGGGTGCGCAATTTCGTATCGGAGGAGCTGACTTTCCCGAATACGCAAATCCTGAACAAGGTCGTTACGGATACGAGCGAGAAAAAGGAAGTGAAAGTAGTCTTGATCGGCCAGATGGTACCCGATGAGATGATCGCTAACGCCCGGGCCAAACTGCCTAGGTATGGGCTGGAAGATGTGCATCTGATCGTACAACAAGGTTTCGGACAGGAGGCCACGGATATCAACGAGCTGAAAAGCCTGTTGATGCAAGATTTGTATAAGAATAGCGAAGAGGTGCTGCGTGCGCAGACTATCCAGATCGACTCTCTGAAACGGCAGGTCGACAAATATCAGAGTTATCGGCGTTTGACATCCGAGCTGATCCCGGAGATGAAAGTCCTTTTCCCTTATGTGGTTGAGGCTTCTTGCTCGAATACGTATATCGTGAATACGGAGACGGCGAAACCGGATACGGTTATGCTGGTTTACCTGAAAAGTAAGATGGTCATAAAGGAGGTGGAGCGCAAGAAGATCAAGGAATGGCTATCGGCTCGCGTGGAAATGGAAAATATTAAATTACTAATCGAATAATTTAGACTAATAAGAGTAGAATGAAGTTGATGAAAAGAGTGTGGGCGGCTTTGTTGCTTTTAGCCGCTTCCGGCCAGTTATATGCCGATGAGGGCATGTGGGTGCTGAAGGAGTTAAATAAGCAGAATTTGGCGAGAATGGCCGAGTTGGGTTTTACTCCATCCTATGATCAGTTGTATAGTGAGACAAATCCTTGCGTGGCGAACGCCGTGGTAATCTTCGGAGGGGGATGTACCGGTATTACGGTCTCTAACGAGGGGTTGATCTTCACGAATCATCATTGTGGTTTCGGGGCTATCCAGCAGTTGAGTAGCGTGGAGCATGATTACCTGAAAGATGGTTTCGTCTCCCAAAGTAAGCAAGAAGAACTTCCGGTTCCGGGCCTGACGGTACGTTACCTGAGAGAGACTGTAGACGTGAGTGATCGTATTAACAGCCAGATCTCCGGCATTGAGGATGAGTTCCAGCGTTTGTCGGCGGCTGATTCTATCGGCCGTGTGATTTGTGATTCCGTGGGGAATAATGAGTTCCTGGCGGCCGATGTCGTTCCTTTCTATAGTAATAACAAATATTTCTTGGTGGTGTACGATGTTTATCGCGACGTGCGTATGGTTTTCGCCCCGCCTAGTTCTATCGGTAAGTTTGGCGGCGATACGGATAACTGGATGTGGCCCCGCCATACCGGTGATTTTTCCGTGTTCCGTGTGTACGCCAACGCAGATAATAAACCTGCGGAATACAATGCGAATAATAAACCTTATACCCCGAGATATGTGGCCGAGGTGTCTATGCAAGGGTATCAAGATAAGGATTATGCCATGACAATCGGCTTTCCGGGAAGCACGGATCGTTATTTGTGCTCTTGGGGCGTGCGACAGCGTATCGAGAATAGCAATAAGCCCCGTATCGAGGTACGCGGCATCAAACAGGGCATCTGGAAAGAGGCGATGTCGGCTAGCGATGAGGTTCGTATCAAATATGCTTCCAAGTATGCGGGCAGCTCCAATTATTGGAAGAACTCGATCGGCATGAATAAAGGATTGGCGAATCTAAACGTGATCGAACGTAAGCGTGCGGAAGAGACGGCTTTTGCGGATTGGGTAGCGAAAGACCAGGCCCGGGTCGCTAAATATGGCGAGGTCTTGAACCTGCTGGAGAAAGGGTATACCTCGACCGATAAGTACAGGGAGGCTTTGACCTATTTGAACGAGGCGTTCTCTAGCGGTGCGGAGATTATCCGTTTGGCCCGTATGGTACAAGCCGTGGATATAAACGGGGCGACTCCGGAAGAGATCGATATCTTCCTGGAAGATCGTATCCAGCCGTTCTTCAAGGATTACGAGCCGTCATTAGACCGGAAAGTATTGGCCGCTATGATGAAGATCGTAAAAGAGCGTGTGTCTCCGGAGTTCTTGCCGGATATCTATACGAGTGTAGACAAGAAATACAAGGGAAATTATGAGAAATATGCGGCAGATGTATTTAAGAAAACTACCTTGTTGTCGTACGACAAGATTGTCGGGATGTTGAGAAACCCGAAGCAATATGAGAAATTGAGGAAAGATCCGGCGGCAGAGCTGAGCCTGTCCGTATTGGTATCTATCTTCCAGCTACAGCAATTGATGGGAGACGCGGAGTATGATATCGCCAAGGGAGAGCGTTTGTACTTCGCTGGCTTGAAGGAGATGTATCCGGAGAAGGCCTTGTCTTCCGACGCCAATTTCACGATGCGCCTGAGCTATGGTTCTATCGGAGGATATCGCCCTTATGATGCCGCGTGGTACAATTATTATTCCACGGATAAAGGTATCTTGGAGAAAGAAGACCCGACGAGCGATGAGTTCTGGGTACAACCGGAAATATTGGATCTGGTTCGTAGCCGCGATTTCGGCCCTTACGCGAATGAGAAAGGGGAGTTGCAGCTATGTTTCCTTTCGAACAATGATATTACCGGCGGTAATTCCGGTAGCCCGGTGTTCGATAAAAATGCCCGTTTGATCGGACTCGCTTTCGATGGTAACTGGGAGGCGATGAGTGGCGATATCGCTTTTGAGCCGGATTTGCAACGTTGCATCGGAGTGGATATCCGTTATGTCCTTTTCATGATCGATAAATGGGGTAAATGCCCGAGGTTGATTGAGGAATTGAAATTGGTGAAGTAAAAACGACTGCTATCCCAACTTTGTAATATTACATAGCCAGCTTCATGGATTAAGTGAGATAACTTACTTTGGTATTTTAGTTAACTCACTTGGTCGATGAAGCTGGCTTATTTTTGTATCGCTTTTATTACCGGTTATTTCCGGTGAATAAGGGTGAATCAAATATGATTCTTCAAGATATTTAAATACCTAATTTGGCCCGGATCGCTTTCGGGATAGCGTCTTTATGCACCATGATATAAATAGTCTTGGCGCGAACGAAGCTATCAGACATGTTCAGGTAACCGCCGAAAGCGTTACGTTCGGTTCCCCAAGAGTTTTTCGTGATGTAATATTTCGTGCCGTTTTGATCCTTGGCGATACCGGTAAGGTGCATCAAGTGATCGTCGGTCGTGACAAATCCCTCGAAACCTTCTTGACGGATTCCCGGGGTGACGTTTACTTCCGGGAAAGGTTTCTCGAATTTGTAGACTTCCTCCAGACGTTCCTTCTCGTCCATTTTCTCGAAGCGGGCACGGTCGGTAGTCGAGTAATCTTCCACTTTCTTTACTTCCGGGTTGATAGCCACGCCATTCTTGAAAGAAAAACCTTTCTCGCTCACGTCGCCATCCCAGCATACCGTGTAACCATTGTTTAAGGCATAATCCGCTACTTCCATCATCTCGTCTAACGGGAGGTTATACATTTGCGCGTGCTCCCAGTTGTCGGGAACCTCTACCTCGAACTTCTGGTAATACGGATGGTGCGTGAAACTTGTCAGCTCGATATAATCATCCATGTTCAATCCGAGAGAGGCGGCGAATGTTTTCGGGGTATATTCCTTCCCTTGATAGGTGAATTTCTCCGGAAGTTTCCCCAGATAAGTGTCGAATAGATTATCGATTAGCTTGTAATATTCCGGGCTTCGTTTTTTCATGTCCACGGCGGTCGTGGCGATCGCCTTGATATATTTTACCATCTCGGCGTGATTGTGCCGATCGGAATCATAATTGATACCCGTATACACCTCTTCCGGAACGATACCCACTTGGTTGAATGCGTTCATGAAAGTATGCGAAAGGCTTCCTTGGCCGATATTTCCCCGGCCTTTGCGAATATAATTGTCTTGCAACTGGTTCATGTATTTCTGACGGACGATAAACATCTCGGAGAGATCGTACGTCCCTTTTCCCATACGGAGTAATTCCGACTCCATGAAAGAGGTCGTGGCGAAACACCAACAAGTTCCCGTAGACGCTTGATTTTTAACCGGGGTGGCGGGTACCCTTACCACATTCGTAAATTGGTAACCTTGGGCGAATGTGCTCAAAGAACCTAACGCTAAGGCACATGACAGAATGAATGTTCTCATCGTAATATCTATTTATAATTTAATTATTTGTTGTTGTAGAGACGGGGCGTGCCCCGTCTCATCCCCTCAAAATGGTAACTTAAAATACTATCAGACGGTGGGAGACGGGGCACGCCCCGTCTCTACAACCAGATATGGTTAGAAGCCTCTTTCGAATTGGGTCCAGAATGAGTCTCCCATTTCTCTCCAGTGTAGCATAGTGGCTCCGGCGAAGTCGGCGGTATAACCGGTCAGGTATTCCTTTGCGGCCTCCTCGCCTTGACGGGCAAGGATCTCCTTGTAACGGCTCTCCACGAAAGGCAGCTCTGTCTGCCCTTTCTCGGTAAAATGAGCGATGGATGCCTTCATTCGTTCTTTGGTCGCTCCCCAACGTACGGTAGCTAGCTTATTGGCACGACGGAAAACCCATACGGCGGCATCTTCCCGGTAACGATGTTGACCGCAGACCTTGAAACAGGCCGGGAGATCTTTCGTCCCGCAGAAAATCGGGATACGGGGGCTTTGTCCGGGATTGTCATAAGCCATCCAAACCACGCCACCTACTGCGTCGGGCAACCAGTCGCGTAACTGTATCACGGTAGAATAGGAACATTGTGGCACGGCAACCAAGCGGTAGCTTTTCACGGCATCCGGTTTTAATCCGTTCAACATGTTTACCATATCCCGGGTCATCCACGGGTTGGCTACCGGGCTGATAACCGTATCGATCTCATTAGTACCTTTTTTCTTTACGGCTATTTTCAAGTTTTGGGTCATGTCGTATTCCGTACCCTCATACGTCTCGGAGAGAAGAGCCATCACGTCGGTCACGGATACCGGTTTTTCCGGTTTTACGCTGATTGGAAGTTCTTCTGCGTCATACGATAGATGTAAAGAAGGAGCTAGTTTGTTCAAGATAAAGAATTCGCGGATACTGAATGATTTCAGCTCACCGGAGTAATTCCCTCCACCATACGCTTCCCAGAAGCGGAACGGCTTTTTCCCGTCCCAGAACCCCATGCGTTTAGCTACTTCGAATACATTGGCGGAAGCCATGCAATTGTCCGTATCTTTCGGGTCTACCTTAGAGATACGCGGGATATTCGCCGATACGCCTACATGATCATCGGGAATGCGGATCGCGGCCCATACGCCTCCGATCTTGCCCGGTCCTTCGCCGAATACCTCAAAATGCCATACCTCTCGCGGGTCTGCAATCGTGAGGCACTCACCCCAATCGCCATATCCGTATTTCTCGATCAAGTCACCCATCAGGCGAATGGCGTCGCGGGCGGTAGCGCAACGTTGCAAGACGATTCGCTGAAGCTCCTCGATCATGAACATACCTTTCTTGTTGACAAGGGCTTTCCGGCCGGTGATCGTAGTTTCCCCGATTCCCAGTTGCTTCTCATTCAGGCAGGGGTAGGAGGTATTGAGAAACTGATACGTAGACCGGGCCTCTGGAATGGTGCCTTTCGCGATCATGCCCCGGGTTCCTTCGGCATACTCGGTGTGCATGCGTCCGGTATAGACCGTGGTTGTTGTATCGTGATCGTACGAGGCGGAAGGTACGATATCCATCCAAGTACGGTAATTACTGTCGCAGGTATGGCTGGTCATTACGGAACCGTCTGCCGAGGCTTTTTTCCCGACCATGATACTCGTGCAACTCTCCGGGTTCAAGACCGGCTCCGGATACTGGATCTGCTGCGCCATGGCAACGGATAGACTGGCGCAAAGCATAAGAACATAGGTAAAAAGTTTCTTCATATTTCTCGTGTTATTTAGATGTTTACATCAATTGAATTTGTAAGCCGCCTTTCGTACGTCTTTTACGGACTTAAAGGGTTTATTGGGCTTTAGATACTTGGCGAGGAACCGGTATATGCCGAGTCGTATCTCGGAGGCTTGCTTCGTATCGGTACGGTCGAAACTATGAGCGCCGGGAGTGCGGTCGAATATCTTGTAATCGAATTTCTTGCCTTCGGCTTTGAGGGCACGGATCATATGCTCTACTTCCACCACGTTCACGTCGTCATCGCTGGTATTGGTATGGATAAGCAGGGGATCTTGTAGTTTTTCCGCGTGCCAGACCGGTGAGCGGCGTTTATATTCTGCCATGTCCTCCCGGGGAGTCTTCCCGATATGCCCTTCATCGGAAAAGATTTTCCGATAATCATCGGTAGAATACCCCATGCGCATGATCACGTCGCTTACCGGTACTCCGGCGAAACCGCATTTATATTTACCGGGATAGGTGAAAAGGTTCATCAACGTGATCATTCCTCCATGACTCCATCCCATGATACCGATACGATCGGCATCTACGATATCGAAATTCTCTACCATGTAATTACGGCTGACGTAGACATCCTCGTTCTCCAATCCTCCGTAATCGATATTGTCGTAGGTTGCCTGCCCATATCCGGTGCTACCCCGGTATTCGGCGGAAACGATGATATATTCTTGGGCGATCAATTCCCGGACGATATGAGCGTAATACGTATTGAAATCCGCGTGTACGCCACTATGCGGGAGGACGATCAAAGGATATTTCTTGCCGGGGTCTACGCTTTTGGGGATGAAGATATAAGTCCAGAACTTCAATTCGTTTCCTGCGCTCATCCCGGTAGGATTGGTCTCTTTCCAGCGGGCGGGACCACAAAGATAAACCTTGTCTATATGGGCTATATCGCCCACTTTCTCGTACCATAAGAGGTCATCTATCTTCTTTACTACTTGGTCAAAATCATGTTGGTAGTTTTGTGCCGCCGTGTAGCTGAATCCGGTGGTAAGGAGGAAACAAGGAAGCAGGAGACGCTTGAAGAATGTTTTCATATTGAATTTAGATATTAGGTTAATCATGAATCCTGATTTTTCAACCGTAAATATACGATTTATTTATTAATTCTCGAATATAATAGAGAGAGTAGGAGAGGGTACGGCGCTGGCTATACGTCTTTGCGGGATATAATAGAGGAAAAAAGATGAGAGTACCAGATAAAAAGCGGATTGCCCTAAAATCACTTTCCGGGCAATCCTTTTGTTATTTTAAATATGAATAAACAAATGGCCTAGTCACGTCCTCCACCTAAAGCTTGATAGAGGTTGATAACCCCTTGGATTTCCGTGAAGCGATTAGCCACTTGGGTTAGTTGGGCGTTTAATAATCCTTGTTGCGCTGTGAGTACTTCCAGATAGGTTGTCGTACCGTGCTGCATGAGTAGCGACGTACTCTTGTAGGCCCTTTCGAGAGACTCTATCTGTTTCTCGAAGTATGTGGCTTTGGCGCGTGCGGTATGGTACTGCGTCAAAGCGTCGTTTACCTCGGTTCCTGCGTTTAGTAAAGCTTGCTCAAAACTCAGCCGGGCCTCCTCCTGTTGCGCCTTGCTGATTTTCAACTGTCCGAGAAGTTGCCCCCTGGCGAATAACGGCTGGGTGAGCGAACCTACCGCCGAGGCCAGGAACTTACCCGGATTGACGATAACCGATCCTGCCGAGTTGGTCCAGCCCGCCGAACCACTTAGGGTAATGGAGGGATAAAAAGCGGAACGGGCTTGGTTGGTAGCGTAAAACGCGCTTTCCAGAGTACGCTCCGCAACCCTTACATCAGGACGGTTTGATAATAAGTGGAGAGGTATGCCTACGGAGAAATCCTCCGGTAGCTGCTGTCCTTCCAATTTACCTCTCTGTATGGTATGCGGAGTCTCGGCCAGTAACAGCGCGAGGCTGTTCTCTACCTGATTGATCTGTTCTTTCAGGTCGAGCACGGACGTACAGATACTGTAATACGTCGCTTCCATTTGAGAAACGGCAGCCTCGTCTGCCATGCCCGCGTTCATCAGGGCACGGGTGGATTTGACCGTCTCCTTCCAGGAAGAAGCGGTTCGTTCCGAGATCTCCAACTGAGCGTCCAGCATAAGCAATGTATAATAGGTATTGGCTATCCCGGCGATCAGTTGTGTACGTACCGCCTGCTTATAATCCTGGCTTTGCGCGTAAAGGGCCTGAGCCTGTTTCTTGGCGTTACGCATTTTGCCGAATATATCTAGCTCCCAACTGGCGGTTATCGGCACCGAATAGGTCTGTGTGGCCTTATGGGAATCGAAACTGCTCACCGTTCCCTGCGGGGAAAAAGCGAAAGAGGGGAGAAATGCCAGCTTAGCGGACAATAGAGTAGCCTCGGCTTCCTCGACCCGGAGTTGAGCGGATAGATAGTCCGTATTGTTTTGCAACCCTTGGTCGATAAGCGTCTGGAGTTGAGGATCGGTGAATACCTCCCGCCAGTTCATGTTGCCCAAGGCGACGGTATCTTCCGTCACGGCGGTTTCCTGCCCGAATAAATCCTCGGGCACCTCGGTCGCCGGTTTATATTTACTGTATATACCACAACTGCTCAACATGATGCTGGATACAGCCAGTGTTATTATATGTTGTTTCATCCTTTACTGTAATTTAGAATGGGTATTGACTCAATTTATTCTTGGTTGTCGCGTTCAATCGCGCTTTTCTCTTGCTCTTGTTGTACCTGCAAATCGGCCTCTACCTCCATCGGCTTGCGGATCTTTTCCTGCAAGTACTCGAAAGCGATATAGAATACCGGTACCACAAAAAGCAACGCCAGTGTACCGACAGCCATACCACCTACGACACCCGTACCCAACGACGAGTTACCGTTGGCGCCGGCTCCGGTCGCGAACATCAACGGAAGCATACCGAAGATCATCGTTAATACAGTCATCAAGATAGGACGCAAACGAACTTGGGCGGCAGAATAAGCGGATTCTATGATACCCATACCCTTGCGTCGGCGCTCAATGGCGTACTCCGTGATCAGGATGGCCGTCTTTGCCAATAAACCGATCAGCATGATCACACCTGTTTGCAGGTAAATGTTGTTTTCCAGCCCGAACACCTTGGCGAAAAGGAACGAACCCATCAAGCCGAACGGGACGGAAAGTATGACAGCGAACGGAACCAGGAAGCTCTCGTACAAGCAAGAAAGGATCAAGAAGATAAGCAGGATACAAACCGCGTAGATGAATATCGTCTGGGCGCCGCCGGAAGCGGATTCCTCACGTGACATACCTCCGTATTCATATCCGTATCCGGAAGGTAGGCTCTGCTCTACCACTTCCTCGATGACTTTCTGGACCTCACCGGTCGAATAACCCGGAGCCGGGTTCACATTCACGGTAATGGAACTGAACAGATTGAAGCGGTTTTCCACCTCAGACCCCATGATCTTCTTCAACGTGACGAACTGGCTGATGGGGGCCATTTCCGTTCCGTTGCGCACGAACATATTGTCTAGCGCTTGCTCGTCTAGTCGATACTCGGGCGAGGCTTGCAGCATCACGCGGTATACTTTCCCGAACTGATTGTAGTTGGAGATATACGCTCCACCGCAATAGGTTCCCAATACATCAAGCACGGAAGAGGGTGAGATGCCGGCACGCTTGCATTTCGCGGCATCCACGTCTACGGATATCTGCGGGAAGTTCATGGCGTAAGACGTATAGGCCATAGCCACTTCCGGCCGCTGGTTCAGCGCTCCGAGGAATTGCATGATGGAGTTATAGAAAGTCGTCATGTCGCCACCCGTCTTATCCTGCATGTTCAACTCGATGGAGTTACCCATACCGTAACCGGGGATCATGGCCGGTTGGAAACTGAATATCTGGGCTTCTTTGATCTGGTAGAACTGTGCGTTGAGTCGTTCTACTATCGCGTCGGAGGTATGCTCGCTACCCTTTCGCTCGCTCCAGTCTTTCAGGCGGATGATAACGGTGCCGTAGGAAGTACCCTGTCCCGAGATCAACCCGTATCCGGCTACACGCACGTAGTGTTCGATCTCCGGTGTATTCTCTAGTATTTTCTCTACTTTAGCCATCGTGACTTTATTCTCTTCCAGCGTGCTACCCGGGGCGATGGAGACGTTGACCATGATCGTACCTTGGTCTTCCTGCGGAACAAGTCCCGTCTTCGTGGTTGCCATCAGCCAGACAAGCAATAGGAGGGTAGCCACAAGCGCGGTCCATACCATCCAGCGATGATGGATAAAGAACATGACCCCTTTCTTGTATTTCCCCAGCACGGCGTTGAATGAGGCATTGTAAGCCGCGCGTACACGGCCGTTGATACTCTTGGCGCTCTTTTTACCGTCTGAAGGACGCATCATAATGGCGCAGAGTGCCGGACACAACGTCAGGGCCGAGATCATGGAGATACCCACGGAAGTTGCCATCGTGATACCGAACTGGGTGTAAAATACGCCCGACGTACCTCCCATAAAAGTCACGGGAATAAACACCGCCATAAACACGCAGGTACAGGAGATAATCGCCATTGTTACATCGCCCATGGCATCTTTGGTAGCCAGGTAAGACGATTTATAACCGGAATCGAACTTAGCCTGTACCGCCTCGACCACGACTATGGCATCGTCCACCACCGTACCGATAGCCAGCACGAGCGCGAACAAGGTTAGGATGTTGATACTGAATCCCGCCGCTACCAGGCAAGCGAAGGTTCCGATTAGGGAAACGATAATGGAGATAGACGGGATCAACGTACTCTTGAAATCCTGAAGGAAGAAATAAACCACCAGGATAACGAGGATGATCGCGATGATCAACGTCTCGACCACGTTATGGATAGAGGCGAAAAGGAAGTCGTTGGAACTCATCATAGTCATGAACTCGATGCCTTTCGGCAAATCCTTTTCCAATTTTTCCAATAAGTTGGAGATTTCCTCGTTTACGGCTGTCGCGTTCGAGCCTGCCGTCTGGAAGATAAGGAATGAGACGGCCGCCTTACCGTCCATCTTACTGTCGAAACCATAGCTCAGCGTACCCAGCTCCACGTCGGCGATGTCTTTCAATCGTAAGACAGAGCCGTCTTCCTGCGCACGGACCACTATATTCTTGAACTCGTCCACGCTTTTTAGCCGGCCATGATATTTCATGGTATATTGGAAGACATTCCTCGAATTCTCACCCAACTGGCCGGTAGGAGCCTCAAGGTTTTGCTCTCCTAACACGGAGGTCACGTCCGAGGGGATCAATCCGTATTGTGCCATTTGCTCCGGTTTCAGCCAGATACGCATACTGTAAGAATCGCCCAGCATCATCACGTCGCCCACGCCTTCTATACGTTTGATCTGTGGAATGATGTTAATATCCAGATAATTGGCTAGGAATGTCTGGTCGTAACGTCCATCGTTACAAACTAATGCGTCGATCTGTAAGAAACTGGTCTGGCGTTTCTGCGTGGAGACACCGATCTTGGTTACCTCGGCAGGCAGCAGGCCTTGGGCCTTGGACACGCGGTTCTGCACGTTGACCGCCGCCATATCGGGATCTGTTCCCTGTTTGAAATAGATCTGGATGGTAGCCGTACCCGCGTTGGTCGCGGTAGAAGTGATATACATCATGTTCTCCACGCCATTGATGCTCTCTTCCAGCGGCATGATAACACTGTTCATCACGGCGTTGGCATCTGCTCCGGTGTAAGTCGCCGATACATATACCGTAGGAGGAGCTATATCCGGATATTGCTCCACGGGTAGCGTGAAGAGTGAAATCAGTCCGATCACCAATATAAGGATGGAGATAGACATGGCCATGACAGGCCGTTTGATAAATATGTTTCCTTTCATACGATCTTCTCCTTATTTATTTAACCTGTGTACCTTCACGTATCAATCCGGCGCCTTCCGAGATGATCTCGTCGCCGGCTTGCAAGCCGCTCAGGACAACATATTCGCGCCCGTCGCTCAGGTCGGCTACCGTGATCAGGGTAGATGTAGCCTTGCCATCCACGACTTTATAAACCACTATTTTATCTTGCAGACGTACGGTCGCTCCTTGCGGGATGACGATACAATCCTTATAGGTGCTGGGTATGACAACCGTTCCTGATGCCCCGCTATGCAACAAGCGAGTCTCGTTAGGGAATACGGAGCGTACCACTACCGTACCGGTCTGCCGGTCGATCACGCCGCTGATAGATTCGATTTTTCCTTTCTGGTCGTATACGGAGTTGTCATTTAGCTTAAGCTCCACTTCCGGCATGTTCTTTAGCGCGTCGTCCATAGAGCCGTATTCGCGGGTCAAGGAAAGAAGCTGGTTCTCGTTCATGGAGAAATACACATACATTTCCGAGTTGTCGGATACCGTTGTCAACGGCTGTGGTATACTGGCGCTGACCAAAGCCCCGACACGATAGGGCAACGCTCCGACCACTCCGTCGCTCGGGCTTTTTACCTCGGTATAGGAAAGGTTGTTGCGGGCGTTTATCTCTTGCGCCTCGGCTTGGGCTAAAGTGGCTTGCGCGGAGAGGTAGTTGTTCTCGGAGGTTTTCAGGCTGAATTCCGACACTACCTTCTGGGCATATAGCTCTTTATTGCTGTTGTAAGTCAGTTCGGCCGTAGCTAAACCCGCCTTCGCCGATTTGACATTGGCTATGGCCGTGTTCAAGGCTGCCTTGTAGGGTACTTGGTCTATGACAAAAAGAATCTGTCCTTTCCGGACTTTCTCGCCTTCCGTTACGCAAAGGCGCTCGATCGTTCCGGATACCTGCGGATAGATGTCGATATCTTGCCGTCCGCGGATCGTCGCCGAGTAAGAAGTAGAGAAATTCTTGTCGCTTACTGTTACTTTCATTGTTGCGTAATTCACGTTCATTGGCGCCTGGGGTGTTTGCTTGCAAGACACCAATGCTACCGTAAAACCGACTAATCCTATTAGTCTCATCCATTTTAAACTCATAACCATTTGTATATCCTTTTAAAATTCCGAGGCAAAGTTAGAAGGAGATGGTCTATCTTTATATATCAAATGTGCTAATGAAGTGTTCTTATTGTAATATGTGGTATGGTTTTCCGGGAGTCCGGAAAAAGGGGGGATGACTTTTATATCTTGTTTACGAGATGTTTCCTGTATTCAGTGGGCGACATTCCCGTATGTGCCTTTACGTATTTCCCGAAAAATGAGAGGTTGGGAAACTCTAGATAATCAGCTATTTCCTTAATGGATTTCTCGGAGTATTTGAGCAGTTCGGTGATATCTTCTACGACGAACTCGTTAATTATGTCGAAGGCTGTCTTCCCGCACACCTGTTTACATACCGCCGAGAGATATTTGGTGGTCACAAAGAGTTTATCCGCGTAAAAGGAAACGGTGCGTGCCTTTACCTTTGATTTGGAAAGTAATTCCAGGAATCTCTTGAATAAGAGGTCGCCCTGTTTGAACATCGTGTTATTCTTGGGTGTACAATATTTATCCAGATTCGCCAACAACTCGTAAAATATAGCGGCGGTAAGGGCAGACATGATCCCTTTCCGGTAGGGGTTGCCTGTCGCTTTTATCCTGGAACCGATCAGCTCGTAGTATAATTCGAAGACTTGTGCCCCTTCTTGTCCCATCTGCAATACCGGGTTCTGCTCAAGGTAAAAGATTTTGTCCCGTATGCCACCTCCCTGGCTGACGAACCTCCTGACGATACTCGTGGAAAGGGCGATCCCCTTACATTCCAGGTCATCGCTACCGATAGCGTTACGAAGTACGGTTTGGGGCAGACAACATAAGATCTCGTTGGCCCGGATGATCCGTGTCTTGGAATTTACGTCTACCTGCAAGGAACCTTTTGTGCATACCAACAATTTAAACGCGTCTATCTTGATCAGCTCGGGATGGGGCGCATGGGGAAGGCGGATATTATTGGCGAACGCGATATCGCCATCTACATAGTCAAGCTCCGCGTTTTGTGATAAGTCTTCTAGAGTTAGCTGACGTACTTGTTCTGTTTCCATGTTTCCAGGTCCTTTTTCAGTTTCTCACAAAAATAAAGAATTAACCCACAATCTTCGGGTTTACGCATAATTTAAGACATTTATAACCTTAATTAAAAAATAACCTGCGCTGGAAGCCTTTTCCAAGCTTTTGGATGTGCCGGATATCTTTAAGGACATATCGTATGGAAAACCAATGGCCTGATAATAAAAAGTGTCTCAAAAAGAGTTTTATCCACCTTTTTTGAGACACCACCTTATGTATATTCCCTGTTTTACTTACGTTTCTTCCCGCGAGGAGCGTCCTCATAGAATTTACGTTTCGACCTGTCATCATTTCGACCGGGCCGTCTGCCGCCACGTTCGTCACGCCTGCCGTTCTTGCGGCCACTGTCGCGCCGCCCGCCGTTGAAACTACCCGTGCTACGTCTGCCTCCGCGACTGCCTTTGCCGCTATCGCCTTTCGCCTGAGCCGGTTCCACGGAGATACGTCGTCCGTCTACCTCGAAACCGTTCATCGAATCCATGACACGCCGAGCCTCTCCCTCTTCTACCTCGAAGAACGAGAAATTATCGCGTAAGTCGATACGACCGATACGGACCTTTCCCGGCACGCATTTATTTACCAACTCGATAAGTTGGGGAGGAGTAAGCTCGTCGACTTTCCCGAAATTGATGAAGAAGCGGGTGTAACCTTCCTCGGATTCCCCTTTACCGCGTCGGCCTCTCTCTCTCGGGGTGTTCTCGTCTACAACCTCGATATCGTCGTTATCTTTATAGTAGTCGATCATCCTGTTGAACTCCAGGGATACGACACGCTTGATGATATCCTCCTTATCCAACCACTCCAGTTTCCGGTAGATGGAAGGCATCAGGCTGGCGATTTCCTCCTCGTTCACTTTTACTTTCTCGATCTGGTCTACCAGGTTGAACAATTGCTTCTCGCAGATCTGCTCGCCGGTAGGCATCTCGCCCTTATCGAATTTCTTGTTGATGACCCGTTCGATCTCGCGGATCTTCCCTTTTTCCTTTACATGGCAGATAGAGATCGCGATACCTGTTTTCCCCGCACGGCCCGTACGTCCGCGGCGGTGGGTATAAGATTCTACCTCGTCCGGTAAGCCATAATTGATCACGTGAGTCAGGTCATCTACGTCCAATCCACGCGCGGCCACGTCCGTGGCGACCAGCAATTGCAGGTTCTTGATACGGAATTTTTGCATCACGTAGTCTCGTTGCGCCTGGCTCAGCTCCCCGTGCAAGGAATCGGCGTTATAGCCGTCTTGAATCAATTTATCGGCGATCTCCTGTGTCTCCTTCCGGGTACGGCAGAAAATGATACCGTAGATGTTCGGGTAATAATCGGCGATACGTTTCAACGCGAGGTACTTGTCTTGCGCGCGCACCATGTAGTAGATGTCGCGGATATTCTTGTTACCTTCGTTTTTCTTTCCGATGACGATCTCTTTCGGATCTTTCATATACCTCTTGGTGATAGAGGCGATCTCCTTCGGCATGGTAGCGGAGAAGAGCAACATGTTGCGGTTTTCCGGTATGGCCGCCAGGATCTCATTGATACTGTCGGTGAACCCCATGTTCAACATCTCGTCTGCCTCGTCGAGGATGACGTTCTTTACGTTGCTTAAATCTACCGTCCTACGGTTCATTAAGTCGATCAAGCGTCCGGGGGTAGCTACCACCACGTGTACGCCTCTCTTCAGTGTCTTGATCTGGCTCTCTATGCTGGAACCTCCGTATACAGGGAGAACCTTCAGGTTGTCGATGTATTTAGAATAATCGTTTAAATCGTCCGCTATCTGTAGGCAAAGCTCGCGTGTCGGACAAAGGATAAGCGCTTGAGGCTGATATTGAGAGACATTGATCTTTTGCAAGATCGGCAAGCCGTAAGCGGCTGTCTTGCCGGTTCCTGTTTGTGCTAATGCGATTACGTCGTTATCTTCTCCCAGTAAGAAAGGAATCACTTCTTCCTGTACGGGCATGGGCGATTCGTAGCCCATCTCTTGAATTGCCTTTAATATCGGTGCGGCAACTCCTAATTCTTCAAATGTTTTCAAAATGCGATTGTGTATATATGATAATATTTAGAGACGCGAAGGTACGCAAATAATTCGGATTCTATAGGATTGTTATGCTAAATTCGCTAAAAATCAGCTAACCACAGCTATTTTGTACTGTTTTTAGTGAACGACGAGAAGCTTACCCGGCGATTAATCATCCAATAAGATAGTATAAACGTGTAGAATTACCGGGAGCTATCGGCGAAATGAATCATTTTTCCGGATGGTTCTTTATCTTAATAAAGTAAGATATCCTTAAGCCTTTCACGTTTCTTATCCGTAAGATGTAATCCTTTGGATAAATATTTTTCGGTGGAACCGTACTCTTTCTTAATTTTATGGAGAGCCAGGTCCATGAGTCCCTCGTTGGCCGTAAGGAAGACCGTGATGCTTTCTTGGGCGTCCGTGGAGAGATGTTTCACGATGTCAGCCAGGTGGCTCGTGTCGATGTATTGATTGGAAGCCAGATAGTCTTCCATGATGGCATCCCGGGGAATGTCTAGGGCGGCGAGCAGCATGGCGGCGAGAAACCCGGAACGATCCTTTCCATAGGAGCAACATACGAGAATGGGGTAGTTGTCCTCGTTCTGGAACTGTTCCAGTACCTTGGCAAACTGCTCGGTGTTGTCTGTCACGAATTGCAGGTACTCATCTTCCATATATACCCCGGCATCCCCTTTCCTCATTCGCCCCTCGATGACACGTTGGGGAGCGTCGGTAATCTTACCGATCGCGACGGGGATTCGCAGGATGTTCGCTTTTGTATATTTGATGGGGGCGGTTTGGGCTTCTTGGTTCGTGCGGAGGTCGATGATCGTCTTGATTCCTAGGTTATCCAATCGGATGGAGTCCCACTCGCTCAGGCTACTTAACTCGCCTGAGCGAAATACCTTGCCCCATTTCACGGTCTTCCCGTTCGCGGTGGAATAGCCTCCTAGGTCTCGGAGGTTCTGTACGCTGTCCATAGCCGCCGCCCGCGCGCCGATGATTCTCGAGTACTTGTCGTTGAAAGAGAGGCGGAAATATTTACGCGAGATATTATCGTTCGTGATATAGGTAGCTACCCCGTCCTTGATGTTGGCGTAAATGATCGGAGACTCGTTAGCGAAAAGATCCGGATCGTCGGATACGGCCACCTTGACGGTTCCTTCCATCACGGGGTCTGTTTCCCATTTTACCACGTAATTCCCGATGTCGTCACGTAGGCAAATAGCTCGTATGTCGGGCGTGTTAGAGGAACAGCCCGCTAACATGGTCACACTGGCGAATAGAGAGAGAATCTTTCCTAACATTGTCTTCTATTATAATAAGCTTTCCTTACAAAGATAGTAAAACAACTTTTTCCCGCTCCCTCATTAATGATATTTAAGACTGGCTAACATACTTCGCGGCGAACTCCTTGGAGATGTAATTATCATAGCTTTGGCACACCTCGGAGGCGAGATCCATTCCGCAGCGGATGATTTTTCCCCACGTTTCCTGGTCTAGCGACGGGAGGTCGGCGTGGCGTACATCATATTTTAGGAGCCCGTAGATGATACCTGCGTTAAAGTTGTCGCCGGCGCCGATGGTACTGAGCGGCTGGATTTGCGGGGAATCGAAATGCCGGGTGAAATTACGGGTATAGAGATTGACCCCGTTCGCCCCGTGGGTTGTTAGGAAACGATCGCAATAAAACTGGATATGCTCTTTGTAAATCTCTTGGGTGTCGGTCTTGCCATAAAGGTTCTGGAAATCCTCGTCCGAGCCCCGGACGATATCGGCGAATTCCAGGTTCTCCAATACGGTAGGCATCAAACGGATCGCTTCATGGGCGTGTGCCTTGCGGAAATTGGGATCGTAATAGATGATCGCCTTCCGCTCTTGGGCGTATTGCAGGAATTCCACCATACGGGCCCGCAAGACGGGGTTCAGGGAGTAATAAGAGCCGAACACGAAGATATCGTCTTTCTCTATCTTGGGCAGGGGCACTTCCAGCCGTTGTGCCGGATAATCCTTGTAGAAGATATAGTTCGCGTTCTTGTCATCGTCCAGAAAAGCGAGTGATATAGGGCTTTTCCCATCGGGGAAACGGTCTACGAACTCGGTCGTGATGTGGTTGTCCTCCATGAAATCCCGGATCATGTCGCCAACCCGGTCGTTGCCCAGCTCGCTGATAAAGGACACGGGGACATTCAATCGGCCCAATGATATCAATCCGTTGAATACGGAACCGCCCGGAACCGCTTTCTGCGGCTGGTCGTTCCTGAAAATGATATCGAGGATGGTTTCTCCTATACCAAAGACTTTTCTCATGCGATTATTACGATTTAGGTTTGTCATTCATTCTTGCTTTGCTCGCGGCTTTTAGAACCTAAGTAGCCCCCGTGATGGCGCTTGGCGTAATCCTTGTTGGTGAAATGGATACGTTTCATGGTTCCTACCACGAGGATGTCTCCTATTACCGTCATGACGGTCGTGGAGGTAGTAGGCGTAAGGCCCAGTGGACAAACTTCCTTGGGGGCGCCGGTCAACAGGCATACGTTCGCTTCGGCGGCCAATGGGCTGTCCGGGTTTCCGGTGATGACGATGAATTTCATGTCTGGCACCAATCCCCGTGTGAGATCCACCAATTCCAGCAACTCGCGTGTCTTCCCTGAATTAGAGATCAATAACATGATATCGTTCTCGCGTACGATTCCCAGGTCTCCGTGTTGCGCTTCACTGGGATGTAAGAAGAAGGCCGGCGTACCGGTCGAACTGAAGGTGGTAGCGATATTCAAGGCGATTTGCCCGGCTTTTCCCATTCCGCTCATAATCAATTTCCCACCTAGCTCATGTACATGTTTCACTATAAGCGATACCGCTTCCTCATATCCGGGCGTGACGGGGATATTGCGAACCGCTTCCGCTTCCTGCTCCAATAAAGAGGTGATATTTTCGTTTACCATATTGTTGATTGATTGTTTTACGGCATTCCTACCTGAATAACGATCACAAAAGTATTTATATTTACTGATATTGGCATCATTTTACTCAGGCTTTCTCACCGAGAGCCCATGCTTTTTTCGGATAGCCTGTCTGCTCGACATCTTGCCGTTCATGTACGCCGACCCCCAGTAGCGAGCAACGGAATTGCCATTTCAGGTGTCTTATCTTTTTAAGACGTTAGCGAATTCGGACTTCGGCTTCCATTTCGGGTATCCGGTATCTTGCGCCAGTTTATAACCGAGGTCGAAGAATAAATGTACCTCTTGTAACAGGCCGCTGTAATCATCCGTGTCGGGGTGGGCCTGGTCTGTCGGTTTATGATAGGTTTCCGCCCAATAACGGGCTATCTGCTCTTTGGACCATTCCTTGCCGTGCTTACGGTTGTCGTTCCAACCTTTGGCGAACATGGCCGGGATCCCTTTTTGTACGAAAGGGAAATGATCGGAGCGATAGAACATCCCGTTGTAAGCGTCGGGATCGGGCATGATGTAACGGTTGTATTTCTTTGCCAACTCGGCCACGGTCTCATCCAAGTCGGAATAGCCGTATCCGGTGATCGTGACATCGTTGTTCTCGCCCCATAGCGGGAAGACATCCAGATTGATTACGGCGGCTATCTTATCGATCGGGAACAACGGGTGCTCTACGTAGTATTTCGTGCCGAGGAATCCGGTCTCCTCGCAAGTGGGAGAGAGGAAGACGATATTCCGGCGGGGTTTCTCTTTCAAGGCGTTGAAACAACGTGCCATCTCAAGCATCCATGCGATGGCTACGGCGTTATCGGTAGCGCCGTTTATGATACTGTCGCCGTTGATCGGCGCTCCATAGCCTAGATGATCCCAATGGCCTAGATAAACGACACTCTCATCCGTGTTCCCGCTACCGGGGATATAGCCGATCACGTTGGGGCTCTGCTGGCGGTCGAAGGTATTCCTCATAGAGACCGTTACCGTGGATCTCAAAGGGAAAGGCTTGAAATCCGGCGATTTGGATCGCTCGATCAGTTGGTCGATGTCGTAGCCGTTGTCGGCTAGCAATTGCTTGGCGGCATTGAACTGAATCCAGCCGTTTAACGGGCAATGGTAGGCATCGCTATCGCTGTCTACATACATTTTTGACTGAGCGGAAGCCCGTACGACCGACCAAGGGTAACCCGCTCCCCGGTCTTCATGGATGATCAAGACTCCTTTCAATCCTTGCCGGGCCCCTTCCTCGAATTTATACATCCAACGTCCGTAATAAGTCATGATATCGCCGTTGAAATAATCCGTGTTGTCGCTTCCGAGCCCCGGGTCGTTTACGATAACGACCGCTACTTTATCCTGCGGGTCCTCAATTCCCTCGAAATCATTTTTTCCATACTCGGGGGCTACGATCCCATATCCGGCGAATACCAATTCTGCGTTGTCTATATCGATCTCCGGCTCGATCCGTGCGGAGAAAGCGGTGTAGCCCTCCAGCCAATCCAAAGGGATTTTCCCTTTCGGAGTCTTTAGGATCATCGGTTCCGGGCATTGCGTGCGCGAGGATATGATGTTAACCTGCTGGAAATAAGAATCGCCGTTGAAGGGTTTCAATCCAACCTCTTTCATTTGGCGGGCGATATAGTTCACCGCACGGCCGGCCCCTTCCGAGAAGGGCTTACGGCCTTGGCAGGAGTCGTGCGAGATGGCCTCGGTATATTGCTTTAGACGTTCCGCGGTCGCTACGCTTTTCGCCTTCTCTATATCGTTGCCACCTCCTCCGCAAGCGGTAAGAACCAAGGAGACGATCGCTAGTAAACAGGTTACAGTTTTCATGTTTTTATAGAATTATTATGTGTTTTCAATCAGCCATTCACCTAGATTGCGAGTGGTAGCGTCGAAAGCGACGCCCACTTTGACCACTTCCCGTTCATCGGCCGCATAGGGGATCAGATAGCCTCGCTCGTCGATTTGCCGGATCGCTTCCTCGGCTGTTCCTTTCAATTTAAACTCGAATACATAGATGTAGCGGGGCGTTTTTACGACGGCGTCGGCACGTCCTTGGGCCGAACGTACCTCGGCCTCGGTGAATTGGCCGAGTAGCTTGAATACGATGTAGAAGATCACTTGGTAATGACGCTCGGTCCGGTCGTTCAACTCGTAAGGGATGTCGGCGAAGAAAGCTTTTAGGCGGGTGAGGAAGGCCTCCGTGTTTCCACCCCTAAGCTCTTTTATGAACCGGCCGATGTAAAAAGGAGTCTCTGTCTCCGGTAGATGGGCGTATGTGGAGGCGACAAAGTTCAAGAAGCCATATTTGACTTCTTCATTCGGGTATCCCAGTGTATACAGCCTGAATTCTTCATCGTACCCCTTGATCGTCAGGTACCCGCTTTGATAGATCATGGGCACGGGATTGTCGATGTTCGCCCGGTCGTCGGAGAGCGATATCTCGGAAACTTCGATCCCGTCTAACTGCCGTATGTCGTAGTTTGTCTTTTTGAGCATCTCCGCCAAGAAAGTCGGGGTTCCGGAAGCGAACCAGTAGTCGTAAAAGACCTGTTTGCTCAACACGTTCAATACGCTAAACGGGTTATATAGGGCGATGCCGCTGCGGAAGTCAAAGTGGTAGCCGTCGTACCTGCGTGTAATTTCCCGGATGGTATCTTCGTACGAGAGCTTGTTGGCCTCTGCCAAGGCATGAAGCTCCGGCTGGAATGTCGCCTCGATCTCGGTCAACGTCATGCCGCAGAGGTCCGCGTATCGCGGGGCCAGGCTGATGTCGTTCAAATGATTCAGGTTACTGAAAATACCGACTTGTGCGAACTTCGTGACACCGGTTATGAACACGAAACGCAGCCATGGATCGGCATCTTTGAGGACCGTATAGAAGGCGGTCAATAGTTCCCGGAACTCGTTCTGCAACTCCTCATTATGCAGGTTCCTTAATAAGGGCTTGTCGTACTCGTCGATCAGCACGACCACCTTCCTTCCGGTGATCTCTGCCGCCCTTCGTATGATGGTCATGAACCGTCCGGAATAGGTGATGCCCTCCCCTCCGGTATCGTATGTTTTTTCCCATTCCCTCAATTGCCGTTCCAGCATATTCTCCAACGCCTTGCGGCTGTCGTACAACTCGGCGTTGAGGCTGAAATGAAGTACCGGATGCTCTTTCCACTCGGTCTCAAGCCTCTCTATGGCCAGTCCCTTGAATAACTCTTTCTTCCCCTCGAAATAAGCCTTGAAGGTGGAAAGCAACAAGCTTTTTCCGAATCGCCGGGGACGGCTTAGGAAATAGGGTTTTCCCATGGTTACGAGTTGGTAAACAAATGAGGTTTTATCCACGTATAAATAACCCTCTGTACGTAAATCCTCAAAACTCTGTATGCCTATCGGTAATTTCCGGATGCTATTTCCCATCGCCTTATCTATTTAATTTACACAAATGTAGGTATTTTTTCCAAGGAGGCAAATGGATTGTCGGATTTCCGACAGTGTAAAAGTCTATTAGCATTTTGACTTTATGATTCAGATTGCTAAACAACACATTCAAATAAGAACATTTCGCATTGATCGTTGATGGCTATTTCCTTGTCAAAAGAAGAAAAAGTTTTGACTTGGGTAAACCCGATCTCTTTTAAATACTGTTCCATCTCACCATATTTATAAAGGTGTGTCTGGAAATCCATAAATTCGCTTTGAATCAATACCGTATCCCTATACATTTCGTAAATACCGGGAGAGAATTGGGTCTGACTTTGCTTGTCGTAATAATTCTTCGACTTTAGTACCAGTTCGCAATTTTCTTTTGTCATCACCGAAACCGCGGTCGCATAGTTATTATCATCCGCGCATCTATTGGCGATTGTATCGACAGCGAACACGAACTTGCCCGTTGGAGATAACCACTCTTTTATTCTACACAAAATTTGTTTGCACAAATCAATATCGGTAAATAATGACACAGAGCCCGAACTGATAAAAATATAATCAAATTTCTCTTTGGGGGAATATTCTATAATATCAGCCTGAGCGACTTTTGCCTCAGGCAATTTCTGCTTTAGCTTTTGTAACATTTCATTGGACAGGTCTATGCCGCTTATGTCGAACCCTCTTTCTGCGAATGGGATAAGAAAACGGCCGCTGCCACATAAAGGTTCTAAAATCTTTTTCCCTTTTTCTGCATAAGAAAGGTAGAAGTCCAATTCATCTTGAGGAGCTTTCTCATGTAGTATTTCATACATCTCAGTACAGAGACTGCCGTAGTAATTTCTTTCTGCTTTATTCATTGTTGTTATATGATATGTATATTCTGGTTTCTAAAAACAAAGCTTATTCTCCTGTTTTTATGGAATTATAATGTGTTTTCAATCAGCCATTCGCCTAAATTGCGAGTGGTAGCGTCGAAAGCGACGCCCACTTTGACCACTTCCCGTTCGTCGGCCGCATAGGGGATCAGATAGCCTCGCTCGTCGATCAGCACGACCACCTTCCTTCCGGTGATCTCTGCCGCCCTTCGTATGATGGTCATGAACCGTCCGGAATAGGTGATGCCCTCCCCTCCGGTATCGTATGTTTTTTCCCATTCCCTCAATTGCCGTTCCAGCATATTCTCCAACGCCTTGCGGCTGTCGTACAACTCGGCGTTGAGGCTGAAATGAAGTACCGGATGCTCTTTCCACTCGGTCTCAAGCCTCTCTATGGCCAGTCCCTTGAATAACTCTTTCTTCCCCTCGAAATAAGCCTTGAAGGTGGAAAGCAACAAGCTTTTCCCGAATCGCCAGGGACGGCTTAGGAAATAGGGTACACCTTGATAAGCCATCTGATAGACGAATTCTGTCTTATCGACATACAAGAAATTCTCTGTACGCAGTTTGTCGAAACTTTGTATGCCTATCGGTAATTTCCGGATGCTATTTCCCATCGCCTTATCTATTTAGTTTACACAAATGTAGGTATTTTTTACAAGGAGGCAAATAGCGGGAAAAAACATGTACGTCTTTTTCCGGAGACACGTACATGTTTTTTGGAAAATACGTACATGTTTTTCACGAAAGTCTTTTGTACCTTTGCGGGCTGATACAAACAAGAAGGAAAATGGATTATATCGCTCATACATTGCCGAACGGCCTTCGCATGGTACACCTCCCGGTCGATTCCCCGGTCTCTTATTGCGGTTTCGCCGTAAACGCCGGTACGCGGGATGAGAACGAGGATGAGTTTGGCTTGGCGCATTTCGTCGAGCACATGATCTTCAAAGGTACGGAGAAACGGAAGGCATGGCATATCCTGAACCGTATGGAGAATGTAGGGGGAGAGTTGAACGCCTATACTACGAAGGAGGAGACTTTTGTTTATTCCGTCTTTATGGAAGAGGATTTCGGCAGGGCGTTCGAGCTGTTGACAGATCTGGTTTTCCATTCCCAATTCCCCAAGCAGGAGATCGAGAAAGAGGTAGATGTCATCTTAGACGAGATCAACTCGTATGAGGATAGCCCCTCGGAACTTATATTCGATGAGTTCGAGAACCTGCTATATAAGGGCCATGCCCTCGGACACAATATCTTAGGGGATGAGGAATCCCTTCTTCGCTTCGATTCCGAGTCTGGCCGCTCTTTCATGCGCCGTTTTTACGCCCCGGAAAATATGGTATTTTTCTCGATGGGCCGGAAAGACTTCAAGAAGATACTGAGGCTTGCGGAAGCCGCTCTGGGCGATATCTCTTTCCCTATGGCCGATCGGGTCCGGAAAGCCCCCGACCCGATCGAGGCTTGCTTGCGGCAGGTCCATAAAGATACCCATCAGGCCCACGTATTGATCGGAGGCCGGGCCTTTAGCATGCACGATAAAAAACGGGTCCCTCTATTCTTGTTGAACAATATACTGGGCGGGCCGGGCATGAACAACCGCCTGAATGTCTCCCTGCGGGAAAAGCACGGCTTGGTCTATAACGTAGAATCCAACATAACCTCTTATACCGATACCGGGCTCGCCAGTATCTATTTCGGGACGGACCCGAAGAACCGTGAGAAAGCGATACGTCTGGTACATAAGGAACTGTCCCGTTTGCGCGACGTGAAACTTTCTGCCACTCAATTAGCCGCCGCCAAGAAGCAGGTAATCGGCCAACTGGGTGTGTCGGGCGATAACCGTGAGGGCCTTTTCCTTGGCTTAGGAAAAAGCTACCTCCATTATGACCGTTACGACACCCTTCCCGAGGTGTTCGCCCAGATCGAGAAACTGACTGCCGAGCAAATCCTTGAGGTGGCGAATGAGGTGTTCGCCCCGGAACGGTTGTTTTGCTTGATTTATGAGTGAGGCTAAAAAGTCCGTTCCAGCCAGCGGGAGAGGAATACGTCATATACTTGATAGCGGGAAGATTCCAAATCATCCTCTTGATAGATCATCTCTTTGGTAAGCAAGGCATCTAAGGCCCGCTTGGAGTTGGAGGGGGTACCGATGTTGTATTTCTCCAGGAAATACTTGGATTGAGGTTGCGATACGCTTCCTTCCTTGGCGATGGCGATCAGCAATTGCCATTGAACCGGGCTTAACAGCCTCCGGTACTGGATATACATGGCTTGTTGAGAGGCTAGAAAGGAATCGCAAATGTTTTTCACGTCCTCTTCCTTGATCCTTTTCAAGGGAGAAGCGTAGACTAGGTTACAGATGGTTTGGGTATAGTAAGTATGCGATCGGGTCCAGTCCAAAATGAATTGAACGGCCTCCGGTTGGATTTCCCGGCCGCCATCCTTGAATTTATCATGGATGAATGAACTGTATATATCTTTGTCGATCACGGGGAGCGACAACATCCGGGTACTGGAGAAGAAAGGGCGTTTCGCGCTATTGAATAGCTCTACCATCATATGCTTATTACTGCCGCTGAAAATGAAATGGACATTCTTGAGGCGTTGGATATGGGAACGAAGAATGGATTCGGTGTTTGTTTCCGGATAGTTCGCTATTTGCTGAAACTCATCGATAGCGATCAGGATAGGTTTGTTTTGGGAATCGAGGAAATGGAAAATACTGGCAAGTGTTTTCTCTACCGCTTTATTTTCTGTAAATTCAAGGCTGATTTCCGGCTGTCCGCTCAGTGGGTCATAGGAAATCACCGGATGAAAGGCTTTTAATAAATCGAGAAACCGGTTACCAATGCTTTTTTGTTCCGGGATTTGCCGGAGAATCATTTGCGACAAACATTCCGTGAAATCTTTGACCGATTGAGTGGCATAAATATCCGTATAAATGCAATAGAAGGACTTTGTGGTTTCCAATTCCTCAAATAAACGGTGGATCAGGGCGGATTTCCCCAGTCTTCGAGGTGAGATAAGCGTTGTATTTACGCCGTTTTTTACCAGACTCTTGAGAGTGGTTAACTCCGTTTCCCGGTCACAAAAATATTCTTTCCCTATATAACCTGTTGTAGGAAATGGGTTTATCTTGTTCACTGCCATGATGAGATGATTTTATCTTAATCGCGAAGATAGTGATTTTATCACACATTTTGTATCATACATTTTGTGTTATACAAAATGTGTGATGCTATTAGCCCGGGAACCTATATTCAAATTCCGGGCTTATGTTTTGCTGTTGTTCCGTATGACGTTATCTATATGCATCCTGTCGGCCGGCAGGGTGAAACCTTCCGGCAATTGGTTTATGATAGCTTATTTCCTTTTGCTTCATTGTCCGATCCTATAGGACAAACCCAAAGCCGGTTGAGCTATTCGGAGAAAATCCATTGTCCGGACTATGGAGATTTCTTAATAAGCTGGATATTATCTGTTATGAAACCTATACCCGACTCCCAGCATCAAGTTATTCGGGTTGTGGAACTTGTGCAGTTGGTATCCGACATGCAGGAATAAGTTCCGCGTGACCGATACCTTGAGCGCTAGGATTTGGTATAATCCTTTTAGGTTGCCCTTGTTGTAAAACAGATTGTGCCCGACTCCCAGGTTGATCGAGAAGAAAGGCATGGTGAATTCGCCGCGGGCAGAGAGGCCGATGCCGATCTGCTCGTGTAGGGGCGGGCGGTAGAAACGGGGTTCTTCGCCGACTTGGGTGAGCTCGTCGGGGTAGATGTTCGCGCTTTCGTCGTATTGGCCGTCTAGGGAGATACCCGCTTTCAGGAATCGGTTGAATTTATACATCGGGTTGAAGTTGAATCCGAGGATGCCGAAATGACCGGGGAAGATATAGGCCTCGTTGCTTAGCATGACCCCCTTGGCCCGGGTAGCGCCGTATAAGACGACATCGTAGCTGACGCGCTGCCAAAAACTGGAGAGATACAACTGATTTTCCGGTAGGGAACGTGCGGAGCCTAGCTCGCGATGGCTTTCCTCGATCGGGTTGAGCGTGTAGACAAGCCCGATCCGGCCCCCGATCGTGTTCAATCCCGAGTTCGGGAGGTGAGTATTCCCGTTTGAGAAATGCGTTAGATCCGCTCCGACAAGCAGGTTGCAATAACGGGATAGCTTTGCGTTGAGGAAGAATCCCAGGTTGATGTAGGCGTTGATCTTGGAACCGATGATCTTGTTGCGGTAATTCTTGTCCTCGTCGTACGGATGCCAGCCGAAAGACGCTCCGAAATTCCATTCGTAATCGAAGGATAGCCGGGAAGAAATACTGGCGATACGGGAGCTTTGGAAAACATACGCGGTCCAAGGATTACCGACCTCCCGCCGATTTCCGAAGGTATTGTAAGAGACACCTATGCCTTGGTAGGTATGCGGGTAAAGCCGTCCTTCCTTGGATTCAGGGTTCAGTTGGAACCCGTATTTCAAGTGGAACGAGGCCGCCTTATGCAAGGTAAGCCCGTTTCCGTAGCCATCATCTTTCAGGAATTTGCTCGTAGGGGCGACATACGAGGGACGTGCGTCGAACCCTATTTTATGGATAAGGGATTTATCATCATCTTGGGCTTTTGCCGCGCAAGCCAATAACATCATGACCGCTATGCAAAGGCCTATCATCTTATTTTCTATCATACTTTAAATTCGTTTGTGAAATCACCAACACTGCGCTTTGTCTCTCAACCCGGGTATCTTGTCTTTATCGAATACCGGGCTTTTGATCCCCGCCTTCTTTTGGGCTACATAATCTTGTAACAACAGGAATGCTTGGCGGCTCAACAGTGAGATCGCGATCAAATTACAGATTGTCATAAATCCCATGGCTACATCGGCCAGGCTCCAGGCCAGGTCTAAACTAGCCAACGCCCCGAACATGACCATTCCACCGACTAATATACGATAAATAAATAAAATACTTCTCTTCGGGGTGATAAAACGGATATTCGCTTCCCCGTAATAATAATTACCGATGATGCTGCTGAAGGCGAACAGGAGGATCGCCAAGGCGACAAAGGTGCTTCCGAGGCTACCCACCTCGTTGCTCAAGGCTTGCTGCGTAAGTTGGACTCCATTTACGGAACCGTCTAACGGCGCTCCGCTAAACAAGATGATGAACGCCGTACAGGTACAGATAACCAACGTATCGGTAAATACACCCAGTGCTTGGATCAGCCCTTGCTTGACCGGGTGGGAAACATGGGCGGTAGCCGCTACGTTCGGGGCCGATCCCATACCGGCCTCGTTGCTGAATAAACCCCGCTTGATCCCTTGCATCAGCGCCGCCCCGACGCTGCCGCCTATCGCCTGTTCCCAGCCGAAAGCGTTTGCCAGGATGGTTTCTATAACGGCGGGCAGGCGGGTGATATTGAACAATACGATTCCCAAGGCCAACGCGATATAACCTAACGCCATGACAGGAACGACGATGCTGCTTACCTTCGCGATACGGTGGATACCACCGAATATGACGATTAATGTCAGCGCCGTGAGGATCGCCCCGATCAAGGCATGATCGATGCCGAAAGCCCCTTCCCACGCAGCGCAGATCGTGTTGCTCTGTACGGAATTGAAGGCAAAGCCAAAGGTGATGGAGATCAATATGGCGAACAAAACCCCCATCCATCGTAATCCCAGACCGTGTAGCATATAATAGGCGGGGCCACCGATGAACGAGTCGTTCCCTTTTATCTTGTATAATTGCGCCAACGTAGATTCCACGAACGCGCTGGAGGAACCCAGCAAAGCGATCAGCCACATCCAAAATACGGCTCCCGGGCCACCGACCGCCACGGCTGTCGCTACACCCGCCAGGTTGCCGGTCCCCACACGGCTTGCTAAAGATACGGCGAAGGCTTGGAAGGAGGAGATATGTTTTTTCCCTTTTTCCCCTTTCCCGGCGGAATCGCCTAATAACCGGATCATCTCGCCGATCATGCGGAATTGCACGAACCTGCTTTTTATCGTAAACCATACGGCGCATCCTAATAACATGATAATTAGGATATACGACCATAGTATATCGTTGATTCCACTGATCCAATTATTCAATAGCTCCATGATTTATAATATATTGTTTGGTTACAAAGATACGTATCCGCGAAGCTAAATCATCGGAATATTATTTTTTTTTGTTTTTCTTGTAACGTTTCCCAGAGTGATGTCGTCTTATTGTTAGAAACAAGCGATAGGCGGGAAAGGCCACCCTGCTGTACTCGGAAAAAATATGATAAAATGAAACAATTAATGATTTGGATCATACTGCTAGGCGGTATGGTACAGGGAGCTTTCGCTCAAAATTTGGAGATAGAGGGGTGTGTGCGGGGAGCTGGCGATAAGGAGATCCTGGAGTTCGCGAATGTGGTATTGCAAACGATGGATTCTTCCTTCGTGGCGGGTACGACTACGGATGCGAGAGGTGCTTTCTCTTTCACCAAGGTTAAAAAGGGGGATTACCTGTTGGCTGTCTCTAGCTTGGGCTTTAAGCCTGAGTATATTTCCTTGGTAGGCTTTTCTAAAAATACTTCTTTGGGAGAAATATTCTTGAGCGATGACGCGGTTTCCCTGGAAGGGGTGACCGTCAGCGCCTCTGCCCAAATCGGCCACGCCGATAAAAAGGTCGTTTTCCCGTCGGATCGCCAAATGAAGGCTTCCGGCAATGGCATGGACTTGTTGCAGCAGATGATGCTCCCGAGAATACAGGTGGATTTGCTGAACAGCGAGATCAAGGTGTCTGGAAACGGGGTCGTTCAGGTGCGTATCAACGGCGTGAAGGTGGAGCAGGATGAGATCAAGGCCCTGAATCCCGCGGATATCATCCGTATAGAATATCACGATAATCCGGGGTTGCGCTATGGCAATGCCGATGTCGTGTTGGATTATATCGTTCGCAGGCCTGATACGGGAGGTAGCTTCGGGCTGGATATGGCGCAAGGTATCAATTCCATGTGGGGCGAGCATAATGTCCGGGGGAAGATCAACCATAAGAACTCGGAATGGGGCGCTTCCTATCGTATCGGCCCGCGCGACTTTTACGGCATGAAACGGGATAACGAGGAAGAGTTTCTTCTAGCGGACGGGACGACCTTGAACCGTATAGAGATAGGCGAACCTTCGCACGCCCGCTTGTTCATGCATAACCTGAATGTGAACTATAGTTATCAGAAACCGGAAAAGTATATGTTTAACGCCACGTTCCGCTACCAGAATAATCACCAGCCGCATTGGGATTACCAAGGGGTATTGATGAACCGGGCGAATCCGGAGGATAAGGTGGATATGATAGACCTCTCGGGGTCGGATTATCAGGTTCCCGCGTTGGATTTATATTACCAACGAGACTTGAAGCACGACCAGACCTTGGTGTTTAACGTGGTAGGAACTTACAACCAAACGAAATCTACCCGTGTCTACCAGGAAAGCAGGCGGGAGCAGTTACTTACAGACGTGAATAACGTAGTAGACGGCGATAAGTACTCGATCATCGGCGAGGCTATCTATGAGAAAAAGTTGTCCAATGGCAATCGATTGAGCGGGGGCTTGCGCCATAACCAGTCTTTCTCGGACAATAGCTATATCAACGGGCATAATTATAAGACACATATGGAGCAGATGGAGAGTTCCGTATACGGAGAGTTCAAGGGAAAAATAAAGAAACTGGATTACTCGTTGGGCGTGGCCGTGAATCGCTCTTCTTATAGCCAAAGGGGGGAAGACGCGGATTACGAGCGTTATACGGTGAATCCCCGCTTGACCTTGTTCTATGCGTTGCCCGGGGAGTCTTCCATCCGCTTGAGATCGAAGATCGGGAGTGTGGCCCCTTCCCTGGGCGAGTTGAGCGCGATCGACCAGGTGATCGATTCCTTGCAGATACAGCGCGGCAATCCTAACCTGACATCTTATATGAGCTATTATACGGAATTGAATTACGAGTTTCGCAAAGGCTTGTTTTACGTGAATGCCTTGGGCGCTTACGAGTACCAGCCAGACGCTATCATGGACGAGAAATACCAGGAGGGAGACAAGATCATCCAGACTTGGGATAACCAAAGGAATTGGCAGCGTATCATCGCCTCCGCGGATTTGCGGGTCGGCCCGATCAAGGATATCTTGCAGTTTTCCGTCAATGGCGGCGTGAACCATTATATAAGTAGCGGTAATACGTATACGCACCGGTATACGAATTGGTGGTGTGAGGCGAATGTCTCCGTTACGTGGAAAAAGTGGTCGCTCTGGTATATGGTAATGACGAACTGGAACTGGTTTAAGGGCGAGACGATGAGCGGTGGCGAGAATCTTCAGGCAGCCCAGTTGAGCTACCGGCATAAAGACTTGATGATCGGTTTGCGTGTCATCAACCCGTTTACGGATAATTATAAGCAGGAGACCGAGAACTGGAACCAGTATGCCTCTTTCCGTCGCTCGAATTATATCAAGGAAAGTTCTCGCTTATTCATTGCGACGATTTCCTACAACTTCTCCTTCGGACGTAAGTTTAATGCCAGCCAGAAGAAAGTGAATAATGCCGACAACGACTCCGGCGTGATGAGTACCGGTAAATAAAGGAATATTTTCTATCTTTGAGGGAAAATAGAATGAGATATGAAAGCGATTAATCCGAATGAGATCAAAGACAACTTTATCGAGTTGATTGGTAAGGAGTGGATGCTGGTGAGCGCCGGCGACAAGGAGAAGTTTAATATGATGACTGCCAGTTGGGGCGGAGCGGGAGTGTTGTGGAACCGTCCGGTGGTGTTTGCCTTTGTCCGTCCGGAGCGTTATACCCGCGAATTCATCGACGCGAGGAATGAGTTTACGCTTACTTTCCTGAAACCGGAATACCGGAAAGCCCATAGCGTTTGCGGCTCTAAATCCGGCCGGGAGATCGACAAGGTGGCCGCTACGGGGCTGACCCCGTTTTTCACGGAGGCCGGTAACCCGGCGTTCGAGGAGGCTCGCCTTACGCTGGAGTGCAGGGTGGTATATCGGTCCGAGATCGAGGAAGCCAAGTTTTTAGATCCCGGCGTTTTCCCTCGTTGGTATGATGAGAAGAATGGCAACGCGCATATCGTTTATGTTGGCGAGATCGTAAATGCTTGGGTGGAGTGATATCACCCAAGTAACTTTTGGGGCATTTTCTCACCTCCGTTCTCTTCGGTGGCCAGGTCGGGGGTGAGTAATTTTATTTGCTTCAGACAGAAGCTACAGGATATGTTTTGCTACAAACGTGGTGAAAATATCAACGGAATGAAAGATAATGGCGCAGTCGTCGCTGTTCGTGTTCCGGGAATTCTTCCAATAGGGATAAGTCATCCCAACCTCGTAATTTCCCTTTTCTACGGATCGTTTTCTCGATGATCTTGGCCTGTTTATAGCTGACATAAGGGTGACAGGCTAGTTCTTTAGCTGACAATTGGTTGACAAATAACTGACTGATGGCTGACAGGTCTGCGGAAAACCACGATTTCATCGCAGTATAACGTTCCTCGTCGATACCATATACTTCTCCCAACTGCTCTACGCTATAAAAGCCTCCTAGCAAGTCTCTGTATTTGATGATCCGCTTGGCGAATACGCTACCGATCCCCGGAACTTTCTTGAGAGCGGTGGTATCGGCCGAGTTTAATTCTACAATCGTTCCTTGCGGCCATTTTTCTGTCTTAGGATAAATGGGGAGACCGGGCTTTGATTCCTTTCGGATGCGTCTGGATTTTCGGACGGAAGGGATTGGAGTTTTATTCGGAAAGGATTCGTCTTCTTTACGGATGGGATCTGGAGATGTCTTATCCGAATGGATGCCTGGGAGATCTTGTTCGGTCCCGGTGATTGCCGGTGAAATCGCTTGAGGCCGGGAACGGTAAGTATCCGTAAAGATAACCATGATCCATGCCATCGCTATTAAAGAAAGAAACAGGATGAGAGCTTGTCTTTCCCCCTTGGAGAAATAAAATAAATCGCGCCATTTCATAGTCGTATGTTTTGATTCGTGGAACTTCCACCGGCAAAGGTAGAAGTTCCGTTTCTATTTACGGGAAATCATCGGCATTATTTGCCGGTAATCCATTTCAAGATCCCCAACTCGTTCAGGAATACGATACCGATGGCGACAGGGGCCACATATCTCATAAAGAATACATAGGCGCCGAAAAGACGGAATTTAAGAGTTCCCTCGTTGGTCAGCTCGGCTTTCAACACTTTTTTATCAATACGTGTACCAATGAAAATACAGGTAAGCATACCTCCGAGCGGTAACATGATCTTGGCGGTCAGATAATCCAGCGCGTCGAAGAAGGCCAACCCTCCAATCGTGAACCCTTTCATCACACCGAACGAGAGAGAGCTGAAGATACCTAGGGTAAATACGCCTAAGGAAACAAGCCAGGCCGCTTTCTTACGCGTCATGTGAAATTCCTCAAGGACATAGGCCGTCACTACCTCATGCAAGGAGATCGTGGAGGTCAATGCGGCCATCGCCAGCAAGATATAGAAAATGAACGACCACAAGTTACTCAGCGGTAATTGCCCGAATACGTTCGGCAACGTGATAAATACGAGTTCCGCGCCTGCGGAAGGAGCGATGCCGAAGCTGAATACCGCCGGGAAAATCATGATACCGGCTAATACGGCGACGAGCGTGTTGATGATCGTCACCTGCCAGGCGGTGGCTTGCATATTGGTGTCTTTCCCGAAGTAGGAGGAGTAGGTGATAAGGCAGCCCATACCCAGGCTCAAGGAGAAGAAAGCTTGTCCGAGCGCGCTCAAGACCACCGAGGAGGTCAACTTGCTAAAGTCCGGCTTGAAAAGGAAAACCAATCCGGCCTCGGCGTTCGGCAAGGTCACGGAGCGTACGCACATCACCAGCAAGATCAGGAACAAGAGTGGCATCATGATCTTGGAGGCCCGCTCGATACCTTTCTCTACCCCCGAGACAATCACGAAATGAGTCAGCCCGATAAAAACGCCCATCCAGAAGATCGGGCGAAAGATATTGGAAGCGAAATCGTGGAAATCGGCCGTATAATCTACGTCCGGCTGTCCGTACAAACGGCCATTTAATGTTTGCCAGACGTATTCGAGCGTCCATCCGGAGACGACCGAGTAATAACTTAAGATCAAAAACGCGGCCAGGATACCGTTATATCCGATCCAGCACCATTTTGTGCCGGGGGCCATTTTCTTGAAAGAACCTACCGTGTTGCTGCGGGAATGCCGTCCGATGAAAAACTCGGTTATCATTACCGGGATGCCTAGGAATATCATGAAAAGTATGTAAATCAGTAGGAATGCGGCGCCTCCGTTCGCTCCCAGCATATAGGGAAAGCGCCAGACGCTTCCCAGCCCGACGGCGCATCCTACGGTAGCGAGTACTACGCCCAATTTACTACCGAATGTGACTCTGTTGTCTGCCATTTTATGGATTTATAAGTTATAATTTTAATTCTCAACTGTCTGCTGTCAACTCTCAACCCGTCCGTCCTTGATATGGATCACCCGGTCTGTGTTCGTAGCCAATTGCTCATCGTGCGTCACGATTACGAACGTCTGGTTCATCTGGTCTCGCAATTCGAAAAAGAGCGCGTGCAACTCTTCCTTATTCTTGGTATCGAGGCTACCTGAAGGCTCGTCGGCTAAGATAACCGCCGGGTTATTGATAAGCGCGCGGGCTACCGCCACCCGTTGCTTCTCCCCGCCGGATAGCTCGGCAGGCTTATGCGTCATGCGGTCGGAAAGCTTTAGGAAATCCAGCATCTCTTTCGCTCTCTTCTCGGCTACGGCAGATTTCTCCTTGGCGATCAATGCCGGGATCATTACGTTCTCCAATGCGGTGAACTCCGGTAATAATTGATGGAATTGAAAAACAAAACCGATGTTTTTATTGCGGAAGGCCGCCAGTTCCTTGTCTCCCAACCGCCTGGTATCCGTGCCGTTGATAACCAGCCGCCCGCTATCCGGAGCGTCGAGTGTGCCGATGATTTGCAGTAAGGTTGTCTTACCTGCTCCACTGGGTCCGACGATAGCGACCACTTCGCCTTTATTGATCGTGAGATCAATGCCTTTCAATACCTGTAAAGTACCGAAACTCTTTGTTATTCCTTCGGTTTGTATCATATTAAGCTTCTTATGACGTGCGATGCAAGGAAGCAGCCAAACGTGGCCGGCATATAAGACACCGTTCCTGTGGTCGTACGTTTACATTGTTCGTTCTCTACTTCGATCACAGCGTCCGGATCGGCGAATTCCGTGGAAAACACGACCGGAATCCCTTTATTCACCCCCATCGCCCGCAACCGTTTGCGTACGGCCTTGGCCAAGGCGCAATTCAATGTCTTGGAGAGATCCGCTATCCGTACTAAAGACGGATCGACCTTAGCGCCCGCCCCCATAGAGGAGACGATAGGGATCTTATGGGTATAAGCTTGGTATATCAGGAATACCTTGGGGCTGAGGGAGTCGATGGCATCTACCACATAATCGAAAGGCGCGGATAAGAGGACTTCCTCGGTACGTTCGTCTCTCAGGAACTCGTTCAGCACGGTCAGTTGTAGTTGGGGATTGATATCGAGCAATCGTTTCGCCACGACCTCTACCTTCGGCATGCCCAAGGTGGAATGAAGCGCGGGCAGTTGCCGGTTGATGTTACTCTCGTTTACCATATCAGCGTCTACAAGGGTCATTTTACCGACCCCGGCCCTGCAGATTTGCTCGGCGGCATATGCGCCCACACCTCCTAGGCCGACTACCAATACATGGCTGCGGGATAAGCGTTCCATACGTTCCGCTCCAAACAAAAGTTCCGTCCGTGTATTCCAATTGTAACTCATTTATATATTTTTGAGCACAAAAGTAATAAATCGTTCCGGTTCCTCCAATACTTGCTTTTTATTCGAAAGATTTGTGGGGTGCTGCATTTGCGTTGCGGTGGGTGAACTTTCCCGAACGCCCCGCCGAAAGCGATAATCCCCAGGAAATAGAAACCTGTTTCTGCCTCAGCAATTCCTTGTAATTTTGTACCGTTCCCACCTTCTCGTCTTCCTTTAACTCTACTTTCGGGAATTTGACATAAAAGATCACCAATAGCATGGTGACAAAAACAATCGTGAAGATAAAATAGAGCGAGCTCTAAGGCAAACTCTCCGGCATTATCCCTTTGAGGAAGCGGGAGAGGAAGTCGTTTGCCGGCTCTGCTCCTCGATTTTCTTTCTCAAGTTATCGAGAGATATGTTGGGCTGTAAAGAATGGCTGAACGAGACTTCTGCGTCCCAATAACTTTTTAGCAACCTGAATTCTTTCTTGTTTTTCTCGTCTGCGTTCAGCCATTCGCTCAGCGAAAGAAAATCATCCGAAGAGCTGTTACCGCTTAATATCCTTGTGATAATATGATCTATGTTATTCTCCATTTTAAGTTGTTTCTATAATAATAGTCGCAACGAAATCCGAAATCCCTTAGTGAGGATATGTATTTTTTTTGTATTTATATTTATAATCCACCCCGAACAAGGCCCCGGCGAAAGTCGAGACCTCGCCAAAGCCGATTAATACGGAATTATGGATCTCGCCGGTAGGGTTACACCAGAATCCCATGAACAATAGCGTGATTCCTGCCAAACATAATACCGTGGCCATCATTAGCTGTATATTCATTACCTTTTGATGCTTATCTCTTTCGTTGTCCATACGCGAGCTCTTTGTATTCGGGTATCGCGTCGAACGATGGACATTGCTTGCTCCATTCATCCGGCGAGATAACCCCGTCTCCATTCAAATCCTCCGATAAATCCCTGTGGCCGCATACCCGTGAGTCGGGAAAGCGCGTTAAGAGATGTTGGATTAAGCGTATCAGCGAGGTCTTCTGCGCTTCGGTACGGGTATCCTGCGCCTGTCCGGAGGCATCCAGCCCACCCTCGTAGCAAATCCCGATGCTATGCTTGTTGTATCCTCTCACATGAGCGGGAATTTGCTCCAGCGGGCGCAAGTCCACTATTTCTCCCGATTTGCGGATGTAGAAGTTGTAACCGGCACGGAGGAATCCCCGTGCCTTATGGTCACTCTCCAATCGCTCCGGGCTATAATCCGTGTTCTCACGGGTCGCCGAGCAATGAATCACGATCAGGTTGATCATTCTCATACCTCGTCCGGGCTTTCGCTGCTAGAGCCCTCATCTTTTTTCGCTACCTCCAGAGGCTCAAAACTCACCTCTTTGCGAGTAGTCCTCAAGGCCGAGCCTGGAAAGAAGATAATGCGTGCCCCCTTTATCTTGGTAGCGTCGAAGTCCTCGGGCGTATCCGTCCCCGCAGAGTTGATAGACATGCGGAAGTTGCCAAGTTCCCCCAATTGCACCACGTTGCCGGAAGAAAGTTCCAAGTCCATCGCCCAATTCAATGAGTCGAGCACCGCTTTCACGTCTGCCGATGAAAGCGTGGAGCGAGAGCAAATAAGTTTACACAACTTGTTGAGGTCCGAGGTGCCCGACGTTTTCGCAATCGCGTAATTCTTTACTGAGTCTTTCTCTGCGCCGTTCAATACCTTACGCTTTACTACTTTAAATTTCACTGCCATAATTTTAATTTTTAAAAGGTTTATTACTAATGACAATGCAAAGATAGACCCTCTGAAAAACGGGAATCGGCGAGTGTCGGTGAGTGTCGGTTTGTGTATGTTGTTGTCGGTTAGTTTTAAAATCCTTCCTTTACGATCCGTTTGACCGGGAGGAAGAACCGTTCGATCAGGTGTAATTCCTCTGTTACGATCCCCGCTACCGGAGCGATGAGGCAATAACGCAACCTCCACTCGTTCATGTTGTTCAGCGATTGTTCACGGACGATCTCGTTGTAGTAAACCTTATGCAATGCGATCTGCCCCCGTATGGAAGCCATTTATATATCGGAAAAAGAATCCGAGGTTACGTTTCCTGTCTCTCTCCTCGTCCTCCATTCCGTAGAACTCCGGCCTCGGTTCCAGCAAGAGCGCCGTCCCGGTATCCTGTCCGTCCACCTTGGTACTGACCCAGCACCGCTTGAACTCCTCCGGAGTGTAGGTGATGAGTCCCGCCGCCGGATCGCTGATACCGAGCATGGAGACTCCTTCCCGGGTGATGAAGGCTTTCTCCCGTAGGTTCTGCACGGAATAAGTGTGCCCGTAATGCTTGGCGATCATGCGGAGGTAAGTGGGGCCGCAGTCCATTGCGTCTAGTTGGCGATATGTAGGGAAGTTTTTTTTCACGACATTGCGATATTTTTTTACTTTTTAGATTTCACCAACATTACCACCCGATTGTCATCCTCTTCCAATGTCGCGGCCACTTCTTTTAGTTTGCCTTTCAACTTTCCCTTTTGATAGTCCCGGCAAAGATCGAAAGCGTTCAGGGTAGCCCATGATTCACCTTGGGCATTGATAGGGGTCAGCATAACCATATAGAATTCATTTTTATAAGTATAATCGCCATTGTATATGATATATCTGGAAAACTCCTTTTCTTGGGTATCATACACAAAGTAGGTTTTTGGGAATCCTTCTTCTTTCCTGAAATCATATACGTTTTTTATACCTTCCATGAAATAATAGCGATTGGATATCAACTTCGGGATCAAGAACACTTCCGGATCCATGGTATGGATAGGTGGTGTTCGCGCGATAAACGGTCGTAAACTGCAATCGGGCATCAATGTGTAGATCGTATCCGACGAGGGTTCTAATAGAATCCAATTACCATTAAACGGAGTGATTCTGCTGTAAGATCCCGGTCCGGCACATCTTGTACTATTTTCCATCCGTAAGACTTGAAAAAAGTACTTCTTCTCTTTAAAGGAAGGTCTTATTTCCTTGGTTATGCTTCCGTCTTGCTTCGATACGAGCAGGAAGGGTATCTCGGCATTGATTTCATCGTAACAAATCAAGTTTTCTTTGTCATAATTAAATATTTGTCCATAATACTGGGAATCTCCTTCTGTTTTCTGTTTAAAACTGCGTTTAAAATTTCCCTCTAAATCATAAACCTTTATTTTTTTTGCATAGTGATCATTTATAAATATTTCATTGTTTTCTTCATCCAATGTAATACTTAGAATAAAAGTATATTCTTCTCCTCCTTGTCCTTTACGGTTTATCTTACGGATGGCCTTTCCGCTCCGGTCATATACGAATATATTTCCATCATTATTATAATTTGCCACTATTATGTATTTTTTACCAACCGCTTGTACATATCCCTGATTAATAAACTCATCGTTTGTTTCCAGCGGAATATACTCCACATCCATGAAGTCTTGCAGGACCAGTTCTTTTTTGCTTGAATAACTTTCATTTACATCCACGGTTATAAACTCATCAGTCGATGAATGACCGCCTCTGCACCCTGTCATTGCAAACAGGGTGGTTATTCCTATAAAAATGAATGTTTTCATAACGCTGTTTTTATTCGTATTGAAGCTTTGATTTTGTGCAGATAAAGATATGGAAAAAACAATAGGAAAATGAACAAATATTGAACAGTGCTTAATCGATGTAAGAAGATTTGTTCATTTTTTGTTCATTTTCATGGCTGATTATATGTATTGTGCTATAATTCAGATATATGTTTATCTAGACTTTTGGCATTTCCTTCTTGGCCGGTTAACTTCTTATATAATCTTTTTCGATACACGGAGGCATTTTCCAGATTGAGTAGGATTGCGATCGCACCGGGCTTTACTCCTATTTTGATCAGGTAGCAGATCTTTTTCTCGGATTCGTTTAAGGACGCAGACTTTTGTAAACCTATTGTGAAGTTAGGGAAACACGCTTCTACCGCAACGAAAAGCTTGTTCCAATCGTCGTTTGTTGGAGTCCAAGACCAGCAAGGCATGATCCTCTATATCTTCTTCCTCCCTTAAAGCCTTCAGGTAATATTCCTGCGCTTGCAAAGGCTTGTCCAAGTCCTGATTGATCCTCCCCCGGTAATACCAAGCTTTCGCCTTGCGTGCCGGATCGTCCGTCTTCTCGTAATAATCCGTGGCGATGGCGATCAGGGAGTCGGTAGTATGCGTGGCGTATGTCTTGTCTTTCGCTTCCGTCAGCAGCAAATAATAATGTGCTTTCTCTTTCCGGGACAAGGACTCAGGGTTCTTTATCTGTTCCAGGAATGCCAAGGCGCTATCCGGATGCTGGGGCATTAATCGCTCTACCTTCCGGAAGATTGAAGGGGGATGGTTGGGCCTATCACAGGAAATAAGCCTCCAGCGTGGATAGCGGTAAGCTTTTCCCGAGGCGGCGCGGGCAAATAAAAAAGTGCCCCGATCGTACTTCTTCCGGAGAAAAAGTAAGATCGGGGTACTTTTAGAAATATCTAGGTTCTGTTATTTCTTCTTCCACCAGAGATAATAACCGCTCAATGGTAGGATCGCTCCGATCAAGGAAACGATGAAATAAAGAATTTGCGTCCATACGCCACCCCACGTGCCGACGTGCAAGGAATAAAGGAAAGGTTTGATCTCCTTTTGCGGCATATAGTCGAAAATAGAATATAAGATATTATGCATCCAACGGAACGACTGATTCAAGCCCGTAATGGCAATGATCAGGAAAAGGATCGTGCAATACAACCCCAGCGCTACGTGACTGTCGTACCAGAAACGTCGCCAACCTTTCGTACAATTGATAGACAGACGATTCTTGAGAGCTTTTCTCGTACGGGGCCACCAAAGCACCACGCCGCTTATCGTGATCGCGACCATGACAAGGGTGAGCGATCCTACCGCCATTTTCCCGGCGGTCATCTGCCCTTTCTTGGGAGGCGGGTCCAGGAACCAGCGATGCAAAGCCCGTGTTGTCTGGAAAAATTGCATGCCCGTCAGTTCCCGCCGTGCCGGATCGTTCTTACGAAGAGAAGCGACCTCTACTTGAGGATTAAGCCATTGTAATACATCTTTTTCAAATACAAGAATAGCCCCGCTTAAGCAGATAACCGTGATGAAGATCCCGGTTGGTATAGAGAGCCACAGATGAATTTGATGAAAGAACTTTCTCTTCATTATTCTTGCTTCAAATAACTGATACCTTGGATAGCTTCCGTGTTAACCTCCAATCCGCGAGTAGCGGTTCCATCTGTCGTAATCGTGTAGATAGCCGGTTTGGAGCCATCAACGGATTGTACCTCGAAGGAAATCGTGTGATTGTCCGTATCTACGGCATAAGCCAATGCTATGTCGCTGATGTTGGCGGGTTCCGGCATGCCTTTTACTTCCGTGTAGCTCTGGGTAGCGACATCAAAGATACCGAATTTCTTATGAGAGCCTTCCGTTACGCCGGCGGCCCCTGCCTCGGTAAACAATTGCAAGCAGAACTTATTGTCGCCTAGGTAGAAAGACTTCCACATATAATGGCCTGTCACCTCGGTCAGGTTCACGTAATAATCCTCGTCGATACCGACCGGCATTCCATTCTGGATGTTAGAGCCGCTGATACGTAATACAGCCGATGGAACTTCCGGGGCATCCTTGCCGTAGTTCTTCACGGCACTCTGGCAGAAGAGGTAAATCTTGTCGTCTACTACCTCGATGCCTGATTCCGTACGCGAGCGCAAGTTACCTTTTATCTGTCCGGCTTCCTTGCCCGGGAAATCGGCGCTCTTGCGTACGATCGTACTCTGGTACTTCAAGTATTCCTTGTCCGCGTCCGCCGGGTCGAATTTGTAAACGCCTAAATAAAAGTTGTTGGCCAGATGCGTGCTATAAGTAGCCTTGGCCTTCGTTTTAGCGTCTGCCTCCAAATGCTTCGTGCTGTAAGAGAGCAATACATAATCCCCGTATTGGGCGATATCGCCAACGCCCCAAGTCTCGCCTTCCATCAAGCTGGTAGGCTCTGCGTTCATGTCGTCGCTACATTCGATGATACCATCCACCGTAGCGCCGGTAAAGTCTTCCACGTTGATGAACTTTACACGCTCATAGTGGCGTGTACCATTGTCTGTGGCTTCTGTCTGGTCGGACATGCCGATCAGGTAGTTGTCATAGAAACCGCGGGCTTTCACGTCGCCGTCCAGGGCAACGCCGCTACCATGCTGGGTCAACTTTCCGTCTACCAATTTCCAGGCTAACGTAACATAGTCGGAAGAGGAACCTCCTTGGGAGGGATAGTTCATGCCAACTAATATCTCGTTGTTGTAGTTGATGAAGTCCGGGTTGTTTCCGCTAAAGAAGATGCGGTTGTTGCTGTCGCTCGTGGCATCCAGCGTACCGGCCGATACGCTATCCACTTGTTGCAAGTAAGCGCCGTTGTTCTCTCCTGAGCCACTCATTACGATATAGGCGGAGGTTACCTTCTGCTCCGTATCTGTACCGCCGCCGCCCTCACCGTCTGGAGTAGGGTCCGGATCGTCGCTACATGAGGTTAATACACCACCCGACACACACATAGCAGTGGCTAAAGCCCATGCGTAAAAGTTTGTTTTTTTCTTCATTGTTTTGATTATTGATGATTATTAATGGTTTATTTACTGAAATAATAAGCTATTTTCAACGCGAACGCCCTTCCCGGTTTTTGCATCTTGAAATTATCGTACAACCGCTCGTTAAAGATGTTCGTACATTCGGCCGATACCGTGAACTCCTGCTTTTGCCCGAAATTGTAACTTATGAAGAGGTCGTGAGATAACTGGGAAGGGATCTCCAGTTCCTTGTTGTTGTACGTATTCCACTCGTAGTTGAAACTGTGGATATAAGTAAACATATAATGAATATCCAGCACGGCTTTCCTCATAAAGACATTCTTCAGCGTGATACCCGCCTCTCCGTTTCCGTACATATAAGGGATGGCCGGCATGCGCTCTTTGTAATTCAAGCTCTCTGTTTGAGTACCCGCCTTGTATCGGCTCATGCTTCTCATGTCGATGTAGCTGAAATTACCTCCTACGAAGAGTAGATCCTTGAATGTATAACGGATACCGAAGTCGCCGCCTAGGTTACGTACGCCGCCTTCGTTGCTGGAAGTCGCCCTACCGTTGTCGCTATTGGTCGTGCGGCGGATGTAATCCTTGATCTCGCGGTATTGGAACGCCGCGTCGATCGTCAGCCGGTGATCCAGCATGTCGATCGGGTTCGCCGTTACGCTCAGGTTGATGTTATTACTTTTCTCCGGTTTCAACTCCTCGTTGCCTCGCTCTATGTCGTCGCCCGAACCGAATAGCTCGCGGCTAGTCGGCAACCGAAGCGCGTATTCGTACGAGGCGCGTAGCTGGGCATGGTCTCCGCAGAAATAAGTGGAGGCGAAGCCGCCGCCCCAATAAGATTCCGTGCTGCTGAAATGCTGGTAGTTGCTTCCTCCTTCCGGGTCTAGGTATGCCTCCAGGTGGTTGATATAGTTCTTCACGAAGGCCGATGTATTCCAGATACCGTTGTAATCGTATTTATAGCTCAATCCGGATACGGCCTTTATGCTTTTCTGCGGGTAATCGTAATCCGCCTGGTATTCTGTCTCGTCCTTGCCCGAGCGGGAGAAGGAGGTAAACGTGGAGCTTAACGATACCTGATGGTTTGTCGCTGGGAATAAGGCCGCGCGGAAGTTGGCCGCCGCGTTATTGTCGCGGTAGCGGTACTTTGTGTAAGACAGCTCGCCCTTGCTGTTCTTCGGCTTGCCGCGTTCACCCAGCCAGTTGTAGTTGCAGCTCGCCGTATCGGACGAGTAAGACTTACCGAAGTTGTAATTACCGTTCAGGCGAATGTTCAATCCTTTCAACACGTCAAAGTTCTTCTCATACGTAAACTGCGGCATCAAGGTGTTCGCCGTGGTATAACGCGCGCCGTAAACCCAGTTCATGTTCGAGGCGTTCTGGGTTTGCTTGTACTCGTAGCCTCCGGTGAAACCGAACAATAACCGGTCTGCCCAAGGCTTGTCTACGACGCCTATTTTCAGGATAGCGGCTTCATTATGGTACTGGGCATGGAAGCGGCGCACTGTCGTGTCCTTGTAGATCACGGTGTTGGTGTTGAAATCCGTATAGTGGTCTATGTTTACTTTATAGTCGTTGTCCGAATAATTCTGGTAAGCGTTCAAGGAGACATAGAAACCCTTCTTGGAGGTCCATTCCGCGTAGATGTTTGTCTTGTGGGTATTAAACGAGCCGAACGAGTAGGACGCGTTCACACGCGTACGGCGGCTGTCGTCTGTCACGATATTGATGGCCCCACCCAAGGCGTCTCCTCCCAACTCGATAGGGACGACGCCTTTGTAAACTTCCACGCGTTTAGCCAATCCTGCCGGGATATTGTTCAGCCCGAAAGCGGAACTCATGCCGTCCATCGGGACTCCGTCTATAAACACCTTTACGTGCCGGCCGGAAAAACCGTTTAGCGTTACGTTCGCCTCCGAGCCTACTCCTCCCGTGGAGCGTATCTTCACGCCGCTGATCTTGTCGATAACGTTCGCCAGGTCCATCGTGGTGGTCTTCAGCTTATCCGTTTCCAGCGCTTGTACATTATATGCCAAGCGGACAACCCGCTCTTTTTCCGTATATCCCCGTACCACTATGTCATTTAGCGACACGGAGCTTTCCTCTAGCTCGAACTTTAAGAATTCTTTCCCGTCCCGGATGGAGATGACCTTGCTGACCGGGGTGTATCCCAGGAAGTTCACTACCGCCAGGAATTTCCCCCGTTGCTTCAATTTCAACTGGAACTCACCTTCGTTATCTGTCACGCTACCCGTCACCAGCGCGCTATCCTTCAAGGTACGGATCTCGATGGAGGCGAACTCTAATCCTTCGCCTGTTGTTTTATCCGATACTTTTCCTTTGATGAATTCTGTCTGCTGGGCATATACAAAAGATAAAGGGGTGAAAATATAGATTATAAGAATAAATATAAAGTATATTCTAAATGTATTCATCTTTTGGTTTTTTTAATTTTTTTTGATTTTACGCCGCGAAATTATAAGCCGTAGTGAAGAATGGCAATCACTGAATGTAGGTATTCGTGATGTCCGTTATCGCTTAAAATAGCTTTTTGTAGGTATTGCGGGAAAATGGATATTTGATAACCGCTATAATGGCGAGAATGAGCGCCGTCCATAACCACCAAGGGGTTGGATACCTTTTTAGTTCTATGCTTTGCCGTGTGGCGTATGTGGCTTCGCCGGTTTGCGTGGATTGCCGGTCGCTGGATATCAGGATGGTATCCGCGGTCGATCGCAGGGATTGTTCTCGCAGGGTGGTGGTGGTCACGGATAGGGGGTATTGCCGTCCGAGGCTGTCGGGGGTGGAGAAGGTTACTTGGCGCAGGGTGGCCGAGAGTTGGCCCCGGTCGCTGGACCCGGCCTTGCGGAAGATATGGTCGGTACGGATTGCCGAGACGGAATCCTTCTCGTGTTTCGATACCTCTTGCTTGCGATTCCGTGAGATCGAGCAAGACGGCAGGGATAAGACGTGTATCGCCAACCCGATGCATACAAATTTGTTTACGCTTCTTTTTTTCATGTCGTTTCATTTAAAGTGATTGATAATTAATGCCGAGACAAAGGTAGGCCGCCGGGAAATAGGGCAGTCGGCCAGTGTCGGTCAGTGTCGGGATATGTACCCGAAAAAAAGGTGTACGTGTTTTTCCGGATTCACGTACATGTTTTGGGAAATTTACGTACGTGTTTTTTTGAGAACGTTTACGGCCGGAGATTCGCTCGGAAAAAAGAGTTGGATTACGGGAGAATCACCGTCGTGCCGTTAATACTTGAAAATTACTGATCGAGAATTAGGAATTAGAGGTTCCAATTCTCCGGGTCGCCCATATGGTCGACGATGGTTCGTACTTGCAAGGGCGTGTAAAGGCGAAGGCCTTTCCGGTAGCCGTTCGCTTCGAGAGCGGAGAGCAGTTCCGGGTCTCGACGGATGAAACGGGCCAGTTGCGTGGAGGCCGAGGCCGGGAGTACGTTCGGGAAATATAAAAGGGCCAGCTCTTGGTGGCCGTAAACTCTATTCGTGTTCATGCTGTTGTTGTTTTTGTTCTTTTAATTTTAGATACTCTTCATACGTGATACCGCTCGAAGGCGGGGTGGCATCGACCGGGGGAACCGGGTCGGGGCGCTGGTAACGGACGGTCTCCTTCCGGCGCTCGTCCATGAATAGGAGGAGCGAGGAGGTGATCGTAAGGGCATCCACCGATCCGTAGAAGCGGCCATATCGCCCGCATTTCAGGCGGTGGAAGAATAGGAGTACCTCGGAAGCTTTCAGGAACGGGTATTCCGTGAGGATCAGGGTAGACAGCTCTTTCTGGCGGCAGACGGGCATTTTCTCTTTTACCCCGGCAAATAGGTTCACGTTCTCCAGCAAGATGCAGATCCATACGATAGCTACCGGCTCGCCGTAGCCTGCGGATATCGCGGCTAGCGTGGGGGCCGTGCCTGTGTAGGTACGCTCCGGGTGACGGGCGGCGGCGATCTGTAGGTCGGGGGTGAATATCGATAGGAAACCCTGCGCGTCGCCGTAGCGCTTACGCATGTCGGCTAGTGCTTGTGGCGTTGGCTGCCATTTGGAGTAGCTCGGCTCTGCGGCCTGCTTCTCCGTTATCATTTGAGGTCGAATGTTCATTGTTCGCTTGAATTTTTGTTACGATGTTTGTTTTACTTTCTTTTTCTTTTCTTTTTCCTTTTCCTTTTGGGGTGGTTTTTGTCGCGGAAACCGGGGTTTTTGTCGCGGAAACTCCCGTTTCCTTGGCAGAAACCGGGTGTGTTTCGTCTCGTAGCTCCCATTCGGGGGAGATGCGGGATACGTTCCGCTTGCTGATTTCCCGGTAACGGGACTGGATTCCGAGGGAAGTGAGGATTTTTTGTCGATCGAACAGCTCTTGGTTGAATAAGCGGATCTCAACGCAAAATCCGATGATCTTGCGAACCTGCTCTTCTTTCAGGTTTAGCGTAAACCCGATATCGAAACAGAGATCGTCTGTGTACCGGACGTAATATCCCGTGGTTCCATACACTTCGCATAGAATCGCCGTATAAGCGGCGAAACCTTCGCATCCTTGACTTTGGAATAGGCGGCGTATTTTCCGGTTGGACAACATATCGGTGTCTAGCGGGAAATAGCTCAATCCCTTTTTGATTGGTCTTGACATATTTTTGAGGTTTGATAGGGCATTTAGGTTAACTCTCCCATACGAGGGATGAAGAAGTAGGTTTAAGGTTCGGTTAAAAAAACAAACTCGAAAACGAAATTCGACACTCTCTTCCAACTCTATTTGGGCGCGAACTTAATTATTTTAGCCGGATTAAGGCTCCGGGGAAAATATTTTGTAAATTATAATGTACCCGATCCCCCATCGAGAAAAAAAGTTCGAAAAAAGTCGTCGTAATATTTGGATGGTAAAAAAAAAGCCCCTACTTTTGCACCCGCTTTCGAGAG
>NZ_CANTZW010000006.1 GCF_947855115.1 uncultured Parabacteroides sp.
GTAGATATGAACAAACTCCGTATGACAGGATTTGAGTGCTTTGCCACCTTTGTAATCCGCCGTGCTAAGCATACCCCGAAGGGCGCGGCCCGCCATTGGCGACAAGAGCTATGTCTCGGAATTAAAATAAACTGATGAGTTTCCCAATCGAACAAGTGCGGCTTAACTCATTCCTTGTTTATCTTTTTCTTGTTACAAAGATATGTAATCACATTGACATAACCAAACAAAACCAACAAAAAAAGAGCCTCCTTTTCAAGGAGACTCTTCCTTTAACTATATAGCAAAAACTTATTTCACTTTAGCTACGATAGCCTTGAATGCTTCCGGATGGTTCATGGCCAAATCTGCCAAAACCTTACGGTTAATCTCAATACCGGCTGCGTGCAAAGCACCCATCAGGCGAGAGTAAGATAAACCTTCCATACGAGCGGCAGCATTGATACGCTGGATCCACAAGGCACGGAAATTACGTTTCTTGTTACGACGGTCGCGGAAAGCATAAGTCAAACCTTTTTCCCATGTATTCTTCGCTACGGTCCAAACGTTCTTACGTGCGCCATAATAACCGCGGGTTAGTTTTAAAATCCGTTTTCTTTTTGCTCTTGAAGCAACATGATTTACTGATCTAGGCATAATTCTAATCTGTTTTGAATGTTAGCGTCACCTCTAAGGATGAACTTGATTGCTAATGCATTCGGTTAATAAAAATCGTTATAAAACTCGCTTAATGAATAAAGATTACTTCATGCAAAGCATCTGCTTTACGTTGCTTACGTCAACACTAGCTACCAAACCCGTGTGAGTAAGATTTCTCTTTTGCTTCTTAGTCTTCTTTGTCAAGATATGACTCTTAAAAGCGTGTTTTCTTTTGATCTTTCCTGTTCCGGTAAGGGCGAACCTCTTTTTGGCACCGGAATTAGTCTTCATCTTAGGCATTTTCCAATTATATTTTAATTATTAAACTTAACCTCCCTTCTATCAGGGACGGATTTTATTCTTCTGTTTGTTTATCTCCCTCGCTTTTAGGCTTAGGGGTCGTGATCACTTTCTTCACGGCTTTCGGCGCAGCGGCAGAACTAGCCCCTACTTTCTTCGGAGTAAGCATGATGATCATACGTTTTCCCTCCAATACCGGCAACTGCTCTACCTTTCCGTAGTCTTCCAAATCATTGGCAAAACGAAGTAACAAAACTTCTCCCTGCTCTTTGAAAAGAATAGAACGACCTTTGAAGAACACGTAGGCTTTAACCTTCGAACCTTCTTCCAAAAATCCCTTGGCGTGCTTCAACTTAAAATTATAATCATGGTCATCTGTCTGAGGTCCGAACCGAATCTCTTTCACGACCACTTTCACGGATTTCGCTTTTTGCTCTTTCTGACGTTTTTTCTGCTGATAGAGGAATTTCTGGTAATCGATTACTCTACAAACGGGGGGCGCAGCATTTGGTGAAATCTCAACTAGATCCATCCCCTGCTCTTCCGCTATTTTCAGCGCTTGAGCAATCGGATAAACACCCGTCTCTACATTATCACCTACTAAACGAACTTCACGAACACGGATACGCTCGTTGATTCTATACTGTTCTTTCAGATTGTCATTCTTCATTCAAAAAGATTTATTCTCCTCGTTATTAGTTATTTAATCATTACTTTTTTGCCAGCGATTCATCATATCCTCTACTTCGCCATTCAAAAGCGCTGCAAAGGTAGCAATTTTCATCGAACCTTTATCACCTTCGCCCTGTTTTCTTACAGAAACTTCACCATTTTCCGCTTCTTTTTCTCCTACAATGAGCATATAAGGGATTCTTTTCAATTCATTGTCGCGGATTTTACGACCGATCTTCTCATTTCGATCATCTACGATAGAGCGAATTTCCTGATTGCCTAGCTCTCGTGCGATCTGCCAAGCGTAATCATTGAACTTCTCGCTGATCGGCATGATACATACCTGCTCCGGTGTCAACCATAACGGGAACTTTCCGGCGGTATGCTCGATCAATACAGCCACGAAACGTTCCATCGAGCCGAACGGCGCACGGTGGATCATAACCGGACGGTGCTTCTGGTTGTCGGCACCTGTATATTCCAATTGGAAACGTTCCGGCAAATTATAATCTACCTGGATCGTACCTAGCTGCCAACGGCGACCGATAGCATCTTTCACCATAAAATCGAGTTTTGGCCCATAGAAAGCGGCCTCTCCATACTCGATCTTAGCTTTCAGGCCTTTTTCCTCACAAGCCTCCACGATCGCCTGCTCAGCCTTCTCCCAGTTCTCGTCGCTACCGATATATTTCTCACGATTCACCTTGTCGCGCAAAGAGATCTGAGCCTCAAAGTTCTCGAAATTCATCGTCTTGAATACGATCGAGATAATATCCATCACATTCAAGAACTCCTGCTTTACCTGATCGGGGCGGCAGAAAATGTGAGCGTCATCTTGCGTAAAACTGCGAACACGGGTCAATCCGTGCAGCTCGCCGCTCTGCTCATACCGACAAACCGTACCGAACTCGGCGAGACGCAATGGCAGGTCTCTATACGAGCGAGGAGAATTCTTATAGATCATACAGTGATGAGGACAGTTCATCGGTTTCAAGAAGTACTCCTCACCCTCTTCCGGCGTATGAATCGGCTGGAATGAATCCTTACCGTATTTAGCGTAGTGACCGGAGGTAATATACAATAATTTATTACCGATCGGCGGACACATTACCTCCTGATAGTTATAACGAGCTTGGATACGGCGCAAGAACTCTTGCAGACGCAAACGCAAAGCGGTACCTTTCGGCAACCACATCGGCAAGCCCTTACCCACCGTATCGGAAAACATGAACAAGTCCATCTCCTTACCGATCTTACGGTGATCGCGTTTCTTAGCCTCCTCCAATAATGTCAGATACTCATCCAACATTTTCTTTTTCGGGAAAGTAATGCCATACAAACGAACCAATTGCTTGCGCTTCTCGTCGCCGCGCCAATAAGCGCCGGCTACGCTCAATATCTTGACAGCCTTCAGATAAGAGGTATTCGGTAAGTGCGGCCCCCTACACAAGTCCGTAAAAGAACCTTGTGTATAGGTAGTGATCGTACCGTCTTCCAACTCGCTGATAAGCTCCGTCTTATACACTTCGCCTCTATCGCCGAACATTTTCATGGCATCTGCCTTGGTAATGTCCTGACGCTTGATTTCTTCTTTCTTGGCTACCAACTCAAGCATCTTAGCCTCGATAGCGGGAAAATCCCCCTCTTTGATCACGGCCTCACCCGGATCTACGTCATAATAGAAACCGTTCTCAATCGCCGGACCAATACCGAATTTAATACCCGGATATAATTCTTGCAAAGCCTCCGCCATAAGGTGAGCGCTGGAATGCCAGAACGCATGTTTACCTTCCTCGTCTTCCCACTTCAGAAGTTTCACCGTAGCGTCTTCGTTGATAGGACGGCTTAAGTCCCACACCTCTCCATTCACGCTTGCGGCTAGCACTTCCTGTGCCAAACGAGAACTAATGCTTTCCGCTATCTGCATAGCAGTCGTTCCCTTTGCATATTCTCTTACGGAATTGTCCGGAAATGTAATCTTTATCATATTCTATTCTCTAAAATTCTTTATATTCAGCCCACAAAGTTAATATTTCTTTTCTATCAGAGAAACATTTAACTCGAATAATTCGCAATATCAGCGGCTTGTCATCCGCTTGATAATGCTATAGGCGTTGTAGATACCCAACTCACCTGCCTTACTCAAGTCGGCGATGCCCCGGTTCACGTCTCCTTGCGACAGACGGGCCAATCCGCGGTTATAGTAGGCCTCGGCAAATTCCGGGTCTCGCTCGATCGCCTCGTCGTAATCAATGATAGCGGCACGGAAGTCACGCTGGGCACAACGCAAGTTCGCCCGGTTAAAGTAGGCATACACAAAACCCGGATTCAGCTTGATCACCATATCATAATCCCTCATGATCTGCTCATGCTCATAAGCTCGTTTATTATCTTTCAACATGGCGCTCCGTGGATCTACCGATGTATTGGAATTTATCCTCGACTGGGCAGACCTGCCGATATTCAAGTTCATACCCGAGCCACTCAAGTCGTACGTATCCTTGTTCGCTTGCTGGGATTGATTGTACATCAATTGCTTATAACGTTCCACCGCACGATTGAAATACGCCATCGTAAATGAAGGGTTTCGCTCGATCGCTTCCGAGAAGTTCTTTATCGCCTCCGAGAAATCCTGCACCAACATGAAATCCATCGCACGGCCAAAATAGGCATCGGCGTTGTTCGGATCACGCTCGATATCCGCAGAATACTCATCGATAGAAGCAAAATGTATGGCGATCTGGTCTTCCGTCAGGGCGGCTTCCTCATTCGTGATACGCAATTTACGTCTCAATACCATCCGGGCGTTGTAATCCTCCACCATCTTGTCGTAATAAACCAATTTCTTTACGGGATCCGCTTTCTCATAATAAGTCAAGACGAACTGAGGCTCCAGATCCACATGGACATTCCGGTCTTGCACACGCCCGCGGACCTCACTTTGGTATTTACTTTTACGCTCCTGTTCCTTATCGTATACGACCAAACGGTTGAACTTATTGATGTTTTTATCAGACTCCTCACGGGTATTCTCCTCCGAATCGTCCGCCTTGGCATCTCCACCGGCCGTATTGGAGCCGGATGACGAGCTCTTCGGCAACGTCCCGTTCTTGGCTTGCTCCTCCATTTTTATGGCCGCCCAATAGTCACGATCCGCCCCCGCGTTATCTCCCAGCTTACGCTTCGCCTCCGAACGGCTCACGAAGCCCGGCAGGAAAGTAGGATATTGATTCAATACCACATCGTAATCCTGTACGGCCCCCCGGTAATCCCCTGTCTCGAAACGAAGCAACGCACGGTTGTAATAAGCCATATAATTATCCGGCTCTTGTTGGATCACGACATCGAAATCCTCGATAGCCCGGTTGTTATCCCCGACCTGAAACCGAAGCAAGCCCCGGTTAAACCGTGCGATCAAGTTCCGGCTATCCATGCTGATCACCTGATCATAGTCGGCCATCGCGCCTCTCAAGTCATTCATCTGATAACGTACCAATCCCCGGTTAATATAATATCCGCTCTCGCGGGTATCCAGACGGAGCGCCTCGTTTAAATCGGCCAAGGCATCCTTGTAATTATCCATCTGATAATGAAGGATCGCACGGTTACCATACGCCGGCGCATAATAAGGATCCATCTCGATCGCCTTATTGTAGTCGGCCAAGGCTTTCACCGTATCCCCTTTCTCCAGATACATAGCGCCTCGTGTCAGATAATTCATGGAATATTTCGGATGGGCGGTCATTAAATCGTCAAATGTCTCCTCTGCCCCGTTATAGTCTTTCTTCTGGATAAAAGCTACCGCCATATTCACCAGCATCTGCCGATCCTCGGGCTTGAACTCAAGCCCTTTCCGGTAATCATCAATCGCCTCATCGTATTTCTCCTGGCTTTGGCGGGCGATGCCGCGGGCATAATACGCTTGCGTTAAAAAAGGGTTCCGTTGAAGACATAAAGAACAGTCTTCCTCGGCCCCCTTGAAATCGTCCAGATTTATTTTCGCTACCGCACGGTAGAAATAAGGTTCCGCCAACCAAGGCTTGGATTTGATAACCTGATTGAAGTATTGGATGGAAAGAACATAGTCCTCAAAATAAAGGGCATTCCTACCAATGGCCAATACACGGTCCGTATTAATCTGCGCAAAAAGCGAAATCGTAAATATCTGTAATATCAAAAAGAGTGTTGCCTTCTTCATCCTATTAAAAATGATTGAGAGGCAAAAATAAGTAAATTATCTTACTTAGGCTCTATTTTTACCATTAAATGATTCTTCGTTATCTTATCACCCTCTTTTACATTGAGTTCGACAACGACTCCCGATACGGGAGCAACCACCCGGTTCTGCATTTTCATCGCCTCATGGATCAATAGGAGTTGTCCGGCCTCCACTGCCTGGCCTTCCTCTACCATGATCTTGATAATCGTTCCGGGAAGATGAGAAACCACGTCGCCAACCGATGGCTTATGCCACATCGGTCGGTTCTTGTACTTCGCTGTAAGCAACGTCTTATATTTACGCGCCGTCACCACGAAGTCTACATATTCTTCTTGCTGGTGTTTCTTTTCCATACTCTCATCAATTTAGAACGGAGGCAAACCGTGCTTCTTGGCCGGTCTGTATTCCTCTTTTAGGATGGAAAGTTTCAGCGCATGCAGCAATAATGAACGGGTTTCTTTCGGTTCGATCACAGAATCGATAAATCCCTTGGAAGCCGCCACGTACGGGTTCGCAAATTTCTCGATATATTCTTTCACCTTCTCTTGGCGCATAGCGTTCTGGTCTTCCGCTTCCATGATCTCCTTACGGAAGATGATATTAGCGGCACCTTCCGGCCCCATAACAGCGATCTCGGCGCTCGGCCAAGCGAACATGAAGTCCGCGCCCAAATGACGGGAGTTCATAGCGATATAACCTCCACCGTACGCCTTACGCAAGATAACCGTAATCTTAGGAACGGTAGCCTCCGAATAAGCGTACAGAACCTTAGCTCCGTGACGGATCACGCCCGCATGTTCTTGGTCTACGCCCGGCAGATAACCCGGCATATCCTCCAATGTGATGATAGGAATATTAAATGAGTCGCAGAAACGGATGAAACGAGCGGCCTTGTCCGCGCTATCACAATCAAGCACACCGGCCAAAACCATCGGCTGGTTCGCGACGAAACCTACCGTCTCTCCCGCCATACGGCCAAAACCAATCACGATATTAGCGGCCCACAGCTCTTGGATCTCCAAAAAGTCCGAGTCATCAACAATACATTTAATGACATCGCGAACATCATAGGGTTGTTTCGGGTCTGCCGGAACCACCTGTTCGATATTCAGCATAGCGGACGGCTCCTTCGGCTCGACCACTTTCGCACGTTCCTGGTTATTCCAAGGAATGAAACTTACCAAACGTTTCACTTGATCGAAACATTCCTGCTCGCTCAAGGCATAGAAATGAGCGTTACCCGTAGTTTCCGCATGTACACGTGCGCCGCCAAGATCCTCCATAGAGATATCCTCGCCCAGCACGGTCTTGATAACGTTCGGTCCGGTGATAAACATCTTGGAGATATTCTCGACCACGAACACGAAGTCCGTCAACGCCGGAGAATAAACGGCACCACCGGCACAAGGACCGAGGATCAAGGATATCTGAGGGATCACACCCGAGGCGATCGTATTGCGATAGAATATCTCACCATAACCGGCCAAAGCACCAACACCTTCCTGGATACGTGCGCCTCCCGAGTCATTGATTCCGATGATCGGACATTTCATCTTCAACGCATGGTCCATGATCTTAGTGATCTTACGGGCGTGTTGCAAGCCCAACGAACCACCGGCCACCGTGAAGTCTTGCGCATAGATACAGACCGGAGCACCAAAGATCGTACCCGTACCGGTAACCACACCATCTCCCGGCAAAACTTTCTTTTCCATGCCGAAATCACGGCCATCATGTTTCACGAACATGTCATACTCATGGAAAGAGTTCTTATCCAACAAAGCCAAGATACGCTCACGGGCAGTAAGTTTTCCCATCGCCACCTGCTTCTCGATAGCGGCCTCGCCACCGCCCATCTCGATAACGGCTTTCTTTTCCCTGAGAGCCTCAATGTTTTTACTTAAATCTGTCATATCGATTATTTATAGATTTATTATTTGCCAACGGCCTTCGCCCGGTAAGAGCAACGAACCGTCCCTTTAATGATACTATTTAATTTGCCTTTATTCAATTGGCGGCGAATAGCGGATACGTTGTCTATAAAGACATGTCCTGTCAGATGCTCGCACTCATGCTGCACGATACGGGCGGCGAAACCTTCCACCAATTCCTCGTGTTCCTCCCAGTTCTCATCCCGGTACCTTACGCGGACTGTTTTCGAGCGCGACACTTTCTCGTGTACTCCCGGCAAGCTCAAGCAACCTTCCTCCATGGCGACTTCCTCCTCGCTACGCTCAAGGAACTCCGGATTAATCAACACGCGCTTGAAACCTTTACATTCGGGAAAATCGTCTCTCATCACGTCTCCGTCTATGACTACCAGGCGAATGGACAAACCCACCTGAGGAGCGGCAAGCCCCACCCCGTCGGCATTATACATCGTCTCAAACATATTCGCGACTAGCTGTTTCAAGTCGGGATAATCTTCAGGTACATCCTCTGCCTCTTTTCTTAATACAGGCTGACCATATAAAAATACGGGTAAAATCATAAGTTATAATTGATATTTTTTACTTTCTAAATAAGTTTGCAAGATGATCACGGCGCTAATCTCATCGACCAGCCCTTTATCTTGCCGTCTCTTTTTCTTCAAACCTCCTTCCAGCATGGCCTTATGAGCCAAGACCGACGTGAACCGCTCATCGTAATAAGTTACCGGTATATTCGGTATCTTCCTCTTCAGAGAGGTCACGAACGCCTCCACGTATTTCATATTCTCAGAAGGCTCATTATTCATTTGTTTCGGTAGCCCGACCACAAACAAATCCACCGGTTCCCGGGATATATAATCAGACAAGTATCTCACGACCTCTCCACTAGGGACTGTCGCCACGCCGTTAGCGATCATCTGTAACGTATCCGTAGCGGCTATCCCTGTACGCTTCCGGCCATAATCTATTGCAATTATCCTTCCCATCGAGCGCGAATATAGCATAAATATAAATACGGATTACACAAATTCTCAAAAAGTGTGCAACGGGTAGGATCAATACGCATTCTTTTCTCCCTTAAACATATTCAATACCGTAACCACAATAATCTTTAAATCAAGGAAAAACGTCCAGTTCTCGATGTACCATACATCTCTCTTCACACGCCCTTCCATCTGTTCTAACGTTTTGGTCTCTCCCCGGTAACCGGTGACTTGCGCCCATCCCGTGACTCCCGGTTTCACCAAATGCCGTACCATATACTTATCGATCAGGGCCGAGTATTGCTCGGTATGCTTCAACATATGCGGACGAGGGCCTACCACGGACATATCTCCCAACAGGACGTTCACGAACTGGGGGAACTCATCCAGATTCGTCCGGCGCAAGAAATCGCCAATCCGGGTCTTCCGGGGATCATTCTTGACGGCTTGCAACGTGTCTGCCTGTGCGTTCACCTTCATCGTTCGAAATTTAAAACACTTGAAATCACGTCCATATAATCCGGTACGTTTCTGCTTGAACAAGACCGGTCCCGGCGAGCTTAACTTAATCAATATACCGACCACGACATACAAGACCGGATAAATCGTAAATAATATCGCCAACGAGAACAAGATATCGAACGTCCGTTTCAAAAAACGGTTATAAGCGGACTGCAAAGGTTCCCTGCGGACTGTCAGCAATGGGATCGATTCCATCACTTCCATTACCATACTCTTCTTCACATCCCGGTAAAACTCCGGTACGATATAAAAACGTACCATCTTCTTCTCGGCGAAATTCAGGAGCCTCACGATCTTCCCGTTATTCGTGCCCGGCAAGGTACAATAAATCTCGTCTATATCATGTTCCAGCACGTAGTTTTCCACCTCGCTTGTCTTACCCAAATAATTAGGCAAGACATCTTTCAACGAGTCGTTATCATCAAAGAATCCTTTCACGCTAAAACCATAGCTCAAATCATCTTTCATGACTTGATAAAGCTCCATGCCATTCTTTCCGGCCCCGACGATCACTACCTTCTTGAAGTTATAACCTTTCCGTCTATAAAACTTCAAGGACAAACGGACCAAGACCCGCCAAAGAGAGAACAGGATAACGGATACACCGTAATAGACCAAAAGGAAGGTAGCCAAGACATCGCCTACATTCAAGAATATCAAGCAAGTGGCAAACAAGAAGATCAGTACGGTAATCAGCCCGAACGCCCGTTGTACGATCTTGTCGATAAACACAACCGCCTGATGCAACTGGATCGGGATAAAGTATAAGGAGAAGAAATAACAGAAGTTCAATAACAAGATAACCTCCCTCAGATTATAAGATATCGCTTCCGTATATTTAGAGGCAAGCAGATGAAAAACGGCCATAAACAAAAGATTCAAAACGATCAAATCTCCTACACCGATCAGCCATTGGATTAAATAACCATGTTTTTTGTTCAATATCATAGCAATTCGATAAATTCTTACAAAAGTAAGTATTTTCCGGCGCAAAAAAAAGACCGTACCCGGAAGTACGGCCTTTTTAAAGTATTAATTCGCGAATTAATTATTAGCGCTCATAATTACCACACGGTTCCAGCTATTCTCGCCGTAAGGTTGCTCATCGGAACCCTTCCACTCGATAGTGATCTGGCTGGAGGAGATACCATATTTCTCGATAAGCTCCTTAGCGACCGCTCTAGCACGTTTCTCGGAAAGTCCCATGTTGTAATCGGAAGTACCGGTCTTCTTGTCCGCATAACCTACCACCTTGATCGGGGTATTGTTATTCTTTATGAACTCAGCGGTATTGTAAATATTGATCTGCTGGTTCTTGTCGATCTTAGCGCTGTTGATACGGAAGTAAACCACATTGTCAACGTAGTTATTTACAACCTCGGTAACAGTCTCCTCACACTCTGGGCAGGAAACCGGACGTTTGCTCAACTCATCGTTAGCGGCACGCAAAGAGTTGATCTGGCTGTTCAGGTCGTTCAACAAGGCGTAATCCATCGGCTCCAATACCTCGAAATCCGTCTTGCCCAACTTGAATGTTAAACCCGCACTCAATTGCACGATACCGTCTGTCAAGTGAAACATCTCGACACGGTTGAATTGCTCATTCAACAAAGAACCTTGAAGCTCAACATTCAAATCTACACGTTTGCTCAAACGGAAAGCGGTCAAGATACCGGCGTTCAACGTAGGAGACTCCGTTCTTGGACGATCGTAAGACTCCGTAGTCTTGAAACGTTGCGCATAACCGAAACCGACCCAAGGAATCAAGCGGAACACCTTGGATTCTCTATAAGGAGCCCAAAAGTTCGTGATATCCCATAACAAATCCACATGAGCGGCCACATATTTATTATGTTGCATGAACTGCGCGCCATCACCCTCAAAACCGTGGATGATACCACCATTCAACTGCGTACGGAATCCCAGATACGGATTAAACCACTTACCGAAAGACACCTGCGGAGCGAAGTTTAAACGATTCTTGAAATCCGCCTCTCCATTTTGGTCGCCCAACAATACGCTGGCACCACCCGCAATAGAAATAAACCAATTATCGCGAGCTTTATTCTTCTTAAAATTAGTCTTATAACCAGCCTCATTGCTGAAGCCCACCTTCGGTTGATATTCCTGCGCTGCCACAGAGAATACAAAACCGGACAACAAAGCTAAAAGCAAAACCTTTGTCTTCATATTTTTAAACATTTTAATTAAACAATCAATTACCTATATATCTTAAAATTCTCACAAATTTAACTCTTTTTGTAAATACAACAAATAAAATCCTCGAATTGTTTCGAACTTACTCGAAATAGTTCAAAATTTTATAGCCTCCTTCTTTCAGATAAGACTCCTTTTTCATCAACTTTATATCATTCTTCATCATATCCTCGATTAATGCCGCTAATGAGTACTCCGGCTCCCATCCCAACCGGGTGTGTGCCTTCGTCGCGTCACCGATCAGCAACTCTACTTCCGTAGGACGGAAATACTGCGGGTCTACACCTACAACTTCCTCACCCACACGCTTTTTCAGGTTCTCCAGATAGGCATCTCCTACCTTCTCGATGAACAATTTCTCATCTATTGATTCCAAGATAGCGACCTCTTCTACCCCTTCCCCTTTAAAGCGGATTCCTACACCTATTTCCTCAAAAGCCATACGGATAAAGTCCCGGATAGTAGTAGTTATCCCGGTAGCGATTACATAATCCGAGGGTTCGTCTTGTTGCAAAATAGCGTACATGGCACGCACGTAATCTTTTGCGTGTCCCCAATCCCGTTTGGAGGAAAGATTGCCCATATAAACTTTCTTTTGCATATCCAGAGCGATACGCGAAACCGCCCGGGTTACCTTACGGGTCACGAACGTCTCTCCCCTTAGTGGAGATTCATGATTAAACAATATACCGTTGGAAGCATGCATATGATAAGCCTCCCTATAATTCACCGTGATCCAATAACCGTATAATTTCGCTACCGCATAAGGGCTTCTCGGATAGAAAGGAGTGGCCTCCTTCTGCGGAACTTCCTGCACCAATCCGTACAACTCGGACGTAGAGGCTTGATAGATACGCGTCTTCGGGATCAAATTCAGCAAGCGTACCGCCTCCAAGATACGCAATACCCCCAAACCATCCGCGTTCGCCGTATATTCGGGAGTATCAAAACTCACCTTTACATGACTCATAGCGGCCAAATTATAGATCTCGTCCGGTTGAACCTCGCCAATGATACGCGTAAGGTTCAAACTATCCGTCAAATCGCCATAATGCAGGATTAAATTACGGTTTTCCACATGAGGATCCTGATATAAATGATCGATACGATCCGTATTGAACATGGAAGAACGACGCTTGATACCATGTACCGTATATCCTTTCTTGATTAAGTACTCGGTAAGATAGGCGCCATCTTGCCCCGTGATACCTGTTATTAACGCTACTTTACTCATCTTCTAATCCTCAATTTTCAGTTCTCAATTCCTAAATACCATCTATAGAGTCGTCTCACCCCTTCCTCGATCTCGATCGTGTGATGCCAGCCTAAGGCGTGCAACTTGCTTACGTCCGTCAGCTTGCGAAGCGTACCATCCGGCTTGGCCGGGTTAAATCTCAACTCACCCTCGAAACCTATCTCTTTCCGGATTAATTCGGCAATCTCACGGATCGAAAGCTCGATTCCCGTACCTATATTAATATGTGTATTCCGTACCTCGCCTTCCTTCTGGCGTACATCCTCGAAATCTACGTGTTCCATGATATAAACAGAAGCATCGGCCATCTCCTCGCTCCATAAAAACTCACGAAGCGGCTTGCCGGTTCCCCATAGCTCCACCTCGCCCGGACGGATACCCTGTTTATCCAACACGGAGAGTATCTCCAGCTCGGAGGCTTTTCCGGACACGCCCTCTACCGGACGAATGTCCATATCCTTACGCAGGGCCTCCCAATCTCCCGTATGCAGGCATTTCGCCAGATGGATCTTACGGATCATAGCAGGCAATACATGGGAAGTTTCCAGATTAAAATTGTCATTCGGCCCGTAGAGGTTCGTAGGCATCACGGCGATGTAGTTCGTCCCGTATTGCAGGTTGTAACTCTCGCACATCTTGATACCCGCTATCTTGGCGATCGCATAAGGCTCGTTGGTATATTCCAAAGGAGATGTCAGCAAGCAATCCTCCGGCATCGGCTGGGGGGCCTCACGGGGATAGATGCAAGTACTTCCTAAGAACAATAATTTCTTTACGTTATTCTTCCAAGAGGCATGAATGACATTATTCTGAATCATCAAATTAATGTAGATAAAATCCGCACGGTATAGGCTGTTCGCCATGATACCGCCGACATGTGCCGCCGACAAAAAGACATACTCCGGTCTCTCGGTCGCGAAAAATTCGTTCACGGCGACTTGATCCGTCAAATCCAGCTCCGCATGCGTACGAAGCAGGAAATTCGTATATCCTTTGCTACGCAAATTATTCAAGATGGCAGAACCTACCAAGCCCCGGTGACCGGCAACGAATATTTTACTGTTTTTTTCCATCAACATCTCGTATTCTGAACTACTTCTACTTATTATCAATCAACCTCATCAAATACTGGCCATACTGATTCTTAATCATTGGCAAGGCCACTTGCTCAAGCCGCTTCTCATCAATCCATCCCTGCTTGAAAGCGATCTCTTCGAGACAAGCCACTTTTAGGCCCTGCCTCTTCTCGATCACCTCAACGAAAGTAGATGCCTCAGACAACGAGTCGTGGGTCCCGGTATCCAACCAAGCGAATCCACGCCCCAACAACTGCACCTTCAACTCCCCATCCTTCAAGAACCACTGGTTCACGGTAGTGATCTCCAGCTCCCCGCGAGCGGAAGGCTTGATATTCTTGGCCACATCCACCACCTTGTTCGGATAGAAATACAATCCTACCACGGCATAATTCGACTTCGGCTGCTTGGGTTTCTCCTCGATACTAAGAACGTTCCCTTCCGCATCGAATTCGGCCACGCCATAGCGTTCCGGATCGTTTACGTAGTAACCGAACACGGTCGCTTTTTGTTCGTTCTCCACCTTGTTAACGGCCTCTTTTAACATACGGGTAAAGCTCTGTCCGTAAAAGATGTTATCGCCAAGCACCAAGCAAACGGAGTCATCGCCGATAAAGCGTTCTCCAATGATGAAAGCTTGCGCCAATCCGTCCGGCGAAGGTTGCTCGGCGTATTCAAAACGAACGCCATAATCGGAGCCATCGCCCAGTAAACGGCGGAAACCCGGCAAATCTTGCGGGGTCGATATAATAAGAATCTCCCGTATCCCCGCCAGCATGAGCACGGATACCGGATAATAAATCATCGGCTTATCGTAAATAGGTAGAAGTTGCTTGGAAACTCCTTTGGTTATCGGATACAAACGAGTACCCGATCCACCGGCTAAAACTATACCTTTCATATTCTTTCCATTTTATTCGACAATACTAGCTCAGGATCGATTCCACATCGCCCCTAAAAGTATACAAAGTTAAACAAATAATAATATATCAACGCATCGTTTTCAAAAAATCGTTCATATACTGACAGGACGATACGCCATAACATACAGGGAATGAGCTAATAACATACATATACGGACATACGGAAATTTCGATAAAAAACACGTACGTCTTTTTTGAAAACCTCGTACATGTTTTCTGAGAAAGACGTACGTGTTTTTTCAAAAAGGTTTGCTGAAAATAAAAAGAGTATGTATATTTGCCATATGACAACGATGTTAAAACAGGATTTGGTGTAGTAAACAATCTGTATCTCTGATACGGATTGTCCTTTCGTTTACTCTCGGATAGTTCCTTCCGGGAGTGATTTCTTGTACATTTACATTTTATTTTTCACCTTGCGTACAATGATGAAAACATGGGTATGTTTTTACAGGTACGCGCTATATACATTAAAATAATGAGTAACGAATATAAAGACATTCATGAATTCGATTTTAGCTTAATCTGTGAATACTTTTCAAACGTGGAACGTCAAGGGCCCGGAAGTCCCGAGGCTACTATCAAAGCATTGGGTTTCATTAATAACCTGACACCTCGATCCCGTATTGTTGACCTTGGTTGCGGAACAGGCGGGCAAACTATGACTCTGGCGCAAAATGCGCCGGGAGAGATTACGGGAATCGACCTTTTCCCCGATTTTATTAGTATATTCAACCGAAACGCCCGTATGCTCGATCTATCGAACCGGGTCAAAGGCATTATCGGCTCAATGGCAGAAGCGCTTCCTTTCGAACAAGAATCCTTGGACCTTATTTGGTCGGAAGGAGCTATCTATAACATCGGATTTGAGCGAGGAATGAATGAATGGCGACAATACCTAAAAAAGAACGGCTATATCGCCGTATCTGAAGTCTCATGGCTCACAAATAAACGTCCCGGTAAAATCCACGACTTTTGGATGGAGCATTATCCCGAAATAGATACGATCTCCAATAAAGTCGCACAGATGCAAAACGCAGGTTATGTTCCTGTCGCCACCTTTGTTCTACCGGAAAATTGCTGGACGGAGCATTATTTTGCCCCATGCGACAAGATTCAGGAAGCGTTCATAGAGAAACACGCGGGTAATCCAACCGTCCGGGATTTTATTGCCGGACAGCGTCAAGAAAGAGAATTGTTCCATAAATACAAAGAGTTTTACGGATATGTCTTTTATATCGGAAAGAAAATCTAAACAGTAATCGGAAGGGGATATGTCAAAGTGGGCATATCCCCTTTTCAAGTTCACACGGCAGTACCGAAGCAATTCTCTCAGATCAATTATCCGTAAGCAGTTTATCCGGAGAAACCGCGATATGATTACAATACCACGTACCTATACAACAAGTCACGATGATGATACTAGTTGTATAGAGCATATTTCCCAGTCCGGTCAAAGGAGAAAGTATCCCACCGAACAAAAACATTAAAAAGCCCAGTAACGCAGAAGCATTTCCTGAGTTTTTCCTCTCTAAATCAAGGGCCAGTGTCGTAGAGCTAGGAAGTATTATACCTAAAAAGAGCATAAAAATAAACAAAGACAATTCTGCCAACCACACGGAAGTACCGAAAATCAATGCCGCTGTTACAAACAAGCTCATAATCCCAAAACCAATAGAACCGATACGTAACGCTCCGGCCGCATCATGAAACCACGAAACAGCCAGGCTACCCAACATTATAGCTACCGCATTAGCGCCGAAGCAAATACTGTACATCAACGGAGATATATTGAAATGTTCTTGAAAGATAAAAGGAGAAGCTGCAATGTAAGTAAACATCACCCCCATAGCAAACACCTGTACCAATACGTAGCGCATAAACCGGGTATTCCGGAACACCGGTATATAATACCGGAATGTAGAGAACATGCCGCAACGCTGTCTTTGGCCATCCTCCAGAGACTCTTTAAAAAAGACCAATGCCGCGATCAACAATATCCCGATCAATACCAATATCCAAAAAATACCTTTCCAATCGGTCATTTCCAGCAATACGCCTCCCAAAACAGGCGCACAAACCGGGGCTATACCTTGTACGGAACTGAGTTTGGAGAAAAATCGGGCAAGTTCTTTCCCTTCGTAAAGATCGGTAGCGATAGATTTGGAAATAACCACTCCACCTGCCCCAGACAACCCTTGCAATAGTCGGAAAAAGATAAATACATATATACCTGGAGCGTACAAGCAACCTAATGTGGACACACAAAACAGGACGAGAGAAACTATCAACGGATTCTTACGCCCATATTTATCACTCAGTGGCCCGATAACCAATTGACCGACAGCCAACCCTACCATACTAAAAGTCAGGCTGAGCTGTACGAGCGATGCCGTAGTATCAAAATACCCCGTCAATACAGGAAGAGCGGGCAAATAAAAATCGGTCACAAACGGACCGAGGGCAGAAACGATCCCGATAACAATCAGGATATACAGTCTTGAGTTTAAAGTTCCTTTCACCATGACTAATTTATTCTCAATTATTTTCCGAGGCAAAGTTCATAACATTCTGCCATATCCTGTTGTCCATTTCTATGTCTGAATTGTCCAAATAGAGACTAAATATTCTCTCGCAAATGACTTTGGATAAGGTTCTGGTATCAGTGATATCGGCTATCTCTTCTCATGAGTAGAAGGTATCGTGAGCCCATAAATCGTAGCCTGTACGGCATGCGATAAGATATAGGCAGCAGGCGTATCGTTCGAGGGGGAATAGCCTTTGGAGAGCTTCCGGATTACGTGTTCTTTGCCCGTACCCAATATCGGAACCAATAAGGGAGCACCGTTTAAGATAAGCGGTCCCGTCATGGTGATCCGGTATTGGCCGGTAGAAGGTTGCTGGGATACCGCATAGTTACGGCTATCCGACAATAGCTCCATGGTGGTAGGGAAGATGGATGCCGTATGGGAGTCCTCGCCTACGCCGAGTATGACGCAATCGAACGTAGGCATTTGGTTGAACAACGGCAAGAATTCTTTTACGACCCATGAATAACGCATCGCCTCGGTACCCGGTTCGTTCTCACCCTTGATCCGGTGGATATGGTCTTCCGGAATACACAAAGGCTTAAAAAGCAAACGGTTCGCATGACCGTAATTACTATCCGGGCTCGTTGGTGGAACGCAACGCTCGTCCACCCAGAAAAAACGGATGTTATTCCAGTCAATCTTCTCCTTATACTCATCCACCCAGAGAGAAAACATATGTTTTGCCGTCTCCCCACCCGAAAGCGCCAGGTTAAACGGAGCGAAATCTTTCCGGCGAATCATCGCCATCATATCCTCCGTCATCGCCCGAAGCGCCTCTTTCATCTCATTATATCTCTTTATTTCCATAAAATTATTTTCTTTGACAGGCGCAGACTTTCTTTTCCACACCTAAAACAACAGTTTCCTCCGGCCCATCCTCGCCCGGCTCATAAAAGAACAAGTTCTTCGAACCCTCCTCTTTCCAATGGAGCAAGATCGGATCGATAAATTTCCAACTAGCTTCCAAGGCGTCGTTACGGGCATACAGGGTGGAATCGCCCAGCATGGCATCCAGTAACAGACGCTCGTAAGCATCGGGAAGATAGCTCTTCGAGAGGGAATCGTAGCGGAAATCCATGCTGACTTGTTTCACCTCGAAACCGGCTCCCGGCATTTTCAACCCGAACTTCAAGGATATACTCTCGTTCGGTTGGATACGGATGGTCAATTTATTGCAGGAACCTCCCGAACATTGCCCGACAAACAGTTGGTGGGGCGTAGACTTGAAATGGATCACCACCTCCGACGACTTCTCCGGCAGCTTCTTTCCCGTATAGAAATAGAAGGGCACGCCGCTCCAGCGCCAGTTATCGATAAAGAACTTCATCGCCACGTATGTCTCGGTATTCGAGTCGGGAGCTACGTTCTTCTCCTCCCGATAACCGATATATTGTCCACGGACAACCATCTTATCCATATCCAGTACCGTATACGGACGTATGGAGCGGAATACTTTCACGATCTCGTCACGAATCGGTTCCGGCTCGAATATAGAGGGAGACTCCATGGCGATAAACGACATCAATTGCATCAAGTGATTCTGGATCATATCCCGCATCGCCCCGGCTCCATCATAATATTTGCCCCGATTCTCCACCCCCAAGGTCTCGGAGGCACTGATCTCGATGGAATCGATATAATTACGATTCCACAATGGCTCGAAAATACCGTTCGAGAAGCGCAATACCAAGATATTCTGCACGGTCTCTTTCCCCAGATAATGGTCGATACGGTAAATCTCCTCCTCATGGAAGATATGCCGTAAATGATCGTTCAACCGACGGGCAGACTCCAAGCTGGTGCCAAACGGCTTCTCCACGATGATCCGCCGGAAACCATCCGAAGACTCGGTCTTGTTCAAACCACTCTCCAGCAAACATCGCGAGACGATCTCGTACATCACCGGCGGGGTAGCCAAGTAATAGATGATCTTATCCGGCAAATCGTGTTTCTCTTGCAAGAACTCGATGCGCTCACGCAATTTGTAGTATTCATCGGCATTCGTGGAATCGAAGGCGAGGTAATAAACATTCTCCAAGAAATCATCGACCAAGCCCTCATCGTAAGTCTTTCCCTTCTGGGCCTTCAAGATATGCGTGTGCTGCTCCGCGCGGAACTCCTCATCGCCATAAGCGGTGCGGGCGGCTCCCAAAATACAGAAGCGATCGGGTAGCAAGCCCCGGACATATAACTCGAACAAAGAAGGAAGCAACTTGCGACTGGTAAGATCGCCCGACGCCCCGAATATAACTAATAATTGATTATCTGCTTTTTTCATGCCTTTATACGTTATAAGTTCCAGAAACCGTCTTTCCTCCCTCACCCGTCCAGTTGGTATGGAAAAACTTACCACGCTCCCAATCAACCCGCTCATAGGTATGAGCTCCGAAATAATCCCGCTGGGCTTGAATCAGGTTAGCGGCTGAATGCGGGGTAGACAGTCCATCGAAATAGCTCAACCCCGAACTCATCGCCGGCAAAGCCACTCCATGCAAGACACCCTCGGCTACCACTTGTCGCCAAGCCAGCAAGGAAGTCTCGATCTTTTGGATAAAGAACTCATCGAATAAGAGGTTCTCCAGATTCCGGTTCTTCTCATAAGCCTGCGTAATTTTCTCCAAGAAGACAGAGCGTATGATACATCCCTTCCGCCAGATCTTGGCGATCGTGCCGTAATCCAACTGCCAGTCATACCGCTTAGAGGCTTGGCGCAACAAGGAGAATCCCTGCGCATACGAAACCAACTTAGCCGCATACAAAGCCTGCTTGACCTCCTTCTCCGAGATCAAGGTCTGCCCCAGCACGCCACTCTTCGGATAAAGCGAGGATGCTTTTTTCCGTTCTTCCTGCATGGACGAAAGCATACGGGCGTAAACAGCCTCGGTAATCAACGTCAGCGGATCATTCTCGTCCATAGCGGCGATAGCGCTCCATTTGCCGGTACCTTTCTGGCCGGCGGCATCCAATATCTTATCCAGCAGATAGCCCTCTCCCGCCTCGTCCTTGAAGCGGAGAATATCGGCCGTGATACCGATCAGGTAGCTATCCAGCTCTCCCGCGTTCCAGTCCTCAAAGATACGGGCCAAGGCCTCATTATCCAGACCCAGACGATTCCTCAACAAGGAATACGCCTCGGAAATCAACTGCATATCCCCATACTCGATGCCATTGTGTACCATTTTCACGAAATGGCCGGCTCCACCCGGGCCGATCCATTGGCAACAAGGCGTCCCGTCATCCAACTTGGCGGCGATGTTTTGCAAGACATCCTTCACCAGAGGCCAAGCGGCAGGCGAGCCACCCGGCATCACGGAAGGTCCGTACAAAGCCCCGATCTCTCCTCCGGAGATCCCAGTACCTACGAAATACATCCCATGCGCCTCCATCTCCTTCACCCGGCGTTCCGTATCATGGAAATCCGAGTTGCCACCATCGATAATCACATCACCGGGTGATAAGTAAGGGATCAATTGAGCCATCAGCTCATCCACCGGGGCACCCGCTTTTACCATCAGCATAATCTTGCGAGGACGCTCGATAGACGCTACAAATTCCTGTATCGTATGGGTTCCTATAAAATTCCTTCCTTTTCCACGACCGCTCATGAATCGGTCTACCACGCCTTCCTCTCCCGGCGCCGTACGATTATAAACGGATACGGTGAACCCCTTGCTTTCCATATTCAACGCAAGGTTCTCGCCCATCACGGCTAAGCCGATTAATCCAATGTTTGATGTTTTCATATTTATGTTTTTATTTTATTAATCCAAATAGATCATTTAAAGCCTCACTCATCGACGGATGGGTGAATATCGAATCCCGGAGGAACGTGTAGTCTTGATCCAGACGCATCGCCAAGCTAACCGTATTTATAACCTCGCTGGACTCGGCGCAGAATAAGGTACATCCTAGGATCTTCCCGGTACCCGCATCTACCACGGCTTTCAGCAAGCCATCCGTCTGCTCGATGGTACGGGTACGAGGCATGGCGGCGGCAGGCAGGCTGACCACCTTTATATTCTTACCCATCTTACGGGCTTGCGTCTCGTTCAACCCGACATGGGCCAACGGAGGATCGATGAATACGGAGTAAGCCACGGCTTCCCGGTCATCCAAGCTCCGGAAACCGCTGCCAAACAACTCTTCCCGGATAATACGGTAATCATCCAAAGACAGATAGGTGAATTGCAATCCACCATGTACATCCCCGATCGCCCAGATATTAGGGATATTGGTACGCAACTTACTATCTACCTCGATAGCGCCACGATGGGTCGTCTGTATTCCGGCGGCTTGCAGGTTCAAGCTTTCCGTATTCGGTTTACGGCCGGTAGCCAAAAGCACTGCCTCGGCATCCAGCCGTAAGGTATCTCCCGAGATAGCGTTACGGCAGATCACCGTGGCACGTTCGGCATCCTGCTCGATCGTCTGCACGACCGTATTCAAATGGATGGCGATCCCTTTTTTCTCCAGCACAGACTTCACGGACTCGGCGATATCCCGGTCTTCACGGGGGATAAACACCTCCCCTGCCTCCAAGACCGTCACCTTCGATCCGAAACCAGCGAACATGGAAGCGAATTCCAGCCCGATGTATCCACCTCCGACAATCACCAGATGCCGTGGCAATTTCTCCAGTTCCATGATAGATGTACTTGTATATACGTAAGGATTATCTTCGATACCGCTTATCGTAGGAATAATCGTCGTGGCTCCGGTATTGATGAATATCCTCTCGCCTTCCAGCAAAAAGGAGTCCGTATCCGTTTTCACGATAATCTCATAAGGGGAACGAAAAGAAGCCTCGCCGGTATAGATCGTCACGGTCTCCCGGTCATCCAGATTCTTGAAATTCTTCTCACGAAGCAAAGAGGTGAGTTTTTCCTTGGCAAGGATCGCCTGCTTAAACTCCTCCGCATATTGCTCGAAGGTAGAAGGCCTGCGATACCCTGCCACCTGAGCGTAATGGACAAGCGCTTTCGTCGGTATACAGCCGATATTGATACAAGTACCTCCGTACATACCCGCCGAACGCTCTACCACGGCTACATTCCATCCATGATTAGCCAAATCCACCGCCAAGGTTTTTCCACCTTTCCCAAAACCAATAATAATCGCGTCGTACTTTTTCATTTCTGATTTATCTCCTTTTCGTTAGACATTAAAATAACATTCGTTTTAACCTAATTGTTGCGAATTTCATATCGCAAAAATAGCTCCAGCCCTTATTTTACAAAATGGCTGTTCACCCTATATGCTTAGCCATTTTTCCCGAAATCAAGAATTAAAATAGATTATTTTTATTATTGGGTTCTTGAACATTCACACATACATTTTAGTTTTATATTTGCAGTTTGTAAAACAGTACAAAAAATTTATGGATATACCGTTTAGACCAATCAGGTTAGAAGACAAAGAGATCATAACCTCATTTACATTTCCCAGCGATTATCGCAATTGTGATTTTTCTTTCGCGAACATGTGTAGTTGGCGTTTTTTATATGATAGTGAATTTGCTATCGTGGATGGTTATTTATTGATCCGTTTCATGATCGAGGATAAGAGCCGTTTCGCCTATATGATGCCTGTCGGAAAGGGAAGTTTAGCGAATGCCATCCGTTTACTGGAAGAGGATTCTTTAAAACATGGACATCCACTCTGTATGCTGGGTATCACCCCTGATGCCAAAGACCAATTGGAAGGCGCGCTTCCCGGAAGCTTTTTCTATATCCCGGAACGGGATTACTTCGATTACATTTATTTACGGGAGGATTTAGCTACCCTACGGGGTAAAAAATATCAATCCAAGCGTAATCATATCAATAATTTCAAGAAACGTTATTCGTATGAATATGTCCCCATCACATCGGAGATCGTACCACAATGCCTAAAACTGGAATGCAAATGGTATAAGGCGAACAACGAGAATAATGACGGGGAAGAACTTAATGACGAACGTCGCTCCCTTACGTATGCCTTACATCATTTCGAGAACTTAAACCTGATAGGTGGCGCTATCCGGGTCGATAACGAGATTATCGCCTTTTCCTTCGGGGCACCGATCAATCATAATACATTCGGAGTTCACGTGGAGAAAGCGGACGTGAATTTTGACGGCGCATATACGGTGATCAACCAAGAGCTAGCATCCCACCTTCCGGAAACATATATGTATATAAACCGGGAGGAAGATCTCGGTATACCGGGCTTGCGTAAAGCGAAACTTTCTTATCAGCCTACCATATTGCTAGAAAAGAACGCAGCCATAAAGAAGTTGACAGTTGATCGTTAAATATCGTTTATCGCAACTGTCGACTATAAACTGTCAACTAAATTATAAAGATTATGGACAAGAAACAACAAATCGTAAGCCTATGGCGAACCTGTTTCGGGGACTCCGAGGCTTTTATCAGTCTTTATTTCGACCGTGTTTACAAGGACGAGAACACCATGACCATCGAGAAGGATGGTAAAATCGTATCAGCCTTGCAGATAATTCCTTATACGATGACTTACTTGGGTACCGAGATCTCGGTGGCCTATATCTCCGGAGCATGTACGGCCCCGGAAGAGAGAGGCCAAGGGCTTATGCGACAACTTCTACAAGAGACTTTCGAGGAAATGAAACGGCGTGAGGTTACTATCTCTGCCTTGATTCCCGCCAATCCTTGGTTATTCGATTATTATAGGGAACAAGGTTATACCGAGGCTTTTGATTATTCATTGGAGACATATATACGCCCGAATATACCGGTCCAGCTCCCCCAAATAACGGTTATCCAACCAGAAGTACCGACAACCGATGAGTTGTTTGCTTACTTTAACCGTAAATTGCGCGAACGTCCTTCATGTATCTTACACTCATATGACAATTTTATCACGATACTCCGAGATCTTCAATTAGGTAACGGAGGAATGTATGTAGCTTTAGACGAGCATGAGAAAGTGATCGGCATGGCTTTGGCACTGCCTCTCGATACCAAAAACGCACCATCCGATAAAAAGCTTCTTGTCAAAGAACTTCTTTATGACTCGGAAGAAATCAAGGAATTATTATTACAAGAGCTTACCCTGCAAAATAAGGTATCGCAGGCAACGGTCAAAACCCCTCCGACCCCTCCGGGTACCCTACCTATGGGGATGGCCCGCATCATCGACACGAAACGAATGATCCATCTTTGGCTATCCAAACAGCATGAAAGCCCTATTTCCAAAAAAGACTTTGAAGAAATGGATAACCAGACATTGACACGGCAGTTGCTTGGCTATCAGGGAAGGATGGCTTATATGAGCCTGATGCTGGATTAAATTCTTACACAAAATAAAAAAGGGAGCCTTTAGCCCCCTTTTTCATTTATACTTAAATGTACATTTATTCACCCGTATTTATTAAATCATATTTTATCACATTATCTTCTATAGGATTCAAGTACCAACCTGGAGTATCATCTCCTTTAATCCAGCTTTCAAAACCTTCATAAGCATCATCAATACGAATCGTCTCTTTCGGATAGGTCGCAAATTCTTGTGCCGGAATACAGAGAGCCCACATCAACCTGTTCTCATTTGATACATAGTCTTCCGTACTATTATCATTAGAAGAAGCCTTATCTGTACCTCTATAACCTGCCACATGAACTTCATCCCTACGGTCTGAATCAAAGCCATTGGTAACAATAAAGAGGTTGAAATTATTAACGTTTATCACTCCACTAATAGGTGTATTAAAATCAACTGTCACTTCATTCACTACAGGTTCCGTTGTTATATTATAAGTATTGATCGGAATTCTCTCCGAACTACCCAGTAGTGAATGAGCATCTGAAAATAGTGAAACCACAGCCTTGCTTTGCCCAGCCTCAGCCCCAGAAACAGTTGAAGCTGATACCTCATCCAATTGGAAACCTACACCAATCTGTTTTGTCGCACCTGTTGCATACAACGTATATCTGATCTTCACTGATTTCGTTTTATCTCTCTCTTTGCGATTCATGACCTCAACTTTAAGCACAAGATCATTCATGTCATAATCTCCAGTTACAGGCCAATTATCCTCGAATAGATAAACGTAAGGTAATGTCTCTGTTTCTTCGTAAGTTTCATCATCATCCGGTTCACCTGTACCTTCATTATGGTTACCGCCATTATTACAGTCATCTTCGTCTATTTTAACAAAACCTTGACCTTTAGAAAACGCTACACCAGGACCAGGATAATAACATTGATCAAACATATTATTTTGAGTATGTTTCTTACACTCTATATTGAGTAGCTTCCCATATTGTAGTTGGATTCCCAATCCTCTCTCTATAATTATCTCATCAACTTTAAACAGTGCATAATCTGTATCACTTCCCAAAACCCAACTCTTTTTTCCTGCAAAATCAACACGTTTTCCTACCCACATAGACTTAGCATCCATACATAAAGTCAATCCCCGTGCATTTAAATAATCTACCTCCATATAAGCGGCCGGAGCAACATTGATAGAAGCATCTTTAACATAAAACTCATCAGCTTCAAATTTACAGAAATTATCCAGTTTGCTATTCTCTACCATTGAAATATTCTTCGCATCAAACTCACGCATATTTACAATATAGCTATTTTTCAAAGCTGTCAACTTTTTCACATCGAAATCTCCTTTATTATAAATGGAGCTATTTAAATCCATCGTCACCTGTGCAATATCGAAATCACCTTCATTAACAATAGATGTATTATCGGTCATATACAACTTATTTTTATCCTCATCTTCACTTTCAAATTCTCCACCATCTTGGATAGCAATTCTAGATGTCCCACTCATTATTATACTACCATCTGTCTCTATTTTTCCTCCGTCTAAAATATAGATAGAAGTCTCTTTTCCTAATCGAAGCCCCTTATTTGAAATCTTCCAAGTTCCTTTCACATAGATCTTAACATTCCCCCCTTCAATAGAAACATTACCACTAAGTGTAGCATTCTCAGGAATCATATAAGTCTTATTCGTTCGCAAAGTAACACGCCCCTTTCCTGAAATAGTTTCACAATCTGAACCAATAGTATAGTCTATTGTAGGAAAATCAGTATTTGAACTTCTTAGTTGAGCATAAGTACTTTTTGTAGAAGTTGCTGGTTCTCCAATATTACAAACCATATTTTCCCCTTCTACAACATCATAGGCAAATACCGCTGTTCTATGATAAGGATCTGTAACACGGAGATAAACAGTAGACATATCATCCGGGAAATTAAGCTCAATGCAATACGGAACCTTACTATTAGTCTTCTGCCCCGAACCAGGGATCATTTTCGCATTTTCATCAAAAAGAGGGTTCATTGTAAATGCCTCTACTGTATAAAAGTATTTACCGTCATACGCATCTGGAACATTTACTGTCAGTGTTTTAGATTTTCCCGTGGAAAAAGCATTATCCGCAGGAGCTTCCACCTCTGGTGTCGGATCCGGCTCCGGATCTGGAGTAGGTTCATAGATATCTGCCGTACAAGCGGCCAGTAGCGTTCCAAATAACGCTAGCACCATGAATTTTAGTTTTAGAATAGGCCTCATCATATGCTTAAAAAATTAATATTATCTTATAATATCATTATTTAAAAAGAAGTTGTATATTCTAATCAACTTATTGAATATTATCTGTCGCAAAGGTAGAATTTATTGCAATAAAAATAAGTTAATCAATCAACAAAAATCACATTAATTAACAAGATTTACATGCTTAAAACAAAAAGTATCGTTGAAAAACAGATAAACATAGAATATTAACATTGTTAACGAATAACAAATACATACTTTTGAAGCATATTTCCAGCGAACAAATTTTGCCAATCTATCCGAGACAAAACGCCCACACAACTTGGGTATCCTATCTCCTATCATACCCAAGAATATATCCTGATCTCAGATATGTTTGAACCATGTTATATTTGTAGAACTTTTTTATTGGATAGTTCAGGAAAGAACTATTAGAACCTCCGGAAAGTAGATACCGGATTATATAGAATTCTCTAAAAAAGGAACCTCTTGTTAATATGGAAAGAAACAGGTAGAATCATCCGGATATCAATCCAACTGATAAATCTTCAACTTATTGTAAAGCGTCTTCCGGTCGATACCTAATAATTGAGCCGCACGAGTCTTATTATTGTGACATTCTTGGAGAGCTTTACGAATAAGGTCACGCTCGTGCTCTACATTTTTTAGCTGGATGCTAGCATGGGAAGAGATACTTTCCGTCAATTCTTCCGGAAGTTCTTTACGGGTGATATAGCGTCCAGTCGCCAACAAGGTAGCATACTTGATAACATTCTTCATTTGGCGCAGGTTACCCGGCCAAGAATAAGATTGGAACAATTGCATGGTATCGTTGTCGAAACCGATGATATCTTTTTGGAGCTCACTATTCGCCAGATCAAGAAAATGATTGGCAAACAAGAGTAAATCCTCTTTACGTTCTTTTAAATCCGGGATACGGATCGTAAACTCGTTGATACGGTGATACAAATCCTCGCGGAAATCACCTTTCTCTATCGCTTGTCGCAAATTCTCATTTGTAGCGGATATCAAACGCACGTTAATAGAAATTTCCTGATTGCTCCCGATAGGTTTTACCTTACGCTCCTGCAGAGCACGCAATAGCTGGACTTGCACCTCATACGTCAGGTTTCCTATCTCATCCAAAAAAATTGTTCCACCTTGCGCCGCCACAAACGCCCCGGTCTTGTTCTCGATAGCTCCTGTAAAAGAGCCTTTCACATGACCAAAGAACTCGGAAGCCGCCAACTCTTTCGGGATAGCGCCACAATCCACGGCGACGAAAGGAGCTTTACTACGGTTACTTTGCTCATGAATCCGTCGGGCAATATACTCCTTGCCGGTACCGCTAGCACCTGTCACTAATACGGACATATCGGTAGGAGCCACTAAACGCACATGTTCATAAAGCTGACGAGCCGCTTGACTTTGCCCCTCGATATAGAGGTCTGGAGCTGAAGGAGTCGATGCTTTCGCCGGAGCTTTCTCCTCCACGCACACGACCTCCTTGATCTTCCCCAATAATTCATCCGGATTCAAAGGCTTAGCGATATAATCTGCCGCACCTAGTTTCATCGCCTGAACCGCCGTTTGTATTTCCGCATAACTGGTCATCATGATGAGAGGCAAGGAAGGATGAGTGTTTTTCAGCCATTTTAGCAAGTCGATTCCATCGCTATCCGGTAGGCGTAAATCCGATATAACCAAATCGAATGCTTCCTTTCCACCCAGCTTTCGTTTAGCGTCGGAGACAGAGGACGAGGATTTTACTACAAACCCTTTCCTTCCCAACCATGTGGTAAGCATCAAGGAAAAAGTTATATCATCTTCAACGATCAGAATCGACAACATACCTACTCAGATTATTTATAGTTATCACAAAAGTAAATAAATAAAACGAATCATGAAAATATCCACGTAGCTTTGCGCCATACTCCCTCGAAAGGACCTTGTTTATGATGGTTTAACCACCAGTGACAAAAACCTAGCTGAAGAATAAAAAGAAGGATTCCTACAGCGAAACTGGCGGTCGTGCCTAAGTCATCGTACAGGGATAAACCATAGCCGAAATAAATGAAAGAGCCTACCATTGATTGCGTCAGGTAATTCGTCAAGCTCATCTTCCCATAAGGAACAAGCCCGTGAAGGACCTTACGCAGCTGTTCCCACTGCCACAAAAAGACAAAAGAGGAGGTTAATACACACATGAAAGAGAAGTTACGCAAGGAAGACACGATCGTACTCATCGGACGAAGCTCTTCCGTACGCTCCAACCAACCGGGTAAGGAAAGAGACAGGAAATATAAGGGAATGAAACAAACTACTCCAAAGACAAAGGTTCTTGCCCAAAATACCCGGTGTTTCTCCAGATTGACAAACAATCCCATACGTCCCAACAACATACCCAACATAAAGAGAGCTGAAGTCTGGAAAAAGCGTCCGTAACTCCAAGCCCAGAGAAAGCTATATAATTGCCCGTCCCACAGATTGGACTTGACCATCTCCAAAAAACCGGTACCTTCCATATATGGATAAATCCGCTTACAATGAACCAGCCATTGTTCCGTAGGGGCGATGTATTCCGGATGTGTCAACGCATAAATGAATTTCCCCCACTCCATCGGCTGTAACATCAAGACTACCGCAATTATCAACACGACCTTATTACTTAATTTACAGACCGGAATCAACACGATCCCTAAGATCGAATAAAGGACTAAGATCTCTCCCGGGAAAAACGAAGCGTTAAAACAACCGATAAAAAACAAGAGGACTAACCGCCAGAAAAAACGAAACCGAAAATCCTTGCCTTTTCTCGCCTGATTATCAAATTGGATAAAAAAGCTAAAACCAAACAATAAGGCGAAAATAGCATATGCCTTACCGGAAAAAAGGAAAAACAAAGTATCCCATACCCCTTTATCCAAGGCCTTCATGAAATCGGTAGTAGCCTCCGGGAAATTATATAAGTTAAAATGTTCGATATTATGTAATAGGATAATAGCCATAACAGCGAATCCTCGTAATGCATCGACAACCTCTATACGGGGTCGGGTCTGTAGTCCGTGTTCCATGATATTATTAAGTAGATTTTATTATTTCGTGACAAATGTAACGAAACTAAATAAAAAAAGCATCCTTTTGAGGATGCCTTTTTATTTTGCAGACTTAATTTAAATACTCCAGACTTAATCTTCTGCCATGAAAAAACTCATGACTTTTGTTTTTAACGGTTTAAATGTAGAAACGCTCATTTGCGATTTCATTAAATAAATAGCGAATATCATGCCAAAGTCTGCCAAACGAATGCTGATAAATATCTAACTACTTATCCTCTAACAAGTAATAGGCAAACAATGTTTATATAAAGCTGGATTTTATTTCAATGGTATGGGGAAAGATATTCCACGGACGGGGATTTATTCCACACCAATTTCCACAGGATCACCAAACGTTCCTTTCTTTTTTTATGAAATATCCATGAAAACGGAGAAATTATCCTTATAAATCCACAAGATTATTTTCGTGAATCTATCGTTATAACAGATTCTACATTTTCCACGATAGCGATCGCCTGCGTAATTACCTCGTCTAATAAATGATACCAACCTGAATCGGTCAACTCCTCATCATTCTTTTCCAAGATACGCAGATGTTGTACCAAAGAATTAGCCCCCAACATCGTAAACAGAGGTATTAATTTATGGGATATCCGAGAGGCTTGCTCTCGCTCTTTCTCTTTTAACGCCTCCCGGAGCAAATCAATACTCTTACGAGTCTCCTCAGAGAAAGTCTTCAATATAGACACCGATGCCTCCGTATCTTCCCCCGCAAAAGCGGTTAACGAAGAGAAATTCAACTCACTCCTCGCTTCCAGATGAAGTGTCAACAATTCATTCAACAAAGAGATCAATTGGGCGGCAGTAAATGGCTTGTTTAAAAAACCGGTGAAACCAGCCTCTAAATAATGCTCGTGCTCCTTAGCGATACTAGCAGACAGGGCAATCACCGGAATCTTGTCTGTACCGGGGATACCGGATGTACGTATCTGCTCCAATAAATGATAGCCATCTAGTGTCGGCATTTGTATATCGGTAATAACTGCATTGAACACAGTATTTCGTAATAACTCAAGAACGTTATGGGGATTCGTACAACCTACAACCTGTACATGGCTTTGCTTCAGGAGTTCCTCCGTCAGAGCCAATTGCAAAGGATCATCATCCACCAAAAGGCAATAGACCTCTTGTCCTTCAAATGAGGGCAAAGCCTCGGCCTTACCAGAATTCGATTCCTCCACCGCCAAATCTGGCAAAGATAGGTTATCGGCCAAGGGAAGTGGTAATACGATCGTGAAATCACTCCCTTTTCCCGGTATACTATTCAAAGATAATGTACCGTTCATCAAAGATAAAAGCTTACGGGTAATGGAGAGCCCCAAGCCAAACCCTTCCACCTCTTCCGTATTAGACAAGCGAGTAAACTCTCCAAATATCCTCTCCTGCTCCTCTTTCGGGATACCCGGACCGGAATCGCTTACAGTAATTGATAGATGATAGGAAGCAGGTGATAGTTTTTGGAGAGAGACCAATAATACGACTCGTCCCACTTCCGTGAATTTAATAGCATTAGACAACAAATTCCCTACAACCTGCCGGATACGGATCGGGTCGCCCATATAAACCTGTCCCGTCCCCTCCGGTTTCAGGTTCAAGACAAATTGCAGACCTTTTGCTTCTGCTATTGGCTTAAAGCTAGTATAAATCTCGTCAAACAAGACTGGGACACGGAAGGGAACACTATGCACCTCCATCTCCCCGGACTCCAACCGCTGGAAATCTAACAGGTCGTTCACCAAAGAAAGGATATGATCCGAGGAGCCTTTCATGTTCTCCAGATAATACTGCTGACGCTCATCTGGATGGCGACGCAACAATAGTTCAATATATCCGATGATGGAAGAAAGCGGGGCCCGTATGTCATGGCTTATCGTCAGCATTAGCTTCTCACGGCTTCGTAATAAACTCTCCGCGATCAGTTTCGCCTTTTCCAGTTGCATGCGGTAATATTTACTTCGCGAGATGTCACGTGAGATAAAAAACAAGAATAAAAAGGCAATAACGACAGAAACGATAGCGATACCGGCGATCAGATGGGAGGTCTCCTTTAATAACGCTTGCTTTTTATAAACTCTTTCTAGCGAGGCTTCCATCTCTTCTTCCTCGATATTACGGAGCATTTGATTGATCTCCCGGGTAATCACACTATTGTTATAGCGCAAATTGGAGGCTCTTTCCAGCAACTGATCCATCAACTGTTGTCGTTGCCAAGCCACGCTGTCTTGAATACCCTTCAATACGCTGACAATTGTATCGGTCGGATTATAAGCGTTCACTAATGTATCGGTAACGATCTCCCGGGTCGTGTTCACTACGATACTGGTATCTTCCTTACTAGGAGAAAACACATCGGCCAGACGCTTGAAGAATCCCCGTTTCTTACGAGGGACAACTACCGTATCTTGTTTGACCTCTATTCGCTCCTGTATCTGCACCTCGTTTACGATCGTATCCCGGACGGCAATTATTTTCTCGATGTTCTCCGTATAAAGACGCTCTGTATTTGCCTCCTGCCAAGTCTTGAGCAAACGACGGGTATTCCATCGCTTACGTTCCAGCAACATATCGATCGTATCTATTTTGAGTAGTTGCATGGAATCCGTCACCAAAATCCTTAACGAATCCATGTTATTATGAGCCTTATTCAATGTACGGTTAAAATGATGGAACTCATTCTGGGGCATACCGACCAACTGGCCTAACGCCTCGCTCTCATAGAGCAAGGAGAGCGTGTTGGTGACCAGATACACTTTCCGGCGAGCCTGATGATCCGGCTCATCTTCCTCGGCCACTTTCTCCACAATATTGTAAATGTAAGCGACCGAGCAGACCGCGATAGTAATCAGCAAAATATAGCCGAATATCACTTTACTGGTAATATGCCCACTTTGCTCTTTCATACGGTTAAGATAAATCTAATTCCTATCGTAAGCGATATTCCATTTATCCATCATCTCGAAATCTTGTTCTTTCAGACCAACTTTCCAGAATGGGATCGGATCGTCATGGTCTCCTAGATACATACGGTCACGTACCTTGAATGCACGATTTGTCAGTGCAAAAGTGGAATCGGCCACTGGGGTCCGCACGCCAGCAATATCAAGCATCGTATGGAATACACTGTTCGTACTAACCGGATAGGTCTCATGCGCCTGTGCCTCCAAGAATTTCTGGGGGTATGATTCCCGATAAGCCTTCGAGAACCAGATCACATATGGGATGTGTAATTGGTAATAAGTTGGTATCGGGGAAGCATGCAGATAACGGGCCCTGGAATCATCGAAAATATCCTCCCCATGATCGCTTAGGTAAAGCATGGAAGCCTCAGCATCCGTCTTCGCCAGCATATCGGCGATTTCCCCCAGCACATAATCCGTATAGTGGATAGAATTATCATAAGCGTTTCGTAATTCCTTTTTATATGAAGCTCGGATTCCCTCCGGTTTATCCGGCATATAGAAACGAAATTCCTTCGGATAACGTTCATGATAGTTAAAATGCGAACCATAGGTATGCAACACTACGAAAAGATTACCATCCTCTTTATCTAACTCTTTCTTCAGGTAAGGCAGGATCGCAGCATCATGCAAGGAAGTCAGCGTAGATCCCGTATTCAGTGCGCTTATGTCAATAAAAGTATCAGCCTCCCGGTAAAAAGCACCGATCATTGAAGTCGTCAGTTTTTGGTTGACAATCACAAGTGTATGGAAACCGGCCTCTTTGAAAGCAGTCACGATACTCTTTTCGTCATAAAGGATTCCATAATTCTCGGCACTAGCTGCGGATAAAATGATAGGGACACTTTTATGTGTATTATTTGATTGCGTTACTACATCCGTAAAACGTACCAATCCATCCAGCGTCTCCATACGGGGGGTGGTTTTACGCTTGTATCCGTAAAGACTCCACTCCATGGCACGGGAAGTCTCTCCCACGACCAAAACGTATATCTCCCGTTTTCCCCCTGTTCGTTCTGGTCTCGTGGCGTTGAATTTAAAATCCGCTGAAGTGATATGGTACTTACTATTCCTCTCTGCCTTATTTATGGCGAAATATAAATTATACAAAGCATTAGCCGGATACACATCGTCCTTCCACGAAAAATGATGATCTTGCGCAGGATACAGGAAACAAAGCATCAAACCTACGGCAAACATACCTAGGCTGATCTTCGCCCATTTTCTCCGGAAAGGATTTTGCAGTCTCTCTTTTTGCCGTATTGAACGATAAGCGAGCACCAAGGTTGGTAAGGTATATAAAAAAAATACGCAACCGATTACTAAAATGATATTCTCCAGCAACTCGCTAGCCTCAGAAGCATTCGAACTGGTAAGATTCAAATACATATCGACCGCTATCACGGATTGCCCAAAAAGATAGAGAAGCACCAACTGCCCTCCATCTAATAGGATCTTGGGCAATAAGCACCAAACCATGATTCCTGGTTTACGGGCCAATAACAAGACACCCAGCCAAAAAGCCAAAGGGATTAATAAGGAAGCGACACCGATCGCAATAGGAAGTGGTTCCGTAAAAAAGAACACACAGTTCGGGATGATAAATAACAGGGCAAATAAGAAATATAAATGCTCCTGTGAAGATATCCAGCGTATTAACCTTGTAAAATACTTCATTCAATCAAAACTTTGCCAACTCTCAATCATTACTCTTCTCAACTAACATCCAGAACCTGGAATTCCGGTAATTGGCAAAGATAGGTGTTATTAAACACATTCAAAGCGTATTATATACAAAAAATGTTATTGTTTATATTTTCTGAAGGATAGAGATAAACTCATCATTTGTAATGTCCAGCTCAGGCTCTTTGTAATTAACATAATCTTCAAAATAATCGCTAGCAATATCGGCTACGATCTCCTCTCCTTCCAAGCCATACGAAGAAACCAGCCTCTCTACCCGGTTGCGCATCTGGCGAATCACTCGTAAACGATCCTCATAGCGATCCGGTTTCTCCTGATCGGTAACGTGCTCATTCCGGGCAATTAAGTAAACTACCGTATAAAATTTCTCCACGCTCCCGAAAACAGGAATAAACAAGGCTTTCTTTTCCTCGGGCAGATCTGCCAAAAAACGTTGTATCTTTGTCATAGATCTTATATCTCAAATGAAAAAACAATATACTTTCTGTAAAAAAGTATATTGTTTTTTAAGTATGTTAAATGATTGAGTTTTTCTTCGTAAAGTCCAGTATCTCATCAATATAGCCAAAAGCTAATCCTGTCACCGTATCTGCGCAACCATAATAGACGGCAATACGTCTCGTTTCCGGATCATGCAAGGCGGCACACGGGAACACCACGTTCGGAACATCTCCCATACACTCGTAATCCTTCTGCGGGGATAACAAATAAGGACCAGACCGGAATTTTACCTTCCAAGGTTGTTCCAAATCCAATATAGCGGAACCAAAACTATACACATACCCGTTACAAGAACGAAGTACACCGTGGTAAATCAGCAACCACCCCTCAGAAGTCTCGATAGGGATAGGGCCTGCACCGATTTTCATACACTGCCATGCGCTATCCTCAAATGGAGCCGGAGACATCACATGGCGATGCTTACCCCAAAAACACATGTCCGGAGACTCGCTATAAAAAATATCGCCAAACGGAGTATGACCATTATCACTCGGGCGACTCAACATGGCAAAATTACCGTTAATCTTACGAGGGAACATCACTCCATTACGGTTGAATGGCAGATAAGCATTTTCTAACTGATGGAAGGTCTCGAAATCAAACGTGTAAGCCACACCGATCGTTGGTCCATGATAACCATTACACCAAGTCACATAGTAACGATCCTCAATGAAGCATACCCGGGGATCGTAGGCGTAAACAAACTCACCGATCTCCTCATCATCACACTCAAACTCTAGCTTCGTCTTGGAAATGTCCCAATGAATGGCATCTGCACTAAAACCTACATGCAAACGCATCCGCCGGTTCGTATCATCACAACGAAACACACCGGCATAACCACCCTTGAAAGGGACAATGGCACTATTGAACACGCTGTTTGATGTTGGAAGGATATCACGAGGAATCACCGGGTTCTTCGAATATCTCCACAATACTTCTTTGCTACCTTCGGGGCGGTCTTCCCAAGGCATATCAGGAAGCGGAGCGCCTACGATTTTCAAATTATCCATAACTAAACCTATTAAAATGTTACTGTACTAACTTATTACCTTTATCATCATACGTAAATGGCACGAAATAAGCAACCAAAAATGAAGGTATCATCGCCAGCAAGGTCACGATAAAGAAATATTTATAGCCTAGCCAGTCACTCACGAAACCACTTATCATTCCCGGAAGCATCACGCCTAGGTTCATGATACCAGAGGCGAAAGCATAATGTGCCATCTGATGTTTGCCTGGAGCTACCTGTTGCATCATGAACAGTGTCAAACCGACGAAACCGAACCCATAACCAAAATACTCAAATACGATGGCAGAAGCGATAATGAAGCCATTATCCGGCTGGAGGCACGCCAAAAATGTATATACCAAAAACGGTATATTAAAGCAACAACAAAGCGTAAACAATACCTTTCTCAGACCTTTGGCTGAAATGTAATACCCGCCTAGCAAAGACCCCAACACAAACGCCGCAGCCCCAAACGTACCATAATATAAGCCGATCTCTTGCTCGGTAAGTCCCAATCCTTGCTCAGTTATCGGTGCTTTAAGGAACAAAGGTACGATCTTTATCACAAATCCTTCGGCAAAACGATACAATATGATGAAGCAAATGTACCACACAATATGCTTTTTCGTAAAGAAATCGCAAAAAACCAACCATAACTCCTGTAAACTTTCCTTGAGAGAACGACCTCCGGTAGCTGCCTCACCCCCTGAGGGCAACATCTTCATATGATAGAAACCAAGTAAGATCATGATCGTACCACAAAGTAACATAACGATCATCCAAGCATATATCACCGCCTCTTTCTCCAATCCTATCCCCGTAAAATAATTCATCATGTAACCTGCCAGATAGACCAAGCCACCCGTAGCCACGATTTTCGCCAAATTATAGAAAGCACCCTGCCAACCAATATATTTAGCTTGGTCTTCCGGCGAAAGCTCTTTCATATAAACACCATCCGTCGCTACATCATGTGTAGCTCCACTAAGCGCAATAATACCTAATAAGGTAATCGATAAAGCGAAGAAACTTGATAAATTTAATGCCAAAGCTACTAAACCAAATAAGCAACCGGATAATAATTGGGTCAATACGACAAAGAATTTCTTGGTACGATACATTTCCAAGAACGGGCTCCATAAAGGTTTTAAGGTCCAAGGCAACATGATTACCGAAGTCCATAGCGCAATCTGGGCATCCGAGATGTCCAGTCCTTTAAACATTAATACGGTAACCATGTTCAATACGACAAAAGGCAGTCCCATAGCAAAATAGACACTAGGTACCCAAGTTACAGGGCTTCGACGTTTAGCGGCATTCGTGTTTTTTTCTTCCATGCTTTACTTAGAATTTAGGTGTACAAATATATTAATAATCCGGATATATTTTCTTAATCAATTGGACAAATAGAGGAGATCATTCCGAAAGTAGCGTTATCATTCAGTTCCCAAACAATCTTTCCGACCTCATTTATCTCGATCAACTGCGGATAATGTCCTTTCGCAGCTTCCCCATCATGGCCTTGCCAATTACAGATATACAAACTTCCACCATGTATAGGAAGCAACTGGGCTACAAAAAAGAGTCGCCCCCCCTCGATATCGCTCGCATTCACCTTACGAACAACCTTTTCCGTCTCGAAATTTAGTTCGACGAAACAATGGGCATCACCACAAGCAACCAGATAATTGCCATTATCCAACGCTGCCACACAGAAAGGATTACCATCTACTTTCACACTTTTCACGAATTGACCGGATGGAGATATTTCCCGGATCTCGGAGGAAACAAACAAGGGTACTAAATAATTACCCCGTTCATTTTTGTTCACCTGGCGGAATTGGGCATGAGGTTGGTCGATTCCGGTATCTAATTCTGTTCTCGAAAGAATCTCTCCCTTCGCATTCACTTCCATGATCGTCGCCGGACATCCACACCACGCCAATAAATAATTACCATTAGGAAGCACACGAGCGGTCTGCATCTCACATCCTTCCGGAGCGGCGATATTCCAAATCTCCTTATGATCTCGAGTGATCAGCTTCGCACCTTTCGAATATGAAAAAAGAATATTCCCATCAGGAGTAACAGCCACAGAATTACACTCCCATCCTTTTTCCAAAGGATGCTCCCATTCGATTTTTTTCGAGTTCTTGTTTACAATGGCGATCTTATCCCAACCGGAACCTCCTAACAAAAGATAACGTGATACACCATAACAGGCTGGACACAAAAGTAACAGGCAGGCAGATAGTATAAAAGTATAGATTTTCATGGTATAATAATATAAAAATAAGAGAAGAGGTATATAAATTAATATTTACCGGACACAGACAAGCGCAGAATAACACAACCATCAATCGCAATTACAATAGATTAATCTGTGTCAGCCCACAAATTCCGCATCCGGCTTATTGTATTGTCACATCTACCCGACCGGATTATTTCGCTAAATCACGGAACAACTCATATCCTTGGTCTGGAGTGATACCTTGATGTACGACCGCATGAACTGCTTGGATCATAGCCGCAGGAGAAGTACTCTGGAACACGTTACGTCCCATATCCACACCGGCCGCACCATCATTGATCGCATTATAACATAATTCTAACGCTTCTTTTTCCGGAAGTTTCTTACCTCCGGCGATTACCACGGGAACCGGGCAAGCGGCAGCGACCTTCTCAAAGCCTTCGCAATAGTAAGTCTTCACGATATTCGCACCGTTCTCCGCACAAATACGAGAAGCCAAGCCAAAGTAACGAGCGTCACGGGCCATTTGCTTACCAACAGCGGTAACACCCATTATCGGGATATTGTAACGGCTAGCCTTATCGACCGCTTTGTATAAATTAGCCACCGTCTTAGCCTCATGCGCCCCATCACCGATAGCCAACATAACCGCCATGGCCGACACATTCATTCGGATTGCGTCCTCTATATCGATCAATACATTATCATTCAAATCCGTAAGGATAGATGTCCCTGCGTCCGAGCGGAGACAAATCGGTTTCGTCGTATTCGCCGGGATCGTAGATTGCAGAATACCGCGGGTACACATTAAGCAATCCGCATATTCAATCAAAGGAACGATATTCAAGTCGATACGCTCCAAACCCGAAGTCGGTCCCATAATAAAACCATGGTCGAAAGCCAGCATAACAGCCTTACCTGTCTTCGGATTGAAAATACGGGATAAACGATCTTTCATACCCCAAGGTAAGTTCTCAGCCCCCTTCACATGGAAACTCTGGTTCTCACAATTGATGCCTAAACCGAAGTCCGCACCTTCTCTCAAATCATCTAAATCTGCCATATTTATTATCGTTATAATATATTATATTTTGTAGAGACGGGACCTTCCCCGTCTCACACTGCGTATTATTTTATAGCGCCTCAGCAAATGAAGCGAACATACAACTCCAAGAAGTAGCTCCACTATCAGCAAAGCCAATTGAGCGTTCACCATAGTTACGAGCACGACCGAAATTAGCTTTCATCTGTACCGTAGCCTCCGCTCCCTCAAGCGCAGCCTTAGCACCGGCATTCAAGACTTCCTTGATATCATCCGACGTACAAGCTTGCATAGCCTCCACAGCCGGGATCAAAGCATCCATCATCGTCTTATCACCTCTTTTCGCTTGGGTTTGTTGTTGCACATTCGCCAGACCTCCGGCGAACATAGCTTTCACACTCGCTGCATCCAACTCGGTACCTTCGGCATGATCGCTCATACCTAAGAAGAAAGCGCCGAGCAAAGTACTTGTCGATCCACTCACTTCCATCATTACATCCATACCCATATCACTAAGCATTTGCTTGAATTCCGTTCCGGATTGAGCACTTTTATTCACAGCGGTCATAGCAGCAACGATAGCGGTACCATGGTCACCATCTCCAATTACGGCATCTAATTTAGAGAATTCCTCCTCACGTGCTTTAATCTGTTTCAGCGCATTGTCTAACATAGCCTTGAAGGCCTCGATAGTAAGTTGTTTCATGTATATATTTATTTACCTAAGGTTGTCCAATAAGGTGCATCCGCACGTTTATTATTCAAATAATCGATATGATCCTCATCCAAGATTGCCATGATCATCTGGAATCCGGCTTGCTCCTGCACAGTCAATATCTCTTGGATACGGCTTACTACTACTTGTAAACCACGGGCTTCCAATTCTTTATAAGCCTTACGGAAGATGATATTCAATTCCATATGGGTAGTCGCACCTACACCATTGATGATCAGCAACATCTTATCTCCAGTTTTTGGCTGTAACTGCTGGCAAAGCAAGTCTACCATCTCCGCAGCCGTATCATCGGCAGACACCAATGGTTTCTGTCCACCGCCACCTTCACCATGCTGCCCCATACCGATTTCCATGATTCCATCGGGAAGGTTCGTGATCGTACCACCGTTTTGGGGATGTGTACAAGAACGCATGGCAACAGCTAAAGTAGCCACATTCTTATTATAGCGTTCTCCGATCTCGATCAATTCGTCCAAAGACTTCCCTTCTTCGGCGGCGGCACCTAGAATCTTATATAAAGGAACGCAACCAGCCAAACCGCGGCGATCGTCGGCATTTGCCCTGATACCTGCGCTAATATCATCATGCGTAAGCAATTTCTTCACTTTGATTCCTTTGCGAGCAGCCAACTGGCAAGCCATATTAGCGCTCATCACATCGCCGGAATGATTCAATACAACTAATAATATCCCAGCTTCACGATCCATCAATTGCAGAGCCTGAAACAAACGCTGGGCACCCGGAGCAGCGAATATATCGCCTACAACGGAACAATCTAACATACCCTCTCCCACAAATCCGCTCAAAGCCGGCTCATGACCGGAACCGCCTAAAGTAACAATCGCTACTTTATCATTGTCTTTCGGATTTGCACGTACAATGATATTCTCTGCTGCCAACTTTACCTGATTTGGATAGGCTAATACATAACCTTCTAACAATTCTGCCGTAATATTCTCAGGATCATTTATGAATTTTGTCTTGATGTCTGACATGATATTATCCTCCTTTAGATTTATAAATTTTGATTTACGAATTATTTTATTTCCATGATCTCAATAGCGATACCTTCTTCCTCGATAAAAGCGATCGTCAAGTGCTCATCGCAAACAACCGGACCGAAAATTACATTCTTACCTTCCAACTCTGTTTTCAAGCAAGGAACCGTATAAGCTATATGGCCATTGGTCTGTACCAACTCCGGCAAACAGCTACCTTTCTCAAATTTCAAGAACTCGATCCGGTTCGGACTCTTGTTGTAATCTGTCAACCAGACACTCAGGCCTTCGTTATAAACAGCCCCATCTTTGTTCTCTGTAGTGATAATTCCTACATGATTAAACGTTCTCATGATCTATTCAATTTATAGTTAGACAATTATATTATTAGTTTTTTCTCTTCTTAAAAGATATAAAACCGATCAACAGCACAAGGAAAACCGACAAATAAAGATAAATAAATATTCCATTCACATTGTCGTTCTGGCCATAAGAGTGCATTCCACTCAAGAAATAATTCACGCCGAAGAAAGTCATCAGCACCGAATAAAATGCCAAGACAGACGAAAAATTAAATAACCATAAGTTATTACATTTCGGTATCAGGCGAAGATGTGTAACGATCGCATATATCACCATCGTAATCAACGCCCAGGTCTCTTTCGGATCCCAGCCCCAATAACGTCCCCACGACTCATTCGCCCAAATCGCTCCCAAGAAAGTACCGATTGTCATCAAGGCTAACCCGATCCAAAGCGACATCTCATTCACGATACTCAATTCCCGAATACGCTCCTTTAGCATCACAGCATTCTTCTTTCCGCTCACGCTCATCATCACCAAATCCGTCAAACCGATCAGGCAGCTAATACCGAAGAAGCCATAGGCTCCCACGATAACCGCCACATGAAACATCAACCAGGGAGATTTCAATACAGGCACCAACGGGTTGATTTGCGGATCCATCCAACTCAAGCCGGATACGAACAAGATGATACCTCCAAATAAAGTAGCCAAGGCAAATGTAAGCATACTCTTACGCACGAACAACAATCCGGCAAACACTGTAGCCCAAGCTACGTAAACCATCGTTTCGTACGAATTGCTCCAAGGGGCATAACCAGCGATATACCAGCGCATTCCCATTCCATACATATGAAAAACGAATATAGCAAAAATACCCACGCTTAATACCCCAATCGTATAAACAATCCATTTCTCCTTCTTGAATAAAATCACAAAAGCGAAGACCAGTAACAAACCTCCCAAAATCAAATACCCTTTCTTACATTGCCGGAATACATCCATTTGATTGTATTTAATTTCAGCTTGTATTTTCTTCGGGCTAATATCCAAAGTCTTGTTTTTAGCTTGTTGGTACGTATCGATCATTCCGACCACCTCATCCGCTTTCTTCCAGTCACCGCTCTTCAACCCTTCTTGTACCTCCGATAAATACCATCCCATAATGTGGGAAACAAACATAGAGTCTTTTCCGGAAAATACCGATAAATCATCACCCGGCGCATACCATTTGTGATCTGGATCATCCTCTTTCGGAAAGAGATTTAGCATTTGGTAATTAATTAATTGATGAAAGATATTCATCTGTTCGTCCAGCTTGATCAAATCCTTATCAAAGCGGTTACGCTCTGCGGGCATCTTATTATAAGCTTCCTCCAATCTTTCTTGTAATTTATAATGTCCATTACTGTCGAACACTTCTACATAGGCACATTCCTTATCTGTAAGATCATAATAATTAGCAAGTTCACTATTAGAAAAAGCAATAAACGGTATCCGGGCCCACATATCCGGCATAACCAAGACACTCAGCAAAAACTGGTCTGAATTCAAAGTTCCAAACTGATCTGATTTATGTAACTTCCGCAATACCTCGGAAGAGAATGTATTAATCGGCAACATACGCCCACTCACCGATTGGATAGGTAACGCGCCAAACTTAGCAGCATGTTCTTGGCTTATCACATATTTTTGCACGGTTTCTTTCATTTCCGGGATAGCTGCGCTTTGTGCGTGCATCCCCCAAGTAGAAAGAAAGAGAACCACCAACAAGGTTGTTTTACGAGCGTTTTTTCTTAGCTCTTTCAACTGACGGCTTAATCTCATGAAACGAGAGTTCTTACCTACCAGACAAAGAATAAAGCCAATCATTAAAATTACATAGCCGGTATACGTAATATTTCTTCCGGCCACATCTCGGTTTACGGAAAGTACCGTCCCTCGTTCATCCGGATCATAAGAAGCCTGGAAAAAACGGTAGCCTTTCACGTCTAATACGTTATTCATATATACCCGGGCATGGCGAGTCTGTCCATCCACATGTACCAATAACTCACTCTCATAAGAGGAAGGACTGGCAGAGCCGGGATAACGGGTTAAGGTAAATTTCATGAGTTCTACGCTAAATGGAAGCGTATGATAGAGGGTCTGGTCCGAGGTACGGATCATGATACGATCACTGGACTCTCCCTCACGCAGGTGAAGAATTCCTTCTTCGCCGAAAAGATGGGAAACAAGAGCACCTAGAAGAATCACGATAAAAGCGGCATGGGTCACCATCAATCCCCATTTATGCTGTTTAAGTAGTTGGCGTTTGACAACGATAGCCACGAAATTGACTACCAATAAAAATTGAAGTAAGAAAAATACAGGAGAATAGTAAATCATCGCTTTAGCGGCGGCAGTACCGTGATACTTCTCTACAAAAGTAGCGATAGCCAAGCCAAAGGCGTAGATCGATAGAAGGACGATTGTCGTCACAGAAGAAGAGGTAAGTCTTTCTAGAATTTTCATTTGCTCATTTATTAATAATACTGATGCGACAAATGTACGCAGATTAATCATTTTTAAAAGAATCGGCGATTAATTTGCCGCATCTGTATCATCTATCGCTCCATAGACTAGGTCTATGAAGCGATAGGAGTTGAATATTGACAGTTAAAAGTTTCAATAGCTTATCTTAATAACAATCAACTGTCATTTGTCATCTGTCAACTAATCCTCAATAATTACCCGGAAACCTACGTTGAACACACGTTGGTATGGATAATATCCCTTACGGGTATAAGATGTCGAGAATTTCGGTCGTTCGATATAAGAACCGCCACGAACCACCTTATACTCGGAAACCTCTTTTGATTTCTCGCTGTAAGGATAAGGCAAGTAATCGGAACGCGTCCACTCTGCGACATTTCCATGCATACAATACAAACCAAACGGATTCGCCTCATATTGCTTGCCACCCACTTGAACCAAATTGCCATCGTCTACACCTTCCTCTTTCGGCAAGAATGTATAGTACTTATACCAGAAAGAAGTTTTAGGCATCGGTTTCGGGTCGATACCGCTTACAGCAAACAAAAGTGTGGTCACATCAGCTAAGTTATCCTTCTTGCCGAAATCAGTATTCATATCACCATACCAGAAATCCTGATCACTACCGGCACGACAAGCCCATTCCCATTGAGCCTCAGTCGGAAGCGTGATATTCAAACCTGTTTTCTCGCTCAACTTCTTACAATAATCCATAGCATCGTTGTAACTTACACGAATCACCGGTTGCTCCGGCTTATTCGCAGGATACCCCTGAACCACGTGATCCTTCCATTGTTGATCCACGAAACGGCTATCGTGTTCCGGGAAGATCACATTAAACTGCTCATTCGTAACCTCCAACTCGCCCATCCAGAAAGCCTTGTCTATCTTCACTTTGGCAGTCGGATAAGTATCAGATTGTCCACGATAACTACCCATCACGAATTGTCCAGCCGGGATGCGGACAAATGCCATCTTGATGCCGGGAGCTAGCTCAATCTCCTTACGAGTCTCTTTCTCATCAGCCAACATAGCCTTAATTTGTTCCGCATTGAAAGGCCAGCCTTTCACCTTTAATTCTTTTTCCTTGACAGGAGGCAATTTCTCCGGCATCTCCGGTTTAATCTCTCCTTTACTCTTCAAGTAAGCGGCATAATCAGAGATCTCTTTCTTCCAATCCACACCTGCGCCATTTGCATACTTATCTGTCAATTCCTTACGGCGTTTGATCTGATCGAAACCTTGATATGGGATGATATCTTTCGAAAGGACATTCGCATTGAAATATCCTTTATCCGGAGCATTGTAATCAATCCAGTTATAAAGAGTTCTCCACTCCTTATCCGTCAACTGAACGTTAAAGTGCCCTTTCTTCAACATACGAACCAGCTCACTCGTGTTCGGATGGTATTCATACGGTTGAAGCACTACCATATCACCTTCACCACCTTGGCGGTGTACATACGGATGCAGGTTCAAATAAGAAGTACCATACCCCAACTTATCTTTCTTTCCCCCACGTAAGTCAAAGGCCTTACCCTCACCATTATGGCAAGCGATACAAGCACGATCCAAAATCGGTTGGATCTCTAGGTCAAACGTAAACGAACGAGTACCACCTTCCGGAGGAGTTAACGGATGCGGGGCTTTCTGCGAAGCCATCACACGTTTCGGGATAGGAATCTGGTTCTGGTCCTCATGGCAACCGATACAAGATACCACCTCACCAGGCTGACCTGTCAACCAGCTACGCATCCACTGAATAGCCACTCCGTCCTTATCCAATGGTTGTATAGAGATCGGTGTGTTTGCTGGAATCTTAAAGATCGCAGAACCATCCTCTTCCACTGGAACCGTACCTAATAAACGCTTGATATCCCAACCAGACTGGATTCCATGCCAGTTATGGTCTGAGGTAGTCTTCACGTAGGCATATTCGTAAGCATGTAGACGAAGAGATTTAACCGTACCTCGAGGAATACCTCTCAAGCCTTCACCCTCGTAAATATCCTGAATAAAGACCGTAGCCTCCTTCTCATTCAATTTCACGCGATCCGGGATAGCGGGAGGAGTCGGTGTCTTACGCACGGCGACCGGACTGATATAACCTTCTCCTTCCACCTTACGCAAACAAGTCACGTTATCAAACACGTCCACCAAATAAATACCCCATAAATCTTGCGGGTCCAATTTAGCGGCAACCAAGAAATATTTATCATTCAAAGGAGTCGGTTTGATAAACTGTGGCCACACGCCATTTACCAATTCATCCTTGATTTCCTCTACGATTGGCCGGTTACGATATGGGATCTCCTGTACCATACCTGCGGCACCTTTCCGGGCTTTCGCCGGATCGAACACGATCAAACGACCGGAACGGGCGATACCGTGATGACCAGAGATAATTCCCACGAAAGCAGAACCATGGCCCGGTAATGGCTGGATATCGAATGTACTGTTCGGGAACATCGACCCACTACCATACAACGCTTTCTGCTCCGTACCATCCGGATTCATATTCATCACGATACGAGAATAATAGTGCGTTAAATCCGTATACTCCCAGCGAGTGTACATCACACGACCGTTATTCATCACTACCGGATTCCAGTTAGCGTCTTGATCGAATGTAAGACGACGTAAATTCTTCGTTTCCGGTGTATAAAGTACCATATTACCGACAGGATCATCACCACTTACACAAGGCACACCTTGGTAACCGATATTCGAATTGGCAATGATACGTCCGTCCGGCAAATAAGTTCCATCATAAAATTCAAGGTCTGGTTCCTCGTTATGTATCAATTGTTTAAAACCAGTTCCATCCAGCTTCACCTCGAATACGTTCCAACGCTTATCCGGCATTGTTTGAGTAAACATCGCCCGATCACCATCCCAGTGCATCCGTAAGTCCGCAATAGAAGAGCCGTTTTCCGGTTTATAAACTGACCGAACTTGTACTTCCCCACGTAAATTACTCAATTCTACGATATCAGCATCAAAACCCATACGACGGGCAGACTCTTGGTTACTCCAGTTATTACTCTGCGTACCCAAATCCGGGGCCATCGCTTTGTGAGCGTTTACTCCCAATTTAAAACGGGCCGCTAATACCTTGTCACCATCCAAGAATGGATTTGCCAACAAAATAGCACGTTTATTCGCAATCGCTTTCTCTCCGTTAGCTAAGGCAGCCTCATCACCGCTATAAATATTATCGAAACCATTCTTCACCTGTTGCTCTAACTCATCCAAGACTGGTTGATACTTAGCGGCATCAAAACCTTTCAACTTCTTCATATCGTCGAAAGCTAAGCGGATCGCCTCCATATTCAACCAACTCAAGTCGCTCTGCAAATTACAAATCCGCTGAGTTTTTTCATAGAGTTTCAAATACTCACGAATTTGAGTATCGATATCTTTCTCTGCCTCTATCTGCTTGACTGCATTTCTTACGTATGTAGCATCTTTCAGGCGAGACGCCAGATTCAACACGATATCACGCTCAGCGGAAGCATCACTGGCGGTCAACCAATTCTCCAACCCATCTATATTAGCGTTTAAGGCTCCTAATTCCTTTGGATAAGCGGCTAGCAAACGTGCGGCCTCTTCCTTCGGGAAAACATTCATGATACGGAAATATACACTACCTACCGTCGACTGGTCAGCCAATCCTACCTCAGCCTCGAAACGTACATACTCCTTATTGATATTGTACACCATCACGCCATTGGCATGACATAATACGCTATGATCATATTTCTTTCCACCTATCAACAAAGGATTTCCGTATAAATCCGTATTCTTACGGATGCTACCCGAGCCAGAAACCCAGTAATCAGGATCCAACTCATCCAACCAAACCGAGCTACCGTCTGCCTTGATCAAGCGGGCGTTTGCCCATGTACCCCAATCCCAATCCGTACCGTCCGGCCCGGCAGATGTAACAAGCACTAACTGATCCAAGCCTGTCAAATCGGCAGACATCGGGACAGCCTTTTGCTTCGCCTTGATCCAAGCCGACATGATCGGCATGTTCGCTTTCACCAAAGAGGCACGAAGCTCAGACTTTTGTTTTACTGAAGCATCAATCCAATTATCTACCTCCTTTTGCTTCGGACCTGCCGAAACAAGAAAAGAGGTCGACAACAAGAGTGATACCATTATATAGTATTTATTCATGTATTAAATTTAAATTTAGAAGGTTGTTTATTAAAATCCTAAGGATCATGAACAATAATCCTTAGGATTACGACACATAAAACCTAGAGTTTTTTATAATGCGGCCTTCGGGTTCGTGAAACGTAAACCAGCATTATCATGATAACATGCCCACTCATCTACGATAGCACCTTCCGGCCCAGCCATCATAAAGTGGAATGTTTCTAATTCCTTCAGACGTAATACATCACCAACCTTCTGGATCACAAAATTCTTGCTCTTGATCGGACCGTGTCCAGCAGGGATAGCCGGGGCATTCGGAGTCTCATCACCAACCTCAGAGAAATTATAAACCCAACCCTTCTCTACCATCCAAGACTCATGTTTAGCCGGGAAGTCTGTTTTTACATGCGCGTGCTCCGGAATCATCTGGCCTGGCAATAAATAAATAGCATGAGCGAAATACTTATACTCCGGATCATTAATCCAGAAAATACCGCCCATTCCTACGTTCTCAAAATCCCCCAAGCCAAAGTCTGTCACCCACATATCTTTCGCCATCAACTCCGTAAAAGGAACATCGTAGAAGGCAAACATATCTTTCATCGCCTCCATAGCGACATCTTGTTGAAACTTGCCGTCTTTATAAAAATCGGCGTTCGTGTACTTCTTTGAATAAGCCATTTTTTTATTTTTTTGATTGTTAGTATTACATGCATTCGTGCATTCTTCACGGCAAATACCTTCCGGACAATTGCCTTCTCCGTTAGCGGCGCAACAAGTAGCGTCTGTCGTTGTCTTTCCTGTACATGCGACCATAGATGCTAATACCAATCCCATAGCCGCCATTTTCATGTTCAAACTTTTTCTCATTTGTCTTTGTGTATATTTGTTAGTACTTAATTTATTTCAACGTATCGCTATACCCTCGATCTCAATCAATAACTCATCCCTGCACACATCGGCCCACATATAAGAGATCGGGATATTCAATCCGTAAGTATTCATCAACCGCTCGGCTTCCTCATAATCGGATTTATTTTTCAAGTAAACACGTAACTTGACTAATTTAGCGTCGCCTATCAGTTCCGCTATATTTTCCATCGTGATCCGTAACTGACATTCCAACCCGACCTCTCTCAAGCTCTCCTCTCCACGGATAGCGGCCGTACCGGAGATATAGATTAATGTGCGATCCTGAAAAGTCATGCTCTTGGCACGTTCGAATTTAGGTGTCGTTTTCTTTTGTCTGGCGGCCTCCAGCACTTGTTCCGAATAAGCATGAGCCGCTACCTGCAACTTATTATCTATCGGCGTAGCAAAAGCATCCGGCGAAGTAAACACGGCAGCATCCACATCAATCAAGATTCCTCCCAGATTTGCCCCGATACCCGTAGCGGCCGGATATCCATTCATCCACTCCGTCTTACTATAAAAATCAGATCGAGCGTTATTAAATGCCTGATAATGCTGATCCGAGCCGTCAAAAGCCGTTATACGTTCAATATAATTCCATTGACGGATAATACTATTCAACGGAAAACCTTCCCGACGAAGTACATCCCCCAACAACCGGAAAGCCTCCACCGACTGAGCCTCGATACCAAAATGAAGCACATCACCTTGGAAACCGCCGGCGAAGAGAAAACGTCCCGACGCATTTTCCAATAAAACATACGGAACACCTTGATAATGACGGAAAGTAATCCGATCCTGCGCATCGGGCACATAACTATGTACCTCCATCAACAATGGAGCGTTCAACGGAGGCTGAGAGACATAACTCAAAGCCGGCTCACAATCTCCATAATATCGACGAATTTTTTCCCGGAGCAAAACACGACGTTTCACATATTCCTCATTCGTGCCCGGTGTACCGAAAAAGGCTAGTCTCACGATAACCTCATTTTGAGGCAACCGAGATAACAGATCGTCCACCATAGCCGTGAACTCTGCCGGCTTGGCACTTAATATCGTATAATGTATTTTCTCGCAATAATTCATATTATTCTATATTTACAAGGAGTTTACATATTCAGTTAATGCCTCGATATCTTTCTTGGAAACCTTTTTATCAATACCATGTTTATAGACCTCGAACACTTCTTCCATAGTAGCCGCACGTCCATCAAACAGATAGGGAGCTGTACGCCAAACCTCGACTAAAGTAGGTGTATCCCACCCCTTCTCAAATTCAATATCCTCACCAATACGGTGCATTTTCATATCCGTATAATATGGTCCGCTATGACACTCGCCACATTTCAGCTTTTCAAAGACCTTTCTCCCCTTTCTCGCCTTTTCTGATAATTCCCCATTTACCAGATACGGGCTAGGTACCGGACGCAAGGATTTCAGATAAGCGTCTACACATTTCGCCATATCCTCTTCCGGCTCAAAAAACTGAATAAACTTAAAACCAGCACGAACCGCATATTCCGCGGTCTCACGAACTCCAGAGATCATACTGGGAGGTGTCACATGTGAATATAGCATGCTCTTACAATTCTTCGAATTACCTACTCCATCATTCATCAAATCCCAGTTCATCCCATCCGTACGGGCATCTCCCGGATGGCAACCGTTACAACTCTGCCATCCCTGATAGCAATGATTCGCATCATTAAAGTATTTCTCGCCTTTATGTTCCAGCGTTTCTGTACGTCCCGGATTCATATCGGTAGCCGTTACTTCCAGCGTATTTATATCAATGACATTCAAGATGTCTGCAAAATAGGTAGGAACGATCAATTTGTCACCCGAAAATATGAAATCACGAGGGCCGTTTCCTTTTAAGGGAATTCGCTCACGAAGCCCATACAAGAAATTTAAGTCATAATCCAGACGACTCTTATCTTTATAAGACTCAAACTTAGCCAACATCGCAGGATGATCAATCACGCTAACCTCATGTGTACCGCTATGCGTAATAAAAATATGTTTGTCATCGCAAGCGATACTCCAAATACCGGCTGCTCCCCGATCAGGCTCATCCACCAATACGGCCCCCACGAATTCCTGCTTTTCCACATTGATCACGCTAAAAGCACTCGTGTTCATCCAACCTTGTTGAAGCTGGGAAGTAGGCACGGTAAATCGCCCCAAATTATGAGAGACATATATATATTTCCCGTCCGGCGTAATACACATACCCCGTAAGGCATTACTACCATTCGCAAGCTGGATATCCTTTACTTTCGTAAATCCATCCATCTCAATTACTGATACACAAGCGGCCACAACATCCACGTCTGCCCGTTGAGCAGGCAAGAAATTCGTGACAAACATATATTTCCCATCCTTGCTGAATACAGCAGATTTCGGCTCACGCAACACTTTCACGCTCCGGACTACCTTACGCATCACCGGATCTATCTCAACCACCGAATTATCGAACTGATTACATACATATATATATTTCTTATCTGGTCCGAATATCGGATAACATGCACCCGAACCTGTCGGTATAGCCGCTTCCACCCTACCCGATTCCAAGGAAAGCACCTGTAAACGCCCAGTCTTCTGGAAAGTTGTCACATATACTTTATCCCCATCCGGAAGCAAACCGGTCGGGATCTCATCAAACGGATATGAATGAAGCAGGTTTTTACCATCCGCAGAAAAGACATCTAGACGTTTTGTTCCTTTCTGCGCCATTAACAGTTCCCCTTTCGCATTCAATACCGCGTCCGTAGTAAAGAAAGGTGGGTTGCCGGCTGAGGCGAGAAAAACGCAACAGCCTAGCAAACACGCCACCAACGAGTTTTTCATCAAGTATTTTCGTGTGTTCATGGTATATTTCGTATTCCTTATTTTCTAAATCCAAGTTCATTCGAGATCAATCCCGCAACCTCTTTGATTGCTTTGACCGAATTTTTCACTACCTCTTTCGACAAACGATCTTTCGGACCAGAGATCCAGATCGCCCCACAAGGATATCCCGTATAATTAAAGATCGGGGCACCTACACAAATCACCCCACTTAATTCCTCTTCATTATCCATGGCGTACCCCAACTTAGCCACTTTCACTAATTCCTCCAAATACGCCTCGCGAGAAGTGATTGTCCGGGAATTATACCGTGTAAACGTCATATAAGACAAATAACGATCTCTCACTGTCTTCGGCAAATAAGCCATAATCGCCTTTCCGGGAGCCGAACAATGTAACTCAAAAGGCTTTCCCGGCGATAGGACGAAACGAAACGTATGATGGCCTTGCGCCTGTTCGATGAAAATTCCTTTCTCATCTCCCAGCACTCCGAAACAAGCGGTTTCTTTTACCTGGTCGCGTAAATCACGCAAATGTGGTAAAACGGTTTCCAATAGGTTATGTTCATTCAAGGATCTGAAACCAAGTGTCAATAATTTCCGGGAAAGTTTATAGCGTTTCGTATCTTCATTGAAATTAAGATACTCCAAGCGTACCAATGTATTCAAAATACGGTAGGCCGTAGTCTGGGATATATCAAGCGCCGACTTAATATCCTGCAATGTCTCCCCCGCCGACCGCAAGGACAAGTACTCAAGAACCGCTATGCCCTTTTCTAAATTGGGCACTTTGTAGTTCTCATCCATTTTTTCCATATTTGGCAGCGTATTTTCCATATTTGAAATTACATTTCAGATCTGAACCAAATATAGCTGTGATGAATTTAAACAAGACATGAAATATGTAAAAAAGCGTTAAGTATGTTGCAGAGCATAAATATCATAAAAAAAGCCGGAATTACTTCCGGCCTTCTCCAAACACTCTAGCTATTTTATTATTTCTTGCAATCGCAAGTTGAATAAGCCACCAACATCCAAACCAATTTCTCTTGTTCCTTCAAATAGTCGCTCATCAAAGCCACCGTTGCCTCATCCCCCGCTTCAGATGCTAAAGAGAGAAGTTTACGTTCCTCAGCGATCAAATAACCATATGTATCAAGGATATTCCCTAAAGCCTCGTCACCGCAAGATACATTTGAGACCTCTTTTACATGGGCTACTTTTAAATACTCGCTGAACCTATTCTCCGGTTCACCCCCCAGCATCAATATACGTTCTGCCAACTCATCAACCTTCTCTGCCGTGTCATTGTACAGTTCCTCGAATTTACCATGAAGGACGAAGAAACCATGTCCCTTGATATTCCAGTGGAAACCACGAAGATTCGTATAGAACACTTGGTAATCTGCCAATAATTGCTTTAAACCTACTACTACATTATTTATTACAGATGCATTTAAATGGAGATAATCTAATGTTTTCATAATTGCTACTTTTTAATTATTATACTTTTCATTTTTCTTGTATCACAAAGGTACGACAAGTATAAACGGCTGTCAAACAGATAATTTCTATATCCAAATAGAAGGAATTTATTAAACAAACAAAAGATGATTGATCAGGGGTATGTACAAGCGATTCCGGCTTCTTCATCCCACGCTTACTATCAACCAATAGATTATATACAATTAAAAAAGCGTATCCCTGTTGCGGAACACGCTTTTTCAGATACTTTTTATCTAACTTCTCTGGATATATCCAGTTAGTTTTATCATAATACAGCCCAACGTTTCAATGTAGGGAAAAATAATCTCATATTCGCTATGGTTTCTTCTTTCGTATAATGAATATCCATATCTTTATTGAACTCATCGATAAATTGAACGCAATGGTCAATCATTTGCTCCATCGTACAATCCATCGTGAAAGCCCCGTCTTTATAACAATAGCAACAATATTCTTTATTCCTACTTCCGTCACGGTTCGTTCCTAGTTCCTCATTCTTTTGCAGCGGCATGCCACAACTTTGACAAAATGTTGTTTCCATACTCATTTATTTTATTGGTATATAAATGGTAAAGATACACAATAATCCTAACAGTCGCATCGAATATTGAACATTAGCATATAGTATTTAATATCTCCATAAAAAGTAATCCTTAAACCAATAAAAATATCCGATTAGAATCAGTAAGTGATGAAGATTATCTACTCGTTCTACTTTCAATATCATCAATACATTCATTTTCCGGGAAAAAGCTCTGCGATTTTATAAATATATCACGATACTTATCAAGCAAATCAATATCTTGCAAATCATCGATATCTAAAATTTCACGGATTAAATCCGCTTTTCCTGCTTCTATCTCCACTTTTGGTATCATATATCTCTATTTAGATTAATAAGTAAAACCATTTATTTTTTAATTTTAAACAGGCTTTTCTAAGCTTTTGTTTATAGACAAATTGAATTTAACACAACCAAGCCCTTTTTCACCGTATACCCAATTAGTATCACAGCCCTCTCTATTCACAAATTATATAGAAGATACCTTGATAACCATCCGGGCAACTTATTATCTACGGAAGTTTTCGGACAGCAAAAAAATCGCTATATTTGTACTTGTTATCAGAGGGCAGAACGAAGTAAAAGTCTGTTTTCTTAACAATATGATCTTCTCACAAAGAGCGTTACTACGTACTGTCAGGATGTTTGTTATTGGTAGGTCGCCGCTTAACAAAGCCAGCTTCCACTTTAACACCTTGGTACAAGAATGAATACTAAAATTAATTATTAACGAACCATCCAACCTAGCTTGGATTTTAAATGAAAAGTACTTATGAATATACAGCAACTCGAATACATTTTGGCCGTGGATACTTATCGTCATTTCGCAAAAGCAGCGGAACATTGCCGGGTGACACAACCAACATTGAGCATGATGATCCAAAAGCTGGAAGACGAACTGGGTATTAAATTGTTTGACCGGAACTTACAACCTGTTCGCCCCACACCTGCCGGACGCAAGGTTATTGAGCAGGCAAGAAACGTCTTATACCAAGCATCCCTTATTAAAGATATCGTGAACGAGGAAGAACAATCACTAAAAGGTACATTTCGCTTAGCGGTACTACCAACAATCGCTCCCTATTTATTGCCCCGATTCTTCCAACAATTATCGGAGAAACATCCAGACCTTGATATCCGCATCCTGGAAATGAAAACCGCTCCCACTATGTCCGCTCTACAAAACGGAGAAATCGATGCCGCTATCATAGCAAACCAACCCACAGAATCCTATTTGCAAGGAGACATATTATACTACGAGCAATTTTTCGGATACGTGGCTCACAATGAGTCTATCTTCAAAAAGGATTTGATCCGTACCGCCGATATCAACGACGAGCGGTTGTGGTTACTCGACGAGGGGCATTGTTTTCGAGACCAATTGATGCGTTTCTGCCAGATGGAAAAGGTAAAAATTCGCCAAGCCGCTTATCGTTTAGGTAGCTTGGAGACTTTTATGCGCATGGTAGAAAGTGGCAATGGTATCACATTCATCCCGGAATTAGCTACTCTTCAATTAAATAAGGAGCAGAAAGAGTTAGTACGTCCGTTCGCCATCCCCAAACCAACACGGGAGATCGTATTAGTCACCCGTAAGGACTTCATCCGGCATACGGTAGCGGGAATCTTGATAGAAAGTATCAAGAAAGCAGTCCCTAAAGAAATGCTGACTCTACAGCCTGGACAAAAAGTAGTGTGATTTTTCCGGTAAATCCCATAGGGTATTTCTTTTCTGAGCGATCATATAAGTAGAAAGAGATTATTTACCATATAAAAACAATACAAATATGAAAACACTCTGTAAACAAACTATGGGATTTATCCTGATAATACTGTTGACCTGCCATGCAACTCTCACGATGGCACAAGATAACGCAGACGATGAGTTTATTACCATCAGCGGTGTAGTAAAAGACAAACAAACACGAAAAAAACTGGAATACGTGAATATCTCTATTCCGGGGACTAATGCAGGAACAATCACCAATAAAGACGGCGAGTTCTCTATCAAAGTGAGAAATAACCTCCACGCCAGACAAGTAGAAGTATCGCACATCGGATATTTAAATGGGTTGATCCCAGTGAACAACAAGGATATATCAGAATATACGGTATTACTCGAACCAAATACGAATACACTTAGCGAAGTCATTATTCGGGCCGGAGACCCTCGGTATATCGTTAAAGAGGCCATTGAGAAAATAGATAAAAACTACATTGCCACAGGTAGTATGCTCACAGGTTTTTATCGGGAAACCGCACAAAAGGGCCGTCGTTACATTAATATATCAGAAGCGGTTATCGATGTCTATAAAACACCTTATAAAGACAGGAATGTAGAGCGAGACCGGGTACAAATCTATAAAGGACGTAAATTATTGAGCCAAAAAGCTAGCGATACATTAGCCGTGAAACTATTAGGAGGACCCAACCTGTCCGTTTATGTGGATGTAGTAAAGAATCCGGATTTATTGCTCGATCCGAATGTCATACCTTATTACGCATTCCGCATGGAAGAAAGTGTGATGTTAAATGATCGACCACATTACGTAATCAGTTTTCAGCCTCAGGTGATTTTGCCTTATGCCTTGTATTACGGCAAGCTTTATATTGATAAGGAAAAACTTTCTTTCAGCCGTGCGGAATTCGCTCTTAGCATGGATGACCGGAATAAAGCAACCGAGGCTATTCTTCGCAAGAAACCTTTTGGCCTTCGATTTAAGCCAGTGGAGGTAGCTTTCCTCGTAACTTACAAAGAACGCGATGGCGTAAGCCATCTGAGCTACATCCGAAATGAGGTTCGCTTCAAATGTGACTGGAAACGAAGACTTTTCTCTACTAATTATACGATCGTATCCGAAATGGTCATTACCGATGACAAAGAGCAAAGTAACTCCATTCCCTACCGGATGTCCTTTAAAGCGGATCAGTCTTTATCCGACAAAGTATCAGACTTCGCCGATGAGAATTTCTGGGGAGCCTACAACATCATCGAGCCTACCGAATCACTGGAGAACGCAGTACACAAGCTGAAAAAACAACAAGCAAGATAACTTTAGCAAGGATAAGGATTTACCTGCCCTTATGGGGATAATTCATATTGGATCGGAAAACGTCCTGCGAACTATAAAGTATCTTTGACGGTCTGCTAAATTGCCTATTACCAATCATCAACTGAATAGAAATGGATCTGTTCGTACTCAAAAAGATCAAGGAAGGGGATATCAAAGCTTTCGAGAACATCTTCAAGCTTTACTATACCCCTCTTTGCCTATACGCAACCAGTATAACAGGAAAACAGGAAATCGCGGAGGAGATCGTTCAAGACCTGTTTTATGTGTTCTGGAAAGAAAGGGAATCTCTTCCGATCTTACGTTCCATCAAGAATTATCTTTATGGAGCGATCAGGAACCGGTCTTTACAATATCTGGAGCATCAGGAAGTACGACAGCGATACCAAAACACGGTTCTGACCGGGGAGGTTCCAAAATCCGAATCAGATACCCCGCAAGACCAACTTGAGTACAAAGAACTGCAATCCTTGGTGAACCGGGCATTAGGGAAATTACCCGAACGCCGTCTTCAAATCTTCCGTATGCACCGTTTCGAGGGGATGAAATATGCGGAGATTGCCTCCAGTCTCTCATTATCCATAAAAACAGTAGAAGCGGAAATGACCAAAGCGTTACAAGTACTAAGAAAAGAAATCGAGAATTATACTTAACAGTTATGAGTCAAATAGAAAAAAATAAATTGAAAACAGACCAAGCATGGGAACAATTATACACACGCTTGGAGCAAGACGGACTTTTGGATAAACCGACTTCCGATAAACAAATCCTGTATCGGACCGGACTTATGAAATGGGTTGCCGCTATCGTTATACTCTGCGTATCGGTAATCACAGTTATTTTTCTTAGACAAGGACGGACACCGGAAACCGCTCTACTTACCTTACATAATAACGAGGCTTCCACCACCTTGATCACGACCCTAGAAGACGGATCTATTGTTTATTTGGCCGATAACAGCCGGCTAAGCTACCCAAAGCATTTCCAAAGAGAAAAAAGAGAGGTGTCCCTACAAGGAAATGCCCTTTTTGATGTAAGTGGAAATAAGGCACGTCCTTTCCTGATCGAAACCGAACAAGCCCGGATCGAGGTTTTGGGAACCTCATTCAATATCAAAAGTTCTGATAAGAACATCTTTGAATTGGCCGTCCGACGAGGATTAGTGAAAGTGACACTCAAAAAGAACGGAGAACGAACATTGGTGAAGGCCGGTCAAACCGTTTCCTTGCTTTCCGACCAATTGCAAGTAACTCCTACTCAAGACAACGAACAATTCTCCAATTACACCCGCCGGATTCAATTCAAGGATGAGAAACTAGTGGATATCTTACATGTGATCAATCTGGAATATCCGAAGACATCCTTGAAGACAACGCCTGATCTAGAAAATAGACGGTTGACTGTCTGTTTCTATAATAATTCACCTGCAATGGTGGCTGAACTGATTTGCGCGGCTCTAAAACTAAAATGTACGCAAGAAAACAACACATGGATAATTTCCGAACCTTGAAATGGCCAATCATAGGATGCTTACTACTCCTCGTAGTCTTTATCCCTATAAAAGCACAAAACAGCAACGTATTGGGGCAACTCATACAATTGCCAAAATCAAAAGGAACTATTTACCAACTGCTGGGACTCGTTACGAAATGTTCCGGTTATCTTTTCATATACGACAGCACCATTATCAATAATGAACAAACGACATCAATAAAAGGTGGAGATTATACGATACAAGAAGCCGTGTACGCAATTACCGGTAATAAGGGCTTGGCGATCCGTGCGATAGAGAACCATCTTTTACTCTATGTGCCAGAGAACCCCTCCGTACTTTCTAAAAGCGTATCCGTACTCCCTGATTCCATACAAACTTATTTCATGATAGAAGGTTCTTTGCAAGATCAATATACCCACGAGCCGATTGCTTTCGGATCGGTAGGAATCAATGAGGCCGCTATCGGTACTATCACCAACCAGAACGGAGATTTCAGGTTGAAATTACCGGACTCACTCCGGTTATCCAAAGTACTTTTTTCTCATATCGGCTATCTTCCCCGGGAAATGGATAGCCAGGAACTTGCAGGCAAACATACCACCCTATCTCTCGAGCCAAAAGTAATCTCCATCCAAGAAGTCATCGTACGCTTAACAAATCCAAAACGCTTATTACAAGAGATGTTGAATGGGAGAAAGAATAATTATGCCCAACATCCAATTTTCCTTACCACATTTTACCGAGAAGGTATTGAGCGTAAAAAAGGTCTAGTAAAACTAACCGAAGCTGTTTTTAAGATATATAAGGCATCTTATCACACCAAAGCTCTAGCCGATCAGGTCAAACTATTAAAAATGCGCCGTATCAGTAACGAGCAGGAAAAAGACACGTTGATCACAAAAATGAGATCGGGTATCTACTCTTGCCTTATCTTGGATTTGATGAAACAATTACCGGAGTTTTTAGATCCCAACCCGGATTCACGCTATACATACGCCCATACGGACATCACGGTAGTGGATGATCGCCTTGCCAATGTTATCTCTTTTGAGCAACTGAAAAGTATCGATGAACCGCTTTACCGGGGACAAATATATATCGACACGGAAAATAACGCCTTATTAAGAGTAGACTTTGAGGTAGCTCCTCGATATATCGAACAAGCGATCGGCATGTTTGTTGAGAAAAAAAGTAGGAATTTACGGATCACCCCTCAAAAAGTAACTTATACGGTATCTTATAAACAATGGAATGACACTTATTACATTAATCATATCCGAGGAGATCTGCATTTTAAAATTAAAAAAAGAAGACAACTTTTTAACACAGGCATTTTGCATACTTGGTTCGAAATGGTTACCTGCAAAATAGACACAGCTAATGTCTACCGTTTCTCACGCATTGAATCGCTCCCTACGCACACGGTTTTCTCAGATACTCACTTTACTTATGATGAAGGTTTCTGGGGAGATTTTAACATAATATTACCCGAGGAAAAACTAAATGAGGCTATTAGCAAAATCACCTCTAAGATAGAGGAAATAAACGACTAATCCCTTAAAAATCATAAAGAGAGCCTTTTCGCAAAGGCTCTCTTTATAGGTTTTTAATAGGTATTAGTCTTTAAGGCAAAAAGATTGTTTAGGTTATCTGCATGCAAAGATGGGCTAATTAATATTATTGAGCAAATAAAAAAAGATATTGTACAACACATTTTTTTAAGTTTATCGAAACTTCTTTGCAGCTTGTGTTACTTTTTAACAATTACAGGCTCCAATAAATCATACGATGGATACAGCCTCGATAAATCCCTTTCACATCTACCAGTACGGCATGCTCGTTCGTGATCGACATGAAGTAAGATTCATCCAGCTTCAGATAGGTCGCATGGGCGACAGCTACCACCACGGCATCATATTTCTTACCGGGCTTCTCTACTAGACGGATACCATATTCCCGCAATACTTCCGAAGGGGAAGCGAACGGGTCCATCACATCTACTTCGGCCCCGAAGTCTTTAAACTCGTTGATAATATCCGCGACTTTCGAGTTTCGTATATCCGACACATTTTCCTTGAAAGTCATTCCCATCACCAGCACATGCGCCCCTAGAATATTTTTCCCTTGTGAGATAATTTTTTTCACGACCTTTTTTCCGATATACCGCCCCATGGAATCATTTACGTAGCGACCGGAATTGATCATCTTCGGATGGTATTGCAATTCTTTGGCCTTATGTACCAGATAGTAGGGATCTACCCCTATACAATGTCCTCCTACCAACCCGGGAGAGAAAGGGAGGAAATTCCATTTTGTTCCAGCGGCTTTCAAAACATCGAACGTATTTACACCCATACGATCGAAAATTATGGATAGTTCATTCATAAGGGCTATATTTACATCGCGCTGGGTATTCTCGATAATCTTGGCCGCCTCAGCCACTTTGATGCTAGGCGCACGGTGTAACCCAGCTCGGACAACAAGTTTATAGACTTCCGCTATAGTTTCTAAAGCCTCGGTATCACAACCGGCAACAATCTTTACGGTATTTACCAAAGTGTGTACCTTATCGCCCGGATTGATCCGTTCCGGTGAATACCCGACCTTAAAGTCCTTCCCTACTTTCAACCCAGAAACCTCCTCCAAGATTGGAATGCAATCCTCTTCCGTGCATCCCGGATATACGGTAGATTCGTATACTACATAATCACCTCGCTGAAGAACTTTCCCTACCGTACGGGTCGCACCCAGCAATGGGGATAAATCCGGTTCGTTATGACTGTCTATCGGAGTAGGAACGGCTATCACATAAAAGGCTGCTTCTCTTAACCTCTCTACAGAAGAAGTAAATATGATATCTTTATGCTCGAAAGTCTCCGCAGGAAGTTCTCCGCACGGATCAATACCGTTCCGAAGTTTCTCCAAACGCTCCTCATTGATATCAAATCCGATAACTGAAACATATTTAGCGAACTCCATCGCAATAGGAAGCCCGACATATCCTAATCCGATAAGGGCAAGTTTCGTTTGTCTATCTAGTAACTTTGTATACATCTTTATTATTTCGTCATTCTACTTAAAAAACACGGATTTCCACAAATATCCTCAACCCCTGCCGACCTTCTTCTTCCACCAGCATTACCAATTTCCACAATGCATATAGAAAAGAAAGTAATCTTTTCACCAGCAATGTATATCATATGCAAATGTAACAATCTTCACTTTACCTAACGATATAAAGGGCTTTTTATTTCATATAAGAAGTCCCTCATCTCTTTTCTGGAACAAGAAACCTCTGGGTAAAAAAACAGAAAATTCAAAAAGGGAATAAATGGCATGTCTCTTGGTAAGAGATCGTAGAAATACGTTTCAAATGTAATTATAATTGGTGAAACAAAAAACTATAAAGATCATTTTAAGGCATAATTTACACTTTTAGCTATTGTAACGTGCTAATCAACAGTGTATGTAAATATATCATGTTATTTTCTACTATCCATTTTATGGCTAATTCGTGTAACGAGAAAATATATTTTTCCAAGCTATAACCTTTTCCGTTTTCGAGTACCAATCTGAGTAAACTGAGTAAAAAAGATACTTCATTATATTTTACATATTTGATAATAAGCAGAATAAATATTTCTACGATCTCTTACCAAGAGACGGTATATCGTCTACATGACGAGTATATCCGTATTGTCTGGAAAGAGATAAAAGAGACCTTTATTTATTACTAATAAAAACACAAGAAAAGATGAGTAACCTTAAACAGAATTTTAGGAAAGGACTTGCTTTCGGTAGCCTCAGCCTGATTTCAGGCGTAGCATTACCAGCGAGTTTTAACCTTTCGGTGGAAGAAAACGGATTCGTCCGTGTGGTGTCACCATCCGATGTGGTACCCACAGTATCTTTAAGCCAGCAAAAAGAAGAAGTAAGCAAGACCATTACGGGAACGGTGGTAGACGCTTCCGGAACACCTGTTATCGGAGCGAACATCATGGTCAAAGGAAGTTCTAATGGAACAATTTCGGACATAGATGGTAAATTTACACTTTCCGTACCGGAGGGCGCCATACTTGAAGTCTCGTACATCGGTTTCTTGTCTCAGGATATACGAGTTGGGAATCAGGATTCTTTTCAAATTATATTGAAGGAAGATACCCAAAAATTAGATGAAGTAGTAGTTGTCGGCTATGGTACGCAGAAAAAAGTGACATTGACCGGATCGGTTGCCGCTATCAATAGCGATGATATCTTAACAACGAAAAACGAGAATGTAGAGAATATGCTTTCCGGAAAAATACCGGGTGTACGTGTCGTACAAAAATCTAGTGAGCCAGGTTCTTTTAATAACACTTTCCAAATTCGCGGAATGGGGAATCCATTGATTATTGTAGATGGTGTTCCAAGAGAAAACATGAACCGCATTGATGCTAACGAAATAGAGAATATCTCCATTCTTAAGGATGCTTCAGCGGCTATCTATGGTGTACGTGCCGCTAACGGTGTAGTACTTATCACGACCAAACGAGGAAAAGGAGGAAAACTAGAGCTGGACTATAACGGTAGTGTAGGATGGCAACAAGCAACCGGCTTACCAGAAACGGCAAATGCGGTAGAATATATGACGATGATGAATGAGAATGCGATTAATAATGGTCGTTCGCCTATGTATTCAGATACTGACTTCGAGCCTTACTTGAATGGGAGCAGACAAAGTACAGACTGGGCAGGGTCGGCCATTAATAAGTTTGCCCCCCAGACCCAACATAGTTTTAGTGCTCATGGACAGACGGAGAAGATCAATTACTTTATCAATTTTGGTTATTTGAAGCAGGATGGATATTGGAAAAGTGGAGATTTGAACTATGAGCGTTTTAATGCCCGTTCTAATATCAGCGCTCAATTGACAAAACATTTGAAAGCCGAGGTCTTGCTAGGGGCAATGAAGGATACAAAAAATGCTCCTTACTCAGATGCTTGGTTAGTCTACAAATCCATCTGGACACAAGTTCCTACTTGGCCTTTATATGCAAATGACAATCCAAATTATATGTATAACGCCGCTGACGCAGACCACCCGATGGCAATTACCGACGCAGACATCAGCGGCTACAAGAAAAATAATACAAAAAGTTTCCAAAGCACGTTCAACTTAGAGTATGATGTCCCTTTCATTCAAGGCTTGAAGGCGAAAGCTTCTTACAGCTACGACTACACCATGTGGGAAAATAAGGAATTCGAGAAAGAATATACATTATACACTTACGACACGGAAAACGCTGTTTATAATCCAACGAAGACACAAACCCCGTCATCTGTCAAACGTTCGTTCAAAGAACATGAATCATCTTTATTACAATTATCTTTGAATTATAATCGGACATTCAATGAATTACATGATGTGAGTGTACTGGCATTATACGAAGAGAATACACAGCGGATGGATAACTTTTACGCAAAACGGCGTTTCAGTATGGATTCTGTTGATGAACTTTTTGCCGGGAATTCCTTGAATCAAGAAGGTTCCATGAATTCAAGCGGTTATTCTCCCAACACAGCTTTGTACAATCAGGATGGATTGTGGAAAATTGCCAATAAAGGCTGGGTCGGACGTTTAAATTACAGCTACGCCTCCAAATATATGGCAGAGTTTAGTTTCCGTATGGACGGTTCTTCCAAATTCGCGGCAGGACATCGCTGGGGCTTTTTCCCTGCAGGTTCGATCGGTTGGCGTTTATCGGAAGAAACTTTTATTAAGGAAAATCCATCATTATCCTTTATCAATAATTTGAAATTACGTGCATCCTACGGTAAAATGGGAGACGATAATTCCTCTACTTATCAATTTTTGACAGGCTATGATTACCCTTCAAGCGGTACTGTATTCGATGGAACATATGTGAATGCCCTTGGAATGCGAGGTATGTCGAACCCATACATCACCTGGTTTACTTCCAAGATGCTAAATATCGGTATAGATGCCGATTTATGGAATGGGCTTTTGGGCTTTCAGGTCGATTACTTTACCCGTGATCGAGACGGATTACTCGCTACACGAAGTTCGAGTTTACCGGGAACAGTCGGTGCCAGCCTTCCGCAGGAGAACCTAGAAGGAGATATGACGAAAGGCTTTGAAATTGCGGTGACCCATCGGAATACAATCCAGGATTTCACGTATTATTTCTCTGGAAATTTTTCTTACGCTCGTACGAATTGGACAAAAAAAGAAATCTCCCGTCGTGGAAATTCTTATCGAAATTGGCGGGATAATTCTACAGACCGTTATAACGATCTATGGTGGGGATATGGTTATTTAGGACAATTCACATCCTATGATGAGGTTTATCATTCTCCAATCATGGATTCAAAAGGTAATTCCACGGCACGTCCGGGGGATTATGCTTATGAAGATTGGAATGGTGATGGTGTCATAGATGATTATGATAAGCATCCTATTGCCACGACAGGCGATCCGAAGATTAACTTTGGTTTTACTATCGGAGCAGAATGGAGAGGCATTGACCTAACAATGTTGTTCCAAGGCGCAGCCATGAGTAACGTGAAATACCCGGAACAACTGGAAATGCCATTATATTGGGACCGTAACGGCTTAGCTATGTTCATGGACCGCTGGCACCTAGTGGATATGAATAATCCGGATAGCGAATGGATTCCCGGTTATTACCCTTCTACAAACACCGGGGAAACAAAGAACTACGAGGAATCGGAACGCTCCGTACAGAACGCAACTTACTTACGATTGAAGAGTCTGGAAATCGGGTATACTTTCCCGAAACAATGGTTGTCTCGCTTAGGGATACAACGGGTTCGTTTGTACTTCAGCGGATATAACCTAATAACCTTTACTGGTATCAAATACTTAGATCCGGAACATCCTAGCGATACTTACGGGTATTTGTATCCTTTGTCTAAAACTTATAATGTCGGCATAAATGTTTCATTTTAATTAATTAAGAAACCATGAATCACAAATTGATAATAGTAGGGTGCTTGTCTGTCGCTACCCTGTTCTCCTGTAATGACCTGGATGTACCACCAATGAATATCATTCAGGATGAAGATGTTTTCTCTACAGAATCCGGAATTACAGCTTATATGGCACGAATGTATTCCGAGCTTCCTATCGAGGATTTTAAGTTTAAGATAACCGATGGGTTCGAACAGGATTTTCCGAATCCGGGCTCGGGTATTTGTACGGGCGAATATATGTTAAATCGCCAACATTTCATTTATGACTCACCTTCCGGAGAATGGTTTCAGGCATGGAATTATTCAGCGGTCAGAAATATCAATTACTTCCTGCAAACATTTCCCAGCTATGAGGAATCCTATTCAGAAGAACAATGTGATAACTTTTTAGGTGAAGCCTACTTCCTGAGAGCTTTTAACTATTTCGCCATGGTGAAACGTTACGGAGGTATTCCTATCATAAAAGAAGTACAAAATTTTCCGGAACAAAATCTGGAAGAATTACAAGTACCGCGTAATACAGAACAAGAGGTTTACGACTTTATCGCAGAAGACTTGAACAAGGCGATTGAGTTGCTTCCCGAAACGAGCGTATCCAAAGGACGAGTCAATAAGAATGTGGCATATGCCTTACTATCCAGAGCAATGCTATACGCCGCTTCTATCGCCCAATACGGGACGATTCAGTTAGACGGAATCTTGGGAATCCCAGCTTCAGAGGCAAAACGCTACTACGAATTGTCATATAATGCATCGAAAGCATTGGATGGTAAATACAGTTTATATAATAAATACAGCGATAAATTCGAGAATTATTGGCAGTTATTCCTAGATGAGGAAAGTCCGGAAAATATATTTTGTAAGTATTACGTTTATCCGGAATACGCCCATAACTTCGATATGTGGGCAATACCATTTCAGATGCGCGGGGCAGAAGGATATGGCTCGGGATGGTTACCGACCTTGGATCTGGTGAAGATGTTCGATGACGTAGACGGTAATTCCGACTGGCTGAAAATAGGAACAAACGCCTCTCCGGTACGTTATGAAAAACGGACAGACCTTTTTGCCAAGGCAGAACCTCGTTTGCGTGCTTCTGTCATTTTCCCAGGAGATGAATTTAAGGGAGAAGTAATAGATGTACAACAAGGTTTGTACGAATCTTATCCCGATGGAAAATTACATACATCTTCCGAACCGACAAATATCCCTTTGTATAATGGTGTACCAGTTATCGGGAAAAGCGGAATGGGTGCTAACGAGACGACAAACACTGGTTTCTTTGTCCGTAAGTATCAAAATCCAAACTTAAATAACGCAGATGTCACATATAGTAAATCGACAACACCGTACATCGAATGTCGTTATGCGGAAATATTGTTGAACCGGGCAGAAGCGGCCTACGCTCTGGGCAAGAAAGAAGACGCACTGAATTGCGTTAACCAGATACGAGAACGTGCAGGGGCAAAACCGTACACCACAGACCAGTTGGACGAGAAATCCATACAAAAGGAGAGACGAATGGAATTGGCTTTCGAGAACCATACTTATTGGGATCTACGCCGTTGGCGGATCGCTGATTCGGAAATCAATAACCGAAAGTTCAAGGCCCTTTGCCCGTATTATATATATGATGAAAACAAGTATATTTTTAAGGAAGAAGAACTCTCCACTCCCTTTACTTTCCAAGTGAAAGTATACTATCAACAGATACCAACTACAGAGATTGCAACAAATCCGAATTTGGTACAAAACCCAGGATATTAATCAAGTATAAAGACAAGAAATAGGATGAAAAGTACAAAATTATTCGCAGTATTTACTTTTACCGCATGCCTGATGTTGTCGTGCGGCACATTGGATAATTACGATGGACCGGAAGAAACATTGACAGGACGGGTAATCGACAAGATAACCGGCGAGCCGCTCGCAACAGAGCAACCGAACGGATTCCGTATCCAATTGGCAGAAATCAGTTGGAGTGATAATCCTCAGTTAGAATATTTCTGGGGAAAAGCAGACGGAACGTTTCAAAACACGAAACTGTTTGCCGGCACTTACGAAGTGACACCTGTAGAAGGCCCGTTCTTTGACGTGGAACCGAAAACGGTAGAGATCAAGGGCCAAGTAAATGTAGACTTTGAAGTGATGCCTTTCCTGCACATCTCTCTTTTACATATCGAACGAAAGGGAGAGACGCTAAACGTATCCTATAAGATAGAACGCCAACAAGTCGGGGAAAAGATTATAGATACTCGCATTTTTGTCTCGACAAATCCGAACGTAGGCTCTAATATCATAGATACAGATTTAAGTCCGATGAAAGATTTATCTTCTATCCCCGATAATGAGATCTTGAATACGACATTTGAGGAAACAATCACCGGCTTGGAGGAAAAACGTACGTACTATGTTCGTATAGGCGCTCGGACTGAGAGTGGCGACAAACGCTATAATTTTACGAAAACCATAGAATTGTAAGTTAACTCTTGTTTTTCTTTCGTATCTAATATTGTTTTTTCTGAGGAAGTTTCAATAAAGATATGGAAAAAATTAGTAATGCTCCGAAAAATGAAGGTACTTCAAAACATGATACACCTTCATTTTTCGGGAGTTAAAAAATATTCCCCACCCCTCTCTTTGTTTTTTGTCTTGCTTATTTTCCGGAATGCTAAGGCGGTTACTCCGAATTTCCGCTTGAAAGCAATACAGAAATGGCTGGGATGTTCGTAACCGGTCAGTTCGGCTATCTCGGCAATGCTCTTATCCGTATCCAGCAAATAAGAAGAAGCCAATCGCATCCGATAGTCGAATAAGAAAGAAAAGGCTGTTTGCTTGAAATACTTCTTAAATTCCGTTTTCAACGTACATTCATTAGTCCCGACACGCAATGCCAACTCATGCAAAGATGGCGGGGAAAGGTATTCTTGCGTCAGTATCTCTTTGGCTAGAAATATCTTCTCCTTGATAACCGAATCCCTTTCTTTTCGGGATAAAGGCATATCCAAATCACCGATAAACAGCGAAAGCGCCTCCTGTATCTTAGATTCCAAATACATTTCCGAGAAATTCCCCAACATACGAGCTTGGGTAATACTTTGAACACATTCCTGCAACAAAGGAGAAACAAGCTGGTTTCGAGGCGAGAAGATAAAAGTCTCGCCCCGTTCTTGCCGTAAATACACATCCTCGAAATAGGCCGGATACCGCTCTGCCAAAGAACGCAAGAAAGGAACGGATATAACCAAGTTCAGCATCTCAAAGGTCTTCCCTCCACGAAAGAAATTATATTCATCGTGATAATCCGAGCCAACCAAGATATTCGCCTCCTGTCGTTGCCACGTATAACGCTTGCCGGATTGGATAAACTCCACACTCCCTCTCTGGACAATTCCCAGCGAAAGGAAAGACCCCCCATCGTGTTTTGTCCGAAGGCTGCAATCATTTGCGCTATATATCGATGAATGAACGATATTGAAACGATTATTTCGTGTTTCCTCAAAACAACCTTTAAAATAATGATTCCGGACTGTCCATCGCTTATTCTCGCTCCGTGAGATCGGGGAAAAACGGATAGCATCCGACAGATCATAGCTCATGTCGATACACTCGTTATCTTCCGAAAGTTCGTACCTTACCATTTTATTCCTTTATATAAAAAAACGATTCCTTTTCTCGTAATGATTCCTATCCGCAAATAAACCATTTTTGTAATGATAAAACAATCGCAAATTGTAGGTATTTACTTATGGAAACAAAGATTAAATTAAACTTTCAGGATAAGGTAGCCGAGACATTATTGATTCCTTTGTGGATGCGGGCACAAGAGACGCAGCGAAAAGACGCTATCATCCGCGACGAGAAAGCATGCGAGATTGTCTGCCATTTGGATTACGACTTTTCTCAATTCAGCAATGACAAGATGAGCCTCTTGGGTGTATCCATCCGGACACGCTATTTAGACCGGGTGACACAACGTTTTATCGACCGCGAGCAGAAACCGGTGATCGTACTCCTAGGATGCGGCTTTGATACCCGTTTTCAACGTTTACGGAACAGGGAAAAGGCAATCTGTTATGAATTAGACCTACCGGAAGTCATGAATCTCCGCAGCCAATTATTACCCGAAACAGAGAACGACCGCTACATCTCCGCTTCGATGTTCAGCACCGCCTGGATGGAACAACTCCGGAAACAACACGCCCACCAACCGTTTATCTTTATTTGCGAAGGTGTATTGATGTATTTCGAGATAGAGATGGTAAAACAATTCATCCAAGATTTGGCCGCTCATTTCCCCGATAGTGAACTATACATCGAACGTTCCGGTACAATAATGGTGAACAAGGCGAAGATGCACTCCTCCGTCAAACATACAAAAGCGCAATTCAAGTCCGGCATAGACAATCCGCACGAAGTAGAAACTTGGGCATCTAATATTCAACTTCTGGATACTTTTTATTTCATGGACGATGAACGAAAACGAGGTGGAATCGCCGGTTGGTTTATGCGCCAGATACCTGCCCTTCATCGCTCATGCGGTATCTGGGGATATCGGATAACAGCGGAAAGAAAATAAGATATTCGAGATTTATAAAAAAGAAATAGCGCTCCGGAGAAAACATAATGATTTTTCCCCGGAACACCATTTCCTTTTTCTTGTACCCCCGGCTTCCCTGGCAAGGGCCCTATTTCACATATTTAGTCTTCAGCCAATATAAATACTATTCCTCACTGCAAACGACGGATACCTATAGCCTTGTTATATTGAGCTAAAGAAGCCTTTTGCTGATACCAAGTCTGGATCAAGCTACTGTAAGACTGAATCCACGACAATTGGGCAGAGAGTACATCCAAGATCGGTAACTTACCCTCGTTGTAGCTGAAGGTATTCAAATCAAGGTTCTCCTCGGCAATTTTACAAGCCTCTTCCGCGACAGTGATTTGTTTCGTATACTCGGTGAGGCTTGTCCATGCGTTCGCGACCTCTTGAGCGATCTTATCACGGGTATTATCCAAAGCATATTCCTTACTACGAAGGATGGCCTTCTGGGAACTTACCTCCTTGAAACGAGCTCCCCAATGGAACAAAGGTATCTTTAAGGAAGCGAAGACAGCCGGAGTCCACAACTGGTCCGAACCTTTCACGTTCAACATCGGCGTACCCCAAGTTCCTTGAAAACCAATCGCCAAAGACGGATTATATTTCGCTTTCGACAAATTGACCTGTCTCTTTTGATACTCTATGTTCAACTCGGAAATAGCGTAGTCCGGACGGTTCCGAAGAGCTACATCCTCTCCTACCTGCAACGGCAAGGCCAGATAAGTCGTAATGGAATCTTCCACCTCGATCGGGTTCAATGGAGACACACCCATCAATGAGTTCAGGTTCTGTAACGCGATCTGATATTCTTTATAAGCCGAGCTTTTATTCAATTCCGCTTCCTTCAAGCGAGACTCCACTTGCAATAAATCGGTCTTGCTGATCTGGCCGTCATTGAAACGGATCGTCAACACGTTCGCCAACTCCCCGACAATGTCTACATACTGGCACATCACATCGTACATACCTTTACGGGCGGCGGCTGTCCAATAGTTCAAATCGGCAGAATAAATGATATTATCCGTTGTCAATTCCTCCGCTTGCTCGGTGATCTTACCCTGTACCTGCGCAGCCTTATAGTTATTATAGATCTGCCCACCGGCATAAATAGGCTGGCTCACCGTAGCGCCTAGACTATATGTATTATGATCCATCTCCACGGACATGCCCGGTCCGAAATCCAAATCATATTTATTGATCCGATACTGATAACTACCGGAGAAGTCCACCGAAGGGAAGAAACCGGTCTTAGCGGCCTTGATCGCATGCTGCATAGCGATACGCTCCTCAGAGCTTTGCTTGATCTGACGGCTGTATTCAAGAACCCGTTCCTTATATTCCACAGCCGATAGCCGTGTGTCTTGCGCTTTAACGGACAAGGCACCCAACAATAAACAACCTATGATTATTTTATTTCTCATACCTTTTACTCTGATTTAATCTTAAAGAAAACACAATAGGTAACCGGAAGCACGAAAATCGTCAGGATCGTAGAAACGAACAGACCACCCATGATCGTAGCCGCCATACCGGCGAACATAGCGTCACCCAGCAACGGCAACATACCTAGGATCGTCGTACCGGAAGCCATCGTCACCGGAACGATACGGGTTTTCGTTGCCTCTATCACGGCATTCACCGGAGACAAGCCCGCGTTCAATTGTAAGCCGATCTCGTCCACCAGCACGATCGCGTTCTTGATATTCATTCCGATCAAGCCCAACAGACCCAGCATGGCAAAGAAATCAAGAGACTTACCGAACACCAGTAATCCCAATACCACACCAATGAAGATCAACGGCAGCATCGCCATGATTAATACCGGTTTCCGGTAATATTTCGGGAATAAGAATAACAAGGTGACATAAATCAAACCGAACATCAACGGGATATTAGCGGCGATCGCCTTATTCCCTTTGTCTTGCTCAGATTGCTCACCGAAATACGTCATCTTATACCCTTCCGGAACCTGAATCTTCTCTTGTACCTCCTTCCACAAATGACTGAAAGCAGCCATCGTATTGGCGCCACGCTTCGGTTCGCACTGCATAAGCATACACGGCTCACGGTTGAATCGTCTCACCACGTTAAACTCGTAATCCAACGAGAAATCATCGATCACCTGCTCCACTTTTACCGAACGGCCTTTAGCGCTATAAACCGGTAACGTCTTTATATCATTCAAGCTGATGGAGTCCTTATCCGCGTCTTTCAGCAAGATCGGCATAAACACGTCGCCCTCACGATACTCACCCAAAGGCACACCATTCGTAGCCGAACGCAAGGAATAAGCCACCTGCTGACGGGTAATACCCAGACGCAAACCTTTCTCTTGGGAATACAGCGGCTTCCACACCGGAACCTTGTTACCCCAGCTATTGCGAACCTCCATAACCTGATCATAATTCCGGGCGATCTCCTGTGCCCTTTGCGTCAAGGCAACCAACGTGTCTACGTTATCGCCGATAAAACCGATCTCGATCGCCGCATCCGGAACCGGAGACAAGGCGAACAAAGCCGAACGGGTCAAGATATTCGGATAATTAGCGACCATATAATCGTAGAACTTACCCTCTTCCGCTTGCGCATCCTCCGGATCCTGTGTCTCGATCAACACATTGGCGAAGTTGGGCTTCGGGCCGATAGAAGAACTAGCCAAGTAATAACGTACCGGCGAACCTCCCAAGGTAAACGAGTATGATTTGATATTCTCATTCTTGCTGAGATATTCCTCCTCTATCTTCTTCACGTTCGTCTCCACGTCGTAGATGCTATATCCTTCCGGGAAGATCAGATCCGCACGGAAATAAGGTTTACTCATGATCGGAAAGAAACTCTGCGGCATGATGCTCATCACGAACAAGGAAAGGAATAACGTAGCTACCACGGTAGAGATCGTAACATATCTACGCTTGATCAAGCGGCTCAATACCGACTCAAATTTATGATACAGCTTCGTGTCGTACGGGTCTTTATTCTCACCCGGTTTCGCCTCTTTCAAGATAAAATTACCGAAGGTAGTGGTTTGCGTCAAGGCCAAGACCCAGCTTAATCCCAAGGATACCGCCAATACGATAAACAACGGTTTCACGATCTCGGCCACGGATGCCGGTGCCAAGTACATCGGCAAGAAAGAACATACGGCGATAAAGGTAGCGCCCAACAACGCCCACTGCGGTTTCGTGGCACCATCGATCAACGCCTGATAACGGGAAAGCCCCCGCTTGATACCGACTTGGGCATTATCCGTCACCACGATCGCATTATCCACCAACATACCCATAGCGATAATAAAGGCCGCCAACGAGGTTCGGTTCAGGCCGACACCCCAGATCAACATGATCAATAAGGTACCACCTACCGAGAACAACAACGAGCTACCGACCAACATACCGGCACGGGACCCCATCACGATAAAGATAATCACGATAACGATCAACAACGACTCGATCAAGTTCAAAATAAAACCATTGTTCGCCTCATCTGCGATCTTGTTCTCCGGATAGATCGTTTTCAGGTCCATACCCACCGGGAACAGCTGCTCCATCTCCGCCAAATGATCCGCCACGGCGTTACCCACAGCAACCACGTCGTCTTTCGAACCGGTAGCGACACCGATACCAATCGCCCGCAATCCGTCCACACGCATCAGGTTCGAGGGAGGAGCCATGTAACCACGCTCCACCGTAGCGATATCTCCCAAACGAACCTCACCGCCACCTTTCGTCACGATCAATTGGTCCCGGATATCCTGTATATCCTTATACGTACCTTCCGCACGCAAACGTAATTGATAATTACCGGTATTGATATCCCCTGTATTCACCAACAAGTTCTGCGTCTGCATCACCTGCTGGATGGCGTTCGGATCGATACCTAGGTTCGCCAACTTCGGAATAGAGATTTTTACGTTGATAACTTGCGTCTGTTCTCCAAATAGATAGACCTTCTGTACACCCGGTACGGGAGATAGCTCCGTCTTGATCTTTTGCGCCCAATTACGCAGGTCGTCGTAAGTATATCCCTCATCGGCTGTCAAGGCATAATAAATACCGAACACGTCTCCAAAATCATCACTAACGGATATCGAGGAGGCGCCAGACGGAAGGCGGGGCTGTATATTCGCTACCTTACGACGCAACTCGTCCCACTTGACCGGCATATAGTCCGGAGACAAGGTAGGCTGCAACTCAATCGAAATCTTGGACATACCGAAATAAGACTCAGACTTGATCTGGAACACATCCGACATGGCCTGAATCTCCCGCTCGATCGGCTCGGTCACCAGCTTCTCCACCTCCTGAGGAGTCGCTCCCGGATATTGGGTAACCAAAACCGCTTGCTTGATTACGAAGGGAGAATCTTCCTTCTTCGGCAATTTAAAGAAAGAATAGATACCTCCTATCAGCATGACCGCTAGGAAAAAGTATATAATCTTCTGATTCTCTAAGGAATATTTTGGAATATTCATTGTTTATCTCTTAATCTGTTAATACTTTTACCTGTTGTCCATCCACCAAACGAGTGGCTCCGGCTGAGACAACCTGTTCGCCGGGTCGCAAGCCTGCCGTTACGATCACGCCATCCTTGCCGATCAGCATGGACTCGGTAATCTTGCGGCGCTCAACCTTCTGAGATTGCTTGTTATAGACAAACACATACTTATCGCTAGTGGCATCGTCTGCCACAATAGCGGCCAGAGGAACCAATACGGCGCCTTGAGCGACACTCTCGCTATCCACATTCAAGATTACACGGCAAGAGAAACCTACGGCTACCTTATATTTCTCTAAATTAAAGTTGGGATCGTCGATATACAGATATACGGGAACACCGGAGCCATCGGGAGAGGCTTCCACGTATTCTTTCACCTTCGCCTTGAAGCGAACGCCCTTGTAATTATCGAATTCCACATAAACAGAATAAGGAGAAGAGAAGTAATCGATATTACTCTCCGGCATCGTAAATACGACCTGTAACTTATTCGGGTTGATCAAACAAACAATTCCTTGTCCGGCCTGTACCTTCTGGTAATTCTCCACATATTTCTTCTGGATAAATCCATCGAACGGCGCACGAAGCTTTGTCTGGTTCAATGTATTTTGCGCATACTCGAAAGCCGCCTTGGCATTTGAGTAAGAGGCTTCCGTAGACTCATACTCTTGCTTGGAGATGGCTTGCTTGGACAATAACTTCTTCGCACGTTGCAATTGCGCCTCAGCGGTCTGGAAAGATGCTTTCTTCGCCTCATATTCCCATTTAAAATCCAGCGGATCGATCTCGGCCACAATCTGTCCCGTACGGACTTTCTGACCTTCATCCACGTTTAACGAGATCAGCGGACCGGACATCTTAAACGCCAAATCACTGAATTGATCGGGCGATACCACTCCACTGAACGATTTCTCAACCACGTTCAGCGAAGTAACGTCTGCCAACTTAACGGGACGAGGACCTTGCTCCTTAACGGGTGGTTGACTACAGGAAACCAATGCTGCCAAAACAAACACAGGGATTAATTTTCCTTTCATAATAACTTGCTTTTTTATTTAATTATGATTCCACTCTCTTCACTGTAAATATAAAACATTCTCATCCGGAGATTGTTGGGCATAACGTGCCTTAAAAAGACCAACTACGATCATTCACGTATGCTTCCACGGGATTTTCTATCGAATCGGGCAAAGAAAAGAAAAAGTCAATCCCTGTGACCTTCTCTACACTATCGATGGGGATCATCATTGATTTTAACGAGGTTTTTCCATAATCTTTATTATCAAACAGAAAACCGACCCCTTCCGGTTTACCGTTCGCTATCGTACAAATTACCTTGTAAAAGGTCTTAGGGATTCCTACCCTGTTCTTTCCTAACCGTCGGAGATCATCCGTGATCACCGGGCCGGTCACGATCAGCAATGAGCCATTCTCTTTCGCCCACAAACGAGCCTGTTCTTCCAGATCTTTCCAGATACCCCGGTTCAAACCCGGTTTTTGCGGACAGATATTACTTAGATAGAATGACTCCCGCATGGCTTTGGCAGACCATTTCATATCGCCGGCAGGTGCCATATGCCCCCGATCATAGCCGGAACGGGTATAATCTTCGTTCGTGGCGGTAGCTCCTTTCACCATGGGGTCTGAGACAAACTTATTAGACCGCCTGCTTTTCTTGCTTGTCGCCTCTTTGGAAGTCAACTCATAGGCTACCCAGTTAGCGATCCTATAATCGGAATTATAAGATACGGTATAGCCTTCGTGCTTTATAATTTGTTCTTTTTGTTTATTCTTCAGTCTAGGAATCTCGGTTCCCTCTTGAAAAGTATAAGTGGAGGCTTCTTTCTTTGGCTTTGTCGCTCGCCCGGCTTTCTTGCCCGATGTACCGGAGTTATCCTTACCTGGAGCTTTCGGGCGAACCACAGACTCGGTCCGTTCCTGTTTCTTCTTTGCGGGCCGTGTCTCGGATACCGGATAAAACCAGTTATAAATGAATAATACGCCGATAAAGCAAACCACTACCGCAAACGCACCCAAAAACATCATCTTCACGGAAGAGACGAATGATGATGTCCGTTTCTTCTTACCTTTCCGGGGTCGAGCTTTACCTTTCTTTTTTGCCATACCTAAGATTTTCCGTTCTTTATCTTTCGTACCGGATGCAAAAGTAGATAAATCCAGTATGCTATACAACACTATTTTTGGATAGTATTGGTTTAGATTACTATAAAAGACGGCTTAATTTAATACGGTTCCTTTATTCGGTATTTCTACATTCTAGCCACTAATCAAACTCTCATTATCGTCCGAGCGTTGGGCCGTATTCTTTCGTACGTGTTCCCTGCTTATATTGGCATAGCAATAAGTACAGAAATGACGACAAGTGTCGTACATACCGATATCCTTACTTATCATACAACCACAGGCTTTCCGCTGGCCTTTGTCTTTTAGGTTCTTACGCTTGTCCGGCAGGGTGGGAAACATTCCGAAAAGATCTGGCTCTGGTAACCGGCCTGTTCGAAGGTAATAAACCAACTCGTAATCCTCCCGAAATACTCGTTCCATCAAATCATTATCAATACATCGATTATGCTCAATACCATATGCGCTAAGATCGATCGTTTCCGCACACGTGGCAAAGTTGATACTCCAACCACTCTCGGCCCATGCCTTGCGTAGTTTTACCAGTCCCTCCACCATCTTTTGACGCTGCCAGGTATTCATTTCGGCGGTCTCTACGTTCTCGTCCGTAAAACAGCCCGTTTCTCTTACCAGATTATTCCACACTTTGCGATAAGCCTTCACATCCACGAAGCTAAACACTAATTTATCGGTATGTCCTTTCAATCTGTCGCCAATCTTCCGGATACGATCGAGAAGGATATGCGGGGTAACGGACGGAGTGATAATAAGCGGATCGAAACGCCAGATCACCCGTTCTTTTCCTATCATTTCCGACAGCTTACAGAAAGTCTCCAATCGCTGTTCCACGCTAGGGACATTCGGCTCAAAGCCTTCATTCACATAATCGTTCAACGTGAATTGAAAGTAATAATGGATGCCCCGCTCATCTAGCTCATGCAGATAAGGTAATATCGGCCCCGGGTTCTTCGTCCAGAACACGACCACCTTACACTTTCCGAACGATACGTACATCTTCTGCCGATTAAACGGATTATACCAAACGCAATATCCTTTCGCCAAACGGTTAAAGAACCACTTGGCATAAAAGGCCGGAATATCTGTCGCCCTGCTAGCAGAAATGACGATCGGAGCTATCGCTTCTACTTGCTCACCGGAATCGGTGGTTATTGCTAATTTATCAAAAGAGGATCTCATATTACACCTATATGTGTCGCTTACATCCGCACCAACCAGAATAGCTTGGGCACGAAGGAAACCTTGTAAATATAGTCAATCCTCAACATTTCAACTTCTTTTTTCAGGGATATTCACAAAAACAATTACACTTCATTATACGGCTCTCCCAACCAATTAAGAGTATCATCTAATTATAAAATACAAGATTGAATAACACCGTTAAAAAACACGTACATGAATTTTCAAAAACACGTACGACTTTCTTTGAAAACACGTACAAGTTTTTCTACAAACATAATAGCGTATTAAATATACTGATTAATAGGACTATTCGGTAGGATAACGGAGCATTGGGTTCGATGCCTGGCAGAAAGAAATTCCGTGACACCCGAAGGTCCTGGTACTTTCAAACTCCATTTGAGCGTAGTGAAAGATAAAGAGAAACTACAATACCTTAGTAGTGCCCCTTCCTCTATCGTCGGGGGCACCGCTAAGGTGAATGTCTGCCGGAAAACAATCTCTAATCCACCTGATGATGCCCTGAGGCGAAAAACTCTCGGGTTCCATTCGGTCTTATCAGTTCGGCAGAGGTGCCTTCCGGGATTCGGAGATCGAATTTCATTCGCTTGCCTTTTTTCTTGATGCTTACTTGGATGGTTCCAAATTGAGTCTCTAAGCTGGCCGAAGCTTCCGATAACGAACCCAGTTGAGGCGCGATCTTAAAGGTACGGAAACCGGGAGAGGTCGGTTCGATACCACAGACCTTCTGACTCAATAAAGTTAGCGGGCCACCACTCCAAGCATGATTGATCGTGCCGCCACCGAAGCCTTCGGCTCCAATGCCCCATCCCTCGAACAAGGTCGTGTATTCGGCATAATCCAGCATACGGGTGTAACGCTGCTTCATCCGCTCTAAGGCAAACTCCGGCTCGCCCATCTGGAAAAGGGCTTCCAGGACATACTTCTCCATATAAGGGCTGGCGTGATACTCCTCTTTAAGAACCTTTGTCATTGCCGGATATTTATCCTTCGAGGCTAACCCGGAAACGACTGCCATGGCTTGGGAACGATCGTCCGTCTCTCCTTTATAGCCGGGAGAGCGATAAGCGGAACCTGTCCAGAACTTCGTGTCGAAACAACGTTCTATGCTACGCATCATCCGGGAGATCTCATCGGCATCCTTATCCTTACCTAGTTGCAAGGCGAAAGCTCGCTCCGCTTTCAAGGCCAGATAATACCAACAATTGGTCAAGACACCCATATCGACATGCTCTCCCCAATCACCCCAGCTCCAATCACCTTGACGCTCGATCGCCAAGCCGCTCGTATCGACTTGCCAAACCTCATGCAAATAACGGTGCATCCGATCGTAAATCACAGGGACGAAACTACTGTCGGCACTATAATAATATTGCGTATAAAAACCGTACCAACCGATAGAAGCCAACATCTGCAAAGGAAGTTCCTTATCCCAATTACCCGCCGGAACCGGAGAGTAGAGCGTTCCGTCCTCCCGCTGCCAGTTCATTAATTCATGAATGCCTTTTAAGGCTAGTTTCTGTCCGGAAGGAGAAAGGGCATAGAAAGCTTCGCCTAACTCATTCACCTCGTCACCCCACCACTGGGCACGTTCACGGTCCGGACAGTCCATATAATTGTCTCGCATCGTTATGTATAAGGTACGGGCAGAACGTTTCCAAAGCTCGTTATAGAACGGGTCATCACAGTGGAAAGAGCCGGCAAGGTCGGCGTTGTAACCGGTCTCACGGTATTTCACATCCAACACTTTCACGCCCTCGGGGATGATATAGCAGACCTCATGGCCGTTCATCCAGCCATAGCTTTCGTATTCCTGCTCGCCCTCACAGGTAATATATTCGGCACGTACATTGCGCTCGCTTCCTCCCTCGTAATTATCCATCCGGATATGGATGGTCTTCCCGGCCTCTGCCTCCACTTTTAGATACGGAGTAATCTGGGCGTTATAAGGCAGGCGACAGAATAGGGTATCGCCTTTCAAGGATTTCCGGACAGATACATAGGATAACAGGCCGCTGTTTTTCCATTGGGGTATCGGACGTTCCACCAAATCCCCGAAAGGAGCTTTCTCTGTCTTACCGATGCAGACCGCTCCCGGAAGGGAACCTTCGAAACTTGTACGGTTCCAGTTCTTTATCGCTTGACGGGCATCGAAACGGATATTACTTTCCGGCATACGGTAATTCGGGAAAGGGGCTTCGGTATTCTGATAAGCCTCATACAAGGCACACTGCCAACTTGCGTCGGAGACGATCTCCAGCCCCGGAGCAATCGCCTCAAACAACAAGGCGGCTTTCCCGCTGTTGATATGGCTGAAACCATCTTTCCCGAAATGCCAGAGCAAAATGGCGATGGTGTTCGAGCCTTTTGTCAGGTAAGGGGCGATATCTACCGGATCGTAATAAGTCCCGGAAGGAGAAGGTCCTCTTTTCAAACCGCCCTCGAAGACAACCAATTGGTCGTTGATCCAAAGCCAATACTTGGAATCGGCGGCGATACGGGCGATAAGCTGATCCGGAACATCCGTCACGCCGAATGATTTACGGTAGATCAGCCAAGTGTTCGTAGCGCTTTGGCAACGCTCGGTATTAATCCATTGGGCTTTCCACGGGAAGGATTCGGGATGGGAAGGAGCTGTCGCCTTTATCCAGCCGAAAGGCAAGAGGAACGAAAAGATGGCGATGAGTAGCTTATTCATAAAACTAATCTTTAAAGTTCAACAGTTTATAATGGTTTGGTTGTAGAGACGGGGCGTGCCCCGTCTCATCCCCTCTAAATGGAAACTTAAAGATACTATCAGACGGTGGGAGACGGGGCACGCCCCGTCTCTACAACTAAGTATATTAAGCGGGATATGTGAATGTGTGCGTACCGGTGGATACGGTCTCGGTTTGGTCACCTACCACGATATCGGCGGAACAATCGGCCGGGATCGTCACGGTAAGCGTAACCTTGTCCCCTTCCCGTTTCCATTCGCTGGCGATACGGCCACGTACGGAATGATACTCACCTTTCGCCCAATCCAGCTCTTTCACGAAATGAGGCGTGATACGGATATGGTGGAAGCCCGGGGCAGAGGCATCGTAATTGATTCCCGCCAATTGGTTCATCATCCAAGCGGAGACATCTCCCATAAAGACATGGTTCAAGGAAGCGTCATTGAATTTAGGGCTGAGTGTCCATGTCTCCGGTAAGGTAGAATATCCCATCGTCTCCACCCAATACCCCCATGAAGGCGCTTCCGTCTTCGTGATCATCTTCATGGCATCCTCGATATAGCCGTATTTCGTAAGCATGGCCGGAACGGTCTTACTGCCTAATAAACCAAAATCCAAGAAATGGTTATTTCCCGCGACCACCTCACGTAGCTTGTCCGCTACGAGTTGTTCCTTGCCTTCCGGTACAAGTCCCAGATACAGGGCCAAGGCTTGTGCCGTCTGGGTTCCTTCGGCATAAACACCGGTCTCGGCATTGAAGAATTTCTGGTTGATCAAGGATTTGAGCGTATTCGCTTTGTCTTGATAAGGAGCGGCATCCTTACCCAGCAAAGAGGCGAAGCGAGCCATCAACTTATAATCCAGATAATAGTAGGCGGTAGAGGTATATTCATTATTCGTCGTAGCTTTCCAATATACCCAGTCGCCCAAGCCAAAAGGCAGGTAACCGTCTTTCTCCTTCGTCTTCAAGTAGTCCAGATACCGTTGCATGGTAGGATACAAGCGCTCTATGCTACGAGAGTCGCCATAATAATCATACAAAGCGTTCGGGATGACGAACATGACAGCGTCCCAAACCGGGCCCGGCCACTCGCCATATCCCCAACCGCTGGAAGGAATGATACCGGAGATCTCACCCGCCTCACGCTGGTTGTCGATAATATCATTCATCCATTTCTCATAAAGCGTGATACCATCGAAGCCCAGTAAACCGAGGTCGATCGCGATATGGGCATCGGCGGTCCAACCATTCTTCTCTCGTTGCGGGCAATCGGTCGGGATACTGTGCAGGTTGCTGCGGTAAGCCAGCATCGTAGCCTCCCAAATCTTGTTCAACAGCGGATGGGAGCAAGCGAAAGAGCCTGCCGGACGGACATCGGTGTGCATAAACAAGCCGGTCAGGTTCTCCTCCGTCAAGGAAACGGGACGGCTACTCTCCACCTCCACATATTGAAAACCATGATAGGAGAAGGAAGGCATAAAGATCTCCTCCTCTCCCGTACCTTTTAGGGTAAAGACATCCATCTGGAATACCTCGTCCGGCTTGACCGGATGATAATATACATTGATATTGCCTTGCTCCAAACGACCGTCTTTCTTCAACAACTCGCCATGCTTAAGCGTAATACGGGTTCCCGCCTCGCCTTTCACCTTCAAGCGGCAAAGGCCGGACATGTTCTTAGGGAAAGAATATACATATAACTGATCGGAAAAACGTTTCATCGACACGGGTCTCACCTCTTCCGTGATGCGGATTCCAGGCATTTGCTGAGCTACCAACAGAGGTGCCGGAGCCTCCGTTGGAAGTACCGATTCCCATTTACTGTCATCGAAGCCAGCGGTTTTCCAGCCGGCCTCTCCCAGACGGGCATCGAATTTATCGCCGCTATAGAGGTTGTTATAGGTATAAGCACCCGTAGAAGTCTTCCAAGTCTCGTCCGAGCCAATCACCTCTGTCGTACCATCCGTATAGGTAATACGCAACTCGCATAGTAAGCGGGGACGATCCCGCCAACGTGCCTCATGGAAATTCCAGACCGCCACGGACTGCTCATTATACCAGCCGTTTCCCAGAACAGCGGCCACGGCGTTATCGCCTTGCTTCAGCAAAGAGGTAACATCATGCGTCACGTACAAGATGCGTTTATCGAAATGCGTATACCCCGGGTCCAGATAATTCGTTCCGACCCGCTCGCCATTGATAAATAGCTCGTGATACCCGGCAGATGCCACGTACACACGGGCATCCTTCACGTCCTTGCTTACCGGGAAAGATTTACGGAACAGAGGGGCAGGCTCGAACTCCTTATCCTTATGATCGGTAATCCAAGAGGCGGACCAATCCGAGGGATCGAACTTAGCGGTCTCGAAAGAAGCCGTCTCCGAGGTAGCGCACGGATGTCCCTCACCATCCCATACCGTAACATTCCAGTAATAACGGGTATGAGGTTTCAGAGCCATTCCTTCCGCATAGGGCCGCAGATCATCCGGACTCGTACCGATCCGTATCTCATAGCGGGAAGCCTTAAAGCCTTCCTCATTTCCGGAATATTCCCATGTAAAGCGAGGAGACGAGGTATCCAAGCCGATAGGCTCCGTAAGGTATTCCGTACGAAGATTCGTAGGTATCGTTAATTCATTATTGCTTTTACAGCCGCCTAATAAGAGGGCGGCGAAAGCGTAGATGCAGATTGTTTGTTTCATATATTCTATAAATTATACACATTCAATATATCCAGTTGTAGAGACGGGGCGTGCCCCGTCTCATCCCATCAAAATAGTAATTTAGAATACTATCAGACAGTGGGAGACGGGGCACGCCCCGTCTCTACAACTAAGTATAAGAGTTATGGATTAACTCGTATCTCTTTAGGAGCGTTGATATGGCTTATCACCTTACCGTCCGTACCTTTCTCATGCCGGATCTCGATCACCCCATAAGGCGTGGGGAACGTACCTTCCACCCATTCGAGGTCTCCCAGATGCGGGGTGATACGCACCGTACGGCAACCCGGTTCCACCACTTGTACGCCCAATACGTACTCGCTTAACCACGACGTGGGGCCCGAAGCCCATCCATGGCACAAGCTATGGCGGAAACCTTGATAGCAATACGCCCCATAATCCCCATGAATATCTTTCTTTCCCGCGGGAACCAGCTCGTCAATACGCCCGGCATCCGGAAGCCATTCCATATTGAAATCCTCCCAGAACGTCGTAGCGCCTACATCCAGCATAGCCCCCCAATACGTACGGATCACGTCTAGCGCACCTTGGTAATTACCAGCCAAAGCCATCGCCCGTAGCATATAATACCCGTAAAACGTAGAAAAGCCTTTCGCCCCGTCCACCGCCAAGCAACGCTCGTTCGCCTCCTTAGCATCCATGATACCCGCCAGAGCCATCAAAGCGGCAGCCTGTTTATCTCCGGGTGTAATCCGATCTTTCTCCGAAGGGAACCGGTCTTTCTTCTGAAGGGAAAATGCTACGGCCTTGGAAGCTACCGCACGGCATTCCGAAGCCAACGCATCCTCGCCTAAGACGGTACATAACTCCTCCCCCGCCCACATCGCTTGTATCATCAGCGATTGAAGGCCGGCATCGATAGCGGGTGTATTCTCGCTGGAAGGCCAATCCAAGAAACGGTTCCCATCCAGTTTCTCTTGTCCGCTTGGGTCAACTTTCGAGATCAAGTGACGTAATAAGGCGGTCATATAAGGACGTTGCTCTTGTAGATACGCGAGATTCCCTTGATAATAATACCAATCCCGCTGAATCAACAACCACCAGATCGAATACGAGCTGATACCGTTCATCCAACTAGGCAGCGGCGTAATATCCCGAATCAAATCCAAGCTCTTAGGAACCACCTCATTATAACCGAAGACGGTACTGACCGTCATTACCTCCGGATGTAAATCCCCCACCCAGACCAGACGATCCCGCTTTACACCGTCCCATAGATATTCCTGCATATTCAAGTGGACCGTGTACGCACCTGTCTTCCAGATCCGGTTCAACCGCTCGTCATTACAACGGAAAGAACCCAGATAAGGAATATCCCGAAACGTGGAGATCGCACGGACCTCTTTTAATTGCAACTCCGTAGAATCACCCAATACATCAATACGCACGAAACGGAAACCGGAATTACCGATCTCCTGCACGCCTAGCCAAGGGAGCGATACCACGAAATCCCGCATCGCATGATCGTTGCTCGCTCCGTTCGCGCCATCGATCTCGCACATAGCCTCACTAACCGACTCACCGAAACGAACCCGCACGGAAACCGGATCGTGAGACGGCGGCATACCGGTCACCAGCTGAAGGCCGCCTTGCAACTCCTTCCCGAAATCAAGTAGCAAGGCGGGATGTTCGGTCGGCGTGCTTTTCAACACACACAACCGATTATTCGCCAAATCCGACTGTCCGTTGCCCGGAACAAGCAAATGGTTCGCTCCCGTAATTCGCGAACTATCTTGCTGCCAGACAATACGGACCGGGGCGATATACTCCCGTGTCCGATGATCTCGCTGCTGGGCGAACAACGGTAACGAACCGATTCCTAGGAATAGAATGATTAATTTCTTTCGCATACGCTAGAGTCCAAAAGCCGGAACCAAGTCATCCAATTGCTGATCCGTCATGCCTTCCGGCTCGTAACCGGTCATACGGGCACTGAAATAGATCTGGGCAGATTTGCTCAACGTATCGATCGCGTCGAAGCACTCGATCAAGTCCTCACCGACGGCAAGGATACCATGCTTCTCCCAAAACACCACGTCGTGTTTCTCCAACTGACGGATCGTAGCGTGCGCCAACGCCAAAGTGCCCGGTATCTCGTAAGGAACGATACCGACCCCTTTCGGCACGATAATCCGACATTCCGGGATCATGCTCCACAACGTGCGGGTAATCTTCTCCGAATCCAAGAACGGCTTGCAATGCGTCATGCCGATAATGTCCGTCGGATGCGTATGCAACACGACCCGGTTATCCCGTCCTTTGGCACGCAAGAAATTGTGCATCATTAAATGGGAAGGCAACTCGGAGGTCGGTTGGATCGGTTGCTCCGCCAGGATATCATACGATTTCCCATCGGCGGCGATACGGATCAAGGAACCGTTGGCAAAAGGATCTTTCGCCACGTAACGCATCCGTTTTCCGGTACCCGTCACGTAAAAGACGTGGCCGCATAAGGCCGTCATCGCCTCTTGCAAAGGGATCGAGGAAACCAAAGCCGGCAACGCCTTCTCCTCCTCGCTCAATAAAGTAGTCAGGTTCACCGATATATTCCCGCCGTTTCGCTCGGCCCAACCCTTGGTCCACAAATAACCGGCGACCTCGGCGATACGATCTATTTCCGCCATTAGGCGTTCATTGTTTCTTAGTGTTATCATGTCTATTATAATTAAACTATATTCGGATACAATAAGGAAAAGATCAAGATACACATGCCGGTAATCAATACCACGATCGTCCGGCGATCCACCCCCTTCCATTCTTTTAATAAGATGCCCCAGACATTACTGAAAATAACATTCAGCGACATCAAGATACTCCACGAGAAAGCCAGCATAACCGGGGAATCCGAGAAATAGCTCTTTCCCATCCCCAGCCCGAAGAACTGCGAGTACCAAAGCACGCCTGCCAAAGCGCAAAATAAGACATTATTCAGCAATGTACCTCCCGAGACCGAGAAATAATCCTTGCCCGTCCCGTTTTTCATGTTCTGGAAAATACAATACACAGCGTTCGTACAAAAGCCACCCAAGGTTACCAACAGTATCACGGGATTCAAGGCGAACAGATCGCTGGCACCCGCCTCTTTCGCTTTCGCCAGCACCTCGTTTCCCGATTCTAAGCCCAAATTGAAGCAGGCGCTCATCACGCCGGCAAGCAAGGCTACCGCCAAGCCCTTGGTCAAGGCAAAATCCTTCACTGCCGCTTTCTTCTCTTCCTCACTCATATTCCGGGCCCGCAAGCTTCCGGCGTAACCGATCACGGCGATACCCGCCAAGGTAATGCAAACACCGGTCAACAGGATCAACCCAGTTCCCTCAAACAGGTTCGTACCACCGAACAAAGCCGGGAAGAGCGTACCGAAACCGGCGCATGTACCCAAGGCGATACTCTGTCCCAAAGCCACACCCAGATAACGCATACTCAACCCGAAAGTCAACCCGCCGACACCCCAGAGCATGCCATAGATAACCGCTCCCAAGCTACCCGGCGAACGCCATAGCTCCAGCAAGGTACTCCCTTCCGGTACCGCCAGCATCGCTCCGAGATAAGGGAAAACCAGCCAAGCGAAGATACCTTGCACCAGCCAAAAGCTTTCCCAACTCCAATCCTGGACCTTATTGATCGGCACATATGAGCTACTCTGCCCGAAACTGCCGATCGCAATGATCAATAACCCGATCCCGATCTCTATCATTTCCGTCTGGAGGTAACGTCGGACTCATATTTCTCGATCTCAGCGATATAAGACTCTCCTACAGGAACCCCGCTTTGCAAACAATACATATCCCAAACCGCACCCCAAGGCAGACTCTTCGCTTCCTCCTGCAAGGCAAGACGCTGGAAATACTTGCCCTCATCCTCATATTGGCGAAGCAAGGCGATCGGCTCCAGCAAAGCGAGCATAAAGGCTTTTTGCGTGGCACGGCTACCAATGACATAAGCACCGATACGATTGATGGTTGCGTCGAAATAATCCAAGCCGATATGTACCCGGTCCAAGGCATCGCAGCGCACGATCTCACGGGCTAAATCCTGCACATCGTCATTCAAGATCACGACATGATCGCTATCCCAACGGATAGGACGACTTACGTGCAACATGATCTCGGGCGTAAACAGCAATAACGAGGAAACCTTGTCGGCGATACTTTCCGTCAGATGGAAATGGCCGGTGTCCAAGGTGACGATTTTGTTCTTCTTCGCCCCATAGCCCAAATAGAAATCATAGGAACCTACCGTATAACTTTCCAGACCGATACCGAAGAGTTTTGCCTCGATACAATCTTTCATCCATTTATATTCGGTAGCGAATATCTCGTCCAACGATTCCTCCAAGATACGGCGATAACGCAAGCGGCTGGCCGGGACTTCCTTGCTCCCGTCGTGTATCCAAAGGTTCATCATACAGGGATCGTTCTGGGCTTTCCCTATCTCATCGCTGATCCAACGACAACGCTTCGTATGCTCGATCCAGAAGTTACGGATATCATCGTTGGGATTTGCCAAGGTCAAATCTCCGCTTTTAGGGTGCGAGAAAGAGGTACTGTTGAAGTCTAGCTTGAAATCATTCTCTTTCGCCCATTGTATCCAACTCCTGAAATGACGGGGTTCTACCTCGTTACGATCTACTTTCTCTCCTTGGAAATCCCCGTAGATCTCGTGTAGACTGAGTCGATGATTGCCGGGGATATAGGATTTCGCTTTCAATACATCCCGGCGCAACTCGTCGATGGTACGGGCACGTCCCGGATAATTGCCGGTCACTTGTATGCCACCGGTCAAGGAGCCGCCTTGGTTCTCGAAACCATTTACGTCATCGGCCTGCCAGCAATGTAGGGATAGGGATATTTTCTTCATATCCTCTAAAGCCTTACGAACGTCTACACCTACGGCCGCATAACGTTCTGCCGCTACTTCAAATGCTTGTTGAATTAAACTGTCTTTTGTCATGGTATGATGTTTTATATATAATGAATCTGGTTGTAGAGACGGGGCGTGCCCCGTCTCATCCCAGCAAAATAGTAACTTAAAGATTCTATCAGACGGTGGGAGACGGGGCACGCCCCGTCTCTACAACTGGATGAAATTCCTTGGGTGGGAATGCGGAGGCAATCAGTTTTCGCATATCCCAACAATCTGTCAGCAATCCAGCTGATTTAGCTTGTATCAGGCAATTTCCAATGGCCGTGGCCTCATATGGGCCTGCCAATACAGGAATACCGATAGCGTTGGCTGTCAATTGATTCAACAAATCGTTTCGTGAGCCACCGCCTATCACATGCAATCGTTCGATCGGATGTGGCGACATCGATTTGAGTATATCCAGCACCTCTTTATAACGGTTCGCCAAGCTATAAAAAATACAATGCACGTAATCAGCGTCCGATGCTGGAACAGCCTGCCCGGTTTCTTCACAATATGCAGTGATCTCATGTAACATATTCTCCGGATTGGCGAAACGAGGATCATCCGGATTGATCAAGGAGGTAAACTCGCTTAACTCGGCCATCCGAACCATATCATCGTACGAATAATCCAATCCCGATCGTTTCCATTGCTCCCGACAACGCTCCAAGATCCACATACCCGTAATATTCTTCAGGAAGCGGGTCGTACCCTCGATGCCCCCCTCGTTCGTGAAGTTATTCTTGAAAGAGACCTCATTGATGATCGGCTTCTCCACCTCGATCCCCATCAAGCTCCAAGTACCGCTACTCAAGTAAGCGAAATCAGGAGAAGAAGCAGGAACAGCGGCTACTGCCGACGCCGTATCGTGACCGGCCACGGCAACTACCGGAATTTCCCCGATTCCCGTCTGATGAGCGATCGACTCGCTCAACCGCCCGATCAATGTTCCCGGCATTATGACCGGACACATCAAGGTTGGAGATACACCCACGGCCTCCAAGAGCTTGTAATCGAATTTATGGGTTTCCGGATTCAATAATTGAGATGTGGAAGCGATCGTGTATTCACACACCATACGCTCCGTCAACATATAAGCCAGAAGGTCTGGTATGAATAATATCTTTTCCGCTACTTCCTGTGGGATAAACGAGTCTTGCCCCGCCCTGAAAAGCTGGAACAAGCTATTAAACGGCATCACTTGAATACCTGTCCGCTTATAAACCTCCTCCTTGGGAATCCGTTTGAAAAAGTCCTCGGGAGCACCGTCTGTATAAGGATCTCGATAGGCACGAGGCAGACCCAACAAAGAGCCGTCCAAAGCCACATACCCAAAATCCACTCCCCATGTATCTATTCCGATCGAATGTAACCGGATTCTTTGCCGGGCACATATTGTCAAGCTTTCTATAAGAGAAGTATAGAGATGATAGATATTCCAGTAAAACCGTCCGTGTAATTCCACCATCGGATTCGGGAACCGATGAATCTCCTTTATTTCAAATTTGACATCCTTTAAGGTCCCGACCACGGCCCGTCCACTGGTAGCCCCTATGTCAAAGGCTAGAAAATTGTATTCCTTCATGGCTTAACAAAGTTATTTGTTTGATGAAAGCAAAAGTAAAAGCATTATTGCTATATTTGCTTACGAAAATGATTTTAAACCTTTCAAATCTGACATGAACGAACTGCGGAATGACTTACTACGTTACTTGACTATCAGCGCTACGGATGAGGAATGGGGAATTGTTGTCACGACGGTCGGATACCAGTTTATCCCGCCGGGTTGCGTCTACCCGCTTTCCCGACACCCGGAGAAGTATAATTTCAAGCCTCAGACCGGACGTATCCTGAACGAGTATCAATTGGTATATATAACGAAAGGTAGCGGTTACTTTTCCTCCCAGTCTTGTAAGTCCCAAAAGATAAACGCAGGGACGATGATCCTCCTTTTCCCCGGGGAATGGCATAGCTATTATCCGGACCAAGAAACAGGATGGGATGAGTATTGGGTAGGTTTCCGGGGCATTCATATCGACAAACGTGTAGAGAAGAAATTCTTCACCAAGGAAGAACCGTTACACAGGATCGGATTGAGCGCTACAATCGTCGGGCTTTATGAGGATATACTGAAGTTCGCCTCGGAAGAGAAATCCGGTTATCAGCAGATGATTTCCAGTATCGTACTTCACATATTGGGTTCCGTATATTATAAGGAAAAGAACAACTCCTTCACAAATACGTATGTTGTGGATAAAATCAACGAGGCACGTATATTAATGAAAGAGAATATCGAAAACCCCTTAAGCCCGGAAGAGATCGCCGTTCGTCTTGGTTTAGGTTATTCATGGTTTCGCCGGACGTTCAAGGAATACACCGGTGTCTCTCCCGCCCAATATCAATTACAACAAAAGCTCTTCCGTGCGAAAGAACTTCTGACCAGTACTCCCTTGACAATCTCCGAGATCGCCTATAGCCTACATTTCGAAAACGCCAGCCAATTCTCCACCTTCTTCAAGAAGAAAGAAGGGGTTACGCCCTCAGAATTCCGGAACCGGACGCATTGATATAAAAAACGAGGTAAAGACAGAGATTATACTTCATCTTTACCTCTTTCGGTTAAACGGTTTCACATTGATAAATTGATAAATGTGAGTTGTCGATCGAGCCTGGAACGAAACGCACTTTAAAGGTTCCTGTCTATTTGTTATAGCGAGGTTATTTTCCATGGATATATTTTGCTTTAATCCTTGTAAATACATATTTTTACTTCAAATTAAAATTTTAAGTTATGAGGATCACTTATCTTTTATTCTCTCTTGTACTTTGTCTTTGCCTAGTCACGCAGGCGCAAAACACGACAAGCCAATTTATGACACAGGCACAAAGCAGCCTAGAAAAAAAGGATTATACCAAAGCTCGTTATCTTTTTCTCCTAGCTTACAAGAACTTCGCAGAGAAAGGGGATTACAAACAAGCGATTGATGCCGGTACGCAGGCTACTTATCTATATTATCGCGAGAATTATTACCAAGAGGCATTCGATCTTTGCCGCCAGATGAACCAATTTATCTTGACTGAGGAGCAGAAATTGCAGAAATCGCTCTATGAACAGCGTTTCCAAGTAACCAAAGAGCGGTTGGAAATGTATATCAAGCTAAAGAACGCCGCACAAGCGCAAGCTCAGCTCAATACGTTGAGTAACTTGGCCAACCAAGCGGGCAACGAGAAACTATCGAACGATTTATTATATACTCAAGCGGGGTATTACTACACATTCGGGCAAAATGAGCAAGGAGACTCTGCCTTCCAGAAGCTGATCGACCAGTATAAGGAGAAAAAAGAATACGATAAGGTTAGCGATTGCTATCGGAACCTGATCTCTACCGCCCGTAAAGCCAACAACGCCCCGCTGATGGAACGTACCTACGAGAAATACATCGTATGGACGGACTCCGTAAAGGCTTTGGCGGCAAAGGACCAACTGGGAGCGCTACAACAAAAATACGATCAGAGCTTACAAACCATACAGGAGAAAGACGATAAGCTCTCCGTCAAGCAATATATAATCGCCGGACTTATCACCTTCGCGGTAATCCTTATTGCCGCCTTGCTTCTTTTGGGATTCCTATTGCTGCGCTTTATCGTGCTGAACAAGAAACTGAAGAAAATCATCCAGACAACAAACGAGCATAGCGAGCAACAGGCACAATTCATCCAAAACATATCGGCTCAAATGGAACCTACGCTAGACAAGCTCAGCGCAGTCGCCAAGGAATCGCAAGCGATAGCTCCCAAGCAAGCCGAGGGAGTATTGGCCCGGGTAGAGGCATTGAGGCAGTTCGCAATTCATATCCAAGAGCTCTCCTCCTTGGAGAATACGTTAATGGAACCATACGAGGTCAGTCCTTTCAATGTAGGAAACTTCAGCAAGAAAATCGTGGAGAAGGTAAAAGGGGATATTCAACCGGAAGTCAATCTCATAACAGATGTGCCCCAATTGGAGATCAAGACGAATGCCGAGCATCTGGAACAAATCTTATTGCATTTGTTGAAGAATGCCGCATTATATACTTCCAGCGGTAATATCCGGCTGGAATTTAAACGGAAAGGGGCCCATGTATGCCAATTTATCATCACGGATAACGGCACTGGCATACCGGATAACCTAAAAGAAAACCTATTCAAGCCCTTCAACGAGACGAAGGATTTAGCGCAAGGCGATGGGCTGGGATTACCGATCTGCGCATTGATGGCTAGTAAATTAAACGGAACCTTGTCTATTGATAAGGAATACAAAAAAGGATGCCGCTTCATCCTTGTATTACAGATATAAACGAACTTTATGATAGATAAGATCTGAGGGTATGCCAAACATGAAATATCTCATTGGCATACCCTCTTTGTTTCTTATTCCTATTCTGACAAAACCACGGATAAAAATCAACAACTCTACCTATTTGCTCAAGATAGAGGCTTTTCTATAACACGGTTCTTTTTCCTGAAACTCCAACTAGCGATAAATATCAGGGTAAAAGGGGTGTTTTGTACCTTGTTCCTGCGTAAAAGCTCCTATTTTTCTACTCAAAAGGTCTCATACCACGACGCGACTAGTACCATTTACCAACACATACGGTAGTGTTGGGTGATACAACCGTATGTATCGGGCGATACATACGTATGAAATTGCCATCGCATCCTTATGAAAAGAGGATTTGAACCCCGATAATGTGAACTAGGATGAACCTATTTCGCTAGAATAAAAGGTTATATTTCGATAACCAACTATAAGTAAACCGGTTATAAATATTTTCTTTCGTTTTTAGAAGCGGCACGTATATTGTCCCGGAAAAAACAAGTATCCGGGACTTAACGATACAAAATGTCACATTGTCAATCCACCCTTATGCTATTCCGGCAAATGCTTCCGCAAGAACTCGATCCAGTTGCCGGAGGCGATACGGTTGATAGCATCGTCCGTAAACCCACGGGATTGGAGAATCGGGAATATCTTTTGGAGATCGGCAATCGTTACCAAATCATACGGACATTGTTCCGTACCGAAAGCACCATCCAGATCACTACCGATCGCGACATGGTTCGCATTCCCAGCCAATTGGCAGACATGGTCTATATTGTTCGCCATAATTTCCATACCACAGTTCATGCCTCTCGGTGTAGACTCGCCTCTCACCCAGTTCGGCACCATCATCCAAGCGTCTAGGGCGATACCGATCACGGCGTCACGCTCTATCAGCGCCTTGATCATCTCGTCGCTAAACTGGCGGTTGTGATTTACGAAGGCACGACAATTGTTGTGACTCGCCCAAATCGGACCTTTATACAAATCCAGCGCATCCCAGAAAGCCTCGTCGCATAAATGAGTCACGTCAAGAATCATACCCAAGCGATCCATGGTTCGTAACAACTCCTTACCCATGGCATTCAGATGACCGGTGGAATCCGTACCGTTGGCATATCTTCCGGGGCCGTAATGCGCAGGGCCAACCGCCCTCAAACCATAGGCATACGCCCTTTCCACATGGCTCACCGTGACGAACGAGTCGGCTCCCTCGATACTTAACACATAACCGATCGGCTTCTTATCGGCAGGTTCACCGTCTTTCCAAAGCGCTAAATGTGCTTCCAAGGCCTTCTTATCCCGAATCATGACCATCTGGCCTTCCTCTTCCATCGCCTTGTACCAAGCGAGCTGGCCTTGGGTCTGCGCCCAAGCCTGTTCCGGGGAATGCCAACCGGGAAGCGGATTGTCTGGCCCTACATAGCGACCGATCTGGGTGGCGACAACCAACCCGACGTTTCCTTTACGCAGTTCCTCGAACGATACGGTGGCATTTCCACGGTCGGGTTTATCGGTCATACCGATTTCTCTACGGTTGATTTCTTTCAGGGATTCACGCAGATCCCGGTTCCACTCCAAAGCGTTCATGCTGAGGTCGAGATGGGCATCGATGATAAATGGTTTATTCATTTCATTCATTGAGAGTTGATAATTGATAATTGAATTTAGATTACCGCGATATACGACGTGGCTAATATGTAATGCGACGGGAACGGGCGATTATAGGCCACTCGCCTGTCACCTCGTAATCCCGGATCACAGAAGCCTTATCGTATAAAGCTACCGTAGGGCAAATATGTACGGGAACACCATAGAAGACAAAACCTAACGGATAAAACCGACTGTCCGGAACTTCCAAGACCAGATGCTCCTCGCTTTGAGAAATGGGCCTAGCCTCCGGATGATTTAAGAAATGTACACGAGGCAACGGACTTTCCGAAGCGACCGCCTTGTAACCAAGATCTACGCAAACATGCTGTTTATCCAGTACGGAGATGACCCGGGTTATCAACAAGGCCGCGACATTGAAGGGCATATCCGGATAAGCGTTTCCATATCCCCAATCCCAAAAGACAAAAGTACCGGGACTGCATTCGCAATCCTTTCGCTTCGCGTACATCGGGAACGTCGGGGTTCCCCCCATCACTTTTATCAACGGATAGGCGAATTGAGGAGATATCTCTCGATACACACGTTCGGTCAAGGCATACGCGGCATCCGCACCTTGGCAACGTACCGATAATTCCGCATCATGTATATGTCCGTCATAACTATGCAAGCCGATGATCCGCAAAGATTTTAACGGCAATACGGCATCTACCAATGCTTTCGCTTTCTCCGGGAGGATTCCGGTACGGTTCATACCCACGTTCAGGTCGATAAAGACATCTAAAGTGATATTCATACTCTCGCAAAGAGTCGAGATCGCACGGGCATTTTCCTCTTGGTCTACCAAACAGGAGTAGCGGGTGGCAGGGTATGCTTTTATTAAATCCAACAAGCGGGATATCTTCGGACCCACCGGCTGGTAGGCCAACAACACATCGGGAGCGCCGATGATGCCAAGCATCTCAGCCTCGGCGATGGTAGCGCATTTAAACTTCCGGATTCCGGCATTCAATAACATACGGCTTACCTCAGCCGTCTTATTGGTCTTGACATGCGGACGAAGGCGATCCGGATCCCCGATGATCCTTTTCGCACATTCGATATTACCGGATATACGATCCGGATAGAACGCCAACGAGGGCGAGTCTATCCGGTCTACATTCCTTATATCATACCAATCATCCATGGTTTACTCACATAATTCGAATAAAGCCTCGATCTCCACGGGAATATTATCGGGGAGAGAACCAAAGCCTACGGCGCTACGGGTTCCTACGCCATTATCCGGTCCCCAGACGGAGGCGAACAACTCGCTACATCCGTTGATCACGTAAGGATGCTTGCCAAAATCGGGCGTACAATTCACCATGCCTAATACCTTGATCACTCGCTTGATCTTGTTGAGGCTACCTAGATTCTCCTTGATAGTGGCCAGCATCGTCAAGCCTACTTGCCGGGCGGCTAACTTGCCCTCATCCATCGTCAGGTCCTTGCCGATGCGTCCGATAATCAATGACCGGTCATTCTGCACAGGGCCATGTCCGGAAAGATACAAGTATTTACCATCTATCACACAGGGTTTGTAAACACCACCCGGAGCGGGTGCAGGAGGTAAGGTCAATCCTAGTTTCTCAAAATTCTCATCTGCGTTAATCATGCTCATAATTTCCTTGATTTATGTTTTTATATGGTATAATCGTTCACTAAAAAGCATCGTAAAGATAAATAAAAAGAATGAATCCTCGCTATTTCTTGACTCTTTCCGTCACCGGTTGATTCGTGGCGACAGAGATTCCTCGCAGCTCTACATACTCAACGCTTAAAGGATTCCTAGGGCTGGCTTTAACGTAGAGGGATTGAAGAATCGCCTGTTGGTTATTGATCGTCATATAGCACACATAACGGGAATCGCGTTTGGTAATCGTCAACTGGCGGGAAGGATAAGCGGTCAACGAGCATACGCAAGCGTTATCGCCCGCCGAGATCAGCTTATATCCATAAGCCATCTTCCGCTGGATATAGCTCAAGCCATTGGTTTCCCCCGGACGCTTTTCCCGATTGACCCAATATACATGCAAAGGATCGCGCGTATCCAGCTTACCGTCTCTCAGATTCACATCGTAACAAACCAGATTCTTGTTGACACTCCGTGCTATATGAAAAAGCCTCTCGACCGTCGGATAAGTACTCTCCTCCGGATCTGCCGCATACGAGGCGACGAAAGGGAAAAGCATAATAATGATACTAATCAACCATCTTTTTCTCATCGCTCAATTATTCTTTCGTCATACAATCAAATTCAAGATCATTACCCCGATCAACCCTACGACCGATACGATCGTCTCCATGATAGACCACGAGCAGATCGTATCCTTTATGCTTAGGTTAAAATATTCCTTGAACATCCAGAAGCCGGAATCGTTGACATGCGAGAACATCAGGCTACCCGCCCCCAGAGATAAAACCATCAAGTTCGGGTTCGCTCCCGTTTGTGTAACTAAAGGCATCACCACGCCCGCCGCTGTCAACGCCGCCACCGTAGCCGATCCTACGCACAAACGGATCACGGCAGAGATCAGCCAACCCAAGATCAGCGGATGAACGGGCAACCGCTCCAAGCTTGTCGCCAGCTCATTGCTTACCCCGCTATCCTCCATGATCTGCTTAAAGATACCGGAACCGGCGATGATCAAAAGGATCATAGAGATATCCTTCACGGCCTCCGCATAGACTGCCATAACCGACTTGACACTACGTCCCTGCCGGATACCCAGCGTATAAGTAGCGAACAACAAGGCGATCAACATCACGATGGAAGGAGCGCCAATAAAGGAGACAATCCCGCTAGCCATCTCGCCCATATCCTTAAAGCAATAGGGAATGACCGTCACGATAATCAATAAAAAGACAGGCAACGTAGCGCTGATAAAACTATTCGCCTTACCCGGCATTCCATATCTCCCGCTATCCTCCTTCTGCTCGAACAGCGTGACCGGACCGGATTTTATATGTTTCAACCGACTGCCGAACACCGGACCGGCGATAATGATAGCCGGAATCGCCAAACATAGGCCATAGATCAGCGTAAGACCGATATTTGCGTTGAATTGTACAACCAAGGCTACTGGAGACGGATGTGGAGGCAGGAATCCATGCGTCACGGACAATGCCGCCAACATCGGCAACCCGATATAGACCGCCGGAAGCTTGTACTTATACACGATCGAGAAGATCAATGGCACCAGCAATACGAATCCGATCCCATAGAATAGCGGAATACCCACGACAAAACCTGTCACCATCAATCCCCATTGTATATGCTTGGTCCCGAAAAGCGACACCATCACGGAAGCGATCTTCTGTGCCGCACCGCTCTCGGCCACCAACTTGCCCAGCATAGCGCCTAGTACGATAATCAACGTCAACCCACCCAAGATACTCCCGATACCGTTGTTCACCGAGTCCGGCAGCTTCTCCAACGGAATACCCAAAGCGATGCCCGCCAAGATAGAGGAGATCAGAAACGCGATGAAAGCATCCACCTTAAAGTAGGATATCAAGACAATCAATAAGGCCAAACAAAGTACGACAATGATAAATGACATGTTTTTTCGCTGTATTAGTTTATAATCCGTAAACGGGATACAAAGAAAACATTTATTTCCTAACTACCCCTTTTTCCGATAACTAATTACCGCTAACAGATTGAAAAAAATAGCAAATAGACAGACGATCACGAAATGTCCCTGTAAATCGGCAAAACTGCTCCCCTTTAAATAGACCATACGCATCACCTCCACAAAATAACGTACCGGATTCGCCAGCGTGATCTTCTGCGCCCATTCCGGCATACTGCTGATCGGCGTGAATAATCCGCTTAACAAGGCGAAAATGATCAAGAAGAAAAACGCCGTAAGCATCGCTTGTTGCTGCGTGGATGAAAAGGATGAAATCGCCAAGCCGAACCCCGTAAAAGCAATCAGGTATACGGCAGCGAACAAATAGATCACCCCGAAACTCCCCTCCGGCACTAAGCCATAAATCAACCAGGCGACGAGGATCGCCACCGTCAGCAAGACAAAACCTATCACCCAGAAAGGGATCAGCTTCGACAACAGGAACAGAGACTTTGGTACGGGCGAGACGTTTATCTGCTCAATCGTACCTTTCTCCTTCTCGCTCACAATATTCAAGGCAGAGATCGATCCCCCGATAATCGTCAACAGGAATACCATAATGCCGGGAACCATGTATATCTTGTAGTTCAAGTGGGGATTGAAGAGGTTGATCGAGGTTACTCCCCTACCCGATCCCACGGAGGTAAAACCTTTCTCCCTATTGAAATCCTGTATAATCGAGGAGAGGTACGAGCTACCCAACCCGCCTTTGGTACCGTTCACGGCGTTGGCGGCGATCATCACGTCTGCCGTACCTTCCTTCCCCAAATCCCGTTCGAAATCGGAGGGGATCTCCAGAATGATATCGGATTCATTGCTCTCTACCGAGGTCAGCGCCTCATCGTAACGTTCCGACCGGTCTGTCAGACGGAAATATCCGGAGGATAGCACCTTATCCACCAATTGTGTGGAGGTGATGGAATGATCGTTGTCTACGATACTGAGGTTGATATTCCGCATCTCGAAATTGGCGGCGAAAGGCAAGATGATCAACTGCATGATCGGGATGATAAAGATAATCTTCGGCATGAACCGGTCCCGACGAATCTGCTTGAACTCTTTCTCTAACAAATATCGTAACATAGCTTACAATCGTATTTTAAAACGTTTCACACTTAAGAATACCAACACGACCGCCATCAACGACAGTATCCCGACTTCCTTCAAGATCGAGACGGCGGGAAGTCCTTTGATCATCACGTCCTTCACGGCGATAATATACCATTTGGCCGGAACGATATGGGAGAACCATTGCAGGATATCCGGCATATTCTCTATCGGGAACATCATACCGCTCAACAACATGATCGGAAGCATCAAGGCGATACCGCTGATCAACATAGCCGCCTGCTGGGTATCGGCTACCGTAGAGATCAGCAAACCCAGACAGAGAGATACGATCGCATACAGGACAGACACGGAGACTAATAGCAACAGACTGCCTTTTATCGGAACGTCCAACAGAAAATAAGATAACAATAAGATCGTTGCGATATTCACCATGCTCAGTAACAGATATGGGATCGCCTTGGCCAGAATGATATAGATGGGTTTCAACGGAGAGACCAGCAGTACTTCCATCGTTCCCATCTCCTTCTCTTTTACGATACCGATCGAGGTCATCATAGCGCATATAAGGATCAGGATCAAGCCCATTACACCGGGTACGAAATTGTAGGCTCCTTTCATCTGAGGATTGTAAAGCAAAGTCGTAACCGGAGTCACGGCCTTACTCTCAACAGCCAACTCGCCTCTTAATTGCTCGGCGATAATCGCAGAGCAATAGGCGATTAACTGCGTAGCCTCGTTCGGGTCGGTAGCATCTGCCAAGACTTGTACTTGGGCATCGGGCGTGGAGGCATATTGAGGGGGAAAGACGACTATGACATGTACCTTTCCTTGTCGAAACAAGGCTTGTGCATCCTTATAGCTATCGACAATCGTATATAACTCGAAATACTCGCTAGCTTTCAAGCGATCCGTCATCTTTAGGGTCAACTCATCCCGGCTCTGGTCGAAGATAGCGATCGGTACCCGCTTGATCTCGGTCGTGATGGCATATCCGAACAGGATAATCAGAATGACGGGCATGAGCAAGAGGATCATTGTCGTGCGTGCGTCCCTGAAAATGTGATAGAACTCCTTTCTAACAAATGATATAAACTGTTTCATCGTTTATTCTCCTCTCGTTGCTTTTCGAGCCAAGGCGTGGAAGACTTGGTTCATGTTCGTTGTCTTAAAATCCCGCTTCAAAGCGGAGGGACTGTCTAACGCCTCAATCTTCCCGTCTACCATGATAGAGACACGGTTACAATACTCTGCCTCATCCATATAATGAGTAGTGACGAAAACCGTGATCCCCCGGGCGGCCGCTTCATAAATCAACTCCCAAAACTGGCGGCGGGTGACAGGATCGACACCTCCGGTAGGCTCATCCAAGAAAACGATCTTAGGCTCGTGGATGATCGCCACGGAGAAGGATAGTTTCTGCTTCCAGCCCAAGGGCAGGGAATCTACCAAGGTGTTCCGCTCCTTTTCTAAACCGAGGATATCCAACAACTCATCTGTTTTCCGGGATAATTGTTGCTTGGACAAACCGTAGATGCCGCCGAAGAGACGAATATTCTCCCATACCTTCAGGTCTCCGTATAAAGAGAACTTCTGGCTCATGTATCCGATATTCCGTTTGATGGACTCACTTTCCCGGTAGACATCGAAACCGGCTACCCGGGCTTCGCCGGAGGTCGGGATGGATAGGCCACAGAGCATACGCATGGCGGTGGTCTTCCCCGCCCCGTTCGCCCCGAGAAAGCCGAATATCTCGCCCGGCTCTACCTCGAAACTGATATGATCGACGGCGGTGAAAGTACCGAAACGTTTGGTCAGTTGTTTTACTTCTATCGCTTTCATTTATTATCTAATTAAATACTACGGTTGTAGAGACGGGGCGTGCCCCGTCTCATCCCCTCTAAATGGAAACTTAAAGATGCTATCAGACAGTGGGAGACGGGGCACGCCCCGTCTCTACAACTGGATTATGCTATAAGGCCATGAAACAATCCTCGATACTTGGCTCGATGGGTTCGAGGCTTACGTCTTCGTAACCTTTACCTTTTAGATAATCCCTTAGCCGTCTCATGACATCCTCTCCATCCTTTCGCAACGTGAGATGATGAGCATCACCAAAGGCGAAGCAGGAGTTCGTATCCGGGAACTCCCGTAAGTCTCCCAGCAACTTATACATCGATATGCTCCGTACCGCATATAGCCGCCTATCGTATGAGGCACGGATACCTACCGGAGTATCGATAGATAGACATTCGCCGGAACGTACCAAAGCGATACGATCGCAACGGGAAGCCTCATCCATATAGGGCGTGGAGACAAGGATCGTGATGCCTTGCCGCTTCAAACGATCCAGCATATCCCAGAATTCAGAGCGGGAAACAGGATCAACCCCTGTCGTAGGTTCATCCAAGAACAAAACATCCGGACGGTGGATCAAGGCACAACTCAGGGCCAGCTTCTGTTTCATACCACCGGACAGTTTCCCTGCCCGCCGATGTTTAAACGGCTCTATCTGGCTATAGATATCCCGTACCAGATCATAGTTCTCCTCGATCGTCGTATTGAAGACGGTAGCGAAAAAGTTCAGGTTCTCCTCTACCGTCAGGTCTTGGTAGAGGGAGAAACGACCGGGCATATATCCTACCCGCCGACGGATCTCCTTCAGGTCTTTCACCACGTCTAAACCACAAACGGAAGCCGAACCGCTATCTGCCAGTAACAACGTAGTCAGGATACGGAACAGGGTGGTCTTCCCCGCCCCATCCGGACCGATCAATCCGAACAATTCACCAGAGCCGATCTCCAGCGATAGGTCTCGCAGAGCCTCGACATCACCATAGCGCTTAGTGATATGATTTATATGAATCTCGTTATTCATATTTAATCTCCCCATATTGCCCGATCTTTAGATAACCATCGTTGCGGACAGCGATCTTGATGGCATATACCAGATTGGCCCGTTCATCCTTCGTCTGGATTCCTTTCGGGGTAAACTCAGATTTATCGGAGATCCACGTGATCGTACCGGGGTATTCCCGGCGATCGTTGCCATAGTCGGCGAAGACTTTGAGAGATTGTCCTAGCTTCAGGTGGGATAACTGATCTGCTGTCACGTAGGCACGCAAATAAAGTAAATCCGTATCGGCGATCTTATAAAGCGGTTTACCCGCCGCCGTCACCTCTCCCGGTTCGGCGCATTTCACCAATACCGTACCGGTCTGGGGATTGAGGATACGGCTCTTCATCAGTTGATCATCCAATTGCATGATCTGGTATTGCAAGCCCTCTACCTCTGCGTCGGCACCTCCCGTAGTCTTGCTTAAAGAAGAGTATTGGGCATCGAGTTGCTTCTGAAGGTATTTGATGTTATTCACGATATCATCCAGTTGCTTTTGGTTGCCCGCTTTCGCACGTACCAAGTTCTCTTGTCGCTGTTGCTCAGTCTTAGCCGTGGCGATTTGTTGTTCCAAGACAGCGATCTGTTTACGGATATCCGGCTTGCGTATATCTACCGAACGGAGGCTGGCAGACAGTTGCATCTTCCGCAGAAAAAGCTGGGTACTATCCACGTAACCCACGATGGCTCCGGCGTTTAAGCGGTCACCCTCCTCGATATTCAGTTCCATGATCTTTCCGTTGGCTTCGGAAGATACCAAGATCTCAGTCGCCTCGAAGGTACCGGAAGCATCAAAATCATTGTCTGTATTGCCGCAAGCCGTCCATAGAAGGCCGCATAGGCTGATAAGAATCAAATGTCTCATAAATCAATTGTATTTATCATACTCTATTTAATTCGTTGTATACATATAATTATAGATAGTCATCAAGCGTTGCACACGATGTGCCGCGGCGGTTTGCCGGGCCATGTCCTCGGCGTTGATCTCCCGGATCAGGTCCATGACGGAAATCACGCCGTTCTCCAGTTTCACCTCTGCCGCTTGCTTGATGCTTGTTCTCAGACGGATTATATCGTCATCGGCACGCATCAGGTCTGTCATTTTCTTTATCTCCGTATTTTGCTGCAAAAGTTGCAGGCGGGTATTGAACAAAAAAGTCTCCCGTTGCACATCAATCTGGCGACGGCTTACCTCGATCTTCCTCCGGTCATTCTTCAGCGTGTACAACTTCCCCAAATTCCAAGAAAGACGGACACCGGCCACATAATAAGGCTCAAAACTATCCTCCAGCATATTCAAACCCGGGCGACCATAACCACCTTGTATGAAAGCTCCGATACGAGGCATCAGGTTCGCCGTGACCTGTTTATTCTGCATCTCGATCCATTCGCTCTTGGCATCCAAGGCACGTAATTCCGGACGGTTGATTTGTGTGGACAACGAATACTCGGGCGACTCCGGAGTCTTCAAAATAACCTGATCCGTCAGCGGCTTATTGATAAAGACAGCCAACATCTGCCGATATGCTGTACGAGATGCCTTTAGCTCAATCTCTTTTTGGCGGGCATTCAGTAGTTCCACTTCCATACTCTCCAGATCCGACTGATTCGCCACACCATTATCCATCATTGCTTTGATACGCTCGATATTGATCTGTAGCTCCTTTTGCAGTAAAGCGTTCTGACGTATCAACTCGTCTTGTAGCAGGCAACCGAAGTAGATCTGGTTCACCCGGTCGTTCAGTGCATACAACTCACTTTCCAATTGTTCCCGGTTGGCAGTTGCCTCGGCACGGGTCAAGGCACGAGCCGAACGGGTACTACCGCCGTCCCAAATCGTCTGGTCTACCTGTGCCACGACTTGATACTGATCCTTACTCAAAGTCGGGATCTCGAAACCAGGAAGAAGCGAGGAGATCTTATCCCCATCGAAAGGCAATTTCGTTACGTCGCTCTGATAGCTTGCCTTGCCGCTTACCGAAAGCTGGGGAAGCCAAGCCTTACCGACATTGCTCAAGTTATAACGTTCTGTCTGATCGATCAGGTTCATTTGGTGAATCTGCGGATAGTTTTCCCTCGCCCACTCATAACATTGGGTAATCGTAACCGATTCTTGCCCGCTAACTTTTCCTACATATCCCAACAGGGTTATACTCAATAATAGATATACACCTTTCATATATTATACTTAAAATATCTTCAATACTATTTGGCTGAGATGAGATGCGGCATGCCACGTCTCTACAAGCGGGGAAATGAATCGCATTAGGTATTGGGGGTCATTATGTCGGTTATGATACCCACGATCAAATCCTTGCGTCTATCCATATATTCCTCAAACCGTCCCATATCATTATCAAGGAAGGCTACCGTCAACGGCTTGCGGATCAACAACGGGAAAACCACCAAACTCACTAAGGTCGAAACCAAATCTATGACCGGCATCTTCCGCAGAAGCCCTTTATCCATTTCTTCCTCTATCTGATTACGAAGACGCAGGATGGGTTGTATCTTCTTCGGATCTCTCATCACGGTTTGGAACAAATGTTCCGGGTCTCTGTTTAACTCGCCTATCACGAAACTCGGGAACATCGGGTTCGCACGAACAATTCCCATATACAGATCAACGATCACCGGCATTTTCTCCAACATCGTGCTCTCCTCATCCAACACCCGATCGATATTCGGTAACAATGAAGAAAGCAATTGCCCGAATATAGCGTCGAACAAAATCTCTTTCGTCCTATAATAATAATGTAAGGCAGTCCTGCCGATACCCACTTCTGCCGCCACATCACTCATGGTAGCCGCCTCGTATCCCTTGCGGACAAACACTCGCTTCGCCGCTTCTATGATGCGAGACTCCATCTCATTCATATCTTTCGCTTCCATAATTAAATGTTATTTTTTGTTTTGTCACCATTGTTTGTCATTATAGTTTGACATATGCGTCAAAAGTAGTATAAAAAAATTACATAGCAAATAAAACCAAAGTTTTCTTGCTATGTAATCCTTATTTTATTTCATTTAATTATTGAATCGTACGAGCCTCAACTCCCTCGGTCGTAATCTCCACAGGATTGATCAATCCCTCCTCGTTAAACGTCATCTTCTCAATACAAGTCTCCCGGTGGTCACGCGTATCGACACCGGCCGGACGACGATGATACACGATATAGTAATCCTCCGAATTCGGCACGTGCATGATCGAATGGTGGCCGGCTCCATTAGCGATATCAAAATTCTGCCGTAAGACCTCCCCGATACGGTTAAACGGGCCAAAAGGAGAATCGGCGATAGCGTAAGCGACCTTGTAATCCGGTCCGGTCCAGCCTCCCTCACTCCACATAAAGTAGTATTTACCATTCTTCTTGAACATGAATGGGCCCTCCACGTAATCCTTAGGAGTTACCTCTTTATAAATCGTTCCATCCTCGAATGGCACAAGTCCGGTAAAATCTTTATTCAAGCGTACCATATTACAATGCTTCCAACCACCATAATACATATAATACTCATCATTGTCTGTGTCGTGGAAAACAAATTGGTCGATCGGCTGCGCCCCGTTCACGATCTCGTTGATCAGCGGTTTACCCAGCAAATCCTTGTAAGGCCCTTCCGGACGATCACTCACAGCAACGCCAATACCTCCGATCTCTCCCTCATGTACGTCGTTTGCCCCGAAGAAAAGATAATACTTTCCATCCTTACAGATTACCGAAGGAGCCCACATAGCGATCTTCGCCCACTTCACCTCTGCGGTATCGATAATAGAACTATGTTTAGTCCAATTCACCAAATCCTTGGAAGAGAAACAATCAAAAGCGGTTTGCTTCTCATACAGATCACTCCGTGTCGGATAAATCCAATAAGTATCCCCGTAAATGATTCCTTCCGGATCCGCATACCAACCCTCAAATATAGGATTACCACTCTTCGCTACCTCTTCTTTCGGAGCCTGCTTAGGCCCACCGCAAGACATCAAGGCACCTACCATCAACACTGCGCAAAACAGACTATTCTTTCCTTTTATCATCAATAGTAAATTTTTGTTATTAAACCAACATTCTATCTCAATCATTCGAATTCTCCATATTCTTCGCCAAACCACCCTCCGAGGTTTCCTTATAAAGACTGGGCAAATCATTACCAGTCTGACGCATCACCTCTACTACCTGATCGAAACTTACCCGGTGCTTACCATCGGAAAAGTTCGAGAACGTATTAGCGTCAAGAGCACGAGCAGCGGCAAACGCATTTCGCTCGATACATGGGATCTGAACCAAACCACAGACAGGATCGCAAGTCAATCCCAAATGATGCTCCAACCCCATCTCGGCGGCATACTCGATCTGGGCGGGCGTACCACCAAACAATTGACTGGCAGCTCCGGCAGCCATAGCGCAAGCTACGCCAACCTCACCCTGACAGCCCACCTCGGCTCCCGACACAGAGGCATTCGTACGCACCACATTCCCGAACAAACCCGCCGTAGCCAAAGCACGTAATATACGGGAATCACGGAACTCACGCGTCTCTTTCAAGTGGTAAAGTACCGCCGGCATTACACCACACGAACCGCAAGTCGGGGCGGTTACGATCTTCCCCCCGCAAGCGTTCTCCTCAGACACCGCCAAGGCATAAGCATACACCATTCCCCGGCTCTTGATACTGCTACCATATCCTTTCGCCCGGATCATATAATCGGAAGCCTTACGACGAATGCCCAAGCCTCCCGGCAAGATACCTTCCGCTTCCAGACCACGACGAACCGCATCCTGCATCACATCCCATACCTCAGCCAGATAATCCCAAATAGAAGGTCCCTCATGCTGCTCAACATACTCCCAATAAGAATGGCCGGTCTTCTCGCACCAAGCCTGTATTTCCTTGATCGTATGCATATCGTACACTTGCTCCGTTTTCAACTCATTAAAAGACTCATTCGCCAAAGTTCCCCCGCCGATACTATATATGGTCCATGTATCCAGCTCCTCGCCACTCTCATTATACGACTCGAACAACATCCCGTTCGGATGGAACGGCAAGAAAGTCTTGGGTTCCCAAGTAATGTTTGTCTTCGCTACCGGCTGTAACACCTCAAGAATAGCGGCATCCGTCATATGACCTTTTCCCGTAGCCGCCAAGCTACCATACAAGGTTACATTAAAACGCACGGCACCCCGATTACGTTCCAAGAACATTTGTGCCGCACGCATTGGCCCCATAGTATGACTACTTGAAGGACCATGCCCCATCCGATATATCTGTTTGATTGATTCCATCTTTCTTCGATCTAAGTTTTCTTGTTTCTATACTTTAAGGAAAATATTATGTTTATAAAACGCATACAAAAGTACATAAATTACCGATACATTGCACATGGCTATGAGCACCGGATAATAATTTCCTACATATTGCTGGGTTCCGAAAAACAAGGATTCTCCGATACACCTAAAACTTACCACGTTAGCAAGCATATAAGCCAGAATTGATTTCATGCCGTATACCTTCAGCCAAGGTGTATCAATCGCACGAACCAACGGATGTAACACCATCTCCAACGCCACTAAACAAAAAAGGTCGAAGCCACGGAGTATGTATCTATTATACTTTCAAGAAAATTCGTTGACGATATAAGAAATATAAGAAACCCCAACAAACGGCGATATAGGCGATAGCGTTCACCAAAGGCTGAGCGGTCTCGGGCATCAGCTTCGCCAACCCACCGAATATCGCCTCGGAAGTATAGGAGAAACAGATAAAACGCTGCGCTAAATAGATCGTAATGGAGTTCATGCCGATCACGGTAAAAAACAAGGTCCATTTACGCCACCTCAATACATCTATGATATAAAAGAACAAAGCAAACATCCAAACGGAATAAGCACCTACTACACAGACAAAGGAACTTGTCCATAACTTCTTGTTGATCGGGAAGAGCAAGCTCCATAACAAACCGACGATCAACAGCACAGCTCCCGCTCCTACCAAACAAAGCACTTTCTTTCGGTCGGTCAGCCCTTCTTTCCGCAGCTTGATCCATTCACCGGTGAGCATACCCAGCATCGCCGTGGCAATTGCGGGAACGGTAGAGAATAAACCCTCCGGATCAAAAACAGTCTCATGTAAACATCCGGGAAGAAACAGACGGTCAATATACCCCACCAGGTTTCCCTCGAATGTGAACGGCCCCGCTCCACCGGCATCCGGCACAGGCACAAAAGCCATCGCCAACCAATAGCCAACCAAGATAAAAGCCGCTATCCCCGCACGCAGTTTCCAACCGAAACGGACAAACAACAAGGCCGCAAACATCCATCCCAACCCGATACGTGCCAATACACTTGCGCAACGCAGGTGGTCAAAATCAAACGACAATAACCCGTTATATACCACTCCCAAGAAAACCAAGGTAATTCCACGACGGACGATCTTCTTGTAAATCGCTCCATCCGTCATACCTTTTCCTCGTTGCTTCTCTAGTGAGAACGGGAACGAAATACCCGCAATAAAGAGGAACAATGGGAAGATCGTATCGTGATGCGACAACCCGTTCCATTCCACATGTTCCATCTGCTCAGCTATCGCCTGAAAAAAAGAATTCGGAAACAATGTCGCCAAAGCGACAAATAAAGAAGCACCGCCCATAATAAAGAGCATATCAAAACCCCTAAGGGCATCCAATGATTGCAACCGCTGGGGTTGTTGTTTTTGTTTTTCCATATAATCTATTTACATTTAAAGTCTCCCAAAAATCATAAATATAAAAGCTACTGCCATCCTTACAGAAATAGGGCGTCGGATCCTTAATCTCCTACCGCCCACTCTCCAACATTCCGTTCCACCTGATCGAACGAAACACCTATCTTGAAAAGTTTGCGATCGTCTATTTGATAGGGTAAGAGATACCCCTTATCTTCTATTTGTTTTAAGGCTTCCTCTACGGTGCCATTCAATTTGAATTCGAAAAGATAAATATAGTTTGCTGTTTTGACAACGGCATCGGCACGACCTTTTGCGCTACGGATCTCCGTATCACAAAACTGCCCCATCAATTTGAATACCAAATAAAATACGACTTGATAATGACGTTCCGTCTTGTCATTCAGCTCATACGGAAAATCCGCAAAAAAGACACGAAGACGCCGCATAAAGGAATCTATGTTCCCGGACTCCAAATCATCCACGAATTTCCCGATGTAAAAGCCTCTTTCCTCATCGGATATAGATGAATAAAAAGGAGTTATAAAGTTCAGAAAACCATAGCAAACCTCTTCATTGGGAAACTCGAGTTTATAAAGTTTAAAACGGGGATCATACTCCTTTATGGTCAAATATCCACTCTGATAAAGAAGAGGGATCGGATTATTCCGTTCCGCACGGTATTCGGTAAAGGCCGAAGCCTGTGTCTCTACGCCATCAATCAGGATACGCAGATCAAACTCGCTTTTCTTTAATAATTCGACAAGAAACGTAGGTGTACCGGTCTGAAACCAATAATCGCCAAACTCTCTCTTCTGCAAGGCACTTAATGCGCTAAATGGATTAAAGACACCTTCTCGGTTCGGATGAAAATGATACCCGTCATACTGCCGCACCATTGTCTCCACGGTCTCTTCCCTTGATAGAGACTGCATCTGCCCCAACCGCTCTAATTCCGGCGTTAGATTATCGACCAACTCCGCATGGGTAATCCCGCAAAGGGTCGCATAGTCATAGTCTAAACTTATATCATTGAGTTGGTTCAAATCACTGAAAACACTCACTTGCGCAAATTTGGTAACTCCGGTAAGAAAGACAAAACGTAAATAACGATCCGCACTCTTGAGCACTCCATAAAACGCTTTCATGATATGTCGATACGCCTCTTGCAAGGGTTCGTTATAAATCGTTTGCAAAAGGGGCTTATCATATTCATCAATCAAGACTACTACTTGTCTGCCCGTTTGTTCCCAAGCACGACGAATCACGTAAAAAAAACGTTCTTCCGGAGCTCGCAATTTCATCTCATCGCCGTAAACAGCCTCCCACATTTCAAGATATTGGTTCAATATAGCCACCAGATCTGCCTCCGACTCATATTTACGTGCATTCAAATCCAAATGCAATACCGGATAAACATTCCAATCTTGCTCTAGCTGATCAATGGCCAATCCTTTAAACAATTCTTTTTTTCCTTGGAAATAGGCTTCTAACGTAGATATCAATAAACTTTTCCCAAAACGGCGAGGACGACTCAGAAAGTAAGGCTTACCTTTCGTCACCAGTTGGTAAATCAAGGCAGTCTTATCCACATACAAATAGTTCTCATTCCGAATATTCTCGAAACTCTGTATTCCTATCGGTAATTTACGCACAGTCGTCATAACCTTTTTTCTTACTACACCTGTTGTTGAACAAAGATAGAACTTTTTTCAGAACAAGCCTCCGGTTCTAGCTTTCATTCTATGAAATACTCGATTTTTTCCACCTAATAAAGGGCGATATTTTACATCCCATAAGTTGGAAGTAGAATATCGCCCTCTATTTTACAAGACAGTTTGTCTATGAGTAAGCACTAGATCTAAGGCATACAAATATTTCACTGAGTAAGATCACCTCATAGCCTTAGCAAAAGCTCTAATCGCATAATGAATAAAATAATAAACAGCCTTATACACCGGCAAATCCATCTCATTTCTCAAAATGTTCCACTGCCAACGCATGGCTTTTAATTTATTCGAAGAGACTGAATGGTCACCAACTCGGTAAAGAGCCGTCACCGTATTTGTGTTCTGCGCTTTATACCCTTGCTTTAAGATAGAAAGCCAACATACATAATCCTCATGCCCAATTTCCTTGAAAAATATTTTTCCCGTCAAGGCTGAATCATACATGGCTGTCAAGCATCCTATACAATTCCCTTTCAATAACAAAGGATAATCAACCTCACAAGGAGCTATTATTTCACGTCCGTTTCGCTCACCATCTAGGTTTACTTTCTCATAATTAGAGAAAACAATAGCGACCTCGGACTTTTCAAAAACTTTTAACTGATCGCTTAACTTATTCGGTAACCACATATCATCGCTATCCAAAAAAGCGATATACCGTCCTCTCGCTTCCTTTATTCCCATATTACGGGGTAACGTAGGCGAGCCGGATGGTTTATCCGTCCGTAAATATCGAATACGGGAATCTATTCTCGCATACTTTTGAATGATTGAGAGTGAATCATCACGAGAACAATCATCCACAATAATCATCTCCCAATTCTCAAACGATTGAGCCAATACGGACTCAATCGCTTGGGATATAAAAGGAGCCGCATTATAACACGGGGTTATAATGGACACAAGAGGTAACACGTTAAAATACAAATGATTATTTAAACAAATAGCGTTTCAACTTAGCGAATGCCTTAAGCGAACGTTTCAAGTCTGAAGGATTACGCAAACCGACTCTCAGCCTATGTAAAATGTAACTGGCACGTAAATAATATTTCTTCCGTGCCCTATTACAGAAATCAACCATTTCCCCTGCGGAAAGATCTGGTAAAGACAATACGGTGTTATGTGTACCATCCGGCAAACAATACTTCTCATAATCCGTCTCTATATAGTTGTTTTCCCTCGCCCACTGATAAGCCTCCGTACCGGGATAAGGTATCAACGGGAAAAACTGGGCAGTATCCGTATTCAACCTTAACGCTAACCGAAGAGTCTCTTCCATGGTTTCCCGGGTTTCGCCTTGGTTACCGACCATATAACAAGCATGTATTAACAAACCCGCCTTTTTAGCGTTGGCAACATACTGATAGAAATATTCCACCTTCGTTCCTTTCTTGATGTTATCCAATATCTGTTGGCTACCACTCTCTATACCCGGAATAATCAAACGACATCCGGCCTTTTTCATAGCCAACATCGTTTCCAAATCAAGGTCCACACGAGCATTACATAACCATTTCAGCCGTTTATTCAATTTCTTTTCCACTAACAAACGACAAATGTCCAATACTCGCTTCTTATTGGCTGTAAATGTATCATCCTCGATTACTACCTCCTTCACATCTGGGAAATTAGCGGCAATGTATTCGAACTCGGCCACCACATTCTCTGCGGATCGTGCCCGAAAAGCATGCCCATGCATCGTTTGCGGATAGACACAGAAATTACAACGGAAGGGACATCCACGCCCGGTAAATATCTGGATAGAGGGATATGTGGCAGCAGCGAAAAAGTAATCCCTCTCATTTAAATGTTCCTTGATAAATTGTGAGGCAAAAGGAAGATCATCCAAATTCTTCATCGGTGGCATATGCGCGGTTCGTACAAACTCCTTCCCGTCCCAAAAACAAAGCCCTCGAACCTCCCGCAGATCCTTTCCTGCGTCCAGAACATTCGCTAGCTCATTCACGATACAATCATATTCCCCAATAGCGACCGCATCCACCGCATTCGAATAACCCAACGTCTCTTCTGCGCAAGCCGAAGGATGAGTCCCCACAAGTACGATAAACGAGTGAGGATACAATGCCTTCAGCTTCCCGGCAAAAGCAACGTCACTTTTAATGGAAGGCGTACTTGTATCTAAAACAAACAATGAATGCTCATTATCCGTCTTCCGAATAATGTTTAAAGACTGTTCCTCATTTAACTGTTTAGCTGGAGCATCCAAAAAAGAGACATTATGTCCCTGTTTGCTTGAATACAAAGCCGCATAAATCAGCCATAGAGGATAATATAAAGCCCCACTTTTCGTAATTGCTGGACTACGAGACTCACGAGAGAATTTTCCATACTTAGCCTTAAATGGGGGATTGATAAAATAGATGTTCATATCGATTTTCTTTTATAAGATTTTCCGTATAAAAATAATTCCAAAATAGGAGATATAGAGACTATGTTCCTTATCCATATAGAAGCATAACAAATGAATAATGAAAATACCAATAGGAATAAAAAACAAAGTATATTATCAACAGATGATAAAGTAACATAATTGGATAATACCAATAAAAAGGAAAAAGGCCCATTATGAGTCACATAAATAGATAAAGACTCACGGCCGAAATATTGGAACATATTATCTACCTGTCTATTCCAAGAAACATGGCGAACAATAAAGAACAAAGAAGGGATAGCGAATAATGACAACACGATCTTCATCAATTGGTTAAACATTGAAGACATATCATATACAAAAGAAGGTATCAGCAGGTAAAACATAACAAATGAAAATGAGAAAAACAAGTTATCATCCAAAACAAGATTCCTCAATTTGGTTTGTTTGCATACTATTGTTCCTAAAAAGTAAAACGTGAAATAACTAAAAACAGAACGTATACCTTCTGAATAAACCTCATCTTTAGGCAAAGATTTATGCAACAATACAATAAGCACAAACAAGAATAATAAGATCACATAATCCATAATGATTGATTTGGAATTTATCAGCTTAATGATCCATCTATATAACAAGAATAAAATCGAGAGAAAAAAGAGAGTAGCGAAAAACCATAATCCACCTCCCCACATTTTAATATAGTTTAATAGATAATCAATAAAGCTGTTCTCAACAGTTGATCTTAAGAAAAAGAAAGGAATCACAATTCCCCAAGTTACCATAGGTAACAACAATGTCCTAAACTTTTTGATCATGAAAGAAGATACCTCATTCCAACCAAAATTCTCTATCCGAAATGTCATTTGGGCAACATACCCACTAATGAACATAAAAAGAGGCATATGGAATGAATAGATAAAGCGCCATAAGAAACTATTCTCACAATTGTTATACCCTATAATATGCCCAAGCACAACAAGCAAGATTGCGATTCCTTTTAATTGATCAATGTAAGATATCCTTGCATTCATATATCGCTTGATTACAAATTCAAAAGGACAAAAGGATGTGATTCTCGTTTTTCGACAGGAGGAAGTGACATATAATCTTCTCCATACAAATTCCTCAAATAGGTTGTTAAGTCATTGGGAACATAAGCTTTCACTCCCTCGAAAAGCATTTCCTTTGGAGGATAAAACACATCTTTACATAACATTTCTCCAAAATAGTGTTTTCGACCGACCGGAATAGACAACAAGTTTGATATTCTACACAAAGAAGTCCATTTATCAAACCATAAACAGATTTTACGATAGCTAATAAAAAATAAAGAAGCTCCTACAAACAATCGAAACTTATAAAATAAATACGACTTGATATTGGAGCTAAAAAAACTATCAGAACACTCATTACAACACAACCACATACCTTTTGAATTAACCAGAAAAAACATTACATTGGAAACCGTACCATGCAGAAAACGAAGCAGCCTATTTTCTGGAACAAAATCCATGATAGTAATATCTATAGACACACCAGATGGACCTATTTTTCTTTTATCGAACAAGTTGACAAGCAAAGTTCTTTTACGATGAATACGAGGCACTATATCAGGTACATCACCTCCATTTGACGGAGATGTCACATCATATTTATCACCAAACTCTTCTTTGAATGTACTTAAAAACAAGAATATGTCTTTTCGAGGTATAATCAAATCAATATCATCATCCCAAGGAATAAAGCCACCATGCCGTACTGCTCCTAATGCGCTACCACCACCTAGCAAGACTGTTAATCGCTTTTTCTCACAGATATACAATATATCTTTATACATATCTAGCAATATATCTTGAATTTGCTTTAGTTCCTCCTTCGTTGGTATTCTTAAGCCTAATCGAGCTTGTGTCTCTGAGTTTTTAACGTAATCTTGTATGCTTAACATAACCACAATTTCATTTATATATTCCTAAAACTCGTCTCAATCCTTCTTCCAATGATACTTGAGGTTTCCAGCCCAAAGATTCCAACAATGAAGAATCCAATACAGCTCGTTGCACTTTAGAATATCCCTTAGATTCGGAATTGGAAGGAATATCATACATAACCTTTACACCCGCTGCTTGAGCTATTAACTCTGCCAGTTCTTTAATAGATAACACAGAGTCACTATTTGCGATATTGTAAGCCTTGCCATTTATACCCCGTAGCAAAATATATAATAAGGCAGAAGCACAATCTTCAACATAGCAATAAGAACGAACCTGACAACCCTCACTTTTCATGACCACATTCGCATTTTTCTTAGCATTTCGTAAGAATTGAGCGAATGCCCTATCATCGCGATCGGTATCCATTCCGTATATATGCCCAGGACGTGCGATTACAACATCCACTCCATATTGCTCTTTATAAGAAACACAAAGTGTCTCCGAAGCACGTTTACTAGAGGGGTAGCAAGCCCTAGGATTCAAACAATCCACATAACCACTATAACCCTCAACAAAATCCACCCCACCTCCTTCTCCATACACCTCTCCTGAAGATATATATAGGAGCCTTGCCTTTTTCTCTTTTGCCAACTCCAATAAATTTGATACACCCCAAAGATTAGACTTCATAGTTCCTACCGGATCGGTAGTGTAACGCTTCGGAGACGCATTACTTGCTCCATGAATAATATAATCCAACGATAGATCCAATGAAAAAGGCTCTATTACATCATGTTCGATAAAAGTAAACAATGGATTCCCCCAATAGGTCTCAAAGCGCTTGTGAGCATATTCTTCATTTCTACTCATCGCATAAATACTTATATGGATTCCTTGTTTATTATAGTACATTAGGAGATCTATAAAAGAAGAGCAAATTAAACCAGAGGCCCCAGTTATCAAAATAGATTTAGACCGTAGTTTATCTATTATTTTATTCATGAATATTCAATATTAAAATCCAAATATCTGCTGATTTTCGTGTACATCAACCATTGCTTTGAATATAAAATAATCAGTAGGTGTAGTAATCTTTATATTCTCCATAGGTCCTATAATTGTATGTAACTTATAACCATAATAACTCATCATAGAACAAGAATCTATAAAATCATGCCTATTCTCTTGTAAAGACTTTTTATGTGCAGAAAGAATATCTGATAAAATAAAGCTTTGAGGAGCACGAGCAATAAAAGAATCCGATCGAGAAGGAATATTTAAACTACCATCCCAACGTGAGACAATAAAAGTTTCCGTTGCAGGAATACAAGTGATACAAGAACCATGTTCCTTAACACATTCTATATTTTCACTAATGGTATCTTCCGTAATCAAAGGTCTCACTCCATCATGAATCAACACAGTGCTGTCTAACGAAAAGTTCTCCGCTATCGCTTTTAAACCTGAATAAATAGAATCTTGTCCAGTACTTCCACCCGAGACTATAGCTTTCACCTTCGTAATCTCAAATTTACGGAGCATCTTTTCTAAATAAGGAATCCAATTTCTAAGACACACCACTACAATAGCATCAATTTCAGAATGATTATCAAACAATTCTAACGTATAAATGATAATAGGCTTTCCACGAAATTCCAAAAATTGTTTAGGGCGACCTTTCGTATTCATCCGACGGCCTGATCCTCCTGCAAATATTAAAGATACATTCATGATTTTTTTATTTTTAATATTTGATACATAAACAAATCTAATATTTGTTTTTTAGCACTAACTTTATTATCTTTCAATAATATAAAAATAAGATCAAAAAAAACATCTATATTACCTTTAAGTAATATTTTTATTAACGTTGGTATTAGATTTATATGATATTTAGAAAAACCTATATCAGTTAAGAAATCATTAACTCTTAACCAAACATTAAATCGACAAATCAAATATTGTATACTTCGTTTTGACATCAAAGATCCATTCCGTACTTCCCTAATATAAATACATCTATCATCAAATCCTGTAGATTTAGAACAATAAGCCATTCTGATTGATCCCATCATATCATTCGCAACTATAGTCTCATCGAATAAAATATAATTATCCCGTATCAAATCAGAACGAATAATCTTTGCAAACGGAACATATGCATTATATCTATACTTATCCTTATTTCCTGCTAATGCTTCTTTCATTAATTTAGAATACTTAAGATCTCTTTTATGTATTCTTTTCGTGACTCCATCAATACATTTAGACCCAAGGAATATTAGATCATTATTTGATTCTTTCAATGTATCAAGAATTGTCACCAATTCTTGAGTAAAATAATCATCAGCATCTGCAAACAATATCCATTTTCCTTTTGCATGTTCTAATCCTACATTCCGAGCATATCCAGCTCCTTTCCCTTCTTTTGTAAAATATACTTCTACGTTAGGAGCATTCATCCCTGGGAAATTATCAAAATCCACCACTTTAGGATCACTATTGTCATCCACTACAATAATCTGAATATCATCTCTATACGGAATAGAATCCAAACAACGCTGCAATAACTTTGGTATATTCCTATGTGGAATAATAATCGAATAATTTATCATTACATTTATACTTTAAGATAGATCCTGCACTCATAAAAAGAAACAACTCAACCTCCCATAACGCATATGGTCTTTGCAAGAACGACGCAACATAAAGAATTAGCAATCCAACATAAACAGGAGATAAGCAACGACAAACAAGTATACAATAAAAAACAAACAGAAAGATCAAACTTATTACCCCATTTTGAACTATAAATGTTTCATAAGAGCTATTTCCACTACCAAATCTCCTAGCAAATTCCTCATCTCCTATTCCGAGCAAAACATCATTACTTTGCAAAAAAACTTTATCATAATAATAATCAAACTGATTGTTCGTACGATTATTTCCAGAGATCCCTCGTTCCTCATCATAATCCAACCGAGCTACAACAAATTTTGAATAAACGGAATCGGGATTATTTACATAAAAGATCACAGAGATCACCACAACAGAACCAAGAAAAAAAGACACATGCAAAACTCTTCTAAAATAATGTTTACTTTTCATCACATAATACAATGTCATACCTAACACAAGCAACACATACGCTGCCAAGGAGAAAGAAAGCAGCACTGATATAAAAATAACAAATACTGGTATCCTTTTTAAATTATATTGATTTACATATAATAATAAAGAAGAAATCATCCCCACATGTCCAGGTTCCAAGAAAATAGACTGAAAACGAGAGAAGAATTCTGTTTCGTTCCGTATTATCAAGAATGTATAATTTCTAAAACTAGGATACCCGGTATTATACTCATACCTCATGATTGTATATGGCATACTTATATCCAATAAGTAAAATACATAAGCTATTATACTCATAAATAGTATAACTGAATATACTTTGGTAAAAAGCCTCACTAAATTCCTTTTTTCATCATCCGAAAAAAGAATAACAAAGAAGACCAGCAGTAAATTCCTAAATAAATATTGTATAATAAAAACCGGATGAACAAGATCTAACAAATCAACACTGCTATACATAAGCAGGCACAAGCAACAAAGAACAAATTGCTTCCTCTTTAATATTTTTCCTAAAAAGGGAATCCTTACGATAATAAATAAAAGGATCAAAACATATAATATAGGCGTTGTTTCATTCCAAAAGAACCAAGGCTTCATCGAATAAAGCATTATGACACAAAGGATCATTATGCTTATTTTAGACAAACATTGCCGAATAGTGTCCTTGCTTATACGTAATGAGAGTGTTTCCATATTCAAATATGTATAGATATAGAAGAACCATCCAGATTTCCTTTTGGTAACCGGATTGTATATTCTTTCTCATTAAGGTTGAGGGTGATTTGTTCCTTCTTTTGTGAAGGATCACTGATATAGAGCTTATCAAGCCGTTTATAATCGGGCATTAAAATAGCACAAGGAGAATCCACAAGTAACTTTAATCCCTTACAATCAAACTCTCCAGCCTCATAAAACACGACTTGTAACGTATGTGTTTCAGTATTAGCTACCGCCTGTACAAATATGTCATTTTGCAACACCTCCATATGATGGATCGAATGAGATTTGAATTCATCCTGCGTTAAACCCGGAACAATCACACACGAATATTTCCCATTCTTTATACCTTTTCCATGATCTATATATAGAGAAAATATTTTCTGTTGTACAAGATCCCTCGATTGAGTTAAATTGATATCTCTCCAACTTCCTTGGTAGACATCTGTCTCTACTATCATTTCAGGAGAATCTATGCTATAATAACCTATATGATCGTGACAAACAGATCCAATACCTTGTATCATATCTCCTCTATGCAAGCATTGATTAATAGAAGTAATGATTTCCACATTTGGGCCATTCCCTTCTATGCCAGCCCCCAAACAAATGATCTCATCCTTGAAAAAGAAATAACCTTTACGAGCTTTCACACCATATTCCGCATAATCCATAGCAAAAGTCCCAGTCTTTCCATCAGAAACTCCACCCACAAAAGTTGTCTTGCCTGATTTTCCCCATTCCTTGGTATAAGACGGGACCCGATACAATGATGTCACACCAGGTACTCTCGCCCAATCCCAACAAGGAAAAATATTAAAATACTCATCTCCCGATACACGTACAGAAAATGATCCTGCAGACAATAAAGTCCCTTTCAAGTTCTCTCCATTACCTCCGGTCTCAGCCTTATAACATCGTACGGATGCTTGATAGGAAGGATTATTATGTACCATATAATCGGAACACCAAAACAATCGATTATATTCATTACTTAACGTTAGACACCGATGCTATTTCCCGCACAAGCTCTCGATATTTTAGTTCATTCTGTATATCTAGTTCTGATAACAACTCTAATTTTTTATAATATCGCTCTTTTTTAATACGCTTTTCCGCAAAAGAAGCTGTTCCCCGGCATTATAGTCCTTATAAACAGATCTGAAAATAGAACCATATCCATTCAACACGAAGTCCAACAAAACATTTAACTGCTCCTTTGATAAACTGTAATCAGTCCCTTTCAGGTAACGGGCAATAGATAATACGCCCTCGATCAACACATCCCCATAACCAGATATATACAACTGATCTCCATGCTGATGACAGGAATCATCTATTTGTATGCCTTCCCGCTTTCCTTTCGAAAGTACACCGAAAGCCTCTTTTACGGTCTCTCTCATCAACCTTTCATCTCCGGTCAGAGTAGCTCGAAACAGATAATATAAAGTAATGTCCGTCTTATTTGCTCCCTCATGTTTTATAAGATCTCCTTTTTTCATACACAAGATCAACCGATCCCGTAATTCCATATTCAGACATTCCGTTTCATTTAAGAGAATCAATATCTCACCAATCGTCTGAGGAACAGATATATCATTAAACCACCAATTCGTACATATCGGTAATACATTCATCCAATAGTTTAATGCGGCAACGATGGTATTACCCAGATCTATATTTTTTAATGTATCCATGCCCTCACCCGTATAAGCGAAGCTCATTTCCAATATACGATTCAAATGTTGCTGTGGAGACCAAGGATTCCTTGATTTATCTTGATAATCAATATCTGTCCAACTGCTATTTTCCTTGATAGTTTTTTCCATTTCTTAGCTTGATCTAGAACCTTAGAACTATTCACATCCTGCCATAGGATTACTCTTATATTATTTAAGACTTCATTCATGTCTACATATGAAAAATTCTTGACTGCTCCATGACTTTCTCCCAACAAAACACCCATAATAACTATTCCTAGTTTTTTAATATATTCATATTGTGCTATATAATAATCCTAATTTCTTATTCAGAAAAAGTAAAGAAACAAAACAAAAAGCCTCTACCGCTACCGCCATCATTGTCACCGTATACATATAGATGTTACTTGCGAGCCCCAACAGCCCGATGCCGGACAAGAAAAACAGACAATTACCTACCATCACCTTCATATATACCGATGAATATCCGAATGGGACAAGCCGATTCCCTCCCATAAAAGAATTGAAAGAGACAAAGAGAGCAGATATACCCAGCAACCGCATGACGGTAGAGGCTTCCTCCATATATTCCCCGGTGAAAAGATACACGATCCAGTTGCTACCAACAAACATACAGACGTAAGCCAGTAACACGGCTCCCGCCACCAAAAACATCACCCGGTTCACGAAACGGATATTACGTTCCCGAGAAATCTTAGGGAAAGCAGCTTGCGCCATCATGGAGACAGGGAGCTTCATCAAATGCAATACCTTATCTGCCATATCATAAATGGAGACCTCGGACATCCCCAGGAAGGACCCTATCACCAACTTGTTTACATTCACGTAAATCTGTGTGGATAGACTGGACACGAACAACGGAAAACTCTCCTTATAAGCCGATCTCAATTCCCGCACAGATATCACAGACAACTTTATCCTCTCCTTCCTCAACACGATATACAAAGAAAGGCAACCCGCAAACATGGACCCGATCCCGTTTAACAGGGGAACGATCAGATAATCCTTTTGCTCATGGACAAACAGGAAGATTGCCGCCACGAACAACAGGCGGGCTGACAGGTTCACGATCGTGATATACTTCATCTTCTCGACCCCCTGGAAGAACCAGATGGGTAACAGAAGCTCATTGAATGTCAACAGGAAAGAGAGGAGATAAACCCAATAATGATCCCGAAAAAACGGAACGATGGTTATAACCGATAAATAGATGACAAGGCAAATGAACCAAAGGATGAACTTACACAAATATGTGGATGATACAATCCTAGATAATAACGTCTTATCCTCCTTATAGACCGCTACACTCCTCGTCCCAGACATATTGAACCCAAAATTTATCACCAACGATACATAGTTGATGATCACTTGGGCGAATACGATCACCCCATACAATTCCAACCCGATGACCCGCAGCAAATAGGGATAGGTCAGTAAAGGGAACAGGATCGTAAATACCTGCAATATGCTTAAATAGGAGAAATTGGCCAATACGGTCTTGTTCCTACCGAGCCTTTCCTTCAAGAACCTCATCCTTTCGAATAAAATCTTTAATCCCTCCTAAAAATATCCCTCGTATAAACCTTCCCCACCACATCGTCCAAACAACTATCATAGCGGTTGGCGATGATGGCATGGCTCATCTCCTTGAACTTGGAGAGTTCGTTCACCACGATACTACCAAAGAATGAGCTACCGTCTTCCAGCGTTGGTTCATAGATAATAACCGTAGCCCCTTTCGCCTTGACACGTTTCATCACGCCTTGGATAGAGGACTGACGGAAGTTGTCGCTGTTCGATTTCATGGTCAAGCGATAGACACCGATCACGCATTCCTTTTCCTCCGTTTGAAGGAAACTGTTACGCTCGCTATAACCGTAATATCCCGCCTTCGCCAATACCTGATCGGCGATGAAGTCCTTGCGGGTGCAGTTGCTCTCCACGATGGCGGTCATCATGTTCTGGGGAATGTCTTGGTAATTGGCCAACAATTGCTTCGTATCCTTGGGAAGACAGTAGCCCCCATAACCAAAGCTGGGGTTGTTGTAATGCGTACCGATACGGGGATCAAAGCCTACCCCTTGGATGATGGCTTGCGAATCCAGCCCTTTTACCTCAGCGTATGTGTCTAATTCATTGAAATAGCTGATACGCAAAGCGAGGTAGGTATTGGCAAACAACTTCACTGCCTCAGCCTCCTTCATGCCCATGAACAGGGTGGGGATATCCTGCTTAATAGCTCCCTCTTGCAACAGGGCGGCAAATGTTCGAGCCGCCTCTTCCAATACCGAAAGATTAGCAATACGGCAGATGGCCTCGTTTTCTTCCTTGAACCGCTCGTCGGCGATCAGCTTCGGATAACCAACGATGATACGGCTGGGATAGAGGTTGTCGTATAGGGCCTTGCTCTCGCGTAGGAACTCCGGGGAGAACAACAGGTTAAAGCTCTCAATCCCCTTATTGGCGTATTTCAAGTAAAGACTCCGGCAATAGCCTACAGGAATAGTGGATTTAATCACCATCACGGCATGGGGATTGACACTCAACACCAAGTCGATCACATCCTCTATATGGTGCGTATCGAAATAATTCCTTACCGGGTCGTAGTTCGTGGGAGCCGCAATAACAATGAAATCGGCATCACGATACGCAGACGCTCCATCCAACGTGGCCGTCAATCGCAAATTCTTCTCTACCAAGTATTTCTCGATATACTCATCCTGGATAGGAGACTGCCTACGGTTCAGCTGCTCTACCTTCTCCGGTATCACGTCCACGGCCGTAACCGGATGATGCTGCGCCAGCAAAGTGGCGATACTCAATCCTACGTAACCAGTTCCGGCCACGGCGATCTTGATTTCTTTTGACATATTGTTATTTGATTTATTACTACATTCAATTTGTCCCAAGGCATGGGATACAGTACACTTCTAAGCCATTTACCCGATCAGGTAATAGTGACTTATCAGGTCCGTCAAATCTCATCCGGACTTTCACTATCACCACCGCCATCAGTCGGTTTGCCGCCGATCCAGACTTACGTACTCACACTATAGGGCGTTAGTAGATGGCCTGCGCCAGCAACTGCATTGTCACTGTCAACGTGTACTTGACCTCGGTCAAGCCAGCGGGTAAAAGCAGCGTGAGCGAGGAGGGAAGATGATGGTGATGACGATTTGGTTGTCAGTCTTGTTGTCGGTGGTCACCGCATTGTCAATAAGCCAACCTTTCAAAACTTTCTTCATGGTATTTTTGATTTAAAGGAGGGCAGAATCGCTCTCCTTGGTTGTCCTTATTAGAATTTCTTCCCGAACGCTATGTTCAAGAAAGTCTTCACCAATATCTTGAAATCGAACCACCACGAGCGGTGCTCCAGATAGAACAAGTCATAGCGTAAACGACGAAGCATCTTCTCCAGCGTGTCCGTATAGCCATTGTAGAGCGTAGCGTAAGAAGTCACGCCCGGACGGATCTGATAAAGATAACGATAGCGGGGATCACGTTCCATGATCTGGTCGATGTAGAACTTTCGTTCCGGACGGGGGCCGATAAAAGACATATCACCGATAAAGACATTCCACAATTGAGGCAACTCGTCCAAATGATGCTCACGCAGGAACTTGCCCACACGGGTCATACGGGGGTCCGCACCTCCTTTGTAAAGGGCGGGTCCGAATTTCTCAGCATCCAGCCGCATACTGCGGAACTTATAGATATGAAACGGACGGCCGAAACGACCGATACGCTCTTGTTTGAAGATAGCCGGGCCGCCATCCTCACGCCTCACGACGATATAGCAAATTAAAAACAATGGAGAGAATATGATCAAGGCGATGAAAGCCAAAAAGCAATCCCCTACTCGTTTCACATTCCGTTCGAAGGCATTCATCCCATCCGGGATAAAATCAGCAGGTTTTTCCAAACTCTCTTTTATAATCATGTCTAATCAGTCATTCAATAAAGGCAATCCTTTCACCTCGCCGGCGTGCCACTCTTGGTAGTCCTCCAAGGAGATTCCGGGTACAGTTAATTGCTTGTAATCCTTATCGTTCCTTCGCAAGATGTGTTTGCGGGCATACGAACGGAGCGAACGATCCGTCACAGATACCATCACCACAGGAAACGGGTAGCCGAACAAACGCATCGGCGTGGTCTCGCTATCTGGGAACGTGCGGCGCAACTGATAGGCCGAACACTCGAAAGCCACCCAGTAAGGACCCGTACAATACAGGTGGATGGAAGCGGTATTCGTACGCTCACGGTTCATGATATCACTCAAATGCTCGTTCAGCAACCTCACCAAACGAACGCCGGAAGGAAGGGAAGACATATTTTGAATTATGAATTTTGATTTAAACTGTCACTTGTCAACTCTATTGGTGTTTTAGCCAGCGATCGTAATCGTCCAGCCTACGGATCAAGGACAACTTGCTTTTCTTGGGTGAAGACTCACCTCGCCACGGATCTACCACCTCGTGTGCCATCTGTCGGTAGAGACTGCTGTCCGTACAGCCGTAGAGCGTGACCAGCAACAAGGCACGAGATTGCGCCGCCTTTACCACAGGGAGCATGCTTCGCATCGTGGCGAGCAAGCGCACGAACTCATCCTCCTCGCCCAACAGCTTGTAGGCAGGAAGAAGAGACGAGTAAATCTTACAACGCATCACATCCGTCTCCACGCACAGGGAACCATAGCACCTCAACACCTCATGTGCCAAGCGGGTATCCTCCTCCACTACGCTACCGGAGGTGTGATAACGCCCCAAAGCATCGTGCAAACCCTCCCGCAGGCGGTCGTTGTCCAAATGGGTATAGACGTGCTTACCCTTGGTGTTCAGCTCGATCAACTCATACTCACCCGTTTTCACCTCAAACAAGGGAACCCACATACAATCTAGGATACGCACCATAACATTTTTATGCCCGCCACCCGGCTGGATCACCACCTCCGCTTCCATTCCGGCGAAATAACCGGACGTGATACGCACACAATCACCTTTCAGCAGGCGATCGCTGTCCGGCACGTACACTGGAAGCTCGTTAGAATAAGATTCCGCCACCCAACGTAAATTCCCCATCTCGTCATCCGAGAGATAAGGGAAATGGGTTATGCCTCCGGAAGAAACCCGGGGAAGGAAATTGTATAGGGGAAGTGTACGTTTCATCTGGAAGATCTCCTCTACCGAGGCACGGACAAACACATAGTTGAACAGCAGGGGCCGCTTCGTGTTAACCATCTTTCCGTCCACTTTTCTTACTTCCACATATGAGGGGGCGAAATACTCGAACAACGTTTCCCCACGACGCTTGCGCCGGGAAAGCTCGGCATCCAAGCTTTTTGCGGGGCTGATCTTGTCGCGCCTCCCACCACCTGCGGTTGGAAGCGTGAGCACGTACCAGCGTACGACCTTCAGATCATAGCGCTTACCAACTTGCGCCATACCCCTCTCCGAGTAACCGTCTCTCAAAACATTCACCATTATGATTATCTTTTCCTAAGATTATATCAAGATATTCACCCAAGTCTCACAACAATTCAAAGCCCTACCAAGAGCGCCCTATTTACTCCTGATAAACAACACTTTATATCTTTTCAAAATGGCTTTTCTGAAAATCACCATCGTTTGAAATATTAAGCTACTTGGGAAGTAGCGTAGCAGGCTGGAAAATGGTTATCACCCAGTTGTAGAGACGGAGCGTGCTCCGTCTCCCACCGTCTGATAGTAATTTTGAATACCATTTTGAGGGGATGAGACGGGGCACGCCCCGTCTCTACAAGAATGTATGTTCAATTTTTAAGGGGGACGTGATGATTTAGGAAATACGAGATCATTTCGTCTCTATTGCCATGTCTATACACTAGGAATAAGAACGAAGATTTAAGGAGAATCGAGATCGGAGCACAAACAAAAGCCCAATGATTGTTTGCTATTTGTTATTTTTTATTACTTTTGCGCCGTGAAAGAAATACGCTACTTCCCAAGTAGCAAGCCTCTTACCCCACTTTAGGTATCGGTTTACACACGCTCTCAAAACAATTCCGGTTTACCGTCGATAAACGTTCCAACGAAAAGCTCTTCAAATAGATCTGTGTTGTCTTAATAGACTTATGCCCTAGCAACTCACTGATAACCTCGATCGATACATCTTGTTCCTTCAAGAACGAGGCGAATGAATGACGGATCGTATACGAGGTGACCGGAAGCGTAACGCCTGTCGATCTCGCCAGCGACCTCAAGTCGCGATTAAAGCGAGACAAGGCCATGTTATATTCCTTGTAGGCCGCCTCACCAGTTCTCGTTCCACTCAAAAAAGGAAATAAATAAAGGGATCCCTTTGCTGTACAAGCAGACAACTCCTCCAGCAGTCGCAACGCCCCGGAAGGGATCTCCAACTGTATGAGAGACCCGCTCTTCTGCCGATGATACAGCAATATCCCATCTCGAATATTCTCCCATTTCAAATGCGCAAGATCCACAAACGCTATTCCGCTGAACGCAAACATCAACCGGACGGTCAACTGCACACGCCGCAAAGACCGATCCTCCAATTGAGCGTTAAACATACGCTCCAGCATCTCTTGCGGCAACGCCTTCTTCCGCTTACTCTCAACGCCCGTGAAAACATCTTTGAACAGGTTGGGAACAAAGGGAGCCTCACCCGCCTCTACAGCCAAGTTATAAATATGACGAATCCGGCGCATATAGGTAGATACCGTATTCAACGAACGCCCCTTGTCCAACAACCATGATTGATAGCACAAAAGCCTGTTCCTATTAATATGGATATAAGGAATCAACTCCATACCGCAGAAACGCTTGAACGAATTCAAGGCATCCTGATAACTCTTAGCCGTGGAATACCGTTTTTTCTCACGCAGACAAGCCATGTAGATCGACAGGCCCATAACAAAATCTTCTTCTTTTTTCATATCTTCTCCTTAATAAAAAGCCAAAAATACTACCTTTGTACGCTGTGTAAATAAAATCTATACAGATGAAGCAACACCTACGACCTATCATGTTTGTCGGAACCTGCTCTGATGCGGGTAAAAGCGTTATTAACGCAGCCTTTTGCCGTATTTTCAAGCAAGATGGCTATCAGCCGGCACCTTTCAAGGCACAAAATATGTCTCTCAACTCTTACTCTACCCCGGAAGGTGGCGAGATGGGCCGGGCGCAAGTCGTGCAAGCGGAGGCCTGCGGTATTTCCCCGCATACGGATATGAACCCGATATTATTGAAGCCGACAAATGATAAAAGCTCGCAAGTCGTATTAAACGGAAAGCCGGTCGGCAATATGTCTGCCAAAGATTATTTCGGGATACAAAGCCAGAAAGAGGAGCTATTCAAGGAAGCCATCAAAGCCTTCAATCGCTTGGAAGCCCGCTATAATCCGATCGTACTGGAAGGAGCCGGAAGCATCTCTGAATTGAACCTGCGAGACCGAGACATCACCAATATGCGTATGGCGATGGCCGCTGGAGCTTCCACCTACTTGGTAGCGGATATAGACCGGGGCGGCGTATTCGGTTCCGTATATGGGACGATCGAGCTATTACGGCCGGAGGAACGGGCTTTAATGAAAGGAATAATCATCAATAAGTTTCGTGGAGATGCCTCTTTATTCGATGAAGGACGGAACCTACTAAAGGAATTGACCGGAATTCCCGTGGTAGGCGTGATCCCATGGTTTCGGGATATCAAGATAGAGGAAGAAGACTCTGTCGCGTTGGATATGAAAAACAACACCTATAAAGACGGAAAAATCAATGTCGCCATCATTCTGCTGAAACGAATGTCTAATTTCACCGATTTTGATGTATTGGAGATGGACTCTCGTTTCAATCCGTATTACACCAATAACATCGATGAGATAGAGAAAGCAGACATCATCCTGCTTCCCGGCTCGAAAAATACGCTATCAGACCTACAGAGCCTACGGGCCAACGGGATAGCGACGGCGATAATCCGGGCGTATAAAGCGGGCAAGAAGGTGATCGGTATTTGCGGCGGCTATCAAATGATGGGAGTCCGCTTGGAAGATCCTGAAGGTATCGAAGGAAATATCCCGGCGATTCCCGGTCTAGGTCTATTACCTCAATGCACGATCATCGAACAGGAAAAAATCACGAGACAGAGCGATTTCGTTTTCCTCCCCTCCTCCGAAAACAAGCATTGCAAAGGATACGAGATACATATGGGACGAACCACCCTATTAAACGGCTCTCCCGAGCAACCCGTAGCCCGGCTGGAAGACGGACGGACAGACGGATATTACCTCGACAACCGATGTTGGGGAAGTTATATGCATGGTATCCTTGATAATCCGGTCGTATTGGATAACTTAGCCGAGGGTTTTGATACGGAAACGACTACAGCCCCTTTCGATTATGCCGCTTTTAAGGAAGAGCAGTATGACAAACTCGCCGCTCTCGTAAGGGAGCACGTGGATATGGAATATATTTATAACAGTATAAAAAACTAATATCATGAACAGACGTACTTTTATGCAAAAAACCGGGCTTATCATGTCCGGGCTTACTTTATCACCGCTTATCGGTAAATCGTATTCCTCTATATACGGGCAAACCGCCCCTAGCAACAAAGTAAAAGTAGCTCTCATAGGATGCCGCAGCATGGGATACGGGGATTTAAATACTTTTCTTGATTATCCGGAGACGGAATGCGTGGCGCTTTGCGATGTCGATGACGAATGGCTGAACAAACGGGCCGCCGATGTTGAGAAGAAAACAGGGAAAAAAGTACCTCACTTATATAAAGACTGGCGGCGGGTGATCGATAACAAAGACGTAGACGTAGTCATTATCGGTACGCCGGATCATTGGCATTGCCTCCCGACGGTATGGGCTTGTCAAGCGGGAAAAGACGTATATGTAGAGAAACCTCTTTCCAATACGATCGAGGAATGTAATCTGATGGAAAAAGCCGCCCGTAAATACAACCGGATCGTACAGGTAGGCCAATGGCAACGTAGCGACCCACATTGGGACGAAGCGGCCAATTTCTTGAAAGCCGGTAATATCGGACGAATCCGTACGGTCAAGGTATGGGCTTACCAAGATGGCAAGCCAACACTTCCGGTCAAACCGGACTGCGACGTTCCTGCCGGCGTGGATTATGATATGTGGCTGGGCCCGGCTCCCAAGCGTCCGTTCAATCCTTATCGTTTTCATTATAATTTCCGCTTCTTCTGGGACTATGCCGGAGGCTTGATGTCGGACTGGGGTGTACATTTATTGGATTATGCCCTTGAAGGAATGAACGCAGGCCTTCCCACCCGTGTATTCTCGGGCGGTGGCAAATTCGCCTATCCGGACGATGCCATGGAAACGCCAGATACGCTGATGGCTACTTATGCCTATAAAGATTTTAATATCATCTGGGACCATGCCTGCGGGATCAATCATGGACTTTATAATCGTAAGGAAGGATTAGCGTTCTATGGAGAGAATGGCACGATGGTACTCGATAGGGCTGGTTGGGAAGTTATACCGGTCGTATCCGAGAACGTTGCCCGCATGGAAGCCGTTCCTTTTAAGAAAGGAGAAGGTAAAGGGCTTTATAACCATGTGGGAAACATGCTGAGTTGCATTAAAAGCCGTGAGCTTCCAAACGCAGATGTCGCTATAGGTGCCCGTGTAGCGAAGATGGCTCACCTGGCGAATATATCTTGCCGGGTTCAACGGGAAGTTCATTGGGATGACAAAAACAACTTGTTTGTCGGCGATGATGAGGCTACTGCTTTGTCGAAAGCATATTACAGAGCTCCTTGGGAATTACCCAAGTTGTAACGATCCCAGCATAACGTTAAAATTTTGACAAACAATAAACAATGCCCTAGCAAGGTTGTTAGAACTATAAAAATGAGCAACAATACGTTTAATTCTAAATTTATACAGCTATGGCAAAAAAAAGCGTCAAGATTTTAAGGGGAAAATTGGATGTCGACTATTTATTATCCCAGCTAAACGCTGCGTTAGCGGAAGAATGGCTAGCATATTATCAATATTGGGTAGGAGCCTTGGTCGTAGAAGGAGCCATGCGTTCCGACGTACAAGGAGAGTTTGAGGAACATGCCGAGGAAGAGAGGCACCATGCCCAATTATTGGCAGACCGGATCATTGAGTTGGAAGGAATCCCGGTGCTCGATCCGAAACAATGGTTCGAGTTAGCCAGATGTAAATACGATTCACCGACAGACTTTGATGTAGTAAGCCTTCTAAACCAGAACGTGGCCTCCGAGCGTTGCGCTATCTTACGTTATCAAGAGATCGCTAAATTCACGGACGGCATCGATTTCACCACCTGTGATATCGCCAAGCACATCCTGGCCGAGGAAGAAGAACACGAGCAAGATCTGCAAGATTATCTGACAGATATCGCACGAATGAAAAAATCTTTCCAGAAATAACTCAGGAAAAGGAAACTCATTTACGGTAAAAATCCATTGAGGGAATGCCTATAGGTATTTCCTCAATGGATTTTAACTTTGATCTCTGGCGCTAACGTTGCGCTCCATGCAATAAAGCGTCATATAATAAGGCATCTGCCACTTCCATGGCGATTTCCTCATCTTTCAAGTTCCTTAAGATGGCCAAGCCGAACTCGAACATAAAGCCCGGGCCTTGGCTTGTAATAATATTTCCATCCTGCTCTACCCCATTATCTGTAGGAATAGCGCCAACCATCGTCGGTTCAAAGAAAGGAAAACACGTAGCCTTTTTCCCCTTCAACAACCCCAAGCCTCCTAAAACCATCGGTCCGGCGCAGATAGCCCCGATAAGTACGCCCTCCTCGTTTTTCACCTTGACCAGTTCTTTCAAACGAGCATGTGCGTTCAAATGGTTACTCCCAGGCATTCCACCCGGCAAGACCAAGGCATCGACGCAACAGAAATTCGCCTCCTCGAAAAGATAATCAGCCATGACAGGAATGTCATGCGCCCCTATCACCAACCGGTCTCCCGTAATGGATACCATCATAACCCGTACGCCACCACGTCTTAAGACATCAATCGTACCCAGGGCTTCTATCTCCTCGAAGCCTGTCGCTAAAAAGACAACCGCATTTTTCATTTCTTTTTTATTTAATAGTAGAATGTATTCTAAACAGAAAGATCACCTACATTCCATAGCAGCCTTATTCGCAACAAGCAATGGCAAGGTGAACCAGAAAGTGGAACCTTTGCCAAGCTCCGACCGTACGCCGATCTCGCCTCCCAATTGCTCTACGATCATTTTACAGATTGATAGTCCCAGACCTGCTCCTTGATAAAAATCATCCAGTTTCACGAAGCGTCCAAAGACCGACTCCAGCTTATCTTCCGGTATCCCGATTCCGGTGTCCATCACGGAGATGCGCACAAAGAGATCCTCCACCTCATAAAAGAGTGAGATAAACCCCTTAGAAGTAAACTTTATAGCATTAGATAGAAGATTCAACAGAACCTGTTCTACCCGGTGCGGATCAATCCACAGACGGACGGAAGGCATAGCGACCGAGTTATACAACAATGCCACATCGGAAGTCATCTTCAGAGATTGTACCACATAGGCCTCTTGGCAAATATCCTTCAACTCAACTTCCGATACGTTATAATTGAGTAAACCGGATTCAATTTTCGACAAGTCCAAGATATCGTTGATCAATTTCAACAACAAATCGCAATTCTTATTTATGATCGAGAAGCATTCCCTTTGTTCACTGGCATTGCCCGTTTCCGTCACGAGATGGGCGAAACCAACAATAGCGTTCAGCGGAGTACGGATCTCATGGCTCATGTTTGCGATAAAAGCGTTTTTCATTTTATCAGCTTCCTGTACTCTCACCAGCTCTAATTGGTCCCGACGTTGTTTCGTGATATCACTCAGCATGACCAACAGCAAAGGCGAGGCTCCCGGATCTGGATTCGTAATCAGCAGACGTACGATATTTACAATACTCACCTCTCCATTCGGTTTCTCATACTCGGCCATTTCCTTCACCATACGCCCTGTCTTGATCGTATGATAATCTTCCGTCCGTATCTCGTGTGCCCGCCGGGAATCGGGGAAAAGCTCGAAATCCGTCTTCCCCAAAATATTTGCGGCCTTAGCTCCCATAAACTCCTCAGCCGCCTTGTTAAAATAGATATACCGGAAACCATTGAAAATATCTTTCACCATGATCTCCACAAATACGTTCGACAGGATCGTATCCATTAAGATATTCAAGAAGTTAATCGTATGCTGGCTTTGCCGCATCTCACGCTCGTTATCGCTTGCAGATGGTGTCAAAGTGGCTTTTTCCAGATCGGCCTCCAGTTTCTCGATCTTTTGAATCAATTCTTCTTTGGAAAGGTGGTCATATTTTCCCATGGCCTATATATAAAGTTAAATTGCGTAACGGACAAAAATAACTATTATTTTTTTATTTACAACGGCTTACTTCCTAATAATTCTCACTTTTAAATGGTTATTACTAATATTTTGACACAAAAGCATGGCATTATCCAAAATAAAAGATACATTTGCAATCTAATTTCATGAATTAACACACTCTAATTGAAAAAACGATGATGTATTGGCAGAAAGAAATAGAGACCATGGATCGTAAAGATCTGGAGAAACTTCAACTGGAACGACTGAAACAAACCATAAAGCTAGCGGGAAACTCTCCTTTTTACGGTAAGATATTCAAAGAAAGAGGAATCACCCCGGACAGCTTTCAGTCTTTGGAAGACCTGCAAAAACTTCCGTTTACAACGAAAGATGATCTTAGAAATAACTATCCGTTCGGATTGGCAGCTATCCCGCTACAGAAATGCGTGCGTATCCACTCCTCCAGTGGAACGACAGGCAATCCTACCGTTGTCTTACATTCTGCCAAAGACTTGGATCAATGGGCTAATCAAGTAGCTCGTTGTATGTATATGGTAGGGCTAAGGGATACGGACGTATTCCAGAATACATCCGGCTACGGTATGTTTACAGGGGGCCTTGGTTTTCAATACGGCGCAGAGAGACTCGGAGCGTTGACCGTACCCGCCGCCGCAGGTAACACCAAGCGGCAAATCAAATTCATCACCGACTTCGGCACGACCTGCCTACATATCATACCGAGCTATGCCACCCGTTTAGCTGAGGTGATGTATGAGGAAGGGATAGATCCGAGAAAGGATACCAAACTGCATACCGTATGTATCGGAGCCGAGCCTCACTCGGAAGAGCAACGCAAACGCATCGAGCAGCTTCTGGGTGTCAAAGCCTACAACTGTTTTGGCATGTCGGAAATGAATGGGCCGGGTGTAGCGTTCGAGTGTACGGAGCAAAACGGCCTGCATATTTGGGAAGACAACGTGATCGTAGAAATCGTAGACCCGGTTACCTTGCGACCGGTACCCGAAGGGGAAGTTGGCGAATTGGTATTAACGACCATCAACCGGGAGGCAATGCCTTTACTCCGTTACCGTACCCGTGACCTTACCTGCGTACTGCCGGGCGATTGTCCTTGCGGACGTACTCACAAACGCCTCGCCCGTTTCAAAGGACGTAGCGATGATATGATTATCTTGAAAGGCGTGAACCTGTTCCCGATCCAGATCGAGAAGATATTGATGCAGTTCAAGGAATTAGGTAGTAACTACTTGATTACGCTCGAGACGATCGGTAACAGCGACGAGATGTTAATAGAAGTAGAGCTAAGCGACCTATTCACCGATGATTACTCCGCTTTGCAGCGTTTGACAAAAGATATCACCCGACAGTTAAAGGATGAATTACTACTTACGCCACGTATTAAGCTGGTAGCCAAAGGATCTTTGCCAATTACCGATGGTAAGGCTGTACGAGTGAAAGACCATCGCAAGCTTTGTTAAAAAGAAACAATTAAAATAATACCTTATGACAGTCAATCAAATTTCTATTTTCCTTGAAAACAAGTACGGGAAATTAAGCGAGATATTAGCGTTATTAGCGGAAGAACACATCCGTATTATCGCAGCTACCGTAGCCGATACGTCCGAGTATGGAATCCTTCGTGTCATCGTAAGCGATCCCCAGAAGGCATACAAGATATTAAAAGAGAACAATGTCAGCGCGAACCTGACCGATGTATTGGCGATCGTAACCAGCTCGTGCGCCGGAAGTTTCGCCGAAACATTATCTCTTTTCACGAAAGCGGGAATCAGTATAGAGTATATGTATTGTTTCTCCATCCGCGAGAAAGCGATCTTGATCTTGCGAACAAACAATCGGGAAAGCGCCCGCGAGGTAATCCGCCGACAGAACCTTGAGTATATCTGTGAGAGCGACCTAATTAAACTTTAACAGATACAGATATATGTTCGGAATCAGCAACCCCGGTATTTGGCTGGCTTACCTTCTAGCGTTCGCCTGCCTCCTGTTTTCCATTTGGTTCGGAATAACCACCTGGAATAAAGAAGACGACGAAAAAACAAACTCTACTAAAGAATCACGAGAATGAGTACGCTAACATTAGGCATTATTGTTATCATTTACATGTTTGTAATCGCTTGGTTAGGGTATCTCGGATACAAGCAAACGAAAAACGCCAGTGATTATTTATTAGGAGGACGAAAAGTAAACCCCATTATCATGGCCCTGTCTTATGGGGCCACCTTCATCTCGGCATCGGCGATCGTTGGTTTCGGTGGTGTAGCCGCTACGTTTGGCATGGGAATCCAATGGCTCTGCTTATTGAACATGTTCATGGGCGTAGTGGTAGCCTTCATCTTCTTCGGGCGAAGAACCCGGAAGCTAGGTGAGGAACATAACGCACGGACTTTCCCGCAATTATTGGGATTGCACTATAAATCCCGGTCCATACAGATCTTCATTGCCTCGATCATATTTATCGGCATGCCCCTTTACGCAGCCGTGGTAATGAAAGGAGGTGCCGTCTTCATCGAACAGATGTTTCACATAGATCTCCATCTGGCTTTGTTGATTTTCACCTTGATCGTAGCGGCCTATGTAATCACTGGTGGAATCAAGGGAGTACTTTATACTGATGCGCTACAGGCGGTCATCATGTTCGTCTGTATGCTATTCCTACTATTCTGGTTTTACCATATCATGGACATGGGCTTTATCGAGGCAAACCAGAGGTTGACGGATATCGCTCCCATGGTGCCCGAGCGTTTCAAGTCATTGGGGCATCAAGGGTGGACAGCTATGCCCATCGCAGGTTCTCCCCAATGGTATACATTGGTCACCTCATTGATCCTTGGCGTAGGAATCGGTTGCTTGGCACAACCACAGCTAGTCGTACGCTTCATGATGGTAGAAAGCACCAAACAACTAAACAGGGGGGTGTTGATCGGTTGCGTGTTCTTAATTGTCACGGTAGGGGCGATTTACCATGTGGGTGCCTTGTCTAACCTATTTTTTCTCAAGACAGAAGGAGTAGTCGCATCCGAGGCCGTGAAAGATATGGATAAGATCATCCCCCTATTTATCAACAAAGCGATGCCGGAATGGTTCGGGGCAGTTTTCATGCTATGCATTCTCTCTGCCAGCATGTCCACCCTTAGCGCACAGTTCCACACCATGGGAGCGGCTTTCGGAGCAGACGCATTCCCCAAACTGGGACGTGGCAAGAATCCGAGCTCTACGCTGGGTGTACGTATCGGCGTGCTATGTTCTATCTTGGTTAGTTACGTGATCTGCTATGCGCTAAGCGCAAGTATCATCGCACGAGGTACCGCTTTATTCATGGGTATTTGCGCGGCAACATTCCTGCCAGCCTATTTCTGCTCGCTATACTGGAAAGGGGCTACCCGGCAAGGGGCCGTGGCTAGTTTATGGGTAGGAGGTTTGGCCAGTTTATTCGCCATGTTATTCCTTCATAAGGCAGAAGCGGCCCCGGTTGGGTTTTGCAAGGCCTTGTTCGGGCAGGATGTCTTGATCGACGTATATCCGTGGTATGCGATAGATCCGATCTTATTCGCTTTACCATTATCTGCGATAACGATTGTTTTGGTTAGCTTGGTAACCCAAAGAAAGACTGTTTAGCTTTTCTTATGAACCGCAAAACACTAATTAGCACTTATTTTATTGACAGATATATAGAATGCAGTATATTTGCACTGTGGTTTTTTCATAATAGTATTAGATTTAAGGTTAACAAAGTTGGTTAGGGGTTGCCGGGAGGCAATCCTTAATTATTTTATAGAGGTCTAGATATGATTAAATACATTTTTTTGCTATTCATACTTTGTTGCTCCGGTTGCCGGCACGCACAAAAAGAAGATGCCGTAATCAAGGTTTCGGTACTTCGCGGCCCATCCGTTATCGCATTCGCCGATTGGCTTGAGAATCCTCCAGCTATAGATAACAAAAAAGTACAAGTGAAAGTGGTAGACTCGCCCGACCTGGTACAAGCCTCATTGATCAAGCGAGAGACCGACATAGCCGTTCTCCCCATGATTAACGCTGCGAACCTATACAACAAAGGGATCAAGATTAAGTTGGCGGGATGTCCGATCTGGGGAACCCTTTACCTCGTAGAGAGATCCCCGGTGAAAGAAATATCGTTGTACGTATTCGGCAATGGTACGACTCCTGATATCCTTACCCGGTATTACCTAAGTCGCCAACGATTGGATTTTCCTTTGAATCATGCTTTCAATACCGCCGGGGAAATCACCCAAGGTATCTTAGCCGGAAAAGTAGATCGTGCCGTACTCGGGGAACCGTTTCTAAGTATCGCTTTGCGGAAGGACAGCAGTTTACGAATAACCGCAGACTTAAATCATTTTACAGATAACGATACCATCGGATTCGCCCAAACAGCGGTCGTATATACCCCTGCGATGGAGAAATATCGTATCGTCTTTGAGGATGCCTTAAGAGCCTCTTGCCAAAAAGCAATACAATACCCGAAAGAGACCATCCAATCCTTGGAAGAGCATGGAATCTTCACCCAAGGGGCCTTGACCCCAGAAAGTGTCGAGCGGTGTAAGATCCATTATTTATCGGCTATCGAGGCGAAAAACGCTGTCATGGATTTCCTTCGTCTCATCGAACAGTATGAACCCAAGGCCGTTGGCGGGAAGCTTCCCGATGCCGGATTTATCCCTGAGGAAGAATGAAATTGAGAAAAACGATCACAACGATAGTCGCTACCATTATCCTGTTGGCGGGGTGGCAATTATTCGCCGTTATAGCCAACCAACCGGAGCTGATACCTTCACTTCCGCAACTTGTACGGACACTTTGTGAACTGCTCGTCTCCGGTAATTTCTATCAGTCGGTCGGAGCGACCATTCTCCGGGGAATCCTAGGTATATTGATCTCATTCATTTGCGCGATAGGGATGGCTGGGGTATTCGCTCGTTTTGAGTGGGTGTATGAATTATTCAGACCCCTACTCGCTATCATGCGTTCAATCCCGGTTATATCCTTTATACTTTTAGCTCTTATATTCCTAAACCCGGAAAGTATCCCTTTGATGATCGCTTTTCTCACCATGTTTCCGTTATTAACGGAGAATCTGACACGGGGAATCCTCGATCTGCGCCCGGGTTTATCCATTATGGCTCGTCAATTCCAGATCAAACGTTCCAATGTCTTATTCCAGATCATCTATCCGCAGTTAAAGCCCTTCTTATATAGCGGGCTTGCCTCTGCCACCGGATTCGGTTGGCGTGCGATCATTATGGGAGAAGTCCTGTCTCAATGCGCATTCGGAATCGGAAGCGAGATGAAAAAGGCGCAAAACTTTATCGCTGTCCCTGAGCTGCTTGCTTGGACTATCGTGGCGGTATTCATCAGTTTCTTTTTTGACAAGGGTATTAGCAAAATATCGGTTATCATACCCAAAATATCATTTGCAAGTAAGGACAAGGTCATCCCAACCCTTACATTATCTGCTCTAGACACCAGAGGAATAAGCTATCTATACGGTATACGGCATTTTTCTTATTCTTTTCAGAAAGGTGTTATTTACGGGATTAGCGCACCTTCGGGCAAAGGAAAAACAACGTTATTAAACTTGATCGGAGGTATCTTATCGCCTACGGAAGGGGAGATACGTCCTACGATACACTTTAGAATCGCCACCGTGTTTCAAGAGCCATTACTCCTATCCCATCTAACCGCAGAAGAAAACATCATGTTCCCCCTCTCCTCTTTTCTCACGGAGGAGAAAGCTCGGCAAATCGCCCAAAAACATTTACAGGAAATGGAAATGGAACCTTTCAGAAACCGATATCCGAAAGAACTCAGCTACGGACAGCAACAACGTATCGCCATAGCAAGAGCATTGACCTACCCTTCCCCCCTCCTTTTGATGGACGAACCATTCAAGGGCTTGGATGAAGCCTTAAGCCATCGCATTATAAGACGAATACAAGAAAAGCAAACGAAAGAAGAGCGAATTATTCTTTTTACATCACATAATCCGGATGAGATAAGGTTGTTGGCGGATGAGGTGATTAGGTTATAAATATTTTATAGTGCCGATTCATCTAAGATCCAAGCCGAATTGGGTTGGTATCTACATGAATTATTATGAACACATGTATTCCAATAGATGATTACCAACGAGTAAAACCATGATTGTCTTTTAATAATCTTGTTACCTTGGACAACAAATCCCTGCTATTTAACGTGAGTTCGATATAAAATCAAAACTATCTTTTATCGTAACCCTCATTCATCTTTATAAAAAATGGTGTACTTCTCTTGTAATTGTTTTACTATTATTTTAATAGTCTTTTTGCTCCTCATGTGTTTCCCCCGCATTTTTGTTTTTACAGGCCGGATAAAACAGTTTTTGTTCTCCATGATTTGCAAGGTTTACAATATATAAAGGTGCTCGTTCATGGGCATACCGTATTTCTTATTCCTTGGCCTTGTTGAGATGTAAAGCCTCTGTTGTTATTTCTAATTTTGTGAGAGAAGAGTTTATTTCATTTATATTGATATAGGAAACATCATAAGGTTCTAAAGACAAAGATATGATTCCGTTTTTCGGTTCATATATCTTATCCTTGACTCGTATGGCTTTATTTATTATCGGCATATTCCGAATTTGAATACTAATTTTCTTGACCTTGCTTGAATAGTTTACTACCATGATACCGGTTTCCTTTCCATCACTTGCGGCCAACGCATAAATATCTTTCGGTATATGTTCCAACATTATTTCATTGCCCAAACGGTATAACTCGCCAAAATACTTGAACACAGTATAGGTGGGAAGTAAGACTATATTCCTTTTTTCATAATCCAACTTATATAGTCCGGTCCAAAATCCCGGCATATCGGATGCATAATATACAGCCCCTTTCAATTCTTCGATTGCTTGAAAATGGACAAGTTGCTTTGCAACCCAGGCGGCTCCTTGTTGAGTTTGGATAAAATCATAAGTTTGTTCCATATTACCATTAGGAGAGTAAAAATTCCATTCTCCCAAAATAAGATCAGCATTAAGACCATAGTATTGCAACTCTTGTCTTAACATTTCTACCCGATTCTTACTTGATGAAAAATCATGGGTGTAAACATGAACAAAGCAATGATTGATTCTTAAATTGTTTTCCTTTATACACTTATATATCTTTAAACGATTTTTCTGATGTAAAGCATAAGCCGGTGAAATATCAATGTTCGGATGTTTAGACAATATATGCTGACACACTGTTTTATAGAACTCACAATACTGTTCGATTGTACCACTCCAACATGATTTATTATCAGGTTCATTCCATACTTCCCACAAAATGTTTGTATAATGATAGCCATTGTCCCACCCATCTTCGTAATGAGCGATAATCCGTTCTACAATATATGCCCATTTTTTGAAATCACTCGGTGGGGTATTATTTCCAGCAAAATACCATTCATTTTTTATATTTTCTCCCAAACGAAAAATTATTTTAGCTTTGAGATGACTTGCTGTACTGAGTAATGTATCGGTAGCCTCAAAATTATATGATTCCGGCAGAGAAGCATCTGCATTGAAATCAGGGAATATCTTGCTGACATTGACTGCCTCATTTTGTTTTTCATTCGTAAACTCCACATCATGATAACGAATAATCGGAATATTCAAATCCTCAAAAGCCGTACGCCAATCGATATGAAAACGATTGTCCTGAAACCAATATAAAGGACCATTTCCCATCCCGTTCAATGGCTTAATCTTTTGTTTTATTAAAAGATTACCACTCTCATCAGTAGGTATACATGTTATAATTGAGGCAGAATATTCAAATTCATTATCAGTCGTGCAAGAACAAGAGATGATATTGATCAAGAATAAAATAGAAAATAATAAAAAAGACAATCCTCTCATCATTTTATCGATAATTTAAACTAATTCGTACTGATCTAATAAATGATTAGTTTCGTAAGGAGAATTGAACATCAATACATCTATAATAGAAAGGTTAGGTATAAATGGCATATTATCGAATTGCTTATATGATAACTCTTGGTCGGTCTGCACAAAAGATAAAACGATATTATGACGCTGAAATATTTCTCTATCATACAATTCCCGCCCACCAATAGCATTATAATACGTATCCGCATCCAGTTTCTTGCAAATTGCCAGCACTTTATCTGTTCCTTTCAATGAATTGTCTTTTTCAATATCTGAAGACAATATAATTTTCGTGTCGATATTCAAGTACGACAATATTTGCTTGAAACTATGTGTCAGGAACAAATCCAGTCTTTTTTCAGGATAAGAGAAGATCACATTCATCAGTTCCATCACCGATGGAAAATAACGAGCTTTAGAATAATTAAAATCCAATGTCTTAGTCAACTTACTAAAATCATCTATAATCCGGATGTCTGTAAAATGCTTGTTCTGACTTGCCCCTTGTAGACAGATATTGATAAGTTGTTTCTTCCCTCCGATCAGAATATTATTCCGCGCCACCCAACCGCGTTTAATATAATTCACGTCATTATAGACTACAAATATGTCAACAGCCTTCATCAATTGGAAATAACCAATATAAGGCATAAAATACGGTTGCATAATCCCTACTTTCATTTCACAACCAATTTAAGTATTCGTTCTACATCTTCATCAGTCAAAAGATGGTGTAATGGGAGACAGATTACTTGCTCAGCCATTCGTGTAGCATTGGGTAAATGTTCCGGTCTTGCGCTGTCAAATCCCCGATATGGAGTAAACGTGCTTATCAATGGATAAAAATAGCGGCGTCCCCACACATTTTGTTCCTTCATTTTAAAATAAAGAGTATCTCGATTCATGCCATATTCTTCCTCGTTCACAAAAATTGGGAAATAGGCATAGTTATGTTTAACACCCGGCAAATCATCAAAGAACGAAATACCTTTTACCTTTCTTAATGCTTCCCGATAACGCAGTACCACGTTGTGGCGATGGTCAATAGCCTTGTCAACCTGCTTTAAATTTAGCAAACCATACGCAGCACGTACTTCATCCATTTTGCTATTGATACCCGGCGCTATCACATGAGTTTCATCAGTTATACCGAAATTCTTAAGATTGTCAATTCGCTTTTTGGTAGATTCATCACTCATTACCATTGCTCCACCTTCTATAGTGTTATATACTTTAGTAGCATGAAAACTAAGTGTTGATAAATCTCCTTCTGCCAAGATACTTTTTCCGTTTATCTCTACGCCAAAAGCATGGGCCGCATCGTAAATTATTTTCAAACCATATGCATCAGCTATTTCTTGTATACGTTTTGTATCGCAAGGGTTTCCATATACATGTACAGGCATAATGGCAGAAGTATGCGGTGTGATAGCAGCCTCTATCTTATCGGGGTCAATATTTCCTGTTTTGGGGTCAATATCTACAAAAACAGGAGTAATATTATTCCACCATAGAGCATGGGTTGTTGCAACAAAACTGTAAGGAGTTGTTATAACTTCACCGGTAATACGCAAGGCTTGCAATGCTATAATTAAGGGTAACGTTCCATTAGTGAACAAACTGATATAGGGTATTTTTAGGTATTCACATAAGGCATTTTCTAATTGTTGATGTAAAGGCCCCCCATTGGTTATCCACTTATGTGCCCAAATGTGTTCAAGAGATTTGTTAAAAATCTGTAGTTCAGGCAATAATGGGGTCGTAACTGTAATAATTTTCTTTTCGTATATATTTCCCATATAACCTTTTATTTATAAATTCAAAACAGTAATCCGACGTGCCGAATCTTTTTTTAACCAGCCATCAATATCTTCCAAGTAACTGTGATAATGAATAACTCCGTTGATTTCTTCTCGTTTAAACTCAACAGCCCCTAATCTTTTATGCAATATCAATACACGTCTATCTGTAGTTTCTGCACGTAATCTTTTCATTCCTACTTTTTGTGCGATTATTAAAATTGCATGAACAAAATCATTAAGATGATAGCCTTTCTCCTGTGCTTTTTTACTAATGCTGACATTGGTTATGTAACATGTCTTAGTTTCCATATCATTACAATAGAAATTTGCCATACCTATAATTTCATCATTTTCCATCACTGCTATAGTTACAGCTTTAGAAATTATTTTTTTTACATAATCTCCAATATTTACCCGCATACTCATTGGAATGTCATAATCGGCATCCGTTTTTTTCATATACTCTACTACTTTTTTGTAAGTACTTTCATCATTAGCTAGTTTGACAAAAAATTTATCCATTACATTTAATATTTGATTTATAGACGAATAATTCAAGATTCAATCTTGTATGAAGATTTATATTATTTTTTTAGCCTTACTTGGGCTAAAAAAAATTTTAAATCTTTTGAATGAAAGAGCGATGACACAGCTATGTATGTAGTTATACTAACAAATATGCCCCATAGCAATTCTTCTATATAATTCTCAGTATAGATTTTCTGAACAAAATACATACAAGCCCCCATGACTATTGTATAACCAAATACAGGCATCAAAATTGTTATTTGTTTTATAAATCCTACTTCTATCAATTTCCCAGTATAATATGTATTCAGAATCCAAGAAAGAAAAGAAACGACAATCGCTCCTATACAGATTGCACGGATACCAAATGGTATGGCTATAATAAGTAGTAATAACATCATACCTTTCTTTATGACTTCTAAGCGAAGAAATAAATCTGACCGTCCTTTCACTTGAAGTAAATTCAAGTTTAGCGCATGAATGGGGTAAAGCATGAAAGCAAAGCAAAGCAACTGCAAATATTCAGCACAGGGCAACCACTTTTCAGTAATCATCAATACAATTAACGGGCGTGCCAGCAAAGCCAAATCAACCATTAAAGGAAATATGACAAAAGCAGACAGACTTAATAACCGTTTATATATAAATGCCAACCGCTCATCATCATTTTGTATTTGGCTTAACATAGGTAATGTTACCCGCGAAAGTACTCCGGAAAAAACATTGCATGGTAAAGAGGCATACCCGAAGGCTCTTGTATAATAACCCAAACTGGATGCAGAGAAATATTTACCGATAATCAGCGTATATAAGTTGTTCCCGAATACGTCTAACACGCTTGACAGCATTAATTTAGAGCCAAAACCAAACAATTCACGGAATGACTTCATGGAAAATATAAGTTTCGGTTTCCAAGATGAATGCCACCAATAAAGTATACAAGATGTCAAAGTACCAATCACCCCGGACCAAGCAATCGCCCATACTCCCCAACCGTTATATGCCAATCCAATGCCCGAGCCGCCCTTTATCAACGCAGAAACAATGGAATATTTTGCTTGAGTTTTAAAATCCATTTGTATAATCATGCGGGTACGTTGTATCAAATTAAACGCATTGATAACAAAAGGAATAGCTGCGATTTTCACCAAATCTTTTAACTCTGGCGCACTATAAAAAGATGCAATAGCGGATGCCGATAAAAGCAAAATTGTGTAGAGTACAATACCCGTAATGATATTGAAATAAAAAGCAGTACACATATCGACTTCTGTCCTGTCAGTTTTTCTAATCAGAGCCGTAGATAGTCCGCCATTCATGATGGCATCTGAAACAGCCGTAAAGATTAACAACATCCCCATCAGTCCATAGTCAGATGGAGATAGAATGCGAGCCATATAGATGCCAGTCAGAAAATTAATAATTTGAACGGAAAAATTATCCGACAAGTTCCATAAAAAACTATTAAAAGTTTTTTTTCGTAGAGTCATAAAAGTATAGTGAATAATGAGCTTATTTGAACTTTATTCGGTTATTATTCGGAGCTTAAAAACGCTAACGGTAAAACCGGGCAGTCCTATGGGTAGAATTGAGCAAATTTACCGCATGAAATGACTAACATTAACAGTAGTGTTTTTTGGAGAGGTTTCATGCTTTATGAAACGGTTTACAAATCATTTTCTTAAAAACATAACCTAATAAATCAACAATTCCTTTAATACCTAAGTATGAATAGGTTAAAGAAAAAGTCGTTATAAATTTCCGTATGTATCCGGAGCGGATGTAAAACAAACTTAATCCAGCCAGTCTCATAATAACCCATTCCCTTGTATATGAAGTTTGTTCTATTCTATGAATCTCATAAACTGTCTTTAAGTTAATAATATTTTGTTGTTCTCTATAAAGTGAACTCCAAACCCCTCCACTATGCCTGCGATATACAGACATACTTTCTTTCATGAAATATCCACTTCCTCTTCGTAATAAGGAATAAAAAACATGCGCATCTTTACAGTCTGGAAATTGATTTAAGAAATATTCATCAATACAATCTTTCCGAAATACAATAGATGCTGTTGTGAAAAACCATCCTAACTTAATCCAGTCTCTTAACAGAAAGGAAAAATTCATATATTTTGCCTTGGCAGGTAGGGGTAAATCTTTCATTTCTGATGTTTTTTGAATCAATAACTGAGCATGATGGCAACACAAAGAATAATTTGGATGCGTTTCTAAAAACTCAATTTGCTTTTGCAGCTTATAAGGTTTTGTCCAATAATCATCACCTTCACAAAAAGCTATGTATTTACCCTTAACTCTTGGGAGATTATATACTAAATGTACATTAACTCCTTTGCTATACTGATTTTCAGATTGATATATCACTTTTATCAAATCGGGATATTTCTTTTCATATTCCTTAAGAATCAAAGGTGTTCGATCCGTAGAGGCATCATCATGTATTAATATCTCAAATGCAAAATCTGTCTGTTGAGACAAAAAACCTTTTAAACATTGTTCAATATATAGTTCATGGTTATATGTCAAACAACAAATGCTGACAAGAACAGGTCTATTGGTATTTTGATTTTTTTCGTTATTCATTATTCTCGAAAATTTAGTTATAGAATGGTCTTCAATACATTGGTCATTTTCAAAACTTCTTTCCAAAAACAATATTCAAGAAAGTTGAGATTAATATTTTCATGTCAAAAAGCCATGAGCGATGTTTAAGATAAAATAGGTCATAACGCAAACGTCGCAACATTTTTTCCATTGTATCTGTGTAACCATTATATAATGTAGCATAAGAAGTTACACCCGGACGTATTTGAAACAGAAAGGCATAGCGCAAATCTTTTTCCATAATTTGGTCAATATAGAACTTCCTTTCCGGACGATATCCCACAAGTGACATATCGCCTACAAATACATTCCATAATTGTGGTAATTCATCTAAATGGTGTACCCTTAAAAAACGTCCGATTTTTGTCAGTCGCTCATCATTTCTCCCTTTATACAAGGCTGGTCCAGTTTTTTCTGCATTTATTTTCATGCTGCGGAATTTGTATATGTAAAACGGACGCCCAAATCTCCCGATACGTTCCTGTTTAAAAATGGCAGGTCCTCCATCTTCTCTTTTTACAGCAAAGTAACAAGCTAAAAATAAAGGAGAAAAAATAATAAGGCATATAAAAGCAATGATACAGTCGCTTATACGTTTTAGATTACGTTCAAAAGCGCTCATGCCATCAGGAATGAATGTGTGTTGGGATTTATTTTGCATGGTAAAATTAAAAATGAAACAAAATTTTATCTTTTACTCTTTTATAGAAATAGTAAGGAAGAAAATATGTAAATAAAAGAAAGAATGATATAAAATCGCCATATCCTTCAAATTCACGATAAACTCTGTAATTGTATTTCAGCATTTCAATTTTATTAAAGGATACAGAACCTTTCCTTTTTCTGTATATAGCAAGATATTCCGGCAAACCATAGGCATACTTCGTTTTTTTTATTATGAAAAGCCACAAACACCAATCTTGTCGTTTACGCATAGCCGGCATATAACATTTCCCTAATTTAAGCGTATCGTAAATAGCTGTTAAACAACCGATGCCGTTATCTTGTAATAAGCTCTTATAGGAAATTCTCTTTTTACATTTTATACGACCTATTTTTTCGCCTTGCTCATTAATGACATTGTATGAGGTATAAGTCAACTCAAACTGATTTTGTACCATAAAAGATAATTGTTTCTCTAGTTTTTCAGGTTCCCAATAGTCATCACTGTCGCAAAATGCGATAAAACGTCCTTGCGCTTCTTTGATGGAATTATTTCTACAAACTCCTGCTCCTTTGTTTTTCTCCATCTTGAAAATCTTTATCCTTGAATCCTTTTGCGCATATTTTTCAATAACAGAAACACTATTATCTGTAGAAGCATCATCTGTTATCAATAATTCCCAATGTTGATAAGTTTGAGAAAGAATAGACTCAATTGTTTTCGCAATAAAACAAGATGAATTATAAGAAGCGGTTATTATGGATACTAAACCATAATCTTTCATAATCAACAACCTATACCTTCGTATTCAAATCCTTTTTCTTTAAGCTCTTTGGCATTATAGATATTTCTGCCATCTAATATCAATGGAGTTTTCATGGACTTTTTTATCCGTTCCCAATCCGGTAGTCTAAACTGCTTCCATTCGGATAGTAATAACAGAGCATCTGCATCCGTAAGCATATCATACAGATTTTCCCCATACATCTACACAAGTTACATGAACTCCCATTTCGGCAAAACATGTACCCGATACTAAACCGACATAACCTGTACCGACAATTACTATATTCATAATATTTAATTTAAATCATTTATCATATTCGTAATGGCTTCTTTTGTCCAAAACGTGAGAAGAGAGCTATTAGGCGTAAACGTTAACTCTCCGAAATAAACCTGTTTACCAGTGTCATACAGATCCACCCGGACAAAATCAAAATCGGCAGACAAGGTTTCTGCTATATGTTTCATTTCTTCTAAATGCGTAGGTCGAGATGGTGGAGAGAATTTTTTTATTCCAACAATCCATGGTAATAGCTTCCAGTCTTTATCAACAGTTGTTCTATCGATCTTGTGAAAATCCGAACTTCTATTACTACATATTAATATACACTGGATCTTTCCTTTAACGCACATAAACTTATAGTCAGTCAGAAACGAACCGTCATCACATTCAATAAATTCTTCGGCATATATTTTGGGTATAATATATGGATAATGTGGTTCTCTTATACTATAGGGTTTGGCTATGAGATGATTTAAAAGCCGTCTCACTTTTGCTATAGGAAGTTCTCTTTTTGTCTTACATAGTATATGATTTCCACAACCGTTATTCACTTTCAACGCGAATTTTTCAGGTAGCATATTAAAGTCTATGTCATTTGCATTCTCCCATACTCCGTAAAGTTTTGGAAGGATCGAGGCAAACCCTTTTTCTTCAACATATTGTCTAACTTTTATTTTGTCCGTATAATCTGCAAACCGCTTAAATTCCGGCTTCAGCATTTCTGACAGTAAATATTCTGATAAATTCGTCGGTTTTGTGAAATTAGGCCATTGTTTCCTTACATGGAAATACCGTGTGGCGTAATAACATCGTGGGCTTATTCGATAAAATAAGTCTGCACATTTCCTTAAAAGTAACATATGATATATTTTCTATCGATATTGAACTTAGCGTTTTTCAAAGAAACCTTTGTGAATCCAATATGCTTTTTTAAACCATGAATTAGTGTTATCTATTTTGTGACTCCTTATGGTCAAGACGTATATTATATATAAATAGGCTACTAATTTTCCGTAAATCATCTTTGCTACCCAGCCACGATTAATCCAATACGTTGCGTCATACCCATGAAACCATATACTATCGGTTTGTGACACAGACATGATTAACAATGGGATGTATCTGATTTTAAATCCTTTTTTTAAACAGTCTATTAAAAATTTATTCTCTTCGCCACCTCCATTTCCTGTGCCGCTACCCATTTTCTCACAAAATGAAACAGGAATACGTTCTCGTCTAAAAGCTATTTGGCAAGAGCATACACGAAGTGCTTTAAAATATCCGATTCTGTATGTTTGTGAAGAATATCTCTTTTTAGGATGTTTAATTTTGAAAATTAGAATACTCTCTTTAGGATAGCGTTCAAAAGAAGTTGATATTTTTGTTTCATAATCAGTTTCTAAAGTCTCATCATCATCACAAAACAAACAAATATCTCCTGTTGCATATCTTATAGCCATATTCCTGCTTTTGGATAATCCACGTTCCTTAGTGGAAATCATTCGGGCGTGGCATATTTTCCCTTGTGTATTATAAAATTGGAACTCTTCGACTTTTTCTATATCACATTGATTTATTATTAAAGCGTCAGTTTGCACATTACTACGTTGAATAATAGAAAAGTCTTTTTGATACATGCAAGAAATAAGGACTTCTACTGTCATTTTGATTATTTTAAGGCTTTAAATGGTACAAGTAATCTTGCCAAAAGAAAATATATGTAATATTTCCACTTCCTACGTGGCTTATGTTTCCAAGGAAAACGAGAGCATATAATCCGGCAAATCCCCAAAACTGTTTTCTTTTTTTCTGATACAGAAAATATAAGGTATAAGCTCCTATTATGAAATTGAATCCATAAAAATAATATGCCACACGGTTAAACATTAAACTCTGTATAAAAATGTAATTCCAAAGCATTCCGAAAAAGTATAAATCATATATGATTGGTACCCACGTGTCTTTGAATTGCTTTTTGACTTCGTTACTGTAATATATGATACAAATATTAATGGTAAGCATTAAAACGAATCCTACACCGAAACCTGTATCTCGCGAAAGGAATTCAAGTTTTGATTTGTCTGTTGTATCAATGTATCCGGAATAAAAATCGGCTGCTACTAAATATTTTTCAACAATACCTATGACATCAAAAACAATATTCATAGTCATTAATACAAGCGAACCGGCAAGTAATAGGTATTGCAGCTTGATATTCTTTATCCATTCTTTCTTAAACATGAATATAGGATAGAATATCACAAGTATGATAGCTGATTTGTGTACGGATACAGCCAGCAATATAAACAAATAATGCCAAAATATTTTTTTATGAAATAAGCATACCATTGAGTATGAGAATATGCAAAAAGCTAATTGTTGTCTCATACCATTGGCATAGCTAAACCAGACACAACTGAACATAAAAGTATATGTCAGATATGGGTATATTGAAGGTGTTTCTTTAACCGAATAAAATACGAAGAAGATTTGAAGAAAAGCTATTATGGTAAAGAAAAATAAATAGTGTAGACCTAATGAAGATATTTGTTTAACCAGAAATTGAAATCCGGGTTCGAGATTGGGTAGAGAGAAAATGTCTCCCTGCAACAAACATTCTTCATATATATATTTATAAGTTAAATGATCTATACCTACTCCATAGCGAACTCCCATGATAATGGAGTATAAAAGCAAGGCTATCAAAATAGGTGTATACTGGGTTTTACCATCTCTTTTTATAGAAGAAAGCCAAACCATAACACTAGAAAGAGACAAATAAACCATTATAGATTGTACAGCAGATATTACAACCGCATTCATTATACAAAAGATTTAAATTTGGACGCTATTTCTGAATAAGCCACATCCCGTAAAATTTTAGCAATCCATCCATGTCCTTTAAGCAAAAGGCATACACAGAAGCCACAAATATTATTTATCGAATTAAAATGAAGATGTTCACGTAAATATCGAGAGTTGATTTCTTTGTATAATTCACAAATCTCTATATCCGAATAAAATCCGGAAAGAAATGCGGATTCTTTTGTCGTTGATTTTTTGTAATAAAGACATTCAATAAAATCCGTATCTTCGAATTCTTTTTCCATGCTTTGTATAAACATTTTCTGAGATTCAACTTTTGATAATGATATACGACGTGTAGCACTGCCCGGATTCGAGTATTGGTCATAAAAATAATAGGCCTTTGGCAAATAAGATATTTTTATATCGTTCTTTAACAGGTTACAGCATACATAGCTGTCTTCCCATACATTCATATTTGAAGGAAACTTGATAGTAAACCTATCGTAACACGCCTTCCGTATCAGTTTATTACAAAGGCTTCCGTGTAATTTTCCCGTTATGATTTCTTTCAATATGCTTATATGATCTAATCGAGAAGGTTTCTGTATAATATATTTTGTTTTGTTCCGGTATTTCTTTATCAAATCACATATTACCATGTCGGCGTTTTCTTCTACCGCAATTTGATAAAGTTCAAATAACATTTCTGAGCTTACCCAATCATCTGGATCTACATGGATAATATATTCTCCTTTGGCTTGTTTCAATCCATATTGTCTCGCATTTGACACCCCTTCATTTTCTTTATGGAATACCCGCATTCGAGAATCTTTCAAGGCATATTCATCACAAATCATTCTGCTCTTATCCGAGCTCCCATCATCTACTAAAATTACTTCAAAATCAGAAAAGGTTTGGGTAAGTAAACTTTCCAGACAGCGTGAAAGATAATTTTCAGCCTGATATACAGGAATAATTATAGATATTTTGGGATACATATTGAGAACTTAATATATTTTTCTAATAGTGTTTTTCTTAATAGACTAATAGTAAACTCGCCATTAAGAAAGAATTAATCTATCAAGAAAACACTATTGAAGACATAATTAAAGCTATTCTATGATAGAGAAATTGACAGATTGTTCATAACCTGTTACTCCATATTTCTCATTTACATCATAGACTTGTATTTCCGTTCTTTCCGGAGTTATTCCATATTTGTTAATTAAAATATCCCGAATGTGTTCTGCCCGATTGCGTGCTAAACGTTCATTCACATCTCCGGTGTTTCCTACTATGCAAACCCGGACATCTTTATGTTCTTGCATATAACGAGCTACACGGAAAATATTAACCATTTGTAACTCTTCATTAAAAGACAACTGTTTTTTATGAAAAACGACTGATGGCATTAATAAACTGCCATGGGCATAACCTTTGTTTACAATTCTTACAGTATCTGGAGAAAGGGTTTTTTCCTCACGAATCAAAGATATAGCTTCATTCATCGCTGAGATCTGTTCTTCCGGAACCAGACGGACAATTTTAAACCCTTGCTTACCTATACGATAACTTAGACCTACTGATCCGCTTAATATTCCTAAGAATTTCTTGCCTTTACCTAATTCCCCATCAAAACTTGAATTGGTGATTTCACTTCCAATTGTTAAGTGTGCCCCCAATCTTGAGGTAATGTTGTAATTTCCAATAACACCTAATCTAAATCCTATTTTCAAATTACCTTCCATTCCATGATAATTTTTCGCTCGCAACATTCCTACACCTAAATATCCTTGAGCAGTCCAACGACGGTTTAACCGTTTATTGGAATGAAATACATTGTACAAATCAAATAATAAATCCGCATTCAGCTCATAATACTTTATATCTTGTCGATAGCCATTCTTTGTTTCTACACCTTGATTTTCCCAATAGAGGCGAACCGGGTCGTCTCCTGTTACCCATCCATGATCATATGAGTAAATTCCAGTCGGACCGCTATTCCAACCTTTTAAGCGTGACCCGCCAAAATTAAGTCGGACACCAAAATCAGGATGGAACCATTTACCTAATGTCAGGCTAAATCCCGGCTTTAGTCTTTTTCCGAACGATAATTGTGAGTCATCTTCTCCCATCAACATACGACCGACAAAATCCGCTTCAATATAAAAATTGTCCCCAAAAGAGGATGTATAGCGCGTTTTATAATCAACACGAACTGTATCCATCCGTACTATTTGCTTAATTTCTTTGTTTTGAGCTTGTACTACAGTAAAACAGCTTAAAACTATGCCTATTGCAGTCAATATCTTTTTCATACTATTAATTCTTTTCTTTATTGTCAATAATCTTCATAATAACCGCACGGTTCCAACGGAAATCCTCATCATATGCACGTTGTGTATCTCCTTTTGCTTCTGTTGTAATACGAGAGGGGGCTATGCCACAATCTACTAAATAATCACGCACATTATTTACCCGCCGTTGACTTAGCTTCATGTTATATTCCGGATAGGCAGTTTCTTTGTCAGCATATCCAGTCAGTTGTACATGTGCTTTAGGATTGCGTATTAGGTAGCGAGCGACTTTGTCTATATTAAGTTTTTGCTCATCTTCTATTGTGTATTTGTCAATAAAAAAGCGTACTGTAAAATCTGTAATTTTTTCATCCGCATGTATTCTTGTCGAAATGATCTCAGGAGCCGGGATATAACGAATTTGTTCATAAGTTATTGGATTAACCTTCGCATAACGTTTGAATTTTTTTCCTCCGAACTTGTAAGTAATACCAAGCGATAATCCTCCATAGCCTTCTACTGCCCGATTACGTTGATGATTCTCCCCTCCAATTTGCCCATCAAATGTCTCATCCACAATAGTTCCTTGAAATTCAGCAAAAACATCCCAATTCTCATGCAAGCTTACATTTAATTGCAGCCCCGCATTAAAAGAAAAAGAATTATTGGCAGACAATCCTTGTGAACCAAAGGCATGACTAAACCCCGGACCGGCAGACAATATCAATCCGACTTTTTGGGGCTCTTTCGTAAACCAACGAACAGCATCAGTGATAATATTAACCGACCAATCCATATACGTAAATTTACGGTGTATCCAATATTCTCCATTTTTCTCGGACAAATAGGGTTTCATTTCATCCGGCATGGTTGTGTGGTCACCTTGATCGTATATATTGTAATAATAAAATGTTTGCAGCCTTGAATGACCGGACAGTTTACCGACTCCCATTTGGGCACGAAATCCCCATATTGGAGTAAACCATTTACCAATTCCCAACCTAAAAGACATCCTTGAACGGTCTAGAAAGTTGTCATATTTACGGTTTGCCTCTGCAGCAAGAGAATTAATGCCTCCAGAAAAACTAATAAACCAATTAGAATTTCCATTTCCGGCTATAACTAAGTCGGTTGAATCACCAACTGCCTTGATAAATTCAGACTGTAACTCTGTACGAATCGTGTCCTTTTTCATCTCTTGGGCATTGATTACAATCGGTAATGCAGACAAGAGAAATCCGATGAAAATTAACTTTTTTGTCATAAGATATTATGTTTTATAGAAACCTAAAAATTAAGTATGGAAATGGGTGTTTATAATATTATCATAGGGGATTTAATAACCGTAACGATAGCCATATCGTTTTCCATATTTATATTTATAACTATGCTTTCGCTTATTCATATCAATTCCATTTAACACACAAATTACTTCCGACTTCTTGTCTTGATTTCTCAGAAGTTGAATATTATCCAAACTTTCTTTAGGTGTATAATCCATGCGGCATACATAAATACTTAAGTCTGCTACGTGTGTAATAAGAGACGTGTCAGCTACTAAAGATATAGGGGCGGTATCTAGTATAACATAATCATAACGTTCTTTCAATTGCTCTATTATTTCACTAAAATCTTTTTTTGCGAGTAATTCTGTAGGGTCAGAAGGTATGCTTCCACTTGTTAATATATCTAATCCATCGAAAAAAGAAGATGTTTGAATTAATTCTGATAGTTGCACATGTTCTGTACCTTCAAGATAGTTAACCAATCCTTTGGACGTGTTAGGGACATTCAGTACTTTATTAAGCCCAGGTTTGCGAAGATCCACGCCAACAATAATTACTTTTTTATTTAAGAAAGAAAGAGACACCGCCAAGTTTCCCGCTATGAATGTTTTCCCCTCACCTGGCATGTTGGATGTCACGAGAATAACCTTATTATTCCCATTCATACGAAACAATAAGTTTGTTCGTAATATACGGAAAGCTTCATCAATTATGATATTACGACTCTTTTCGAGGACTATTCCACCAAATGTTTTCCACTTTTCAAATGGGATCTCACAAATTGGCACATCTATTTTCTCTTTAACATCATCAATATCTTCTATTTTATATTTAAAATAATCACGGAAATAAATCATACCTATAGGTATGATCAAACCTATACCAAATGCGGCTATCATAAATAGTAAATTACGGGGGAATATTGGTTTATTCCCAGCAGCCGCACTTTCAATAACACGTCCATTTTTTGCTGTAGAAGCTAGTGTTATAGCATTTTCTTCTCGCTTTTGTAATAACATGGAATACAGAGATGCTTTAAGCTCTTGTTGTCGGGATATTGTCAAAAACTCTTTTTCTTTTTGTGGAACCTTGTTTATTTGAATTTCATATCTATGAGCTTGCTTATCAAGATCACTTTGGGTAATCCATAAATTTTCAAGGACATTATGTATCATTGTTTGTACATTCAAGAACATTGCATTTAAGCTCGTATTCAAATTAATCACTGTAGGATTAGCTTCGGACGATGTACGAAGCAAGCGTTTGCGTTCTAATTGAAGATCATTGTATCGAGTTATAATCATATTCAAATCAGCATTCTCTAAACCAATATTAAGGGGTATTACCTCATTGCGATTCTTGGGGTTATTAATATATTCCTGTAAATATTCAACTAAACGTATTTGGGTTGAATTTTCTATACGTTTTTGTTCATATTTAGCATTTTCTTCTAGTGCGATTTGTGTATCGTTCGTCAAATTCGTTAATCCGGATTGTTGCTTGAAACTGACAAGTTGATTTTCTGTTGAACTTAATTCCTGATTTATAATTTCCAGTCTTTCTTCGATGAAATCAGCGCTTTTTTGGGCGACTTCATTTTTTTCATCATTAGCATCTTTATTGTAATTATCGATTAAACAATTCACAAAATCTATCCCCCTCTCTTTTACTGTATTTTCCACAGATATTAAGGCAATAGTTGTCATCTGCGAACTTGGTTTGATAATCAGTTTGTTTTTTTTGTAATCACTTGCTACATTCAAAGGTGAATTGATATAAGCTCTTAGCTGAACACTTTTATCTTCGCTTAATATTTCCACTGAATCATTTCGGGTAAAACTGATAGTCCCTACTTTAGTCGGGAGTATTGCCGGGAAAACATTGAAACTTTTCTCTTCTTCAATTTCTTGTTTATCTCCAAATTTATCAATGTAAACGTATTCAGCTTTTACGTATAAATTCCCATTCTCAGAATATTTAATTTGAAGTTCAAGCTCGGAATTTAAATTGTCCGCCTCCTGTGGTGTCATGTAAATATTAATAGGACTGTTTTTATAGAGAGGTTTATAGCCCCATAATCCTTTTTCTTCTACCTCTATATACAATCCCAAATCATAAACGACTTTTTGTATTAATGTTCTGGAAGAAAGCACTTCCACTTCATTTTCAAATTTGCTGGTCATTGAGAACATCCCGAGGTTCTGACTCCCCGTCATAATCCCATCGTTCATAAAAATGGGATTACGGTTTTGGTCACTCACTTTTATCAAGACTGAAGATGTTATATTATAAACAGATGGAACGTAACTAATAAATAGAAACATACCAATGCAACATGTGAAAACGCTACATAGAATCCAAGGCCAATAAGATAAGTATCTAAAAAGTAAGGTGTAAAAACTTTTAGTTTTTTGTTCTTTCAATAAATCGTTGTTATTCATCACTTTTTAATTTACAGAAGAATTGTTGCTAATAAACTGGCTATAGAAACCAAAATCGAAGTAGTATTGAGCCAAAGAGAAGTAGTATTCCCTATATCCGAATTTTTTGCTTTTATCTTATTAGGTTTTACATATAAAATATCATTTTGTTCTAGATAATAGTAGGGAGAAGTCACGATGCCTGCATTAGTTAAATTCAGCTTGATAATTTCTCTTTTCCCTTCTGAATTCTCACGGATCAGTTTCACATCATCACGGACACCGTAAATAGTCATATCTCCTGCCATGGCTAATGCTTCTAATATATTGATTTTTTCATTACTTACCGTGAATGTTCCAGGACGAGACACCTCTCCAAGTACAGATATTTTGTAATTGACCATACGGACCGTAACCACAGGTTCTTCATTTATTATATAGGATTTTAATTTATTACGTATCAAATCTTCTGCTTCCCGTTTAGTCAAATTACCGACTTTAAGCCGCCCTAATACCGGAAAATTAATCTCACCATTATTGTCTACTAAATATTGCTGCAAAGCTGGTTGAGAAGTAGCGGTAATAGATGAATTAATTGAACTTTGAACTGTTAAATTAAAAGGAGCGGCAACTAAAGGGTCTGTCGCATTTACTGTTATGACCAATAAATCTTTAGGCATGATTTTGGCATCATACATAGGTAAATCTGCTTCAAAATCATTAACTATTTCAGGATTTTGTAGATAAGGCACATTCCTATACGAAGTACACCCAACTAATGAAAATCCCATAAATAGTAGTAAGATTGCTTTTTTTATACTCATATTTTGATCTATTAAAAAAAATGGAATAATCTTTTGCGTTTTTTAGAATGAAGATGAAGTACTAACTCTTTATAAGATAAGCCCTCGGTAATCATTTTGTAAATAGTATCCCAATCGGGTAATCCTCCGATATTACGATCATCAATAAAAAAGTCTGCATTAACTTTTCTATAATGAATAATACTATTATCAGTCTCTTCCGGATAATTACGGTTTATCGCATAGAATTCAATACCACGCTGACGGCAAAAAGCTATAGCTTCTTCTAAACATTTCCCCTCCCGAACTGTCCAAAGGATCAACATATGTCCATCAAACTGCAATTTTTTTAAAGTGCTAATGGCAAAAGGTATTTCTCTTCCTATTTGGGGGTATTTGTTTTCTACGATCGTCCCGTCAAAATCAACTGCAATAATCATATCATTATGGGTAAGAAAGGGAAATAAGTCACTAAAAACTGTTTTTCAGTCTCTACAATTTCTTTTAGATCTACAGAAACATCTTCACTTTCTAAAATAGATTTCAAAACATAGTCAGCAGAATGACAAACTATGTCCAACTCTGTAAAATCTCCTATTCGAGTGTTACCATATATAGATTGATAGTGACTTCCGATTTCTTTTAAAATAAAAAGAGCTATTTCCACTGCACCCTCAAAATCTTTATCTGTTTTTAACGATTTAGCCATTATAATCCAATGATTAAGTTTTTCAGCTATAATTAAAATATCTAACTGATTTTGTGGCATAAAAAAACAAGCCTCTATTTTAGATTGATTGGGGGTTAAAGCTACTTTTGGAAACCGAATTCTCTCTTGAAGTCGTATTCTTCTTTGCCGCACATATTCATCTATATTTTCAAAGCTGTCTTTGTGTATCCCTCCTATAGCTATGGTCATACCACCCAGCGAAGTTACAAGGCATTTATCTCGTGCAATACGTATCCGATAACCTTCGAACCCAACAAGGGGGCCCGACGTTAAACGAACTAAAGTGTTACCAGTTGAGTAATGTCCAAAAGAATGTGGCATAAAACGAATCCGGGTAGGACTTACTTCCGATATTTTCATAAATGATTGCATTACACGATCAGGGATAATTGCGATATCTTTGGTACTACAATCTTTTATTAAGTGCAGCCCCCAAAAATTTTCAGAAAGAAAAGCCTGTATCTCTTGAACTTTACCCCGTACAAATAAGAGTCCAGCAACTGTAGGTCGCTCTTCTTTCTTTATCAGTTTATTCTCACGCTTATAGACAATATTTTTATGCACAAAAGTTTGGAAATGTGTTTCTAATTTAACTCTTACTATATCAACTTTTTTATGGTGAACAAAAAGATAACACCATACTTTTGGTTCTTGATATTGGGGCAAAATTTCCCCTTCCGAAGTAAAATCAATCTTTACTTCGTTATTAAAAGTGCCCTCCTGGGCATTAGTAAGAATTTCTGTACTATCCAGTGACATCGTTCTTCAAACTAATATATGTCTTTGGTTTTCTAGGCCGTTGATTACCTTATGTCCAACCTTCCTGTTTGTTCTAATTTTAAATATCACATTCATACGCAAAGACTATTTTTTGTATATGTAGTGTACTTCTCTTTTCAAGAGAT
>NZ_CANTZW010000007.1 GCF_947855115.1 uncultured Parabacteroides sp.
GATGAGACGGGGCACGCCCCGTCTCTACAACTAGGTAAATACAATCGTTGATTATTGGATTGGGGTAATATAGTTTGTGTTTGGTTGTTATGTTAGAAATTTATTGGGTGATTTGTTGTTGGTGGCGTTGGGGTGTGTGATGGTTGGGGGATGATGGGTTGGGGCGACAGTTGGTTTAGGTGTTGATTTCTTTTGCTAAGGATTCTCTTAGTTTACGGATGGCGGTGGCGATATGGGCTTCTAGGGTTTTTACTGATATTTCGAGGATGTTGGCTGCGTCCTTGTATTTCATCTTATCCTCACGGATCAGTTTAAAAGCCATCTTGCATTTGTCCGGCAGGGTATCGATCGCCTCGTTTAGATGGTCGATACATTCTTTGGAAATAAGTTCCTCCTCGGGAGTAGTATCGGTATGCGCGAATAAATCAATCGTATTCTCGTCTATCTGCACTTTCTCTATATGTTGCGTGCGGTATAGGCTGATCGCTTTGTGGCGGGCTATGCCATAGATATAAGAATCGATGTTAGAAATCTCGGGCAATGATTTCCGGTTGTTCCAAAGACACAGGAACGTATCGGATACGATCTCCTCGGCTTCTACGGAAGAAGGTACATAGAGAGAGGTAAACCGCATTAACCTCTGAAAGTAGGCTAAGTAAAGCGATTTGAAAGCTGCTTGAGAATCGGATAACGCGATTTCACAGACCCATTGTATTATTTCATTGGAGTGTTTTTCCAAATAACCAGAATGTTGTTAACTTATTTCCCTTCTAAATATATAGTCGCAAATGTATATAAAAACCCTTAGTGGATCTATCCTTTAAAATAGAAATACCGGGAGTTAATTCCAAGTAGGTTTCATATCTGCTTGTTTTTGAATGCGATCTGCGTGTTGTAATAGTATTGTAATATCTATGTAACGGGCACGAAACAATTGTTTCAGAACTTTGCGCAAGAATTATAACAATCAGTATGGAAACATTTTATTTGTTTTTGGTCATATTTCTGTTTGTATTGGCCATCGTAGATTTGTCGGTCGGTGTTAGTAACGATGCCGTGAATTTCTTAAATTCTGCTATTGGTGCGAAAGCCGCATCTTTTAAAGTCATTATCACCATTGCCGCCGTTGGAGTCTTTGTCGGCGCGGCCTTATCCAACGGTATGATGGATATCGCCCGGCACGGTATCTATCAACCCCAGCATTTTTATTTCTCGGAGATCATGTGTATCCTAGCCGCCGTTATGCTTACGGATGTGGTGTTGCTGGATATATTTAACTCGTTGGGTATGCCTACCTCTACGACGGTATCCATGGTGTTCGAGTTGGTGGGTGGAACGGTCGCTATCGCCTTGGTGAAGATCGCCAGTTCTGCCGGGGCCTTGCAATTGGGCGATTTGTTGAACACCGAGAAGGCCTTTACCGTGATTCTAGGTATTTTCCTCTCCGTGGCGATCGCGTTCTTCTTCGGTACGATCGTACAGTATCTCTCCCGAATCCTCTTCTCGTTTAATTATAAGAAAAGCTCTAAGTATTTTATAGGCCTGTTCGGTGGTTTGGCCGCTACGTCCATCATTTATTTTATGTTGATAAAAGGATTGAAAGATAGTTCTTTCATGACAGCCGAGCTGAAGGATATGATTTATTCGAACACAGGAATGATCGTCTTGGGCTGCATGATCTTCTTTACGATCTTGATGCAGGCTTTACATTGGCTGAAAGTGAATGTCTTTAAGATTGTTATCCTGATGGGTACGTTTGCCTTGGCTTTAGCTTTCGCCGGGAATGACTTGGTGAATTTCATTGGTGTGCCTCTGGTAGGCTATTCTTCTTATATGGATCTGATGGCCCAAGGGGGAACTACCACCACGGATACATTCTTGATGACCTCCTTGCTGGGGCCGGCCCAGACCCCTTGGTATTTCCTGGTAGGTTCCGGAGTTGTGATGGTAATCGCTCTGGCTACCTCTAAGAAAGCGCAGAACGTGGTGAAAACCTCATTAGACCTGTCTCGGCAGTCGGATGGAGAGGAGTCTTTCGGCACATCGCCCGTCGCACGCGTATTGGTACGGAATTGCAGCAATATATCTGCTACGATATTAAGTATCGTGCCGGCTCCGGTTAAGAGCTGGGTGGATAGCCGTTTTGACCAAAGCCAGATGATCATGGATGACAAGGCCAGCTTCGACTTGGTACGCGCCTCGGTAAACGTGGTTTTGTCCGGATTGCTGATCGCCTTGGGAACTTCCTTGAAATTGCCTTTATCCACGACCTACGTGGCTTTCATGGTCGCTATGGGTACTTCGTTGGCAGACCGTGCTTGGGGGCGTGAGAGCGCCGTATATCGCATCACAGGCGTATTGTCCGTGATAGGCGGTTGGTTCATTACGGCGGGAGCTGCCTTTACGATCTGTTTCGTTGTCGCCCTTTTGATTTATTGGGGAGGTATCCCGGCCTTGGCCGCTATGATCGGCTTGGCGATCTACTCGTTGGTTCGCAGCCATTTCGCTTATAAGGCGAAATTGCGGAAGGAAGCTTTGAAAGAGGAGGTGAACTCTACGGTGTCTAAGCTTCGCAAGGCTACGGATACCCGTGAGGCGCTAGCCTTGTTCCGCGAGCATAGCCGCGAGGAACTGCAATCCGACTTGGATTTTACGGCAGAGGTATTTGACAAGGCCGTGAATGGGTTCATGAACGAGAACCTTCGCGACTTGCGCAAGGTATTGACTGCCGTGGAGGAGAAGAAGATCCACCTGAAACAGGTGAAGCGTGTCGGTACGCTCGGGGTCACCCAGTTGGATCACGATATCGCCGTGGAGAAAGGGCTTTATTACTATCAGAGCAATGATTTCGCCAGTGAGATCGTGTTTAGCATCCGGCGTCTGGCAGAACCGATGAAGGATCATATCGATAATAATTTCAATCCGCTGAGCCAGGTGCAGAAAGAGGATTTCGGCAAGGTATCGGTACGGATTATTTCTTTCCTGAGAAATTGCGCTGCCATGATCCGTAAGAATGACTATATGGGCTTTGAGGAGCTGATCGCGGAGTCGGTCACCTTGATGAATCAGCTTACCGCCTTGAAGAAGGGGGAACTGAAGCGCATCCAGGGACAGTCTGGCAGTACGAAGGTGAGCATGGTTTACTTGAGTATGGTACAAGAGGCCCAGAACGTGGTTTCTTTTACGGCGAACCTTTTGAAAGTGAGCAGGAAGTTCCAGAAGGAATAATTAATCCTTATTATATGGGGATGGTGGGAGACGGGGCATGCCCCGTCTCTACTTGTTTATAGGGCGAGCATCTTTTTCTCTTTGATCAGGTCGCTCTCGTCCATCCGCAGGGAGGGAACTGTACACATCTTGATGAAGTCTCCGGCTTGGCAGGTATAATCATAGTAGGCCTGTTGTTCCGGGGTGAAATCTTCTTTATCGATCAGTCCGCTTTTCCGGCTCATGAACTCCTCGATCTCCGTGCTCCCGGATTCCTTGATCAGGAGGATACGGCGGGCTACCGGGTTGCGGTTGTAATCTTGCCCGATGTATAAGCCCCGTAATTGGCGGGGATTCTTGAAAAACGGTATTTGCAGGTATATCGTTACCAACGTGAGCTGGAGAGCTTGGTCCTCGTTCAGCATGCAATGGAAGTTTTGCGGGTCGGGCATGATCCCGAAACCCCATTGGGCTTCCCCGTATGCGCTGATCCGTCCTACGCGGACTTGGTTGTCCGAGGGGGCGAACAGGAACGGTTCCATCTTGAGGCAGTCTGAGGAGGAAGAAAGGCTGTAGCTGGTATAGATCCCCTTGAAAGCCTCTACCTTGGGGGCCGCGAGCCGTATTTCCTCCATTAGTTGCTTGGCGAGAGGATTATCCTTTAGGCCATCCGGCTCGGCCAGCTCCATCTCGTCGAGGTGGAGGATCATTTCATCTATGTTGGAGAGCAAACGTTTTTTCGATACGTTGTTCACCAAGGCGAGAGCCGAGTCTAGCGCTTCTTCCGCGGGATAACTCTTGATTCCCTCGAGATAATGGGGCAACACGGTCGTATACAAGGAAGACAATACGCTGGGGGCCATATCGACCCAGTCGGCTATCTCTTTCATCTTAACCCCGTTGCTCCGTAGATATTCGATCTTTCGATAGAGTTCCTGAAGATTGTCCATGCGTTCATATTCTTGATTTATATTGCAAAATAAGAGGAGATATGTTGCGTTTCCGTTTCATGAATGTTACATAAATGTTTCTTTATGATTTGTTGATTTACAATTAGATATTAATAATATACATTCATGTGTTCAGTAATATGTCTGTAACATGGCAACCGTACTTTTGCCTCCGGAAATAAAAACGACAGAAGACTATGGACACTGCGATACAGGCAAATAAGACATCCCGGAGACGGGTTTCCGATTTTCTTTTCATCCTATGGGCCGGAGGAGCCGCCTTACTCTCCTACTCCTTGGTATATATGTTGCGCAAGCCTTATACGGCGGCCGCTTTCGAGGATCTGGAGGTTTTTAATATGGATTACAAGGTGGCGGTTACGATCGTGCAGATCTTGGGATACGTGGCATCGAAGTTCATGGGGATTAAATTGATCTCGGAGTTACGGAGGGAGGAGCGCCTGCGGTTTATCCTGATGTCTGTGGTGATGGCGGAGCTCTCGTTGATATTCTTCGGGTTGCTCTCGGCGCCTTACAACATAGCGGCGATGTTCCTGAACGGGCTTTCGCTGGGATGTATGTGGGGGATTATTTTCAGTTTCATCGAGGGGCGCAGGATGACGGATATCCTCGCCAGCTTGCTGGGGGTAAGCATGGTGGTCAGCTCCGGTACGGCGAAATCTGTAGGCTTGTACGTGATGGATACGTGGCAGGTAAGCGAGTTCTGGATGCCGGCCTTGATCGGGGCGGTAGCGTTGCCCTTGCTGGCCTTGCTGGGATATGCGTTGAACCGGCTTCCGCAACCCACGGAGGAGGACATCGCCCTGAAGTCGGAGCGCGAGACCTTGAACGGGCAGCAGCGTTGGGAGCTTTTCAGGAACTTCATGCCTTTCTTGGTCATGCTTTTCGTGGCGAATATCGCGATCGTGGTCTTGCGGGATATCAAGGAGGATTTCTTGGTGAATATCATCGATATGTCTGATTACTCACCTTGGTTGTTCACGCAAATAGACAGCGTGGTGACCTTGATCATCTTGGCGGTCTTCGGCCTGATGGTCTTCGTGAAAGATAACTTGAAGGCGCTTTCCATCTTATACGGCTTGATTATCGCGGGTATGGTGGTCATGGCCTTCGTGTCGTTCGGGCAGGAGCGGATGCGACTGAGCCCGGTGACGTGGCTTTTCTTGCAGAGCCTTTGCCTGTATATGGCTTATTTGACGTTCCAGACTATTTTCTTCGACCGTTTCATCGCTTGCTTCAAGATACGGGGGAACGTGGGTTTCTTTATCGTCTTGACTGATTTCCTGGGCTACACGGGTACGATACTGGTGTTGGTGCTTAAGGAGTTCGTGGGGACGAAAGTAGACTGGGCGGTATTTTATAACCAGCTTGCCGGGTATGTGGGGATCTTTTGTTGCGCCACTTTTGTCGCTTCCTTCGTATATTTGCGGCAACGCTATCGCAAGGAGGTTACCCAAGGCGGGCGAGAGGAGATGGGTGCGCTTGAGCCTGCCGGAGACAATGTTTTTACGATCGCTTAAACGAAGGAATTTATTAAATACGATACATTCAGAATATGAAGAAGATTTCAGGTGTCATTATGGATTGGGCTGGTACAGCCGTGGATTATGGATGCTTCGCTCCGCTGAACGCTTTCCTCAAGGTATTCTCGGAAGAGAAAGGGATTGATATCACTTATCGGCAGGCCCGCGAGCCGATGGGCCTGTTGAAGATCGATCATATCAAGGCGATCTTGAGCATGCCGGAGGTGAATGAGAAGTTCCGTGCCTTGTATAAGAGGGACTGGAACAAGGAGGACGTAGACCAGATGTACGCTAGTTTCGAGAAACATTTGTTTGCCTCCTTGGAGGATTTCACCACCCCGATACCGGGGGTCTTGGATACGATGGCGCTTCTGCGAGAGCAGGGGATAAAGATCGGGTCTACGACCGGGTATACGGCAAGGATGATGGAGGTGGTCCGTCCCGGGGCCGAGGCCAAAGGATATAAGGTAGATAATCTGGTGACACCAGACGGGCTTCCGGCCGGTCGCCCCGCTCCGTATATGATCTATAAGAATATGATCGACTTGGCGATTCCTTCCGTGGAGCAGGTCGTGAAAGTGGGGGATACGATCGCTGATATCAAGGAAGGCGCGAACGCTAAGGTATGGAGCGTCGGTATCGTGACCGGCAGCAACGAGATGGGCGTGAGCGAGGAGGAATATAACAGCCGCCCGGCGGAAGAATGGGAGCCTTTGAAGAAGGAGGTCCGTGAGCGTATGTTGGCGGCGGGGGCGCATTTCGTCTTGGATACGATCGCGGAGTTACCCGCTTGCATCGAGGAGATTAATAACAGGATTCAAGGATAAAAAACAGGAATAGAACAGAGGATAATCATATGAGAAACTATTTATTATTGACACCGGGCCCGTTGAGTACCTCGCAGACGGTACGCGAGGCCATGCTCCAAGATTGGTGCACGTGGGATAAGGATTATAACGAGGGGGTTGTTACCCCGATCCGTAAAGGCTTGCTGGCGATAGCGGGGTTGGACGAAGATGAGTATACCGATGTCTTGTTGCAAGGTAGCGGGACGTATTGCGTGGAAGCTACGATCGGGGCGGCGGTTCGCCCGGAGGATAAATTATTGATCCTCGCCAATGGCGCTTATGGCAAGCGTATGGCGCAGATCGCCGACTATTACCATCTTGATTACGTGCTGGTCTCTTTGCATGAGACGGAACTGGTGACCGGCGAGGTAGCACGCCGTGCCTTGGAAGAGCATCCCGGTATCACGCATCTCTCGATGGTACATAGCGAGACCACGACCGGCTTGCTGAACCCGATCGAGGAGGTGGCCGAGGTGATCAAAGGCCGGGGGATTACCTTTATCGTGGATGCGATGAGTAGCTTTGGTGGTGTCCCTATCGATGTGAAAGGCTTGGGTATCGACTTCTTGGTCAGCAGCGCAAACAAATGTATCCAGGGAGTTCCCGGTTTCGGCTTTATCCTTGCCAAGAAAGAGAAATTGATGGCGACGAAGGGGAATGCCCGCTCTCTTTCCTTGGATATTTACGCTCAGTGGGAGGCGATGGAGAAAGGGGGAGGCAAATGGCGTTTCACGTCTCCGACGCACGTCGTTCACGCTTTCTACCAAGCAATGAAGGAACTGAACGAGGAAGGCGGCATCGCGGCCCGTTATAAGAGATACCAGGAGAACCACCGGGTATTGGTGGAAGGAATGCGCGGGCTGGGCTTCGAGACCTTGCTGCCCGATAACGCCCAAGGCCCTATTATCACCTCCTTCTTATACCCTTCTGCCGATTTCGATTTCGCCTCATTCTACGCACGTCTGAAAGAGAAAGGCTTCGTGATCTACCCAGGCAAGATCTCGGACGCCGATACATTCCGTATCGGTAATATCGGAGATATCTTCCCCAAAGATATGGAGGCTTTGATACAGGCGATTAAGGAGATTGGGTAATCGATGCTCGTAAGGTAACAAGTCCTTCCGGGCCCATATTGAACAACAAATCAGCTATGCTTAGATTGGGGAGGAAGCCGAATTTCTCCCGGAATACTTGGTAATAAGGTTCCGGGTGGAAGGCGGGGTCTTCCCCTTCGTGCTTCGGACGGATCGCTTCCCTGAAATCGCTGGCTACCTCCGGCTCGTAACGTTCGGTGTAGACGATATGGGGTTGTATGTCCAGCAAGTCGCAGACTAGGCGGCGCAATTCCTCGTTGAAGTCTAGCAGGAACTCATACTTTTTCTCGTAAAAAGGGGCGAAATCATCGGCGTAATACTCAAAGAACGGGCTCATGTTGTAGGCCGATACCAAGGCGTTCCAGTGCAAATGCCGCCAGTTTCCGTGATCCGAGATGCGGATATCCTTGGTCTGGCATTTTAGGGTATCCGGCTTGACGACCGGGATGGAGAGAGAGAGAGGTCCGTTTGCCGCGGCGATGATACAGCGGTTACGGTAGGTTTGCTTCACATAATTCTCGGCAGTCTCGATACGGACTTCCGGGTATTGGAGCATCTTACAATATTGTTGTACGGGGCCTAGATAGGCTGTCGCTATATATACGGGTTGCATGATTAATGAACAGGTTTAAAGATTCGTCGCTTGTCGGGGCTGTACCAGCAGAACCAAGCGTTGCCGACGATATGGTCGGCCGGGATAAAACCGAGATGGCGGGAATCCACCGCCTCGTTAGCATTATCGGACAACACCCAGTAGTAATCTTGCTGGAAATAGAGAAAATTAGTCTCCCTTCCGTCTAGGTATAATTTCCCGTCGCGGAAAGAAGCCTTGCCTCCCGTCTCCTGCATGATGATCTCCTTGCAGGCGGTGAGCGAGGCGGCGTCCAGTGGGTAAGCTTGGCCTTTCTGGGGGACGATCAGCATGTATTCTTGCATTTGCTCCCCGATAAAATGGCGGTTTATCACGTCGGGCAATTCCTCTCTCATTTGATATTCCTCGAAAGCCGTGAGGCTGAGCATACAACCGAAATTCTCCTGCCTGAAATCCCTGAGCGGGATACCCAGTTTCTTTAAGGTCTCCAAGAATATGTCCTTGGCACTCAGTGTTATGAAATAGGAACTGAGGGAACGGGGAGAACGGGGAATTTTTTGCCCGTTTATCGTATATCCGTCCATACTGACCAATATCGTATCGCCCGGCATGCCGATACAACGGCTGATAAACAAAGGCGCCTCTAAGGAATCTCGTGAGAGTGGGCTGGTAAAAAGTACGACCTTACCCCGGACCGGTTTACTCTTCCCCGGGATCTTGTTGACCAAGATATAATCACCTTTATGCAAGGTCTCTTCCATGGAGTCCGTAGAGATATGATAAGATTCTATGCAGAAAATGCGTATGAGCATGACAATCCCCACGGCTAGCGCACAAGCCGCCAGCCATTTCGTGAGCGCTGTTTGGTGTCGTTGGGTTGTCATGGTACAAAGTTTTCGCCTCTTATTTTAATCTGGATGTACCCAGCGGAACAAACGGTTCCAGCGGATACCGCCGTCGAATAAGCTGCGATCCTTGTCTAAGGATAGCCAAACCAAGATCGGCTTACCGACAATGTGATCCTCGGGAACAAAACCCCACGAGCGGCTATCCGCGCTGTTATGGCGGTTATCGCCCATCATCCAATAATAATCGTATTTAAACGTATAGGAAGTCTCGGGTTTGCCGTTGATATAAACCTTGCCATCCTTTACTTCCAGAGAGTTGTTCTCGTAGTTCTTGATGCAACGGCTATACAGCGCCAGGTTACGTTCATCCAATGGAATGGTAGCCCCTTTCTTGGGGATCCAAAGTGGCCCGAAGTTATCGCGGGTCCAGCCGGTATCGTACCCGACCGGATAAGTAGGCCCTCCCAATGTCTCCGGCTCGATGATGATCTTTTTCACGGAAGGAAGTTTTTCCGCTATCGCCAAGGCCTTTTTCGTGAGTGGCAGGCGGTATACCGGGTTGTACTGTCCGCTTGCGGTGGGCGTGAAGCCTAGGTACGACAATAAGTTTTGATAATAACCGCCGCTGGAAGCCAGCATACGGTCGTCCTTGCTTACGTCCATCAGACGGAATTGCTCCTCCGTGATCGGGGAACCGTCTGTCTCGATGAAGTAATTAAACTGCATGTCTTTCGGGTTTTCGGCGGGCTTGCCGTCTATGTAGACTTGGTTGTCTATGAGCTGGAGCGTATCACCCGGCATGCCGATGCAACGTTTCACGTAGTTCTCCCGCTTGTCGACCGGACGGTACATCACCTCGCCGAACGTAGCCTTGTCCAATAAGATACGTTCCCTTCCGTATTCCTCGATCAAGGAGTAGTAATCCGGGTTCTGTACTTTCACGGCGATCGTATCGCCGGCGGGGAAATTGAACACTACGATGTCATTACGTTTCACGTGCCCCAGGCCTTTTACCCGTTTGTAGCCCCATTCCGGCCAATCCAGGTACGATTTGCAGTTTAAGACAGGCAACGTGTTTTGTACCAGCGGGAAGGAGATCGGGGTGTTCGGTACGCGGGGACCGTAGCTCAATTTGCTGACGAACAGGTAATCCCCCACCAGCAACGATTTCTCTAGGGAAGAACTCGGTATCTGATAGTTCTGGAAGACGAACAAGTTGATGAAATAAACGGCTACCAGCGCGAATACAATATCGTCTACCCATTCCAATATGTTGCGTACCGTCGGGTTCTTGGATTGTTTCCAGGCTCCCCAAGGGATGTAGTGCGTCAGGAATATATCGACTACGACGATTAATCCCAGTAGTAACCATAAGTTTTGCATCCAGAGAGTGAACAGCGTGTATAATACAGCCGCTATGCTAAACTTGATCCATTGTTTTTTCGTGAACTTCTTCATCTTTTAGCTGATACGTTTAGAATTTGAATAAGTCATTCATGCCTAGGAAACCTTTCTTTCCGGCGGTAAACTCTGCCGCTATCACGGCGCCCAACGCAAATCCGGCACGGCTCTTGGCATCATGTTTGATACTGATCGTGTCTACGTCCGATTCGTAGGTAATCTCATGAATACCCGGGACCTCCCCCTCGCGTATGGCGTGGATCGGCAGGTCGGTCTTTTTCTCGGCGGTCTCTAAAACCCAACACTCCTTGCGGTCGATATTCTCCAGGATACCCTCGGCCAGCGTGATAGCCGTTCCGCTCGGGGCATCCAGCTTGTGGATATGGTGAACTTCCGTCATCCTGACATCGTAAGAAGGGAAGTTATTCATGATCTTTGCCAGGTATTTGTTCAAGGCGAAGAAAATATTCACGCCGATGCTGAAATTGGAGGCGTAGAAGAAGGTCTTATCCTCTTTCTCGCATTTTTCCTTGATCTCGCCGATACGGTCTAGCCAACCGGTAGTACCCGATACGACCGGAACGCCTACCTCGAAACATTTCATGTAGTTATTGAAAGCGGTGGCCGGGGTGGTGAACTCGATCGCTACGTCGGCGCTTTTGAACGCTTCCGAATATATATCCTCCGCGTTATTAATATCTATGATGGAAACAATTTGATGTCCTCTCTGGATGGCGATCTGCTCGATCGTTTTGCCCATCTTCCCGTAGCCTATAAGTGCAATCTTCATACTTTAAAATAATTGAGAATTGATAATTGAAAATTGAGAATCAAGCAAGTCTGCTCATTTTCAATTCTCAATTTTTAATTATCAATTGGTTTATGTCGCAAATATACAGAAAATGAATTACATTTGAATCCAAAATCTTAACTCTGAAAGAATATGGAACGTTTATTACACTATGTTTGGAAATACAAACTCTATGCGAGCGCTACATTGACTACCTCTGAGGGGTTTCCTGTTGTCGTGATCGACCCCGGGACGCAAAACACGGATGCCGGCCCCGACTTTTTCAACGCCAAGATAAAGATTGATGGCACGGTATGGGCCGGAAGCGTGGAGATCCACGAGAAAGCTTCCGACTGGTCGCTCCACCATCATGATTCGGATAAGGCGTACGATTCTGTTATCTTACATGTTGTGGCTGTAAATGACGTTGCTATACGGCGTATGAATGGAGAGTTGATTACCCAGCTAGTCTTGCCTGTACCGGAATCTGTCCGGAGGAGTATCGAGTGGTTGCAGGCAAGAGAAATACCCATTCCCTGCCTTGGTCAGATCCAAGAAATAAGCCCCGTGCATCTGGCCTCCTGGATGGATGCTTTGCTGAGCGAGCGGCTGGAACGAAAAGCCGGGGATATATACCGCCTGCTCGACCAGTATCAGGAGGATTGGAACGAGGTATTCTATATACTGCTGACCCGGAGTTTTGGTTTTGGCGTGAATAACGACGCTTTCGAGTGGTTGGCGAAAAGTCTTCCCCTGCGATATATCCAAAAACAAAGGGCTAGTGAATCACAAGTAGAGGCGATGCTTTTCGGGCAAGCGGGAATGCTTTCGGAGGAGGGTTCCTGCCATTATTATCGTTTGCTGAGGCGGGAATATGAGTTTCTTCGCTATAAGTTCGGGCTTAAGCCTTTGGATGAGTCTTTGTTCAAGAGCCTTCGTATCCGTCCGACAAATTTTCCTCACGTGAAACTGGCGCAATTGGCTGCGATCTGGCATCGGTACGATACCTTGTTCTCGATAATCCTGTCGGCTTCCTCTCCTAAAGAGATCAAGGATTATCTCCGTATCCGTCCTTCGGATTATTGGAAAAACCACTATCATTTTCAATACGTCTCGGTGGAGAAAGATAAGATGATTGGGGAAAATACCTTGGATATCCTGTTGATCAATACGGTAGTCCCCCTGCTGTTCGCTTATGGCGAGCGGAATAAACTTCCTGAGTATTGCCTGCGGGCGACCCGTCTTTTGGGGAGCATCCCACCGGAACGAAACCATATCGTAACCGCTTTCATCCAATCCGGTATCCAAGTCCGTAACGCCGGCGACACGCAATCGCTCATCCAGTTAAAACGAGAATATTGTGAGAAACGAAAGTGCTTGTATTGCCGGATTGGATTCAGGCTGTTGAGACGAAGCGTTAATCCTCTTCTTTGATAAGGGAGTGTATGTGTTTGCCGTCTTTGTGGTTGTTGGTGATATAACGTATGATATACTTATCCTCTTTCCTGTTGAAGAAAACATACCAAGTCGTATGTTTACTACTTTTTCGTTTGAAAAAAGAATATTGTAAATCTTTTCCATATCGATTAAATCTATTTTTCATCGTGGAAGAAAGATTGTAATGAGGAATATACGGTAAGGTCTGTATAAAGTTTAATATATCGTCAATCATCATATCCGCATATTCGATATATGAATAATAGCTCTTTTCGAATAAGGTATCGGCTAAATCTAATAAATAAGCTGTTATCTCTTCGGGAATAACAACTTTGGCATTAATCTTTTCGTGCATACTTATGATTAAAGTGTTTTCTTAGTTCTTGTTTTGCGTGTATTCTGAATTCTTCGATAGTTAGGCTTCTTTCCCAGTCTTGTTCAAACTTATCTACTTGATTGTCGGATAACTTTACCCCTAGTTGTTTCAATACAGGATTAATCATATCCCCATATTTCTTTAAATCGATGCGGACATAACGGTTGTTTCCTGCCGCGTCTTTCTCCAATTCGATACCTGATACTTCTGACATAGTTGTTCTATTTAGTTGGTGGTTATACGTCTATTAGATGCAAAGATAGATTAATTAGCGTATATATCCTTATCGTTCACGGGATTTTTCCCTATTTTTGCCTTCCAATTGAAATGTGAATATTGGATGGAAGATAAATATGTGAGAAATAGTTGGCGGTTCTTTATGGGGGCTCTCCTGCTGGTCGTACTGTATTCCTGCGCGAATATGGCCTCCCCGAACGGGGGGCCTTATGATGAGACGCCACCTAAGTTTATAAGCAGTACGCCATTGCCCAACCAGGTAAATTATAAGGGAAAGGAGGTGGAGATAATCTTTGATGAATTGATCCAGATCGATAAGCCTACCGAGAACGTGATCATCACCCCGCCCCAGATGGAACTGCCCGTTATCCGGGCGAATGGCCGGAAGGTGATGATCGAGCTGATGGATACACTAAAGGAGAACACGACCTATACGATAGACTTTACCAATTCAATCTCCGACAATAATGAGAAAAACGTACTGGAGAACTACTCATTCGCGTTCGCTACCGGCGAGTCTATCGATAGCTTGGAGGTATCCGGTATCTTGCTGAACGCCGAGAACCTAGAACCTATGCCGGGTATTACGATAGGCGTGCATACGAATCTGGAGGATTCTGCCTTTACTACTTTACGGTTTGTCCGTACTTCCCGCACGAACGATAAGGGAGAGTTTACGATTCGTAACATGGCCCCCGGCACGTACCGGATCTATGCCTTGGAAGATGTGATGCGCTCCTATAAGTATAGCCAGCCCGGGCAGCAGATTGCTTTTTGCGATTCCTTGATCGTCCCCGCCTTTGAGTTGACCAGCCGCCAAGACACGATTTGGAAAGACAGCCTGACGATCGATACGATCATGACGGTAGGTTATACCCGCTTTACGCCAGACAATATCGAGATGCGCCTGTTCAAGGAAAATGTCGAGCGGCAATATATGTTGAAGCCGGAACGTACGGACGAGAAAATCCTCACCTTGCGTTTCAATGCCTCCTTGGATACCGTCCCGGTGCCGGTCCCGTTAAATTTTACTCCGGCAGATAGCGATTGGTATTTCTTGCAGACAGCGGAGGAAGGAAAAGCCGTGCATTATTGGTTGACCGATTCCTTGATCTGGATGCAAGATACGTTGCGTGTGGAGGTAAGTTACCCGAAAAGCGATTCCCTGAATATACTTCGTCCGCAGACGGATACGGTACAGTTTACCATACGTCGCCGTCCGGTAGAGAAGAAGAAAAAGAAAAAAGACGATGAGCCGGAACCTATCGAGTTCCTGGGAATGAACATAAACGCCTCCGGCCCTATCAACCTGTATGATACGGTCTCTATCACGTTTAGCGAACCTGTGCTGGGATTGACGAAAGAGCATTTCTTCTTGGATCAGAAGGTGGATACGCTTTGGGAAGCCGTGGATTTCGATTTCTTCCCGGATACGGTAAATTCCTTGAATTTCTTTATCAAGCGCCCGTGGAATTATGGTGAGGAATATCGTTTGGAGATAGACTCTGCCACGATATTCAGCGCCTATGGTAAATGGAACGATGTGTATAGCGGGGAGTTCAAGATCAAGAAGGAGGATGAGTACGGGCATCTGTATATTAATATAGTAGGTGCGGATACTACCGCTTTCGTGGAATTATTAAATAGTAATGACCAGCCGATCCGTAAGGTTAAGGTGAAAGATGGCGGGGCGCTTTTCATGGACTTGAAACCGGATAAATACTATGCCCGCCTGGTATTAGACGCGAACGATAACGGCGAGTGGGACACCGGCGATTACGCCGAGAAGCGACAGCCGGAAATGGTCTTCTATTGTCCGAAGATGTTCAATATCATGCAGAACTGGCAGGTAGAGGAGACCTGGAATATCAAGGCTACACCGATGAGACGGCAAAAGCCGATCGATATCACGAAGAATAAACCGAAGGAGCTAACGAAAAAGAAAAGAGATTACAAAAATGAGGGAACACAATCTTCGTCCAATAGGAACAGTGGTATGGGCGGCTTGCGCTTCTAAACTGTATATATACGTTTTCTTTTTGTGCGTGGCGGGCCTGATGCCTTTGCGGGCACAAACCTTGCCATTGTCTCATGGGGAACGGGTGGATTACGATCTCTATTTTAAATGGGGCCTGATCATGTCGAAAGCTGGGCTGGCCACCCTTTCCGTGAAAGAATCGGAATACCAAGGAGCACCGTCATGGCATTATAACTTGTTGTTCCGCTCTGCCGGCGTGATCGAGAAAGTTTTCAAGATGCGCGATACGATGGACTGCCATTACTCGAAGGAACCCCGGCTCTTGTTCAGCTCGAAGCGCACGAACGAAGGGGATTATTACTTGGTGGATAACCTCCTCTTTGAGTATCAAGGGAGTGGCCGGGTCGAGATTCATTCGCACCGCCATACATTAAAGGAGACGAAGATAGACACGATGCTGATGGCGAAAGGGCGTGTGTTCGATATGTTGGGGGCTACGATGTATCTTCGTTCGCTGGATTGGCAGACGATGAGATACGGCTCGGAGTTTCCTTTCGTGATCGCTATCGGCCGCGACCTCGTGAACGCCCGTTTCCGCTATACGGGGCAACAGATTGTCGAGCATAAAGAGGTGAAATTCCGTACCCGCCATTTCTATATCGATATATACGATGAGGCATTTACCCAAGCCAAGGAAGCTGCGGAGGTCTGGATCGGAGATGACGGGAATCATATCCCGGTAAAAATCCGGGCAAAGTTAAAGATCGGGGCCGCAGAAGTCTACTATAAAGACTCCTATAACCTACGCGCCCCGCTTACTTGCCGTATCGTGATGCAAAAGAAATAACCGTTCACACAATTCTACTTCAACGGTTCGAAAGGCAATACCGTGTCTTTCCGGTAGCCTGTGCCGTTGAAGGTGGCGATTAATTCTCCGTGCTCGTTCGTGATTCGTACTTCGCAGTTTGCCAATCTTTTGTGGCTGAAAGCTTCCTTGGCCTCCGCATATAAATATCCTTGGCTCTCGGCCTTGAAGAAATTGATGCTGGAGGTGATAGACAAGGTCAGGCGAGCGTGGCTGTTGGTCGCAGCGGCGAACGCCAGATCCGCCAAGGTAAAGATCGCCCCGCCTTGGCATACGCCGCCTCCGTTCAGGTGCTCCGGTTTGATAAGCATACGTGCTTTGGCGTAGCCGTTAGCGGCTTCCAGCAATTCTACGCCTGCCAGCAAAGCGAATTTATCGCCTTGAAGAAACTCTTGGATCGTCATAATCTTTAGTTGTTTAATTTCCATTCAGCGCCGTCCTTGGTATCCTTGATCTCGAATCCCATCGCGGTCAGTTCGTTACGGATTTTATCGGAGGTCGCCCAGTCCTTATTCGCCTTGGCTTGCTGGCGGATGGATAACAATAAGTCCACGGCCTTGCCAAAAGCCTCGTAATGGTTACCGCCGGCAGAAGCCTCGTCTTTCATGCCAAGGATATCAAACAAGAATAAATGGAATACCTCTCGCAATTCTTTCAAGTCTTCCCCGGATATCGTAGCCTTGCCGTCTTTTATGGAGTTGATCGCACGGCTAGCGTCGAATAGATGAGAGATTACGATCGGCGAGTTCAAGTCATCATTCATCGCCTCGTAGCATTTCTCGCGAAGACCCCTCGTATCGACAGTAGAAGCAGCGGAAGGCTGCAATTTCATCAGATGACCGTAAGCCTCCATCAAGCGAGACAAACCCTTCTCGGCCGCCTGCAAAGCCTCGTTGCTGAAATCGACCGTGCTGCGGTAATGCGCCTGCAAGATGAAGAAACGGATCGTCATGGCAGAATAAGCCTGTCGCAACATCGGGTGATCACCCGTGAAGAACTGCTCCAGCGTGATGAAATTACCTAATGACTTACCCATCTTCTGCCCGTTGATAGTAATCATATTGTTGTGCATCCAATAATGAACCATATCATCCCCTTGAGAGGCCACGGCTTGCGCGATCTCGCACTCATGATGCGGGAAGATCAAATCCATGCCACCCCCGTGGATATCGAAATGCTCTCCGAGGTATTTCTTGCCCATGGCGGTACATTCGCAGTGCCAGCCGGGGAAACCGTCGCTCCACGGAGACGGCCAACGCATGATATGCTCCGGCTGGGCGCATTTCCAAAGGGCGAAGTCTATCGCGTTATGCTTCTCGTCTTGCCCGTCCAGCGCACGGGTGGTATTCAACATATCCTCGATATTCCGGCCGGAAAGGATACCGTATTTATGATCCTTGTTATATTTCTCCACGTCGAAATATACGGAACCTTGGCTCTCGTAAGCGTAGCCGTTATCCAGTATCTTCTTGACCAACTCGATTTGCTCGATGATATGCCCGGAAGCATGCGGCTCGATGCTGGGAGGAAGTACGTTCAGCGCGTCCATCGCCTGATGATAGCGGTTGAGGTAATATTGCACCACCTCCATCGGCTCCAACTGTTCAAGCCGTGCTTTCTTGGCGATCTTGTCCTCTCCGTCGTCCGCGTCGTGCTCCAGATGTCCGACATCGGTTATATTGCGTACATAACGTACTTTATATCCTAGATGAGTGAGGTAACGGAATAGCAAGTCGAACGTGATCGCCGGGCGCGCGTGCCCCAGATGAGCGTCACCATAAACCGTAGGGCCACATACATACATACCTACATGCGGCTCATGCAGGGGTTTGAAAGGCTCCTTTTTTCTCGTAAGCGTGTTGTAAATACTCAATGGATGTTCCATATTCTATATATATTAAGAATCGCGAACTTACATAAAATCCTTGGTATTATCAAGCTGATCGTGAATAGTCTGTAGTTTTCCGTCCGCAATTTTCCCGTCGAAAAGATGGATGATGCGGTCGGCATATCCGGCATCGTGTCTGGAATGGGTTACCATTACGATCGTGGTTCCCGCCCTGTTCAACTCGGTAAGCAACTCGATCACCTCTTTGCCGTTCTTCGAGTCGAGGTTACCGGTAGGCTCATCGGCCAGGATCAGCTTGGGATGGTCGATCACGGCCCGGGCGATGGCTACCCGTTGTTGCTGGCCTCCGGAGAGCTGCCTCGGGTAATGTTTCGCGCGATGGCCGATTCCCATCCGGGCCATTGTCTCCTCGATCCTCCGTTTGCGTTCGTTGGCCGGTACCCCCGTGTACAGGAGCGGCAGCTCGATATTCTCATAGACATTCAATTCCTCGATCAAATTAAAACTCTGGAATACGAAGCCGATCACGCCTTTACGGGCGTTGACCCGCTTTGCTTCCGTATATCGAGACACATCCACCCCCTCCAGGTAATAACTCCCGCCTGTCGGGTTATCCAACAAGCCAAGGATATTCAACAGTGTCGATTTACCACAGCCCGAAGGCCCCATAATGGCGACAAACTCACCCTTCTTCACTTCTATGCTTACGTTGTTCAACGCCCATGTCTCCACCTCGTCCGTGCGGAATACCTTTTGTAAATTCTCGGTCTTTATCATATGTTTAAATTTTTCTTTCATTCGTTATTCACTCTTGATCACTTCCGACGGATTCTCGTTGGCCGCCTTAAATACCTGTTTCCAGATCGTAAATAGAACCATGCCGGTAATGGCGATAAATATCCCTGCCAACCACCAAGCCTGGATTTGGATGCGGTAGGCGTAGCCTTGCAGCCAGTAATCCATAACGAAATAGCCGATCGGGAAGGCGATAAGCCCGGCGATCGCGATCAATCGCATGTATTCCCTGAAAAACAGGAGAATGATCTCGGAAGCCTTCGATCCTACCACCTTCCGGATGGCGATCTCTTTACGCCTCCGTTTCGTGGAGGCCGTAGCGACCGCGTAGATGCCGAACAAGGAGATTAGCAAGCAGGCGAAAGCGAGGAACGAGAATATTTTCAGGCCGACCGTCTCGGACTGGTTCAATTGATCGTAGAGCGTACCGATCGGGGTGAGCCGGGTATCCGCCAGGGTTGGGTCGATCTTGGGCAGGAGTTCCGTTATGCGGCGTATGACGTTCCCTTCCTCGCCCGGTACGGCCCGGACGTACAGGTTATTCACCAAGCCTCCCGACGGGATGAATAGCATCGGATGGATGCGTTCCCGGAAGGATAACGTATGGAAATCCTTGACGACACCGACGATCTCGTATTCCTTGATAACACTGAAGTCTGACCACCACGGCATCCGGATGATACTGCCTACCGGGTTTTGCAGGCCCATGACACGAACCGCCGACTCGTTGAGCACGACACCTAGTTCGTTGCCCTCGGTCCACCATCGACCCGCTAGCATTTCTAGACCGAATGTCTCCCCAAACCGGTGGTCGGTTCCGTAGAGGTGGAAATCTACCTCCGTGTCCGGAGCTTTGCCTTCCCATTCTACATTCGTGAAGATCGCCATGGGATCGACATGATGTTGAGGCTTAAAGTTCGTGTCCGTGAAACTTTTGACTTGCGGCAGGGCGCTCAATTCCTGCATTAACGCGGATTCTATTTTCCCGGATACGTCCACGAAACCGGATAGCTGGATAAGCCCTTTCCGGTCGAATCCCAGGTCTTTTTGGCTAGCGAACCGCATTTGCTCCATGACAACCACCGACGCTACGATAAACAGGATGCTGATCACCAATTGCAGGGTCACGGCCATGCGGCGTAGCAAAAGGGGCTTGACCGTCTCTCTGGGGACGAGCGAGGTGGTTGCCGTATGGCTGAATCGTCCGAAGAATAGTAATCCGGCGAGTTGGATGATGAGGAACGTGCCTGCGCCGACCCCCGCGAAAAGGAACATGAGCCGGCCTGTTGCCAGATCGATCTCCAGCCACCGGGCGAAAAGCGGCTTGACTTGGATCACGAAGAGCGCGGTGACCGATAAAGACATGATCGCGGAACAGCCTAACTCCACCGACATTTGCCCGATCAGTTGCTTTCTTGTCGCGCCGTTGACCGTGCGCAAACGCCATTCCCGGACACGTTGCCGGAAAAGATCCATATAGGAATTCAAGAAATTGAAGATGGCGGCAAACAATAATAAGGCGCCGGATACGACGAACAGCCCGATGAAGTTTAAGGTGAAGGGGGTATCCTCGTTCAAGTGATGCCGGATCTCGCGGATGGGGAGTGCCCGTAGCTCGATTCCCTTGTTCACCCCGACGCGCTCGGGCAATTCTTTTAATGGGTTGGCGAGAGTCTTTGAGTCTGCGTTGGGATGGAGTTTCACGTACAGGTCTGTGACGAAGAAGCTCCATTGTGCCTCCGGCGGTAACTGGGAGAAATGCTGTATCATGTTATGGTCGATGATCGCGTCGAACGGTAAATTGGTATGGGCGGGCGGATCTTTTACCACCGCCGTGACGATATAAGGAGGCATGGAAGCTCTCATCAAGGTATGTACCGGTTGCCCGATCGCCTTTCCCGCGTCTCCAAATAGACGGATCGCCATGCTCTCGCTCAATATCATGTTATTGACGACTTGCAGCGGGTGATTGATCTCCCCGCAAACGAAGGCCTGCGGGAATACCTCTAAAAACGTGCTGTCTGTATAAAGCATGTTCATCTGGATATACGGAATCTCTTGGGTACGGCAGTTTTCCGGCGAGAGCATCAACACGGTGGAGGCCTCGATTGCCGGTATTTGCTCGCGCAGGCTGTTTTCGATACCTCTCGAGGCCCCTTTATTCACTTTCCCGGATTGTTTCTCGACGCTATAGACGCGGTAGATAGACTCGGAGTCTTTGTAGAAAGAGTCGTAGGTTGTCTCGTGATCCATCCAATAAAGTATGGGTACGAAACAGACGAGGGCGAAAGCCAGCCCTAAGATACTGATGGAGGAGCTGACTTTATACTTCCAGATGTTTTTGAAAGCGATGACGCAGTAGTGTGTTAGCATGATAATTCCATTTTTGATGTCCGTTTAACGAGTCGATTCCGATGAATCGGTTTTGCCGAACTTAATTCAAATATCATGCCATAAATGTAACGTATTAAAAAATAGAATCCTGGAGAAATCCGAGATTCTTTACGCAGTGCGATAACGCACATTTTTTGTGTGATAATGCACATACAAGCTGTCTTTATTCCCTTTATCTTTGTCTGTATGGAAGAAAAAGGAAAAATATTGATCATCGATGATAATAAGGACGTGCTGTTCGCGTTGAACCTGCTGCTGGAACCGTATATGCGAAAGATCAAGGTAACGACACAACCGGCGCGTATCGAGTATTTCATGCGGACGTTCCAGCCGGACGTGGTCTTGCTGGATATGAATTTCCACCGGGATGCCGTGAGCGGGCAGGAAGGGTTTGAGTATTTGGGGCAAATCTTGGAGATAGACCCGCAAGCGGTCGTGGTCTTCATGACGGCCTATTCCGATATAGAGAAGGCGGTCAAGGCCATTAAGGTGGGCGCTACCGATTTCATCTCCAAGCCGTGGGAAACGGAGAAATTGCTGGCTACCCTCTCGTCGGCCATTCGGCTGAGCCGGTCTCGTAAGGAGGTAGGGCGCTTGCGGGAACAGATGAAGGCTTTGAAGGAAGACGATGAGCTGCCGGAGTTGATCGGGGAATCGCTGGCGATGCGGAAGGTAAAGGACATGATCTATAAGCTCGTGGAGACAGACGCGAATATATTGATTATCGGCGAGAGCGGCACGGGAAAAGATCTGGTAGCCCGTTTGCTGAGGTATTATTCGCCCCGTCGAGACGATGTTTTCGTGACGATCGATCTAGGCAGTATCCCGGAGCAGTTGTTTGAGAGCGAGCTGTTCGGTTACGAGAAAGGCGCTTTCACCGATGCCCGGAGGTCGAAGCCGGGGCGTATGGAGATGGCCTCCGGCGGTACGCTTTTTCTGGATGAGATCGGGAACCTGTCCCTTCCGATGCAGTCTAAATTGCTGACGGCGATCGAGAAGCGCCATATCACCCGTCTGGGAGCGGTTGAGCCGGTCTCGATCGATGTCCGTTTGATTTGCGCGACCAACGCCAATTTGCGCCAACAGGTAGACGAAGGTAGCTTCCGGCAGGATCTGCTCTATCGGATCAACACCATAGAGATCGCTATACCGCCGCTACGCGAGCGAGGAGAGGATATCCTGCTGCTGGCCGATCATTTCCAGAGGCTGTATAGCCGGAAATACAAGAAAACGATCAAGGGGGTTAGCCGGGAGGCCGGGAGCAAGTTGATGAAATACCCTTGGCCGGGCAATGTCCGGGAGTTGCAGCATGTCCTGGAGCGGGCCGTGATCTTGAACGAGGGTACGGTACTGAGGCCGGATGATTTCCCGCTCTACGCATCTTCGTCCGAGCGGAAGAAGGAGCCGGATCCCGGCCTGAACCTAGAGCGAGCCGAGCGGAATATCATCGAGCGGGCCTTGCGGCAAAGCAACGGCAATATGACTTATGCCTCCGAGTTATTGGGTATCACCCGTTTTTCCTTATATCGTAAAATAGAGAAGTTCGGCTTATGAGATCGTATGCGTTCGCGGTAATCTCGCATATCGCGGGCATCGTCTTGTCCGCGGGATTGTTGTTTTATTGCGTGAATGAGGAGATCGTGTTTTGCCCTACTTTTTGCGGGGCCGCGATCCTGTATTTCTCAATTCATCTTTATGTAATACAGATGCGACAGGTGAAATCTTGGCGGCATGTAGTGGATTGCCTGCGGCAACAAGACTTGATCCAGATGGTTCGCTCGCCTTATAAGGATAAGGTGATGCGGGAATTGGCGGACGATTTATCGGAGGCCCTACGGTCGTTGCGCGGGCGGTTGCTGGACGAGGAGGTGCGGCGGCAGTATTTTGAGGGCTTGCTGGATAAGGTAGACACGGCCGTGCTTGTTGTCGATACGGAAGGATACGTAGAGTGGAGGAACCGGGCCGCCGGAGCGTTGCCGGATACGAGATACCGCTTACCCGGGGAATTCTTGGAGGCGATCAAGGCGGGGAAATCGGTGGTACGTTACGGAAAACCGTCTGTTCCGCGGGATTGGGCGATCGATGCCACCCGTATCGACCTGCGAGGTTGTGAGCGTTGGCTGGTCAGCTTGAAGAACATCCACTCTACCTTGGAGCGGAACGAGGTGGAGGCTTGGCAGAAATTGATCCGTGTCTTGACGCACGAGATCATGAATTCCATCACGCCTGTTATCTCCTTGTCCGAGACCTTGAGCAAGCGTTGCAAGGCATGTCCGGATGATGACCGGAATCGTTCGTATATCCAGCATGGGGTGAACGTCATTCATCGCCGGAGCAAGGGGTTGCTGGATTTTGTCGAGAATTACCGGAGGCTGACTCGTATCGCCGCTCCGGTAAAAAGCCGTATCCTGGTGAAAGATTTTTTCTCGGATTTGAGACGTTTGCGCCCGGAACCTTATATCCGTTTCCGCTTGCCGGACGAACCTTTGGTATGGCTCGCGGACCGGGCGCAGATGGAGCAAGTATTCTTGAACCTGCTGAAGAACGCTTGCGAGGCTTGCTCGGAACGGGTAAGCCCGGAGATTATCGTGGCGGCCGGGCAGGAAGACGGCGAGCTGGTGTTTACCGTGAGCGACAATGGCATAGGTATCTTGCCCGAGGTGATCGACCGGGTTTTCGTGCCTTTCTTCACTACCAAATCCTCCGGTTCTGGGATTGGCTTGAGCATTTGCAAACAAATAGTCGCGTCGCACGGCGGGAATATCTCGGTGGAGTCCGAAAATGGAAAAGGTAGTTGTTTTATGTTACGTTTTTGATTAATTACCAGTTTATTACGGTTTTCCCCAGTTTCTTGCCGGGGAAACTCTAGTTTCTTCTAATAGAAACTCTAGTTTCTCCAGCAAGAAACTCCGGTTTCCTTTAGAAGAAACTCCCGTCATTTGTATATCCCCTGTTTTTTACCTAATATCGCGTGACGATAATCAAGCAGATAAAGATGAAGATAATAGCAGATAACACGGTTCCCTACCTGAAAGGGATCTTGGAGCCGGTAGCGGATGTGTCCTACCTTGATTCCGGCGATTTTACAGCCGCTAACGTACGGGAGGCCGATGCCTTGATCGTCCGCAGTATTGATAAATGTACCCGGGAGTTATTGGAAGGTAGCCGGGTACGGTTGATAACCACCGCTACGATCGGATACGACCATATAGACACGCGCTATTGCGATGAGGCGGGGATCGTATGGAAGAACGCTCCCGGATGCAACGCCGCCTCTGTCGGGCAATACGTGTTATCCTCCTTGATCTCGGTCGCTCTCCGGAAAGGAGAGGATTTGCGAGGAAAAACGATCGGTATCGTAGGCGTAGGCCATGTGGGAAGTATCGTGGCGGCGCATTGCGAGACTATGGGGATGCGTGTGCTTCGTAATGACCCGCCCCGTGCGGAGAAGGAAGGGGGCAAGGGATTCGTCTCTTTAGACACGATCGCTAGGGAGGCCGATATCGTCACCCTGCACGTCCCGCTTACCAAGGAAGGACGTTTCGCCACGTACCATCTCGCCGACCGGGAATTCTTCGATAAGTTGGAACGTAAGCCTTGGTTTGTCAATAGTTGCCGGGGGGCTGTGCATGATACGCACGCCTTGCTACAGGCAAGGCGAGACGGGAAAATCAGCGAGTTGATCATTGATTGCTGGGAGAACGAGCCGGACATCCATCCGGATGTGTTGGCCTTGGCATCTGTCGCCACTCCCCATATCGCCGGGTTCTCGGCCGACGGGAAAGCGAACGGGACACGGGCTTGCCTGGAGAATATCGAGCGGTTTTTCGGTATCAAGATCGAAAAGATGAAAGAGGTGATGCCCCCTGCTCCCGCCAATCCCGAGATCGACTTGGACGCGTTCGTAGAGCGGCGTGTGGAAAAGGCCATTTTACACAGCTTTCATCCGGAAGATATCGATAGCCGGCTAAGGGCCACTCCCGATCGTTTCGAATGGTTCCGGGCACATTACGACCACCCGAGGGAATACCCCGCTTACCGGGTCGTTCATGCCACGCCCCAAGAGCGGTCTCTCCTAGAGAAACTGGGGTTCAATCTGTCTGCAGCAAACGCTCGATGACAGGCGGGTAATGCTTATACTCTAAGGCATGCACTTTGCAGGCTACCTCTTCCGGCGTATCCGAAGGAAGCACCGGGCAGGTGGCCTGGAAGATGATGGTTCCCTCGTCGTACCGTTCGTTTACATAATGTATGGTGATACCTGATTCCTTTTCACCAGCCTTCACGACCGCCTCGTGTACATGCATGCCGTACATCCCCTTGCCGCCGTATTTAGGGAGCAGCGCCGGATGGATATTCACGATTTTTCCCGGGAAGGCCTGTAAGATCGTGTCGGAGATCTTATTCATGAAACCGGCCAAGACAATAAAGCAAACCTCGTATTCCGCCAGTTTCTCCAGAACGGGAACGCCCGCCGCGAACTCGTCTCGCGAGAATACGAAAGACGGCACGCCCAGCTTGTTGACCCGTCCATGTACGCCTACATTACGATTATTTGATAAAACAAGCGCAACTTTAACGTTTTCACTGTTAGCGAAATATCGGGTGATATTCTCGGCATTCGTACCCGATCCGGAAGCAAAAATCGCAATGTTTCTCATATTTTTAGATGTTTAGATGCACAAGAAAAGAAAAAATGTGCAGTTTTCCGCATTTTTAGCTTATTAAATTTGCTTTGTAACATAAAAAATTCTTTTCTTTGCACTGCAAATTTAAAAAAGTATATTCGTATTTATTAATCTAAATTGAAAAAGTTATGTCTGAAGTTGCTGAAAGAGTAAAAGCTATCATCGTTGACAAGTTAAGTGTTGAAGAAACAGAAGTTACAAACGAGGCAAGCTTTACTAACGATTTAGGAGCAGACTCTCTTGACACTGTAGAATTGATTATGGAATTCGAAAAAGAATTCGGTATCTCGATTCCAGACGATCAAGCAGAAAAGATTACAACTGTAGGTGACGCTATCGCTTACATCGAGGCTAACGCGAAGTAATCAATCCTTTCGACTAAAGGTATGGAATTAAAAAGAGTCGTAGTAACAGGTCTTGGGGCTATTACTCCTCTTGGTAATACCCTCCCGGAAACATGGGAAGGTATTATCAATGGAAAAAGTGGCGCTGGGCCTATTACTCAGTTTGATGCATCCAAATTCAAGACACAATTTGCATGCGAGGTTAAAGGCTTCGATCCGTTGAAAGTCATGGATCGTAAGGAAGCCCGCAAGTGTGATCGTTATAGCTTATTGGCGATTGACGCCGCGAAACAAGCGATCCAAGACGCGGCAATGGACTTGGATAACGAAGATAAGAACCGTATCGGCGTTATCTTTGCCTCTGGTATTGGTGGTATCAAGACATTTGATGAGGAAGTATTAGGGTATGCCAAGACGAAAGACACGATCGGTCCGAAGTTCAACCCGTTCTTCATCCCTAAAATGATCTCGGATATCGCTGCCGGGCATATTTCCATGCTTTATGGATTCCATGGCCCGAATTTCTCGACCGTATCCGCTTGTGCGTCTTCTACGAACGCTATCAGCGACGCATTCAATTATATCCGTCTGGGCAAGGCTAACGTCATTATCACCGGTGGGGCGGAAGCCGCTATCTCTGAGTCGGGCGTGGGTGGATTCAACTCTATGAACGCGTTGTCTACGCGTAACGATTCTCCCGAGACAGCGTCTCGTCCGTTCAGCGCGAGTCGCGACGGGTTCGTGATGGGTGAAGGTGCCGCTTGCTTGGTACTGGAGGAGATGGAGCATGCGTTGGCTCGTGGCGCTAAAATATATTGCGAGATCGCCGGAACCGGAATGTCTGCCGATGCTTATCACCTGACCGCTTCTCACCCGGATGGTCTGGGCGCAAAGTTGGTTATGAAGAACGCATTAGAAGATGCCGGGATGACTCCGGAAGATATCGATTATATCAATGTTCACGGGACATCGACCCCTGTAGGCGATATCTCGGAGGTGAAGGCGATTAAAGATGTATTCGGAGAACATGCCTATCGCTTGAATATCAGTTCCACGAAGTCTATGACCGGTCATTTGCTGGGTGCTGCCGGAGCTGTGGAGGCGATCCTGTGTATTATGGCTATTAATGACGGTATTATCCCACCGACCATTAATCATGCCGAAGGCGACGATGATCCTGAAATAGATTATAATTTGAATTTTACGTTTAATAAGGCCCAAAAGAAAGAAGTGAAAGCTGCCTTATCGAATACGTTCGGTTTCGGTGGACACAACGCTTGTGCCATTGTTAAAAAATTCGTGAGATAACGTGTCTGGAAAGCTATATAAAGAGCTATACGGAAAGCTATATAGAAGAATAAGGCTCCTAATGAATAAAAATAGGGAGCCTTATTTTTCTTTATTGAAGGTTCTAAATTTTTATCCGGATGATATCCGGATTTACGAGCAGGCTTTATTGCATAGATCATCGTCGATATCGACCCGTGATGGGATATCTGTAAATAATGAGCGTCTCGAGTTCTTGGGGGATGCTATCCTGAGCGCGGTGGTCGCCGCTATTCTCTACAAGCGTTACCCGAATAGGCGGGAAGGTTTCTTGACCGACACACGTTCCAAGATCGTGAAACGCGATACGATGAACGAGGTTGCGATTCGGCTTGGGCTGGATCGAATGATCGTTTGCTCGGCCAAGGTGTGCATTCATAAACATAATTTATATGGTAATGCGCTCGAGGCCTTGATCGGCGCTATCTACGTGGAAAAAGGTTACGATGCCTGTTATAAATTTATCCATGACGAGATAATCGAGAGATGTATTGACGTGGAGCTGCTCATACAGGAAAAGGTAAATTTCAAGTCTAACTTGGTCGAGTGGGGCCAGAAGAATAGAGTTCCTGTCATATTCGACCTGATAGACTCTACTACGGATGAGGACGGGGCTCCTGTATTCCATAGCGCTGTCAGTTTGTTTGACGAGCAAGTGGGTGTAGGTGTCGGTTATTCGAAGAAGGAATCCCAACAGGCCGCCGCGAAGATGGCGCTCATAAAGTTGCGGGAGGATAGAAAGTTCCGGCAGCATATCTTAGAAATGAAGAAGTATAAGGCCAGATGGGAACCCGGGGAGGATTATAAACCTGAAGACTCAAATGAGATGGATTATGAAGAATCAACGTGATAGATTTCTCCGGAAGTTGATAACCGGAATGTTTTGTATCGTTTGTCTCTCGATTTCATGCCTACGGGCACAAATTAGCGAAGGAGGCCTGCCTCCCAGTTTCCGGTTTTCCGGTTCGCTCAGGAGTGAGCGGCAGGCGATACAGGTCCCGGTAGATTTCAGCGTGGAAGATCTTAAGGCGGTCGATGCGTGGAGGGTGAGTCAAGGCGCTCCATTGCGGGTAGCCAAGTCTATCCAGACCAGTTTCGATATCGCCGATAGCGGCGATTGGATTTCACTGCCCGATGGTAGCCAGGTATGGCAACTTCATCTTCAGGCGAAAGGGGCGATCGCCTTGATTCTATATTATTCAGACTTTTACATCCCCGAAGGAGCCCGGCTGTACCTATATAACGCGGCGAAAACCCAGGTATTGGGAGCCTATACACATCGTACACACCCGGAGAACGGACCGTTCGCTACCGAGGCCGTGGCGGGCGATGAGGTGATCCTCGAATATGTACCGGCGCCATCCGGCGAGATACCCCGCTTACGTATCCGGGAAGTAGGCTACGGATATAATCATCTTTATACGACCGCTCCGGGAGCCGACAGCTCGGCTCCTTGCGAGGTGAATATCAATTGCGAGGAAGGAGCCGACTGGCAGGAGCAAAAGAACGGGGTGATACAGATGATCCAATACATCCGCGATAAAAAGGGAGAGGGGAGTTCCTATATTTGCACGGCCTCTTTGGTTAATAATACGGCCCGCGACAAAAAGCCCTATGTATTGTCCGCTTTCCATTGCTCGCAGGATATGCGGGGCGAGCATACGGCTACTCCCGAGGAATTGGCTGTATGGTTGTTTTATTTCCACCAGGAACGTGTGGGCTGCGATAATGAGTCGCCTATTCGTCCGATTAAGACCATGGTGGGATGTACGCGGAAAGCTTCTACCCCTGTCGAAAACGGTTCCGATGGATTGTTGCTATTGCTCAACGACGAGATCCCCGATGATTATAACGTGTTTTTCAACGGCTGGGATCGCTCAAATGCGCTTTCGCTCTCGGGCGTGGGAATCCATCATCCTTCCGGTGATTATATGAAAATCTCCACCTATGGAAATTATCCCACTGAATCGTCTACATGGCAGAATAGCGACACGTGGCAGACAGGTGCGGAGAACGCTCATTGGAACGCTACTTTCGATGCTACGCTCAATGGGCATGGAGTGACCGAGGGAGGTTCTTCCGGCTCGCCGTTGTTCAATAGTAAAGGCTTGATTATAGGTACACTGAGCGGTGGCAGCTCCAGTTGTGAATTACCTGAAGGATTGAATCTATACGGTAAATTGTATTACCACTGGAATAAATACAGTGATAATGATACGGCCCGGATGGATGTCTGGCTGGATCCGCTCGGAACGGGTGTCACCTCCTTGCAGGGAATGACGCAGGATGGAAAAACGGTCGGAAGCGAGTATGAAGGGCCGACCGATTTGAGATACAAACAGATCTCCACGGATGAGATCCGGTTGACATGGAATGCCCCGGTCCTTGAAAAGACAGCAGGCTGGGGATCACAAAGTCGTAATATTGAGTTCGGTCTCGGAGGAGAACCATTCTATTTCGCCCAGAAATGGGATACGGACGATCTGTGGCCGGTACATAAAAAAACGATTCGGAAAGTTAATTTCTATCCGCTGAGAGGAGTTACTTATGGAGTCTATATCAAACAGGGAAACCGGGAGTATGAAGAGATTTTCACTCAACTGGAATCCGATAAATTAAATTCGGTCACACTTAAAACACCATTCGTAATCGACGCGAAACAAGATTTGCTGGTAGCCATTCATGTGATGAACTATGCCAAAAATATGTACCCGGCATACGCTGACGAAGGTCCCGCGGTCGATGGAAAGGGGAATTTATATTCTTTGGATGGAAAGAAATGGGAAACATTCTCGAAAGATGAGATAGATGCCAATGTTTTGTTATCCATCGTAATAAATGCGGAAGAAGGCGAGCTTCCCTCAAGTTCCGTATTCTCCGCGAGCACTTTCTTGGAGAAACCGCAACCCCAGAGAACAGGCCGATTATCGTTCCGGAAACTGGCTATCCCCTCCGATGCGCGAGAAGGTGAGTTGATCACGGCTTTTCCGGAGCTGACCGGTTATAAGGTATATCAAGATATGCGTGAACTGACGACGTTGCCTGCTTCCCAACGGAGTTACACGGTGAAAAATCTGGCGACAAGTACCCCTGTGCTCCAAGTAACGGCACTTTATGGTACCGACGAGAGCGCTCCGGTTACGGCAATTCCGGAAACGAGCGTGGGTAACGAACTGATCCCGACAGGTGAAGAGGTGGATATCCTGCCGCGTGTCTTCTCGAATGAGGTACAGATCCGGAATCATCAACAACTGAAGTCGCTGGAGGTCTATAAGGCCGATGGCAAATTGGTACGTAGTATCCGGCAACCGGGAAGTAGTCTCGACACGAGCGATTTCGCCACCGGGATGTACATCTTCCGCTTGACAACCGAGAAGGGAAGCCGGACTATCCAATGCATTAAGAGATGGTAACTATATATTGTCTTACAGTGTGAATCCTTGTTAAGTATTAGAGTATATTAAAATATAAACCCTCTATAAATCGTATAATCGTTTATAGAGGGTTTTGCTGTAAGATAGTATATAGTCACCGATCAAAAAATGAATCCGCGCCCGTTCGCGTTGTCTGCGTATGTCCGGTATCTCGATTAGACATACCGTTTTTTTATTTTATTTCCCGAATGTTACCCCCATTCGTTTTCCTTGTACGATCAAATCGTGGTCTGGTGTCACCAGCTTTAGTTTTCCCGCTACTTCCGACAAGGGAATGGATGCTACCCCGCCTCCTTTTATACAGACCATACGGCCGAATTCTCCGTTGGCGATCAGTTCCGTGGCATGGCCTCCCAGGCGGGTCGCCAGGTTACGGTCGAACGGAGAGGGATTCCCGCCCCGTTGGGTATATCCCAATACGGTATCGCGGGTCTCGATACCCGTTCCCGCCTCGATAGCCCGGGTGATATAGTCGGAAGGCCGTTTTTTATCCGGAGTCTCGATACCTTCGGCCACTACGACGATAGAGTAAGGTTTCCCCCTGCGGGCCCGGTTCAGGATCGCCTCGTTCACCTTATCGATATCGTATCCCAGTTCGGGAAGCAAGATCACGTCGGCGCCTCCGGCCATCCCCGCGTACAAGGCGATCCATCCGGCATGATGGCCCATCACCTCCACGACCATCACCCGCTTATGGGAACTGGCCGTGGAATGAAGACGGTCTATGGATTCCGTGGCGATATTCACGGCGGTATTGAAACCGAACGTGATATCGGTTCCCCATATGTCGTTATCGATTGTCTTGGGAACACCTATCACGTTCAACCCGATCTGAGATAGTAAATTGGCGGTTTTCTGCGTACCGTTTCCTCCGATACAAACCAGGCAGTCCAAGCCCAGCTCCTCGTAATTCCGCTTGATGATCTCCGGTTTCTCCGAATCGCCAGAGGCCAAGAGCTTGCGGAAAGGCTTCTCCCGGGACGTTCCTAAAATGGTTCCCCCTAAATTTAATATACCGGATAAGTTCCGTTCATCGAAAACTTGGATGTCTTTATTCAGAAGACCTATAAAACCACTATGAATGCCAATGACTTCCATGCCGTAATGCATGATAGCTGTCTTGCCGACACCGCGAATCGTAGCGTTGATACCGGGGCAATCGCCACCCGATGAGAGAATCCCTATTTTCATCGTAATGTTAATTTAAGTACCTAGCAAAGATATAAATAAAAAGAGAATGCCTACATTTGCACCCGAACAAATAAAAAGAGCATGGATATTTTAACACAGACGATTTCGCTCCTTTTCCGCCACCGACAAACGGAGATCGGACGATTTGGGCAGGATATAGACCGTATCCAGCGCAAGCAACTGCATGCTCTGCTCTCTAAGGCGCGGGATACGGAATGGGGGCTCAAATATGATTATAAAAGCATTCGCTCTTATTCCGACTTCTGCCAACGTCTTCCTTTACAGACCTATGACGACATAAAGCCGTATGTTACCCGGATGATAAACGGAGAAAGGAATATCCTTTGGCCCTCGGTGGTGAGGTGGTACGCTAAGAGTAGCGGAACCACGAACGACAAAAGTAAATTCCTGCCCGTCACCCCCGAGATATTGAAGGGGTGCCATTATAAAGGAGGCTTCGATTGCGTGGCCATTTATCTGCGGAACAATCCGGAAAGCCGTTTCTTCTCCAAGAAAGGCTTGATACTGGGCGGTAGCCACAGCCCTTCCCCGCTGAACTCCGAGGCCCATCAAGGAGATCTATCTGCCGTATTGCTTCAAAATCTCAACCCGCTCGTCAATTTAATACGTGTCCCCAAGAAACCCATCATCCTGATGGATGAATGGGAAAGCAAGATCAAGGCGATCGTGGAGAACACGTGGAACAAGGACGTGAACAGCCTGTCTGGTGTTCCTTCTTGGATGTTGGTCTTGATCAAGGCGGTATTGAGAAAAACAGGCAGGGAATACCTTACGGACGTATGGCCCAATCTGGAGGTATTCTTTCATGGAGGCATTAGCTTCGAGCCTTACCGGGAACAATATAAAGCGTTGATTCCATCGGATAAGATGCGTTATATGGAGACCTATAACGCATCTGAGGGGTTCTTCGGGCTACAAGACGATCCGGCAGACCCGAGTTTGCTTATGATGCCGGATTACGGTATTTTCTACGAGTTTATCCCGATGAACGAGGTGGGTAACGACCATCCGACCGTGTTGCCGCTGGAATCGGTGGAAACGGGGAAAAATTACGCCATGGTGATCACCACCTCGGGAGGATTGTGGCGTTATCAAATCGGGGATACGGTACGCTTCACCTCGTTGTTTCCTCACAAATTTGTTATTTCCGGGCGTACCAAGCATTTTATTAACGCGTTTGGCGAGGAGCTGATGGTAGACAATGCGGATAAGGCGATCGCCATGACTTGCCTCCGTACCGGGGCGAAAGTGAAAGAATATACCGCGGCCCCGCTCTTCATGCTGGATAAGGCGAAAGGACGGCATCAATGGTTTATCGAGTTTGACAAAAAACCGGAATCTCTCGATGAATTCGCCGTTTTATTAGACCGGAACTTGCAAAAACTGAACTCGGATTATGAGGCGAAGCGGTATAAGGAGATCTCCCTTCAACCGCTGGAGATCGTGATCGCCCGCGATGGCGCTTTCTATGAATGGCTCAAGCAGAAAGGTAAATTGGGCGGGCAACACAAGATTCCGCGTCTCAGCAACGACCGTACGCATATCGAGGAGCTTTTGCGCATCAACCGGTCGCTGTAAACCGGCAAATGCCTTACCCGAAGTAACGGGTTAAAACTGATAAGTCAGGTAGAATCCCGCCATGTTCGTGTTGAATACCGGAGCGGCTACGAGCGGGCAACTCTTCATGTTTCGATTGATCCGGCGCGCGATGGCGTTGCGAATCGGGAAATAGATCAGATAGGATAATTCTACCGACAAGATCCCGAAGCCTGCGCCGGCCACTACATCCGCTACCCAATGCCGGTTGTTATACAGGCGCGAGCCGGCCACGAACGCGGCGATCGCATACCCGGAATAAGCGAGTACTGGAGAGCTGTCCTTGAATTCCTTGTATGCCATATGTGCCCCTAGGAAGGCGTTTGAGGTATGTCCCGACGGGAAGGAATGAGGCGCCCCATCCGGGCGAGGTTCGTTCACCCAGTTCTTCAGTCCATGTACCATCAAGCCGTTCATCCCTTCTGCCAGGGCTACCAAGCAAAGCTGGTCTACCCAGTTATGTTTCTCTTTTCCCATGAGGTCACAGACAAATACCCAGCCCAGCATTCCCCATTCCAGATAGTTATCGATACGGATTTGCTTCACGGAATCTTTTCGGGAAAATAAATGAAAGTCATTCATCCCGTCGATCGCCGTGCCTACGGCCCCTACCGTTATCAACGAGGCCGGAAGGATCAGGCTCTTGGGGTTGAACTTGTAGGCTACGACAGGCATTCTCTCCTTGACAGGGGTTTGAGAACGCACGTTTAAGGTATCGAGATCCCGAACGCTGGCTAGCGTAATGTTTGCGAAACCTATTAAAAGGCCGGCCAAGATAATTAATTTCCTATATATCATATCTGCTATTTTTCCTCTAAGACATCTGTTTCCCGGGTAAATCCTTGCTCGAAATAGTTTTTCCTTATTTCCGAGCGGATGACCCGTTGGAAATAAAAACGGTGATTGTTCCAATGGAACGCCGGGTATTCCGTATTTTGCTTGACGATATTATTCGTGAATATCAACCCGTCCACGGACTTGGCGTATACCAAGGGCCTGTCGAACGTGAAAAACTCGTTCGCGTCGATTACGATGTTGCTATGGAAGTATTTCCTTTGCGCCGCTAAATCCGGGATTTCCGGATAAATGGAGATGATCGCGTTCGTGAATTGGAACATATTCGTCAAGGAATTGATAAACTTGTTCTTGCGGATCAACACGTTCCGGCAGGCACCGGTCTCGAACCAGCCGTTACAATCGCCGCACAACAAGATCGCCGTCCCCGAGGTATGATCGAACACGTTGTTCTCGATGATTGTTTGCCGAGGCGTGCTGAACAAGGAGCCGCGGGCACGGTTATTCCTGATCAGGTTGTCCGAGAACAAGACGCTCGGTGTCCATTCCAGGTTCTCTATACCGAACCCGTTTTCTGCCAGGATCGAGGGGTTTAGTTTATCTTTAAATCGAATCTCGAACTCTTTCGCTCCTTGGTAATCCGGTTGGTCTACCGCTTTAATGGAGGTTATTTGATTTTTCTCCCCGATCAATTCCATGGTTCTGGATTGGATGAACTGTACGGAATCTCCTGCTCGTCCCCATTCAAAACCATACGTTTGCGGGTGCATATACCGGCCTATCAAAGTCCGGTCGTCCACCCGGCTTACGACTTTCAGGTAAGTGCCGTGCACATTGATGGCATCGTCCATCATCCCTTCGTATAAGCCATTCCTGGAAATGATCTCTCCTTTACAGGCCGAGAAATGGGTAGCGTCTGCCTGGGTCGTGAAATACCGGGGATCTTCCTCTCCCCGCAGGCAAACGGAAAAGCGGTCTAACGTGATGTTCTCGCTCATCTGGGCTAGGAGCCCCATACCTTCGGCGTAATGAACTTGTATGTTCTCCAGTGTCGTGTTTACATCGTGATACATAAAGATGCCGGGAGCTGGGCGTTCCCAGGATCGCAGGGCGACCACCGTTCCCGGAAGCAAGCGTTTGTCGTTCCATCTCGCGGATTTGATTATCCGGGGCGATATCTCCGCTACGCCCCGCATCCCCACGGGGATATCGCTTGTATTATATACCAGGTGGCGACTTTCTTCCTCAAACGCGATGCCCGACTGCGGAACTACGCTCCAGCCTCTTCCCTTGGCGATAAATACGCTGTCCTTGATCTCGTATTGTACCCATGGAGCTACCTCGAAGGTGATACCTCCGTGAATCGTATCGTTCTCTATGATTCTCACTTGCGAGATTTGGGGATCTTGAAAATCTATGCTGAAATTCTTTAAGACACAATTCCTCGAATCCGACAAAGAGACCGGCAGCATCCTGCCATGAAAGATGAACTCCGAGCCCTGCCCGTCGAATATTATATTCTTCATCCCCTCGAAAGGCAACCCTACTTTTTTCGGGTTCATTTGATCGTGATTCGATATGAAATAGACCCGTTCTGCCGCGCTATCCGGATAGAATTCATAGCGGCCTTTAGGCATGGTTACGACAATGACCTCGTTTTCCATACATTTCTCCCGTATCTGTCCCAACGCTCTCGCCATAGCGGGCGCGTTATCCGCGTCCTTGGCCGGAGATAGGCCATATGCCGATAAATCATACGTCTGCACCGAGGAACAAGCGCCTCCAAACAGGGAATAGAACAGGATGACAGTTCCCCATAGATACCACTTCATAGAAAATCAATTAAATAATATCCGCGAATGTATGTATTTTGCAGGGTAAGCACGCTAATTATTTACTAATATATTTAATCGTGATACATCCTCTATGTTGTATAAGCGGTCAAGTACCAACTCCTTATCATATTTCAGGGGGGCTGGTTTCATGTGGCTACGGCCTCATGGTTTCTTGTTGTCGTCTTACCTTAGCTTATGGCGGTTGAAATGAGGGCCGGCCTTTATCAAGAAGAAAAGGGTGGATAATACCGTAAGGCAAGCGCCGAACAAATAGGCGTAATTAAAGCCACCCAGTTCTTGAGCGATACTTCCCCCGGCCATCAGCCCGATACCGATGCCGACATCCCAACTGGTTAGATACGTGGAAGTGGCCGTACCCCGTTGGTTATTGGGGGCCAGGTTCACGAAGAGAGTGTTGAATGCCGGGAACATGGTTCCGAACGCTACACCCTGCGATAGGGCTATGCCTATATAGAGATAAGAGGAAAGCGCCGGGTTCCAATGCGTCAACTCCTTGAGCGCTGCGAGAAGGAAGAACGTGGTAGCCGCCAGATACATCCCGAGGGAGATAACGAGCGTGATCCGTCCTTTGTCTACTTGCCGTCCGGAGAACAGGCGGGAGACGGCGAGCCCGATGGCCATGAAGGTGAAATAGAGCCCGGAATTTACGTTTATCCCGATTTCATCGGCATACATCGCCACATAGGTGGTGGTCATGCCGTATGGGATGGAGAGTAATAATAGGGAGATCCCGGCCCAGGTTCCTTTCACGAGGAAAAAACGGTCTAATGAGATCGGTTCCCGCTTGACAGGCTGTTTATGAGGACTTTTTACCAGATAAGCCATGGCGAACCCGAGACTTCCGGACAACAGCGAGCAGGAGAAGATCACGTCATACGAGAAATGTCCCTGCATGAACAACCCGATCATCGGCCCGAAACTCATGGCTATATTGTTGGCCAGCCCGTAATATCCGATCCCTTCGCCGCGGCGGGAAGAGGGCAGGATGTCGATGAGGATCGTATTCCCGGCTACGGTCACCATGCCGAAAGCGAACCCGTGTACGATCCTCAAGGCGATGAACAAGCTGAGCGCCGTAGCGACCATATAGCCTGCGAAGATCGCAGTGAAAATGAAGTAGGCCAACAAATACAGAGGCCTGCGGGCAAAGGTATCCAACAAATATCCGGCGAACGGACGGATACAGAGTGCCGCCAATGTATAGCACGACAGGATAAAACCGATCATAGACTTACCGATCATGAAATCTTCCTTCAGGTAAAACGGCAAGATTGGCAAGATCAGGTAAAAAGCGAAGAAAAGCAAGAAATTAGCTGCTAGTATGTAACAGAAACTCGGCGTGATCATTTTATCCTTGCTCATGGTACTTATCTTTTTCTCGTCTGCAAAATTAGTCGATTTGTCATAACTTTGATGTGAAATATATTAATTATTACGAATAAAGATCTATAAGACCACTTGGGATTATAGCCGGAACGTGCCGGCCGGATTGCCTATATCTGGAAACGGATCGCGACCATGAATTCCCGGGGCCGTATTCGTACCCATGAGGTATAGCTTTCCAGCGAGGTATACTCGGTATATCCGTAGGTTCGTTTGTCGAATAGGTTCGTGGCGGTAGCCGTGATCTGCCAACGTTTGGTTTTCCACCCGATGGAGAGATCGGCGAAAACGGCATTGACCGTTTTGTCTCCCGATACATCGTTGTGGTAATGCTGTAAGGAGAGGCCGGCCTCGAAAGGCGAGAAGATATAGGAGAGGTGTATTTGCTGGGTGATGTTCCATAAAGGGGTCAACCGGGTATGTTCTCCTATTTTTGTTCCTCCGTATTGAATTTGCGCTTCATAGCTGGTCTCCCAGTGGCGGTCGGGGGTCCAGATAATTTTCGGCTCATAGCGCATGAAACGGTAAAGATAGGGTAAACGCTCGCCTTCGCTCATCTGCTCGGCCTTGTTGATACCGAGCGAGGAGGTGAGGGAAGTCTTTATACCCCAGTCGTAGAATCCTTTGGAGAGTGTGTTTATGGCCGACCAACCGGATGCGTGGTTAGACAAGGGCAAGAATATCTGTTGTATCTGCCCGTCTTGGATACGCCGTTCGAGGATGCGGTTAGACTCGGTCCGGTTGTGTGTCAGGTTAAGTGTGGTGAAAAATTCCCGTGGCGTGCTCTTGTATTCTCCGTAAATGGAATAGATCTGTTGTCGTTGGGTCGGGAGGATCTTGCTGTTCCAGACGCTGTTCCGGTAATCTGTGCGGTAAGGCGTGTCGTATAAATCGGTTATGTTGCCGTATTGTTCCTTGTAAGAGGCGTGGGCCGTGAAGCGCCAAGCGTAATTCAGATTATAGATAATAGATAAAGAGGGATCGAGCGATACACGTGAGAAATCGATGCCTGTATATCCTGTCCATTTGAGAGGAAGACTGAGTGAGACCGTCCATTTGTAGGCGTTCCACTGGTAATCCGGGATGATATAACCTTGCAGGCTTTTCTCTATATTGCTGATCTCGCCGGCGAAGCCCATCGCATACTGCCGTGTGAGCGTACCTTTCTTGCGGAGAAACGAGAAAGAGTTGTCGGTATAGAAATCCCGCAGGTCTATCGGGTAGTGGTTACCGTCGAGGATGAGCTTGGCAGAAGCGCTGTGGTAATGGAGTAAGGAATGGGCCTCCAACGTACAGTTATCCCGGTTCCACAAATGACGGAATTGGTTGCGCAGATTGAGATTCGGTGTCCGGATACGTTGGTCCAAGGTTGTGTTTTCGCTGGAGGAAAGGCCGTTTGTGATCCGTGAGAGGCTAGACTGCCAGTCTCCGGTTGCCGAGAATTGGTTCTTGAGATACCGCTCTTGGGTATTATTCTCCAGTCCGATATGGATTTCTGCCCGGTCTGAGCGTATCCGGCTATTGTTTTGCTCGGCGATACGGATTGTATCGTCAGACTGGTAATAGGTGGTCTCGCTACCTCTTTCTTGCACTTGGAGATCGTGGATGTAACCGGCGTTTATGCGAACTTGCGTTTCTTCGTTGAGTTTATAAAGGCGGTTGGCGGATAAGCTGTGTATGTCATTGAACAACCACCGTCCTTTCTTTAAATGGACATTGAAATCCGGTTGTTCCAGGAAACCGGGGATCGTTGGCCCGGATAGGCGCGAATCAGATGGTTCGGTAAGGGAAGCCTGCTCGTTCGATACGTCTTGCCCGGTGTTATTGCCTTTATATAGATAAGCGGATTGGCTTTTGCGGCTGATCTGTAATGCGTCCGCACCTCCTTTCCATAAGAGCGGCGATGCTCCCAGGCCCCCTTCTATGTTGATGAGCCAGCGATCCCGGAATTCCGGTTTGAGCTTGAGGTTCAACGCCACGTTCTCCGTTTTGATTTTTTTCTGTAAGATGCGGATAGGCTGGTGGTTCTCCATCACTTGGACATTTTGTACGGCATCAGCCCGTAGGTTCTCGCTGATTTGCTTGTATTTCCCGTTCGTGAGATCCAAGCCTTCCACATAGAAATTGGTAATTTGCCTTCCGTTGTAAGAGATCTTGCCGAGATCGTCGATATCGATACCCGGCAACTTCCGTAATACGTCTTGGATGGATCGATCCTTGGGAGAGAGGAACCGGGTCACGTCGTAGTTGATCGTATCCTGCCTTCCCCAGACACGTCCGGGCCGGATTTCTACTTCCTTCAAGCTGAATACTTGCGGTTCCAGCTCAAAGTGAAGCGGTAGCCCCGCTTGTACGGCCTGCCGCTGGGTTTGGTAACCTAGCAGCGAGACTGATACGAAAAGTGAATCCGTTCGCCGGGGATATGGAAGCGTAAACGTCCCTTCCCGGTTGCTTAGCGTATAATCGATGGGCAGGGAGGTCTCTGTGTCGCCCCGGGTCAATTGTACGGTCGCTGCGTCTACCGGCAGTCGGCTTTCCTTGTCGATCACGATCCCGCGGATGACAGACTGGGCGGTCGCTCCTGCCGGACAGAGCAGCGTAAGTAAACAAAAAGTGTGTATATGTAAAATGATTCGTCTCATTTCCCTATCGTTCTATCGGGTTGTACGGCATATTCTTCGGTTGGAAGGGTTTCCCGTTATCGTCTTTCACGGTCACCTTTATTTGCGGGGAGGTAAGGGCGATGTATCCGATCGGATCGGCCGCATATCGTTCGTAAGCCTTTTGCAGGTCTTTCCGGCTGATCGGCTCGAAATCTTTCCCTCCGAAAAGGATCGGGCTTTTCGCCCGGTTCAGTTCGATACCTGTCCCGGTAAAGGTATAATGCCTTTGGCTATCTTGCGCTTTTAGTATTAATCCCGGTAGCCCGCATAGCTTCCAGGGACCGTCGCTTCTGGGTATCTCCGGGGTATACCAAGCCTCGTAATCCCGGCCTTTGAAATGACAAATCGCTTTCCTGCAAGGATAGGAGAGGATCGTCATCGTATCGGGAAGCAAGGTCCATTCCGGGCGTTCCTCCTTTTCTTCGCAACGGAAACGGCTGGCGGCAAGGGCGTCTAAGGTAGTGGTCTTTCCCGCCGGATAATTCTTATAGACTTGCGCGTTGACTTTCGAGGTGTATTGTCGCAAATGTTCCTTGATAATTTCATGTGAGGCCCCGGCCGCCTTGTCTGCTTCCAGTACGGAGTCTGTGAGAAACTTGGCGTAACTGTAATAAACGGAACATTTATCGCCTACTTTCAGCATCATCGTCTCCTCTACCTTTTTCTCCGGATGGAGCGTGTCTGGAATGAACGCGGTCTGGTACTGTACCGTGAAACGTACCTCGTCGATGGGCTTCGCCCTTAAGATATCATTTAGGTTGAAGATGTTGATGGATACTTGCGCATCCATCTTGTTCCCTATTCCCTGGAGGCCTAGACAAAGAAGGCCGATTGTCGCTATAAATCGTTTCATGACGTGTTGATTTTAGAATTTCTTTATCGCGAATGTAGGGGGGCAACGAGAGATGGGAAGGCGATTTTTATTACTGAAATATTACTCCCCCGATAAAAGTGATCTCATGTACCTTGTAATCTTGGAGCCGGTATTTATCTTTGCCGGAAAGGATAGGATATGGGAAAGAAGATTCGATGGATATGGCTTATCTCGTTGGTCGCGGCTTTGGCTGCGATCGGGGCGCAAGGGTATTGGTTATATAACCAGCTTGGCTACGAGAACTCTGTTTGGGCGGAGGAAATCGCCGCGGAGGTACGGAAGGCGGGAGAGGAGGAGTTCCGCATCCGGAAAGAGGAGGCGCAGATGAAGAAAGCGACCTACGTGATAGAGCGGAACTCTAAATATGATTCGGAGGAACTGGCAGATAAGATAAAAAACTCGTTCGGGCTGAAGATCGAGCCGAAGGATACGAGTAGCCTGATCTCTTTCCGGTTGAACCTGAATGCCAACTTGCCGGAGGATAGCCTGTTTGTGGGGGTAGACCGGGCTGTTGTCGAATATTTCAATCCTTTCGTTACGTCTCGTCTGGATTCTGTCTTATCGCTTCCTTTAGCGGGACTGGCGTATAAGATTCGTCCGTTGGCAGAGGAAGATACCTTGGGCGGGCGTAACCTGCCGGCTTGGCGGTATGTATCGCGGGATTTATCGCATTCTACCATCGCCGTGAGTTATATGTTCGCCCCGATCGACCGGAAAGGCGTATGGGTAGATGTCGTTTTGCCGTTGCATCCGGTGTTGAGCCGGATGGGAGGGCAGTTATTGTTGAGTTTATTCCTTATTTTGTTGGTGTTGACTTGCTTGGGCCTGCAGATCCGTACGATCTGGGAGCAAATACGGCTGAATGACTTGCGTGAAGGATTCGTGCATACGATGATCCATGAGCTGAAACGCCCGGTCCAGACCTTGAAGATGTTTGTCTCTTTCTTGAATGATAAGGAGATGCGTACGGATGAGGCCGCGACGGAGCGAGTTCTCCAAGATTCTATGTTTGAGCTAGACAATCTCTCCGCTTATCTCGGGAAATTGAAGGATATGATATGCGCGGACGGACAGGCGACTTTGTTGAAGCCTTCCTCTTTCAATCTGCCGGCTTTGGTGGAGAGAGTAGTGCGCCTTACGAATGTGCCGGCGGGAAAAGAGGTCGTGTTCTCTACGGCTTTCCCTCCGGATATGCCGGACGTGACTGCCGATCCGGTGCATCTGGCGAATGTATTGTCGAATTTGATCGAGAACGCCATCAAGTATTCCGGCCCGGAAGTAACGATCCGTATCGTGGTGCTTTGTAACGGGCGCCAACTTGAATGTTCCGTCTCGGACAACGGCTTTGGTATCGCTCCGGAGGAACAGGCGAAAGTATTCGAGAAATTCTATCGTTCTCCCCATTTGCGGGATAGGCAAATACCCGGTATCGGTTTAGGGCTGAGCTATGTTCGTCAGATCATCGAGGCGCATCGTGGCTCTGTATCCTTGGCAAGCGATTTAGGTAAAGGTACTCGTATAACTATAAACTTACCCCTATGAAGCCCCCTTTGAAAATCCTTTTCGCGGATGATGACTTGAAATACTCCCTTGTCTTGAAACGTTTCCTGGAACGGGAAGGGTATGACGTTACCTATACCGGAAATGGCGCGATGGCCTTGGAGCAATACCCTGTCGTAAAGCCGGACTTGGTCTTGCTAGACATCAATATGCCCGGCTTGAATGGTTTCGAGGTAGCCGGGAAAATCCGGGCCCGGGATAAGCATGTATTGATCTTTTTTCTCTCCGACCGTTCGGATAAGAGCGATCGCCTGAAAGGGTTTAGCTTGCGGGGAAACGATTACCTGGCAAAACCTTTCTACCCGGAAGAATTGATCGCCCGTATCAAGGATCGTTTCGGGATCGGCGTCCCGGAATGTGTGCAAGAGGAAAGCTATCGTTTCGGCAACACGGTCTTCAACTATACCACGAACGAGATCCGTACCGGCAATAATAAAGTGCTGATCACCTCCCGCCAAGCGGAATTGCTCCGTGTCTTGGCGATGAACCTGAATCTGGCCGTAGAGCGAGACCTCTTGTTGAACACCGTTTGGGGAAACAACTCGTACACCAACTCCTTGGCCTTGAACGTCCAGATAACCTATCTCCGCAAGGCTCTCCGCAACGATCCCTCCACCGGTATCATTTCCTTGCCGAAAAAAGGCTATTTGCTCAAAGGCTGATCCCTTAAAACCTACTTTATCATGTTGTAGCGCGTAATGAGTTCTTGTAAGAATGCCGTTTTGCAAATCAATTGTTTTTTCTGTTAATAAAGAATCTTTATCTTTGTCCCCAAAGTATTTACAGAAAGAAAACAATTGAACTTATGAATTTCAGCGAACAATGTTTCCGGATTTTCGAGCAAGCTACGGAGGCTTATCACGTGACTGATAACGTAGATGCCACGGTGCATAACCCGTATGCGGTAAAAAGCATCGAGTTTTACCTTTATCTAAAAAATTGGATCGATGCCGTGCAATGGCATTTGGAGGATATCATCCGCGACCCGCATATCGATCCGGTGGAAGCGCTGGCTATCAAACGCCATATCGACAAATCGAATCAAGATCGTACGGATTTGGTGGAGTTGATCGATAGTTTCTTTCTGGATAAGTATAAGGGCGTGAATGTCTTGCCAAACGCCACGATCAATACGGAAAGCCCGGCTTGGGCGATCGACCGCCTGTCTATCCTTACGCTAAAGATCCATCATATGCGTGAGGAGGCGAGCCGTCCGGACGCTTCGCCGGAGCATAAGGCTCGTTGCGAGCAAAAATTGGCCGTGTTGCTGGAGCAGAAGAAGGACTTATCGATGGCTTTGGATCAACTGTTGTCTGACATCCGCGACGGTAAGAAATACATGAAGGTATATAAGCAAATGAAAATGTACAACGATCCGGCCCTGAACCCGGTACTGTACGGCAAGAAATAATGGCAAATATACTAATAATACGACTTTCGGCGATCGGGGATGTGGCGATGACCGTCCCTGTTATCTACTCCGCTGCCAAGGCGAATCCGGCAGATTCGTTTACCGTGCTGACTCAGGCGTTCTTGATCCCGGTTTTCATCAACCGCCCGAAGAATGTGAAGGTTATCGGTATCAACACGAAAAGCTCGGAGAAGACTTTGAGGGGGCTGCTCCGTTTCGCCTCTGCCTTGGTGAAATATGATTTCGACATAGTCTTGGATTTGCACGACGTGTTGCGTACGATGATTATCCGTACCTTGTTCCGTTTGCACGGCAAACGGGTATTTGTCGTAGATAAGGCCCGGAAAGACCGGGCCCGGTTGACCGATACGAAGAATAAGCGATTTAAGCAACTCCGTCCGGTGATCGAACGTTATGCGGATGTTTTCCGTCATGCCGGGCTTGCGTATACGGAATCGTTTGTCTCGCTTTTCCAGGACTCGGCTCCGGATTTCTCCGCTTTGGAAATACTCGCCGGAGCGAAGACCGGCAAATGGATCGGTATCGCCCCATTCGCCAAGCACCGGGGAAAGATTTATCCGGTCGAGGAGATGGAGCTGGTGATGGCCGAGCTTTCCGATAGAGAGGATTTTACCATCTTCCTGTTCGGCGGGCGCGGTTATGAGGAAGCGGTTTTGGAACAATGGGCATTTGAGTATCCCCGCGTAATAAGCGTGGTCGGTAAATACTCCTTAGACCAGGAGCTGGCCTTGATCAGCCGCTTGGATATACTGCTTTGTATGGATTCCGCCAATATGCACTTTGCCTCTTTAGTCGGTACGCGGGTACTTTCCGTTTGGGGCGCTACCCATCCTTATGCCGGATTTTACGGATACCATCAAGACCCGAAAGATTGTATCCAGTTGGATTTGCCTTGCCGCCCTTGTTCCGTATTCGGCCAGAAACCCTGTAGCCGGGGAGATTGGGCATGTCTGCGGATCACGCCGGATCAGATCATAAACAAGGTATTAACCTCTTTAGATGAAACGGTTTCAGATGAAGGAGGTCATTAATCTAATTTATTATGAGAATACAAATATTACGATTTTGTCTATTTTTCGGTAGTCTTTTTTTGTGTGTATCTTCTACAAAAGCATTAGAATGGAATGAAAAGGTGAATTATTTGATATATTCACCTCGTTACTTTGGACCAAATGCTTTCCCTATCCCAGAGTTGGTTGGAGGAAGTTTATCTAATCGTTGGGAAGTTGAACTTCGTGGAGAATATTATAAGATGCAAGGTGATAAAACGAAAGATATATTTACTCGTTTATACATACCTGTTGTAAAAGAACGTGTAGGGGTGAATGTTAGTTGGATTTTCCAAGAATGGTATGAGATGTCGCCGGAGGTACGGGATGAGCGTTATGCGGTGGAATTGAAATCTCCGATTGTCTGTCGAGGCGACGTAATCTTAAATTTTTATTTCCAAGCCTTACGGAATGAGAAATGGATGGATATTGTGGTTAGTGCTAACCTGAAAACCGCCAGTGGTGGACGTTTGTGTGACGCACGTTATACCGATGCAGCCTCCTATTGGTTTGATGTCAATTTGGGACGAACCTTGTGGAAGCGAAAGGATGTAAATGCTTCGATCCGTGTGCAAGCTTTAGCAGGTTTTTATTGTTGGATGACTAACAATGTCGTTAATCGTCAAAATGATGCTTTCTCTTATGGGGTTGGATTGATAGGAACTTATCGGGGAATTTCTCTTGACTATAATTGTGCTGGATTCCAAGGTTATAGGGATAATGGGGATAAACCGATAATTTTACGTACAAAAGTAAATTATGAAATTAAAAAAAATATCATTTCATTTCAGTATAAACATGGAATAAGGGATTTTTGTTATAATGGTTATTCTTTGGCTTATATAAGATGTTTTTAATATATAAATTTTGAGATGAAGTTGTTTTTTTCTTGGATTTTTCTGATTTAAAATGGACTAATAAAGATTTAGTTTGAGAAAATATTATACATGGATTGGTGTGTGGCTTTGTGTCATTATTTAAATTATCATGATAAATTTTATTAGTCGTTATTTGTCTTTAGCATATGTTATTTGTTTCATGTTCTAATGAATTAATGAATTCTAATAAACTTAGTGGATTAAGTTCTATAATCACTAAGGTGTTGGTAGTGAATGACACTATTGCTCAAAATGGATCCCCTGTTTATAAAGGGAACACATATGAGGTTACGTATTCTATTTTGGATAGAATTATGGTTTGGAATAATAAAGTAGATACTAATCTAATTGATCAAATCTCTCTTTGAGATTTTGTGTCAAGTAATTCAGCCTGTGCTCTAGATTGGAATGGAAATATTGGTAGTTTGTATTGTTAAATAGATTTAGACCTATTGTAGTGATATTATTGTTTACAATTATTGATATGTCATTTGATATAAATTTTATCTGTATATAGATAAAATTAGCAATATGTTTGGGCGAAACTGGAATATTTTATAATTTTGTAGTTTTATATAAATGCTTATTTGATGAAGTACGTTATCAATCCTAAATATCGTTTTCTAGAAGAGTTTATTTTTTCTGTTCCAAGAAACTTCACCTCTACAGGAGAACTCATTTATTCTGGAAGAAATATCTTGAAACGTTATAAAGTTCAGGGATGTAGTTTGGTAGTGAAAAGTTTTAAGATACCTAATCTGATTAATAGATTTGTATATATGGGTATACGTAAATCTAAGGCAAGGCGTTCTTTTGAATATGCGAATTATCTTTTAGAACAAAACATATATACTCCTGAGCCGGTAGCTTTTATTGAGGATTATTTTTTAGGTCTAAATCATTCTTTCTATATATCTTTAGAGTGTCCATTTAAACGAAATTTGCGTGAATTTTGGTATGTTCCAGAAATAGGGGAGCGAATGCCTATTCTTGAAGCTTTTGCTCGTTATACTGCAAATATACATGATAAAGGAATTTTGCACAAAGATTATTCTGCGGGGAATATCCTATTTGGGTTTGATCATGGTTATCCCTCTTTTGCTTTAGTTGATATAAATCGTATGAAATTTGGAATAATAGGAGAAGAAGAAGGATATAAAAATTTAGATCATCTTTGGCTACCAGATGATACTTATAAAGTGATTGCATATAATTATGCTTTAGCTCGTGGTTTTGATCCTCAATATGCGATTAAGCGGGTTTGCTATTTTAAAGATAAGCAAATGGGTAATTTGTGATTGTTATAGTCCTACTTGTGAATTATTTTGTTTATTATATTGATATTCATACACTTTAGCCATTGTGGCGAATTTATAATAGGCTGAAAGAACTGCATTGCAAAATCCTGGTATACCATCTAATATGCCTTTCTTAAGGAAATATTGTCTGAAGAAACGAAAGTTTACTTGTATAACAATATCAAGTAATGTATATCTCTTGCTTTTCCGTCTTTCAACCTCTTTATCTGAGTAGGCATTTATTTTTCTTATATAATCTGCAACACTCTCATTAGCTAAATGAATGAATGCAAGTTCTTTTTTATGAGCGGGAATTGTGATAGTCTTTCCTTTTATATGTGGAATCGCATGAACAAAAGGAGGCCAATATATAACTTCTTTTCTGGAAAATCGCAATAAATAATCGGGATAGGTTGCACGCATAAATTTCCCCATGAAATAGTTTTTTCTAGGAATTCGAATTGCATCTGGAGGATTAGGGAGACTGATTTGTTGATAGAGGTATTCTTTTAATTCAGGAGTTACTATCTCATCTGCATCTATAATTAATACCCACTCCTGTGATGCGGCTTGAATTGTTGTGTTTCGTGCAGGTTCAACTATTCCTGTATGTTCATGATAAATAATTTTACAGTTGTGTTTTTTGGCGATTTGAATTGTTTTGTCTGTACTGTTCATGTCACAAAGTAGAATCTCATCGAAATCTTTTACTGCTTCTAGTACCTTATCTAGATGCAGATCAGCATTATAGGTGTTAATGACAACAGAAATTCCCATATAAATAAATTATTAAACTGTATATTTTTCAAAATTATGTAGTATTTATGAGAAATGCAAGTTTAACTTTTTATTATCTTTTGGAATCCATCAGTATATTCATTGCGTATATAGATAAAAGGATTTATTTTATTAATATATTAAGATCGTGAGATATTTTCGTATACCCGCATGAAATGGGCGGCCAGCGTGTCGGGCATGAATCGCCACATATTCTCTCGCCCGCCGGAGCGCATGGATTCGGCCAGTTTCGGTTCGTTCAATACGGACTCTATCAAGCCGCGCAACTCTTGCTCGTTTCTCGGATCGGTATATAGGGCGGACGGGCCTCCCGCCTCTTCCAGGCAAGAACCGGTGGCCGCTATCACCGGAACGCCGGCAAGCTGGGCCTCCAGGATCGGGATGCCGAACCCTTCGAAGAACGAAGGATAGACGAATAAGGTCGCCATCTGGTAGAAAGCGGCTAATTCGCTAAAAGGTACATGGCTCAAGATACGGACACGACCGGACAGGTTGTTTTCCCGGATATAGGTCTCTACCGTGTCCGTATAAGGCGTATGCTTACCGATAGCGATCACGGAGATATCTTCTTTCAGCTCTTTCAGGGCTTTTACCAGAAGCAGTAAGTTCTTCCGTTCCTCGATGCTCCCTACATATAATATATAAGGCCCGTTTATCTGATATTTCTCGCGTACGGACGATTTCACGTCTTCCGGCACCGCTTGCCCGAATACCGGGTCGCAGCCTTGGTAAACAACCTCGATCTTGCTTTCCGGGATGTGGAAGAAGTCGCGGATGTCTCGCATGGTCTGTCGGCTGATCGCTATGATCTTGTCCGACCGCAGGCAAGCCTGCCTGAATTTATAGGTATAGATAGAACGATCGATCGGTTTATAAAGCTGCGGGTAACGCAAGAAGATCAAGTCGTGTATCGTTACGACAGCCGGGATTCCGTTCTGCCGCAGGTTCATCGGGATCTCGTTGCTCAAGCCATGAAACAGATCGACGTGCTCTTTTCGAAGCGTAGCCGTCAGGCCGGAAGTTCGCCATAAGGCCGGAAACAGCTTGTCGAACCTGCCCTCCGGGTAATGGAATGATACGTTCGGACGCTCCTCGATCCGTTTCCGTAGCGCCTCTTTACCCTTGCCCGGCGTATAGAGCCGGTACGTATGCTCCGGGAAAGAAGCGGACAGGCTGTTCACCACGAACCGGCTGTAATTACCCAGCCCGGTCGCATTATGCGTAATCCGTTTTGCGTCGAAAGCGATCTTCATAGGCTTGAATTTCGATATATTGGGGCAAATATACGATATAATCTTCACGACAGTTATACAAAAGAACCTCTTTGTAATGCCATATTTGGATCATACCAAGTTGCGTCAATGAAGTGTTGTACTTCTTTAACAAAAGCTTCCATGACATCAAGATTTATTGGATTGTCACGATGTTGAGCTTTTATCTCTTCGTAAACATTTCGTTTCTCGTACGGTAGCCGTTTTGTTTTACGTAATAAAAAGACATTGTCAATACTTGTTAAACGCGTATCCTCTGGCTGCATATCCAAATATTCGACCAGCGCATAGTATTTTGATATTGGACAGCCTTGTTTTAGACGAAATGCTGTTCCTGCACATTCTTGGAACATGGTCTTGTCATAATTGACTTTACATTCGACCGCAAGAACGGCTAAAAACAATCTCCCATCAATAGTGTGTGAAGCACTGAAATTTTGATCGGAAGAAAATTTGTAATAGATAGACTTTCCTATAGTGAAGTCTTGGTCTTTCTCTTTTATGATAACAGCCGGTCTGTCAAGGGTCCGTATACTTGACGGACAAAAAGACAATGACATGAAACTTGTCTGAGATCCGGTTTCCAACTCATAATCAGAAGGAAGATTATTGAGTAATTTAGGCGTTACTAAGTATGGAAGAAACTCCTCAATGACACTATTATCTAGTTTCATTTGTCCTTTTTGCCTTTTTAGGAAATCGCTACCTTTGCGGGTAATCAATTCTACCTCAAGATAATCTTTGTATTCATTCAGTAATCTCAACGCTTCTCTGAGATAATCTTTTCCGGTTTCGTTAATAGATTTCAGGTTTCCTATCCATGTAGTATATGCGCTCATTGCTTCCTTCAATATATCCAAATCTTGCACAGCTTTTGGATTGTGGATGGCAGCCTCCAACTTTTCTTTATGTGATAGTAGCATGGTTAAATATAAATAGGTGATTCGACAATTGTTTCTTGCTCGGATAAGACAGCCTGTAAATCAGCTTGTAAGTCATCTGATGCGTATTCCTTGGCTTGTGAGATATGACGCAATCCTATATCCTTGAATTTCTGTTTAGGGCATATTTTAAGAGAGTCAGAGCATTTTCGTATGACAAGAATATCCTCTTTTATGTCTTCTCCATATCGATTACAAAAGCTGCGTGTATCACATGATTCTACAACTAAGGACGGTATACAAGCTATTAGATCAGTTATTATCTTAGAATTGTAGAATCTCGTTTTCCTTACCATTGATTCTCTGCCTACGACGAAAATCATGAGGCCATTGACCTTTAATGAGCGCATAGCTTCAAATAACACTTGTCCCATATCCTCAGCATACTGTACTACCGTCTTAAATCGGTTTGATCGATTCTTTCGATTAGAACCAATTTCACTTACAGCGACTTTTAAAACATCATAGTTGAAACATTCTATTATGCCTCTATAATTTTGATGGTAGTTAAAAACATTGATATATGGAGGGCTTGTGATAATTAAATCAATAGTATTTCTGTAAAAACTACTAATATTCCTTGCGTCAGATAAATGTATATTGATAGAACCTTCAGTTAATGGAAGGAACAGAAATTCATTCCGGATGAATGAGAAATTTTTCCTGAAAGAATCTATCATCCTCATTTTCTTATCTTTCTCGCATAAGAATAATACGTTGATCAAAAAAGGCAAAAACTCCGTTTCCGCATTACGAGCAATTTTGAGGGATAGATTCAATAGGCTTTTATAACTTTCTCTGTAATTAGAGCTCTCGGTGTATACCATGTCTGAGTTCTTGATTTCTTTGGCAATCGGAGTTATGAAAGTACTGATCCGATTGTAGAATCTATTTCGTTCTTCATATGAAAGCATAGAATATTTAAAGAAACAAGACATAAAATAAGCACTGGGATTTATCTCGAATCCGATACAAGAATGTCCTTTCCGTGAAGATTCGATCAATACTGTTCCACTTCCTGAAAATGGATCTGCGATTGTATACCCGTCTTTTGCGTATATTTTTATCAAATATGAAACGAAATCCGGAGTGAATTGCCCTTTCCAGTTGAATATATTAGGGCGCCGTTTATTGGTTACATCCAGCATAGACTGTTCTAGTATAGGCTTTGACTTCGTTGGCATATTTATATTGGGTATAATCATCTTCTAGTTCTTATTATCTTAATTTTCTTGCAAATATACGATATAATTTTAATTACCTTCACCTTATTTCCTGCCGAAATCCGCAGGGATCTCTCCCCATACGGAGGTTTCCCATTTGAGTATCCGGGTGGTGTAGGTGTGGGTGTTCAACCATTTCTCGGCCCGTTCGATGAGGTCGAAGATAGGCTCGTTGACCGGTTTGCGTTCTAGTAGGGTTTTGCATTTCTTTTTCTTGACCCAGCTAATGGCGTTGCGGCTATCCGAGTAGATCGGCAGGTCGCTTCCCTTTTGCTGTAACAGGGCGAGGCCGTGTACTAGGGCGAGGAATTCCCCGACATTATTCGTGCCCTCCTTCAGCGGGCCGATATGGAAGATCTCTTGCCCGGTAGCGGTGTAGACACCCCTGTATTCCATATCCCCGGGATTACCGCTACAGGCGGCGTCTACGGCGATACTCTCGCTGATCGGGTCTCCGATCGGGGCTTCCGGCGCTAGCTTGGCCGCGGCTTTCGGGGAAGAGGCGGTCTTTAGGTAATGGGCATAGCCGGTCTCGAAGGCTTTGGCGGCTTCTTCCCGGTTCTCGAAAGCTTTATATTTGGCTCCCTCTTGCCCGTCTACCTGCGCCTTGCATTCTGCCCAGTTGTCGTAGATTCCCGGGTTCAAGCCTTTCCATACGACGTAAAACTTATTCCTGGCCATGGCTCTTCCTCCGGATTTCTTGTGCGAACTGCGTATAGGTTCCGAACGGCGCTCTTTTGTCCTTGAAGAAACGGATCAGGGCATCCAGCCTTCTTTCCATGCCGCTACCGGAATGGTTGGTCATGATAAACGGCAGCTTTAGCTCTTTCCGGTCGCTCAGGGAGGAGAACTCCCACGGATGGAAATAGGTCAGGAAATAACCGTCTTCTTTCCAGGTCCAAAGCGCCAGTCTACGGTATAGGGAGGCCGGAAGGTTGTGATAGGCCAGCCAGAACAGGGGGAAGCGTACGATCGGGGTTACCGAGGCGGGCAGTTGCAACACGCCGTTTCTCATGAAATAAGTACGGGGTTGCCCCAGATGGTTGTAACGGCCCGGGATACACGTAGGATTCAAGGACGAGTTGTATAGATACCCGGCCTCGCGTATCTCCTCTTCCTCGACAGGCATCATGCGGGCCATACGGAAACCGTTCACCGGTTGCCCGGTCAGTTCCTCCAATGCTTCCTTGGACTTGCGAAGGTCCGCGGTCTCGAACGATGAGTGATAAAAGCCGTGTGAGGCGATCTCGTGTCCTCCTTTTTGGATGTCTAAGATCAATTCCTTCGCATGAAGGGCGAAGTTCGCCGTGCAAAAGAAAGTCGCTTTTACCCGGTGGCGGGCCAGGCATGCCAATATCTTCCGGGTTCCCTCCGCGGAAATCCGCATTTGTTCCTCGAACGGCAATTCCACGCCGTGTTCCAATGGAGCGTCGAACTCCTCAATATCAAAACTAAGTAATATCATGTATGTCTATTAATCTCTATGAAATAAAATGGATAAAAAGTTCAACGCTTCCCGTCGCAAGACCTTGAGCCCCATATCGGATACCGCCAGGCCTTCTTTGATGTTCGCGTTGATCGTCCGTAAGTTTATATCTTTCCGGCGGCTTGCCTTATAGATAAATTCCGTATCGAACAGGAAGCTGTTGATGCGGGTGGTCAGGAATATCGCCTGCCCCGCCCGGCTGAATCCCTTCATGCCCCCTTGCGTATCCTTGATTTTGATCCGCAAGACCCACGTGTTGCATATATGAGACAGCTTGGATAGTATTTGCCGGAAAGGAGGCAGGTTGTCCTGATAACTTTTGTCGCGGGTAGCCACGACCACGTCCGCTCCTCCCAGCAGTGCCTCCACCACCCTGCCGAAAGAGTCGTTTGTATATGGGAAATCGTAGTCCGTATAAATAATGTAAGGAGAGGTACATCGCTTCACCGCCTCTCGCAAGGCGTATCCTTTTCCCCGGTTGGGCTTATAATCCACTACGCGAACATCCGGTATCGATTGCCGGAGCCGGGCGATGGTCTCCGGCTCGTATCCCCGTCTTGACCCGTCGCTGACGATGAGGAGATGGAAACGTACCGGGCTGAATAATCGTTCCACCTCGCGAAAATGGGCGGCTACCCGTTCCTCCCAGCCCGAAGGCGGGTTATAGCAGGGTAATACCAAGTCTATGTCTGCTTGTGCGTTCATCTCATTTATACCTTTGCCGGATTTGCCGGATTTGCCGGATTATAATTCCTCGTACACATCTCGAACGTCAGTTTTAGCCAGATCAGCATGCAAGGCAACGCTTTCAACGCGTAGGGATATACATAATGTACCCGTATGTATTTCGGGAAAAGATCGGACGGCGACATGCTGGTCAAGATAAAGGCGAAGACCATCAAGGCGATATCTAGCGCCGATCGTTTCCACGGCACCGCCGTATACCAAATGGCGACCCCGGTAAACGCGATGATATAGGTGCTGGACTCGCTACCCGTGCTGAACAATACGACAAACATCAGCACCGAGGCTAACAACGTTTTCCGGAAAGCCTCATATTTATATTGGCCGATGCGTAGATAAGGTAGCCCGAATAATATCAACCCGCCTATTATCAGATAAATATCCGGATAACCGGCCGATCCCGATATCTTACGGACCATTCCCAAGAAAGAGATGTTTTGTTTGTCCGCAAATAAATTAGCCAAATTCTTCTCACTCAGATCCGCGGCCCAAGCGGTATATTGCGAGAGGATGTAGTCCGGTCCCGACAAGATCATCGGGGCCGCTATCATGACAAGCGCCCATCCGACACACGATAAACTGAATTTTACCTTATGGTGGGAGAAAAAGAAAAAAGCCAAACCGGTGATACCATACAATTTAGTAAAAGTACCGAGCATGATCATGAACGCGGCCCATATATCCTTCTCCTTCTCGATCAACGCGTAAGAGAGAACGATTATCGCCGTGATACTGATATTGAATTGCGACATGAAAAGCGAGGTGAGCAGCTCGTGGGCGCAGAACCAATAAATGAAGATATGCTCCCGCTTGGTCGCCGGCAACGCCTTGACCGCCCAGAATAAGAAAAGGCTTTGCGCCACCGACCAGGTGAGCAAACCCAGCCATACCGGGGTAATGGCGAACGGGGCCACTACCAAGCTAAATACCGGCCCGTAATGGAAAATGTCGGCATATTCTTCCGGATAGGCGGCATAGAGCGGCAACTCGTTCAACGTGTGCCAGAAAGATTGCCTGAAAATCGAGAAGTTGTTGTATTTCCCCGGGAAGTACTTGGTGACCCACGCGATAACCCCCAGCAAGGCCCATAACCCCATCAAGGTACTATATTTACTGAAGAATGGTTTATGGATGATCGTATTGAACTTATCTAAAAATTTCATCATCGAATCTCTACTGTCTACGGGGCAAAGATAGAGATATTCTCCGGCATATGGCCTATTTTATCGGCTGTTTATTTAATATGTTGATTATCAGTGGTTGATCTGATCGATTTTGTCGTTGAAAAAAGATGTACGTGTTTTCCGGAAAACATATACGTGTTTTTCCAAAAACATGTACGTCTTTTCTTTTCCGGTTAAGTGTAGTTTCTTGGCGGAAAAAGTTTACATTTGCGAAAACTATTCGAGTAACGTATGAAACGTATTTTTTTGGTTGGATATATGGGAGCGGGCAAGACTACAGTGGGAAAAAAACTTGCCAAGCTCGCCGGTCTTTCGTTCATAGATCTTGATTGCTATATCGAAGGACGTTATCGTAAGGCAGTTTCCCAGATATTCGCCGAGAAAGGGGAGGAGGCTTTCCGGGAGATGGAACGGAATATGCTTCACGAGGTAGCCGAGTTTGAGGACGTGTTGATCTCCACGGGAGGGGGGACCCCCTGCTTCTTCGATAACATGGAATTCATGAACGCTTGCGGCACGACGGTCTACCTGAAGGTATCGGTAGAGGAGCTGGCGAAGCGCCTGGAGTTGTGCAAACACACCCGTCCGGTGCTGAAAGGACGTTCCGGGGAGGAACTGAGGGCGTTTATCGCCGAGAGCCTAGAGAAAAGGAACCCGTTTTATACGAAGGCATCCATACTGTTCGATGCCGAGAAAATGTTAACCGAGTCGGATGTACACGACATATCGAACGCATTAATGAAAATCCTATAGCATATGGAAGCGAATGATGGCCGGCAAGCGCAGGGAGCCTATATCCCACAGGAATTATTGAAAGAGATCAGCAAGGTGAACAACCGGTTGCTTATCGGTATTCCTCGTGAGCGGTACGAGGCGGAGAAACGCCTGCCGTTGACTCCGGAGGCGGTGGATATGCTGACCGATTGCGGCCACCGGGTACTGGTAGAGAGTGGCGCGGGATTAGGCATCAATTATTCCGATAACCATTTTTCCGAGGCGGGGGCGGAGATCGTCGGATCGCCGGCGGAAGTTTTCCAGGCAGACCTGATCCTGAAGATGTTGCCACCGTTGCCTGCGGAGGTCGCTTTTATGAGACCTCGCACGACCGTTTTCTCGTTGGTACAGTTTAATTTGTTCGCCCGGGAAGCTTTCGAGTTGATGATGGCGAAACGGATCACCGCTATCTCTTATGAGCTGATGGCGGACGAACATGGCCGTTCCCCGGTGCTGAACGTCACTTCCGAGATCGAGGGGGCGGCTTCCATAACGATCGCCTCCGAGTTGCTGAGCAACACCCAGGGAGGCAAAGGCATCCTGTTGGGCGGTATCCCCGGCGTATCCCCTACGGAGGTGGTAATCATCGGGGCCGGCAACGCCGGGACCGTGGCCGCTCGCGCGGCGTTGGCCTTGGGAGCGTCCGTGAAGGTGTTCGATGATGATATCAATAATCTGCGTGTTATCCAGCAAGCGCTGGGGCAGGCGGTCTTCACCTCCACGTTCCACCCGAACGTGTTGCATAACGCCTTCCGTAGCGCCGACGTGGTGATCGGGGCGATGCGCTACATCAATACGAGGCATCGTTATATCATCGCTACGGACTTGGTGCGCACGATGAAAAAAGGGGCCTTGGTAATCGATCTGAGAGTAAGCCAAGGCGGTTGCTTCGAGACAACCTGCTGCTTGTCGAGGGAAGACCCTGCGGTATTCGAGCAATACGGGGTGCTGCATTATTGCAAGCCGAATATCAGCAACCGGGTAGCCCGCACGACCTCGATGGCCTACAGCAACCTGTTCGTCCCTTTGTTGCTCTCTTTGGGCGACGCCGGTTCGGTGCAAGGGATGATCAAGTCGGACAAAGGTTTTAAGGCAGGAATCTATATGTATTATGGAAAAGCGGTGAATAGTTATGTGGCCAACCATTTTAGCCTGTCTTCTAATAATCTGGATTTATACCTCTCTGCTTTTTGACGCGTAAAAGTTTTGAACTCGCAAAGTTTATGCTTTACTTTGCGGACAAATCTAAATACCAATAAGCGATAAAGCTAATAAAGTATATTATGGCAGAACAGACAAAAGTTAAGACGCTGGAGAAGGTTGTAATTCGTTTCTCGGGAGACTCGGGAGACGGTATGCAGTTAACCGGTACAATCTTTTCAAACCTGTCCGCGGTTTTCGGGAACGAGATTTCTACATTCCCAGACTATCCGGCAGAAGTACGTGCTCCACAAGGAACACTAAGTGGTGTATCTGGATTCCAAGTGCACTTGGGGTCACGCAAGATCTTCACGCCTGGCGACAAGGCCGACGTGTTGGTGGCCATGAATCCCGCCGCCTTAAAAGTGAACGTGAAACACCTGAAACCCAACGCGATTGTTTTGATCGACACGGATTCCTTCAAGAAAAGCGATTTGGATAAGGCCTTGTTTACGACCGATGATCCGTTTACGGAACTGGGATTGACCGGCGTGCAAGTGGTTGCCGCTCCGATCTCTACGATGGTAAAAGACGGGTTGGTGGAGTTCGGACTGGATAATAAATCGGCTCTTCGTTGCAAGAACATGTTCGCCCTGGGACTTGTTTGCTGGTTGTTCGAGCGTCCGTTGGAGGAGGCTATGCACATGTTGCAGAATAAGTTCGCTAAAAAACCGGTCATCGCCCAAGCCAATATCAAGGCTTTGACAGACGGTTATAACTATGGTAATAATATCCATGCCTCGGTTTCTACGTATCGGATAGAGAGTAAGAAAGCCGAGCCCGGATTCTATACGGACGTGAACGGCAATAAGGCTACCTCCTATGGTTTGATAGCCGCTGCCGAGAAAGCTGGCTTGCAGTTGTTCCTGGGTAGCTACCCGATCACTCCGGCTACTGATATTTTACATGAATTGTCTAAACGCAAGGATCTAGGCGTTATCACGGTGCAGGCCGAGGATGAGATCGCCGGGATCTGTACCGCTATCGGCGCTAGTTTCGCCGGTTGCCTGGCGGCTACGTCTACTTCCGGGCCGGGCCTTGCCTTGAAGAGCGAGGCGATCGGTTTGGCTGTGATCGCCGAGTTGCCGTTGGTGATCATCGATGTTCAGCGCGGCGGCCCTTCTACGGGTATGCCGACGAAGAGCGAGCAGACAGACCTGATGCAAGCCTTGTATGGCCGCAACGGAGAGAGCCCCGTGGTGGTGATCGCCGCTTCTACGCCGACCGATTGCTTCGATGCCGCTTTTTGGGCAAGCAAGCTGGCGGTGGAGCATATGACGCCGGTTATCTTGTTGACCGATGCCTTTATCGCCAACGGTTCCTCTGCTTGGAGAATCCCGGAGATGGATAAATATCCGGAGATCAAGCCGAATTACGTATCTAACTATCAAGACGAGAAAGTATGGAAGGCGTATCGCCGCAACAAGGAGAGCTTGGTTCGCTACTGGGCGATCCCTGGGACGGAGGGCTTCGCTCATCGCTTGGGAGGCTTGGAGAAAGACTATGAGACGAGCGCTATCTCCACGGACCCGGCCAACCACCAGAAGATGGTGACCACCCGCCAGGCCAAGATCGATAAGATCGCCGACTATATCCCCGAGCTGGAAGTGATTGGAGATGAAGACGCGGATTTGTTGATCGTCGGCTGGGGAGGTACGTACGGACACCTTTACGAGGCGATGGAGACGATGCAGGAGAATGGCAAGAAAGTGGCATTCGCCCACTTCAAGTTCATCAACCCGCTGCCTAAGAATACGGCAGAGGTTCTTTCTAAGTACAAGAAGGTGGTGGTAGCCGAGCAGAACAACGGCCAGTTCGCTAACTATTTGCGCGGAAAAGTTCCCGGATTCAATCCGTGCCGCTTCAATCGCGTGAAGGGACAACCTTTTGTCGTTGCGAGATTAGTTGAGGAATTCACTAAAATATTGGAGGCTTAAAAGATGACAACAGAAGAAATTAAATATCAACCGAAAGATTATAAAAGCGACCAGTACGTACGTTGGTGCCCGGGCTGTGGCGACCACGCGGTGCTGAATTGCCTGCATAAGGCTATGGCCGAGATAGGAGTGGCTCCTCACAATATGGCTGTTATCTCAGGTATCGGCTGCTCTTCCCGTTTACCTTATTATATGAATACGTATGGCTTCCATACGATCCATGGCCGCGGGGCGGCTATCGCTACCGGCGTAAAGACGGCCCGTCCGGATTTGAGCGTATGGCTGGTTACGGGCGATGGCGATTGCTTGGCTATCGGCGGTAATCATTTTATCCACGCTGTACGTCGTAACATCGATTTGAATATCGTTCTTTTCAACAATAAGATCTATGGCTTGACGAAGGGGCAGTATTCCCCGACGTCCGACCGCGGTTTCGTGTCTAAGAGCTCTCCGTACGGAACGGTGGAAGATCCGTTTATACCGGCGGAGTTGGCGTTGGGCGCGCGCGGTAATTTCTTCGCCCGTGCTATCGACGTGGATTTGAAGAATACGACCGAGGTATTGGCGGCCTCGGCTCGTCATAAAGGCGCTTCCGTCACGGAGGTGTTGGTGAACTGCGTGATCTTTAATGACGGGATCCATCGGAAGATAACCGATAAGGACGTGCGTGCGGAACGTACGATTTTCCTTCGTCATGGCGAGAAAATGGTCTATGGCGCTAACAAGGATAAGGGTATCGTGCTAGACGGCCTGAAACTGAAGTCCGTGACGATCGGGCAAGACGGTTATACGCTGGACGACGTATTGGTACACGACGCCCACGAGAAAGACAATACCCTGCATATGATGCTTGCCATGATGAGCGGCGATATGCCGATCGCTTTAGGCGTGATACGAGATGTGGAGGGACCGACCTACGACGAGGCCGTCCACCAGCAAATCGAGGAGGTACAAGCCAAGAATCCTACCCGTAAATTACACGACCTTTTGATGAAAGGCGAGATTTGGGAGGTAAAGTAATATATTCCTGAAAGGGAATCACGGCAGGGGTGCGGGATTATTATCTCGCGCCTTTTTCTTTGATTTGTAAACTCCATGTTACAAATAGACTAAGGGGTTTGTTAATTGCATGGAAAAGAGTAATTATTACTGAAAAATTTCCTTAATAAGGTGCGTACGATAAAAAAAAATATTACTTTTGTACCGCGGTAAACAAGGTGGAGTCGCAGCAAGCTCCGAAAGGTCAGAAAGCCTCACCGTATCGAACTGGAGTAGAGAGAAAAGTTATATAAAGTCAATCATTTAAATTAAATTCAAGATGGCTAATTTAGATTTAAGCAAGTACGGAATTGTAGATGTGAAAGAAATCGTTCACAATCCGTCTTATGATGTTCTGTTCGCAGAAGAAACAAAACCGAGTTTGGAAGGCTTCGAGAAAGGCCAGGTAACTGAGCTAGGCGCTGTAAACGTAATGACAGGTATTTATACAGGTCGTTCTCCTAAAGATAAATTTTTCGTAAAGAATGAAGCCAGCGAAGATTCTGTATGGTGGACTTCTGATGAATATAAGAATGATAATAAGCCTTGCTCCGAGGCTGCTTGGGCAGACTTGAAGGCTAAAGCCGTAAAGGAATTGTCCGGCAAACGTTTGTTCGTTGTCGATACATTCTGTGGCGCTAACGAGGCTACTCGTTTGAAAGTACGTTTCATCATGGAGGTTGCTTGGCAAGCTCATTTCGTGACAAACATGTTCATCCGTCCGACAGCCGAGGAATTGGCTAACTACGGCGAACCTGATTTCGTATCTTTCAACGCTGCTAAGGCTAAGGTTGACAACTACAAGGAATTAGGCTTGAACTCTGAGACTGCTACTGTTTTCAACTTGAAGACTAAAGAGCAAGTTATCTTGAATACTTGGTACGGTGGTGAGATGAAGAAGGGTATCTTCTCTATCATGAACTACTTGAACCCGTTGCGCGGCATCGCTTCTATGCACTGCTCCGCTAACACGGATAAAGAGGGCAAGAGCTCCGCTATCTTCTTCGGTTTGTCCGGTACAGGTAAGACTACTTTGTCTACAGACCCGAAACGTTTGTTGATCGGTGACGACGAGCACGGATGGGATAACGAGGGTGTATTCAACTACGAGGGTGGTTGCTATGCTAAGGTTATCAACTTGGATAAAGAGAGCGAGCCGGATATCTACAACGCTATCAAACGCGACGCTCTTCTTGAGAACGTAACGGTAGCCGCTGATGGCAAGATCAATTTCGCTGACAAGTCTGTTACAGAGAATACGCGTGTTTCTTATCCGATCTATCACATCGAGAACATCGTTAAGCCGATCTCTAAAGGCCCGCACGCAAAACAAGTTATCTTCTTGTCTGCTGACGCGTTCGGTGTATTGCCTCCAGTATCTATCTTGACTCCGGAGCAAACTCAATACTACTTCTTGTCTGGATTTACCGCTAAATTGGCAGGTACAGAGCGTGGTATCACTGAGCCGACTCCTACATTCTCCGCTTGCTTCGGCGCTGCTTTCTTGTCATTGCACCCGACGAAATACGGCGAGGAGCTAGTTAAGAAGATGGAAATGACTGGCGCTAAGGCTTACTTAGTGAACACAGGTTGGAACGGTACTGGCAAACGTATCTCTATCAAAGATACAAGAGGTATCATCGACGCTATCCTGGATGGTTCTATCAACGAGGCTCCGACAAAGAAGATCCCGTATTTCGATTTCGAGGTTCCGACCGCGTTGCCAGGTGTAGATCCGAAGATCTTAGATCCTCGCGATACTTATGCTGACGCTGCTCAATGGGATGAGAAGGCTAAGGATTTGGCTGCTCGTTTCATCAAGAACTTCGCTAAGTTCACGGGTAACGAAGCTGGTAAGGCATTAGTCGCTGCTGGTCCTCAGTTATAATTGCTTAAAAAAACTTGATTGAAAAAGTCAAGTTGTAAAAATATCTTTATAAAAAAGCGTGGAATTACTAATTCTACGCTTTTTTTATGATAACTGCGTTAATTTTATTATAAATGTAAAGTAGTTTTAAAAAAATATTCCTACCTTTAGACCGAATTATCTGTTATAAGAAGAGCTTAAAAAGGAGTAATGATAAAAAAACTGGCGCTTATTATTGGCTTTATAATTTGTTTGTCATCGTGTGGCAAGGATTATGTCTATCGGATTGAAGGGGAGCTTTCTAATCTGGAAGATCAGACCATATATGCCGTATTTGAGAAAGATAATTATAAAAGGGTTGATACCGTGGTTTGTACGAAGCCCGGACAGTTCCAGATCGATCAGAAAGAGGCGGGTTTCCATTGTGTGACGCTCTTTTTCGAGGATAAAGAACACTGGGTTACGGCTTACCTGGAACCGGGGGAGACGGTAAAGATTACGGGAGACGCTAACTCTCCATTGTTATTGCAAGTGAGGGGAGGACGGACGAATGATAAATTGACCGCTTTCAAGAAAAAAGCGGCTCCTTTATTGACCGAATTGACGACTTTGTCGAATTCCTTGAATAGCAAGGATCTGAATAATACGATCGAGGAGACGGATATTGCCGCTCGCTTGGCGAATGTGAATATGCAATTGAGCGAGGAGGCGATCCGGTATGTAAAAGAGAACCCGGACGAGGAGGCCTCTGTCGTGTTGATCCAATCTTTTTTCTCCGATCCCGATGATACTCGTAAAATCGATGAGTTGCTGGCGTTGTTGAACCCCAAGCTGAAGGATTTTTATCTGGTGAGGGAGCTGGAGCAGTATAGCGCCCGTGCGAAACGTACGGCTTTGGGCGCTGAGGCCCCGGATTTCTCCGTGAAGAATATCTATGGGAATACGGTTAGCCTGGATTCTTTTCCCCAGAAATATTTGTTGTTGGCGTTTACCGCCCCTTGGTGCGACATGTGCCAGACCGAGGATTTGTATCTGGACAAGGTGGCGATGAAATACCCGAAAGACCAATTGGATATTCTTTTGGTTAGCTTGGATGATAACCCGAGGAATGTACGGGATGTATTGAAGAAAGACAGCATCGCTTGGAACTTGGTGACCGATTCTGCCGGACAAGCGGCTATGCTGATCGATCTGTATAACGTAAGCGTGTTGCCTCGCTGCTTCTTAATAGACGAGGAACATAAGATATTGATGAAAACCGAGAACGGGATAGAAATTAAGCAGACATTGGAGAATTTGTTTGAGGACTAGGATGCCGGGAGTCGCGGTAGTAGACCGGCGGCGGTTGACTGTTAGGCCGGAATGTATAAATCTTAAATCTTAACTATGTTGGTAAAATCTTATGCCGCTGCCGTGCAGGGTATTTCCGCTACGGTCGTTACCGTAGAAGTGAACTGTTCCAAGGGTATACAATTCTTTTTGGTCGGCCTTCCGGACGTGGCTGTACGGGAGAGCCACGAACGTATTATCTCGGCCTTGCAGGTCTGCGGGTATAAGTTCCCGCGTAACCGCATTGTCATTAATATGGCTCCCGCGGGGATTCGTAAGGAGGGTTCCTCCTATGATCTTCCGTTGGCGGTCGGCATATTGGCGGCGGCGGGGCAAATAGATTCTTCCGCTTTATCCAAGTTCGTAATGATGGGAGAGCTTTCGATGGATGGAAGCCTCCAGCCGGTTAAAGGGGCCTTGCCTATCGCTATCAAGGCGAAGGAGGAAGGTTTCAAGGGATTTATATTGCCCAAGCAAAACGCTCGTGAGGCGGCGGTCGTGGACGGCTTGGAGGTCTATGGTGTATCGGATATCAGGGAAGTGCTGGAATTCATGGATGGGAAACGGGCCTTATCGCCTACGATTGTTGATACCCGTGGGGAGTTCTACGACCGGCAACAACATTTTGACTGTGATTTCTCGGATGTCCGGGGGCAAGAGAATGTGAAACGGGCGATGGAAGTAGCCGCCGCCGGTGGGCACAACCTGATTATGGTAGGTCCTCCGGGAAGCGGTAAATCCATGTTGGCGAAACGCCTCCCCACGATCTTGCCTCCTTTCACCCTGCAAGAGTCCTTGGAGACGACCAAGATCCACTCGGTAGCCGGCAAGATAAACGGAGGTACTTCTTTAATGGTACAACGTCCTTTCCGTTCCCCGCACCATACGATCTCGACTGTGGCGATGGTAGGGGGTGGCGCTTTCCCGCAACCGGGAGAGATCAGCTTGGCACATAACGGAGTCCTTTTCCTCGATGAGCTTCCCGAGTTTAACAGGGGGGTGCTGGAGGTGATGCGCCAGCCCTTGGAAGATCGCGTGATCAATATTTCCCGTGCCCGTTTCACGGTTGAGTATCCCGCGGGCTTTATGCTTGTAGCCTCCATGAATCCTTGTCCATGTGGTTATTACAATCATCCGGACCGTCCTTGCCTTTGTTCCCCGGGCATTGTCCAGAAATATATGAATCGTATTTCCGGCCCGTTACTTGATCGTATCGATATCCAGATCGAGATCATCCCCGTGCCTTTTGAGAAGATATCCGGGCAGCAACCTTCCGAGCCTAGTGCCACGGTCCGCGAGCGTGTGGTCAAGGCCCGTGCGGTTCAAGAAAAGCGTTTCGCCGCTTACGACGGTATCTATTGCAATGCCCAAATGAATACCAAGCTCCTCCACCAGTATGCCGTTCCCGACGCGGCCGGCCTTTCCATTTTAAAAACGGCGATGCAGCGTCTCAGCCTATCCGCCCGTGCCTACGACCGTATCCTGAAAGTCTCCCGCACGATAGCGGACCTGGATAATTCCGAACGAGTCGAGCTCCGTCATTTAGCGGAGGCGATACAGTACAGAAGCTTGGATAGGGAGAATTGGGGGATGTAATGATGGAGGGCGTTAGCTATTCCTATATTCTTGTGGACTCATACCCACATAACGTTTGAAATACTTTCCAAAAAAAGACATATTTGTGAAATTCAGAGCATAAGCTATGTCGTGGATGGAAAGGTTCGTTGATTTCAGTTGTGCCTTTGCATCCATGATCACCATCGAGGTGATGATCTCTATACAAGTCTTATTGGTAGTCTGTTTGATAATTGTACTTAGGTGCGCTTGCGTGATGCCAAGCCGCTTGGCATACCATGCGACGTTCCGTTGCATGGTATAATTTTGCATTACTAATTGTATGAAATTTTTACTGATTTGCTCTGCTTTGGAAAGATTTGGTTTGTCTGTTGTGAGATCTTTGTACATACTGCTGACTCCCAGTAATATACCTGTGAATAAATGATAGATAATACCTTGGCTTAATTGTGAAGCACATAATTCATATGTTTTGATCAGCAATTCAAAGTAATCCTTCAGTAAAGGTAGGGTTTTCTCTCTTGGTTTATATATCGGGCTATCTTTCACGATATAATGCATGTCTATGACCGATTTACTCACATTTACCTTGTTGAGAAAATCGGACGAAAACCCCATGAAGTAAATTTGCAAATCCCCGTCTACTTTATGGATCTGAAAGATTGTTCCAGGCAAAATAGTGATGAAACTACCTGATTCTGCCTTGAATTGAGTTAGGTTGATAGAGGCTTCTACCTCTCCACCTAAACATAACACGAAAATCCCCGCCTTCAAGCGGCATGGGTAATTCGCATACAAGTTCAATAGCCCGATGTCCTCGGCCGAGAGCTTTCCAATTACCCAATCTTGGGGCAGGTCTATTTTGGGGATGTCTTTTTCCATGCTTGTTTTATTGTTCACTTGTCGAGAATACTTGACAAAAATAGGTATTTTCAAAGATTTACCGTGTCTTGAGGGAAAAAATTTATACACGGGTGTTTAGAGCTTCCAGTATTCCGGAAATTTTTTCCGGGGTTGCTTGGATGTTTATTTTGTTTGGAGACAGTTTCTAATAAAAAGAACAGTGAAATATAAAAATAGAATATATTAAGTCTTTTAAATAGCTCTGTATGTGTATTGATAAAAATTAAAATCTAAAAAAAAGAATAGGTAATAAGATAAATAGACCTTGTGGAATCTTTGTGAAATATATTCTTTTGTACCCAATTTTGGATCGGACGGATCTATACGAATTGGAGTAATTGAAAAATGTATTTATATGAGGAAAAAGATTTTTACATCTTGGGGAATGGCCTGCTTGTTGGGTTGTTGTTTGATGTTGAGCAGCTGTAGCTCTGAAGGGGATGAATTGGATATTCCGGAAGGCAAAGGGTTTGTGAAAATAGATCTGACACCGGAGGTAGGTTTTCAAACAAAAGCCGTGGATGAGAATGAGTATAAGGAGGTGAACAATTATACTGTGCAAGTGTTTAAGGCCGGGCAAGAGGAGAAGCTTATTATAAATGATTTGTATAAGAATTTGGAAGAGGTGTATCAGTTGAATGTTGGTAACTATATGTTGAAAGCTTTTATGGGTGAAGACAAACCGGTTTCTTCCGAAGTGTTGTATTTTTCTGGTGAAGCTGCTTTTGAGGTGAAGGAGGGGGAGGAGGTGACAGCTCCTGTAACTTGTAAGCCCAGTTCGGCTCGAATTAATGTGGTGTTTGATTCGAAGATGGATGAATATTTTTCAGCCTACTCCTTGAAGATTGAGACAGAGGCACAGAAGCCCTCTTCATTTGAATGGACTAAGGATATAGTCGGTCCAATGTATTTTAAGGTAGGCAATCAGGAAGATGTCAAGGTTACGGTGAGCCTGACCCCTAAAGAGAATGTAACTGCTAAGGATGCTGTTAAAACTTATACGTTAAGTCCGGCAGATGCTTTGAAGCTCACTTTGAAACCGGTTATCAGCAATGGCAATTTAGGTATTTCGATTACTGTCGACGAGACTACGGTAGATCATCCGGTAGATATTGTTATTCCGGGGGATTGGGTATAAATAGATATAACTATAATAAGAGATTAGAATATGAAAGCGATCAATATATGGATGTTGGGTACAGTCTTGTTTTCCGGCTTGATGTCGTGTGAGATGAAGGAGGAGATTTTTGGGAAAGAGATCCCTTCGGAAACAGGTTATTTGACACTCGACGTGAATGTGGGTTCGTCTGCTTCTGTGGAGACAAAAGGTGCGACTGATAATAAAGAGGAATTTCCGCTTGTGATCAATTCTGTGGACTTTGATTTTACTAAAAGTTATGCGTCGTTCGCTAAATTTAAAGAGGAAAATGAGGATGGTGTGATTGAGTTGCCGATTGGAAATTACGAGATCGAAGCACATTCGCCGGGAGAGTTTGCCGAAAAGATGAAAGATCCTTATTTTGGAGGGGTAGAAAAAATAGAGATAACGTCTGGCGTGGAAAAGCCCACTACGGTGAAATGTAAAATCCAGAATGTCAAGATTGCGATGAATTTTACCTCCGAATTTATAAACCATTATAGCGAATGGTCTATTACGGTAGATGACAAGTGCGGTCATTCAGATATTTATACGCAAGAAAACCCAAACCCAGCTCCGATTTATTGGAAAATGGCTGCGGAGACAGATAAGATTTATGTATCGGGAACAGCTACCGTGAAGGAAACGAGTGAGAAAGTCACTATAAATCAGACATTAATGAAAAAGGGAAGTGCTGATTTTGTAGAAGGAGACGATTCCTATTTTGTGGGAGGAGATGGCTTGGTGATTTCGTTGGCTCCCGGAAAAGATGTGGAACTTAATAAAACCGGTATCTCTATCACGGTTAACGGTTTTAATCAGGAGATAAATGAGAATATTGATATAGAGGTGGAAGGTGATAATGGTGAAGGAAAACCTGAACCCCCGACATCTGGCCCTACGATCACGATTCCGCAAGCTCTTTATACACTGCCTGCGGATGAAGAAAAAGAAGCGAATGTTATTATATCAACTCCTGCTGGTTTGAAAAATATCACAGTGGCGATAAAGGGAGGAAATGAGTTTTTTGCGTCAATAGTTAAGGATTTATTTGGTGAAGAGTTTGAGTTGATAGGTAATGAAACTTTAGGAGAGACATTGGAATCAATGGGTGTAACTTTACCTGTAGGTGGGGAAAAGAACTATGAATTTCCGGTACATGCCTTTTTTAGTTTGTTGTTAGATCCAAGTACAGGTGGAGGTGTTACGACAGATCCAGAGGGACATGTATTTAATATTACGGTGGAAGATAATGACGGTAAAATTGTAAAAGATAAACTAAGTGTAAAAGTGACAGAATAATATATCATGAAGACAATCTATAGATTTTTATTTTTTGTAATGATATTAGGTTTGGTCGCTTGCCAGGCTGAGAATGATGTATTCATGAACAATATCGGTTATTTGAGTCTGGATATAACGACCAACAATTCCACAATAACTAAAGCGGGGAATGAGGAGGTCGTTTATAACCCCAAACAGTTGGCTGTACAAATCTTGAATGAAAAGGGAGATGTCGTTAAACAAACAGACGATTATACTACGTGGAAAGGAGAAAGTTTCTCGTTGACCGCTGGCAAGTATACGGTGAAGGCCTCTTCAAATGGCTTCGATGGTAAAGCTGCTGAGTTTGATAAACCTTATTATATGGGATCTACGGAGGTAGAGGTTATGGCAGGAAAAGATGTGACGGCTGAAGTTACCTGTACATTGGCGAATGTCTTGGTGACAGTTGAATTTGACGAGCTATTTAAGGAAAGCTTTAAGTCTGCGACCATTGTTGTGGCCGATTCGGCTGATCAAACAGGAACCCGCCTTACCTTTGAATTAGGTAAGAACGAGACGGCAAAGGCCTATTTCCCGGTTCCCGAAAAGTCGTTGATTGTCTCAACGAGCGTAACGAATCAAAGGGGGACAACACATTCTAAGAAAGATACTGTTCATGCGGTAAAAGCTCGCGATAATGTTCGTTTGATATATAAAGTGGCAGACTCTCCAAACGGTTCTACTAGCATTGATATTACTTTGGATGGGACAATCAAGACCTATAATTTCACCATTGGTGTACCTTTGACCTCGACAACAACCTTGTCAGCGAGCGCAAGTGCTTGGAGTACATTCGCTTATTTGGAAGGGCAAGTACTTTCAAAAGCGGGAGTTTTGGATCTGAGCAAGTTGGCGATGGAGTATAAACAAGCAGATACGGAGTTGTGGATATCTGTTCCACAATTGGAAGAGGCAGGAAAGGATATTTATTCTGCGAAGATTACAGGTTTGACTCCTGCAACCAAATACCAATACCGTTTTGTATATAAGGATATGGAAGAGGTGTCAAGTGATATTGTTGAGTTTACTACGGAGGCTGCTACTGCATTATATAATGCTAATTTTGATTTGTGGTATCAGAATGGAAAGACATGGTATGCTGGGGAATCCGGTAAATCATTTTGGGATTCAAGTAACCCCGGTACAACAACAGGTTTGGGGGCTATTGTCAACATCAATCCCACTCAAGGAAATTCGGAGACTGTGCATACGCCAGGAGGGAAATCTGCCGAGCTGAAATCCCAGTTTAAGGTGAAATTTGCCGCAGCGAGTCTATATACCGGTTCTTTTGGTGGGCTGGTTAGTATGAATGGCGCTAAGATCAATTTTGGTCAGCCGTTCGCTTCCCGTCCAATAGCGTTGAAGGGCTGGTTCCAATACGCTCCGGTAAACGTAACTCATGTAGGGGATAATCTTCCAGCTGACGCTGTAGTCGAAAAAGATAAGCCTGATGTTTGTGCTATTTATATTGCGATGTCTAAAAAGCAATATACTGTAGATAACACCGATATGGCAGGAACTGCGATTGATTTTGAGAATGATACGGATATCATCGCTTATGGTGAGCTACCTGTGTCGGAGTGTATAAGTACCAATGGACAATGGAAGGAGTTCAATATCCCGTTGAAATATAAGAATCTGAATGAGAAACCGACCCATATCATCGTGGTCTGCTCGTCAAGCAAGTATGGCGACTATTTCACCGGAGGTGATGGTAGCGTAATGTATCTTGACGATTTCTCACTCATATACGACGGTGAGCCTACAATATGGAAATAAACCATAGGCTGAAAGCCTATTTGGGAAAAATAAGTTTCTACTATAAATCTACTTGGCAAGTAAGTATATTTTCCTTGCTAAGTAGATTTTCAATATCTTTGAGGCGGTATAGAGGATGAAACAGAAAAGTGGCAATAATAATAGAGCGAATTATTTAAATGAATAGAAAATTATTTACCCTATTGCTGTTATTAGCAATAGTGACCGGTACCGTAAACGCACAGCGTGGTAAACGTGCCATCAAGCGTATCGATCGTGAGGTACAGGAGGCTGTGTTCATCCCGAAAGGAACATGGATGGCCGGAGGTACCGTATCTTATTCCGAACATGATGAGAGCAACTTGAATTTCCTTGTTATAAAGGATTTGGAGGGGAGAGGCTATAATTTTGCGATAAGTCCGTACGTGGGCTATTTTTTTCGGGATAATATCTCGGCTGGTATCCGTTTTGCCTATCATCGGAATTATTTGGATTTGGGAAATGTGGATGCTAATCTGGGAGATATTACTATTTCGTTTAAAGATTTATATTACTTGGAGCATAAGTATGAGACATCTGGTTTTTTGCGTACTTATATTCCTATCGGGCGCAGTAAAATTTTCGGATTGTTTAACGAGGCCCGCGTGACCTATGGTTATGGCACGGGAAAAAATTCTACCGGTACCGGAGTTAATTATGATGGCACCTACCAGAAGGTCCAGAATTTGCAGATTGGTTTTGCTCCGGGGATGACGGCATTTATCACGGACTGGTCGGCGGTAGAGGTCTCTGTCGGTGTGATGGGTTTTGATTTTAAGTGGGTTGATCAGAAGACGAACCAAGTGGAAGTAGGTAGTAGCCGTACTTCATCCGGTAATTTCAAGATCAACCTTTTTTCTATTAATATAGGAATGACTTTCTATTTATAAGCGAATATGAGAACAATCAATGGTAGATATAGAAGAGTGGTAGAGGGCTTTTGCCTGTTCTTATTCTTGTTGTTGGCTTCATGTGCGATAGAAAATGATATTCCATATCCGGTCGTTAATGGAAGTGTCACGGATATTCGGGTAGAAGGGCAACGCCCGGCAGAAGGTTCTTCGGATACGGCGGCTGTTATCGATGCTTCCGCTAAGACGATCTTATTATATGTAAATGATTCTGTGGATATTTCTAGATTGAAACTGACCCGCTTGGTGGTGAACCCGAATGATGCGGAAGTTTTGGTTGATTCTACTCTGTGTGAGAATTCAAAGAAGTTCCCGTTTACCGGTTTCTCTTCATTGGATAGTATCCCGATGTCTTCAAATACCCGGATGAATTTTACCAATCCGGTTAATTTTACCATAAAGACCTATCAAGAATATGTATGGCAAGTAACGGTGCGGCAAATCATTGATCGGAAGATTGAGGTGGAGGGAATGATCGACTATTCGATTGATGAGTTTGATTCTCGTGTGACTATTTATGTCGGGAAAGAACAGGATTTAGAAGACATCCATATCACCTCTTTGGCCTTGGGTGGTGCGTATGGTGAGGTGACTCCGGATCCTACTACCGTGAAAGATTTTACCTCTCCACAAAAGTTTACGGTTCAATATGCTTGGAATGAACCCAATAAAGGGACAATATGGACGGTATATGTCCGGCTTACCGATGAAGATGGTGGTTCCAAGCCTTCGACCGGGGATTTGTCCGTGAATGCTTGGAGTAAATACGCTGATGTGGAAGGAAAGGCATCGGAGACTGATTGTTCGTTTGAATATGTAAAGCAAGGAGAAACTTCTTGGAATAAGGTCTCGGCAAAGACCGATGGGACGAAGGTTTCGGCACGGATCGAGGAGTTGCAACCGGGTACGACTTATCAATGCCGCTTGGTAAATGCTTCGGGCAGTGTGTTGGGCGAATCCTCTTTCACGACCGAGGACGCTACTGCTTTATATAACGGTGATTTTGATCTGTGGTATCAAGCAGGGAAAACATGGTACGCCGGGGAGTCTGGTAAATCATTTTGGGATACGAGTAATCCCGGTACGACGCAAGGTTTGGGAGCTGTAGTAAATATTAATCCTACCCAAGGAAACTCAAATGTCGTACATACGCAAGGAGGAAAGTCTGCGGAGTTGAAATCTCAATGGAAGGTGAAATTCGCTGCTGCGAGTTTATATACGGGATCTTTTGGCGAATTGGTCGGAATGAGTGGTGCGAAGATCAATTTCGGAAGGCCGTTTACCTCGCGCCCGACTGCATTGCATGGCTTTTTCCAATACGCTCCGGCCACGGTTGGATATGTAGGAGATAATCAACCTGCGGGAACGATCACAAAAGGAGATCCGGATGTTTGTTCTATTTATATTGCATTGGCTAAAAAAGCTTATGTGGTAGATAATACCGATACTGATACATTTATCAAATTCAAAGAGGATAATGATATTATCGCGTATGGTGAACTGCCTATAAAAGAGTGTGTCTCTACGAATGGAACATGGAAAGAATTTACGATTGATTTGGAATATAAGACGCAGGAAAAGCCCGGTAATATGTATATTATTATAGTGGCTAGTGCCAGTAAGTATGGAGATTATTTTACCGGAGGAGACGGTAGTATATTGTATGTAGATGATTTTGAACTTATATACGACTGATGGTATGATGAGGCGAATGCATAAATTCTATTATTGTATACTGTCATTGTTCCTCTTCGCCGCTTGCCAAGAGGAGACTCTGATGGATGGTAAAACGACCGGTTTCCAAATATCTTTGCAGGATGGGGAGGTTACGGTTGAGACAAAAAGTACTCCGGTGGAATTGGGGAAACCTGCCGTGGATAAGTTTAAACTGAAAATTGTGAAGGACGGGGCTTCTGATCCGTTGTATGATGGAATTTATACCGCCCAAACGATACCGGCTTCGGCTGGTACCTATACGATCTCTGCCTCGTATGGCGAGAATCCGGTTCTGGCGTTGGATGCGCCTTATTATCTTGGTGATACTTCAAATGTAGTGATCAAGGACGGCGAGAAGAAAAGCGTTATTTTAAGCTGCAAGGTGGCGAATGCGTTAGCTTCAGCCTATTTCCCTGCGGATACGGAGTTGATGAAAATTTTCTCTTCTTATTATGTGAAAGTGCTTGTAGAGGGAAGGTCTTGTAATTTAACTCCGGATAGTAAGAAAAGTGCCTATTTTCAAGCCGGGAAAGAAGTTTCCTTCTATTTTGAAGGAAAAAAGAGGAATGGTGAGGACTTTTCCGAGAAATTGCAATGCAAGGATTTGCCTTTGACTTTGCAGGCTGGAGAGCATCTTAAATTGACATTGAAGTTGTCGGATGACCTGTTGTTGGATATCGCCAAGGTGGAAATTAAAAAGGAGACGATAACGAGCGATATCCCGATGGATTGGTTGCCAAAACCGAAGATTGAAGCCGAAGGTTTCGAGAATAATATACTTTCCTTTGCGGAGACAGAGACTAAAACGGCGAAATTGAGTCTTAACACAGCCTCGCCCTTGCAGGATTTGAAGTTGAAGTTTACTTTTAACGATCCACAATTTTCAAACTTGAATGATAAAGAATATCTCTTATCTGTTCCGGAGGATAAAAAGGAAGTGGAAAAGACGTTAGGTGTAGTATTACCAGAAATAGGTGCGGAAAAAGCTTCTTTGGATTTAACTCCTATTGTTGTTAAGTTGCAAACAGATGCAGGTGCGACGGTAGAAAATAAGATTGAAGTAGATGTAAGAGCGAATAATCGTTGGAGTAGCGAAGAGATTTCAGGCCAAGAAAACCCAAGCCGAGTTTATACGTTGAGGTGTAATAAACCGGAAATGGTAGTATCTGTTCAACCCGGAAATATCTGGACGAAAGAGTTTACGGTTGATGAACTAACCGTTACTACAGGCGATCCGGAGGTTATCAAATCTAAGTTGAAATATCAGTATAAAGAAAAGTCCGAAGGTGATGATTCTTGGAAGGAGATTCAAGATATGAAAGTGTTATTCAGCGAACATCCCCAAAATAGATCATATCAAGTGAGAGCGGTTTATCGCGATGTAGTCATGACGGACGTTGTTGATGTAGAGCTAGAAAATCCGGTGCAGTTGCCGAACTCGGATATGGAGGAGTGGAGTATTGAGGAAAAGAAAAAGTCGGGAGGATGGCCTTTTAAAGATAAGACATATTATACTTTTCATCCTTATTCGGAGGGTAATGCGAGTGCTTCTTGGTGGGATACGAATAACGATAAAGCGCAGGGAGGAACTTATGCAATAGGAATTTGGTATGAGGGTTGTTTTGCTTCATGTGTAAGTTATACAACAGATGTACATGGAGGTTCGAAAGCTGCATTATTATATCTTTCCGGATGTGGTGATGGTTATGCTAATACATCAGGAACTTATGTTGGAGGTGCAATGGTTGGCAGCTTGTTTATAGGTTCCTACGATTCAAATATAGTTCAGGGGCATGATTTTGAATCTCGACCTACATCTTTATCGTTTTGGTATAAATATAAACCATTTAAATCAGATGCTTTTAAAGTAGTAGTCTCTTTGAAAAATGAAGATAAAGAAATTGCTTCTGGAACATATGTACCAGAAGTATATTCAGTAGAGGATGAAACCTATAAGCAGGCTATAGTTAACTTTGATTATATTGAAGAAAATGTGAAGCCAACTATGATATGTGTGCAATTTTTGGCTTCAGATAAGACTTCACTTACTGAAAATGACTTTGAGAAGGGAACAACGATACAGTATCCTGTTGTAGGAAATTGGACAGTACATATGGGAAGCATTCTGAAGATTGATGATTTATCTTTAAACTATGATAAGTGACGCATATATAGTTTGTATTATTGTTAAATATAGAAGAATGAAACATATTGCTTATACCCTATTATTTTTTATCTTTTTGGTAGCCTGCCAAAAAGATGAGGCTTTTAATATTTCAGAAGGCAAGGGTACTTTAATATTGGAAAATATTTCTGTTCAAACAGAAAATATCAACGCTGTTTCCACTCGGGCCGTTCAGAACGATTTGTATGTGGAGGTTTGGCAAAACGGTCAATTAATGAGCGGCCAACAATATGAACCGGGAAAAGTGCCCGCTAAGCTGGATTTACCAGCTGGAAGTTATCAGCTGAAAACCTACAATCAGGCGTATAAGGAAATGCCCAATTGGTTAGATACAGAAATTGGTGGAGCAGCCTTTTATGCTGAAAAGGATTTTAAGATAGAAGTTGGTGAAATAAACCATCTGAATGTGGAAGTCCCGATGGTGAATATCGGTGTTTCCTTAAAACTTCCGGAAGGTTTTAGTGATCGGTTCAAAACCTATCTTTTTACTGTACAATCCGGAGATAGATCTGTGAAAGTAATTAACGGTCAAACTGCTTATTTACAAGTAAGTGATAAGATAATCTATACTTTAAGTGTTGAAAATAATGATGGTGAGAATAAAACAGACTCGAGGCTGATCGAAACTCCGGAGGCTGGAACTGTATATGAGATCTCTTATGCTTACGAAACTAAGGGGATGATTATCAGTGTTAATTTTACTTCCCAAGCTGAATGACTTATGGTTCGATAAACCGTAAGTTATTCACTTCAGAAGCCCTAAGCAGGGATATATTCAAATAAATGAGATCAACGTCCTGTTCTCGGAGGTTGTTATAGCCGCTGTGTGGATTTCGAAGAAACTACCCTTTTCCATGATGTCAAGAGTTTCCGCTTTATGTCCCCTAATGGTAAGCTCTTTTTTATACCTTTTTTATGTCTTCTTCCAAATTCGTGATATTTAAGTATATGTTTTCCATATATATTATTAGTAGTGGTAAGACTTCTTGTCCAATTAAGAGGAAACTCAATCACAAAGGAAATTATTCTTTTCCGTCTAATCAAATTATTCCGTACCTTTGTGTCTCAAAAAGAGAACACAAGGTATGGAAAAACATTTTAAGAGAACGCTGATAACAACGGCGTTGCCGTATGCGAACGGACCGGTGCATATCGGCCATTTGGCCGGGGTATATGTGCCTGCCGATATTTATGCCCGTTACCTTCGTTTGAAGGGGGAGGAAGTGCTGATGATTGGTGGTTCGGATGAGCATGGGGTACCCATCACGTTGAGAGCGAAGAAAGAGGGGATCACGCCGCAAGACGTGGTGGATCGTTATCATGGCATTATCAAGAAGTCGTTCGAGGACTTTGGAATCTCGTTCGACATCTATTCGCGTACGACCTCTGCTACGCATCATCAGATGGCCTCGGATTTCTTCCGTACATTATATGAAAAAGGCGAATTCATCGAGAAAACAAGCGAGCAATATTACGATGAGGAGGCGAAGCAATTCTTGGCAGATCGCTATATTACGGGTACTTGCCCGCATTGCGGGAACGAGAAGGCGTATGGCGATCAATGCGAGGCTTGCGGCACTTCCCTTAGCCCCACAGACCTGAAAGACCCGAAATCCGCTATCAGCGGCAGTAAGCCGGTAATGCGCGAGACGAAACATTGGTACCTGCCTTTGGATAAGTGGGAGCCGTTCTTGCGTAAATGGATCTTGGAAGAGCATAAGGAATGGAAGCCGAACGTATACGGGCAATGCAAGAGTTGGCTGGATATGGGCCTGCAACCCCGGGCGGTGAGCCGGGATTTGGATTGGGGTATCCCCGTCCCCGTGGAAGGAGCGGAAGGAAAGGTACTGTATGTGTGGTTCGACGCTCCGATCGGCTATATCTCTAATACGAAAGAGTTGCTGCCGGATAGCTGGGAGACGTGGTGGAAGGACCCGGAGACTAAAATGGTCCATTTCATCGGTAAAGATAATATCGTGTTTCATTGTATCGTGTTCCCTTCCATGCTGAAAGCGGAAGGTTCTTATAACTTGCCGGAGAATGTTCCTGCCAACGAGTTCTTGAACTTGGAGGGCGACAAGATCTCTACTTCCCGTAACTGGGCGGTTTGGCTGAACGAGTATCTGGTGGATATGCCGGGCAAGCAGGATGTGTTGCGCTATGTCTTGACGGCCAACGCTCCGGAGACAAAGGACAATGATTTCACGTGGAAAGATTTCCAGGCTCGTAACAATAACGAGTTGGTCGCTATCTTGGGAAACTTCGTGAACCGGGCGTTAGTCCTTACGAATAAATATTTCGAGGGTAAGGTGCCGGAGGCTGGTGAGTTGACGGATTATGATCGGCAGACCTTGAAAGATTTCGCGGACGTGAAGGAGAACGTGGAACGCCTGTTGGATACCTACCATTTCCGCGACGCGCAAAAAGAGGCGATGAACCTGGCCCGTATCGGGAATAAGTACCTCGCTGATATGGAGCCGTGGAAGTTGGCGAAGACGGATATGCCCCGTGTCGCTACGATCATGAATATCGCTTTGCAGATTACAGCTAACCTAGCGATCGTTTTCGAACCGTTCTTGCCGTTTAGCATGGAGAAACTGAACAAGATGCTGAACGTGGAACCGTTGGGATGGAACCGGTTGGGCGCTACGGATCTATTGGAGGCAGGGCATCAACTGGGTAAGGCCGAGTTGCTGTTCGAGAAAATAGAAGATAGCGTGATCGAGGCTCAGGTGCAGAAATTATTGGATACGAAGAAAGCGAATGAGGAAGCGAACTATAAGGCGAAACCGGTCCGTGAGAATATCGAGTTCGATGATTTCATGAAACTGGATATCCGTGTGGGTACGGTCTTGGAATGTACGAAGGTCCCGAAAGCGGATAAGTTGCTCCAGTTCCGTATTGATGATGGCTTGGAGAAGCGCACGATCGTATCGGGTATCGCCCAGCATTATAAGCCGGAGGAACTGGTAGGAAAACAAGTTTGCTTCATCGCTAACTTGGCTCCCCGCAAGTTGAAAGGTATCGTTTCCGAGGGTATGATTCTATCCGCTGAGAATTTCGATGGGAAATTGGCCGTTATCACTCCGGAGAAAGAGGTGAAACCGGGTAGCGAGGTGAGATAAAGGAATCTTTGATATGGCATAATAAAGGCAGGGACATTCAAATAGCGCTTTGAGTGTCCTTCCTTTTTCATTTTAAAGAAAGAAGATGGCAGGTATGGAGAAAAAAATACAAATGGTAGATTTGGTCGGTCAATATCATCGGCTGAAGGAGGAGATAGATGAGGCTATGTTTTCGATGATAGAGAGCAGCTCTTTTATTAACGGCCCGATGGTGAAGGTTTTTGGCTCGAATCTAGCTGCTTATTTGAATACGGAGTATGTGGTTCCTTGTGGGAACTGTACCGATGCTTTGCAAATCGCTTTGATGCGTTTGAATCTGAGGCGGGGTGATGAGGTGATCGTGCCGGCGTTTACATATGCCGCCGCTGCTGAGGCCGCGGTTTTATTGGGCTTGGTTCCCGTTTTGGTCGACGTGGATGAGCGTACTTTCAATATTTCTCCGGAGGCCGTGGCCGAGGCTATAACAGATCGTACGAGGGCTATCATCGCTGTTCATCTTTTCGGGCAAAGTTGTGACATGTATCCGATTTTGGAATTGGCCAGGAAAAATAATTTGTATGTTATCGAGGATAACGCACAGTCATTGGGCGCGGAATATACATTTCCGGACGGAACCTCAAAGAAGACCGGTACTATGGGGGATATGGGCGCTTTGTCTTTCTTCCCCACGAAGATCTTAGGGGGGTACGGAGATGGGGGAGCGGTAATCGTACATGATGCGGATCTGGCAGAAGAGGTACGTATGACTACGGTGCATGGGCAGAACATAAAGTACCATCATCAGATTATAGGTTGTAATTCCCGCCTGGATACCTTGCAAGCGGCGATCTTAAACGTTAAATTAAAACACATAGACGAATTTATCTCGTCTCGGCAAGTGGCCGCGCGGCGATATGACGCGGGCTTGTCGGGCTTGGATGGTATATTACTGCCTACTTGTATCCCATCTTCTACGCACGTGTATCATCAATATACGATCCAAGTGCTGGATGGCCGTCGCGAGGCTTTACAAGGCTATTTGAAAGAACATGGAATCCCGGCCTTGATTTACTACCCGGTCCCGATGCAAGAACAAGTAGCGTTTAAAGACCACGTCCGGTACGGAAGCGACCTGTCTGTAGCCGAACGCCTCACGAAAAACGTCCTCTCCCTCCCGATACATACGGAGATGGATGAGGATATTCAAGAGTATATTATCGGTAAATTGCATGATTATTTAAACCACTAAAGAATCTACAAATTTATGAATAAGAAAATACGTTTCGCCGTGATCGGCTGTGGCCATATAGGTAAGCGTCATGCCGAGATGATTACCCGGGATGAAGGGGCGGAGCTGGTCGCTTTGTGTGATATCCGTCCGAAAGAGGAACTGGGGATAGAGGCCTACGACGTGCCTTTCGCCCGAAGCATAGAGGAATTGTTCCGTCTGGGATTGGATATAGATGTGGTGAATATCTGTACGCCTAATGGTTTACATGCGGAGATGGCTATCCGGGCGATAGAGAGCGGGCATCATGTGGTTATAGAGAAACCGATGGCGCTGACTTTGGCTGATGCCGAGAGAGTAGTTTATACCTCGTTGAGATTCCGTAAGCAGGTATTTTGCGTGATGCAAAATCGTTATTCCCCGCCTTCGGTCTGGATCAAGGAAATGGTTGAGTCCGGGAAATTGGGCAAGATCTATATGGTACAGTTGAATTGCTATTGGAACCGCGATGAGCGTTACTATAAACCCGGAGGATGGCATGGCGACGCAGCCTTGGATGGAGGTACCTTATTCACTCAATTTTCCCATTTCATCGATATTATGTATTGGCTATTCGGGGATATCTGTAATATCCAGACTCGTTTCGCCGATTTCAACCATGAGAAACTGACCGCGTTTGAGGATTCCGGTTTCGTGAATTTTAATTTCGTGAACGGTGGAATGGGCAGCTTGAGCTATTCTACGGCGGTATGGGACAAGAACCTGGAAAGTAGCATGCTGGTCGTGGCCGAGAATGGTAGCGTGAAGATCGGCGGTCAATATATGAACGAGGTAGAGTACTGCCATATCAAGGATTATGAGATGCCTGAATTGGCTCCTACCAATCCCGGCAATGATTACGGCCCTTATAAAGGTTCCGCTCAAAACCATAATTTCGTGATCCGTAACGTGGTCAACGTGCTTTCCGGCGCTCCCGGCGAAATCATAACGACCAACGTGTTGGAAGGCATGAAGGTGGTGGATATCATCCGGAGGATTTATGCGGGGAAAGCGTAGGTCCACCGGGGATTTAGGTTTCGCCTTTTCGAAAGTACGGCATAAAATAGAGTATTCTTATGAGGTACTATATATCGTAAAATATACGTAAAGAAGGAAATGCTTCCCGTTTTTCTCTGTTAGCCAAAGGTAAATGTTTATCTTTGTCGCACTTTACCGTAAATATCAAATGGCAGAACAATCATTAAAAGATAAAACAGCGAAAGGACTTTTCTGGGGAGGGGTGAGTAACGGGATGCAACAGATACTCGCCTTGCTGTTTGGAATCTTTTTGTCTCGTATATTATCGCCGGGAGATTATGGGATGGTCGGGATGCTGGCGATTTTTACGGGTTTCGCGAATGCCCTTCAGGAAAGCGGTTTCTCGGCGGCCTTGACAAATAAGCTGGATATTAAGCATGAGGATTACAATTCGGTATTTTGGTTTAATATAGCCGTAGGGATCGCCCTTTATGTGATTTTGTTTTTCTCGGCCCCTTTGATCGCCGTTTTTTTTGACCAGCCGGATTTGCTTTGGGTATCCCGTATCGTATTCTTGAGTTTCTTGTTTGGTTGTTTTGGCACGGCTCAAGCCGCTTATCTGTTTAAGAACTTGATGGTCAAGGAAAGGGCGAAGATCGATATCTATGCGTTGCTGCTATCCAACACGGCAGCGTTGATCATGGCGTTGAATGGTATGGCTTATTGGGGAATCGCCATTCAAGGAGTGCTTTATATCGGTTTAGGCACTTTTCTCAGGTGGTATTATTCACCTTGGAGGCCCACTTTCTCCTTTAGCCTTCAGCCTTTAAAGGAGATGTTTCCGTTTAGCGCAAGGTTATTATTGACAAATCTGTTCAGTCAGATGTCTACGAATATATTCTCTATCCTGTTGGGTAAGTTCTATACGGTCCAGCAAGTGGGATATTATTCCCAAGGTTATAAATGGATGAATATGGGCGGGAGCTTCATTACGGGAATGGTATCGGGAGTAGCCCAGCCGGTATTTGCCCAAGTCTCTTATGAGAAAGAGAGACAAGTACAGGTTTTAAGGAAAATGATCCGTTTCACGGCCTTTATATCTTTTCCATTGATGTTTGGCATGGCGCTGGTCGCGAACGAGTTGATCTTGATTACGGTTACGGAAAAGTGGGCGCCTTGTGTCCCTATCTTGCAGTTGCTGTGTATTTGGGGGGCTTTCTCCCCGATATGCGAACTTTATAAGAACATAGTGATTAGCCATGGGAAATCTAATATCTATTTGTATGCGAACGTGATATTTGGTATACTCCAGATCGTGTTGTTGATCGTCATGCTGCCTTATGGGATTTTATGGATGGTCGCGGCTTATGTGGTCGCTTACCTTTGCTGGTTGCTTGTGTGGCATTATTTCGCGAGCCGCTTGATAGGGGTTAAGCTATATAATGTAATAAGAGATATATCCCCTTATTTCCTTATCACTCTCTCCGTATTGGGCTGTGCTTGGTGGCTCTCTTTCATCTCGGAAAATATCTATATACGATTTGTTTTGAAGATTTTTGTGTCTGCGATTTTATATATAGGAGTCATGTGGAAGACACAATCTGTAATATTTAGGGAATGCATAGAGTTTATATGGAAAAAAAGACAATGAAGACTTTATATTTAGTTCCAATGGGTGGATTGGCTAATAGATATTATGCTATTTCATCAGCTATTTCGTTTTGCCGAGATAATTCGATAAAGCTTCGGGTAATTTGGTTCAAGGACTGGGGGATGGGAGCGGATTTTCATTCTTTATTCCATATTGATATTGCTCCTTCGGAAGTTGAGGTCATAGATGCGTCTTTACGGCATTATATTTATGATCGTCCACGGAAACGCAATTTGTGGTTGCCGTATTTATATCAGAGAATGAGTTTCCCGGAAAGAATTTATGAGAAAAATGTTCATACCTCTTTTTCTTCTTCAACTTTATTGAAATCATTTCAGCAGCATCGTTCTGTATATTTAGTTCAATATCAATCATTTTATAAGAATGATGAAACTTTCCGGTATATTTTGCCGCTAGAAACGCATCAAAGGCAAATAAAGGCTCGTATCTCTACCTTTAAGAATCATCGTGTCATAGGGGTACACATCAGACGTGGAGATCATTTGACACCTACTTTAAACAGCCCGTTATCTTTGTTCACGATGAAGATAAAAGAAGAAATCGCATTTGATCCTGATACGTTGTTTTATGTGGCGTCCGACTCATCCGAGGAAAAAAGAAAGCTTTTAGATTTATTTGGTGACCGGATAATAACTAGTTTAAAAGAAGTACGGAGAGATAATGAGAATGGTATAGTTGATGCCTTGATAGAATTATATACATTGGCGCATACGGAGAAAATATATGGTTCCATGGCTAGTACTTATTCTACGTTAGCCGCCGACTTATTTTCAATCAAGTTGGAGGTCTTATCTTTAGTCCGGTGATGATTTTTTATTTTATATCTTGAGTTAAAATATTTATTGACGGTAATGAATAGAAATAAAATAAGAGTTTTGGCATTTTATTTGCCACAATTTCATCCAATACCCGAAAATGATAAGTGGTATGGAAAAGGTTTTACGGAATGGACGAACGTAGGTAAAGCCAAGCCTTTGTTCAGGGGGCATTATCAACCACAGGTTCCGGCAGACTTAGGATATTATGATTTGCGAGTTCCGGAAACTCGCCAGGCTCAGGCAGATATGGCAAGAGAGTATGGGGTGGAAGCGTTTTGTTATTGGCATTATTGGTTTGGGAATGGAAGGCGTTTGTTGGAAAGACCCTTTAATGAAGTCTTGAAATCGGGTAAACCGGATTTCCCCTTTTGTCTAGCTTGGGCCAATCACTCTTGGAGAGGTATTTATAATGGAGTTAAGACGAAAGAGTCATTAATCGATCAAACTTATGGTGGACTTTCTGATTATGAGCGTCATTTCTATGACGTACTACCGGCGTTTAAGGATAAGAGATATGTGACTGTTGACGGAAAACCTTTTTTCTTAATTTTCGCTCCAGCGGAAATTCCGGATTCTAGGGAGTTTATAGACTGTTGGCAACGTTTGGCAGTACGGAATGGTTTAACGGGTATTCATTTTGTCGCTCATACGTATCAACCAAATGATATAGATAATTTTCTGTCAATGGGATATGACGCAGTCAATGTCGTGAGGTTGTTTGAGTACCAGAGAATAGGAATATCTTTTGTACAGAAAGTTATTAATAAGGTAAATAGGGAGTTTTTTAAACATGGCTTTTGGTGTCAGTACAAAGATGCGATGAAATATTTCTCTGGTAAAGAGGATGAGAGAGAAAATGTTTATCCTACAATAATTCCCAATTGGGATCATTCTCCTAGGACAGGACGTTATGGTGCTATTTTAAAAGGTTCGACTCCCCAACTTTTCCAGAAACATGTAGAGCAAACGGTTCGTTCGATCCTAAATAAGGGCGATGATCATCGGATCGTGATTCTGAAGTCTTGGAATGAATGGGCTGAAGGAAATTATGTGGAGCCGGATTTGAATTTTGGCAGAGGCTATTTGGAGGCTTTACGTACGGTTTTACAAAAGGATATCAGGTAGAGTCATATGAAAAAACGGGCGATTATACTACATCCGGCGATAGCTCCTTATCGAGTTGATTTTTTTAATTCGTTAGCTAAAGAGTTTGACGCAAGCTTTTATTTTGAGTTTGATAATGCCTTGGAACAGGCTTTTGACCAGGAAAAACTTAGAAAACGATTGTGTTTCGCACCCCGTTTTCTTTCTTCAGGTTTTATGGGTATTAAGAATCTGAGGTTTGAGGTACTGGCTATTTTGTGGAAGAATAAGGCTGATGTCGTTTTTGTTTCGGAGTATAATTTGTTAGGACTTTTAGTATGCTTTTATAAGTTGTTGTTTAACCGGAATCTAACTGTGGTATCTATATGCGATGATAACGTATCGATGGCTCAAGGGGCGCATTTTGTTAAAAAGCTTACCCGTTACGTTATGTTACATATCCTTTCGATCGTGGTTCTAGCCGATAATAATGTGTTGACTTGGTATGAAAACAATTTGAGATTTAAGTCGAAATATGTTTATTTCCCGATCATTCAGTCAGACAACTTTTTTAGAGAACGGTTGCTGAAAGCTTTATCAATTTCTGTTTCTGTTGCAGAGAAGTATAGTTTAATAGGGAAAAAAAATATATTATATGTGGGGCGTCTGGTTGAGATAAAGAATGTATCTCTTTTATTAAAGGCGTTTCGTCATGTCAACGCCGATTTTCCAGATACTAGGTTGTTGATTGTAGGTGACGGAGATTTACGTGAAGCTTTGGAGTCTCAGGCACAAGACTATATATCTGCAGGTTTAATACGGTTTATGGGAAAACAAGAAGGTTTAGACCTGTTGGCTTATTATAATTTAGCGCAAATCTTTGTTTTACCTAGTTTATATGAACCTTTTGGTACGGTTGTGAATGAGGCGTTACTATCCGGTTGTTATACTTTATGTTCATCTATCGCAGGATCGGCTTGTTTAATAGATGAGCCCCAAAATGGTTTATTGTTTGATCCTTCTAATGAATCCGATTTATGTCTTAAGCTAAAAAAAGCGCTAATGGATGTTGTTGGACTTGAAGAGATAGCGTTGAAAGGTAATAAGATGCAAATTCGATATGCGGAGAGGATGGATTGTTTGTTAAAGTGTTTATATTTGGCAATTAATTAATACAAAATGGATATTCGTTTAGTTTGGGAAAGGCTGTATTGGGCGTTAGTAAAGCGTTTTTTTAAAAAAAAGCAGAAAACGTATGAAGACTGGAAAGCGAAAGGATACATTAATGATCCAAAAGTGAGTTTTATCATACAATCTCATAATAAAAGTGTACAGGTGAAACATGTTGTCAATAAATTGAGAAACTATCCGAGAGCTGAGATTGTTGTGATTGATGATGGCTCAGATCGTAATCATTATATTTCCTTGGCACGTTATTTAAATAGAGGTAATGAGTTTCTATTAAGGGCAAATGATTTGTATGAGAATGTGATGTATGACAAAACAATTCGCATGGTAAATGGGCGATTCGTGGCGTTATTACAGGATGATGATGATTTTAAGGATTTGTCGTGGGTAGATAACGCAGTCTTTTATTTTGAGAAATATCCTGAGTTGGCTATTTTGGGAGGACGAGATTGCCTTGATTTTGCTATAGATAAACAAAAAGGCAGATTTGATATATTGGATTGTGATCTTCCTACGGAGGATATTGATTTTTGTTTTGTCCCTCATGTTAATAGAGCTCCGATGTGGCTTAACCGTTCTCTTTTCTTAGAGAAATTAAAACATATTGATTTTGATTTTGCCCCATTCCAATTCGATGATGTAGAGCTGTGTTTACGTGCATGGCTGAATGGTTGTCAAGTGGGTTGGTATAAGACGGAGTTTTCTTCTTTGAGTGCGGGAGGTATGCGTATTTGGAATAACACTTTTACACAGGAACAATGTAAAAAGAATATATGTAAACTGTATGACCTTTATTCTGATAAAGACGTAGAGCTTCATCAGATAATCAATACTTCTAATAAAAACTTAGGATGTCATGGATGAATTATATGATAATTGGCTTAACCTGAACAATTCTTTTTGTCGGCGCTTGGTTTATCGTGTTGGGATAGAGGCGGGATTCTTCTCTGAGTATAATAATATGATTCTGTCTATGTTATATTGTTTAACTCATAGGTATCGTTTTTTATTAGATAGATCTTCCAATTTTCATACGGCAGGATGGTGTGGATTTTTTGAGCCTTTTTGCGATATGGTTATAGACCATCGTATGCATAGACGATCCTCTGACTGGCGTTACAGTATAAAAAAAACGTTAAGAAGTCGTTCCTTGAAATACCTTTCTGATATAAAACCTTATTTATATATCTGGAGGAAGGATTTGTTAACCCAGGATGTCTTTGGTAGAGCTAGAGATCCAAGAATGGCTGAAAAGCATTATTTTATTCCAGAGTTGGGAATTGATGGAAATCTACAGCAAGCATGTTCTCGGTTGATAAAGTTGACATGGAGATATAATAAAGATACGAAGATTTGCGTGGATACGCTCATCCATGATTTGTCGTTGCCTAGTGAGTATGTAGGAATGCACATTCGGGGTGGGGACAAGTTTATAGAACATAAGATAGAGGCGGTAGATAAATATTTTGATCGTGTACGTGAAACTATAGTTACCAAAAATTTATTTGTATTGACAGATGATTATAGTGTGATAGAAGAGATTTCCGTTAGATATCCGGAATGGTCTGTTTATACTCTTTGTTCGAAGGAAGAGAGAGGATATTTTCATTCTTCTTTTATGGAAAAATCAGTGGACTTTCGTCAAAATCAATTGATTAAGCTATTTGCTTCTGTTGATGTCTTATCTAATGCGCAGCAGTTCATAGGTACTTATAGTTCTAATCCTGGTATGTATATTGGAATGAGAAACCCTGATATTTGTACAGGAGTTGATTTTGATCATTGGTTGCTATGGTAAGTTTTGGTTTAGGGCTTGTGCGAAGTTGGAGCCTGTGATACTACAGGTTCGAAAAGCGGTGAAAGTGTTAAAAGAAAAGAATATTATTGAGCGGATTGGAACTAAGAAAAATGGTTATTGGGAAATAATAAATAGGGAATGAACATCTTGATATTAAACACCTCTGAATTAACTGGTGGAGCGGCTGTGGCGGCGAGTCGGTTGGTGAAGGCGTTGGATAAGTCTGGCGTAGAGGTTTCTATGCTGGTACGGGATCGGAAGACGGATCATGTGAGGGTTTTCTCTGTGAATAATTCATGGATTTCGCGTAAGCTTAATTTCTTACGTTTCGTTTGGGAACGGTTGATAATCTTCATTTGTAATTTCTTTAGTAAAGAGAATCTCTTTCAGGTATCCATTGCTGATACGGGCACGAACTTGTTGACACATCCGCTGGTGAGAAAGGCCGATGTAATTCATTTGCATTGGGTGAATCAAGGATTTTTGTCTCTTTCTGATATTAAGAAGTTAGTAGATACCGGGAAACCTATCGTGTGGACTATGCATGATTTATGGCCCGCTACGGCTATTTGCCATTATCCGGGAGGTTGCGAGAAATATATATCAAGTTGCCGTCGGTGCCCGATGTTGAGGCAGAATCCGTTTTTTGATTTGGCGGCTTCTGTTTTTAAGAAGAAAGGGAAGGTCGGGTTATCTAAGGTTACATTTGTCGGTTGCAGCCGGTGGATTATGGAAGAGGCAAAAAAAGGCCATTGGCTGAGAACGGCACGTTTTACGTCGATCCCTAACCCGATCGACGTGGCAGCCTTTAAGCCGATTGATAAACAAGTGGCTCGTAAGCGATTAGGCCTGCCGGAAGATAAGTCTCTTCTTCTTTTTGCCGCCGCTAAACTCTCGGATACCCGGAAAGGAGCGATTTTTTTGATTGAGGCTTGCCGAATGCTAAAAGAGAAATACCAAGATCGCATGGAGATCGTCTTGATGGGGAATAGTTCGGAAGAATTAATCAGCCAGTTCCCTTTTAAAGTGAATACGCTAGGGTATATATCGGATACGGATACCATGGTTTCTGCCTATGCCAGTGCCGATATGTTCATCATACCTTCATTGGAAGATAATCTGCCCAATACGATTATGGAGTCGATGGCCTGCGGTACCCCTTGTGCTGGATTTGAGACGGGGGGGATTCCGGAGATGATTGATCATCTGAGGAATGGATATGTCGCTAAATACAAGGATGCTAGGGATCTGGCAGTCGGGATAGAGTGGATATTGGATAATAATGTAACTTTGGGTCTCTCTTCCGCTTGCGTGGATAAAGTTCGCGAGAGTTATGCGGAAGAGGTGGTCGCCAAACGATATATTTCGTTGTACAAGCAAGTCTGCGATAGAAAGAACTAGATATGAGTGAGAAATTAAACAACTTACAGCCTACATTCTCGATCATAACAGTCACCTATAATGCGGAGCGATGGTTGGAGCGTACGATCTTGAGCGTACTCAGCCAGTCGTATCCGAATATCGAGTATATATTGATCGACGGGGCATCGAAAGATAAGACCGTAGAGATTATCAAGCAATATGAGTCTGGTATCGCTTCTTGGATAAGCGAGCCTGATCATGGCTTGTATGATGCCATGAATAAAGGATTGACACGGGCCACGGGAGATTATGTGTGGTTCCTGAATGCGGGAGATACACTTTATACCTCAGATACCGTGCAAAGAATTGTGGCATCTTTGAAAAAGAAAGTATCTTTGCCAGACGTGATTTACGGAGAAACCCGGATTGTTGACGCGGAAGGCAGGTCGTTGGGTATGCGCAGGCTGAAAGCGCCGGAGAAACTGACTTGGAAAAGTTTCCGGATGGGAATGTTGGTTTGCCATCAGTCTTTTATATCAAAGCGGGCGATCGCCCCGTTATATAATACGGAATACCGTTTGACGGCAGATTATGATTGGTGTATCCAATGCTTGAAACGATCCGGAAGAATACACAATACACGCTTGATCCTGTCTAATTTCCTGGAAGAGGGATTGAGCAGTGTTAACCGGAAAGCCTCCTTGAAGGAACGATACGAAGTCATGTGCAAATATTACGGCAAGGTATCGACGGTTTTGCTGCATGGTTGGTTCGCCGTGAGATTCTATTTTGCCAAATGGTTTAAGGGTAGAGTATAAATAATAAATTATAGATGAGTTTTATGCGGAGTATAATGAGTAAATGGGGAAAACATATCGCCGCGATAGCCGTATTCTTGGTATTGACGGTGGTCTATTTTTCTCCGGCCGTATTTGAAGGCAAGGTAGTTCGGCAAGGAGATACGGAGAAGGCTATCGGTATGGGAAATAGCCAAATGGAAGAATATGAGAAAACGGCCCAGCCGGGAGAATTTAGCGCATGGTCTGATGCCATGTTTGGAGGAATGCCTTACGTGTCGGGATATGGAAATCCGGCTCCGCGGTTTCCCGGGTATCTGTTGCTGGAGAAACCCTTGAAAGCGCTGGGATATATGGATGCGGGGATGGTGTTTACCGGATTCGTTTGTTTCTACATCCTGATGTGTATCATGGGCGTGAATTGGTGGCTGGCGATCGCCGGAGCTATCGCTTTTGCTTTAGCGTCTTATAATTTGATCATTATAGAGGCGGGGCATGTCACGAAAGCGTATGTAATCGCTTATATGCCGCTGACGTTGGCAGGTATGGCCTTATTGTTCAAGCGCAAGTATTTATGGGGGGCGGTCGTGTTCTTGCTAGGCGTCGCGTTCTCTATCGCGAATACTCACCTGCAGATCACTTATTATTTATTATTGCTTTGTTTCTTCATTTATCTGGGATATTTGTTTAGTAGGCTGAAGGAGAAAGCTTATAAGGAGCTAGGTACGGTAACCGCTATCATGGCCGGATGCGTGATATTGGCCGTGTTGCCGAATGCCCAGAATATGTATGCCCAATGGGATTTGGGACAGAACTCTATCCGTGGGGCTACGGAGCTGACAACAACGACTCCTTCGGGCGAGAAGATCTCTTCCGGCTTGGATAAGGATTATGCGTTCGCTTGGAGCTATGGGAAAGGAGAGTTGCTGACTCTGTTGGTTCCCAACGCTTATGGAGGAGGTTCCGGGGGAATGTTGGGCCCGGATTCCGAGTTGTATAAGGAATTAAGGGCGAAAGGGGCCCAGGTAGGAAAAGAGGTACAAGCCCCTACCTATTGGGGCGAGAAGACGTTTACCTCCGGACCTGTTTATTTCGGGGCGTTAGTCTGTTTCTTGTTTGTCTTGGGGATGTTCGTGATCCGGAATCCGATGAAATGGTGGTTGTTCGGAGGCTCTGTCTTCCTGATATTGCTGGCGTTGGGGCGTAATTTTGATAGCTTCAACGACTTTATGTTCCATTATTTGCCGATGTATAATAAGTTCCGTACCGTGGAGATGGCGCTGGTCATCCCGGGTATGGTGTTCCCGATCATCGCTATATGGGGATTGAAGGAAATTTTGTCCGAGAGTACGGACGATGCCCTGTTGAAGAGGGGGTTGATCGCAGCCTTGGCTATCACGGGAGGGCTTTCTTTAATCCTTTGGTTGATGCCGAGTATGTTGCTGGATTTCCGCTCATCTTTCGACGCTCAATATCAGTTGCCGGATTGGTATTACAACGCCTTGTTAATGGACCGTGCCTCTTTAGCCTCGGCAGATGCTTTGCGCTCGTTGGTATTCATCTTGTTGGGAGCGGCTTTGTTGTTCTGGTTCTATACCTCGAAGGATCGGAAGAAAGTGGCGACATTCGTGGGGATCGGCGTTACGCTCTTGATCTTGGTTGATTTGTGGACGGTGGATAAACGGTATTTGAATGATAGTAATTTTATCCGTCAGAAACCTACGGAAGTGTATAAGGAGACGGTAGCTGATAAGGAGATCATGAAGGATAAGGATCCTTCTTACCGTGTCTTAAATTTGAATAATCCTTTCTTGGAGACAACGACCTCGTATTATCACCATTCCATCGGTGGTTATTACGCCGCGAAGCTGAGACGGTATCAAGAACTGATCGACCATCGTCTGCAGGGAGAGCTTAACTCGGTAATCGGGGCGTTCCAAAACGCGCAGACTGCGGAGGATTTGATGGGGGTGTTCGCCGCCTGCCCGTCTTTGAATATGCTGAATACCCGCTACATTATTTACAATCCGGAGCAGCCTCCTTTAAGGAATCCATTCGCTTTCGGCAACGCTTGGTTTGTGGATAAAGTGGAGATTGTAGAGAATGCGGATGCGGAAATAGCGGCGTTGAATACGATCAATCCGTTAACGACGGCGGTTGTTGATAAACGTTTCGCTGATGAGATAAAGGGTTTCACTCCTCAATTGGATTCTACCGCTACGATAACGCTGGATAGCTATCGTCCCAATAAGTTAGTTTATACGACGAAGGCTGATTCTGAGCAATTAGCGGTGTTCTCAGAGATCTATTATCAACCGGGATGGGAGGCAACGATTGATGGAAAGCCTGCTTCACATTTCCGGGTGGATTGGATATTACGTGCGATGCGGGTTCCGGCGGGTGAACATCAAATCGTGTTTGAGTTTAGGCCGCAGGGGTATATTACGGCGGCTTATATTACTTCTTTTAGTTCGTTGATTATCCTGTTGTTATTGATTGGTGCGGTGGGATATTCAGTTTGGAAAGCTAGGAAGCAAAAGGAGATATAAATGAGGCTGGTTGTAGAGACGGGGCGTGCCCCGTCTCCCACAGACTGATAGTATTTTAAGTTACCATTTTGAGGGGATGAGACGGGGCACGCCCCGTCTCTACAACTAGATAAAATCGCTGTTGATAAAATCGAGCAGTTTTCTCGTCAGGGTTTCCCACGAGAGGGCTGCTTTTTCTTTGGCAATGTTCGCTGGGATGGTGGCTTGCTGTCCGGGGGTGAAAAGTTCCTCGATGCCTTGGGCAAGGGCTGTCGGGGATATTTCGGGTACAACGATACCTGTACCCGGCCTTTCGATGCTATTCTTGAAATCACCCACGGGAGTACTTAGCATAGGCAAATCGTAATTGTAGGCTACGGATACGACACCACTCTGGGTGGCAGAGCGATAGGGAAGTACCAAAGCGTCCGCAGCCGAGAAATAGACGGGGATTTCCTCGTCGCTGATATATTCACAGTGAACGGATATACGTCCTTTTGCCGGAGAAGCGTCGATCAAGGCCTGATACTTCTCGAAACTTCCGTAACACTCGCCGGCTATAATAAGTTGGTAATCCTCGTTAAGCTGTCCGACCGCCTCGATAAGCAGGTCTAACCCTTTATAATCCCGTATTAACCCGAAGAACAGGAGATTCCTCTTAGATGGGTCGATCCCTAACTTCCGGCATGCCTCGCCTCTCTCAATCTTACTCCCGAAATGGTTGTAAAGCGGATGTGGGTTCTGGATATACTTAGCGTCCGGACAAAGCCTCCGCAGATCATTCCTCACGTTATCGCTCATCACGATAAAGCCATGGCACTGCCTGAAAAATAAAGACGCTAAAGGCTTATCGAAGAAACGAGGCTCATGGGGAATCGCATTGTGGATGAGAGTGATTACCTTGCAACGTTTTTTCATCCGGTTTGCGACATGGGCGTATCCGGGGACGAAAAAGGACATCCAGTAGGAGATTATCAAAACGTCCGGCGCATAGGAACGGATGGCGTTGACGGTATCGAAATAACTAACCGGATTCACGCTATCCAATATGCGTAAGCTCTCGATCTCGATCGCCCGGTCACCCTCTTCTACATATTGGGTCTTCCCGGGAAATAGGATATCCGGATAAAGGCGTTTGAAGTTGAAAGCCCTCACCTCGTGACCTTCCTTTACCAATTCGGAATAAAGCATCCCGCTGAATTGGGCGATGCCGCCGCGATAAGGATAAATAGGGGAGAGAATAGCGAAACGCATAATAATTGAAAATTAAGAACTGAAAATTGAAAATTAAGAACCGAGAACTACAGAAGCTATCCTCCCTTCATTTTCAATTCTCAATTTTCAATTTTCAATTAATTAGTATCTGTAATGATCGGCCTTGTACGGTCCTTCCACCGGCACGCCGATGTAATCAGCTTGCTTTTGCGTTAATTGGGATAATTTTACGCCGATGCGTTCCAGGTGCAGGCGGGCTACTTCCTCGTCCAGGCGTTTCGGCAAGCGGTATACGCCTACCTCATAGGCCATTTGCCATAAATCCATCTGGGCAAGGACTTGGTTCGTGAACGAGTTGCTCATTACGAACGATGGATGTCCCGTGGCGCAACCTAGGTTTACCAAGCGCCCCTCTGCCAGCAAGAAGATGGAATTTCCGTTCGGGAACGTGTATTTGTCTACCTGCGGCTTGATATTCGTGTGCTTGATGTTCGGGTAGTTGACGAGTTTGTCTACTTGGATCTCATTATCGAAATGGCCGATATTGCATACGATGGATTGATCTTTCATCTGTGTCATATGCTCGATCGTGATGATATCGCAGTTTCCGGTGGTCGTAACGAAGATGTTACCCTCTTTCACGGCCTCTTCCATCGTCGTGACCTCGAAACCCTCCATGGCGGCTTGCAATGCGCAGATCGGATCAATCTCGGTCACGAGCACACGGGCCCCGTAAGAGCGCATGGAGTGGGAGCAACCTTTACCCACATCGCCGTATCCGGCCACGACTACCACCTTACCGGCGATCATCACGTCCGTGGCTCGCTTGATGCCATCAGCCAAAGACTCGCGGCAACCGTATAGGTTATCGAACTTGGATTTCGTCACGGAATCGTTCACGTTGATGGCGGGGACTAGCAATTCACCCTTCTCCATCATCTGGTACAGGCGATGAACGCCCGTCGTTGTCTCTTCCGATACACCTTTCATCTCGGTTACCGTGCGGTGCCAACGGGTATTATCCTCTTGGAGGATGCGATGTAATGTGTCAAGGATTACCTGTTCCTCATGATTCCCGCCTTTGCGGTTGATAGTCTCTGCGTCGTTCTCCGCACGATATCCCATGTGAACCAGCAAGGAAGCGTCTCCTCCGTCGTCTACAATCATGTGAGGACCTTTACCATCCGGGAAACGAAGCGCCATGTCCGTACACCACCAATACTCTTCCAGTGTCTCGCCTTTCCATGCGAATACCGGTACGCCATCCGCGGCGATAGCGGCAGCGGCGTGGTCTTGGGTGGAGAAGATGTTGCAGCTAGCCCAGCGAACGTCCGCTCCCAACGCAACTAATGTTTCGATTAACACTGCGGTCTGGATTGTCATATGCAGTGAGCCGGTGATACGTGCGCCTTTCAAAGGCTTTCGATCAGCATATTTCTGGCGGAGCGCCATTAATCCCGGCATTTCGTGTTCGGCGATCTCGATTTCTTTGCGACCGAATTCAGCCAAACTCATATCTGCCACTTTATAAGGCAGATTAGTTGGAAATAATTGTGACATAAATTAGTGCTATAAATGGTTGAGGCTACAAAGCTACATAAAAAACCTGTGATTTCATGTGTGGCTTATCTCAAATTAGAGATGAATAAGAGTAGATTCGGTGCGTAGGGCAAGAGCCGGCCGTGAGTTTATTGCGCCGTACATGCAGCGACACCGCATTCCACATATAGCGATACCGCGGCCGGCATGCGGTGGCGCTGCAACCGACATCGCAGTATATAAGGTCGTAGCCTCGTGAAGAGATATTCACTCATGCTGGGTACATGTTTCCATGATGGTCCGCTATGAATGGAGAAAGAGAATATACCCCATTCCATCGATTCATCGGGTGAATAATAGATATCGGGTATACCCTCTTTCTAGGATAAGCGATGACTGCCGGCGGTTGTCACACCGGCGTGATGCCTTGTTCTTGCAGCAATTTCAGCCCAAGGTCCTTTAGCTTGAATTTCTGGATCTTGCCACTTCCGGTCATGGGGAACGTATCCACGAAGAAGATATATTTCGGGATCTTGTGGCGAGCGATCTTGCCTCGGCAGAAATCTTTCACCTCCTCCTCGCTCGCTGTCGCGCCTTCGTGCAGGATGATGAAAGCACCTACTTCCTCACCATATTTCTTGGAAGGTACGGCGGCTACCTGCACGTCTTTCACGCCGGGAAAATGATAGAGGAACTCTTCCAACTCACGCGGATAGATATTCTCGCCTCCTCGGATGATCATGTCCTTGATACGGCCGGTGATGCGGAAGTTGCCGTTCTCGTCGCGAATACCTAAATCGCCGGAATGCAAGAAGCCGTCTTTATCGATGACCTCGTCTGTGGCGGCTTTGTTATTGTAATATCCTTTCATGGTGTTATATCCCCGGTTGCACATCTCGCCTTGTACACCTACCGGGCATTCCTCGCCTGTTTCCGGGTCAATCACACGGACCTCGGTAAACTCGAACTCATGGCCGACCGTATTGTAGCGAACCTCTGCCGGATCGTCGATCCGGGAATGCGTCATTCCCGGAGAGGCCTCCGTCAATCCGTATACGCTGGTCACGCGCATGTACATTTTCTCGTCTACCTTCTTCATCAATTCTACGGGGCAGAGAGAACCTGCCATGATGCCGGTACGCAGAGAGGTTAGATCGAACATCTCGAACATCGGGTGGTTCAACTCCGCGATAAACATCGTAGGGACACCGTATAAGGCCGTGCAACGCTCCTTGTGTATGGAGGCCAGTACCAATAACGGGTCGAATTTCTCTACCATCACCTGCGTGCATCCGTGGGTCAGTACGTTCATGGAGGCCAATACCACGCCGAAGCAATGGAAGAGAGGCACGCAACAGCATAGTTTGTCGTCGGCGGTGAACTTCATGTGCTCACCTGTCAGGAAACCGTTGTTGGCGATGTTGTAGTGAGTCAGCATGACACCTTTCGGGAAACCGGTCGTACCCGAGGTATATTGCATGTTTACTACATCGTGGCAATTTACCTTCGCCTTGGCAGATCTTAAGGTCTCATCCTTAATGTTTTGGCCGAGAAGCAACATCTCGGGCGTGTTGTACATGCCCCTGTATTTCTCCTGTCCGATATATACGACATTTCTCAAGCGCGGGAAGCGCTCGCTTTTCAAGTATCCCCGTTGCGAGGTCTTCAACTCCGGTAGCATCGTATAAACCATGTCTACGTAGCTTCCGTCGAACACGCCATCCGTGATACACATCGTATGGATATCGGCGTTCTCGACCAGGTATTCCAGCTCGCTTTGCTTATAGTTCGTGTTGATGGTTACCAATACGGCGCCGATCTTCGCTCCGGCATATAAGAATGTCAACCAATCCGGCACGTTTGTTGCCCATACGCCCACATGCGTGCCATGGGTGATACCGATCGCCAGCATGCCTTTCGCCATATCGTCCACACGCTTGTTGAACTCGCCCCACGTGAAGCGTAAATCGCGGTCCGGGTAAACGATATATTCTTTATCCGGTGTAGTCTCGGCCCAATGTTCCAGCCATTGGCCAAGGGTTCTGTTATATAATTCCATAAAAATGCGGGATTTAATAAGGTGTGTAGACAACTCCTAGGATTCGGGCCTTGTTATCAGCCGCCGCATGTACGTGGTGCGCCACGATTGAATCGTAATAGATGCTATCGCCTTCTTCCAGGATGTATGTGTTTTGTCCGTAGTTGATTTCCACGACACCGTTCAATACGTAGATAAATTCCTCACCTTCGTGTGTGGAAAGGATGAAATCCTCGCCTTCCTCGGATGGGGCGATCTCGATCAGGAACGATTCCATATGACGGCCGGACTTGTCTTGCGAGAGCGAGTGGTAATCCATGTGCTTGTGCCCTTGCGTCGCGTTGTTCGTGAATCCGATGCCATTGCTCTCGTTGTCTTTCTTCCGGCATACGACGGGGCCTAACTCTGCTTGGTCATCCAAGAACGTGCCCAAGCGTACCCCTAATACGCGTGCTATCTTGATAAGAGGAGCCAGCGAAGGAAAGTCGAGGTTACCCTCGATCCGTTCGATCTGCTCGATACCTAATCCGGAGCGTTCGGCTACTTCCTCGATAGAGAGTTGTTTCGATTCCCGGATACTTTTAATTTTCGCACCTATAATTTTGTTGTTTCCCATGTGTATGATTTGTTATTTATACTCCAGTGATGTTTGATAAATTGATACCAAACGACGCAAATTTACATTAATATTTTATTATACCTAGGATTAGGGCAAATAAAAAGGACAATCTCTTACGAAGATCGTCCTTTTTGATATACTTAGTGATAAGTAATCCTTTACTTTCTGATACCAAGTTCCTTGATGATGGCACGGTATCTGTTGATGTCTACACGGATCAGGTAATCCAATAAACGGCGACGTTTACCTACCAACATCTTCAACGCTCTTTCCGTAGCGTAATCCTTGTGATTCGCCTTCAAATGCTCTGTCAAGTGAGAGATACGATACGTGAACAACGCGATTTGGCTCTCGGCAGAACCTGTGTTAGTAGCCGATTTGCCATACTTCTCGAATAATTCTTGTTTCTTTGCTGAATCTAAATACATGATTCCTTTTACTTTAATAAATTAATACTATGTTATCTAAGCGGTCGCAAAGGTAGGCATTCCTTTTTGATTTGCAATAGCTTCTAGTATCTTTTTTGTGTTTTAAAGCATGAATGTCATATATATATCGCGAAAATATCGTATTTTTGCGGGCAATAAATTAGTCTTCAATGCAAAAGATCAGAAACATTGCGATTATCGCGCACGTAGACCACGGCAAAACGACGCTCGTGGATAAGATGTTGTTAGCCGGTAAGCTTTTCCGCGAAGGACAGGCAGAGCCGGATCAGTTTATGGATAACAATGATCTGGAACGGGAACGAGGTATCACGATTCTCGCTAAGAACGTGTCTATCAATTATAAGGGATATAAGATCAATATTATAGACACTCCGGGACACGCCGATTTTGGTGGCGAGGTGGAACGCGTCTTGAACATGGCGGATGGTTGTTTGCTATTGGTAGACGCCTTCGAGGGACCTATGCCGCAGACTCGCTTTGTTTTGCAAAAAGCGATCCAACTGGGCTTGAAGCCGATCGTGGTTATCAATAAGGTGGATAAGCCGAATTGCCGCCCGTCGGAAGTGCAGGAAATGGTATTCGACCTGATGTTTAGCCTAGACGCTACCGAGGAGCAGCTAGATTTCCCCACGATCTACGGTTCTGCCAAGCAGGGCTGGATGTCTGAGGATTGGCGGGAGCCGAAAGAGGATATCACGGCTGTGCTCGACGCGATCATCAAGTATATCCCGGAGCCGAAGATGCTGGAGGGAGCTTCCCAGATGTTGATTACTTCCTTGGATTATTCTAAGTACGTGGGCCGTATCGCCGTAGGGCGTGTACACCGCGGCGAGTTGCGGGAAGGCCAGGATGTCATGCTTTGCAAGCGCGACGGTAGCTTGGTGAAATCAAGGATCAAGGAGGTGGATGTGTTCGAGGGCTTGGGACGCACGAAGGTGGAGTCCGTGAAGTCTGGCGATATCTGCGCAATTATCGGTATCGACGGTTTCGAGATTGGCGAGACGATCGCCGACGTGAGCGAGCCGGAGCCATTGCCGACGATCGCTATCGATGAGCCTACGATGTCTATGCTTTTCACGATCAATAATTCCCCGTTCTTCGGGAAGGATGGAAAATTTGTCACTTCTCGCCATATCTACGACCGCTTACGGAAAGAACTGGATAAGAACCTGGCCTTGCGCGTGGTTCCTACCGATTCCGCTGATTCGTGGTTGGTGTATGGCCGCGGGGTACTTCATTTGTCTGTATTGATCGAGACGATGCGTCGTGAGGGATACGAGTTGCAGGTGGGCCAGCCGCAGGTTATCATCAAGGAGATCGATGGCGTGAAATGCGAGCCAGTGGAGCAACTGACGGTCAACCTTCCCGAGGAGTGTTCTAGCCGTATTATTGATATGGTGACGAAGCGCAAGGGCGAGATGACCATGATGGAGAGCAAGGATGGACGCATGCACTTAGAGTTCACGATTCCTTCCCGCGGAATTATCGGTCTGAACAATGCCGTGCTGACGGCATCTGCCGGCGAAGCTATCATGGCGCACCGTTTCTTGGAGTACCAGCCGTGGAAGGGCGAGATCGAGCGCCGTGTGAACGGTTCGATTATAGCCATGGAGACAGGCCAGGCTTTCGCTTATGCCTTGAACAACCTGCAATCTCGCGGACGTTTCTTTATCGCTCCGGGCGAGGAGGTTTATGCCGGTCAGGTGGTTGGCGAGCATTCCAAAGATAATGACTTGGTTGTAAATGTCACGAAATCCAAGAAATTGACGAATATGCGTGCTTCAGGTTCGGACGATAAGGTCTCTTTAGCTCCTCCTATCATCTTTAGCTTGGAGGATGCGCTCGAATATATCAAGGGGGATGAGTACGTGGAGATCACCCCGAATAATATGCGTATGCGTAAGATCATCTTGGATGAGACGGAGCGCAAGCGCCAAGGACGATCCTAAGGTTCATGTATTTGAATAAATAATATAAATCGGCTGCCTCAAACGAAAGGATGGGGCAGCCGATTTTATATTAAGCCGTTAAACGAGGTACTATCCGTTATTTCCCTGCTCCTCCTCATCCGGAGAGGGGAATTGTATCACCAATGACTCATCCTTAGGGGTCTCGTACCAGTCCCCGTGCGCTTTCCGGTAATCTTGGTCAAAATTATAGGCATCGCTAATACTCTTGTTTTCCAGGCACCAACGGAAAGGTTGGCTTTCCGAATAAGGGATATCCAGCACGTAAGGATATAAGTCCGTATTCTTGACATTCTTGCTTACCGGCCCATTTCCGTTATCAATATAAGGCATGATAAGTTGGGTCTCGCTATAGGTCAAGGTTTTCGTGATCCCGCTCTCCGGCTCTTTGTCCAATTTTCTCACGTTGCTGTATCCATACACGTCGGGGAAGAAAACCGTAAGCCCGTTAGCGTCCTTGAATCCGATCTGGTTGTGGAATGTACAGCCTTTCGCCAATAGCCGGGCGTAGACCTCCGCTGTGTTTTTCTCCGTATACGTCGTGATATGGTAGAATAAGACTGCGTCGTTGAAGTCGAAATCGCCTTGGTTCGGATAATTATCCTCAAACAGGAGGAAGCCTTTCTTGTTCGTTTGCGGGTCTATTACCGGGGGAACGACAGGTTCTGCGGGCTCGATGGCGACAGGATTGCTTTCGATTAGGCAAAGCATGTCGTTGTAATCTCCATCGTAAGCTCTGTAGTTCGGGCAGCGGTTCTCCATACCCAATACATTTCCCTCAAAGCCATCCGCTTGAATGTGGTGGATGAATCCGTTAGCTACATTTTTCTCTATTGTAAAGCCATAGCTTAGAGAGTAATTTATGTAGTCGTGATCATAGCTTCCATTGTCTGGCACCTTATTCTCGTCCGGCCCGTTTAACGCGGGGGTAGAGAATTGTGGCCTATCCGTGCCGCGGTATACGAAACCAACGTTAAGTCCTTTGTCGAACTGGCCTAGGTAAACTTTGGTGTGTTCGTTCTTCCCTTCCTCTTCCTTTGAATAAAAGATAGGGGAGTTACCCGCCTCGCTGATATCCTTGTAGTAATCGATCTTTTTGATCGTGCCATCGTTTTGCTTGCCGTAGAAGGTACAATCTTCTATGGTCAGTTGTCTCATTTTATCGGAAGGATAGGTATAGAACCAAAGTTTGCCGTACATATTACTGTTGCCATTAGACATCCCTCCGTCACTTATGTAGGTAAGCCATATCTCTGCCTTGTTGAAAGCGCTGGTGAATTGAGTCTCTACGATCTTTAAGTCGGAGCATTTGTACAGGTCTTCCCCTTTTACGTTGTATGCCTTCTCCGGGAAGTATTTGTTGTTAATCAGGAATAGTACCTCGTCATTGATCTCGTTCGCCGCCCGTAAACCGCTTTTGGTATCGCTGCCAATCGTAATATCTTTCACCTCGCTTTCCATGAGTTTCCCGTCTCCGATGATATAAAGTTTCTTCACGTGCTTGGGTACTTCCAGTGTCATGTGGATAGGCGTTTTTCCGATTAGATAAGCGTCTTTGACCAAAGCGCCTTCCTCATAAGGGTATTCATAATAAATAGAATATAGGGTCCCTTCATGCTGGGAAGATATATTAACCTGTATGTTCTCGCGGTTCTCGAACTGGGCAATATAATCTTCTTGTTCTTGGGTAGGTTCTTTCGGATCTACCGTGGGCTCCTCTCCTTGGTAAATATCGTGTTTGACACACGATCCCATAAGGAGGATCAAACAAAATACCCACATCATTTGTCTCCAGATTTGTAATTTCATAATTTCTTCACCCTATTTGATTAATTTTTACAACAAAATTGTTGATTTTTGCAAATCTACGAATTAATCCCATAAAAAGTCATTGATAATCAATATTTATTTTTCGTTGGTGAAATCTGCCCGGTTTTGTTGATATGGCCTCTTGGGAGAATACAAAAAAAAGACCCCATCCGGGTAGGATGAGGTCTCTTCGATATTTAGAAAGGATATTTCCTGATTACTTAACTAATGCGGCGAAATCAGAGTTAGTTGCGTATTTAGCGAACTCTAAGTCGATTGCGGCTTCTTTAGCCATGTTCTTATCAGCGGCGATAGCAGCCTTCAAGTTACTGATAACACCGTTAGCGTCGTTCGTACGAGCGGCAACAACAGCCTTCAAGTAAGAAGTAACCGCGTCTGGGTTAGCTACACCGTTCAAAGTTTGAGAAGCCTTGCTGTAGTCTTTAACCATGATCTGAGCCAAAGCGGCGTTGTTAGTCTTAACAGAACCGAAAGAGTTAACAGCCTTAGCATATTCGCCTTGCTCTAAGTAAAGAACACCAAGAGCCTCGCTCAACTCGTTTACGCCAGCGGCGTTACCGAACATTTGTTGAGCCTTTGCTTGGTCACCCTTCGTTAACGCGATCAAACCTAAGTTCATGTTAGCGGAAGCGTTGTTCTTAATAGAGTTAGACTTGTTGAACATTTGCTCAGCCTTAGCCAAATCGCCAGCCTTGAATGCCATCATACCAACGTTGTTCCAAGTACGGTAGCAGTTAGGATACAACTCAGAAGCTTTTGTATAGATAGCCATCTTCTCGCTGTCATTGTTAGTCAATGTAGCGGCGTAAAGGATTTCCTCGACATTCAACTCAGAAGGATTGCTCTTCGCCAAAGCGCTGATCTCATCGTCAGACTTGCCGATGATCTCGATGTTGGCAGTCAAACGAGAACGACGTAATTGCGGAAGGATTGTCTCGGCCAAGTCAGAGTAAACAGCAGAGATATTCTTGATCTCTCTCTCTCTTGTCTCAGGATCTTGGTACATAGAGATCACGCGCAATACTAAGTCTTTGTCTTGTAAGTTGGAAGCGGAAACCAATTCCTTGAAGCCTTCCCAGTCTTGAGCTGTGTAACGAGCGTCAACCGGAGCGTCGACTTTCATTTTCTTCAACTCCTTGTTCAAGTATTTTGTCGTGTTGCCTTCACGATTCTCAGCCAAAGTGTTGTTCAATTTGAAACCACCGTCAGGAGAAGCGTAAGCGCTGATCTCGATAGCTACATTTTGGTTCGGAGCCTCGTCCGCGTTCTTAACAAGCTCTTTCCATTCTTTGATAGCGTCGGAATTTAACTCTTGAGCGCGAAGGTTAGCCTGTTGGATCAAGAACATGATGTTAGCGTCGTGAGCCTCTTTGATGATACGTTGGAATTTATCTGCTGCGATAGCTGCGGTAGCGGTAGCGGCATCAGCCAACTCGGAAGTGGCGATAACACCCTCACCGATCTTTACATCCGGTAATTTAACGGTCTTGTTTTTGATCTTTGCGTCGAAAGTCAAATACAATTCAGATTTCTTCATCTCGGGCTTGTAGGTGAAAGAAGACTTCATGGTTACGTTAGCGCCTTCTTTTTGAGGGATCACTTGGTTGTTGCCTTTTACCTTCTCACCTTGGTAGGTATAAGAGGTACCCCACGCTTCGCCACCTTGGTAACGCAATACCGGAGTTACGGTTACAACAGCTTTCTTGTTAAACCATTTAGCAGGGAAAGTTGCGTTGATCGTTACAGGAACTTTGCCACCGATAGCCTCTAGCGGCTGCGGTTCTGCTTTAATGTACTGTTCTGCCAACGGTTTCAACTTGTTTGAACAAGAAGAAAGAGTTAAAATGGCTGCCAATACGAAGAATGGCAATAAAAACTTTTTGTTCATAATTTTGATGTAAGTTTAAAATGTTACTATGTTAATATATTCACTTCCAAATTATCTCTTAGCCATTATCGTGCAAAACTAAAGCATTTTTTTGTTATGGATAGCAAAGAAGCGATAAAATCTTTTTAATTAATACTTATTAATGAATCCTAGGTTTGTTTTGTGCATAAAAAGTGGATAGAATTGTTGGAAAAAATATGGCTCTGCGCCTTTTACTATCCTTTTTATGGGCGGTTCGCTAGCATTCTTATTGTATATTTTTTGATTAAAATATAATCTTTTGTGTATACTGTTTCTCTCCGTAGGATACGGTCAGGAAATAGACTCCAGACGTTAAATTTAGGAAATGGAGTGTGGATTGTCCGCTTGTGACGTATCCGCTTTCCGACACTTTCCCTGATGCGGAGTGCAACGTGTAAGCCGCTTTCCCGGTTCCATCGGGCAAAACAAGGTATACCCTGCCTTTCTCCGCGCCCAGGTGAATGAGTATCTGTTCCTCCGGCTCTATCTTTTCGTTGTGGACCGGGTTACCGTATTGAATGACGGGATCAATAAACAGGGAGGTGCTGAAACCGGCTTGCGTATATTCGGTCGCTTGCTTCCATCCGTTTTTATCGAGTACCCAGGTCGTGTTCCGGGTCGTTTTGCCTTTGGGAAGGTTGTAGGCGGCGAAATACGTGTTCTCCGGGAGGTTCTTGAGCTTGTAGCCGATATAGAATTTCCCGCTGACATTTACGGGCTTGGAGAATTTGATATAACTCTCCTGCGACCGGTTTAGAGATTTGGCGGTCTCGATAAACGAGTCATCCAGGATTGATTTATTGCTATAGCTTGGCTGGAATGTCTCGGAATGTAATAAAGTGGATGGCTTGGAGTCGCCGCTGTACACGGTGACTTCTACTTCCATTTGCTTGTAATTCGTTCCGGCGGGAGGGGTTACGAGGTAAGCCCCGTATAAGGTTCCCGTCTCGGCTGCTTGGTAGGCTTCTGCGTATTCAGTGATATCGGCGGGGTTGTTTCCGAACAGATACTCTTTTTCGGACCCGGGGTAGAGCGCGCATTCCGCGTTTTCTTGATTACCGGAGTCATAAACATTGCTTAGCCGGAAACAAGGGGCTGATTCGTACGGGTCGAGTCCTTTGCAAACCTTGGTTCCGTTGCCGGACGGATTCAGCCAATATTTAAGTTGTTTCTCGGATTTATCGATTGCGTCCCACGGTTTCGCTAAAGAGAAGAAATAATCGTTTTTGGGGTTATTCGCGCTAGATTGCCCCCCGGACAATGCCCCGATAATCTCTCCTTCGGCATTGAATAACGGGGCTCCGGAAGAACCACTGGCCGTATAACCGGTCTTCCAGGTCTTGACGTGCCAGTGAGCGTCCTTGTAAAAGATCATGTTTGGATCTGTCAGGGTAAAGGAAGACAATTCATCGTTGGATATGCTGATCCGTTTTACCGAGTATTGAGGATGTTGGATACATGTGTAGGGAGAGGGGCCTGCTTCTTGTGCGTTCCAGCCTGCGTAATAGGGCCTGTAGTAAACCGGCGGCGTGGCGGTAAGCTCTAGCAGGGCCATGTCTGCCATCTCGTTGACGGCCTTGAAATAGGCGGATGCGGTAGACATTTCTTCCGTCCCCCTTAGAATCGGGTCGCAGAGAGGGCTGTTGAAGTTGAAGAAGCAGACGATGCTTCCGGCTATCTTCTCATAATCCGGGTTCTTTATCTTGAACTGGTTGTTCAGGCAATGGGAGGCGGTGATAAGGTAGGGTTTCCCATCGTTCTCCGTATTGTTTATCAAGGTTCCCGTACACCCGACGCTACCGTCTATGATCAGGAGGACGACGCTTTGCCCCCATTGAGCGTAATCGTTTGTCCCGTCTTGGTAACAGGCCAAGGGCGGGATTTTACTGATTTGGGAGTTATTATCCCCCGGTTCAAGCCCCCGCAGGCTCCGGTAGCCGTGGTTGACTTCCCCTACGGTCAGCCTTCCCTGAAAAGAGGCGTTGGCCGGCTCTTGGTATTCTATGATGATACGGTCTCCTTGGATGGGAGAAACGGGAAGCAGGTTTAACTCGGAGTTGTTCAAGTGATTGAATGAACCTAGTATCTGTGTCTGGTCCTCGTTGTAGAGAAAAAGCTGGGCGCCTTCCGGCAGCTCGTATTCCGTGAAGAGAACATTGATGGAAAGGGCTCCGGGCGAGTAAATGCCAAGCCTCCATATGCGTGTACCGTCCGGTTGCGTAAATGTAACGCCCGAGTTGTATCGGTTGTAATCTGTTATGAATTTATAGGCGAACCGGAAACCGCTTCTCAGGTCACTCTCGTTTAGTGAGTCGATGCGCAATTCCTCTCGCACGTCGAATGGAGGCATTTCCTTAAACATTTCTGCGTCTGAGCTTCGCATGAGCGAGAGCGGAAGCGGACGGCCTCCATGACTGACCTGTGCCTTCAGATATCCTTGGAAGGTGAACAAGAACAGGCAAAATAGTATGTACGACGAGATATCCTTTTTCATATCCGGCAAATATAACTATTTTCGGTATAGGACAAGCCTTTTGATCCATAAAGATTTTGATGGGATAGGGGAAGGACGCCGGATGCTGCCCCCAGACGTCATCCGGCGCTCTTTTATCCTTGGGAGAGAGGTTACCCCTTGATCATGATAAGCAACATCTTGAACGCGCTTTTGGCATAAAGCGCATGTGGAACATTCGCGGGCATGATCAACATCTGGTTCTCGCCGACCTCATAGGCTTCGCCTCCTACATGGATTTCTGCCGTGCCTTCCAGTATTTGGCAAACAGCGTCGAAGGGAGCGGTATGCTCACTCAGTTGCTGGCCCTCGTCGAAAGAGAACAAGGTGATATTGCCGGCCTGGTTGTAGGTCAGTTGTTGGCTGACGATACTGCCCGCCGCGTATTCGATCCTGTCTTTGGGAATGAACGGGCCTTTTATCGATTCTATCTTTTTCATACACTTATGATATTTGGATATGATAAATACAAAAATAATAAATTCCCGCCGATATGAAAGCGATGCCTACAATCAGGTTCAGCCATTTCTGGAACAGGTTTACCCGGTTGTAGAACCGCCCTAGGCTGGACATGCCGAAAGCGACGATCCAAGCGATCAGCACGACAAGGATACCAGACGCTACGGCGAAAATGGCGGGAAACAGGTAGCCGCCAGGCTCGAGCGCCGCCATCGGGAGCAACATGCCGAAATAGAATACGCCGCTGACCGGGCAAAAGGCCAAGGCGAAAAGCAATCCTAATACAAACGCGCCCAAACCACCGTGAAGGCGTTTGCTTCGCTCGGTTGCCTTGAACCCGAATTTCCCGATCGGCAGTTTATTGCCAAACAAGAGGAAAAGTCCGTAGGCTACCAAGGTGGGCGCCAGGATATACCCGCCATATTCGCTGATGACGCTTTGTATGAAGAATGTGCTCGCCCCTTTTTTCAGTATCGGAATACAGAGTAATCCCAGCGTTGTGTAAGAGACGATACGCCCCAAGGTGTAGAACAAACCGTTGGCGAATATACGGTGGCCGCCGTTCATGTCTTTTCCGATATAACCGAGTACCATCACGTTGGTCGTGAAGGTACACGGGCTTACGGAGGTTAATATACCTAACAGGAAGGCCGTGAGTATAGGCAGGTTGCTACTTTCTATGAGAGAACTCAGGAATTGTTCCATAGACGATCGGTGGTGAATCAGTTGAGAAGCTTCGTTATGTCTTCCGCCAATCGCTTCTTGAAGGCATCCGTGTTGGTCCGGGCGTTTTCGATGGCGAATTTAGAGAGGTTGTTTACGACCTCTTTCCCGTCCGGTGTATGTTTGACAAGTACGAGGGATGTCCAGGCGATCTCATATTTCCGGGCGATCTCCTTGTTCTCCGGTTTGGAGAAATCAATTACCTTGTACACTACCTTTTTCCCTTTTCCCGGTTCCTTGAACAGGTTCTCTACTACATCCTGGGAGTTCTTTTTGATGGCTTGGCAAGTCTGGCATTGTTTTACGCCGTGGAAAACGATAACCTCTACCTGCACCTCGTTCGCATTCTCGTTCGCCCGTATCCCGTTGTTTACGAAGATCATGGCCAGCATGATCAGTGATAATACTCTTAATGTTTTCATTTCTATAAGTTTTAATCGGTTTGTTTAGCTGATTCCAATAGATTCTTGACATGTTGGACAGAAAGGTCTGATCCTGAAGAGACTACCTTCTCGTCGATAATCAACGCGGGCATCTGCAATACCTCGTATTTAAGCGCTTGCGTGATATCATGGATGAACTCTACCTCCAGGTCCCATCCTAATTGGTTTACCGCCTCTTCCACGTTTGCGTATAGCTGGCTACAACATGAGCATCCTGCTCCTAATACTTTAATTTCCATACTGTTTTTCTGTTATAATGATTTCACATGTTAAATAACTCGGTTTAAAACTCGGCGAACACCGCCAGCTTTGTCCAATTGGCGTTGTGTATATCCGGGTCTAGGCTGATCGCGTACCGGCTACTGCCGAGCCCGGAATGTTCGAAACGGTCTCGGTCATACCGGATGTCCGGCAAGCGGTTTCCTCTGACGCAAAGCATCTGCGCCTGCAAGCCGAGCCTCGCGAAGGGGAAATCTCTGGATACGGTAAGCTCGGCTGTCCAGATATCTGCGTTATTGCCGTAATAGGCGTAAGTGGAAAACGCATGCTGGAATTCCGTGTGTTTTTCCATTTCCAGCCCCACACGGTAAACATTGTCGAGCGAATGGCGATGCCCCCAGCAGATCCGCAGGTTGAGATCGAGGCCTTTCCCGCCATAGTCGAGCCCGATACCGGCCGAAGGCGTGATCAGCGCGTTCCTGATCTCGTAGCCTTTGTCCTTGTAGGTCTCGTTGCGCCTAAAGTAATCGATGGCGCCGGATAAGGAGAACGTGTAACGCTCGTTCAGGAAGTAAGAGACTTTCAGGCTCGATTTCCCTTTAAACTTGTTTAATCTGTAGCGGTCTTGGTGGCCGATCTCTTTGTAGTCGTACACGTCTACATCATCTACGACCGAGGATACGTATCGCTCGAACAAGAACTCTCGCCCGTTCTTCAGGCTTGCGTCTACACCGGCCAGGAGGTTGATCCCCCATGTCGCGTTATTCCAAAGCAAGCCGTAATTGAGGTTGAGAAGATGTGTCGAGGCCCTGTACAGATTGAGCTTGTAAGTATACTCCTCTGTGTTCATCCGGTCGTAGTTATATTTGGCTCGGACGTTCATGCGCAATCGTTTTTCTGGGTTGGAATTGAAGGCGAGCGTAACGCCGAGATTATTGATATGATTTTGCTGTTTCGTCGAGTTGAACACCGGGCTGTGTATATAGTCGTACATGCCGAAACCATATTCCACGAAGAAACCGGTGAACTGCCCGCTACGGAAATGCTTCACGTCCATGTGCTGGCGATGGAGCGTATATTCGAGGCCCAAGGAGAATAAATGCTTGTCGTAGGTGTATGCCGCGCCGGTCTTCAAGGTAAGCCACGTAGTGATATTCTCTATGCGGGGATCATTCTGTTTGAAGGCGAAATCGCCGATATACTCGCCCGAAACCCCTAGATCGGTTTGCCCGATCCGGGTGGAGTAGGCGCACAGGATGTTGTATTTCTCGTAATGCGTGTTCCCGCCGGTGGAATCTGCCACGATATAAGGCCAGTACAGGTCGGGATATCGTTGTGTGTTCCACCCGATATGCTTATGTTCTCCCATCGTGAAGCCCACCTTCCCCAGAAAGGTCGAGTTTGCCGAGCGGGTATAGCCATTCGCGCGGACCGACAAATCCCGGAAATTATTCCCCTCGACCGGCAGGTAATCGCCCTCATGCTCGCCAAGGCCTCCTTCCGCGGTCACGAACAAGTTCCGTGCCCGGGCCGCTTGCCTCATCGGGTTATCCGTGAAAAAATAACGCCGGTCTTCTATCATCCCGTGTATTAACGCCGGATTGTCAAGGAAATAGCCTCGTGCCTCAATTTCCGGACGGATGATGTATTCCTTGAACTCCGATTGCGTGGGCGAGTTGGATAGCTCGTACAGGTAACCATTCTGGCCAATCGCCTCCAGGCTGAAGAAAAACACGGAAAGTACCGCTAATATGCCTTTCCTTATTTCCTTTGTATCGAATCTTTTCGTTTTCATGTATTTACCTTCTTAAAAGCTGAATGTCATCTCGGCTCCGAAAAGCGATTTCTTCCAGTTTCTTACATTCTGTTGATATCTGTTCTTGTAACCCGGGTTGATGTCAAGGATATTGTTCACGAAGAAAGAGGCCTTTATCATGCTGTTGAACTCTTTCGTGACCTTGAAGTTCACGGTCAGCGAGATCGGCTCTTTCTCGTAATAAGGTTCCTTGTACAGGTGGTAATGCCGCCAGGTCAGGTCTCCCCCCTTGATCGCTTCCGTGATGGAGGCATCGACCGGGTGGATGATCCCGTCGTGGCCGAAGTAAGAAGACGGATACTCGTCGCCGTTGATCCGTTTATTGTCGTTCAGCCAGATAATCTGGAAGAAAGTCGTGAAGATCATCTTGTACCGCGGGATATTCGTGTTGAGCCATATGTTCGAGTTCAAGATACGGCGGCGGGTTATATCGTCTTTGGCGTAGATACCCACGTAAGGCATCGGCTTGTTGTCGTCTTTGAACTCCGGATGATACTCGACCGGGATGTCGGAGGCGTATCTTGTCTCGTAATAAGCGCCGTTCACCTCGATATGGGTGGAGATTGGTTCTATCTTCGGGAATTTAAGGCGGTATTCGATACCTTTTTTGTCTACTTTCATGCAGTTGCGCACGATCGACATGTTTACGAACGTATTATACGTCTCCTCCACGTAATCCGTCTTCTCCGGTCGCTTGCCGATGATCGCGTTTCCATTGACCGGTTCCATGTATCTTTTGTACGATACCGGGTCGTATTGCGGCGAACTCAGGAACCCCTGTCTCGAGTATTCCTTGAAAAATACGAGCGACAGCAGGTAACCTTCGTATTCTACGTCCCATCCGGCCTCGAGTTTGGTGTTCCGGTTGGGGCGTAAGCCGTAATTGGTCACATCGTATATGCGTGTATTCGTGATCATGTGGTTATTCGGGTCTTCATGTTTGATATAGGCGCTCAGCACGATCAGGTCTTTATATACCTTGTCCGGGTAGATATAATCCAGTGTCGGCATCTTGTTCTCCTGTCCGAAACCGAACCGTAGCATGTTTCTCAGAGACTTGCCGTTTTTGAGCGGCAGGTTGAACGAGAATGCCGTGTTGACGCGAGGCTCGAGGAAGACTTTCCTTAGCTCGGTGTACCTTTCGCTCAGGTTGAACATTTTCGTCGCCCGTACGCCGGCGTTGAGACTGAGGTCGAAATACCGGTTCGAGTGGGTCAGTTGCTCTTCCAGGTAGGCGGCCCCGGTCGAGAGCGCCGGGATGCTGTTGTTGGGAGTGGGCCGCACGTATTCGCTGTTCTCCGGATAAGGAGGGCGAGACATGTCTACGATCGCCCCTTCGCCATAATTCTTGGTATATTTCCATTCTGCCCCATAGATGAGCTTATGCCTGAAAGAACCTGTTTCGAGAAGCGATTCCGCGTTCAGTTGGTTGAGCAAGGCCAGCGGCTTGTTCTCGATCTGGAACGGGCTGTAATAGCGGGAGGGTAGGAATATCCCTTCATTCTCGCCTTCGACGGTAGCGATGGGCGAGGGCAACGGGATTTCCAGTTGGACCAGGCGGTTACGGTCTATCAGGTCGTATGTGTAATCCGCGGACGAGATTAGCTCGAGGTTGTCGACAAAGCGGTTTACCTCCGACAACTTCATTTTCAGGGCCGCCCCGGTACGCGAGTATTTATTCCTGAACGACTCGTTGTATTCTTTGACCAGTTCGTCTTCCTTGGCCTGGTTGAGCGTATAAGTCTCGCTCAGCTTGAGAAAGAGGAACAAGGGGCGTCCGGCCAGCTTGAGAGAGTTATTGTAGGTAACCTGCCCTGTCAGCCGGCTATACTTGCTCATGGGATCTCGGCGATCATCGTGGATAGAGGTATAATCTACCCCGGCGTGAATAAAGCCGAGCGTAGGAGCCAGGCGGAAACCTTTCCCTAAATAGGCCAGTTTGTTCAGCGGGTCCGTTTTCACCCGGAGCTGGAGGGGCGTTTGCCCGATCTTGGAGGTTGTCTGGATCACGCCGGAGGAAAGATTGCCCAGCTTGGCGGATGAGACTCCTTTTATGATTTCTATTTTCTGGATATGGTCGGTAGAGATCGTCTTTAGGTCGATTCCTTTGTTCAGCCCTATGCGGTCGCTGTATTCGTCCGCTGAGCTCATCCCCGCGATTTGCGAGCGAAACCCGTCATTGTCTTGCGCTATGCCGTCCATGACGATCGCCATGCCTAGGGAAGTATTGTCGTCGGCCCCGGATTGGCGCAAGGAGATACGGTTGAAGCCGGTAGCGCTGGATTCTTGGTACAGCCCTCCCGGGATAAGCGTGAGCACGTCGGCTACGGAGGTCGGCTGGATATGTTCCAGCGCCTGTTGGCTTACGACAGCCGAGGTTCCCTTCGAGGATTTGTATTCTGCCATGACGACCACCTCTTCCAGCGCGTAGCTCTGCCTCTCCAGTGTGATATCTATTCTTCCACCCTCTCCGGCTGTTACCGAAACCTGTTTTTCTACGTGGTTCAGGCAGGATACGGTTATGGTATATGTCTCCCCTTGGTTCGCGGGGAATTTAAAGCCTCCGTCAATATCGGAAAGCATGCTGATATTTAGCTCCTTTACGATGACGGTGGCGAAGCCAAGCGGCTCGTTGTCCGGGTCTCTGACGATACCTTCCACGAATGTTTTCCCCGCCAGGGCAGACAGCTCTGGCAGGAAAAACAAGAGCGGAAGAAATATAACGAAAACTCGTCTCATTCCTTCGAAAGGTTTATTGTTTATTTCTCCAGCCTTTAGGGAAGCCTTCGAAGTTACCGCGATGTTCCACTTTCACGTCTGTCGAGGAGTCGTTCGTGTCTATCAGCTTGCCATCTGCCCCGCTAAGCCTGTACAGGTAGGAATTGATGTGGCAGGATGGGCCGAGAGTCGCTTCGATCATGCCCTTGTCTACAGTTTCCGGCAGTGATTTCGACACGAAGTTACCCCAGTAAGGAGTCGTGGAGGATTTTGTCTCGATACCGTCGATGATTAGCTTGGTCGGGACTTTGTAGCCGTGGTATTCGGCGATCTCCGCGTCTACCTTGGCTTTTTCTTTGTAAGAGATCTCGTTCTCCTGCTTGAACTGGTCCCAATCGATGCCGCTACCGTCGAAGATGAATACCGGACGGATTCCGTACGGGTGCATCCATCCCGTCACGCCATTGGGCAGGTTGTTCGATATCTTGATCAGGTTGGGTACCTCCGGGTTGTCTGTCACCTTGCCATCCATGCGGGCATCCTCGTCCGCCAGCTCGAAGTCGGCCCCGGATAAGTCCGCCGGTATACCGGTATCTTTTTCCGGGTTCTTCTCATACAGCTCCGCGTGGTTGAGGGCAGAGGAGGCGATCACGTATACCTCGCCCGGTTTCAACCCGTATGTCTTCCCGTCGCCGGGTATCTGGTACATGTTGGCTACCGCCACGTAGTCGGGCAATAGCTCGGTCAGTGTCTCGCAAGGCAGGGAGTTCATGCGGGATGATTGGGCGATTACCAGCCCGTCGACAAAGATCTCTTTGTCCGAGTTGTTGGCGATCACGACGTATTGGTCCGGATGTTGCATCTTGCCTGCGTATGTGCCGCCGTTGTAGAATATCTCTTTCAAGACGATCCCGTCCATCGTGCCGCTATACTGCTTTACGATATGCCGTACCTCGACGTTTACGGTCTTGTCTTCGCTGTATTGTACGATACCGGTTGTACCCGAGAAATCTTTACCGTCGGCGCTACCGCTGATCTCGATGCCATAACTGCCTTTATCTAATGAGAACTCGGCGGTTCCGGCTTGCGATAATTTGCCGGTTTGCTTGGAACCGTCTCTTTCGGAGGAGATCGTAACCTCGAACGTGGAATAATCGGCCACTTTATCATCTTCAGCCGGAGCTGTCGCCTGGACCGTCAGTTTTATTTTCTCATCGGCCGGGATGTCCGGGTCATCTCCGCAGGCCGTGAAAAGTATGGCAAGAATCGCGAGCAATGAAAATTTTGAATACGTAATAAATCTCATTTTGTTTACTATTTATTTGATGTAATACTTCTTGAAAAAAGTAGCTACTCTTTTTCATGTCGCGAAAATACATTGCCGGTATATATCCGTACTTACACAAATTAAACGTTGAATGGTACATTTCGGAAGTGGGTCGCCGGGAAGTAGGGGAGGGATGATGGCTACTCCTCCAGCAAGGTGTTGAAGTGCGTTTTATACTCCTCCGGGGTATATCGGGTCTGGCGTTTGAAGAAGCGGGTGAAATACGAAGGTTCGTTGAATCCGAGTTTGTCGGCTATTTCCTTGAAAGACAATTTATCCGCTGCGATCTCTCTCTTTATCTCCAACACCAGCCTCTCTTGCAAGAGGTCCTTGATGGTTTTCCCCAGCACTTTTTTGGAAAGGTCGTTGGCCGCTTTTTCCGATAGCGATATTTGTTGGGCGTAGAAAGAGACCTCTTTGTGTTCCGTGAAGTTACTCTCTATCAGATCCAGCAAGTCCGCGGCTTTTTTCTTGTATCCGCAGCACGGGTTCTTGCTGAGTATGGGGCCCAGGTGGATGAACAAGGCCTTGAAATAAGCCTCCATCAAAGGGTAACGGCATCCTTCCTTATATTCGGTCAATACCAAGCTCACCAATGAACGGCAGATATCGCATTTCCGCTGGTTTATGATAGAATTGATGGCGAATGTCGAGCGAGGATAGACATCGACGGAAACGATCGAATGGAAGAACTCCTTCGAGAGAGCGATTACCGTCCCCTTTTTCCCCGTGCGGTCGATCCGGTGCAATTGCCCGGCAGAGATAAAGAAAAAGCTATCGTCCAAGATCGGGTATTCCCCGAAATCGATCTGAATCTCGTCGGCTCCTTTCGTTTCCGAGAACCAGATCAGCTCGTAATAATCGTGCCGGTGGATATTCGCCCGGTTGTATTCCTCTGTTTCCTCTATGGCCGTTACGTTTATGAAGTTATTTCCCGTCTCCATGATCCCTCTCTCCTGAAATACCCGTTAAAAAGGTAAAAGCTATCCGTGTCTTTGAAACAGCGAAATTATAGAGGCCCCGATTATCCCGCAATACCTAAATATTGCTATTTGAGCGATAAAAATACCTAATAACAGGATACGGATGGAGATGTCTGACGGTTGCGTTCGTATATCTCGGTACATAAACGACCGTAGTAATTTCTTGGGGTATCCATTGCTTTCCCGTGTCGGCAATATAGTTGCAACCTATAGGGTATTCTCGCGAGATAATGAGTATTTTCGCGATAATGGTTTATACAATAAAAAAGCATGAATAAAATGGACGGTCATATTATAATCCGGGAATACCGTACGGCAGATAGGGAGGCTGTGATGAACCTGATAAGATTGAATATTCCCACGTATTTTGCCGCGGAGGAAGAGCTTGACTTGGCCCGGTATCTGGATGAGGAAGTGGAGCTTTATTACGTCTTGCTTTTTGATGGGACGATCGTGGGGTGTGGAGGAATAAATTTCGCTGATAACCGGACGACGGGAAGAATAAGCTGGGATATAGTTCACCCCGCCTATCAAGGGAAGTCGCTGGGAACAAGGCTGCTCAGATATAGGATAGAGAAACTCAAAAGCATCGATAGCATCCAAAAAATAACGGTGCGTACATCGCAATTGGTTTATAAATTCTATGAAAAGCAAGGATTTGTCTTGCTCGAGACCCAAAAAGATTATTGGGCCGCTGGCTTGGATATGTATAAAATGGAATACCAAGCCCTTTTCGCGAGTCATATGCCGACCGACAGGGTATAGTCGGCCTCTGCGATACATAGATGGCCGATACGGAAGCGAGTGCCTCATTCTTAGCGAATCTACACTTTTTTTTGAGGTTATTCCGTAGAATTTATGTAAGTTTGCCAATCGAAAAGAATAAGCGATCTTAAATAAAACCAATATATAATTAAATTCTAAAGATATGGCAACACCTCCGTTTCACTATGAGCCGATGTTCCAAAAGGGACCGGACACTACAGAGTATTATTTGCTTACAAAAGATTATGTTTCCGTTTCTGAGTTTGAAGGAAAACCGATCTTGAAAATCGAGAAAGAAGGTCTGACCGCTATGGCTAACGCCGCTTTCCGCGACGTATCCTTCATGCTTCGCCGTTCTCATAACGAGCAGGTCGCGAAGATCCTGAGCGATCCGGAAGCTACGGACAACGATAAGTACGTGGCCTTGACATTCCTTCGCAACGCCGAGGTAGCGGCTAAGGGCGTACTTCCTTTCTGCCAGGATACCGGTACGGCTATTATCCACGGCGAGAAAGGACAGCAGGTATGGACGGGCTACTGCGATGAGGAAGCGCTTTCCCTGGGTGTTTACAAGACCTACACGGAAGAGAATCTTCGCTACTCCCAGAACGCCCCGCTTACTATGTACGACGAGGTTAATACGAAATGTAACTTGCCGGCCCAGATCGACATCGAGGCTACGGAAGGCATGGAGTATGAGTTTCTTTGCGTGACAAAGGGAGGTGGTTCCGCCAATAAGACTTATTTGTACCAAGAGACAAAAGCGATCTTGAACCCGGGCACGTTGGTTCCCTTCCTCGTAGAGAAGATCAAGACGTTGGGTACGGCCGCTTGTCCTCCGTATCATATCGCGATCGTGATTGGCGGTACTTCCGCTGAGAAGAATTTATTGACGGTGAAGTTGGCTTCCACTCGTTTCTACGACAGCTTGCCTACGACCGGTAGCGAGGGTGGCCGCGCTTTCCGCGACGTGGAGTTGGAGAAAGAGGTATTGGCAGCCGCGCAGAATATTGGCTTGGGCGCTCAATTCGGCGGTAAATATTTGGCTCACGATGTCCGTATCATCCGTTTACCTCGCCACGGCGCTTCTTGCCCGGTAGGTTTGGGTGTAAGTTGCTCCGCTGACCGTAATATTAAATGTAAGATCAATAAGGAAGGTATCTGGATCGAGAAGTTGGATAGCCATCCCGGCGAATTGATTCCGGAGGAACTTCGCCAAGCGGGTGAGGGCGACGCTGTCAAGATCAACTTGAACCAACCGATGGCGGATATCTTGAAGGAATTGGATAAATATCCGGTATCTACTCGTCTGTCGTTGAACGGAACGATCATCGTAGGCCGCGATATCGCTCACGCTAAGTTGAAGGAGCGTCTGGATCGTGGCGAGGATCTTCCCCAATACATTAAGGATCATCCTATTTATTACGCGGGTCCGGCTAAGACTCCGGCAGGTATGGCTTGTGGCTCTATGGGCCCGACGACCGCGGGCCGTATGGACTCATACGTCGACTTGTTCCAGAGCCACGGCGGTAGCATGATCATGTTGGCGAAGGGTAACCGCAGCCAGCAAGTTACGGACGCTTGTAAGAACCACGGCGGTTTCTACCTAGGATCTATCGGTGGCCCCGCCGCTATCTTGGCGCAGAACAATATCAAGAGCATCGAGTGCATGGAATATCCGGAATTGGGTATGGAAGCGATCTGGAAGATCGAGGTAGAGAACTTCCCCGCGTTTATCTTGGTAGATAACAAGGGTAACGACTTCTTCAAGCAGATCAAGCCTCGTTGCTGATTTCTTGATCGGTAAAGATAAATGGAAAGCGGTATCCGGCGGCAGGCTGGATACCGCTTTTTTGTGCTTAAAAAAAGACGTACGTGTTTTCCGGAAAACATGTACGACTTTTTCCAAAGACACGTACGTGTTTTTTTTATAAGTTTCCCTGCCATTCAAAAAGCTGGAACTTACTTTTAGAGATAGCAAGAAGTACTCGAATTTGTTAAGAGTAGAAAGCAAATTATACGCTTTCGTGTTAAGAGTGGAAAGCAAAACCGGGCAATAGCTGATGGATACTTGTTTTATAGCTATTGGATACATTGTCGGAGGCCGCTATATTTTATGATTCTCGCCATCGATGAGGGTGTGTCAAATATCGGTATTCATGGGACTCAGATGACTCGGACGAGCGCAAATATTATTAATTATCAACTAAATAAGTCTGCGTGTTCTGAGTCGTCTGAGTCCGGTAATATCAATTTGACATACCCTCAAGTATCTAATTGGAATGCTTTTTATGGATAGCTCTTTGAGTGTTTATATATATGTTAACGAAACAATTCAGCTTTAATTCTTTACCTTTGCGCCTATTAAGCTATAAATCTGATTTTAATGTCTTATATCTACATCCTTTTGGTTTCGCTCTTGCTATCGGTCTTCCATGCTTGCGATTATCGGGAGAAGCCTTATCCGGCTACCTTGTTGCGGATCGATTCTCTCGCAAATACGAATCCAGAGGAAGCCCGGCCTTTGCTGGAGCGGTTGCGTGACAGTCTCTCGTATTTTGGTGCGGAGCAATGTATGTATTATGATCTGCTTGCTCTGAAGGTCGATGATAAGATGTATGTCCGGCATACGTCCGATTCATTGATCAAGCGAATCACCGCTTTCTATGAGAAGTATGGTGATCGGGACAAGCTACTGGAGTCTTATTATTATATGGGACGTGTCTATCGGGATTTGCATGATGCCCCGGAAGCGTTGAAGTATTTCCAAAAGGCATTGGATGTGGCGGGGGATACGGAGAAGTATGTACTTGTATCTAAAGTATATTCTCAAATGGGGATGCTGTATAATTACCAAAATGTATATGAAGAGGCGATCCATATGCATGAGAAGGCTTATCAATACAAATTATTGGCGGGGGATAGTGCGACTTTGTCTTTGGTGACAAGAGATATTGCTCGTGTTTATGAAAAGATAGGTAAAGAGGATAGTGCGGTTATATATTATCAAGAGGCTGCGAACTTGGCTAAGAATATGAGACAAAGGCATCATTTTTCAGGAATATTGACAGAATTGGGTGATCTTTATAGGGAATTAGCTCTTTATGATAAAGCTCTAAGTTGTTTATATGAGTCATCGAGAGATTCATTGAACCGGAATATGTATCCTACTTATTCAACCTTAGGGCATATCTATTTAGAGATCGGAAAATTGGACTCTGCGGATTATTATTTGCGGAAATGTTTGGACAGCCCGGATTTATATGTTAAAGCAAGCGTTTATAAATATTTGTCGTTTTTGTCAGAGTATAAATCTGCTTATAAAGCATCTGTTCGTTATGCTCGTTTATATCAAGAGACGCAAGATTCCATCCAATCAATAACTGCTTCGGAAGAAATTCGTAAAATGGCTTCCTTGTATAACTATCAGAAACGGGAGAAAGAGAATCTGCATTTGCGGGAAGTGAATGACCGTGTACGAATTCAGATTTATCAAGTGATAACGCTTTTAGGGATGGCCTCTGCCTTAATGGCCTTATTTGTATATCGTTTTAAGAGGCAAAAAGACCGTGCGGCACTACAAGTTCGTATCTTGAGCCAAGAAAAGCAGGAGCAATACGAGAGAAGTTTGCAATGCATAGAGGAAAATAACGCAAAGATGGCTAATCTGGAGTTACTATTGTCTCAAAAGAAAGATAATGAGAATTCTTTGTTGCAAGTTCGAAAGGAATTGCTCCAAGTGACAAACGAGCGCATCCAATTGAAGCGTTCGGAAAGGGATTTATTAGAGATCGATTTGAGGCATTCCGATATCTATCAAAAATTCCATTCGGCTATTGAATCCGATCTGAAGATATTAGATGCGGATTGGCAGTCGCTCCAACAGGCATTGGATCTGACATATGATAACCTCACGGAACGCTTGTGCGACTTATACTCCGATTTATCTTCTATAGAACTCCGGATTTGCTACTTAATCAAGGTTTCTATCCGGGTAACGGACATGGCGATTCTATTAAATCGTTCCAAGTCCTCGATCTCTTCTGCCCGTTCCCGGCTTTATTATAAACTGACAGGAGAAGAAGGGACTCCGAATGATTTGGATCAATTTATCGTTGATTTTTAGACTCATACCATTTGACGAACAAAAAGCGACCAAGATGCGAACAGAGTTCGCAGGCTTTTTGTTGCCTATCTCATACTTTTGCGGTCAAAAAAAGGAATGATATGAAAAAGATTTTATTTTTGGCTTGCTTATTAAGTAGTGTATGTGTGTCTAGCTATCCTATGGTTGTGGCAGATAATGATAAAAATGATTATGACAAGGCGGAAGACCGTTCAATTCCTCATAGCCAAGTAAGATTGGAGATTGTAAATGATGGAATCATGTTCCATTTTATGAAACCATTAGACAATGTGTTTATACAAATTGTTGATGATAGTGGGATGCTTGTATATGAAGAGTCTGTACCTCTTTCTACTTCTCGGAACTATTATATCCCCATGCAAGAAGTTCTGTCTAAATCTTATTTAATAAGAGTAGAAGGAGATAATATCCATGAAGAGTTTTCTATTCTTTTCTAAGTGAATCCATTTTTTATTCAAATTATTTTATATGAGAACAATTATTTTGTCTGCATGCGTAATGGCATGTATCCTTGCGTCTTGTAATAACGAAGATGCAACAAGTGCTTTGGAACAGCAAGAATTTTCAAAAACGATTAATCTTGCGGGTAATTGTACAGGCTAAACGAAGATCATGGCTTGGATATAAGGTTTGTGATCGTTTGTTTAGTCTGTACTTGGTTTGCTATCCGGTAATTTTAGTAATAACATAAAAATTAGTGATGAGGATGTTGAGAATTTCTTTGTTTTGTATTGCGCTGTTTCTGGTTACGATATCTTCTTTCTCACAAGAGAGATTGATTTCATCTGGTTTATTGTTGAGTGGTGGTGCGGGAACACTGGATTACGAGTTTATAGATGATTTGAAGGCTGATCAACTTGGCGAGTCTTTCGATGATACATATAATTATGATCTCCATTTGGGATACCGTTTTCGTTTGCGGCAGAATCATTGGTTGTTTTGGGACTTGGATGCTCTATTAGGAATGAAAAGTGTACAGAAAGGGACATTATTGGATTTCAGTGAGATTTATACGCAATATCAAGTGGGAAAACGGCATTTGAATTATTATATAGCACTCTCACCCTCTCTTAATGCTTCTATCTATAAAGGATTATACATAGGCATCGGGGCTGAGCCTACCGCCTATTTCTATCGGAGTGTAGATAGCGGTGTGGGATTCGATCTGCCTGCTACCTTGAAGATCGGTTACGATTTAGGCTGTGTCGGTATAGAAGGTTCCGTTAAAATAGGATTATTACGTCATTCCGTGGAGAACTTGTTGGATAGGAACCGGAGGAAAGAATTTCAGCTATCGATTTATATACCTCTGCGGAAGATCTTACCATAGATTCTACCGGGAAATGGGTATTTTCTATAAGAGAGCAAACAGTTCTCTTAGGGAAAACTAATGTTTCGTAAGTACTAAACTAAGGTTTCCTCATGAGAAAACAAATGTTTCCATAGCGGAAAACTTTTGTTTTATACCAAGAAAAACTATAAATATCTATTATTTAATTTCTTGAATAATATAGAAAGCATGATCAAACAGATAGTCTGCCGGCTGAGCAAGGTCTACGTCTTCGGTCGCTTCTTGAGAAAGATAGGACTAATGATACGGTTGGCGAGTAGGGGATGATTGTATTTAGTGGTTGAAAAGTAGTGAATGGTGGTAGATACAAACCAATAGTGGTAGATGCTATTTATCTACCACCACTCGATAAATTACTTATGACCAATTGCTTATAGCTATAGTTGTAGGTGTGGTAGATGATTTGATAAAAAAATCCCGGATAGCCTTCAATCTACCCGGGATTATATATAATGTATAAGACCTTGTCTTAGTCTCTGTATTCCCTGCGAGGTCCGCGATCACCACGATCCTGACGAGGACCACGGTCTCCACGGTCTTGGCGAGGTCCACGATCGCCTCTTTCCGGTCTCGGCGGACGTTCTTCGTAACCTTCGGGTTTCGGAAGCAATACCTTGCGGGAAAGTTTGAACTTGCCTGTCTTCGGATCGATATCAACCAACTTGACAGAGACCGTATCACCTTCCTTCAAGCCTGCTTGCTCGACAGTCTCCAGACGTTTCCAGTCGATCTCGGAAATGTGAAGCAAACCATCCTTGCCCGGCATAAACTCAACAAATGCGCCGTAAGGCATGATAGAAGAGATCTTACCCTCATAAACCTCACCGATCTCGGGAACCGCCACGATAGCCTTGATCGCTTTGATAGCCGCTTCGATCGTAGCCTTGTTCGTGCTGGATATCTCGATCTTTCCTACGCCGTCTACCTCATCGATAGAAACCGTGGCTCCGGTCTTCTCTTGGATACCTTGGATGATCTTACCACCCGGGCCGATTACCGCGCCGATGAATTCCTTACCGATCGTCATCGTCTCGATACGAGGCGCATGAGGTTTCAAATCCTCACGAGCTTCCGGTTGAGCTTCCAATATCTTATCCAAGATGTACATACGGCCTTCCTTAGCCTGGGCCAAGGCATTTTCGAGAATCTCGTAAGATAAACCGTCTACCTTGATGTCCATCTGGGTAGCCGTGATACCGTCTTTCGTACCCGTTACCTTGAAGTCCATATCACCCAAGTGATCCTCGTCGCCTAGGATATCAGACAATATCGCGTAGTTCGTACCCTTGTTCTCGGAAATCAATCCCATGGCGATACCGGATACCGGTTTCTTCATCGGGACACCTGCGTCTCTCAAAGCCAAGGTGCCGGCACAAACCGTAGCCATAGAGGAAGAACCGTTAGACTCTAGGATATCGGAGATTACACGTACCACATACGGGTAGTTGTCCGGGATCATACGTTTCAGAGCACGGTGAGCCAAGTTGCCGTGCCCGATCTCCCGACGGCCTACGCCGCGCGTAGCCTTTGCCTCGCCTGTGGAGAATGGGGGGAAGTTATAGTGAAGCAGGAAACGCTCGTATCCGTGATTCAATACGTCGTCTACTATCTTCTCGTCGGATTTCGTGCCTAAGGTAACCGTAGACAAAGACTGGGTCTCGCCACGTGTGAAGATCGCGGAACCGTGAGGACCCGGTAGGCAGTCTGTCTCGATCCAGATCGGACGGATCTCGGTGGTCTTACGGCCATCCAAACGCTTACCCTCGTCGAGGATGGCGCGGCGCATAGCCTCTTTCTCCACGTCGTGATAGTAACGGCCGATCATTTCCAGCTTCTCGTCGGTCAGCTCCTCCTCGGAGAATTGAGCCTTGTATTCCTCTACGATTTTCTCGAACGCCTCGCTACGCTCCTGCTTGCCGCTGCCTGATGTGGCTATGGCGTAAGCCTTTGCGTAACATTTATCGTGTACGTCTTTACGTAACTCCTCGTCGTTTACCTCGTGGCAGTATTCGCGTTTCACCAATTTGCCGCAAGCCTCGGATAATTCCAACTGGGCCTTGCATTGTATCTTGATGGCCTCGTGAGCGACCTTGATAGCTTCGAGCATCTCAGACTCCTGAACCTCGTTCATCTCTCCTTCCACCATCATGATGTTGTCTATGGTAGCGGCCACCATGATATCGATGTCAGCTTTCTCCAATTCCGCGGAAGTAGGGTTGACGATGAATTTCCCATCCGTACGGGCTACGCGAACCTCGGAGATCGGCCCGTTGAAAGGTATGTCGGAAACGGCCAAGGCCGCGGAAGCGGCCAATCCCGCTAGAGCGTCCGGCAAGTCTTCGCCATCCGTGGAGAACAATATGATATTCACATATACCTCGGCGTGGTAATTGTCCGGGAAAAGAGGACGCAACGCACGGTCTACTAAGCGAGCTGTAAGGATTTCATAGTCGGAAGCTTTTCCTTCTCTTTTTGTAAAACCTCCGGGAAAACGCCCAAAAGCGGAGTATTTCTCTTTGTATTCTACTTGCAACGGCATGAAGTCAACACCCGGGTTCGCATCTTTGGCGGCGCAAACAGTGGCGAGCAACACGGTGTTGTTCATACGGACGGTAACCGCTCCGTCCGCCTGTTTCGCCAATTTCCCGGTTTCGATGGTAATGGTTCTTCCATCACCCAACTCGATCGTCTTGTTAATTGGATTAAGCATAATCTTTTTTCTTATTTTTCTATCTGTCAAAAATTGGTGCAAATGTAATGAAAGTTTACCTGTAATTGCATGAAAATGAAAAGAAATAACAGTTCTGAAGTACTTTTTTTGAAAAAAGTATTGAAGAAATACGGAATAATGGTGCCACAATTGTAAAATAATGTATATTTGCACCTGATAATATAGACAAACGAGAAATAATGAAACAAATATCTACGAATTTACTGGCTGCGGCGTGTGTAATATTGCTTTTGTTCACGGCTTGTAAGAAGAATTCTGATTTTACGGTGGAAGGTGTAGTGTCCGGCGCAGACGGCCAGGTGATGTATCTGGAGAATGTAGGCGTATCGACGGTGGAGCTGATGGATTCCGTGAAATTGACGGCGGCGGGTAAATTCAGCTTTACGAAGCCTCGTCCGGCGTTTCCGGATTTTTATCGCCTGCGTTTGAATAATCAATTGATAAACTTCTCGGTAGATTCTACGGAGACGATCTCTTTCGTGGCAGACGCGGGTACTTTCGCTACCTCTTATTCCGTGGAAGGGTCCGAGAATTGCAAGGCGATCAAGAATATTACCTTGGCTCAATTAGACGCTAACCAAGCGATCCACCGCCTGCGGAAAAAATCCGAGTCTGGCCTGTTGGCGGATTCCGTATATTCCCGCCAAGTGCTTGAGGCGGCCGAGGCTTACAAGGAAGTGGCCCGTAAGTATATTTATTCTGCCCCGATGTCTGCCGCCGCTTATTTTGCCTTGTTCCAGCAAATAGACGGATTGCTTTTCTTCGACTTGTATGACAAGGACGACTCGAAGGCTTATGGCGCCGTGGCTACCAGCTTCGATCATTATTATCCGGAGAGCCCTCGCGCTAAGCATCTGTATAACCTGGCGCTTCAGTCGATAAAGGTGATTCGTAGCCAGCGTCCGGTAGACCTGGATAAGGTGGAGAAGAAGGAGGTCAGCTTCTTGGATATCGATTTGCCGGATATACATGGGGAGAATACGAAGTTGTCTTCTGTAGCTACGGGTAAGGTGGTGTTGATTAATTTCACGGCTTATATGTCCGAGTGGTCTCCCGCCTTGAATATGGAGTTCGGCGATTTATATACGAAATACCATGACCAAGGCCTGGAGATTTATCAGATCTCCTTGGATAGCGATATCCATTTCTGGAAAAACGCGGCCTCTAACCTGCCTTGGACTTGCGTGCGAGACCCGCAGTCTGTTTATTCCCAGACAGCGGCGTTGTATAACGTGAAGCAGCTTCCGGCGATCTTTCTCCTAGACCGTAAGGGGAACTTGGTCAAACGGGTGGACGATATGAAGAAGCTTGAGGCGGATGTCAAGTCCGTATTGTAAATTGTTCATGGTTTAACCGCCAGATTTATATGTTATAAAGCACTTCCTTAAACTTGTGCGTCTAGGAAAGATGCCCTAACTTTGCGAAGTCATTAAAATGATAAAAGAGGAGTTCCGGCCATACGACGTGGTCGGGATTCTTTTTTATTATGCGATAATTAATCAATATTAATATAAAGAATAAGGAGGATTTAGTATGGCTGTTAGTTATATGACAAAAGACGGCTACGATAAGATTTTAGCTGAAATCAACTATTTGGAGACCGTAAAGCGCCCCGAGATATCTGCCCAGATCGCTGAGGCGAGAGATAAGGGAGACTTGTCCGAGAACGCGGAGTATGATGCCGCCAAGGAAGCTCAAGGTATCATGGAGGCGAAGCTCGCCCAATTGAAAAGCCTGATCTCAAACGCTCGCCTGATCGATGAGAGCCGTGTGAAGACAGACGAGGTTCAGATCTTGAATAAGGTGAAGATCAAGAATACGAAGAATAATGCTGTCATGACCTATACGTTGGTGTCGGATTCCGAGGCTAACCTGAAAGAAGGCAAGATTTCCGTGAGTACGCCGATAGCCCAAGGTTTGATGGGGAAGAAGGTTGGGGATGTCGTTGAGATCCGTGTGCCTTCCGGCTTGATGACGTTCGAGATTATGGACATTTCAATTTAAGGAGCGGGAAGACGTATGGCAACTATTTTCAGCAGAATCGTGGCGGGTGAGATCCCCAGCCACAAGATCGCGGAAGACGACGAGTTTTTCGCCTTCCTCGATATCAATCCGGTAGCGTTGGGACATACCTTGGTGATCCCTAAGAAGGAGGTCGATTATATCTTTGATATCGATGATCCGATGCTTGGAAGGATGATAGCTTTCGCTAAGCGGGTAGCCCGCGCTCAAGAGGCCGCTATCGAGTGCAAGCGTGTGGGGTTGGCCGTTATGGGCTTGGAAGTGCCTCATGCGCATATCCATCTGATCCCTATCACGAAAGAGTCTGATATGTATTTCGGAGGAGAGAAATTGGCTGTAAGTCAAGAGGAACTGGCCGAGATCGCCGCTAAGATTAGAAAAGAATTCAAATAAGTGAATATAATTTTTTAATTATAAAAATTTGGTTATATTTGTACCCGCTGTTTTATGCGTGACAATATCATGCGAAGGGAATAGCAAATCATTAATATGATTCATTAGTGGTTTTTACTCATAAATTTGTTAACCTTAGAAGAAAGGCCCCTCTGCGATAGAGCGGCCTTCTTTTTTTAAACACACAATAAACATTATAAACTACTAAATCCCATATTTTTCTCTCACGCTTTCTAATGAATTCAAGGGAACCATACGGCGTGCCTGTTCCAATTGTGTACGCCATTCCAGTAATTGTGCCAGTCATACAACATGCCGGATTGCTGGATATATACGCCGCATAATACGAGAGAAATGAGCCATAAGACTAATAATATCCATCTTGCTTGCGCCGGTAGAGGACGTACCTTGAATAATTGGCAGCAGATCGCGTAAATCAAGGAGAATATGGGGATGCCGATGAATAAGATCGTACCTATGCATCCCATGATGGCCATCGACAATGGCGCCCCATTTATCAAGTCCGCTCCGAACGGGGAAACGTTATAGATGAATCCGGCCCCGCCCATGAGTAACGCGAATGTCACGACAACCAGGATGAATACGACTAATACCAGTGGCGGCAATAATATGATTCCCGCTAAGATGATGCAGAACTTCAGGATGAACCCGATGATCAAGACGAAAACGTCTGCCAGCTTTTGGAGGAAGTTTCTCGGCTTATCCGAGCTTATGAAGTCGTTCACGTTATTGCTGACTTTCTCGAAGCCATCCGTCACGGTCTTTCCGATGTTCTCCACCGTTACGCTTTGCCCGCGCATCTCTAGTTTCTCGGTCGCCGTCCGCGCCATCGGGACGATGATCCATAGCAGGAAGTAAAGCGGGACCGTGATCCCATAGAAGAACATCAGAAGGAACAATACGATACGCACGGCTGTCGGGTCCCAGTCCATGTAAGCGGCGAAACCTCCGGCTACGCCTCCTAGGATGCGGTTGTCCGGGTCGCGCATCAGGCGTTTCTTGGTAGTCTGGGTATGGGTGGCCTGCTGTTGTTGCGCTTGGAAATTCTCTTCGCGGCCGGAACTTTTCTCCTCCTCCTCGAAAATCTCTTCCGGCTTGCCCATCCGTTTGATCACTTTCTCTACCTGCTCGATCGTGATGACCTCATAGCCTAGGCGGACACGCTCGTTGAGAAGTTCCGAGATACGCATCTCGAAATCGTCCATGATCTCGTCCGAGCCCTCTTCTTTGCGGAAATGGATACGCAGGTTTGAGAGATATTTATCTAATAATTGATACGCGTCTTCGTCAATATGGAAAACTGTACCTCCCAGATTAACAGTAAGTGTCTTCTTCATCACTCTTTCGTTTTAATTGTTTCTGATGTGATTTATTGTATTGTTTAATTCCTGCCATGAAGCTTCCAGCTCGCCGAGGAATATTTCTCCTTTCTCGGTCAGTTGGTAATACTTGCGTGGCGGTCCTTGTGTAGATTCTATCCACTGATAACTTAATAACTCGCTGTTTTTTAATCGGGTTAAAAGAGGATATAAAGTGCCTTCCACGACGATCAGCTTTGCTTCTTGTAACTTCTGAATGATATCAGAGGTGTAAGCGGGTTCCTTCTTGAGAAGCAGGAGGATGCAATATTCCAGCGTTCCTTTTCTCATTTGTGATTTTACGTTCTCTGCATTCATCTCTTTTAATTTTATGCTACAAATGTATGTATTACATATGTACTATGCAATACATACTACTATGAATTATTATTATTTAACCGAATACTTGCACAAAAAGAGCGATTATGTGTAAAAAAAGGAGGGATGTCGTGTCTTTTAGAAGAGAAAAGCGTACTTTTGTGGTATCAATTCAAAATAAGGAATTATGATTTATTATCATTTCGCCGAGTTAGTACACCGTCAGGCAGAGAAATATGGGAATCGTACCGCGTTGAAGCATAGAGACAACGCTACAGGAAAATGGTTGAAGATTTCTTGGAGGGAATTTTCCGATAAAGTGATGCTTACGGCCAAGGCGATGGCAGAGTTCGGGATAGAGGTACAGGAGAATATCGGGGTTTATTCCCAGAATATGCCTCAGTGTTTGTATACGGACTTTGGAGCGTATGGTAACCGGGTGGTTTCCATACCGATGTACGCGACGAATTCTCCGGGGCAAATCGAGTACATTATCAACGACGCTAAGATACGCACGCTGTTCGTGGGCGAGCAGTTACAGTATAACAACGCATTTAAGGTACAGAAGGATTCTAGGTATTTGGAGCGCCTGGTCATTTTTGACCCGGCGGTCAAGATGAACCCGGAAGATAAGACTTCTATTTATTTTGACGATTTCCTGCGGCTGGGGGATAACGCTCATGCGGAGAGTACGGTGAAAATACGTATGACGGAAGCCGTTCCGGAAGACTTGGCCACTATTATATATACGTCTGGCACGACCGGGGAGTCGAAGGGCGTGATGCTTCCCCATTCCTGCTACCTGGAGGCGATGCGGATACACGATATCCGGTTGCCGATGGTGACCGATAAGGACTTATCCATGAGCTTCTTGCCGATGACCCATATTTTCGAGAAAGCTTGGTGTTGTTATTGTGTGCACAAGGGGGTTACGATCGCCATTAACCAAGATCCGAAGATGATCCAGAAGACGTTGCCGGAGGTTCATCCCACGTTGATGTGCAATGTGCCTCGCTTCTGGGAAAAGGTATACGCCGGCGTGCATGAGAAGATCAACTCCGCTTCCCCGGTCATGAAGAAGGTTTTCTTGGATGCGATCGACACCGGACGGAAGTATAATCTGGAATATAAGAACAAGGGGATACCGGCCCCCTGTGGCTTGAAGCTGAAGTTCCAGTTTTATAATAATACGGTTTTCACTTTATTGAAGAGGGTGCTGGGTATTGAGCGCGGCCGTTTTTTCCCGGTGGCGGGCGCTCCTTTATCGGATGAGATTAACGAGTTCTTGCAATCCGTGAATATCCCGATCGTCTACGGTTATGGATTGAGCGAGACGACGGCCACGGTTTGTTTCTATCCGGAGATCGGATTCCAGTTTGGTTCTATCGGTGAGGTGATGCCGGGTGTCCAAGTGAGGATAGACCCGGGGAATAACGAGATCTTGGTGAAAGGCAAGACCGTGATGTCCGGGTATTATAATAAACCGGAGGAGACCGAGAAAGCTTTCACCGAGGATGGTTTCTTCCGTACCGGCGATGCCGGGCGCTTGGAAGGCAATACATTGTTCTTCACGGAGCGTATCAAGGATTTGTATAAGACCTCGAACGGGAAGTATATTGCCCCGCAAGCGATCGAGATGGTGATGAGCGGCGACAATTACATTGAGCAAATCGCTGTTATCGGCGACCAGCGTAAGTTCGTGAGCGCCTTGATCGTGCCGGTTTATCCCTTGTTGGAGAAGTATGCGGAGGAGAAAGGCCTTTCATTCGGGAGCCGGGAGGAACTGATGCAAAACAAAGACATCATTCGCTTTATCGGGGCGAGAGTGGAGGAGCACCAGAAGAACTTGGCTTCCTACGAGAAAATCAAGCGTTTTACCTTGCTGCCTGAACCTTTTATGATAGGATGCGAGCTGACGGATACGCTTAAGCTACGCCGTCCGGTCGTGTTGCAGAAGTATGCCGCTCAGATAGAGGCGATGTACGAGGAATAACAGGTTTGCCGGCAATCAACTATTTCTTATCTTCGCGGTAAATTTAAAAAGAAAAGAATATATGATCACATCAGACCAACTACATGACGTGTTGGAGCGCGATAAGGCGCTGAGGGGGTATCTTTGACATCGATGGTAAGACCATTCAGTTAGAGGAGGAGGAATTACGTACGCAGGACCCCGGTTTCTGGGAGGATGCCAAACGTGCGGAAGCCCAGATGAAAAAGGTGAAGGAGCTAAAGAAATGGATCGAGCTTTACGGAGAGGTACATGCCGCGGCGGAAGAACTGGAGCTGGCTTACGAGTACGTGAAGGAAGAGATCATCACCGAAGATGAGGTGGATGCGGCTTATAAGAAAGCCCTGCATCTGCTGGAAGACTTGGAATTTCGTAATATGCTTCGTGACGAGGCTGACCAGATGAGTTGCGTGCTCAAGATCAACTCGGGCGCCGGTGGTACCGAGAGCCAGGATTGGGCTTCTATGTTGATGCGTATGTATCAGCGTTGGGCTGAGAATAACGGTTATAAGATCTCTATAGCCAACTATCAGGAAGGGGATGAGGCCGGTATCAAGACGGTTACGATCGATATCGAGGGGGATTACGCCTATGGCTATTTGAAGAGTGAGAACGGTGTGCATCGTCTGGTTCGTGTATCTCCTTACAACGCCCAAGGTAAACGGATGACCTCTTTCGCTTCCGTTTTTGTCACCCCGTTGGTGGACGATACGATTGAGGTGAAAGTAGATCCTGCGGCTGTGTCTTGGGATACGTTCCGTTCAGGCGGTGCTGGAGGTCAGAACGTGAACAAGGTGGAATCCGGGGTTCGCTTGCGCTATCAGTTCAAGGATCCGTACACGGGTGAGGAAGAGGAGATCTTGATCGAGAATACCGAGACTCGCGACCAGCCGAAGAACCGCGAGAACGCCATGCGCCAGTTACGTTCTATCCTTTACGATAAGGAGTTGCAGCATCGTATGGCCGAGCAAGCCAAGGTGGAGGCCGGAAAGAAAAAGATCGAGTGGGGTTCCCAGATCCGCAGTTACGTATTCGATGACCGCCGAGTGAAAGACCATCGTACGAATTATCAAACCTCCGATGTAAATGGCGTGATGGATGGAAAGATCGATGATTTCATCAAAGCATACTTGATGGAGTTCGCCGGAGGAGAAAATGCGGAGAAATAAGTTTTTTCCTTTAACATTTGCATATCTCGATAATAAATCGTAATATTGCACCCGATTTCAGGACTGAGTCCTGAACAGGTCCTATAGCTCAGTTGGTCAGAGCACCTGACTCATAATCAGGGAGTCCTTGGTTCAAGCCCAAGTGGGACCACTACTTAATAATCAAGCAGTTACAATAAGATTTGTAGCTGCTTTTTTTATGCCCCATGACGTTTTCGTGATGCAACAAATGGGGCATTTGTATGGAAAGACAAAAAGATATGGAGACTATATGTAAATATACCCTTATTTCAATGCTTTCAAAAGTTTATTACCATCAGCCGAGAAGAGAAAAGAGGCTTTGCCTTCTTGGCGGGTTTTGAACTTTGGGTTCATGAGTGATAATTTGCATTCTACTATTTTAGCAATAACGTCATTGGGATTTCTACTATCATAGCAACTGGCATAGTTTACGTGCCAATTTTGGGCATCTTTTAGTCTGTTTTGAGCTTTTTCCAATTCAGTCTTGTATTTTTTTAGTAGTGTTTCAGCTACCAGCCCTCCTTTTGCCTGTTGTTTAGCGATTTGGGTTTCATAATGTTTGATGTCTTTATTGGCAGTTTCGATTTTTGACGCTTTTTCATTAGCAAAGCGGCTGTTGAGAACTTCTGTACTGTCGGCTACTGTATAATCTTTTTCGGTGATTTCAGAGATACGTACATCAAGGTTTGTACGTACATCATTTTTAACTTCTACGTAGTCCGTAATCATTTTCTTATAATGACTATCGTTATTTTGTGCGTAGCATGAATTGAGACTGCCTAACAGGGCAACCATTAATAATAATCGTTTCATAATTAGTTGAATTTAAATTTGTTTCTAAGTGGATAAAGAGCCTCTGTAAGAACCATGATTTCTTTAAAGTTCTTTGGCATAAAGTCGAATGTCGGCAGAGTGTCATAATTGTCAAAATCTCCGATTTGAACCGGACGTAGATTGATAGGGAGTTGACGATGTACGGACTCCAATGCTAAAATATACTGAAATATACTGAAGCGATGTTCCATCATTTTACTATCAGGTTCACTTTCAATCCCTTTACGGCAGAGATGTTCATCATGTACAAGCTGGAATATTGATACAGCAAAATGAGGCTGTTCATTACCTGTAATGACGATTACATTATCTGAAAGCCATGATTCCAAAAAATGATTTGGAATTTTGTCGGTTGTTAGGTTGGGATTGTCGGAAATCAGCTTAAAGCTTTCCCCGTAAAGTTTCACTAAGTCTCTCATTCTTCTTTGGGCTTAACTGTTCGTAAACATTTCTTGTTCATGTAAATCCCAAAGAAAATGGTACGGGACTCAGCTTATCCATACTGTAGGCACTGGTATACCCGTCAAACGTGATAAGCAAGCCCGTACCATAAACAGCACGGGCGTTGCACATATCACCTTGTTTGACTTTAAAATTACCAGTTTTACAGTACAAGATTTTACGCGAACGCAAAATTAATATGTCTTTTCGGATTTCTCCGAATTTTATTCTAATGCAAATATATGAAAAGTCGCTCAATTCTAAATCTCAGATGTGTATATATTTTGGATAAGAAGGTAGTATGTTCAGAATTTAGTTTGTATCTTGTGGATTGGTATAGAATAGCTTGTGATGAATATTGTAGAGTCTGATAAGAAAAATGTAGTTATCTGTGGTGACATACACGGAGAGTTTGAAACGTTAGTTTATAATCTGAAAATTAATAACATAACGGACTCTTTGATTATTGTTGCCGGCGATTGTGGTTTTGGCTTTCATAAGGCGAGTTATTATGATATACTGTATAAACGGTTAGCACCCAAACTAAGAACGCAAGGGAATATAATATTCTTTGTCAGAGGTAATCATGATGACCCTGCTTATTTTGATGGAAAGACTTTTGTCAAAAAGTACATGAGGTGTATTGCTGATTATACAGTAGTCTCAGTTGCTGGACACCACATCTTATGTGTCGGTGGTGCAATTTCTATAGACCGTGAACCACATCTTCGGGAGATGGAGCTTAACCGTATCTTGAGAAAGGATAAACAACCGTTGTATTGGAAAGATGAAGCTCCGGTTTTCTTGCCTGATGAGATTAAAGAGCTAACCCAATCTGGAATAAAGATTGATACAGTGGTAACTCATACGGCTCCTGATTTTTGTGAGAAGCGGTCAAAGTCAGGATTAACGGAATGGGTAAAACTTGACTCGTATCCTTTGAATGATATTGCGTTGGAGAGGTTGGGTATAACATCTCTTTATGATGAATTGGCTTGCAATGGGTATTCATTACAAAAATGGTATTATGGGCATTTTCATGATTCATTCAATATTGTTATTGATAATGTGAATTTTGTAATGATAGGTGTGTTAGAAATGAAAATGCTTTTAAGAACTTAGTGCATTAGATATTATACCAGGTAAAAACAATAATAAAATAATACATAAAATACAAACCCCAATGAGCCAATAAATTTTGTTTTTTATATCATTTGAGATAATTGCTATTATCGAAACAAAGATACAAAGCGTTAATCCTAATGATGTTATATTTATCAGTGCTTGAGGTAATTGGATATCTGAATTTCCAAAAAGCTGTAAACTTCCAAATAGAAAAGATATTATTGCAATAAATATGCCTAAATACTCAAAGGATTCTTTTCTAAAAGATTTTATTTTTGTTTGTACGCTTTCTAATTCTATTTTATGAAGTTGAAAATACTCCCACATTTCTCCAATTTGTTTACCATCTCTAAAATCTCTATAGAGGTTGTTAAGCCTTTTAAAATTAATAGGACGAGCAAATGATGATGCGATAAAAATGCCTTCTGCTGTTCTACAATCTGTTTTTTCTAATTGGAATGGGTAAAATCTGCGATGTACACACCAATCAATAGATATTTTTAATTCGTGAAGCAATTCATTGTATAAGGTATTGATACTTTTTATTTCATTTAAATCTGCAGCTCCAAGAGAACTATTATGTATTTTCTTTGATAAGAATTCTAGGGCTTTATAGTATGGATGATAATTGAATATTTTAGTTTGAAACTGGATTTCCTTAATATCTTTGATATCGTTTTTTAAATCCTCAATCGAATAGTTTTCTTGACAAGTTTTTAATGAAAATCTACAATTGTGCAAATAGTGTCTAATACTATCAATTGAATATCGGTCAAATATGTCAGTTTTATTATTCTTATTTCTTTTTACGTAAAACTTATTAAATCGTAGTATTAAATTGTTTATTTGAGTGATGTCTTTTGTTACAATTCGGTAGTATTGAGAAAGAATAATAAAACCAATAGTTGAAAATCTTCCTTGTTGAAATTCTAATTGATAATATTGGCTAGACTTATTGAATGCTTTAGTGTTATTGTACAAGCATTCAAAGTGATTGGAAAAATCTTCATTAAAGCTATCTTCTAGTTTTAAGTCATCAATATCATGTATTTTAAAATCTAATGCATATTTATGTGCCTCCTCATTGCTAAAGAATAGTTTTTTTAGCAAGAAAGAGCATTTGCTCATTAGTTTGCTATAAATGGCTTTAAGATTTGCATCAGATACAGAGAGCTTTTTTAAAATGAGTTCTCTGATGATTATTAGCTCATTTCTTGTGTCTGAATTATCGATCAAAGTATGGTCAATAATTGCCAGTCTAAATGTTATATTTTCAAGGTCATCAAAAAAAGCATTTGTGGATTGACTTCTATTTGACGGTGATAGTGCAGAAAATAATAAATCATCTGATGATAAATTTATTTTATTATTTATTAGAAATAATAGGTGGTTTAATTCTGAAATAGAGTTTCTAATGCAATTCGAAAAAGCAGTATCTTGCTGTTCTAATTGCTGTTCTAATTCCTTGATTTTTTCTGGGTAATTTTGTTCTAAATATTCACCTAAAATATAGCATTATTTATTTCAATAAAAAAAGATAGGGAAAAGTTTTTCTCCTTTTCTTTTTCAATGATAGCATTACTGATGTTATGTTCTTCTTCAATGAGAGTGCTTCCTGTAGTCAGTATGATATCTTGATATAGGGATATACAATTGTCAATATGTAATGACATTTTATAATTTGTAATATTTGACACTGTTTATTATTGATTCAGAAGGCATGGAGATACTCGCTTTTTTATTTTGTTTTGCTACTTCAAAGCAAATCTCCCAACAACTCCATTTGTGAGAAAGGTCTACGAGTTCAAAAGGTGAATATGATAATATATTTGGATTTTCTTTCAATAAATTGTTTATTGAATTGTCTATTGAATTGTCTATTGAATTGTCTATTGAATTGTCTATTGAATTGTCTATTGAA
>NZ_CANTZW010000008.1 GCF_947855115.1 uncultured Parabacteroides sp.
AATTAAAAATAAAGCTATATTTGCTGCGTCAAATGATTATAAGTTCCACCAGAACGATGAAGAAGTACTTTCATGGTAGTTAACCGAGGATTTATGATTATACATTGAATAATTTGAGAGAGTGAATATTATAAGAAACGAGATTTAAAATATTATGCCTTAAGTCTTACTTATAGTAACAGCTATTTAATAAACAAAAAACGATTCTTATGTTGAAAATTGTAAGACCTGTCAGTTTTGTTCTGTTGTCTACGGTGCTATGTTCCGAAGGCGTGATCCAAGCGTCCGATCGTGTGACAATAACTCCGAGAGTAGGAATTTCCCAGCAAGAAGGTACTTTGAAGGGAACGGTTAATGACAGTTTTGGTCCTGTAGCCGGAGCGTCAATAGTTGTAAAAGGTACTACAAATGGTACTGTAACCGACATGAATGGTAATTTCGTGTTGGATGTGAAGAAAGGGGATGTGATTCAAGTATCCTTTATCGGTTATCTAACCCAAGAGATTAAATATAATGGAGAACCCTCCATCAATGTCTCCTTGCGGGAAGATACCCAGAAATTAGACGAGGTTATCGTTGTCGGTTATGGTACGCAACAGAAGGCGAACTTGTCGGGAGCGGTAGCTCAGTTGGATAGCAAGGAGCTGACGAGTCGTCCTATCTCTAACGTATCCTCGGGGCTTCAAGGTATGATGCCGGGTGTTACGGTAACCTCCGGCCAAGGACGTCCGGGGCAGGATGGTAGTACGATCCGTATCCGTGGTGTAGGTACGTTGAACTCGGCAAGTCCGTATATTTTGATCGATGGTATCGAGAGTGGGTCTATGGATGATATCGATCCGAATGATATTGAGAGTATTTCTGTGTTGAAAGACGCTTCTTCTGCCGCTATCTATGGATCAAAGGCTTCTAATGGTGTTATCTTGATTACTACGAAACGGGGTAAGACCGGTGCGCCTCGTATTTCTTATAACGGATACGTGGGTGCCTCGAAAGCGACATCTGTAATTGACCGCGTTAGTTCGGCCGATTATGCGCGTTTGTGGAATCGTTTTGAGCCGGGACGTTATAGCGATAATGACATCCGGATGTTCGAGGATGGTTCAGATCCTTATGGGCATCCTAATACGGATTGGAATGATGAGGCTTATCAAACGGGCTTGTTGCATAAGCACAATGTAAGTATTGCGGGTGGAGCGGAGAATGTGAAATACATGGCTTCAGCCGGATATTTAGGACAGACCGGTATCCTTCCTAACTCAGATCGTAAACAGTTTAATGGACGTACGAATTTGGACATGCAGTTGACGAAGAAGTTGGCTGTTCGGATGAATATGTCATTTATCAAGAATAATTACTCGGATCCGAACTCTAGTTATTATGGGGGATCTTCCGACCAGATTATTCGTCAGTTGAATATTATCAGCCCGATGATTCCGGTGAAAGATCAGGATGGTAAATACGGGCAAACGAATGACGGTAACCCGATTGCATGGCTAGATTCCGGGCAGACTGTAGACGATTGTAACCAGAATTTCACCGGTTCTCTTTCTGTAGACTATGATATTATCGATGGATTGAAGGCTACGGTGACCGGTGCTTACGTAAATGAAGACCAACGTCATACAGAACGTGTATTGAGTATACCGGATGATCCTGTATCTGCATCTCGTACTACATCCTTGATTGAGCGTTTCGTAAACTGGAAACGTTATAACTTCGATGCTTTGCTGAATTATAGTAAGGATTTCGGTCAGCATGGATTGAAAGTGATGGTGGGTTATCATGCGGAGAAATATGAGATCAGCAAGAATCAGATGCAAAGGAATAATTTCCCAAGCAACAGTTTGAATGACATGGATGCCGGGGCTGCTTCTACACAGACTAATAATGGTTTGAGCCGTGAGTTAGCCATGCTTTCTTACTTTGGTCGTATCAATTATGATTTCGCAGGCAAATATTTGTTGGAGGCAAACTTCCGTGCGGATGCTTCTTCCCGTTTCGCTCCGGGACATCGTTGGGGATATTTCCCTTCTTTCTCTGGTGCTTGGCGTATCAGTGAGGAGGCATTCATGGAAAGTTCGCGTGATTGGTTGAACAGCTTGAAGATACGTGCTTCTTGGGGTATGTTAGGTAATCAAGATGCCTTGAATAAATCCAACCCTTGGGAGAACCAGTATTATCCTTGGATGCAAACGTATAATTTGGACGGCAATTATCCTATGGGCGGGAACTTGACGACAGGATATTACCAGAAAGCTTATCGTATCGAGGATTTGTCATGGGAGAAAGCTACGACTTGGGGTATAGGTCTGGATGCGGTTATTAATCATGTGACTTTTACGTTTGATTACTATGATCGCAAGACCACGGATATTATCATGGAGGTTCCGGTTCCGACCGAGTTTGGTTTGGATCCTTATTTTGATAACGTTGGCGCTATGCGTAATCGAGGTGTCGAGTTACAATTAGGTTATAATAATAAATGGAACGATTGGTCTTTGAATGTTCTCGGTAATATGGCCTATAATAAGAATAAGATCGAGGACTTAGGTGGTGTAGACCGTATGGCAAATCCTGATGATGGTGATTTGTGGCGTTTTGTAGGAAATCCAATTGACTCTTATTATGTATATAAGGCCGATGGCTTTTTCCAGTCTGATGCGGAGGCAAAGCAATGGATGGATACATATAAAGGAAAAGACGGTTATCCGTTTGGGCAAGATTTCCAAGCAGGTGATTTACGTTATGTTGATACAAATGGAGATGGAAAGATCGATGCGGACGACCGTGTATTGTCTAAGACTATTAATCCGGTTGTTACATTTGGTTTAAATTTGAATGTGGGTTATAAAGCGTTTGACTTGACCTTGAATTTCACGGGTGCGGCAAATGTAGGTCGTGCCTTTACGAAAGAGGCTTTTGGAGAGTTCTCGGGTAGTGCCGGGCATCCATCTACCGCTTGGTTGGATAGCTGGACTCCGGAAAATCCAAATGCGAGTATGCCGCGCGTAGCGGAAGCGCGCATGTCGCCAAGTGAAGCTTCTAACGTGATGTCTGATTTCTGGGTAATCAATACAAGTTATCTGCGTTTAAAGACATTACAATTAGGATATACGCTACCAAAGAGTGTTTTGAGTGTGATTGGTTTATCGAATGTACGTGTTTATTATTCTGCGGAGAATTTATTTACGATAGACTCTATGCCGTTGAACGTGGACCCGGAAACGGTAAGTTCTCGTTTGTCTAGCTATCCGTTGGTTATGACAAACTCTTTCGGCGTAAATGTAACATTCTAATTTAGTTGAGAAATTTAAAATAAAAGATTTTATGAAACGATTATCGATATACGTATTGGCGGCTGGAATGGCTGCATTATCTACTTCCTGTTCGGATTTTCTGGATACGGTGCCTAAGGATCAGTTGGCTCCTTCTACCACATGGCAGACTGAAGCGGACGCAAAGGGCTTTATAGTAGGTTGTTATAAGGATTTATTAGATGGAAATACATTACTCTATTTAGATTGTGGTTCGGATATCGGCTATAATAATTTTTCTTGGGAAGGATTCCGCCCGTGGGGTGATGGTTCTTTGTCTAGTTCTAATCCGGGGCAGATCCTTTATGATTATAAGTCGATCCGCAAAGCGAATACATTCTTAGAAAATGTCGATCAAGTGACATTTTCTGATGAGGCGGTAAAAGCCAATTATGTAGCTCAAGCGAAAGCTATCCGTGCTTATAAGTATTTTTTGATGAACTGGTGGTATGGCGGTGTGCCTATTGTCAGTTCTTACTCAAGTGCGGATGAGGCAAAAGTGGAACGTAACACGGAACAAGAGGTACGCGATTATATCGCTAAGGACTTAGAAGAGGCTTTGGCTGGGATTGCGGATGTTCCGGAGGCTCGTGGCTATATCGCCAAAGGTGCTGTTTTAGCGATCAAGATGCGTGAGGCTTTATATTATGGTGATTGGCAAAAGGCAAAAGATGCGGCTAAAGCGATCATTGATTTGAAGCAGTATGAGTTGGATCCGGATTATACGAATCTTTTTAAGGTATCGGGAGTGGATTCTAAAGAGATAATCTTGGCAGATCAGAATATTGAGACGTTGGACGGATTGGGAACAATCGGACAGATGTATAATAACGTAGATCAGGGCTGGTCTTCTATTGTCCCGACCCAGAATTTGGTGGATATGTATGAAATGTCTGATGGATTGACGAAAGAGGAGTCAAAGAGTTATGACGCGAAGCACCCGTTCGCAAATCGTGATCCTCGTATGGCCATGACTGTTTTATATCCGGGACGTGAGTGGAGAGGTGATATCCTTAATACTTTGGACGAGAAACTTCAAGATGGTAGTGCCAACAAGAATTTCCCGACTTATACCGATAATGCCTCCAAAAGTGCTCTGACTTGGGCGAAATACTTGGATCCGATGGATCAATATGGAGATGTTTGGAGCTCGGGCGCTTGTCCGATCGTATTCCGTTATGCAGAGGTTCTTTTGACGTATGCGGAGGCTGCGAATGAATTGAGTGGTCCTTCTGAAGAGATCTATGGTTATTTGAATCAGATTCGTCAACGTGTAGGTATGCCGGAAGTGGATAAGGCTAAATACGGGACGAAGGATAGACTTCGTGAATTGATTCGTCGTGAACGTACGGTAGAGTTGGCCGGCGAAGGCTTGCGCCGTGCGGACATCATCCGCTGGCAAGAAGATGGAAAGATGCTTGCCGAGAAAGTCATGAATGGTGATTTGTTACGTATTACAGGGACGATTAATTATGGTGAATCTGAGCCTACTAAACGTGCGGAAATCACAGGTACGGCTGTTATTGAAACTCGCCAGTTCTCTTCTCGTAATCGTTATCTGCCGATTCCTCAGACAAGTATTGATAAGAATCCGAACTTGAAACAGAATCCGGGTTATTAATTTCTTAAAAACATTAGATAAAAAAGGGGGGAGGCCGAGAGGTTTCTCCCTTTTTGGATTACATTTGGCAGATATTGAGATCGTATATAATTTGATTTTGTTATGAAAAAGGACTGATGGTTTTGATATTGCTTGAAAAGTTTGTAAGTAAACCTTGAACTGTTGTATCTTTGCAGCTATAAATTGAAGAAACGGTATGATTTCGGTTGAAGGACTAACAGTTGAGTTTGGCGGTTTTACGCTTTTTGATGATATTTCTTTCGTGGTGAATAAGAAAGACCGTATTGCGTTGGTGGGAAAGAACGGTGCGGGTAAATCTACGATGTTAAAAATATTTGCAGGCCTGCAATCTCCCACGGCCGGAACTGTTAGCGTACCGAAAGATGTTACGATCGGATATTTGCCCCAGCACATGCAATTAGTCGATACCCGTACCGTACGGGAAGAGGCAGAGTGTGCATTCGAGCATATCCATGAGATGGAAGAGGAAATCAACCGCCTGAATACCCAATTGGCAGAGCGTACGGATTATGAGTCTGAGGGTTATCAGAAGTTGATTGATCGCGTAACATATCTATCCGAACATTTCCAGATGATGGGAGGAAACAACTACCATGCGGAATTGGAGCGAACATTAGCAGGATTAGGTTTTAGCCGTAGCGATTTTGATCGCCCAACCTCTGAGTTCAGTGGAGGTTGGCGTATGCGCATTGAGCTGGCGAAACTTTTGCTCCGGCAACCGGACGTGCTGTTGCTGGACGAGCCGACGAACCATTTGGATATAGAATCTATTCAATGGCTGGAGAACTTTATCGCTACCCGGGCTAACGCCGTGATCTTAGTCTCGCACGACCGTGCTTTTATTGATAATACAACCTTCCGTACCATAGAGATCGAATTGGGTAAGGTCTATGATTATAAAGTGAAATATTCGGAGTATGTTGTACTTCGTCAAGAACGTCGTGAGCAACAGTTACGTGCTTATGAGAACCAGCAAAAGAAATTGGCCGATACCGAGGCGTTTATCGAGCGTTTTCGCTATAAAGCCACAAAGTCCGTACAGGTACAATCTCGTATCAAGCAATTGGAGAAAGTGGAACGTATTGAGGTTGATGAGATAGATAGCGCTATGTTGCGATTGAAATTCCCACCTGCGCCCCGTTCCGGTTCTTATCCGGTGATCTGTGAGGAGGTGGCGAAACGTTATGGCGATCATTTGGTTTTCGAGCATGTGACGTTTACGATCAACCGTGGAGATAAGGTTGCTTTTGTTGGAAAGAATGGCGAGGGTAAGTCTACGTTGGTGAAATGTATCATGGGAGAGATCGCTGATTTCACCGGAAAGCTTCAATTAGGTCATAACGTGAAGATCGGTTATTTTGCCCAGAACCAGGCGCAACTGTTGAATGAGAATCTTACGGTTTTTGAAACAATCGATTATGTTGCCCAAGGTGATATCCGTTTGAAGATACGGGATATCCTAGGCGCTTTCATGTTTGGCGGTGAAGCTTCGGATAAGAAGGTGAAAGTCTTATCCGGTGGTGAGCGTACTCGTTTGGCTATGATTCGTTTATTATTGGAACCGGTCAACCTGCTGATTCTCGATGAGCCGACGAACCATTTAGATATGCGTTCGAAAGATGTATTGAAAGATGCCTTGAAAGAATTTGACGGTACGGTGATTCTGGTTTCTCACGATCGTGAGTTCTTGGATGGGTTAGTGGATAAAGTATATGAGTTCGGCAATCAAAAAGTCATCGAGCATTTAGGGGGTATTTATAGCTTCTTAGAGCATAAGAAAATGGATAGCTTGCGGGAATTAGAACGTTCCAATGGGACGAATGCGTCCGTGTCTGCCACACAGGAAATCCATCTTTCCTCCAAAAAACTTTCTTATGAGGCAAGGAAAGAGCAAAGCAAAGCGATTAAAAAAGCTGAGAAAGCAGTCGCTGAGGCAGAAACTCGTATCTCAGAGCTAGAGAATAGCATTGCCGCTATCGAAGCTAAGCTGGCTACACCGGAGGGGGCTTCGGATACTTCTCTTTACAGCGAATATTCCACATTAAAGAAAGAATTATCCGATGCGATGGATTTATGGACAGAACGGACCTTGGAACTCGAAGAATTGTCTTCTTCTAATTAATGATATAATATTTTTCCATCGCGGCGAAAACTCATAGAAAATATCATAGAAAATAACCATAAGTAGGTAGTTCATTTTAGCGAAAAGTCCTTAACTTTGTCTACTTAAAAAACGCGAAAGCTTAAAACTCATATCATGTTAACTCAGATCATTAATGGAAAGATTCTTACCCCGCAAGGCTGGCTAAAAGATGGTTCGGTATTGATAAGCGATGGTAAAATTCTAGAAGTAACAAACTGCGACTTAGCGGTAGTAGGGGCAACCTTGATAGACGCCAAAGGTATGTATATCGTTCCCGGAGGTGTGGAAATTCATGTACATGGAGGTGGAGGCCGTGATTTTATGGAAGGTACCGAGGAGGCTTTTCGTACGGCGGTAGCCACACATATGAAATACGGTACGACCAGTATCTTTCCCACCTTATCCTCTTCTACCATCCCGATGATCCGTGCCGCCGCCGAAACTACAGAGAAACTGATGGCCGAGAAAGACAGCCCTGTTTTGGGACTTCATTTGGAAGGACATTATTTCAATATGAAAATGGCCGGTGGACAAATCCCGGAGAATATCAAGAATCCGGATCCCGAGGAGTATATCCCTTTATTGGAAGAAACGCATTGTATTAAACGCTGGGATGCCGCTCCGGAACTTCCGGGGGCGATGCAGTTCGGCAAATATATCACCTCAAAAGGTGTACTCGCCTCGGTAGGGCATACCCAAGCTGAGTTTGAGGACATCTTGACCGCTTATGAGGTAGGCTATACTCATGCGACTCATTTTTACAATGCTATGCCGGGCTTCCATAAACGCCGTGAATATAAGTATGAAGGAACGGTGGAAAGTATCTATTTGCTCGATGATATGACTGTTGAGGTCGTAGCTGATGGTATCCATGTACCACCTACGATTCTTCGTTTAGTTTATAAGATAAAAGGCGTAGAACGTACATGTTTGATTACGGATGCCTTGGCTTGTGCCGCCAGTGATAGTCAGGTCGCTTTCGATCCTCGTGTCATCATCGAGGATGGTGTATGTAAGTTGGCCGACCGTTCTGCCTTGGCGGGAAGTATTGCGACAATGGATCGTTTGATTCGTACGATGGTACAAAAAGCTGAAATCCCTTTGGAGGATGCCGTGCGTATGGCATCGGAGACTCCGGCCCGTATCATGGGAGTATCCGATCGTAAGGGAACCTTACAACGGGGTAAAGATGCCGATATCGTTTTACTAGATCGCGATTTGAATGTCCGTGCGGTTTGGGCTATGGGCAAGTTAGTTGAAGGTACGAATAAACTATTCTAAACAAAAACAATTATGTTGACACAAATTATAAATGGTCATATCCTTACGCCTCAAGGGTGGATGAAGGATGGTTCCGTATTGATTAGCGATGGGAAGATCTTAGAGGTTACAAATAGCGATTTGGCAGTGATTGGCGCTAAGGTGGTGGATGCGAAAGGTATGTCTATCGTTCCTGGTTTCGTAGCGATGAATATTCATGGCGGTGGGGGCTTCGACTTCTCCGAATGTACGGAAGAGGCTTTTCATGGTGCGATCGCAGCCCATCAGAAGCATGGCGCTACCACTATTTTCCCGACCATACTGGCACCGGAGATCTCGGTGATTGATAAGGCGGTTGATGTATGCGAGCGGATAATGGCGAAAAAAGACAGTCCGGTCTTAGGTTTGCATATCGAGGGACCGTATTTAAATCCAAAGATGGCCGCTAGTTTATTTATCGATAAGGAGAATACGGTTGATCCCAAGGTTTATAAGGAGTTGTTGGAGCGAACGAATTGTATCAAGCGTTGGGATGCTAGTCCGGAGATGCCGGGAGCGTTGGAGTTTGCTCGATATTTAAAGTCCAAGGGGATCTTGCCCGCTATTTCGCATACGGAGGCAGAGTTCGACGATATCAAGGCCGCCTATAACGCGGGTTTTACGCATGCGGCCCATTTTTATAACGCTATGCCGGGTTTTCATAAACGTCGTGAATATAAATATGAGGGAACCGTAGAGAGTGTTTTCTTGATGGACGATATGACGGTCGAGGTGATCGCTGACGGACGTCATTTACCATCTACGATCCTTCGACTGGTCTATAAACTGAAAGGAGTGGAACGTACATGTTTGGTTACGGACGCTCTTTCTTGCGCAGCCAATGAAGGCAAGCCTTTATCCGATCCCCGCATTATTATCGAGGATGGCGTATGTAAGTTGGCTGACCATTCCTCATTGGTAGGGAGTATCGCCACGATGGATGTCTTGGTACGTACGATGGTACAGAAGGCTGACATTCCTTTGGCCGATGCTGTGCGCATGGCATCGGAGACCCCGGCTCGTTTGATGGGGGTAAGCGATCGTACCGGAACCTTGCAAAGGGGCAAAGATGCTGATATCGTGATCTTAGACCGCAAGTTGAATGTGCGTGCGGTATGGAGTATGGGAAATTTGGTTCCGGAAGCAAATACGCTGGTCTAAATCAAATCTTTCGGCTAATAAATTTCTTCTATCAACGTATGGTAAGACCAATACTTATTTGTTATATTTGTGACTCAAGTGAGATTGTAATACTAAATTAATAATTAAACATGAAAACGAACCTTAGTTCTCAAATTACTCTGACGCGTATACCATTGCGGTATTATCGCCCGGAAAATGCTTTCGAGCATTCAGTTTTAACTCGTTTGGAAAAGATTCCGACAAACATTTATGAATCGGCCGAGGAAGGTTCTTTCGCTATCGCTAAAGAGGTAGCAACACAAATTCGTAAAAAACAAGATATCGGTAAACCCTTCGTGATCGCTTTGCCTGGAGGACGTTCTCCGTTGAGCGTTTACAAGGAGTTGATCCGTATGCATAAAGAGGAGAAATTAAGTTTCCGTAACGTGATCGCTTTCGTGGAATATGAGTTCTATCCATTGGCTAATCCCAGTGCCGGAAATCTGGCTCGCTTGAAAGAGGAGTTGTTTGATCAAGTCGATATTGATCCGGCGAATATCTATTGCCCGGACGGAAGTATGCCGAAAGATGCTATCTTGGATTTCTGTCGCCAATATGAGGAGACAATCCAATTGGTTGGAGGTATTGATTGCATGTTGTTAGGTATTGGTAACTCTAGCAATATCATGTTCAACGTGAGTGGAACAACTATCAGCTCACGTACTCGTATGGTCTTGTTGGAGGGCGCTTCCCGTAAAGAGGCGGCCCGTACGTTCCCTTCACAGGAAAATGTCCCGGCAGGTATCATTACGATGGGTATCTCTACGATGATGAATGCGCGTAGCGTTATCTTGATGGCTTGGGGCGAGGATAAGGCTAGCATTGTCGCTAAGACTGTTGAGGGAAAAGTTAGCGATGCGGTTCCTTCCAGCTATTTACAGAATCATCCGAACGCAAAGGTTGTGATTGATCTTTCCGCGTCCTACGATTTGACTCGTATTAGCCATCCTTGGTTGGTGACCAGTTGCGAATGGGATAATAAATTGATCCGTCGTGCGATCGTTTGGTTGTGTCAGTTGACGGGCAAACCGATCTTGAAATTGACGAACAAGGATTATAGCGAACATGGATTGGGCGAATTGTTAGCCCTGTACGGGTCTGCATATAATGTAAATATCAAGATATTCAATGATATCCAACATACGATTACCGGATGGCCGGGGGGCAAGCCCAATGCTGATGATTCCAATCGGCCGGAACGTGCGAATCCGTATCCGAAGAAAGTGATCGTATTCAGCCCGCATCCGGATGATGACGTGATTTCTATGGGCGGTACATTGCGTCGTTTATGCGATCAACATCATGATGTGCATGTGGCTTACGAGACTTCCGGTAATATTGCCGTTGGCGATGAGGAAGTAATCCGTTATTGCGAGTATCTGCGTGATGTATGCGAGAGATATTCACCCGACTCAGCCGTGAAAGATAAAGCGAACGAGATCATCAACTACCTACGTTACGAAAAGGTAGAGAATGGTGAGCCTGAAAGAAAGGATGTCTTGTTTATGAAAGGAACGATCCGTCGTGAGGAAGCTCGTCATGGCTGCCGTTACTCGGGAGTGAAGGATGATCATGTTCATTTCTTGGATCTTCCGTTTTATGAGACTGGTCTGGTGAAAAAGAACGATTTGAGTGAGGCTGATAAAGATGTCGTAAAAGCTCTGTTGCTTGAGATTAAACCGGATCAAATGTTTGTCGCTGGAGACTTGGCAGACCCACACGGAACTCACAAGGTTTGTCTGGATGCTGTGTTGGCTGCTATCGACGAGGTAAAAGATGAGGAATGGATGAAGAATTGCCGTGTATGGATGTACCGGGGTGCGTGGGCAGAATGGGAAATGGACCATATCGAGATGGCTGTACCTATCAGTCCGGAAGAGTTGCGCTTCAAACGTAACGCTATCTTGAAGCATCAATCGCAAGCCGAGAGCGCTCCGTATCTGGGTGACGATGAGCGTTTGTTCTGGCAGCGTGCCGAAGATCGTAATCGGGCTACCGCTGAGTTGTATCGTCAGTTAGGCTTAGCTTCTTATGAGGCTATCGAGGCCTTTGTCCAATATATCCCGTTAAGATAATATCTAGTTGGTAGAATAATTTGAAAGCCCTATCTGATTAAGTTCGGATAGGGCTTTTTGTTTTTATGTTGTTTTTTTCGAGTGGACATAAGTATTTTTGTTTCTATGATCGTATATAAATAAAAGGAAATGCCTTGAATCGTCTATATTAATACAAGAAACGTCCACATTGAGTATGAAAGACAATATCGTCAGGAGCCGTGAATTGGATAAATTCAAACTTTTATATCTGGAGAATGCGCCCAGATTGATCTTTTATGCCTCAAAATATGTAGATGAAGATACGGCAGAGGATTTGGTACATGACATTTTTATCAAGATCTGGCAAAAAAAGGATACTTATTTTCTGGAGGAGGGGTTAAAGACATATCTATTCCGTTCTGTCCAAAACGCTTGCCTCGACTACCTGAAGCATAAATCGATAGAAATGACTTATGCGGATGAGGTCGCCCGTAAATTAAAGATAGAGGAGATACATTATTATAATAATCAATCGGATGTGGCAGAGCTGGAGAAAGAGCGTTTGGAATCCGTCTATCGGGAAATAGCCAAATTACCGGATAGATGCAGGGAAATTTTTACGTTGGCTTATGTGGATGGAAAGAAATCTGCAGAGATTGCGGGGATGCTAAATATTTCTCAACGTACGGTTGAGGCGCAACTTTATAAAGGTTTGAAGATTATACGGAATATCTTGGCATTTTTCATTCAGGCGTTATTTTTTCCTTGAAAATACCGGGAAATGCGTAAGTAAAAAGAAAGAATCGGTCGTATATATAATAAATGAATTTGAAAATGGAATCTAATAACCATATAGAAGAACTAATTATACGTTATTTGCAAGATGAGATCCAAGAGGATGAACTCCGGGTCTTGGATGCTTGGATTCATGAAAGTGATACTAATAAGTCTCACTTCTTTGAACTTAAGAATCTTTTCGACTCCCGGAAGGAGGCGGTGTTCTTGAACCGTTATTCCGCGGAACGTAGCTGGGAACGGATGGTAGGGAAATTGGAAACAGCTTCCGGCATACCTGCAAGATCAAAGTTCCTTGATAGATCGTTCTGGTTCTCTTTCTTGAGATATGCAGCGATTATCGTAGTCGCTATAGGAGTGGGAATGGGTATGAATCAATGGATAAATAATCGTTTACATTCAAGAGGTACGGATTATAATGAGATCGTGGTGGAAAAAGGTGGACGTGCGAACACGTTATTGCTATCGGATGGCAGTAAGGTCATACTCAATGCCTCTACTCGTTTTAAATATCCCACTTCTTTTAACGGGGATGAACGTGTGGTCCATCTGGAAGGAGAGGCTTATTTCGAGATTGCGAAAGATCATTCGAAACCTTTTGTCGTAAAATTGAAGAATCAACAAATCACGGTACTGGGAACCTCTTTCAATATACAAGCTTTTAATAATGAACGTTTTAGTGTTACTACTTTATTAAGTGGTAGTATCCTGTTGGAATCTTTTGATGCGCAGGGACGGAAAATGAGTCGTATGAAACTAAGACCAAACCAGCAGGCCCGGTCGGATAATCGGACTGGCTCTATTTTCTTATCGGAAACCGATGCCTCGATCTCGAACGCTTGGGTAGGCGGGAAATACCGTTTTAAGGATGAGACTTTGGCCTCTATCGCAAAACGTCTGGAAAATTATTATGGGGTAAATATCCATTTGGCACATGATAGCTTACGGAATATCCGCTATACAGGAACTTTTTCCTTGGATCAAGGTATACAAGAAGTACTGGATATTATAAACTCGGAAGAACAATTCACTTTCACGAAAGATGGAAAAAATATTCTGATATCGGCGAGAAGCAAGTAACAAAATAAGATGTATAACCTTAAACATTTGAGTTGCCTATGATAAATACCTGATAACAAAAAAGAATCGGGACTGACACCACTCATCCCCGATCCTTATTCATTTTTTAATTATTTAATCACCTTATTCGTCTGTCTGCTAAAACCGTACGATTAAGGTAAGTCATTAATAAAAAAATATTTACAAATTTATGGAAAAAGTTGGGAATAGTGATGATCTATTGCTTAAAAAAATTAAATCAATCATGAAGATCACATTGCTTTTTTTAATAGTAGGTATATTGCATGTCTCGGCAGATACCTATGCGCAAAAAGTTTCGGTTACGGTAGAAGTAAAGAGCGGGACGTTTTACGATGTTGTCTCGGAGATAGAGAAACAGACCGAGTTCATGTTCTTTTATAAGAGCGAGGATATCGATAATAACAAGCAGGTGAATATACGAATGAAGAATCGCCAAGTAACCGATGTGCTGAATGAGTTGTTGAAAAATACGAATTTAACCTATCGTATATCAGGTAAACACATTACAATACTGAAGAAAGATACTGTACAGCAACAGAAGAGAAAGGTTACAGGTATTGTTACCGACCCGGATGGCATACCGGTTATTGGAGCCAATGTCGTGGTTAAGGGTACAACGGTCGGCACAGTTACGGATTTGGATGGAAAGTTTAGTTTGGATGTGGCCAGTAGTGATATTCTTTCATTTTCTTATATCGGTTATGCGGAACAAGAGATAGAGGTGGGAAATCGTACTCTGTTTAACGTGAAGTTGGCGGAAGACTACAAGGCGCTTGAAGAGGTTGTTGTCGTAGGGTATGGTACGATGTTGAAACGAAACTTGTCTACTTCAGTGGGTTCCGTGGATTCGGAGAAGTTGTTGGAACGTCCTAATGCTACAAATGTATTCCAAGGATTAGCCGGAAAGGTGGCTGGTGTTAATATCGCCTTGAATTCAGGTGCTCCTGGCGGTAGCCCGGCAATAAAAATCCGTGGTATCGGTTCTTTGAATTCTTCCAATACGCCGTTATATGTGGTTGATGGTGTGGTTGGTGTAGATCCAGACCAGATTGATCCGAATATCGTCCAGTCCATCGATATCTTGAAAGACGCTACTTCCTCTTCCATTTATGGAGCGAGAGGAGCAAATGGTGTTGTTGTGATAACAACGAAAGAAGGTAAGAAAAATACGATGAATATTTCGTATAATACAGTTCTATCTGCGGGAACTTTAGCTCGTAAGGTGGATGTCTTAAACGCTGAAGAGGCTCTTGATGTATTCAAGCGTGCGTATGAGGCTCAACCAGGGCGTATCGCTCCTCATTTAGACCCGACGAATGTATTTACACATAAAGATGATCTATTTAATCCGGACGGTACTCCGAAATATGATACGGACTGGCAGGATGCTGTGACCCGTACGGCTTTTTCCCATCAACATTCGCTTAGTTTCTCTGGGGGAAGTGATAAGCTGACCGCTGTGGCGAATGTTAGTTATAAAGACAATCAAGGTATTATGTTGGAAACTTATAAGCGTCAGTTGAATGCGTTTATTAATGTGGGATGGGATTTGAAGGAATGGTTTCATTTACAGGCCATGTTGAATGTGGGGTCTAGTAATGCCCGTAACTCGGAGAACACGATTTCTAGATATACATTGGAGGCATTACCTTTTCTTCCTGTTCAATATGAGGATGGTACGTATTCTCGTAAAGGGGATTATCCCGGTGCGGAAGATACGGAGAACCCCGTGAAAATTTTAAAAGAACGTAAAAATATAGATAAGAACCAGTATACGTTGGCCAATGTGATCGGTACCTTTAAGATTACTCCTTGGTTGAAATTAACGACCAGTTTTAGCCGTCAGGATGGTTCTTATATCAATTCAGCCTATAATCCGAGTACATTGTTTGGTTATGGAGATACTCAAAAAGGTAAGGCAGAAAGAGCCCATAAAAATACGATGTCATGGACGAACGAGGATTACCTTACGTTTGATAAAAGTTGGAATAGACATAACTTGAATGTTGTTGCGGGAGCCAGTTGGTATTATTCAAAGACGGAGAAGAGTGAACTTGGAGCAGAAAATTTCTTCGATGATTATTTTGAGTATAATAATATGGGAGTTGGTACTGTACGCTCTAAGGTAGGATCTGATTACACGGATAATAAAATGAATTCTTACTATGCCCGTGTCAATTATAATTTTGACGATCGTTATTTATTGGGGGCTTCTTTCCGTGAGGACGGTTCTTCTCGTTTCGGTTTGAACAACCAATACGGTTTCTTTCCTTCATTCTCGGCCGCTTGGCGTGTATCGAATGAGAATTTCTTTGAAAATGCGAAAAAGGTGATTGACGACATGAAAATCCGTTTGAGTTATGGTACGGTAGGAAATGCGGAAATTGGCGATTATGCGTCTATGGCACGTTATGAGAACAAACGCCTTCCTTTTGGTAAGGAGATGACAACGATCGTTACTTTGAAAAGCATGGCGAATCCAGATTTACGTTGGGAGAAATCCAGGCAATTTGACGCAGGTATAGACTTGAGTTTCTTTAATGGGCGTATTGAGTTTATGGCAGATTACTATCATAAGATCACGACAGATTTATTATATGAATTACAATTGCCGTCAAACTCGGGATATGAGAAAACCATGACAAATTTGGGTAAGATTCGTAATCAAGGTCTAGAGATGAGTTTGAATACTCGCAATATACAAAGTCGTGACTTCTTGTGGACTACCTCTTGGAATTATACGATGAATCGTTCGATGGTACTGGATATAAATGATAATATTATCAGTAAATGGGGAGGACGTATTGAGGAAGGGCATCCTTTGAATGCTCTTTACGGCTATGTTCGCCTAGGTACGTGGGGGACTGATGAAGCGGAAGAAGCCGCTAAGTATAATAAGAAACCCGGTGATATCAAGTATTGGGATAAGAATGGTAATGGGATGAAGGATGGAGAAGACCAAGACTATATTGGTAACGGTGCTCCTAAGTTCGAGATGAATATGACGAATACGTTCTCGTGGAAAGGTTTCACGTTTATGTTTGATTTGCAATGGGTGTACGGTAATAAATTGATTAACTTCACTCGTCAGTTGATGGGGAATCGTGTGACATTCTCCAATGCTTATGCGGACATTCCGGTGAATGCTTGGACTCCGGAGAACCAGAATACGATGGTGCCGAGTTTACGTCTTCCGGGAGATGGATATGAGAATGACGTGGATTCTTGGAGTTGTGAGCCCGGTTCATTCTTGCGTTTACGTAATATCGGCTTGAAATACGACTTTAGTTCCCGTATGCTTTCGGCTGCTCACATCAAGAGTTTATCCTTGGGGTTCAATGTAGAGAATGCTTTTTTGATTACGAACTATTCCGGTAGCGATCCGGAGGTGACGAGTTATGATGCCGTATTTGAGCAAGGGGTGGATTTCTATACATATCCCAAGCCTCGGACATATTCATTTACCTTAGGTGTTAATTTCTAATTGTTTAATCTTTGTTTCGTAAAAAATTAAGATATGAAAAATAAAACAAATGTATGGATGTGTAGCTTACTTTCTGCTACAATGGCTTTTACATCTTGTACAAATTTTTTAGAAGAAGACCCGAAGACGTTCTTAAGCCCTTCTGAATATTATACAACAGAGAACCAGATCAAGGCTGCTGTAGATGGTACTTATGATGGGCTTGATGATTTGTTAAGCTCCGACTTGGAGATTGCCACTGTTCACCTTTTCAACTTGGAATATCTTGTAGGTACCAGTTATCGTCCTCGTGCGGCAGGTAACGAACAGAACCAATTCTTGTTGCTTTCAGGTTTAGAGGAGAGTAATGGTATTGTACGTAATTTTTGGAAGGCTACTTTCTTTCCTTTGGAGAACTGCAATAGCGTAATTCAAAATGTTTCCGCTACGGATATCATTAGTGAGAGTCAGAAAGTGAAGTATCTGGGAGAAGCCTATTTTTTACGGGCATATTACTATTTTCAAGGAGTACAATTATTCGGGGATATTCCGTTGAAGACGGAACCTACGGTAGACCTGAATACCGTGAAGATACCAAGGGCTCCCAAAGAGGATATCTATAACCAGATCGTGGAAGACTTGAAAAAAGCTGAGCAGTCTGGTTTGGATTGGACAGACAAAACGGGTCATGTCTCCATGGGAGCGATCAAAACTCTTTTAGCCAAAGTTTATTTGACAATGGCTGGTTATCCGCTTCAAAAAGGAAATGAGTATTATCAATTGGCTTACGAGAAAGCCAAGGAGGTTATTGATAGTGGGGCTTTTAGCTTGTTTGCGGATTATAAGGATTTGCGTGCGGCGGGAAATGAGAATAGTGGCGAGCATATTTTTATGATTCAGAGAGAGGCACAAGATGCCGGGGCTCCTTTCCATTTTGGTCTTTTACCTTATCCCGAGCAACCGATTTCCATTACTCCCGCTTATGGAGGAGGTTTGGCTCCTCGTGAAGAGTTCTATGATAGCTATAACGACCAAGATCTCCGTAAGCAGAATGAGGCGTTTTTCTATACCTCTAAGCCTAAATATGGTGATCCTGAAACAATGATAACTTTGGATGTTCCCTATTTATGTAAATATTGGGATGAGGATGCGGAATCGACGGGAAAGAGTGGGGCGAATATCCCGGTTTACCGCTATGCGGACGTACTATTGATGTGTGCGGAAGCGAAAGCCAATTTGGATGGAGGATCTACATCCGATGCTACGGCAGTAGATGCTTATTTCCAAGTCCGTCATCGTGCGTTACCCGATGAGGCGAAACCTACTTCTATCACGGTCGATCAAGTATTGAAAGAACGTGCATGGGAACTTTGTTATGAGTTCACGGGATGGTATGATATGTTGCGTACTCATCGTGCGTTTGATCCGGTATCGGGACAAATGGTTGATTTGCTCGGTTATCAAGCGGTTAATCATACTTATCCGTTTAAAGAATCAGATTTGGTTTTCCCTATACCTTTGCGTGAGAAAGAACTGAATCCTCTGCTAGGAGAAGAGGTCGCTCGTTAAAAGTCTGCAGGCTATTCTCTGAACTAGGAACGTGTTAAAATATTACTATCCATGGTAATCCGGATTACTATTTATAGTAAATACGATTATAATGGATAGTAATGTTTTTAATACAGTATATATTATTCATCATAAGAATTAGAGAAAAGAAAAAGAGATGAAAAGATATATTTTATTTGTCTGTTTATTTTTATTTGGGCTTATTGAGGTATACGCTCAGCCGATAGCTCCGTTTAAGAAAGGAGACCGGATCGCCTTTGTTGGGAACAGTATTACTTGTGGAGGACATTATCATTCTTATATTTGGCTGTATTACATGACTCGTTTCCCGGATCAGCGCATTGATATTTTTAATGAGGGAGTCGGAGGAGATGTTGCCGAGATGATATACCAACGGTTGGATAAGGTTTTCGAACATGAACCTACGGTAGTGACGCTGTCTTTTGGTATGAATGATGTCGGTTATATGGATTTCCGGAAGCCGGGAGCTGATACGGTTGCCCGGAACCGGGTAGAGAAAGCCTGCCGGGATTATGCCCTTATTGAGGAAGTCTATAAAAGGTATCCGGAGGTGAGGAAAATCCTGATCGGAAGTTCCCCTTATGATGAGACTTCTCGCTTCGACAAGGTCGCTTTCCCTGGGAAAAATGCGCCTATTTTGGAGATCGTGGATTTCCTGAATGCCCAGGCACGAGAGAATCAATGGGGATTCGTGGATTTCAACCGTCCGATGGTAGCGATCAACCAATGGGAACAAGCGATAGATCCCATGTACACCTTGTGTGGGAAGGATCGTATACATCCCTCTACGGACGGGCATCTGGTCATGGCTTATCTCTTTTTGAAAGCACAAGGCTTCGCTGGTAAACCGGTCGCCGATATCCGGATAGATGGAACGGAGAAAAAAGTAACTCGTTCGGACAATTGCCGTATCTCTGGTTTGTCTGTTTCTCGGGATAGCCTTATTTTTACGTATGAGGCGAGGTCACTACCATTTCCTATTGATACGACTTGTTATGATAATGAAAAACATACGCAGGCAGATGCTTTGAAGGTAATCCCTTTTATGGACGAGATGAATTATGAGGGATTGTCCGTGAGTGGCTTATCGAATGGGTATTACGGGGTGACAATAGGAGGGGAGTTTATCGGTCGTTTTACGGCGAGAGAGTTGGAACGGGGGATCAATATGGCCCTTCTTCCGAATACCCCGCAATACAAACAAGCGATGAAGATTCGCCAGATGAATGAGGAACGTTGGTTGAAAGAGCGTAAGATGCGTGAGTTCTATTGGGTGGAATATAATTTGATGCGGAAAACGGGAATGCTTTGGGCTTGTAATGAGGCTGCCGTGGACACTCTGCGCAAATACCGTCCTCACGACATCTTCCTGCAATGGAACGGTGATCTTTGGCTACAATACATGCATAAGGGTATTCGTGAAGATTGCGTGAATGAGCAACAAGACCTGGTCAACCAGATCTATGAGCAAAATAAACCAATCCCCTTGCAAATAGAGATCAAGAAATTTACGGACTTGTAGAGACGGGGCGTGCCCCGTCTTCCTCCGACTGGAAGTATTCTAAATGTGAATTAATAGTACATAATTATATGAAAAAGAAACTAGCGATATTCGTATTAAGCCAATTCTTATTGGCTGGTTGGGCAGATGCCCAGCAAGCCTATTTCATCGATGGTTATCATGGCGGTATCTACGGGCATTATCCGGTAGGACAGACCTCTTTTATCGTTCAGAAATTGAGGCAGAATCCCGATTGGCGCATCAACATTGAGATAGAGCCCGAATCATGGGACGTGGTACGGCAACGAGATCCCGAAGGTTATGAGGCCTTCAAGCGATTATTTAAAGATCAATCCGTAGAAAACGGACGGATCGAGTATGTAAATCCGACCTATGCCCAAAGTTATTTCTTCGGGACATCCGGTGAGAGTGTTATTCGCCAATTCGAATATGGAATGCGTCTGATCCGTAAACATTTCCCTGAGGCTGTGTTCACCACTTATTCGGCAGAGGAGCCTTGCTTTACCAGCTGCCTGCCTTATATTTTAAGGTCTTTCGGCTTTTCGTATGCCTCCACCAAGAATCCTAATACCATGTGGGGAGGCTATGTAAGTGCCTATGGAGGTGAGTTGGTGAATTGGGTAGGTCCGGATGGAACGAGACTGACTACCGTTCCCCGCTATGCTTGCGAAAATTTACAACCCGGTTCTTGCTGGCAATCTATCTCGTGGTTCAATACGAAGGATTACATCCAAAAGTGTCTGGATGCAGGTATACAGCATCCGGTAGGCATGTGTATCCAAGACGCTGCCTGGAGCCAAGGTTGGGATAAAGGCCCTTGGCTAGGACAGGATACGACAGCCTATTATACGCCAACCGCCTATAAGACTTGGCGAAATTATATCCAAGATTGTTCCGTTGGGACAACTCAAGATGATTGGCATTTCTCGCAAGAGGATGTCCAGGGCGGTTTGATGTGGGGAACACAGGTTATGCAGCGTTTGGCAGGAGAGGTGCGGGTAGCTGAGAATGCTATCTTACGTGCGGAGAAAATGGCGGCTTACGCTCGCTTGTATAAAGGTATGGAATGGCCGGCTGAAAGTATTGATGAAGGATGGCGCACGCTTTTGTTGTCGCAACACCATGACTGTTGGATCGTTCCTTACAATCAGTTGCAAGGGAAAAAAACATGGGCGGAGACGGTCACGGATTGGACTGGGGTAACCAATCAAAACAGCCGTCAAGTAATTGATAATGCTTTGACTTTATTGAAAGGAGAAGAGGATGAATCTACTGTTTTTGTATATAACACCTTGGCTACCGATCGAAATGAATTAGTGGCAGTGGAAGTTCCCGCCGCATGGAAAAGCTCAAATTGGGTGGTTCTTGATAAGCAAGGGAAGAAACAACCGACTCAATGGCTAACGGAAGATGGTGTATCAAAACTCCTGTTCCGAGCCAAAGTCCCTTCAACCGGTTATGCGTCTTATGCGATCCAAAAGGCAGAAGATAAAAAGCCCGTAGTTGTAAAGGCCGAGAAACAGAATGACGGAACTTTCCGCATGGAAAGTGATTTGTATACCTTGGTACTGAACCCTTCTAAAGGAGGTATAATAGAAAGTCTGAAAGCGAAGGCCGTGCGAGGAAAGGAATTCGTGGATAACCGGAATGAGCGTGGATTTAATGAGCTTCGGGGATATTTTATCGATGAGGGTGGTTTCCTTTCCAGTATGGATCAGCCTGCGGAGGTAAGTGTGTCGGAGCTGGGACCTTTGTTCGTAAAGGTTACCGTAAAAGGGAAGATCGGAAAGTACCCGTTTACCCAAACTATCCAGTTGACGCAAGGAGAGCCTCGTATTGATATGAGTGTTAAGTTGGATTGGACAGGAAATCCTCGCATTGGTGAGCCGGGTATCGAATTCCGGGCAGATGATCCCCGTAAGGCGTTTTATGACGACCGTTACAAATTGTTGGTCTATCTTCCTGTCCAGATTACCAACCAACAGATTTATAAAGACGCTCCGTTCGACGTTTGTAAGAGCCGGTTGGAGAATACCTTCTTCAACCGCTGGGATAGTATCAAGCATAACATCATCTTGAATTGGGTGGATGTAACGAGTAAAGATAACTCTTGTGGTTTGTCATTATTTACGGATCATACGACCAGTTATGCGCATGGAAAGGATTTCCCATTGGCCTTGAACATCCAGTACGCTGGTAGAGGTTTATGGGGTAGGGATTACATCATAGATCGTCCGACCGAGGTCTCATATGCCTTATTCCCTCATGCTGGAACATGGGAGGAAGGCCGTATCTGGACACAGGGTGAACGGCGTAATGAGCCTTTAATCGCTACCTTGGGTGGTAGCGCCACTTTGACATCCGGTTCCCTTTTCCGAGTTGAGGACAATGCTTACGAGCTAGTCTCCATGGTCTATAAGGGAAATGACCTTTACCTCCGCTTATTCAATGCCCAAAGCGATGCTTCCCCAAAAACGATAACTTTCCAAAGGCAAGACATGAAAGCCAGCTTGGTAGAGCTGGATGGTCGTTTAGTTGAAGACTTAACCGTCACCGACAAGAAGGGAACGAGTTCAATACGTGTCTCTATTCCTAGGTATGGAGTGAGGACGTTGAAGTTAAGTTGTAAGAAAATCTAAGTTTTTTGTAAGAATGGCTTAACCTTTGGTATATATGTAATTATTGACAAATAAACCCGGTAAGGTAGAATATTCTCAACCTTATCGGGTTTTTGATTATTGGCAATTTTAATACACCAAATCGAAATCTTCCATTAATCCGTAATCCAACATTTGATATTCCTCTCCAGGAATTCGTTTATTAATATTTTTCCAATGCCACGGGGATGCCAATCCAGGAGCCGGATTGTTATAATGCGGACCTAATAGATTTTTATGGCTACCGATAACATGTACGTCAATTAGATTCGTGCCTTTTTTCAGATAAGGAGTGATATCTAATTTGTATGGGTCAAAAGCTATAATACCTGCTTTTTTCTCATTGACAAATACTTCTGCGACTGTACCATTCCAATGGTTCAATTGTATCGCATAAGGTTTTGAGGTGTCGTTTATTTCATATTCTTTTTTGTAGCTGACTCCCCAAGAATAGAATGGTTGCTTTTGTTGTTTCCAACTTCCGAGTGTAAGAGAGGGTATCGGTGAACTGATACTCCAGCCAATTTTTTCTGGTACCACGGAGAAATCTCCTAAAATGTAAATAGGTTCAATTTCAGCGTAAATACTCATTGGCTGTACACTAAGCTCGACTTGGTTATTACCTTGTCGTACGTAATTACCAATGGTATAAACACCGAAAGAACGATCCAACCACCATTCCCCCGGTTGAGGTTTAACGATATTACCATTGACTTTGACGGTAAATAGTCCGGGACGTTCTGATACAAGTTTCATGTCGGAATAATTGAATTTATCGTTGACGGTGAAATGGTAAACTGTTTTAAAGCCCCCTGTTTTAAAAGTATCCCGGTTTAATATATTTCGTTTGTATTGTACTGAAGTATTCCAAGGGTTGCCATTTGGAAAGCCGTGTTCTTGGAAAACCTTATCGGCTGCTTTTGCGAAATAAATGTTTTTAAAGGTTTGTCCGTTTACCGTGATATCACAATAATCTATGTTTAATGCATTATCTTTTAGGCGATTTATTTGGAGTGTTCCGGTCGCTGCTAATTTGTTTGTTCCTGCTTGAGCCGGTTCTTTGGGATATTTTTTCAGTGTTTGATTGGAACAGTATAAGAGTAAGCTTTCGGCTGGCTCTAATTGGAAATCCGCTGTCAATTTTCCACTTACTTCATGGGATGGATATGTATAAATTTCCCCGCTCATAGCATCCATTTTAACGATCGATTTCCCTTTTATGGATATATTTCCTCGGGTTGTCTGATCCATAGAAGAGTTGACAAGAAATAGCAATTCTCCATCGGCGAATGTACGGCGTTGGTGATATAGATCTCCTCCGTTGAAAGTGATCTGACAATTTGAGTTCTTGAACTCGCTCTGGATCACTTCTCTCGTTAAGGATTTAAATGAGGTGATTGTTTTATTATTCATGAAATCGGCCAATACTGTGTTTTCTGCTCCATTGATCCGTGTTGGAGATGAGAATGCAATTATTTTCCCTCCTTGTCGGACGAATTCTTGGAGTAAATCGAATGTAGGCTTATTCAATGTTTCCATCATAGGAGGCAAAATAATTGTCGAGTAGGATGCTTTTCTGACAATAAATTTTCCGTTTACGATAGATCCATGATCTTTTATAATGTTTTCAGAGCCTAAATCGTATTCGACTTGACCTTTTTCTAGAGTAGTAATGAATTTCTGGAAAGATCGCCCGATTTCCATTAGTTTAGGATTGCTTCCCATATGTGAATAATAACTCCATAACGTGGAATTTGGTTCCAGTATTAAAATGTCATTGCGCTGGATTCCCTTGCTCAATACTAGTGATAGTCTACCGTAATAGTCGTTTAGTACTTTATAATCGTTCCACCAAGGGGAATGATAAGTGAAAACCGGGGGATAATCGTATTTCCGGGCCCCAGTCAATGTCATGTGTGATAAATGCTGGTTCATGAAATTGACACCTAGTACATATTCCCAGTCTCCTAACCGCTTGAAATCCTTGAATGTCTCATCCCAACCACCACCACCATAAGTCTCGCTTAGGGTACGGGTATATCCCATTTGATTCGCTGCGCTACGTAGTTCCTTGACTGCTCGTATATTACCGAATTGAGCCATAGGATTCTCTTCGTCAAATTGATTGAATAACATGTCGATGGCTGGGACTTGATGCCAAACGTACATGGCCATGTTGTCTGGGCCGTCGTTCATTTGTGGCCAACCATGTTCCCAGTAATGACCGGTCCATTTTAAATTATTTTGCTCACAATAAGAGTGAAAAGGCTTAGACCAACGATCAATGAATAGTTGTAGTAAGGTTTCCATGTAATTGTGTCGGACTTGTTTCCAGTTTCCGGTTTCTTCATGGAGTAAAGGCAAGAGAGGTTTAAGGTCATAACCCCATTTTTGTTGGAAAATCTCAAATAAATCGGGAGTCCAACGTAAACCACCCGGGCTACTTATATTGGGTTCATCCGAGAATATGCCTTTTATTGAAGAACCGAAACAGTTTTTCAAATTTTTCTCGTATCCATCCATCGTAATGTCGATAAATTTTTCGGTCACTCCGGGTACTAATAAGTCCACGTAAGAATATCCCCCGTACCAATCTGTTTTTTGCAGATAAGTTTTCTTATATAGATAAAAATTCCCTTTACTCTCTTTGTAGGAGTCTAGAGTCGATGTTATATCTATCCATTTATCTCCTTTTTTTATGAAGCATAAATAATATGAATCGGCATCTTGGGGTAGCTTATCGACTTTTGTAAGGGCCAAACCTTGTCCTTGATTATATGATTCCGGCATTTCTGCGGGGACATGTCCACCAGCGAATCCACTTGGATATGAGTTTTCATCATAAATCCAGACATCCATGCCTAATTTCTTACCGACCTCGACTGCGTGTTTGTACAGAGAGAACCATTCGTCTGATAAATATTCAGAAATCATTCCGGGACGAGGATGTATGAAAACACCACCACATCCTGCATCTTTCATCTCTTGTAGCATTCTGTCAATCTCTGTCTCCGTCACTTTTCCGTTCCATACGGCGAATGGTGCGGTCCTAAATTCAGAGGGAGGGTTTTTAAAATGCTTTTCTAAAGAAGCGAAATTATCTAAGTCTTGATTCTTTTCTTCTTGACATCCTCCTAAAGTTAAAGACAGTAGACAACCTGTCATTAGCCATAATAAATATTTTGATATCTCCTGTATGTTCATATGATTTGAATCTGTAAAACCATTCGTCCTGGCATATAGACAAGACGAATGGTTGTTTTATTTAGAATTAGTAACCCGGATTTTGTTCTAGTAAATTATTAATATCCATTTCTCGTCTAGGGAAGGCGTATACCAATCTTTCTTTTGTTACATTAAAAGCAGATGGGAGAATCCAAGGATATAAAGCCTTCATTTGTTCGCCAAACTGTATCATGACCTCTATTGCCATATCATTTCGGATTAAATCTGTCCAACGATGATTCTCAAAGGCTAACTCATGACGCATTTCATCCATAACATCTTCTATTGTGACAGAACTTAATGCGGGAAGTCCGGCTCTCGCCCTTACTTGATTAATATATGGAAGAGCCTCGTTGTTCTTGTTTTGTTTGACCAAGACTTCGGCTAAAAGTAATAAAGCGCCAGCGTAGCGATATACAGGAAAGTTATCATCTGCACGTAAAGAGTACTTATAAGGTGGATGATAGTATTTCTTCACGAAATAATAGTAGGATTTTCCTGTAGTAGGCGTATATCCTACGATACTTTTTACTGCTTCACAAGTGAATTGTTCGCCAGAATCCGTCATGCCTTCCGCTACGGCTATAGAAGCATCTAGACGTTTGTCTCCTTCTTCATAAGATTGGATCATCTCTTGTGTCGGTACACACCACCCTCCTGACGCTCCATTATAGTTGTCGCCGGTATAGTTGGAGCCTGCGATACCCATCAAGAATTCATTATTGCTACATTTGGGGATAAGATTCCAAGGGATGGTCGTGTATTGATCTGTGCTACCGTCTTCTGTATATTGTACCTCAAGGATGGATTCTTTATTATTTTTATTTGACTTCTCGAATACGTCACTGTAATCGCTTAGTAATTGATAGTTCATTTGAGTGATATCTTTCAAATCCTGTTCTGCTGCGGCGTAATCTCTGGTTGGTTTAGATGCGTTGACATAAGCTCTCAGCATTTTTGCGGCCCCTAAAGAAGCCCTTCCGCTTTGAGGAAACTGAGAAGCTACCGGTAATCCCAAATTAATCGCTTCGGAAACATCTGATAAGATTTGTGTATAAACCTCTTCGACTGAGGATTTAGCGGAAAAGGCCTCGAGTTCATTTGATATTTCGGTTAAGACCAAAGGTACTCCTCCCCAATGTTGTACTAAATCGAAATAATAATAAGCACGCAAGAACAAGGCTTCAGCCTTAATAGCTTGTTTCTCTTCATCGCTAAGTGCGGCTTCATCTACACGAGTTAAAATTGTATTGGTACGAGCTATACAAGAATAATCAGATTTGTACCGGTCTTCAATCCAGTTATTCGTAGACTCGTCATCAAGGAATAAGGCTATAACTTCTGTTCTGGAATAAGGACCTCTATCTGCCGAGTAAAATGTATAGAAGGTATTGTCTGAACGCATCTCATCCATGAAAAGCCCATCTTGGGCAATATGTCTTAATCCTGTATAGGATGCGATTAAGGCTTGTTCGAAATGGTCTGCCGTTTGAAAGAAAGTCTCGGAAGAAATGTTTGTTTCCGGATATAAATCTAAAAAAGAATCATTGCAAGACGAGAGACTTAATAAGGCAGCAAAAGCTGTATATAATCCTATATTTTTCATGTTGTTTAATCTCATTAAAATTTAACATTAACACCTAAAGAAAATGTGCGAGCTACCGGATAGGCTGTATTGTCAACACCTTGGTACAAACCGCTAGCTCCCTTTCCGCTGATCTCAGGATTCATTCCGTTATAGCCAGTCCATGTTAATAAGTTCTGTCCACTTGCGTAGACCCGTAATCCTTTGATATAGGCATTTTTTTTAATAGGTACGGTATAGCCCAATGTCAAGTTTTTGACTCTTAAGTAAGAACCGTTTGAAACCCAGCGGGAGTTTGTATAGCGGAACAACTCGGTCGTACCGGTTCGGGTACGAGGAACTTCTCCATCGCCTGGGTTATCTTCGGAACGCCAGCGGTTAGCTACGCCTTTGAGCACATTGAATACGCCATCAATATTTTCAGTCCATTCTAGTGTACCGTCGATAATGTCATTCCCTACGGAACCGGTTAATAATAGACTTGCGTCGAAATTTTTCCAAGAGAATTCATTCGTGATACCAAAGGTGAAGTCTGGGTTGGGGTTTCCGATGAATGTTCGGTCATCCATATCGATCGTGTTATCCCCGTTCAGGTCTTTCATACGTACGGTTCCCACCATGGATGAGGCATGTTTAGGACCTGCTTCATACTCTTCTTGGGTCATGAAAACCCCGTCATATACATATCCGTAGAACATACCTAAGGGTTTACCAACGGCTGTACGGTTATAGTCTTCTTGATTGTTATTACCCCCGATAGGTGTATCGTTTGTCCCCAATCTTATGGCTTTGTTCCGGTCGATAGAGATATTGATTTGAGTGTTCCATTTAAATTCACCTACCAAGTTTTTTGTTTCTAGGCTTATCTCGTGTCCCCAAAAACGGAATTCTCCGATATTAGACTGGATATTTTCGAAACCGGATGACCAAGGTATGTCTACTTGGTAAAGTAATCCTTCCGTATTCTTGCGGTAATAATCGTAAACAAGGAATATACGGTCATTGAATAAACCTAAATCAAGACCTAGGTCTAGTTGTTTTGTCGTTTCCCATGTTAATTCGTTATTTCCAATGCCGGAAAGGCCACGCCCTGCGGTGATTGCGGAGTTTGTTACGTAATTGTAAGTACTGACGGTTGCTAGATGTGTATAATTACCTATGTTATAGTTTCCTACGGTACCATAACTTCCGCGGATTTTTAGATAACTCAGCTTTTCATATTTTTTCAAAAATTCTTCATCCGTGGCGATCCAGCCTACTGATACGGAAGGGAAGTTTGCGAACTTGGCATTTGTTCCGAATCTAGAACAGCCGTCGCGACGGAAAGCGACTGATAACAAGTACTTCCCTTTATAATCATAGTTTAAACGTCCTAGATAGGATATCATCGCCCACGATCCCCACTTTTGAGCGTCGGAATTACCAGTACGGGTAACGGCTGTACCAAACCAAGAAAGCTCATCGTCTGGATAATCAGAAGCGTTGATCGTTGCGTTTTCTTGAGTATTCTTTTGTGTGGTATATCCTAATAGTACATCAATGGAATGATCTTCTGCGATTGTCTTGCTGTAATTCAAAGTGTTTTCTAACAGCCAATTTACATAATTAGATGTGCCATAGGCTCCGACTGCCGGCTGAGGGGGAGCGGTAAACATGGAACCGTTTGCAGTTGAAGGGGTCCAGCTAGAGTGTGAACTGTTTGATAAATCTGCGTTTGCGCTTAAACGATATTTCAAGCCATCTATAATCTTGATGTCTGTATAAGCGTTTATTGTACCTCTGAATGTCTTTGACGGATTTTGGCGTTGGGTAAGCACTAGGTAATAGTTCGGGTTGGCGAACATGCCTGGTTGTGTGTAGCTGATAGGATAAGTACCGTCTTCATTCTTGTATTTCAACTGAGGATCCATCAACATGGCAGAACCGATGATGTAACGTCCACCGCCTAATCCGTCCAATAGTTGTCCTTTCGTATAGGATCCGGAAAGATTTAATCCGAATGTGATACGATCAGATGCTTCGAATATGCTATTGGAACGAGCAGAAAAACGGTTAGAGTATGTGTTCAGTATAACACCTTCTTTAGCGTTGTAGTTCATATTGACTGCTGTTTTGAATTTACCTCCAGCCGCATTTAATCCTAGATTATAGTTTTGAGTGATAGCGTCTTGTAGGAGAACATCAAACCAATCTGTACCCTTGCCTACGGCTTGTGGATTCTGGTAACATTCAGGAACTCCACCTGTATAACCTTCGTAAAGAGCTTGGTCTTCGTAATATTCTTTCTTGAACTGTGCGAACTCTTGTGCGTTCATGACATCTGGTCGTCCTTGATTTGATACTTTATCTATTCCAAAGTATGCGCTGAAATCAATGTTGGGTTTACCTGCGGTTAGTCCTTTTGCACTTTTTGTGGTGATTAGAATAACACCGTTAGCTGCACGAGATCCATATAAGGAGGCTGAGGCCGCATCTTTCAGCACAGTTATATTTTCTATCTCATCTGGACTGATAGAAGCTAGTCCGGAAGTTGTAGGAAATCCATCAATAACGACTAATGGCTCGTTACCTCCGTTGATTGAAGCGGCACCACGTATACGGATAACTAAACCACCGTTAGGCTCTCCATTAGCCTGATTGATTTGCACGCCAGAGAATTTTCCTTGTAGTTTCTCCCCGATTTGCGAAACCGGCATATCTGATAATTTTTCTGCGTCTAGTTTGCTCACGGAACCTGTTACGGAACGTGCTTTTTGAGTACCATAGGCTACTACTACGACTTCGTCTAGGGCTTTAGTGTCTTCCTTAAGTGTTATGTTGATAGATGTTTGATTTCCAACAGGGATTTCTAGTGTGTTGTATCCAATATAAGATATTTGTAAGATGGCTCCGGAGGGGACCTCTAGAGAGAATCTACCGTCTAAGTCGGTGATTGTTCCATTGGTTGTTCCTTTGACGATAACATTGGCCCCGATAGCCGCTTCTCCATTAGTTCCCCGAACGATACCACTGACTTTCCTGTTCTGTTGGTTTACACCTGTTTCATACAGGTTACTTACGATTGTAGGTTCTGTTGCTGCGAACGTGGCGATTTCAGGAAACATACTAAAGAAAATAATAGGAAGTGTATTTTTTAGCATAGGAATACCCGAGTTCTTCCTCTTTGAGAAAATGATGTTTTTCATAATTTAATTGTTTAAATTACTGGAATAATGTTAAAATGCTAATGGTGAGTTGTTTACCATTATAATAGATTGATTTAAAGGTCTCTTTTTTATTTCATAGGCAATATATTATTAATTTTAAGTACTACTGGAACTTTGTCGAAAAAGGAATATTTATAAAAGCTTATTGAATAAAGGGAAAGTTTTATTATAAGAATTATACTGTTTATTGGATATAAAATATCATTTATCAAACATAAAATATCATTTTTTTAATGTATAGACTCTAATATTTTCAGACTTTTGTGAATCACAAGATATAGAACAAAAATATGGACATAGTTCCAGTAGAACTACATCATTTATGAGGAGGCTTATACTTATTATTGCTCGTTATTAGTTGTTTTAAGAACTACTGATTATACGATCTTTACAATGGGAATATTTAGTAAAAATGCCAGTTTCTCTAATTTGCCGGCTAGATGACCTATTCCGATGGCACAATGGTGTGAAGGACCTTTTTTGCTCCAGTTATTTATAAAATCTTTTATGTTGTTTGCGAATCGATAGCGGCTATTGGTATTTCCAATTTGTAAAGTCGGTCCTGGAACGGATTCTCCTTCCGCTACTAATAAAAATAATCCATCTTTTCCTTCACAAACAGATAATAATGTGACAGGGCCATATTTAATAGTCATCTGAATAGATAGTCCTTTTCCTGGCTTTCCATGGTAAACAGGGAGGGGCACTAGTTTTACTTTCCCTTCGGCCATGGAAAAATGTGCGGGGCCGTCATGCCCTAACAATAAAACATTATCTTTAAAATCCATGGCATAAAACTCGGAAAAAGATCCTCCCGCATTCAGAAGAGAGAGTATTTTCATCGCTTGGACATTCTTGACTTCACATTCTCCAGCTATTGGTATGTTTTTACCTGTCAATAGGGTGTTTCCTGTGATAATTGAAGTCACTATATTCTCATAATCATTACCAGGATAACTTTCGTAATAATAGGCCATGGAACCTAATTGGTGGGTTGCGATTAACTTGTCTAGGGCCACTGATGTTTGTGCCGCACGTATTAATTCCATGTTCTCGCATTCGGGTACAATCTCGAAGTTATCATGAAACTCCTTTATTTTATTTTCTATTTCTTGTTTGGTCACCATATCTCTATACGATTTCAATTCGCACATTTCCAATAATTCTATATGTGTTCCAAACGTAGATGATTGTAAAGTCAAGTCTGAATAGACATCTAGCATGCCGCAATAATAATGTCCGAGGATACCCATTCGGTTATTTCTCATTTTTGCTGTTGCGATAACAGCTTCCAACCACTCGCTTAGTTCAGCCCAAACCATGTTATCTTTTAAGTGTCCTGTTACTATTGTATAAGTTATACCAGACCGATTCAATACACAGGCATATTCTGGAAGCGAGCATGCTTGACAGTTCGCTAACCATTCTCCCGTCATTTTACCTCGGTCTCCTAGGCTGTTGATGTAATTGTAATCAATATGAGCAGATGGTTGGAGATTTAATAATATTATGGGAACTTTTAATCGTTGTGCTAATGGAAGTATTGTGGAGGATAAGGCATAAGTGGATATATAGACAAAAAGTAATTCAATATTCTTACTTATGAAAAAATCAGCAGAATTTTTTGCATTTTCCGGCTTGTCTATAATACCTATATTGATTATTTCTATATCTGGATGATATAGATGTTTTTCTATTTTTTTCAAAGAAAAGCAAAGTCTTTCATATAACCCGTCAAATTGAGACCAATAAGTATTTAATCCAACACCTACTAATCCGATGTTTATTTTTCTATTTTCCATAGATCTCTTGTTGAATAGTTTGTTAAAAAATTAATCACTGAGGTTGATATGCAAATTTATAATATGAGTTCATTCCCAATTTTATTTATTTGATTTTAGATTTTATGAATTTGATAGATCCTACAAATATAAAAAAATAGTTTCTTCAAAGAGTTTTGTTATCTTTGGCCGGCATTTATATTATAAAAAGGAGATGAATATATGATGATAACGGATAGTAATATTTGCTATTTAAATGTTAGTTCTTTGGATGAGCAGTGGGGATTGACTGTTAATACGGCTGGTTATCAACGTATTCAACCTCATAGCATATATCCGGTAAAGCAACAGCATCCTTTGCCATATTCTTTTAGCCCACGGAAAGGGCGTGTATTAATGGAGTATCAGTTGGTGTATATATCAGAGGGAAGCGGTTTTTTTGAATCTCAATCATGTGGGCGGCAAAGAATAAAAGCCGGTACGATGATTCTTTTGTTTCCGGAAGAATGGCATACTTATTGTCCGGATGCCGATGGTTGGTACGAGCACTGGGTAGGCTTCAAAGGGAAGTTGATGGAAAACTGGATCACAAATAGATTCTTTTCAAAAGAAAAACCTGTCTTTGATATTGGCGTAAGTTCTACGATCATAGGATTGTATGAGGAGATCGTGTCTCATGCTATTGAAGAGAGAGCCGGTTATCAGCAACTTATCTCTAGTATCGTGTTTTATTTGATGGGTGAGATATATTATAAAGAAAAGAATCGTTTTTTAGGGCAATCAGATGCTGCAGGTAAGATAAATGAGGCTCGGGCTATCATGAAGAATAATTTAGATACTCCAGTTCCGGTTGAGGAGATTGCCCGTAAATTGAATGTGAGTTATTCTTGGTTTCGGAGTACGTTTAAGGCATATACGGGAGTCTCGCCCGTACAATATCAATTACATCTTAGGTATCTTAGAGCAAAAGAGTTGTTAAGTTCATCTCGGTTAAGTATATCGGAGATTGCTTATGCCCTTAATTTTGAGACAGTATCTCAGTTCTCTACTTTTTTCACCAAGAAAGAAGGCGTATCTCCCTCTCAATTTAGGAAACGTAGCCAACAATAAGATGATATAATCCATGTTTTGTTTGCCTCTTTCAGTGGAAAGATGTTATTTTGCATCCCGAATTATAAAGAAGAGGCGTTATGTTGAAATTCTTCAAAACATGGACACTCCCTATCTCCATGTTTGCGGGTGCGATAGGGTATTTTGTTTTCGCCAATGTTACTTTTCTGGAGCCGACAAAGCCATTTATGTATACTTTGATAGCGTATCTGACTCCATTCTTGATTTTTGCCCAGTTGCTTCTGACCTTTTGTAAGATCTCTACCAAGGAATTAATGCCTACTCCTTGGCATGGTTGGCTATTACTTATCCAAGCGATATCCAGTCTGGCAATCGCAGCCTTGTTGCTCTGGTTGCCGATGAGAGAGGAATACCGAGACGTGTTTGAGGGAGCGATGGTCTGTTTGATTTGCCCGACAGCAACAGCCGCTGCCGTGATTACGGGAAAGTTGGGTGGGAGCGCCTCTAGCCTGACTACTTATACCTTATTATCAAATCTGTTGGCAGCTATTGTCGTGCCATTGGTTTTCCCCTTGGTGGAACCGCATGCCGAGATTACTTTTTTCACCGCATTCTTGAAGATATTGGGAAAGGTTTTTCCTTTGTTATTATTCCCGTTTTTTCTCGCTTTATTCTTGCGACGGTTTATCCCCTCTATCCATTATTTCCTTGCGGGGCTTCGAGATATGGCCTTTTACCTTTGGGCTGTCGCTCTGGCTATCGTGACCGGACAGACCGTGAAATCCTTGGTTAACAGCGAGGCAGAGATTTATGTAGAGATCCTGATTGCTTTAGGAGGTCTGATGACCTGTGCTGCGCAGTTTTATTTTGGCAAACGTATCGGTACGAAATACAATGACCGTATTAGTGCCGGGCAAGCCTTAGGGCAAAAAAATACCGTATTAGCGATCTGGATGTCTTACACCTATTTAAACCCTTTATCGTCAGTTGGTCCGGGAAGCTATGTCCTGTGGCAAAATATTTTTAATAGTTACCAACTGTGGAAAAAGAGAAAAAATGAATAATTAATAAACAGCGGGGGGATAATTATAAATATCCTTTATTTGTACTTATTAGCATATTATAAATAATATATAAAATATGATTATTACTAGAGTTGCGTTAAATACGGATGCTGTAGAACTTAGATCTTTGTTTCAAAATACGGTATTGGAGGTAAATCGGCGTGATTATTCACAGGCTGAAGTCGAGGATTGGGCCTCGTGTGGGGATGATCTCTCAAAATGGGAGAAGATGATAAATACCCATTACTTTATTGTGGCTGTCGATCCAGACCAGCGAATTGTTGGTTTTGTATCCATCACGCCCCAAGGCTATTTGCATTCTATGTTTGTCCATAAAGATTTTCAGGGACAAGGTATCGCTACGATACTTTTGGAGGAGATAGAGCGATATGCTGCCGCAAATGGTATTATGAGGATTACATCGGAAGTGAGCCTGACTGCCCGCCTTTTTTTCGAAAAGAAGGGGTATATGGTAGAGATAGAACAAAAACGTAGAGCCAATAAACTTTCTCTGACCAATTATAAAATGGCAAAAGATAAATCCGTTTAAAAACCTTTTGCTCGCTCGATCTTAAGCAAACTTTTCTTTTTGTCGATGCCTCCGGCATATCCCGTCAAGCTCCCATCACTGCCGATGACACGGTGGCAGGGAATGATGATGCTGATCGGGTTATGGCCTACCGCCCCACCGATCGCTTGCATAGACATGCTAGGAAGGCCTCTTTGCCGGGCAATTTCTTTGGCGAGGTCTTTGTAAGTCACGACTTCACCATAGGGAATTTCCCTCAATAAATTCCATACCGCAAGACGGAAAGGGGTATCGTCCAGATGGATAGGAAGAGCGACACACGGAGGATTTCCTTTGAAATAGCTATCCAGCCACTCTTTGGTTTGCTCGAATATCGTCAGTTTCCTTTCTTGATGTCCGGCCGATAAGGTAGCTGCGAAGTATTTCTGTCCGTCAAACCACAGCCCCGTCAGGGAATAGCCATCGCTGGCGAGGGTTATTCCTCCCAATGGAGATTGATATTTATAGGTATACTGCATGTCTTTTGTCGAATATGGCCGTAAGATAGAAAATTCCCCGGAAACAGCCAATATCTAAGGGTGAAATGAGATAAAGAATCCTACTTTTCCCTATATTTGCACCGTGAATTTCGTGAATGGATAATGCTTCAACATTTTAAACGATGATAGAATTATGATCTTAAGTAAAAATTTATCAGAGGCGTTCAATGCCCAGGTTAATGCGGAGATGTGGTCTTCGAATTTGTATTTGTCAATGGCTGTATATTTCCAGAAAGCAGGATTCTCCGGATTCGCTCATTGGATGAAGAAACAAGCCGAGGAGGAATTGGAGCATGCTCATAAATTGATAGACTATGCCTTAGACCGCGGTGGTGATATTACGATCGGCCAAATCAACGTGGTCCCGACAGGGTGGGGAAATCCGTTGGAAGTATTCGAGCATGTGTACAAACATGAGTGCTATGTTTCCGAGTTGATCGACAAGATGGTCGATATCGCCGAGGCTGATAAAGACCACGCTACCCGTGATTTCTTGTTCTGGTTCGTTCGCGAGCAAGTCGAAGAAGAATCTACGGCGAAAGAAATCGTGGATCAATTGAAGAATTATGGCGAGTGTCATCTGGGTATCATGGATCATAAACTGGGAAAGAGATAATAGAATCTCTGTCGAGAAATAGAAAAAGGCTGTGTCTTCGCCGGATACAGCCTTTTTTGTCGTATTTTTACCTGGTAAAATCAGTAAAGAATATATAGAAAAATAAGAAGATGAGATTGAGCGATACATGGTTTACGGCTCTCTCTGAGAATGAGTCAGGGCAAATGATAACCGTTTACGGGCGGGATGAACTGAATGAGTTCATCGAATCCGGAAAGTTTAAGGAACGTGTCGAGATCACTTGGAAATATGAGGGAGATGGGAGAGGGTTTCCTAGCTGTGATCTTGGTAAAAAAATGGAGGCCGTGGAAGAAACGCTCCGTAAAGCGATGGAAAAGAAAGACAAGCTGGCTATCTTGACCGGAGTCTATACCGGAGGAGGAGAAAAAGTCTGGGTGTTTTACACACGTGCCGTACGTGTATTCGGTGAGCGCTTGAATGAAGCCTTGGCTTCTTTCGAGCTATTACCCATTTCCATTTATACCGAGATAGACCCGGATTGGGAGGAATATAAGGATATGTACGAGATGAAGGAGTGGGCCGTAGATTGAGTGTTCACTGGTGTTGTCCTATGCGTATATCGGTACAAGTCTGTGTGAGTATAGGTGTAGGCTTATACCGGTATACGTGTGAGGTGATGCCTATATACGTGCTTTTACCTGCCCATCAAGAATGATTTGAATCCCTCGAAATCTTTTGCCAAGCCAATACTTTGCTTTGTACCTTCCATGAAAGCCTTCAGTTTCGCCGGGATCTCGATGTTGGCCTCTAATATCTTATCGACAGCCCCTTTGAATTTAGCGGGATGGGCAGTCTCTAGGAACAAACCCGTCTCGGTCTCGCTTAAATTGCTGTCTATTAATCCTTGATAGCCACAGGCTCCATGTGGGTCGAGGATATATCCCGTTTCTTTATAAACCGCTCGCATCGTAGAGGCGATTTCCTCGTCTGTATAACGATGTCCGGTGATCAGTTTGCATATTTCTTTATGGGGATCATCAAATGCGCTGAATAGTTCGATGATACGAGCGAAATTACTCGGATTGCCTACGTCCATGGCGTTTGCTAGGGTAGCGACTGATGGGCGGGGCGTATAAGTTCCTGTATTCAGATATTCCAGGAATACATCGTTACGGTTGTTGGCCGCTACGAAACGCTTGATAGGGAGCCCCATCCAATAGGCGAACAATCCAGCGGTGATATTTCCGAAATTACCACTCGGTACACAAACGACTAGCTCGTCCGCTTTTCCCAGTTTATCCAGTTGAGCATAAGCGTTGAAATAATAGAATGATTGGGGCAAAAAACGGGCTACATTGATAGAGTTAGCCGAGGTCAGTTTCATATGACGGTTTAATTCTTCGTCCATAAAGGCAGATTTAACCAATGCCTGGCAATCATCGAATGTTCCGTCTATCTCCAATGCCGTGATGTTCTGTCCTAATGTCGTGAACTGGCATTCTTGGATCGGGCTGACCTTTCCCTTGGGATAAAGCACATACACGTGAATGCCCGGAACCCCTAGGAAGCCATTGGCGACAGCGCTTCCCGTATCACCGGAAGTAGCGACCAAAACGTTTACCTGTTTCAACCCCTCTTTCTTTATGAAATAACCGAGCAGGCGAGCCATGAAACGGCCTCCTACATCCTTGAAAGCCAGTGTAGGTCCGTGAAATAATTCAAGGCTATAGATATTATCCTTCACCGATACCACCGGGGTTTCGAAAGAAAGCGTATCTTTTACGATACTGTCTAGTACTTCCGGTTCAATGTCTTCCCCGAAAAACATCCGTGCCACCGTACAGGCGATCTCGTGAAAGGATTGGTTCTTCATATTGGCTATCACCTCCTCGTCCAAGGAGTCGATATACTCGGGCATATATAAGCCCTTATCGCCGGCCAAGCCTTTTACGACAGCCTCTTCCAGGCTAGCAACAGGGGCTTGTTTGTTTGTGCTGTAATATTTCATGGTTTAATCTTTTAGAAATTCTTTAATAAATTGATCTTTTTCCAGTATGCCATATTTGCCGTTTACTACGGAGAATTCATCAAATGTGGTAACGGGATCGGGCTGCTCTCCCGGTTTGTAAATCAGGAAAGGAACCGGGGTATTCGTATGCGTACGTATAGCGCAAGGAGTAGGGTGGTCCGGAAGGATGGCGATCGCTACCGGCTCGGTCCATTTTTGCGTTTCCTCGTAGATGATACGTACGGCACGGTTGTCCAGATACTCTATTGTCTTAACTTTCAAGTCTACGTCTCCTTCATGCCCAGCCTCGTCGCTAGCCTCGATGTGTAGGTAAACGAAATTGCTTGTTTTGAGGGCTTCAAGAGCAGCATATGCTTTTCCCTCATAGTTTGTATCATATAATCCGGTAGCACCCTCTACGTGAAGCACCTCGAGACCGGCGTAAACACCGATTCCCCGGATGAGATCGACGGCTGAGATCACGGAACCTTTCCCGAAGCCATACATTTCTTGCATCGTCTGCATGGCCGGACGGTAACCTGGAGACCAAGGCCAGATACTGTTTGCCGGATCTTTCCCTACTGCCATACGTTTGAGATTCACCGGGTGATCCTTTAAGATCTCTTGCGATTTGAGGATTAATTCATTTAATAAGTTAGCGGTCTCTTGTGCTTCCGGAACTTCCGGTTTTATCATTAAAGGCCGGAAAGGATGGAGGGGAACGTCGTGCGGTGGCGTACAATCCAACCGTTTATCACCTCCTTTAATTACCAATAAATGGCGGTAGGAGACTCCCGTATAGAACTTGATACGGTCGGAGCCTAATCGCTCGTTTAGGCATTGGATCAACTCGTCCGCTTCCTCCGTGGAGATATGGCCGGAAGAGTGATTCTTCAAGATATCACCTTCTACGCAGATTAAGTTACAGCGCATCGCCATTTCACCGGATTGTAGGGCGACACCTATGCTGGCGGCTTCCAATACACCTCGTCCCTCGTACACGGTTGGTAAATCGTACCCTAGTACCGCCATGTTAGCAACCTCGCTACCGGGATGGAAACCATCTGCCACAGTCTTCATTCTCCCTGTCACTCCCAGTTCTGCCAGTTTATCCATATAAGGAGTCTTGGCATACTGCATTGGGGTCTTGCCTCCCAGAGCCTCTATCGGCTCGTCGGCCATTCCATCACCTAAAATGATAATGTGTTTCATACCTATCGAATATTAGCAATGGATATGATGTCGGCGAATACGCCTGCGGCCGTTACATCGGCTCCGGCACCATATCCTTTGATGATCATTGGATATTCATGATATCTTTCAGTGGAGATCATGATGATGTTGTTGCTACCCTCCAGTTCGTAGAACGGATGATGGCTGTCTACGGCCTGTAAGCCGACCTCGCAAGCACCATTCTCCATTTTTGCCACGAAACGGAAACGTTTGCCTTCCGCTTCCAATCGTTGGCGTTTCTCTTCGAAACCGGCATCCGTATCCTTGATATTCTTCCAGAAATCCTCGAGGGAACCTTCGAAATATTTTTCAGGGATGAATAAATTGCGTTTTACATCGGCTTGTTCCACCGGGTAACCGGCTTCGCGGGCTAGGATGACCAACTTGCGGATTACGTCTTTGCCGCTGAGGTCTATACGTGGGTCCGGCTCGGCATATCCTGCCTCCTTCGCCATATGGATCGCCTCACTGAAGGGAATATCGGCACTGATCGTGTTGAAGATATAATTCAGCGTACCGGAAAGTACGGCTTCGAGTTTCAATATATGGTCACCGCTGTTGATCAAGTCGTTCATCGTATTGATAATCGGGAGACCGGCGCCTACATTCGTCTCGAACAAGAACTTGATGTCTCGGTGGCGGGCGGTCTCCTTCAGCGTGATATAATTATCGTATGAGGAAGAGGCTGCTTCTTTGTTGGCAGCCACGACGGATACGTTGTTGTTCATCAACGTCTCGTAAAGATCTGCCACGTCTGGGCTTGCCGTGCAATCCACAAATACGGAGTTGAAGATATTCATCTTTACGATCTCTTCGCACAGGTGCTTCGGGTTACTTTCTTCCCCGTTCTTCTTCAGTTCGTCCAGATAATTGTCGAGATTGATCCCTTCCCTGCAGAAAATGGCTTTCTTGGAGTTTGAGATACCTACGACATTTAGTTTCAGGCCGTTTTGTTGCATCAGTTTTGGCTGCTGGATACGTATTTGCTCCAATAAATTACCACCCACCGTTCCTACACCGGCGATAAAAAGGTTCAATACTTTATATTCGGACAAGAAAAAAGAATCATGAATGGAGTTCAATGCCTTGCGAAGATATTTATGCTTGATAACGAAAGAGATATTCGTCTCGGAAGCACCTTGGGCGCAAGCGATCACGCTGATACCCGCACGTCCCAACGTGCCAAAGAGCTTACCGGCGATACCTGGGGTACGTTTCATATTCTCGCCTACGATAGCGACAGTAGCCAAATCTTTCTCCGCTACGGTATCGTTCATATCACCTTGCGCACGTTCCAAAGCGAACTCATCATTCAATACTTGCACGGCCAAATCAGCGTCGGCGTTACGCACGGCGAAAGTCGTGTTGTTCTCAGAACTGGCCTGTGATACCATGAATACGCTGATACCATTCTTAGCGAGCGTCTTAAAGATCCGGTAGTTCACGCCAATCACGCCTACCATACCTAAACCCTGTACCGTGATCAGGCAAGTGTCGTTGATTGAGGAGATACCTTTGATGATCGCCTTACCTTCATCTTTCACCCGGTCTTTTGAGATATAGGTTCCGGGAGCGGTAGGATTGAAAGTATTCAAGATACGGATCGGGATATTCTTATGATAAACCGGATAGATAGTCGGCGGGTAAATTACTTTCGCCCCGAAGTTACATAACTCCATTGCCTCCGTGAAAGTAAGCCGGTCGATCACGTAGGCGGAGCTGATCACGCGGGGATCAGCGGTCATAAAACCATCCACGTCCGTCCAGATCTCTAAGACAGAAGCGTCGAGGGCTGTCGCCAAGATAGATGCAGTATAATCCGAACCTCCCCGTCCAAGATTCGTGACCTCTCCGGTTTCTGTACTGGAAGAGATAAATCCGGGAACTAAGGACACCTTAGGTAGCGGCGAAAAAGTCTCTTTTATTAGCTTGTTGGTCAAGTCGAAATCCACGATATGTTTGTTGAATTGCTTGACTGTCTTGATAAATTTGCGAGAGTCGAACAATTTAGCATCCTTGATCACATTCGATACGATCAAAGAAGATAGACGCTCGCCATAACTTACGATTGTGTCGGATGTCTTGGCTGATAGATCATTGATCAAATAAACACCTTTGAAAATATTGCTCAATTCATCCAGCAAGGCCATCACTTTCTTCTGGATGTCCATGCGTATCTCTTTATCCTCAATCACTCCCTCGATTACGTCTAGATGGCGGGCGATGATTTCCGATAATTCTTTCTCGTAGGCGAGATTACCCTTGGAAGCCATGGTAGAGGTGGCCAGTAATTTGTCGGTGATACCCCCTAAGGCAGAGACAACAACGATTACGGGCTCTTCAATAGCCTCTACTATTTTCTTTACACTTAAGATACTATTCACGGAACCTACGGACGTTCCGCCGAATTTTAATACTTTCATCTTTTTATAGTTGACAGTTGACAGTTGATAATTGACAGTTACCTTGGGTAAATACTCATTATAAACCGGTCAACTTGGGTTTATTATTTAAGAGATAATTTAAAAAGGATTTTTATAGGTAGTGATAGTTGACTTCCACGTATGACAATAAGCTGCCCATTGTTTATTGTCAACTGTCAACCGAATTGAAGTGTTACATTCTAACCCCCCAAGGGGTCATCAATGCCCAGGTATAATATGAGGATTCTATACTCATCATTGACTTTGTCTTGTACTTATTCTTATTCTTTTATATTATGAGGGGCAATATTACGCATTATTTTTCATATTGCAAGCGTTTTTGTCAAAAGATTGACTATTTTGTTGCTCAAGGTCTGCTCTACTCTTGCTTTGGGTCACTAAATAGACTCCGGAAAAGATAAGTGCGGCCGATAATAATTTTGTTACGCTAAAGCTATCTTGACCAATCAATACGGCGATAAAGGAGGCTACGACCGGCTGGATATAATTATACATGCTGACGGTGGTCGGACGGATTCGCTTCAAGGCTGGCGGTATTAATAAATAAGGTACGAATGTAGCCCCGAATAATACGAAGAATATGGCACCTAGTTCTTGGGTATCGAAGATTTCCTTATGAAAGGCCGGTGTGTTCCATATGGATTCGATGGCGAAAGGTAAAGTGATCAACGTAGAGAACAAGAACATCCATTTCATCATTGTGACGGATGAGTACTTGAGTGTTAGCGGTTTGGATACTACCAGATAGATTGAGTACATGAATCCGCTTATCGTAATCAGTAGATTTCCTCCCAGACTACTTGCTTGACTAGAACCTTGTGCGGATTGGAGTATTAAGGAAACCGCTCCGGATACACCGAATAGTACACCGAACGTTTTCATCCGTGTGATAGGTTCTTTCAGAATCAAAGCTGCAAGGATCATGACAAAGATAGGGACGGCTGTAGCGATAATGGAAGCGTCTACCGGAGATGTAGTATTTAATCCCCAGATAAACAACCCCTGGTTCAAACCCACCCCGCAAAGGGCACAGAGGCATAGAAGCCCCAAGTCTTTCAGCGGTACTTTTTCGTAGGGTACGAACATGGAGGTGATCCAGAACATCACACAAGCGAAACTCATCCGCATACATGTTAACGCTTCAGGATGTACATGTTCGGGGAGTAGATATTTGGATACGGGCATATTAATGGCAAACAGGATGTTTGCCGTTAATATAAGAAGATGCCCTTTTAACTTTTCTTGGTTCATCATAAGAACGATCTTCTGATTATATGTGCAGACTTGTTTTCAAGTAGGCAAAGTTCCTACTTTTTTTTGTAAATCAAAAATATAAGTATTGGTTTCTAAGGTAACAACTCCAATTTTCATAGAATCCCACTGAAAAAGAATGATCGTATAATTTGTAGAGATGAATACACCTGAATATACTCAGATTAATCTTGTGTTTAATCTAAATATATTCAGGTATCACTCATTGATATATTTTGCATCTTTATAGACAGCTGCATTATATATGAACGTTTCCTCCCGTCAAGATGAAACAGCCGCTCCTCCCATGATATCTAGCAATTCATTAGTGATGGCTTGCTGGCGGGTTTTATTATATTGTAGGGTTAGTTGCTGGATTAAATCGTTTGCGTTGTCGTTTGCGGTCTGCATGGCCATCATACGGGCGGCATGCTCGGCAGTCGAGGTATCGAGCAAGGTAGTATAAACAGCCAAATTAAGCAATTTCGGAAAAAGCTGGTTACGCAATTCTTCAGGTGAAGGTTCAAGGATATAATTGGTGGCCGTAACGCTAGTTTCTGCCTCCGAGAGGGAGAGAGGAAGATACGTTTTATGGGTTACGATTTGGGTAGCTGTATTCTTGAAATGGTGGTAAAGTAATTCTACCCGATCTACTTTGCCCGTGGTAAATAATTCCATAAGGCAGTTCGCTAAAGATACGGCACTTTTATAAGATGGTTTTTCGCCGATCGTGACAAAACTTGCGTCGAAGCGATAACCCGCCTTATGAAGCTCGTCCGCTATTTTTTTCCCGATAGGGTAGAGGCATGCCTCTATTTGCTGATCCTTATAAGTCTGGAGTTTAGCAGACAGTTCTTTCCAGATGTTGGCATTGAACGCTCCACATAAGCCTGCGCTTGATGAGAATACGGCGATAGCTACCTTACCCACCTTACGTTGCTCAGTGTAAGGTGAGTCTAGGTCGCATTCTGCTGAAAGAAGACCGTTTAAGATTGCGGACAGCTTATTTGCGTATGTGAGTGTATGCTCGGTTTGTGCCTGGGCATGATGAAGCTTAGCCGAGGAAACCATTTTCATGGCGGCGGTAATCTTTTGCGTGCTCCGTATTGAGGCGATCCGAACTTTTATTTCTTTCAATGAGGCCATAATCTTGTTTAGTTGACAGTTTGATGTTGATAAGTAATAGTTGATACAACAGATGCGAAGCAACTGCCAACTATTATTTGGCAACAGTCAACTGCTTCGCTGTTTTTTCTAATATACTCCGTATCTCATCATTGATGACACCGGTCTTTAATACATCCAATACGTCCCGCTGGTGAGAGGTTCGTAATTCTTGCAAAAACATTGCCTCAAATTCGTGTACCTTGTCTAATGGGACCTCTTTCAACAAACCCTGTGTTCCGCAATAAAGGATTGCGATTTGCTCCTCTACCGGCATCGGGCTGTATTGAGGCTGTATCAATAACTGGGTATTTTTCTGTCCCTTGTCGATCGTGAAAGCGGTGACGGCATCCATCTCTCCTCCGAATTTGGAGAAAGATTCCAGTTCGCGGAATTGAGCTTGGTCGATCTTCAGGGTCCCCGCTACCTTTTTCATCGCTTTCAGTTGCGCATTACCGCCTACACGGGAAACGGAAATTCCGACATTGATCGCCGGACGGTTTCCTTGGTTGAACAAATCTGTCTCAAGGAATATCTGTCCGTCAGTGATAGAGATTACGTTTGTCGGGATATAAGCTGATACGTCTCCCGCTTGTGTCTCGATGATTGGCAATGCGGTCAAGGAACCACCTCCTTTCACCTTGTCTTTCATACTTTCGGGAAGATCGTTCATCTCACGGGCTACTTCCGGCTGGTTGATGATCTTGGCGGCACGTTCCAATAGGCGAGAGTGCAGGTAGAAAATATCACCCGGATACGCCTCGCGTCCGGAAGGACGGCGCAAGATCAAGGAAACCTCACGGTAGGCTACAGCCTGCTTAGACAGATCATCGTAAACCACCAAGGCATGGCGTCCGCTGTCGCGGAAGTACTCTCCGATGGCTGCTCCGGCGAAGGGAGCGAAATATTGCATGGCCGCAGGGTCGGAGGCAGTCGCACTTACGACAATTGTATAATCCATGGCTCCTTTCTCCTGCAAGGTATTCACCAAAGCCGCTACTGTAGAGCCTTTTTGTCCGATCGCCACGTAAATACAGTAAACTGGATTACCTGCCTCGTAGCTACTGCGCTGATTGATGATCGTATCAATAGCGATTGAGGTCTTTCCGGTTTGTCGGTCACCGATGATCAGCTCACGCTGTCCTCTTCCGATAGGGATCATCGCATCTACAGCCTTGATACCAGTCTGCAAAGGCTCGTTCACCGGCTGACGGAAAATCACACCAGGGGCTTTACGCTCTAGTGGCATCTCGCAAGTCTCGCCAAGGATATCGCCTTTACCGTCGATCGGGTTTCCCAACGGATCGATTACACGACCGATCATTCCCTCACTGACATCAATAGAGGCTATACGGCCCGTGCGTTTTACGGTATCGCCTTCTTTTATTTGGTCGGTTGGCCCTAGAAGGACGGCTCCGACATTATCCTCCTCCAAGTTCATCACGATAGCTTCCATCCCGTTATCGAATTGAAGCAATTCGTTTGCTTCTGCGTTATCCAGCCCGTAGATGCGGGCTACGCCATCACTCACCTGCAATACGGTCCCGACCTCTTCCAGTTTGATACTGGTATTGATCCCTTCCAATTGTTGGCGCAGGATGGAGGAAACTTCACTCACTTTTATCTGTTCTGTCATACTTCTTCTTTTTTATCTGTTTTCGAGTAGCCCGGTCCGTATATCCCGCAATTGCGTCGCATAGCTGGCATCTATCCGATAATTACCGATACGCAGGCGGAATCCTCCGATCAGTTCCGGTTCCACATGGCCGGAGAACTCGATCGTGCATCCCGTTTCTTTCCGCAACTTGTCTTGCAGGTGAGACTTGATCTCTGCGTCTACCGGTACAGCCGTATCGAATCGTACCCGGGTAATCTTTTTGTCTTTCCGGTACAAATGGATATAAATGTAAGCGATGAAGGGCAACAACGTTTCCCGTTTATGGCGTAATACCAAATCGATGAAACGAGAATATAGCTCGCATACCTCAATACCTCCCGCCGCCGTAAGCAACTTCACTTTTTCCGGAATGGAAACGATCGGGTTATTTAAAGCCCCCTTTAGTTCCGGTTCCATCGAGAAGCTGTCTGCCAGCATCTTCATATCGTCATATACCCGGCTTTCCTGCCCCTTGTCTTTCGCAAGGGAAAAAAGCGCTTTGGCATACCGGGAAGAAATAGTTCCTATATCCATACCTTACGATTTACTAAACGATACCTCATCCAGCAGCCGGTCGATAATCTGTTGCTGTCCATTATCCCGGCCGATTTTCTCTTTCATTACTTTCTCTGCTATAGCGATAGACAGATCCGCTATCTCCGAGCGGACTTCGCGAATGGCTTTCTCTTTCTCTTCGCGGATACGCCGGGTAGCCTCTTCTATCTGCAGATGTGCCTCAGAGGTGGCTTTTTGCCGTGCCTCCTCGATAATCCGCTCTTTTTCGGCAAAGGCCTCCTTCATGATCATGTTTTGCTTTTCCTTGGCTTCGGCTAATATCTTCTCGCCTTCGGCCTGGATATTGGCAAGTTGCTCATTCGCCTGCCGAGCGGTCTCCAAGGAATTGTCGATGAATGCTTTTCGCTGCTCGATCGCTTTGACAATCACGGGAAAACCGTATTTGGAAAGGATCACGAAGACAATCCCGAATGAGATGATCATCCAGAATAGAAGCCCTGAATCCGGTGTTAATAAGGACATAGTTTGTTACTTTTTATTGGAACAACGCCAAGAAACATACGACAATTGCGAACAATGCCACACCTTCTACCAACGCTCCCATAATCAACATTGAGGTACGGATCTCTCCTGCGGCTGACGGCTGGCGTCCTATGGCTTCAACGGCACCTTTACCGATCAATCCGATTCCGATACCTGCGCCTATCGCGGCGAATCCCGCACCTATAGTCGCTCCCATCTTAGCTATGCCCATTCCGGCTGCCGCTTGTAATAAAATAGTCGATAACATACTGTTTAATTTTAAATTAATAACCTTGATAATATGATTCTAATACCTTGAATTTTTTAGATTTACTCCCTCACCTTGGCTAGCCCGATATAATTGGCAGACAACAGGGTGAAAATATAAGCTTGCAAGCAAGCCACCAACAGTTCTAGGCAGTTCATGAATGCACAGAACAAGACGGATACGATTGTCATTCCGAAATTTACGGCTGCTCCCATCGTCACTGTTATGAATATCAGGCAGGTAAGTGCCAGAATAATCGTGTGGCCCGCCATGATATTGGCGAACAGACGGATCATCAACGCAAACGGCTTTGTGAATACCCCGAAAAATTCCACGAATGGCATGATCGGTAACGGCAGTTTTAGGTAGATTGGCGCTTTGGGCCAGAAGATGTCTTTCCAATACTCTTTCGTGGCGAACAGATTGACCGCTATGAAAGTGCAAAGAGCCAATACACCTGTCACTGCTATATTTCCTGTAATGTTGGCACCTCCGGGAAATATAGGGATAATCCCGATTAGGTTATTGATCAAGATAAAGAAAAATACCGTCAACAAATAAGACGAAAACGGTCTATATTCTTTTCCGATCGCCTCTTTGATCACACCATCCTGTATGTAGGAAATAACCATTTCCATCAATCCAATGAACCCGCCTGGAGCCTCGTTAGGATGCTTTTTGTACCAACGGGCAGCCCGGAGGACTATGAAAAGCAAGATACTGCAATTAAGGAACAGTCCGCAAACATTCTTGGTCAAAGAGAAATCCATCGGACGTACTTCTTCTCCTGCGCTATTTTTCTCGACGACCTTTCCTGCATGCTCACCATCTTCAGCGATGTAGTAATTATGATGCGTCCGGCCTTGATGCAAGTGAGACGACAAGAATAGATCCCATCCTCTTTCCTCGCTCTTCACTAAGATAGGCAGAGGAATTGCGATCTCTTGTCCGTTCCATTCCGTGATATGCCACGTGTAGGCATCTTGAATGTGGGAGAAGACGATATCTTGTACGTCTACCTCACCGGATGCCGCTTTTGCTGGCGTGAGAAAATAGAGCCACATCCAGAATGCGATCCATATGTATTTGTTACTTTTGATTGTTCTCATCATCCTTTTCCCTTTTCTCTCTTTTCATTCTTTTCTTTTCAAACAGATATAAGGTATAAGTCTCCAGCCCGAGGTAAATGAAATAGAATAACATCAACGTGAAACCGAATGTCTTTAAGTGTTGCCCGACAAGTGCCGCATATATCCAAAGGAAAGCGAAAGCGAGCGTGAACTTACAGAACCGGACCAACATGTACATGGTTACGGTCACATCCCCTTTTTTCCTTTTTACCCGATCTAGGAAAAAAGTCATTGCCATTGCCATAATCCAGTAAAAGAAGGGTATGGACGGATACCACGCAAAATAGTGTTCTGGCCAGATGGTGTATAATAAACCACCTAATGAAACACCTATTACCACGTTGATAAACGTGATCAACCCCATTAACCTCATTTTTAATCTGCCATTCATTGTCGTATGTTTTTATTCGACGCAAACGGATAGGATATCGTCTTTTACCTCTACGAATCCGCTTTGTATCGTTTGTTCTTGTCTTTTGCCGTTCGCCTCGAACCGGATCGTACCTGCCTTTAACGCCGCTATCAATGGAGCGTGATGAGGCAATATGTCGAATGAGCCGGCGCTTCCCGGGAATGAGACAGACTCTACCTCGCCATCAAAAAGAATACCGTCCGGTGCTACAATTTCCAGTTTCATATTGATTAGTTTGCTTGTTCTTTCAGGTGCTTAGCCTTCTCCAAGACATCCTCGATGGTTCCTACGTTTAAGAATGCCTGTTCAGGTATGTCATCGGTTTCCCCGTCCATGATCATCTTAAATCCCCGGATCGTATCCTCTATGGAAACCATGACCCCAGGAACACCAGTGAATTGTTCAGCCACGGAGAAAGGCTGAGATAAGAAACGTTGTACCCGGCGGGCTCGGTTGACCGTTAACCTGTCCTCGTCGGAAAGCTCTTCCATACCTAAGATAGATATGATATCTTGTAGTTCCTTGTTCCGTTGCAGAATTTGTTTTACCCGTTGCGCCGTCTCGTAATGTTCTTTACCTACGATCAACGGGTCAAGGATACGCGATGTAGATTCCAGAGGGTCTACGGCAGGGTAGATGCCAAGCTCCGTGATCTTACGACTTAATACGGTTGTTGCGTCTAGGTGAGTGAAGGTGGTTGCAGGAGCTGGGTCTGTCAAGTCGTCAGCCGGGACATAAACCGCCTGTACAGAGGTGATAGAGCCCTTTTTCGTAGAGGTGATACGCTCTTGCATAGCACCCATCTCCGTGGCGAGTGTAGGTTGGTAACCTACGGCAGAGGGCATACGGCCCAGCAAAGCGGAAACCTCGGAACCAGCCTGGGTGAAACGGAAAATGTTGTCAATAAAGAACAAGATATCTTTCTTTTCTCCTTCAGAGGCTTTGTCACGGAAAGATTCGGCGATGGTCAAGCCCGATAAGGCTACAGACGAGCGAGCTCCCGGTGGTTCGTTCATTTGTCCGAATACCAAGGTCGCTTGCGATTTTGCTAGCTCTTCATAATCGATCTTTGATAAGTCCCAATGGCCGGCCTCCATGCTCTTCTTGAACTCCTCGCCATATCGTATGACACCAGATTGAATCATCTCACGTAACAAATCGTTTCCTTCACGCGTACGCTCTCCTACTCCGGCGAAAACAGAGAATCCATTGTTCTTCTTTGCGATGTTATTGATCAATTCCATGATTAACACCGTTTTACCAACTCCAGCTCCCCCGAAAAGTCCGATCTTACCACCTTTTGCATAAGGTTCCAGTAAATCGATAACTTTGATACCCGTGTACAATACTTCTTGGGTCGTTGTCAGATCCTCAAATTTAGGAGGCTCCCGATGTATGGGAAGAGCTCCGCTTTTAGTAAGCTCAGTCATGCCGTCAATAGGATCACCGGTGACATTCATCAAACGCCCTTTGACTTGATCTCCCGTCGGCATGGTGATAGGCATTCCGTATGACACGGCTTCCATGCCCCGTCTCAGTCCATCGGTCGTATCCATTGCTACGGTACGGACGGTGTTTTCCCCGATATGCTGTTGTACTTCAACGATCAAGATTTTTCCGTTTGGACGGGAAATCTCCATGGCGTCGTGGATACGAGGAAGGGTTACAGTTTCTTCTGCCCCATAATCAAAGTGGATATCCACTACCGGGCCGATAACCTGTGAGATATAGCCTTTTATTTCTCCCATAAAACCAATTTGTTATTTATCTTAACCTATTAAAATGTCGCTGCAATATTACGTTTTATGGTGTTTCGATTTTAAAAAATATAACTTTTTGTGTCTTTTTGAGTTTAGTTAAACTTTTGACTATTTGATTATAGTTCTAAAATAAACCAATTTGTTTCTTATTTGGACGAATTGGATAGTTGCATTCAGACTTATAAGATCTAGAATGATAAGTAGATACGAATTTGATGCCTTTTTGATAGCAAAGGAGATAGTTCTGTTTTATTTTGTTAATCTGTTATAGGGGGGTATTGGGTGTGTAAATAAAGAAAAAAGATGAATATAAGTGATTTCTCTAATTTTGGGATATCTTTGTGATAAAATACGATATATCTGATGATATGGCTAAGATTAAGTTGAATGTTGCCATGTCAGGTATGGCTGTAAAGCAATGGCGAGAACAGAATCTTGAGCAAAAAGGAAATATCTGTGATTATGCCACACGTTTAACGAATTGCTTTGTCTCTCGAACATGAGAATCTAAATGCGGTATTTAAAAACTAAATAAACATGAAACGGATTATTGAGATATGTGCGAATTCTGCCCAAAGTTGTGTGGAGGCAGAGATGGGAGGTGCTACCCGCGTGGAACTTTGCGCTGGGATACCTGAAGGAGGAACTACGCCTAGTTATGGAGAGATCAAGACGGCACAGGCCTTGACCTCCAAGATCGATATAAATGTGATTATCCGTCCAAGAGGTGGTGATTTCCTCTATACGGAAGCAGAAATACAGTCAATGTTATTAGATATAGAACTATGCAAGGAACTGAGAGTACATGGCGTAGTTTTCGGTTGTCTTACGAAAGACGGAGATATTGATCTGCCATTGATGCGGAGGTTGATCGAGGCGGCAAAGCCTCTATCCGTGACCTGTCATCGTGCGTTTGATGTCTGTCGGGACCCGTTCGTCGCCTTGGAGCAACTGATCGAATTGGAATGTGACCGTATTTTAACCTCCGGCCAACAATCGGATGCCGTGAAAGGAATCCCTTTAATCGCTGAGCTGGTAAGACGTGCGGATGGACGGATTATCATTATGCCGGGATGTGGCGTGCGTGAAAATAATATCGAGAGGATAGAAGCGGAGACCGGCGCAAAAGAGTTCCATACTTCTGCCCGGAGTATCGTATATAGCAAAATGGAATATCGTAATGAGAACGTTCCGATGGGAAGCAGTATCGTCTCTTCCGAATTTGAGACGATGCAAACGGATCGGGAGAAGGTGAGGGCTTATATTTGAGTACCGGTTATTGGCATAAGTTTATGTCGGCATGGGCACGCCTTTACGCCCATATAAGCTAGGGCGGTGCCTATATCCGTTGATGGATTAAAAATGGTGTATACGGTAAAGTGTCCTTCGCGTTAGTATCTTTTGATTTAAGAAACTGACGATATAGCCCGTTATGCAGGCGGCTATCAGTGAGCCCTCGCGTACTCCTTCGATACTTTGGGTAAATATAAGCGATATCAATACCGCTAAGCTTACCAAAGTAACATCAAAATAAACCTTGAACTTCCCGAACTCCTTGTTGTAATGCCGGGATGCGTATTTAACAAACGCCTCGGCACTCATCATCGCCACTCTCGGTTTAAGCTCCAGTACAACACCGATAGACTGTACGATACACCCTACCAGTAGTAACGCCATCGACGCTATGTAAGAGGCTGGATGTAAATGACTGGTCAGAGCCATGTTTAAGTCGATAAATGCCGAGAATATAAAAGAAAAAGGAATCTGGAGAAGGATTTCTATTGTATCTTGCCGGCTTTTATATTTCCGGATAATCCAGAATTGACCGGCTATCAGGAGTATATTTACAATAAAAGTCCATGTTCCTAAAGATAAAGGGCTGTTTAAGCTCAATACATAATTCACGCTAGAAATGGGTGTGGTACCCAATGCGGAACGAACAATTAAGACAATACCAACTGCTAAAAAATAGAGTCCTGTAATAAAAACTGAATACTTTTTTAGAATCTCCTTAATTTCCATATCAAACTTGTATTCTCTTTAGTTTCTCCTAGTACGTAAAGATGTATGAAAAGATGCGCAAATATATTACTTTTTTGTTAAGAGTGATAAATGATCGATCTCATTTTTTTAACATAAAAAGATTGTTTATCTTTGTACCACCATTGAATAAGAGATGCGAAGTGCGACATTAGATACAGGTTTTGGGCTTCATCAGCGTATCATACTTATGATTATGTTGGTGCTGTTGCAGTTTTATTCTATTGGAAGCGATTTCTTTCCGGAGAATATCGCTATTGTCTCGATGGAAATGGTTGATCGAGAGGAGCCAGACGTGTTGTTGGATTTTGACGATAACGCCTCATTGCGGACAGTTCGCCAAGAGCAAGCGCAAATCAAGGCCTTGAAGGTCGATTTAATCTCGGGCTTATTCACGATTATAGATTTACATGAATTAATCCATTCCTTGGAATTACGGCAATGCGCCAAACTACCTTTGTTTTATAACTTGCATAAAGCGCAGAACTTCGTTTGGTTCTGTTCCTATTTGATCTAGCGGAACTTATTTATTTCTTTAATTGTAGCGCATGAGGTGACTCACCGATGTGCTTCAGGGTTGTATACTCGTATCTCGGAAGGGCTTGAGGATACATCCTATTGCCATACTAAAATCAAAATCAAATAATTATAATCTATAAAGTTTTATGAGGAGAAAATTGTTTTCTAGCTATTTGCCCTTGCTATGCTTAACGGCCTGTGTTTGGGTTTCTTGCAGCCAAAACCGGGAAAAAAAATCCGGGGGGGATGATCATACGCCAGTCATGCGGCTAGCCATGACGACCATTGAGGTGCCACAGTCTTATGTAGCGGATGTGCAGGCGGTCCAGTTTGTGGAGGTAAAACCTAAGGTGGAAGGATTCGTGGAAGCTGTCCTTGTGGATGAGGGCGAGCACGTGAAAAAAGGACAGGTACTTTTTAAACTGTCTTCGGCTGAGCTGTATGAGGAGGTAAAAGAGGCGCAGGCCAACCATAAACAGGCGCAGGCCGAGCTGAAGATGGCTGAAGTTGAAGTAGACCGAATCAAGCGCTTGGTGGAGAAAGATATCATTTCGCCGATCCGTTTGGAGCAAGCAATGGCCGAGGCTGATGTGGCGCGCTTACAAGTACAGCAGGCGAAGTCCCGTTTGCAACGTGCGGAGACTAATTTCTCGTACACAACGATCACGGCTCCCTTCGAGGGATATGTAGACCGTATCCCCTTTAAGGTAGGAAGTTTGGTTACACCTACTAGCTTGTTGACTTCCTTGACGGACGTATCAGACATGTTCGCCTATTTCAAGATTAACGAAAAGGAGTATTTAGAATATAAACGAACCCAATTGAGCGGTATCGATCAACCGGAATATAATAATTTGGAACTTATCCTCTCCGACCAGTCCACTTACCGGTATAAAGGCAAGGTGGAGACTGTGGAAGGAGACTTTGAGCGGGGAACCGGATCGATCGCTTTCCGTGCCCGTTTCGCAAATCCGGAGCGGTTGCTGCGGCATGGCGTGTCCGGTAAGATCCGGATGTTGACAAAGATGGAGAATGTAGTCTTGGTTCCCCAACAATCCACCTTTGAAATCCAGGATTTTACCTATGTATATACGGTAGCGGAAGACGGGAAGGTAAGTGTCCGCAGCTTCGAACCGTTGGCCCGTCACGGTTCTTATTACGTAACGCAGGATTTACCGGACCAGACCGTGATTGTTTACGAGGGAGTCCAGATGATCACGGACGGTATGACTATCAATCCCGAGATGGTAGATGGGGCCACGATCCGTCGCCAATTGGAATCGTCTAACGAAATCGAGAATAATAAGTAAGCCCTATGTTTGAAATATTTATCAGGCGCCCTATCTTATCGGGCGTGATCTCGGTGGTAATTGTCTTCTTGGGATTGCTGGCGATCAATTCTTTGCCGATCACCCAGTTCCCGGATATTGTGCCTCCTTCCGTTACCGTTACCGCCCGTTATACCGGAGCGAATGCCGACGTGATGGCGAAAACGGTGGCGACCCCGTTGGAACGTGCCATCAACGGTGTACCCGGAATGACCTATATGACCTCTGTTTGTACGAACGACGGTATGTCCTTGACCACGATCTATTTCAAGGTAGGAACTGATCCGGACGTAGCTTCCGTGAATGTGCAGAATCGTGTGACCACCGTGCTGGATGAGCTTCCGGAAGAGGTGATCCGTGCCGGTGTGATCACGGAGAAAGAGGTAAACAGTATGTTGATGTATCTGAACATCATGAGCTCGGACAGTACCCATACGGAGAAATTCGTATATAACTTCGCCGATATTAATATCTTGCGCGAGTTGAAGCGTATTGATGGCGTGGGATTCGTGGAGATCATGGGTAGTCGTGATTATGCGATGCGCGTATGGTTGAACCCGAACCGTTTGGCAGCTTATAATATGTCACCGCAGGAGGTTACAGAGGCGATCCGTTCACAGAATATTGAGGCCGCTCCAGGTAAGACCGGTATTAGTTCCGATAAGATACCACAACAATTACAATACGTCTTGCAATATAGTGGTAAGTTCAGTACGCCGGAGGAATATGGCGAGATAGTCTTGAAAGCCTTGCCGGATGGTTCCGTGCTTCGTCTGAAAGATGTTGCGACGATTGAGTTCGACTCCGAGGATTATAATATGATCTCCATGACAGACGGAAAACCTTCTGCTTCTATCATGATCAAGCAGCGTCCGGGCTCGAACGCCCGTGAGGTGATCCAACAGATCAAGGCGAAGATGGAGGAACTGAAGGAGACGACTTTCGCTCCCGGCATGGAATATAATATCTCGTACGACGTATCTCGTTTTTTGGACGCTTCCATATCGGTCGTACTCAAGACTTTGTTGGAGGCGTTTATCTTGGTATTTATCGTGGTGTATCTTTTCTTGCAGGATTTCCGGTCTACATTGATACCGGCGATCGCTGTTCCGGTATCGTTGGTCGGTACATTCTTCTTTATGCAGATGTTGGGTTTCTCGATCAATATGTTGACCTTGTTTGCGTTGGTACTCGCTATCGGTATCGTGGTGGATAATGCGATCGTAGTGGTGGAGGCGGTTCACGTAAAGATGCATAATGAGAAGTTACCCCCGTTGAGAGCGACAGAGAAAGCGATCCGTGAGATCGGAGGAGCGATTATTGCCATTACGTTGGTGATGTCTGCCGTGTTTATCCCGGTGGGTTTCATGGACGGTACGGTAGGTATCTTTTATCGGCAGTTCTCGTTGACGCTTGCCGTGGCGATCGTTATTTCCGGTGTGAACGCCTTGACGTTGTCTCCGGCCCTTTGCGCCTTATTGCTGAAACCGGTATCTCATTCGAAAAAGGCAAAGAAAAGTCTCTTGACTCGTTTCTTCGATGGCTTTAACCGCCGTTATGATTTCTTGGAACGTCGCTATCGGCTGAATTTAAGATGGTTTTTGAATCGCCGGACACTGACGTACGCTACTTTGATTATTTTCTGTTTGGCTACATGGGGAATGACGCTTGTGTTACCTTCCGGCTTTATCCCGAACGAAGACCAAGGTATGATCTATGTGAATGTAGATGCGCCTCCAGGAGCGACTTTGGAACGTTCGGAAGCGGCCTTGAACAAGGTACAGGCGGCTTTGTTGCCGTTGGAAGAGGTGGAGACGATCTCTACGCTGGCCGGCTATAGCTTGATGACTGAGACGGAGGGTGCTAGTTTCGGTATGGGTATGATTAACTTGACCCCTTGGGATGAGCGAGAGCAGACCGCCGCAGAATTGATGAGCGTATATGCGGATCGTGTGGCTCATATCAAGGATGCGGATATCCAGTTCTTCTTGCCGCCTACGGTTCCGGGATTCGGTAATGCGAGTGGTTTCGAGCTTCGTCTGCAAGACAAGACCGCCGGTACCTTTGCCGAGTTGGATCAAGTTGCCAAGAGTTTTGTGGCAAAGTTAAACGCAGACCCTCGTCTGACAGGTGTAACCTCCGGTTTCAACCCGAATTTCCCGCAATATTTACTCCGTGTGGATTTGGCGAAAGCGGCAAAGTTGGGTATCAATGTGAATGAATCCATGGAGACTTTGCAATCCTATGTAGGTAGTTTCTACTCTTCCAATTTCGTCCGTTTCGGTCAGATGTATAAGGTCATGTTGCAAGCGGCTCCAGAGTATCGTATGAATCCGGAGGATTTGTTTAGCTTGTACGCTAAGAATAAAGAGGGGAATATGGTGCCTTATTCCAACTTTATGACGATGGAGCGCGTATACGGGCCGAGCCAGATTACCCGTTACAACTTGTTTACCTCGGCCATGATTACCGGTGAAGCTGCTCCGGGTGTCAGTTCGGGTGAGGCCTTGGCTGCTGTCGAGGAGATCGCTTCCGAGGCATTGCCCCGTGGATATGATATCGAATGGTCTGGTGTAGCGAAGGAAGAGAAGGAATCCGGGGGACAGACCTTGGTGATATTCGCTATTTGCTTGATCTTTGTTTACTTGTTGCTTGCCGCCCAATATGAGAGTTTGCTCCTCCCGCTTCCGGTTATCCTGTCGCTTCCGGCGGGTGTGTTCGGCTCATTCTTCCTGCTATATGTGGTGGGATTGGAGAATAATATCTATGCGCAGGTAGCACTGGTGATGTTGATCGGCTTGCTGGGAAAGAATGCGATCTTGATTATTGAGGTGGCGAACCAATGCCGCCGGGAAGGGGTGAGCGTGATGGGGGCCGCTGTTCAGGGAGCAACCAGCCGTTTACGTCCGATCCTGATGACATCCTTCGCCTTTATCAGTGGCTTGATTCCGTTGACGATCGCTTCGGGAGCCGGTGCCTTGGGTAACCGTTCTATCGGTACAGCGGCGGCCGGAGGTATGTTTATCGGTACGTTTGTCGGCATCTTCTTGATCCCGGGGCTTTATGTGATTTTTGAGTCACTGGCTACTTATTTGAAAAAGAGAAAAGAGAAAGAGCAAATTAAAGAAGACGAGTATGTGTATTAATAAGATGAGATATATAATGATATGCGCCTTGGCTTTGGTTGCTTTGGCCGGCTGTAAGACCCCTGAGTTATCGGTGGACGAGCGGATCTCGCTTCCAGAATCCGGCGAGATGGGTACGATTGACACTACTTTCGTGAAACCCCTGTCGTGGGATGTCTTTTTCCAGGATTCTTTGTTGCAGGGCTACGTGGAAGTGGCTTTACGCAATAATCATTCTTTTCGGCAAAGTATGGAGCGTATCACCATGAGCCGTGCAGCCTTGCAACGGGCGAAGGGGCTTTTGTTGCCGGACGTGGGATTGAGTATCGGGGCGTCCGTGAATCGTTTCGGTGAATATACGATGGATGGTGTGGGTAACAGTGAGACGAATGTACCTTCCCTACCGAAGGATAAACACATACCAGACCCGTACCGAGATTTTGGATTGAGCCTGAGCTTTCAATGGGAAGCGGATATCTGGGGGAAACTAACCCGTAAGAAACAGGCCGCCGCCGCTCGGTGGATGGCTTCCGTGGAGGCCACTCGTTTTGCCCAGTCGATGTTGATCTCCGACTTGGCGATTCAATATTATGAGTTGATAGGTTTGGACAGGCGTGAAGAGGTATTGCGGAACGCCTTGGCCAGTGCCCGTCGTTCCTATGAGTTGACTCGTCAGCTTAAGAAAGAAGGAGCGGAGACTCAACTGGCGGTCGATCAGTTTTATGCCCGTGTATTGTCGATAGAAAGCAAATTGCTGGAGAACGACCAGTTAATCGGTGAGAAGGAGAGGGCTATCGCTTGCCTGTTAGGTGTTTTTCCTTTTGAAATTCGTCGGATGGGGTTTGATGAGTTGCGTAAATTACCAGTTCCTTTGTCGGAAGGGATTCCGGCGAACCTGCTGACGCTACGTCCGGACGTGCGTTCTGCCGAGATGGAACTGATCGCCTCCAAAGCGGATGCGATAGCGGCTAAAGCGGCTTTCTATCCTTCGTTGGTTCTTGGTGCTAGCGGAGGTTTCAATGCTTTTGACGTGGGGAAGTGGTTTCATTCGCCTGCATCTCTGGTGTATGACTTGGCTGCGGGTATCACGGCTCCTATCTTCCGCCGAAATGAGATCCGCTCATTGTGGAACGAGGCGAAAGCTTCCCAGCGTATCGCTTTATCCCAGTATCATGAGACTGCGTTGAACGCATATACCGAGGTACTTGATTTGTATTGTGCCTGCCAGACCCAGACGGAACGTATCCACTTGAAAGAGGAAGAGTCTTTGGCTCACCAGCGATCCGTGGTGAACGCCAGCGAGATGTTCCAGTTGAGTTATGTCGGTTTCTTGGAGGTGCTTTCTGCCGAGGAACGTTATCTGGATAGCGAGTTGGAGCATATTGATATTGTCACTGATTTATGCCGGAAGAAGATCTTGTTATACCGGGCATTGGGAGGCGGTTGTTGATTTTTACTGTGGCAAACCTTGCAGAGCTACTGCATCAGTATTGCAGTGGCTCCGCAAAGGTATCGCAGGGATACTGCATTGCGGATTACAGTGGAGATACATTTTTCACAAAGCTGGACAACTTCGACCATTTGTCGTTTCTTCTGGAACCCATCCTGGTGGTGTGAGCGACTTGTTACGATAAGGTATCAGACTGTTTTGAGTAATTTGATAAGACGTTCGGCATGTCCTACCGATAGGACTTTTTGTTATTCGATAAGCTCAAGGGTAATGGAGGTACTATAACTTACACCGCAAGTATAAACACTGCCGTTATACTCCATTTGAGTCAGTTGGCAGGTGGTTTTGTAACAGGACAGAAATTCGTCGATAGTATAGCCCATTGCCCCTTCGTGGCTATATAATGCCTCGGGTACTCCAAGAGGGGATGAGTTTCTTGCCTTTGAGTTTATTTCCGGTACTACCATGTATCTGAGATATGTAAAAAGGTAAGCGGTAAACCAACCTCTTGTCGGATGAACCGTTTTACTCTTCAGGAGATTATCCGATTACTGAGACAAAAAAGCTTTCCATGACAGAGATTTCCGAACGACTGAATTTTTGCTTTATTTCTCGTTTTTTATCCCTATCTTTGAGGTCTATTATTATCCTATAGTCTAGACCATTATGAGATATCAGACTCTATTTGTGTTTTTAGGATTATCTTTGTTGTGCAAGGCCCAGCAAGATTCGATCGTCCCTTTTGAGAAAGCTTATAAACGTACGTATACGATCCGGAAAGTATCGGGAGAGAGACCTGTAATCGATGGTAAACTAGATGAGGATTTTTGGACGAAACAGGGTGAATGGTCGGATCATTTCGTGCAAATTATCCCCTATGAGCGGGTGGTCACTCAATCCCCGACCCGGGTAAAGCTTTTCTACGATGATAAATATATCTACGTAGGTGTATATTGTAAAGATGCCATGCCGGATAAAATGAATCGTTTTATCGGGAACCGGGATGATAATAGCCTTGGCGATTTGATCAGTGTCGCTTTCGATACCTACCATGATTATCGTGCGGCCCCGGAATTCAATATCAATTTGGGAGGAAATAAGACGGATCTGGTCGTGACGGATAAGCTGAATGTCAATTTGAGTTGGAACGCTGTATGGGAAGGTCGGACACATATCGACCAGGCAGATTCCAGTTGGACCGCCGAGCTACGTATCCCATTCAGCCAGTTGCGTTATAACCAGAAATCAAAAGATGGCGTTTGGGGCTTGCACGTACGCCGTATCATTCGCCGGAATAATGAGGTGCAGAACTGGAGCATGATTCCCTTGAAAAATAACGGGCATGTTTTCTCTTTCGGTAACATGAGCGGCATGGATTCTGTTCCGAAGCCCCGTGGCATTGAGTTCTTGCCTTATGTGATGGGGAAATACAGGCATGAGCCTAGAATAGACGGTAGTCCTTACCAAAAAGGACATAGCTGGGGAGGTAATGTGGGCTTGGACGCTAAGTTTGCCCTCTCGGATTATACGTTGGATATGACGATCAATCCGGATTACGGGCAGGTCGAATTAGATCCCTCGGTTATGAATCTCACGGCCTACGAGACGTTCTATGAGGAGAAACGCCCTTTTTTCTTGGAAGGGAAGCATATCTTGGATTTCGCTAACGGAAATGATATGATGTTTTATACCCGGAGGATCGGGGCATCTCCTTCCTATACGCCACAGGATATCGATAATATAAACAATTTTGCCAGTACGAAGGAGAATGTTCCGATTATCGGGGCTTTGAAACTGACCGGGACGAATCGACGAGGCCTGACAATCGGGGTAATTGAGAGCGTGACGGCACGTTCCTCCTCTAAGGTCACTCGTGGTGGAATGGAAAACGTAGAGGTCGTAGAGCCTTTGACGAATTATACGGTAGCCCGTGTCCAAAAAAACTGGAAAGGGAATACCTTGCTGGGTGGTATGGTCACTTCGGTAAACCGTGCCTTGGACCAGCCTTACTTGGAGGACTTAATGGTGCGTAACGCTTTCACGGCAGGAATTGATTTTACCCAGTATTTCAAGAACCGTCTTTATTATGTAGATGTAAAAGGGATGTTGAGTTCCTTGCATGGTAACGCCGCTGCGATTACAGCTTTACAAAAAAGCGTAGCACATTATTATCAACGGGAGTCATCCTCCGGTTATCTGGGAGTAGATCCTGCCCGTCGTTCCTTAACAGGTACAGGAGGTTATGTGAAAGTGGGGAGGAAAGGTAATGCCAAATGGAATTTCTCGGAGACCTTCACTTGGTCTTCTCCCGGTTTCGACCTGAATGATATCGGATATATGAAGGAGACGGATTATTTGATGAATGAAACGGAAATCGTGTATCGGCAGACCGATATCTGGAGAATTTTCCGGTATAATGCCTTTACCTTGTCTCAGAAGAATATGTGGAATTATGGCGGGACTCCTTTCTGTAACAACGCCTCTTTGCGTTGGCAGAGTATGACAATGGATCGGTATGAATGGGACGTGAAGGAAACGTTTTGTTGGAACTGGCTGGATAGCCGCCTGTTGAGGGGAGGGCCGGATGTCCGTTTCGGACCTTATTTTGCGACTTCCGCTAAATTTAACACCGATAAGGCGAAACGGATGATGTTCATGCTGAAATATGAGGGAGATCATAATTTCGAAGGGAATCGTTTCAATACGATCTCACCAAGCTTGACATTCCGTTTAGGAAACCACGTCTATTTGTCCGGGCAGTTGGATTATGCTTGGAATACAGATCGGATGCAATATGTGGCTACGGCGAACCCACTTGGTTCGAGTAGCTTGAATTCTTGCTATGTCATGGGGCATATGGATCAGCAGACCTATGGCCTCACTTTGAAATTGCAGGTGAACGTGACTCCCGATATTTCCATCCAGTTCTATGGCGCCCCATTTACCTCTATCGCAAAATATGATGAGTTCAAATTAGCGGCAGATACGAAGTCGCATGCCTTTGAGAACCGTTTCCGGCGTGTTGGCCCAGACAACCTAAGTTATGCGGAGGGTGTCTATACGATAGGGAAGGGAGACGGGCAGATCGCTTTTGAGAACCCGGATTTCAGATTTAACGAGTTTCGTTCTAACTTGGTAGCCCGTTGGGAATACTTGCCCGGCTCCACGCTTTACTTTGTATGGGAACACCGGATGTCAAACCGGGATAACTGGTATACTTCCGGCTGGGGGACTAATTTGGATCGTATGTGGAGACTCCCTTCTACAAATACGTTCATGATCAAAATGAATTATTGGTTCAACTTGTAAATATAGGCGGAATTCATTAGCTTTGTATATCAATAAAGACATAAAAGATATGGAAGAGAAGAAAAGATTAACCCGTTCGAATGACGGGATGATAGGTGGAGTTTGCGCCGGCCTTGCGGAATACTTGGGTATTGATCCGACGGTGGTGCGGGTCGCTTGGGTATTGATGGTTTTTTTCGCTGGATTCGGTATATTACTGTATATTATATTATGGTTGATAATGCCTAAACAACAGATTGGATAAGGAATGAATTTTGAGATATCGTCTTCGTTCAGTCCCACGGGAGATCAGCCCGAGGCGATTGCGGCGTTGTCGGAAGGGATCAAGGATGGTGTTCCTTTCCAAACTCTTTTAGGGGTAACAGGTTCCGGTAAGACCTTTACGATCGCTAACGTGATAAAAGAAGTCCAGAGACCAACCTTGATATTGAGCCATAATAAGACGCTTGCTGCGCAGTTGTATAGTGAGTTTAAAGCTTTTTTCCCGAACAATGCGGTGGAATACTTTGTATCTTATTATGATTATTACCAACCGGAAGCCTATCTACCTTCTACCGATACATACATCGAGAAAGACTTGGCGATCAATGAGGAAATCGATAAGCTACGCTTGAGGGCTACGGCTTCCTTGTTGTCGGGTCGTAAGGATGTTATCGTGGTATCGTCTGTATCCTGTTTATACGGTATGGCAGATCCTACGGCTTTCGCCGAGAAAGTGACACATCTGGAACGGGGTATGCGTATTGACAGGGATAAACTATTGCGTCGCTTCGTGGATGCTCTGTATGTGAATAACAAGTTGGAATTTAAGAGTGGCTGTTTCCGTGTGAATGGGGATACGGTGGATATTTTCCCGGCAATCGAGACTTTCGACGGCATGGCTTACCGTATTGAGTTTTGGGATGACGAGATAGACCGGATCTCTTCGTTCAATCCCTTGACGGGAGAGGAATACGATGAGCAGGATGAGCTGAATATTTACCCGACCAATTTGTTCGTTACCACCCAAGATCGTATCAATACGGCGATTAGCCAAATCGATGTAGACCTGGGTACGCAGGTGAATTATTTGAGGGAGATCGGCAAGCCGTTCGAGGCGAAACGTTTGTATGAGCGCGTCACGTTCGACTTGGAGATGATCCGAGAGTTGGGTCATTGCTCGGGTATCGAAAACTATTCTCGTTATTTTGACGGGCGTATGGCGGGAGACCGCCCTTTCTGCCTGTTAGATTATTTCCCGAAAGACTTTCTGCTTGTCGTAGATGAGAGTCATGTGACGATCCCCCAGATACGTGCGATGTATGGTGGGGACTATGCCCGGAAAAAAAACTTGGTGGAGTACGGTTTCCGTCTGCCGGCGGCGATGGATAACCGCCCGCTTACCTTTGAGGAGTTTGAGTCGTTGACTCCTTTAGGCATTTACGTGAGCGCTACTCCCGCCGATTATGAGTTGATCAAGAGCGAGGGTGTGGTGGTCGAGCAGGTTATACGTCCGACAGGCCTGTTAGACCCAGTAATAGATGTACGTCCTTCCCTGAACCAGATCGATGATTTGATGGAGGAGATCACACGGCGTTCAGCGCAAAACGAACGGGTGTTGGTGACCACGTTGACTAAGCGTATGGCAGAGGAGTTGACCTCTTATATGATCCGTATGGGAGTGAGGTGTAACTATATACATAGTGATGTCGATACCTTGGAACGAGTACAGATTATGGATGACCTTCGGAACGGCTTGTTTGATGTACTGGTGGGTGTCAACCTGCTGCGCGAGGGGCTAGATTTGCCGGAGGTCTCGTTGGTCGCTATTCTTGATGCGGATAAGGAGGGCTTTTTACGCTCCCATCGTTCCTTGACGCAAACGGCTGGACGTGCCGCCCGAAACGTGAATGGAAAGGTTATCTTTTATGCCGATAAGATCACGGATAGTATGCGGAGGACAATAGATGAGACGAATCGCCGGAGAGAAAAACAAATGGCTTATAACGAAGCTCATGGCATTACTCCGAAGCAGGTTATGAGAAACAGTGTTTCCATGCTTGTCGATAAACAACAGCCGACAGTCGAGCCTTATGCTTACATAGAACCGGAACCGAGCCTAGTGGCAGACCCGGTCGTACAATACATGAACCGTACGCAGCTTGAGAAGGCGATTGAGCGGACTCGCAAGCTGATGACGGAAGCGGCGAAGAAACTGGATTTCATCGAGGCTGCTCAATTCCGTGACGAGCTGGTGAGATTGGAGGATTTATTAAAGACGAAAAAAGATTAACTTATGAGAGGGGGGATGGGGATACTTGGCTTTTGTATGTGGGCATGGTTAGCGTTTGGAGCAAGTGCCCAGGATTGCGATTCCTTTAAGTTGTATTGCACGGTCGAGGACCGTTCTGTCTTCGACCGGTATTATGCTTGTACGGACTCCAAGAAATCGCTGCCACTGAATGAGCTGATGATCCATACCGCCCTTTTCTTCCGGGAGACTCCTTATGTCGCCTCTACCTTGGAGAGAGAGCCGGAGGGCCTGGTTGTCAATCTGCGGGAATTGGATTGTACCACGTTTGCGGAGACAGTACTGGCTTTATCCCGTACCATGCAGGGAGAGAATACTTCCTTTGAAAGTTTCTGTGAGAACCTGCGGTATCTCCGGTATCGGGAAGGTACGATCCGGGATTATACGGATCGTTTGCATTATATGACAGACTGGTTCTACGAGAATGAGCGAAAAGGAATCGTGAGAGATATAGGGCAGGAGATAGGAGGTATCCTCTTGCCGCTGGAATTATCTTTTATATCTACGCACCCGAATAGCTATAAACAGTTGAAGAGTCATCCGGAATTGATCCGAAAGATAGCAAATAAGGAGAAAGAGATCAATCGGCGTTCTTATTATTATGTGCCTAAAGGGAAGATAGACAAATGTTCGTCCGGGATTAAGAATGGTGATATCCTCTGTTTTGTCACTTCCATCAAAGGATTAGACGTTACGCATGTCGGGATCGCTTATTGGAAAGAGGGCCGGTTGACATTTATCCATGCCTCTTCTTCTGCCCGGAAGGTAATCATCCAAGAATCCTCATTGCGGGATTATGCGGAGGGGATAAAGAGTTGCAAAGGGATATTGATAGCCCGCCCATTACCCACTCATTGAAATAACTCAAAGGCAAACTTGAGTCCCACGCTTTGGTAATGCCAGCGTTCGAACCCGGCGAATACTCCGATATTGAAGATATGGTTCCCGATCCCGTAGCCTATTTCCGTATAGCTGGGCAATACTGGTGTCCATAGCTGGCTTAAGTAAAAGCGCTCGGAAAAGATATAGCGAGAGGCTACTTGCATGAATTTCTTTGTGGAGTTGATACGGAGTATTTTGAATAACACAAACGGGCTCTCGTACATGAAATGTGCTTGTATGTATTTGTCGGAAGCATTGAACCATTCCCCTTTCAACAAATTAAAGACACCTCCGATCTGATCGTCCCACGTGTCAGGGAAATTCCTGCGGGTGAAGTATCTGAAATCTGCGAAGTAAGTGGATTTCTGTTGCGTGTAGAGACCGGCACTGATATGATAGTTCAATCGCCTGCATAAGCCAAGCATGAGGCTTTGATGAATATCTGCCTCTATCCGACCGTAGTCTCCCGTACTTTTTCCAATCCCGGGGATACCTCTCGCAAATTCGATGGAGATCGTGGGATAATAGGAATATACATACTCTTTCCGGTATCCGTCCATGCGATAATATTGGCGAGGTGTGTAGGAGATACCGAGTACGGGCGTAAAATCATTGTAATTCTGGCTGAGTATTTCTTCCACGTCGTCACCGGGATCAATCTCCACTTTCTTCTTGGAAGGGATACGTCGATGGTAAGAAATGCCTGTTGTCAGTTGAAACCCGTTGAACAACTCGATGGAGTTTTTTATCTCGGCGTAATAATGCTTGAAATATTCAAGGTCTAAATCATCGAAGTTGAAGGTGGAATCCTTTAACTCCTCGTTGATTTTCCGGGTGATCTCGGAAGAATAACTCTCATTACTGTTTCCGATCTCAATCGATAAGACCCCTCGTTTTTGCGGCGAGTATTCCCAATCGCCTCCGATCTTGAAAAATATTTGTTTACGCTTGAATACGTAACCGATCTCGGGATGAAAACGGAGCTGCTTGTCATGAGTGAAAGTCTTGCTGATACGGAACCTCTGTTTATAGGTAATCCCGTTGCGGGCAGAATAACCTAGCTGGAACGGGTTTAGAAAGCCTGAATATTTGATACGGGTCGATTTATAATCCATATTGACCGTATTTGTCAATTGTTCCGTCAACTTGACATACTTCCGAAGATCCTCTACCGTATCGGTTTTACTTACCTCTCTCTCTTGAGTTTTGCTGTATAGATAAGCCTCGTCCGGACTCAAGGGGATGTCGCGGTGCTTGTTCCAGTAGCAAGAATCCCTGATAATAGGGACTGTGTCTGATGATAGTTTGTAATAATTTGTCAGGTCTAAAGACTTCCACTTATGGTTTTCGTTATCCTCTTCCACCCATTCTACCTCGTTATACTTAAAGGAGGAGTGGTAGGTAGTTACCACCGTGTTCCCTAATACCCTATATCGAAGGAACAGATCCGCTTTCTCGGGTAGGATGAACCGCCTGAAATCCCGCCCGTAGCTCATGACCAGATTGAATTCGGCGAAAGAGTAACGACCGTTCATATCGATCTTGTCGATCGTCCATGACTGGTCGATAATGTATAAGTCTCCGCATACCAGTTTCTGGCTCCATTGTTTCGGTAGGAAACGGATCTTGTAAATCGTCAAGCCGTTGGTCGTTTCCACGCTTTCCAAGTTGAACGTATAAAACTTAAAGGCATTGTCGGCTATAGGCATAAAGATTGCGTCATCGTAGGCGGTGGGAGAGTATACGTTTAGGTTTAAGAACGCCAAGGCCTCCTGCTGTTTCTTCCCGTTGGGGATACTGTTTCCGTTGACTGCCTTCAGGTCATGAAGATAATTCTGTGGGGCGTTATATTTAGATAGGCTGACCATCTCGAAAAGCATATCTTTGTTTTTCCGGTCGATGGGGAAGATATGGTGGGCGAGGCGTATTAATAAATTTTGTTTTAAAATTTCTGTACGCCCCTTGATATAAATCTCGGCCTCGTATTTAGAAACCGTGTTCTTATATAGGGAAGCTTTCTTGATGACAAGTTGCATGATCGAGTCCGCTCGTTCTCTCGTTACCCGATTCTCCTTGTCGAAAGACAGTATCTTATCACTATAAGTATCAGTGTTCTTTGCGAGAATACTTATAGATATTAAAATCAGGGTAAGTATCGAATATAGTTTTTTCAACGATTTTACATTCTTTCCGGACAAACATAACGAATAAATTTCAGTTTAGACGTGAAAGAAAGTAAAATGTTACAATATCGTGTAATTAATCGTACAAAAGTTTTTATTTTATCAAAAGAAAAATCGTATATTTGTGCTTCATAAGTATGTTATATAGCAGTCGTGGTTAAACAGCAGAAAGAAGAGGTCGATTTGTCGGCCAGTTTATCAGAGGTGTGGAGGGTTCTGACCGAGAAAGAACGTGAGATCCTCCGTAGTAATTCGACGATCCAGCATTTCAAACGTAACGAGTTGATTTATTGCGAGGGCGACGAACCAAAGGATATGATGTGCTTGTTAAAGGGTAAAGTGAAAATCTATAAGGATGGCGTAGGCGGTAGAAGCCAGATTATCCGGATGATTAAGCCTGTACAATATTTTGGTTACCGGGCTAGTTTCGCTCAAGAAGATTACTTGACGAACGCTTCCGCTTTCGAGGCTTCTACGGTTTGTATGATTCCTATGACGGTGGTTACAGGTCTTTTGACGAGCAATCCGAATTTGGCCATGTTTTTCATCCGACAGTTATCAATTGATCTGGGTATTTCGGATGAACGTACGGTGAACCTTACGCAAAAGCATATTCGTGGGCGGTTAGCTGAATCTTTGTTATTCTTGAAAGATAGTTATGGTCTGGAAGAAGACGGTGCTACATTAAGTATCTATCTGGCTCGTGAAGATCTGGCGAATCTATCTAATATGACTACGTCGAATGCGATTCGTACCTTGTCTACTTTTGTGGCAGAGCATATTATCGCCCTGGATGGTAGAAAGATAAAGTTGATAGATGAGGATCGGCTGAAGAAGATCAGTAAGATGGGATAACGATATAAATCGGGAGATTGGGAATCAAGAATGTCGAAAGGATATTTCTTGATCTCTCAATTCCCGATTTTTCGATTTTATAATATCGCTTGTTTTAGGCGTACCAAACGTGTCAAGAGGTCTTCCAGCAGGTCTAGCCTTAACATGTTAGCCCCATCTGATTTAGCCTGTTTCGGTTCCGGATGAGTCTCAATAAACAGACCGTCCGTGCCTACGGCGATGGCGGCTTTCGCTATTGTCTCGATGAGGGTGGGTAGTCCACCGGTTACGCCGGAGGTTTGATTCGGTTGTTGTAAGGAATGGGTTACGTCCATGATGACAGGGAAACCGAATGTTTGCATTTGTGGGATACCTCGGAAATCGACAACAAGGTCAGTATATCCGAATGTCGTTCCCCGTTCGGTAATCATTACCTTATCATTTCCTGCGTCCACTACCTTTTGTGTGGCGAATCGCATGGCATCCGGAGAAAGGAACTGTCCTTTTTTTATATTGACGATTTTCCCGGTCTCGGCCGCCGCTACTAACAAATCTGTTTGGCGGCATAGGAAAGCTGGGATTTGAAGGACATCGACATATTCGGCGGCCATGGCAGCCTCCTTTGTCTCATGGATGTCGGTGACGGTGGGGATATGGAAAGTCTCACCTACCTTCCGTAAAATCTTTAGCGCTTTTTCGTCTCCGATACCCGTGAAAGAATCTAGGCGGGAACGATTTGCTTTCCGGTAGGAGCCTTTAAATACGTAGGGTATATGTAGCTTTTCCGTGATACCTGTTATTTTCTCGGCGATCCGTAACGCCATCTCTTCTCCTTCGATTACACAAGGACCTGCCATCAAGAAGAAATTCTTGCCATTATTTAGGTCGTTTATTGTTATCATAGTTGATTATTTATTATTTGCATTGTTATCGCTATCTTTTCTTCGGTTGGAAGGGTAGCGTCTATCCAATGGATCTCGCATCCCCGGCGTTCCATACCTCGAAACCAAGTCATCTGTCTTTTTGCGAATTGGTGGATCGCTATTTCTAGTCGCTCAATCATCTCCTTGAACGAAAGTTCCCCAATGATATACAAAGTAAGAAATTTGTATTCCAGTCCGTAATAGATCAGGTCTTCCGGTTTAACGCCTGTAGCCAGTATATTGCGTACTTCGTCCACCATGCCTTCGTCTAAACGGGCCCGCAACCGTTTGGATATTTTTTCTCTACGTAATTCTCGGGCGATATTGATACCGATGATCAGGCTGTTGATCGGGTTATACTCGTTTATATCCGGAGCTTGATTTTTATAGTACTCTTCGATCTCAATCGCACGAATTGCTCGCTGGGCAGTATCTACATCCGTTTTATTATGCAGTACCTTATAAGAGGCAAGAATGGCCTCCAGCTCTTCCAGGCTCTTATTTACCAAAGATTCCCTTAGTACTGGGTTTGGGGGTACGTCCAGTAACTTATACCCTTTTAATACGGCCTCGATATACATTCCGGTTCCCCCGCATAGGATTGGGAGTTTACCTTTTTGCTTGATCTCCTCATACACCCGGAAAAAGTCGTGTTGGTACTCAAATACATTGTATTTGTAACCAGGGGCGCAGATATCAATCAGATGGTAGGGGATTTGTTTTCCACCAACGTTGTAATCTGCCAGATCCTTACCTGTCCCGATGTCCATGGAACGGTATATCTGCCGGGAATCAGCGCTGATGATCTCCGTATCCAGATGGGCAGCGAGAGCAGCGGCAAAAGCCGTCTTCCCAGATGCTGTAGGCCCGAGTATGGTAATAAGTTCGTATTTTTCCATCACAAGGACAAAGATAATAAAAAAGCCGTACCCCGGAGGATACGGCTTTAAACTATATAACCTTAGTTAATTAGCAGTTTACAGATGCCATGTGAGCGATCAAGTCAAGAACCTTGTTAGAATAACCGATCTCGTTATCATACCAAGAAACAACTTTCACGAATGTATCAGTCAAAGCGATACCTGCTTTAGCATCGAAGATAGAAGTGCGAGCATCTCCTAAGAAGTCAGAAGAAACAACAGCATCTTCAGTATAACCTAGGATACCTTTCAATTCACCCTCAGAAGCTTCCTTCATAGCTGCACAGATTTCAGCGTATGTAGCTGGTTTAGCCAAGTTCACAGTCAAGTCTACAACAGAAACGTCCAAAGTCGGAACACGCATAGACATACCTGTCAATTTACCGTTCAAAGACGGGATAACTTTACCAACTGCCTTAGCTGCACCTGTAGAAGAAGGGATGATGTTACCAGAAGCTGCACGGCCACCTCTCCAATCCTTCATAGAAGGACCGTCTACTGTTTTCTGAGTAGCGGTAGTAGAGTGAACTGTAGTCATCAAACCATCTGTGATACCGAACTTGTCATTCAATACTTTAGCGATAGGAGCCAAACAGTTAGTAGTACAAGATGCATTAGAAACAAATTGTGTACCCTTTACATATGTCTTTTCGTTAACACCGCAAACGAACATAGGAGTGTCGTCTTTGGAAGGAGCAGACATTACGACATATTTAGCGCCAGCATCGATATGAGCCTGAGCTTTCTCCTTTGTCAAGAACAAACCAGTAGACTCAACTACGTATTCTGCGCCTACAGCATCCCATTTCAAATCAGCAGGGTTTCTTTCAGCAGTAACGCGGATTACATTTCCGTTTACGATTAACTTGCTGTTCTCTACATCAGCCTCAATCGTACCGTCAAATTGACCGTGCATTGTGTCATACTTAAGCATATATGCTAAGTAATCAACCGGACACAAGTCATTAATACCTACGATCTGGATATCGCTTCTTTTTTGAGCTGCACGGAATACGAAACGGCCGATACGACCAAAACCGTTAATACCTACTTTAATCATTGTTGTAAAACTTTTATGAGTTTATTAATAATAAGTTTTTATTTCCACTTCCTTGGTGATAACAAAAGGAATGAATTCTATTGTGTCATCCCAGTTTCAACGACTGCAAATGTAGTCATGTTTTTTGTATTGTACCTTATAATCGGCCCAGAAAAAAATTGCCCTCTAACATAAATTAATTGTTAGAGGTTATTTCTTTTTCTTGAATAAGAGGTTTGAGAACCATTTTTTCGCTTTTTTGATTCCCCAAGTCATGATAAATGGTTGAGCGATGTCCCAAGCGATGGGAATCATGCCTTTCATTATGGATAAATAGTCAGGGAGTCCCAAAGCGAAAGACGGCTGTCCGGTCATCGTAGCTGGGGTCTCGCCCTTGTCTTTAGCTTTTGCGGCGGACTTATCGCTAGGGAAAAGGAGAGACGATAATCCGGATAACAGCAGACTTCCTGCATTCTCCTGTATATAAGAGAAGTCCTCATCTAACTTCTGTTCCTGGCGCTTACACTGTCTCGTTATGCGTTCTTTGTCAGAAATCAGTTTCTCCAGTGGGGTCTGCTGGTTGTTCATTGTTTGTCGTGTTATTTTTATCGTCGTTTACCGTCATAGCGGCTATTACCTCGTTTAATACTTTTGTGCATATCCTGTTCCTGTTCATTATTATGATACCGATAAGCAGCACGTACAATACCGCTACGATACCGAATCCGAAACTGGAAGAACCTAGCCACTCTCCTAGGAAGAAGCCCAAGGCCAAGAATATGAACAAGATGGCAAAAAACGCCAAGAACAATAATATCAAGCCATATGAGAGAACGGCTATGACTTTGCCCGTTCTCTCATATGTGCTCAACTTCAGGAGCTCAAGTTTTAGCTCCACGTAAGCTGATACATCTTCTTTCAGCTCGCGGAAAACTTTTCCCGGATCTTTCTCCATACGAAGCTTATTCAGCCGTTGTTCCTTCTGCGGCTTGTGCTACTTCTTGCTTTCCTTCTTTATATTTGGCAAGAGCGGAGTTGAACCCTTCTTTTACTTTTCCAACGACACCATTCAATTCTTCCAGTAATTGTTCTCTTTTATCTGTCGCTGCCAAATAACCTACGGCAGCACCGACAGCTGCGCCCACTACAAGGCCAAGTAATAATTTTGAATCTACGCTTTTCATAACTTTTTCTTTTTAGAAGTTTCCACTAAGATAACGTATTTATTTGGATTAAGGTTTATCCTTGTCTTAACTTTTGTTGTTAAAAAAAGTTATCCTTTTAAGACCTTCACGGCAACCCAGTTATTTCTTTCGTTATAAGAATCCAATTTCAGCCCGTTCTTCTGACATTCTGCTTCTATCGCCGGGATATCTTCTACGTAAAAGCCACTCATGAATAGGATACCTCCCGGTTTCAAGTGGTTGGTATATTGACAAATGTCATTCAGGAGGATGTTACGGTTGATATTAGCGAAGATGATGTCGAACTCCCCGAATTCCTTGATTTTACCGGCACCTCCTAAGGCAACTTGTATATCCTCTGTATGATTCAGACGGATGTTTTCTAAGGCGTTATTGTATGCCCATTCGTCAATATCGATGGCCGTCACCCGTCTCGCCCCTTTCAACCGGGCAAGGATGGCCAGAACAGCCGTTCCACATCCCATGTCTAGCAATTCCTTACCTTTTAGGTCTAGTCTCAGCATTTCACCGATCATCAGGTAGGTTGTCTCGTGGTTACCGGTACCGAAAGCCATTTTGGGGTCTATTATTATATTATATGTATAGCCGGGTTCTGCTTTGTGGAAGGAAGCACGGATAATACATTCGTTTCCGATCCGGATCGGCTTGAAATAGTTTTTCTCCCATTCCTCGTTCCAGTCCTTGCTTTCTACCCTTTTGGAGGTATAATCTATGCGGGTGTTCTCCAGAGGAAAGTCTGCCAGTTTGCCATCCAAGGCTTGGGGATCATATAAAGTCTCGGATACGTATCCAAGCAAGCCGTCCTCACTTTCCGTAAAGCTCTCGAAACCGATTTCTCCCAGTTCGGCGGCCAGCACGTCATTGATGATCTCTTTTTCAATCGGGGAGATGTATGTGAAACTAAGTTCGTAGTAATTCATGTCGTGTCTTTTTGTTTGTTTTCTTATTTATCTGCAAACATACGAAAAAAAATTGTTGTAGAGGAAGTCTCACTATCTTCGTCTATTTATTAATAATTTGATTTAAAACAGGGAGCGATGAAGGAGAATGGTTTAGTGGAAGGGATGAGAGAGTACATGGATCTGTTGAGGAAAGAAGGGCGTTATTCCTCGGCCAAGAGTTATCAAGATGCGTTGAACTCTTTTATCCGTTTTAATGGTACGGAGCGTGTCTCATTCCTGGCAGTCAATAAAGACAGTCTTCGCCGATATGAGGCTTATTTGCTAGGGAACGGTTGCATGCGTAATACGATCTCCACTTATATGCGGCGGATTCGTTGCGTTTATAACCGGGCTGTGGAAGAGGGGAAGGCTCCGTATATCCACAATTTGTTTAAGAATGTTTTCACGGGTGTAGAGAGTAAACGGAAGAAGGCGTTGCCCCAAGAGGAGATGTATCGGTTGATGACGGTACGTACGGAAGAACCTGCCTTGTGTAAGGCGCAAACGGCCCTTTGCTTGATGTTCTTATATGGGGGGATGGCGTTTGTGGATTTTGCTCATTTAAAAGCGGATAATTTTAAAGAAGGTATCTTGGATTATAAACGCCAGAAGACGGGCACACCGATGCGGATCGAGGTACTGGCAGTGGCAAGGACGTTGTCGGAGAAACTGGCTGGTATGGCTTCGGGTTCTTCCGGCTACCTGTATCCTTTCCTTTGCGGGACGAAGGCAGACGAGGAAGGTTATAAGGAATACAATACTGCCTTGGCCCGTTTCAACCGGAATTTGAAGGCGTTGGCTAGGGTAGCTGGTATTACCTCTGTCGTTACCTCGTACACGATCCGACATTCTTTCGCTACAACATTGAAAGATTTGGAGGTCTCTGTTGAGATGATTAGCGAGTTATTGGGGCATAAATCTATCACGACCACACAAATCTATTTAAAAAGTTTTTCTTTAGAAAGAATGACAGCGGTGAATAACGCCTGTTTCAATAGCGTGTATAATTACGTACAGCAGATGGGGTGAGGGGAGGCTACTTCGCAAGTAGCTGTAAAAGGAGGAACAGCCAAAATACTCTGTTGTAGAGACGGGGCGTGCCCCGTCTCCCACAGTCTGATAGTATTTAAGTTACCATTTAGAGGGGATGAGACGGGGCACGCCCCGTCTCTACTGAAGAAGGTTTTGATCATTTTTGAATGACGTGATGATTGGAATATACAGAGTCATTTCGTCTCTACAGCCATACCTATACATGAATGATAAACATGAAGATATTGAAAATATCTAGGCCAGAAACAAAACAGAAACAAAACAATGCGACGAAATCGCTTGTTTTTAATAACTTTTCGCTATATTTGCGACGTGAAATCTACACGCTACTTGCGAAGTAGCCTTTTAACTTCACGGAAACACAAGATAATTTCCCTGTAAAAAAGGGGGCTATAAAAGTTGTGAGCCTATTCGGCGGTGAGAGGATGAATCCCGCCATATTTTTAATATATCGTCCTCAACTGATTGATATCCAAGAAGAAATAAAGATATCAAAGCCCTAGAAGAATATCCTGATGGAAACATATATCCCTAGCCAAGAGGAAAATAGATCTCTTTCAAATAAATGGAAAAAGCGTTGGTTTGCCATGCGTGCCACCTATCGCCGGAGTAAAAATGTCTGCGAGTTGCTTGAGAAGGAGAAGATCGAGTGTTTTATTCCCATGCGTTATGAGACGAGAGAGATTCGTGGAAAAAAGAAAAGAGAGTTAGTGCCTGTTGTGCAGAATTTGATGTTCGTCTATGCTGCCCCGAAAGTAATCCAAGAAATCAAGTCGAAAGTAGAATACCTACAGTACATAGTAAATACCCGATCAGGAGAGAAGATCATCGTTCCGGAGGAACAGATGCGTCGTTTCATTGCTGTGGCCGGAACCTACGATGAGCAACTACTCTGGTTCAAGCCGGAGGAGGTAAATTTGGCCAAGGGTACGAGGGTGCGTATCACTGGTGGTGTTTTCGAGGGGCAGGAAGGAGTATTCATTAAGGTACGTGGCGCCCGGGATCGCCGGGTGGTAGTGGAGATACAAGGTGTGATTGCCGTGGCGATGGCTGCGATCCACCCAGACCTGATTGAACCGTTGCCTCCGGAAGAGAAAGATGGGAGTGATAAAATAGAAAAATAATCCTACAATTTAAGGACCATGATATCATTAGATCAAAAAAAACGATTGGAGGCATTATTACCCTCTTTCTTGGCTTTCCAGCCATGTGTGACGGACAGCCCTGTGAGGCTGCTGGCCTTGGCCCGTGTGTACGCTTCTCTCTATCGTCTTGTGAGTGTATACACTTATAATGTAGGGCTGGGTGAGCGTGAGAGGTATACTCGCCTAGGCGATCGTTTGTTCCGGGTCTTTCTCCGTAAAGCAAAGCAAACGGAAAACCTCGTTGAGTGGGCCGACCTTATCTCTGCCTTGTTTTTCCTTACGAGTGAGACCACGTTGGCCTACGATGTTAAGCGGGAGAACACTTGCCGGGAGGCTGTCATTGATATGCTGGTGGTCCATGAGGATTGGCTAGAGGAACCATATACCCTCCGTTGCCTGACAGACTTCTTCTACCCGACAACAGAAGCGGACAACACCGATGCTTGGTTCATTGCCCTCAACCGGTCGATCTGTCATTGGGCTGAGGCGCTCTCGGTGAATGGGAGTTGGACGGATGTCTCGTATGACATGGCTTTGCTACGTATTGAGGTAATGAACCGCTATTCCTATATGCTCCTCGATAAAGCATTTGATTTCGAAATACAAAAAGCTTACGGTTATTACAAGACTCGCTTGTTTATGCACGACTTATCCCTATCCACCCTCGCCCGTCTGTATGACGTGGCCATGCTGGGAAACGCATATTCGATAGACCGAAAACTTGCCTGTAGGGTAGCGGATTTTGCGGCTACCCGAGCGAACGTCTGTTCCGGGAAAAGAGACGAGAATTTGTTCTACCTTTCGATCGTTGTAGACTGGCTTTGCGAGAGCATCTTTCACGACTCACAAAGACTCCTGCATTACTAACATAAATAAGGTAAGGACATACATGTTAGTATCTACCTCTGCCTGATAGATCTCCTTGGAGGCTACCTAGATGACTAGTTCCTTTTCCGACATCTGATGCATGAGACCTTGGAGCGGTATATTGTTTATAAACGGAGGAGGATGAAAGGAGAGAAGAAATATTAAATATCTACTATGCAAATGACATTGCTTTTACTATTCGGCTTTCTTTTTGCTGTATCGCTTGGCATGGTTATTATCCCGAGAATACTGGTAATTTCTCATAAAAAACGATTATATGATCTTCCGGATGCCCGTAAGGTGCATACGATGCCGGTTCCCCGTCTGGGTGGGCTGTCCTTTTTTCCGGTGATCTTGATGTCGATGTTTCTGGTGATAGGTCTCCGGCTGTACTTTTGGAATATAGACTCTTCAAGCCTGTCATTCAGTATGCTTTATGAGTACCTTTTTTTATTCGTGGGTATGACATTGCTTTATCTGGTGGGCGTTTGTGACGATCTGGTAGGTGTGGGTTACCGTTATAAGTTTGCCGTGCAGATTGTGGCAGCGTTACTGTTGGTACTGTCCGGTAACTGGTTCGACTCGTTGGGTGGATTGTTTGGTATTTACTCGATACCGGTTTGGATAGGAGTTCCGTTCACGGTGTTTATCGTGGTGTATATAACAAATGCCATAAACTTGATTGATGGTATTGACGGCCTAGCCTCGGGGCTTTGTTGCATTGCCTTGTCGGTCTTGAGCGTGATATTCTTTCTTTGCGGGCAGTATGTCTACGCCTTATTAGCAATCTGTACGCTGGGTATCCTTATGCCCTTTTGGTGCTACAACGTGTTCGGTAACGCCAACCGTGGACATAAGCTTTTTATGGGAGACGCAGGCAGCCTTACGCTTGGTTATGTAATCAGCTTCTTAATCATCCATATGAGTGTGACGAATGAGGTCTCTCCGACACATTCCAACCCGTATATGGTGATCGCTTTCTCCACGGTATTGGTTCCTTTGCTGGACGTGATCCGTGTAGTCTTGCACCGCCTGCGTGAGCGCAAGAACCCGTTCTTGCCGGATAAGAATCATTTTCATCATAAGTTGTTGCGCACGGGGATGCGGGTGCGGATGGTGATGGTTTGTATCATTGCGATTTCCGCTTTCTTTATCCTGCTTAATAGCTCGTTGGCATGGCGTGTTGATATAACCTATTTGTTTTTCTTGAACCTCTTTTGCTGGAGTATCCTGCATGTAGGCTTGAATGGGCTGATTAAACGGAATCGGGAACGGAAAGAGAGCGAACAACCGCGATAAGTGAAGAATTATTATCGGGATCGGTGTGGGGAAATCGTAAATGTGATTATTTTTGTAGATAAAGAAGGATAAATATAAGACTCATGGATACTCGACAAGCGGAAATAGTAGATAAGATCCATTTTGTGGTGATGGCCATAGAAGCCTCTGCCAAGGAGATGCGTATCTCTCCGATGGAAATGCGTAGGCGTTTGGAAAAGGTCGGATTGGTGCGTCGTCATCTTCTATGATACGCATACTTGTTCTATGTTGCATGATAGCAAGTATGGACTTCATTTGATGAGTGACGATTATATTTTAAATGATTTATTGAGGGAACTTGGGGACAGGCAGTGAGTAGTTTGATCTGCGCTAAAGGTTGTGCCGATGCTGTTGTTAAAACAGCAAACTATATTTATCTATTCGAATTCAAATTGAACGGCACCGTTAGATAATAATTTAGCGGAATGAACGGTCTGTAAGTTGACCACCCAGCGAAACACCGCTCTACATTATGGAAGTGATGGTGGGCTGAAATGGCTGCCACTTATCATAGCGTGATAGGAACCGTGAAGTTGCAAGGGAGTTCAGCTTGGGTATCCATCGGGACATTTTTCCACAAAATCTTTAATGGCTGTAGGGATTATCAGAACTTAATCCCCTCTAAAATCTCATTGGCCAATGGCTAATGTTAAAATCAGAATTAAATTTTAACAATAATCGGTTTAGGACACTTTACAGTGCCCTTTCAAAGGGGTATGCCCTAAATTGAGTGCTTACAACTTATCCATATGTCAGAAGAAATCAAGATCGCCGTAGCCGGTACCGGCTATGTCGGACTTAGTATTGCCACGTTGTTGGCGCAGAACCATCCCGTGACTGCGGTGGACGTGATACCGGAAAAGGTGGAGATGTTAAACCAAAAACGGTCTCCCATCCAGGATGAGTATATCGAGAGGTATTTGGTGGAGAAAGAGTTGCGTCTGACGGCCACGCTCGACGGTACGTCGGCCTATCGTGACGTTGATTTCGTGGTGATTGCCGCCCCCACCAACTATGACCCGGTGAGGAATTATTTCGATACGCATCATATAGAGGATGTGATCGATTTGGTCTTAAGCGTGAACCCCGATGCGGTGATGGTGATCAAATCGACCATTCCGGTGGGCTATTGCCGGAACCTTTATCTAAGGTATGCCCAAAGAGGCGTGCGGAGGTTGAATCTGTTGTTCTCCCCGGAGTTTTTGCGGGAGAGCAAGGCGCTTTATGACAACCTGTATCCGAGCCGTATCATCGTGGGCTGCCCAAAGCTGATCTCGGATGAGCGTTTCGATGAGGAGAACGAGGCGATCCGGCGTATCGCCGACATCCCTTCCCTGGAGCGTGCGGCGCGTACCTTCGCCGGTTTGCTGCGGGAGGGGGCGATCAAAGAAGATATCCCCACCTTGTTCATGGGCATGAAGGAGGCTGAGGCGGTGAAGCTTTTCGCCAATACGTATCTCGCCTTGCGCGTGAGCTATTTCAACGAGCTGGATACCTACGCAGAGGTGAAGGGGCTGGATTCCCGTGCCATCATCCAAGGTGTGGGATTGGATCCCCGTATCGGCACGCACTACAACAATCCCAGCTTCGGCTATGGTGGCTATTGCCTTCCGAAGGACACGAAGCAGTTGTTGGCGAACTATCATGACGTTCCCCAGAACATGATGACGGCCATCGTGGAGAGTAACCGCACGCGGAAGGATTTCATCGCTGACCAGGTGTTGCGCAAGGCCGGTTATTACGGCTATAGCGACCGGAACAGCTTCCATCAATTGGAGGAGCGTGAATGCGTGATCGGTGTCTATCGCCTGACGATGAAGTCGAACAGCGACAATTTCCGGCAGAGTTCCATCCAGGGCGTGATGAAGCGTATCAAGGCGAAAGGAGCCAGGGTGATCGTCTATGAGCCGACATTGGAGGATGGGACCTCGTTCTTTGGGAGTACCGTGGTGAACGATCTCTCCAGGTTCAAGGAATTGAGCCATGCCATCATCGCCAACCGTTATGACGGTTGCTTGGATGACGTGGCGGGGAAGGTCTATACGAGGGATATTTTCGGAAGAGACTAATCTTATAGGAAAATGAAGATATTGATTACTGGTGCTGCTGGATTCATAGGCAGCAAACTGGTTTTTGAACTTGCCAGACGGGGTGACGAAGTGGTAGGTATTGACAACCTTAATACTTACTATGACCCGAATTTGAAGTATGCGCGGTTGGAAAAGTTTTATGGCATACACGTAGACAAGTCATGGCTAAAGTCGCATTGTGTGCCGGAAACGGGAGGAAACGGAGAGGAAATTTCATATCCTGAAATGCCTTGGAGAGAGGAAATCCCGTCTACTCTTTTCCCTGAACATTTGAAATTCGTCCGCATGGACATTGCCGACAGAGAATCGTTAGAGGCTTTGTTCGATAGGAAGCAGTTTGATAAGGTGATGAACCTTGCCGCCCAAGCAGGTGTGCGTTATTCCATAAAGAACCCTTACGCATACGTGGAGAGCAATGTGATGGGTTTCATGAATATTCTGGAATGCTGCCGCCGGCATGGAATAAAGCATCTAGTATATGCTTCGTCAAGTTCGGTGTATGGACTGAACACCCAAGTGCCGTTTTCCGAGGACGACGAGGTTATCCGTCCGGTAAGCATTTATGCAGCCACAAAGAAGAGTAATGAGCTGATGGCACATGCCTATGGCAAACTTTACAATCTGCCATCCACCGGCTTGCGCTACTTCACGGTTTACGGTCCGTGGGGACGTCCGGATATGGCACCCATGTTGTTTGCCAATGCCATCAGTCGTGGCGAACGGATTAACGTGTTCAACAATGGTGACCTAATACGCGACTTTACCTTTATCGATGATATCGTGAACGGAACCATACAGGTGATAGACAAGATTCCACAGCCTAATGTCGACAGCATCCCCATCAAGGTCTACAATATCGGCTGTTCTCATCCGGTAAAGTTGATGGACTTCATCAGTGAGATAGAGCAGGCATTGGGCAAAGAAGCGAAAAAGAACTACCTGCCCATGCAGCCCGGTGACGTATATCAGACCAATGCAGATACCAGCAAACTGGAGCAGGAGGTTGGTTATCATCCCCGTGTATTACTGCATGAAGGTATTGAGGAGTTTGTGGAGTGGTATAAAGAGTTCACAAATAAGAGATAATTCACAAGATATTCTGATTATATAGAACTAAAATTATTATATGGAATTGAATAAAAGACTTGTCGTTGATCTTGACGACACTATTACCATTACAATTAATGGTGATTATGCGAATAGCAAACCTATACAGCCAACAATAGATATGTTGAAAAAATATAAGTCTGATGGGTTTGAAATAGTAATACATTCAAGTCGAAACATGCGTACTTATGAAGCGAATGTAGGTAAGATCAACATCTACACCCTTCCTAACATAATAAACTGGCTTAATAAACATAACGTGCCATACGATGAAGTCATTGTCGGAAAACCTTGGTGTGGATTTGACGGTTTCTACATTGACGATAAGTCAATAAGACCATCCGAGTTCCATAACTTGAGTTATGATGAGATTAAGGATTTGCTGAAAAAAGAAAAAGAATACACTTGTTCATTATGATACTCATCACATCAGGTGCATATTGTAGCCCAGCACTAATGTCGGAGTTTGGTATGCAACCACCTTGCATGCTTCCTATACAAAACAGACGATTGTATGTGCATCAGTTACAGAACTTACCGAGCAATGAATTAATTGTCATTAGCTTACCTTCAGACTATGTATTATCTGAATTTGACAAAGAATTCTTTCTGAGAAACGACATCAATATAGTGCCAGTTCCAAAGGAACTTTCTTTAGGAGCAAGTATTGTATATGTTCTCAATTTTGTATCAAGATATGACGAACCTCTTAGAATACTACATGGCGATACACTTATGAAAAGCATACCCAATGGGTATGACAACATAGTTGTGTCTACTGTTGTAGACGATTATTCGTGGGACTATTGGGATAAAACTCAGCAGAAGGCTATAGTCGGATATTTCTCTTTTTCTTCCCAATCACTGCTTATACGTTCCATAACGGTATGCGGCAATAAATTCATAGATGGAGTCCGGCTTTATGATAAAACAATAAAATTGGAATCTATCGAAATAAAAGATTGGCTTGATTTTGGACTGTCAAATACTTATTATCGCTCAAAGTCAACTTTGACTACGGAGCGTACATTCAATGATTTGAAAATAACAAAATACTCTGTTACGAAACGAAGTAATGATACACGAAAAATTCTAGCTGAAGCAAACTGGATAAACAACATTCCAAACAAATTACGTCATTACGTTCCAACTCTATGGGATTATGGAATATCACTTGAAGGGAAAGGATACTATGAAATTGAATATTTCTATCTGAACTCACTGGCCGACTTATATGTATTTGGACGCAATTCAGAGAATATTTGGAAAAGAATTATTGATTCATGTGCCGAGTATATTTGTGATGAAAGCGGAATAGTGCCATGCGATACGACAGAAATTGCGGAAAACTGCGTTTCTTTATATGGAAAAAAGACCTATGACCGGCTTGTTAAATATTGCACAGGGAAAGAGATTGACATGAACACGCCGTTCTTTATAAATGGCGAGAACACACCTTCATTGAATGAGATACTAGAAGACATTTCTATGCCTTTACAATCTCCTTCTCCACAGTTTGTCAGCTTAATGCATGGTGATTTCTGCTTTAGCAACATTCTCTATGACTTTATCTCTTGTTCAATAAAAGTTATTGACCCACGCGGATTGGATACGAATGGAAATGAGACAATTTATGGAGATTTCAGATATGATGTGGCAAAACTGGCTCATTCTGTGCTAGGATTATATGATTTGATTATCGGGGGCTTTTTTAATTATAATGAAAAAGGTAAATACGATATTTCATTGACTTTCCCAGAGGACATTGTACATGGCAACATACAACGTTATTTCAAATTGAAGCGTTTTGCAGGTTATACACTGGCTCAATTGAAGACATATCCGATAATGATTCATTTGTTCTTATCCATGCTACCCCTGCATAGTGACAATCCGCTTAGGCAAAAGGCAATGTTAGCCAATGCTCTACGCTTGTATTCAGAATATAAAAAATCAAATTGACATTATGATTATAATAATTCCTATGGCAGGTCTTAGCTCTCGTTTCAGTAAAGCAGGTTTTGTTCTGCCGAAATATATGTTATATGTTTGCAACAGAAGCTTATTCAATATAGCTGTAAGCAGTTTCAGAAAATACTTCGACACTTGTGACTTTGTATTTGTAGCGCGTGATGTTTTTGATACAAGAACGTTTATCGAGACTGAATGTCAGCAGATGGGTATAAAATCACACAAGATTGTTATGCTTGAACATCCCACACGAGGGCAAGCTGAAACAGTTATGATAGGACTGAAAGAAGCGAATGTTTCCGAGAATGAAAATATATTGATTTTTAACATTGATACATTCCGTCCCAATTTTACTTTCCCTTCTCAAATAGGTGAATGGGATGGATATTTGGAAGTCTTTAAAGGGAGTGGTAGTAATTGGTCGTATGCTAAGACAATGAACAATCAAGATGATGCTCCTGTTATAGAAACAGCTGAAAAACAGGAAATATCAAACAATTGTTCTACTGGTATTTATTATTTTAAGACTGTAGAATCTTTTTTGTACGCTTACGGTAGTGGCACCATTGATGTTAACGGTAGCATTAAAGAATTATATGTTGCGCCATTGTATAACCGCTTGATAAAATCAGGCGCAAATATTCATATCAATGTCATCGGTCGTGATGAGGTTATTTTCTGTGGTGTTCCCGATGAGTATTATGATTATCTGACAAAGACGATACAACATCATGGCATCTGATTACCACGATTAGGATACTTATAAGATGTATAAACTTAATTCAGACTGACAGACTTATGCCCAACAAACTCGCTAATTGGATAGTGCGTTCGCTGCCAGACAGGTACATGTTGTATATAAAAGCTTTGTTGCCGTTCAACGCATGGTATATGCATGAGTTCTACGATGAGAAAATGCACATCGCACATTGGACAAAGCCATAATAGACTATATCAAGGACGGGAGTAACAATGCTTTGAAGAACATGATAGGTGAAATATGAGAGTAAAGATGAACTAAGACAAATATATAGCACTCATGAAAGAAACGAACGAAAGATTTGCTTACTTAGATGAAATATCAGGATTGCTCATTTTGGTAATGGTGATTATTCATATATGTTCAAGATTTGAATGGGAGTATACAAACCATTGGCTGATGACATTCTATTTCTTTATGCCTTGGTTCTATTTCAAGTCGGGCATGTTCCATAAGGATTCTTCTTTTTCAGAATGTTATCATAAGAACTTCGACAAATTGATGAAGCCATATTTTATATACACAGTCATTGGTTCTGTGCTGGTTTTTTGTTTGACAGGAAGTGTAAGGATGATTCTTTCAGAAATAAAATGGATTATTATAAGCGGCTCTGCCATAGGGAACATACCTGTATGGTTTCTTCTGTCTCTATTCGTGGTTAAACTGTTGAGCAACAAGGTGATAACACCTGTGGGGGGGTAAAATATTATTACTTAGTTTGATAGCCAGTGTGTTGGTATTGTATGTTCCCATACAAAAACCGAATTGGATTGGCTACACGGCAACAGGGATGTTCTTTTATGTGTCAGGACTTATTTACCGGCAGTTTGCCTCAAACTGTACTGTCACCATACTCAGCATTGTGTTGGTGCTGTCCAACTATGTTTTGTATCCATCATTCGTACACATAAGAAGCAGCAGGCTGGAGTGTGGAGACCCGTTATTGTGGTTGGTAAGTAGTGTGGCTGCTTGCATCTTTATTTATACATTGTTCAAGAATAAGAAGTTTAACATACCAATTCTAGGATGGGTTGGCCGTCATGCCATGACAATATTGGTTACGCATTGGTTGGTTTTGAATATAATAAAGCGCATTGTGAGTGATGGCTTGTAATGAAGTAAACAATAGGAGGATAACAAAGAATACGGCATTCCTATATATGCGGATGCTGTTTACGATGTTAATTTCGTTCTTCACTTCCAGAGTGATACTGGAAGTGTTGGGAGTGGAAGACTTTGGTATATATAATGTAGTAGGTGGGATAACAACGATTATAGTATTCTTCACCGGATGTCTGACAAATGTATCCCAACGATACTACAATCTAGGATTGGGCCAGAATGACATAAAACGGACTAATCAGTATTTCAATCAATTCCTTCTTATCTTTTCAGTTTTGGCATTGCTGGTCTTTGTCGTTGGTGAGGGATTGGCTTCTTGGATAATTGATGATTTGCTTTTCATTCCTGAAACCAGAAAGGAGGCAGCCGCATGGGTCTTCCGATTCTCATTGGTTGCCCTGTCCCTGTCATTGTTGCAGATTCCATACCTGTCGGCCGTGATAGCCCATGAGAAGATGGATATATTCGCCTATATCAGTTTGTTTGAATCCATTTCCCGTTTGGGTATTTTATATGTGATCCAAGCTTTCCATGGCGACAAGTTGATATTATACGGTGGCTTATATCTGTCAATCAGTTTTTTGTCGTTTTTAATATACGTAATCTACGGACATGTCAAATTCGAGGAATGTTTTTATAAGTTTTATTTCAGCAAGCCATTAGCCAAGGAAATGTCAAGATTCGTAGGCTATAACATGTATGGCTGTTTCGCCTTCTCCATGTGTCAGCAAGGAGTGAACGTGTTGTTCAATGTGTTTTTCGGACCTTCAGTAAATGCGGCCAGGGCATTGTCCATGCAGGTGTATCAAGGTGTATACAGATTCTCTGACAATATTCTGACGGCTGTGCGTCCTCCCATCATCAAATTGTATTCACAGAACGACAGACCACGGATGGTGTCGTTGGCTATCAGTGCCACACGCTATTGCTTGTTTGTAAACGCTCTGCTAGTGATACCGATTATCGTCAATGTGGATTTCATTCTTCAAGTATGGTTACGTCAAGTGCCGGAGTATACGGCTTTCTTTATCATCGTCGTATTGGTTGAAAGTAACTTCAACATCGCTAACCAAATGCTGACAATTTTGGTAAATGCCACAGGCAATCTGAAGAGGAACCAGTTCTATGGGCGCACCTTTACTCTTTTAGCTCTTCCTTTATCTTATCAGGCATTGCTTTGGATAAAAACTCCGATAGTACCCATGCTTATCATCCTCGTCACGACAATATTATATTGGATGAACAATCTACGAGACACTCACATGCAAGTGAGATTGAATTATATGGAGTATTTCAAGAAGATAATCATGCCTACTGTTATTCTGTATGTTTCCCTATGCCTGCTTTCATATATACCTTACGCTCTGATGGATGACGGATGGATGAAACTGGTTGTAACAGTAAGCCTTAATCTTGTTGCCGGTTTGATAATTATATATCAAATCCTGATGAACAATATGGAGCGTGAAATAATACGAAACAAAATAGTATCAAAACTGAAGAAATCATGAAAAGAATAGTTTTCATCAATGCACATTGCAACCACCTGCTGATGAACACATGGTGGTATTACACTTTTGGCATAAAGGCTCCCGCCAAATACCAGTTCCTATTCAGGAAGCTGCTGGAAAGAGATGATGTGGAGGTGGTGAACCTGCTGACTCCCAAGGGGTGTGTCTATCCCAGAGACTTCCATTCTAAAAAGCCCATGTGGAGAGTATGGAGGGAATGCAAGTCGGTGTTGCGTAAGAACGGTTTGCAAGGCAAAATGCTTTGCACAGACAACATTAAAGATATAAGGCTTGATGATGTGGCTCTACTGTTCGTGCATTGCCCTGGCAGTGCTGACAGAATTACTGAGCTGCCATGTTACAGAGTGGTACATCTCAACCAATACCAGTGTCACAATATAGAGGAACTGGACGAGACACTGCCTTATGCCGACCGCTTCATGCTGGAGGCAGACGTGTTTAAAGAAGGCAATTACATCAACCTTGTGAAACCCACTAAGACAAGGGAGATACAGATTGTACCCTATATAGTGGGCGACAGATTCCAGAACAGGAAAGCCTTTGCAGACAGGAGAAACAAGGCCGTAGCCACAGGTACAATTGCAAGCTTTGCCGTAGACAATGACTATTCGGCACATTATGGCACACGATACCTGCACAAGATGAGAGTGGAGATATACAACCACAAGGAAGAGTTGGAAACGTATATCGACGCTTTCGTGTCGCCATATATAGAGAACAAGAAAATGTTGAGTGTCCCTAAGAGCACCCCAAAACTTTTCAGGAAGATTGTCTCTTTGATCAACTTGCTGCTGTATAAGCCTGGCGGACAGAAGTCTTATTTCTCGTTCGACATAGTGGAGAAATACAATGATTATATGATGGCTGTGGTGCCCGAGGAAATAGTCGGCATAGCTCCGATAGGAGCGTTTGAGGCGATGGCGTGCGGATGTGCTCTGATAGGCATAGACCATACCATGTACACAGATTTGGGATTGGTGCCGGGTACGCACTACATTACTTATGATGGCACAATTGAAGGACTGAAAAAATCTATAGCCTACTATCAGGAACATACCGCCGAGCTGGAAGAAATAGCATGCAAGGGCTGCGAGTTCGCCCACGAGCATTTCAATAAGGAGAGAATAACCGAAATGTTTTACCGTAAACTGAGTCTGTGAGAGATTGTAGTTGTTGTAAGTAATAATGTAAGAAAGGGAAAGATATATGATAAGAAGAATCATCAACAAACTAAGAAATATGGCTATGCGCCTGTTGCCATTAGACAAACAGGCACGAATCGCTGGTGTAGTCGTAGGAGAAGGAACATGGGGCAATTCTCACTTTTGGAGTAGTGAACCTTATTTGATAACAATAGGCAAGCATTGCCAAATAACAAGTGGCGTTTTGATACATACTCACGGGGGGCAAGCACTTCGTAAGCAAATACCTGGCTTTGATTGCTTCGGGAAAGTTGTCATAGGTGACTATGTATATAGAAGTCACCTCTTTTTAAGATAAGAAAATGGATTATTTAATACTAAATTTTAGCATAATTACTATACTAGCTATCTTTTTAAATATAGTTAGAATGAATAAAGTTCTAAAAGTTCGTTTTTTTTATTTTATTTCGTTTATACAACTATTTTTATTAAGGTCATACGTAGAACCGAGTTCTATACCTGATTTGACTAATTATTATGATTGGTTTGAATTAACAATGAATTTCTCTTTTATTGAAATTTTAAGAGGTGATCTTATCTATCTTACAGAAACTGGTTATTTATTGTTATGTAAGTTTTGCAGTATAATAAGTGAATCTTTTACCTTTTTTCTTTCTGTTGTTTCTATAATTTGGATTTCATGTTATTTTATTTATATAAAAAAATATTCTCCAATGATTATGTTGTCTGTTATTATTCTCCTTGTGACAGAATTTCATCAGTCTCTATTTGTTCTTAGACAGCATTTAGCTATGGCTATTTTATTATTGAGTTATCCAAGTATTATAGAAAGAAATTTAAAGAAGTTTATTTTTATATCAATTATTGCCATTTCTATTCATACTACTGCTCTTGTCTTTATACCGATATATTTTATTTATGGAATAATCACTGATTCAAAAAAATTTATCATTGCAGTTGTTCTTTTGGCTTTTATTATTTTTTTACTTTTTAAAAGTTTAGATTTTCTCAATCTTTACTTTGGATTTTCATATGATAATTATATAAATGGTGCTAGATCCGGTAGATTCAATTTAACTACTTTTTTTATTTCAAGTATATACTTTTCTTCGTATTACTTCTTTCTTAGAAATAAAATTTTTGAATCTGGTATTAATAGACTTATTACTGCGGCTATGATAATTTGTATTTTAATTTCTTTTTTTGGTACATCATTAAATATAACCGGAAGATTAATTAGATACTATAACCCAGCCATATTGCTTCTTACTCCTATTGTAGCCACAAATATGAATAAAATATCATTAAAAATAATATATATAGTTGCTATTGTTTCAATAAATATATATATAACATTTATTGATGGTGCATTTATTGAATTTATTTCGTCATATAAATTAAACTTTTAATAAAATTTAAATGAATGAAGGTGTATTTTTTATTACCAAATCTTTCTGCAGGTGGTGCCGAAAGAGTATCTATAACAATAGCACGAATTCTATCTAAAGAGGGTTTTTGCGTTGAATTTATAAATTTTGGCTATTCTGATGGTGAAATGAAATCTTGGATTGAGCCTGAATTTGATATAACAAATTTTAATTGTAGAAGAACTATAAAAGCAATTTCTTCTCTCAGAAAATTTATGCGTAAAAATCCAGATGCTTTGTATTTTTCTAGTCGCGAACACGTAAGTATTGTAGGATTATTATGCGCAAGATTAGAAAAAACAAAAATAGTTGTGCGTATCCCCAATATGCCTAAAAATATTTTATACAGAGGTTTATTGGGTATAAAACTTAAAATAATCAAGTCCTTAAACAGATTTCTTCTTAAAAATGCAAAAATCATCATAGCTCAAAATGTAGAAATGAAAGAACAATTATTAGATTTTTATAAATTACCAGAAAATAAAATTGTTGTTATAAATAATCCAGTTGATAAGGACTATATTTATAAATCTGCTATAGGATACAAAAATCCTTTCATTTCGTCGGAAATTAATTTTCTGAATATTTGTAACGTAGCTTATTCTAAAGGAATTGATGTTTTAGAGAAAGCATGGTTAATAGTCAAAACAGAAATCCCTAATGCTCATTTATATATAGTTGGACGAATAACTACAGATTATGCAAAACAGTTAATAGATAAATCTAAAGATTTAAAAGACTTTACGTTTTTAGGGTTTCAAAGTAATCCTTATCCATATTTAAAATATTGTGATATTTTTGTTTTACCATCAAGAATGGAAGGCTTCCCTAATGTCATATTGGAAGCTATGTGCTTTAATAAACCTATAGCCAGTACAACATGTGTATCTGTTATTAAAGATATAATACATGAAGGTGTAAATGGCTTTTATTGCGACATTGAGGATGCCAATAGCTTAGCTGAATGTATGATTAAGGCTTCAAAGCTAAACAATATAGGTAATAACTATGATTTATTTAATAAACAAACTTTGTTAGACTGTTTTAGAGTATAATAAAGTAGAAACTTTATTATATTTCTAACTTTAAAATGAACTTATGAAAAAAGTAGTTATAATAGGTGCTTTTGCTAATGGCTATAATTTATTGCAGGGACAAACTGTAAAAACAAAAATAATTGCTGATGAAATAGAAAAAAAATACGGTTCTAAACAGGTTGGAAGAATTGATACTTATGGTACGTTGAATCATATTATATGCCTATTCAAATGTGTATTAGCATTCTTCCGTTATAATAACATTATTATGATGCCTGGTATTAATGGACTTAAAATCTTTGGACCATGGTTAGATCTGTGGAATAAAATCTTCCACAGAAGATTACATTATATAGTTATAGGTGGGTGGTTAGATAACTGTCTAGATGATAATCCAAAATTAGAAAGAGCGTTACACAATTTCTATGAAATCTATGTAGAAACACAAACAATGAGAACAGCCTTACAGAAACGTGGATTTTCAAATATCTCTATATTACCTAATTGCAAGAATCTTAAGATACTGAAAAAAGATGACTTAAATTATACTTATGCAGAGCCATATCGCCTTGTAACATTTTCTCGGGTAACGCCACTAAAAGGAATAGAGGATATATCACGAATTGTTACAGAGATTAACCAAGAAAATGGAAGAAGGGTTTTTGAGTTAGATATTTATGGTCAAGTAGATGTAAAAGATACAGACTGGTTTTATAAATTCTCAAATAACTACCACATTACAGAAAAAACATCTTTTATTAAATACAAAGGTTTTATTCCTTTTGATAAAAGTGTAGAAATACTTTCTGGATATTTTTCTCTTATTTTTCCTACTCGTTATTATACAGAAGGAATACCAGGTACAATTATAGATGCCTATGCAGCAGGAATCCCCGTTATATCAGCAAAATGGGAAAGTTTTGCTGACGTTGTTGATGATGGTATAACTGGTATGGGGTTTGAGTTTGAAAACTGGGAAGAACTTAAAAATCTTCTCTTAAATATTGCTAATAATCCAAAAATCGTATATCACAAGAAACTTGCTTGTTTAAAACGGGCCAAAGATTTCTTACCTTATGAAGTTATCTCTCAAATTAATTTAAAAGAGACTCGAAACTTATAGAACAATAAATTATGTCTTAAATAGTATTTTAAGGAAATATAAGAATAGTAATATATTAACAAAATTTATATGAAAATCTGGCTAATTAGGTATGGAGAGAATCTTCCAATAGATGGTGAAAACCCACGCATGCAGAGAATGGGGCTATTAGCAAATAAGTTATCAGACTTAGGTATTGATGTAACTTGGTGGACATCTACTTTAAACCATTATAATAATAAAACATATAGATATCATAATGATACAGATGTAAAAGTAAATGAACATCTATTATTAAAACTGATACATTCACCTTATAGGTATACAAAAAATGTGTCTGTTCGTAGATTATTCTTTCAATGGCATATAGCTTATAAATTTTATAGATTTGCACTTAAAGAGGAAAAACCAGATTTAATTCTTTGTGCCATGCCTATATTGGAATTTCTTTATTTTACAAGAAAATATGCAAAGAAAATGAACATTCCTTATGTGGTTGATGTCAGAGACCTTAATCCTGATGTTTTTATTTCTCCATTTAGTGGAGTTAAAAGAAGTATAGTTAAAATTGCTATAAAACCATTACAATGGATCTTATCAAAAGGACTTAACAATGCTAAGGGAATCTGTGCAACATCAGAACCATATCTAAGTTGGGCTTTAAATTATGCCAGACGTTCTAAAAATAAAAATGATAATGTATTTTATGTAGCATATCCTGATTGTAATTTACCTGATAAGTTGAGTGATAATTCACGTTGGTCAAAGTATGAGAATTATACAGGCATTACTTGTTGTTTTTTTGGACAGTTCGGAAAAATTATTGACTATGATACAATTATTGAAACTGCAGGAAAATGTAAGGACACTCATATTAATGTAAAATTTCTTTTATGTGGAAGCGGTGAATTATTTGATTACTATAAAAATATAGTAAGTGAAAAGAATCTTGATAATGTAATTTTACCTGGATGGGTTGATCAAAAAGATATTAGAGATATAGGGTATATATCTGATGCAGGACTAATGTCTTATAAACCTAATGAAGCCTTTAACATGCAGATGCCTAACAAATTCAGTGAGTATTTAGCCCTTGGTCTTGCTATTTTATTACAACCGGTTGGTATAATGAAGGAAAAAATAGAGGATAATAAATGTGGCCTACATTACGAAAATACAGATGAATTATTTGAGATTCTTAAATATTTATCTACACATAAGGAAGAATTGAATACTATGAAATCAAATTCAAGGCTACTATTTGAGAAATCATTTACCGCTTCAGTAGTTTACGAAAACTATGCGAATTATTTAATTAATCTCATAAAAAGCAAATAAAATGAAAGTAAAATATGTTGTTGTTGGTTCTGGTTTAGCTGGACTTACAATTGCCGAGCGAATTGCATCCCAATTGAATGAGAAAGTACTTATTGTCGAGAAACGTAATCATATTGGTGGTAATGTATATGATAGCTATAATGAGGATGGTATAATGATTCAGAATTATGGTCCTCATACATTCCATACAAATGATAAAGAGATAATGGATTATATCCTCCAATTTACAGAGTGGCACGAATACCAACATCGCGTAATGTCATATGTTGACGGGAATTGGGTTCCAATGCCAATCTCTCTTGAAACCATAAATCTTCTTTATAACATGAACTTATCAGAAGATGGACTTGAGGAATTTATAAATAAGAAAAAAATTAAAATAGATGAAATAAAAAACAGTGAAGATGTTGTTCTTAGTCAAACAGGGGTAGATATTTATGAGAAATTCTTTAAGTACTTCACTATTAAACAATGGGGGTGTTCTCCTGCAGAATTAGATAAATCTGTTATTTCACGCATTCCATTCCGAAAGAACAGAGATACTAGATATTTTACGGATTTATATCAAGGTAATCCCAAAGGTGGTTTTACAAAGATGTGCCAAAAAATGGCTGATCACCCTAATATAAAGATTTTACTCAATACCGATTATAAAGAAGTCATTGATCAGATAGAATACGAGAAGCTTATATATACAGGTCCTATCGATTACTATTTCGATTATAAATTAGGGAAACTTTTATATAGAAGTATTCGATTTGAATTTGAAACATTAGAAATGGAGTCATACCAACCGACAGCTTCTTCCCGTTATCCTCAAGATCATGCATATACTAGAATCACAGAATTCAAAAAAATGTATGGCCAAAAACACCATAAAACAACAATCTGCAAAGAGTATCCTTGCTTTGGTGATGAGCCATATTATACATATCCTACACAAGAATGGAAAGAATTAGCTTCTAAATATCATGACCTTGCTTCCGCTGAAAAGAATGTAATTTTCCTTGGTCGTCTTGCGGAATATAAATATTATGACATGGATGATGTTATTCGCAGGGCATTAGATGTATTTAAAGAAAACTTCAATTAATTCTTTGACCTTTTTACGAATCAATTATATGATGATAAGCAGTCAAATAAAGGCTATTAATAGAAAGTAATACCTTCGCTGCCAACCAAATTTGTATCATTATGTATAGCCGTGAAGATCTTGAAAGATTTTACTTTCAGTACCAGACCAAGGCATTGCCTCATGGAGAGTCTCTCCAATCGTTTTGTATAAAGAACAATGTTCCTTATACCATTTTCCAAAAATGGTATAAGGATACTCGTAAAAAAGTGGTGAAAGTCAAAGTTGATGGAGTTCTTACGGATACGGAACAGGAAGGCTTAAAATTAAAAGAAGCGGTTCATCGAGCGTCTCGAAAAACAGATAATCCTATCCGTATATGGATTGGCATTCGTATCAGCAATGGGCTACATTTATCCCAAAAGAATTTAAGCTATCAAGATTTAGTTCGTATGGTAGAGAAACTGGAGGGGTTATGTTGAGTGTAACCGGTCTCAATCGTTTTTATTATGTCCGTGACTTTACCGATATGCGTTGTAAGCATAGCTGTGTGTTGTCTATCATTCGTGAACGGCTTCACAGGGAGCCAAGAGATGGTGATGTCTTTATCGTCATGTCTCACAATCGAAGAATAGTTCGTATGTTTTCATTTGATAATTGTTCATACAGCCTGTTCGAAAAGAAGTTTGTAGCAGGTTATCAGTTCATGAAAGTAGATCGGAATGGGGCAGATACTGTCTATCGGATTGACTGGAAAGATGTGGTTTTGATACTTGAAAACCCGGTAGTTAAAATATTAAAAATCAGATAGTTAATCTATTTGTAAACTTGTTGCATTGCGATTATTTTATTACCTTTATGACTGAAAGTCAAAGGTTTAAGAATGATCGCACTGCAAGATATAATTAAAACAAAACGGGAACTGTTGAGTAGGGAAACCTACTCACGCAACCCTATAAATTGTAGTGCAGGTATGGCAGAGGATCAGAAAGACCGATACATACAATACCTTGCTGAGCAGAACCAGGATCTCAGGTTGACAAGTGATGCCATGAAGCTTGTTTTGGAAGATTTTATGGCTAAAATGCAAGAACTTGAAGAAAAGATGTCTGCTTTAGAGTCTAATTAGGTAGGTTTGCAAAAAGAGTTGTCTGAAAAGAGCAAACTATGCAATTCTCTTGAGCGCAAGTTAAAATCGACACAAGAGAAATTGGACTATGCTAATGAGCAACTCTTTGGTGATAAGCGTCAGAAGGTAAAGTCTAAAACACCAAAAGGTAAATCAGAGAAAGCAGATTCTGATCGCCAGAAGGAGAAAGATGATTATGATGGTACCGATGATACGCTTGGACAGTGAATTGTCAAAGGATTCAGAATTTAGGAGCCAGTATTATACAGAAGCTCTTAATTATCTGAACCGGTTCTGGAAAGAGATCTTTGCTTACTTGGATGATGGTGAATTACCGATAGACAACAATCTGGCTGAGCGAACCATCCGAAAGCTGACTACCGGGCGCAACAATTCACTTCATTATGGTAGTGATGCCGGTGCCGAGATGGTCGCGACTTATCACAGTGTGATAGGAACGGTAAAGCTTCATGGCAGTTCTATCTGGAACTTTATCGGAACCTTTTTCAAAAATATCTTTAACGGATGCAGGGATTATGTTAACATGGTTCCTGACAAAATCACTTTGGCTGCCAGCCAATGCTAAATTCAAAACTAATAAATTAACAAAATTCGGTTTAGGGCACTGAAAAGTGCCCTTTCAAAGGGGTATGCCCTAAATTGAGTGCTTACAAAGGTTTGTTCATTATTTGCTCTGTCTCATTTAATGGCCTATCTTTGTGCTTAAGAATAATGTATATTCTTGTATATGCGTTTAAGTAAAAAAGAAATACAAGTAATACTTCGTGTCGCTAAGGAAATATATGGTGAGGGAGTGGATACCTATCTCTTTGGTTCTCGTATAAATGATGAGAAGAAAGGAGAGGATATTGATTTGCTTGTACGTGGTTCCTCGGAGCGAAAAGGCGTATTGGCTCGTATCAGGATGTTGGCTCGTTTGAAATACTTTTTGGGAGATCAGAAGATCGATATAATAGGTGATCACGAGGACTCACCGGTAGCAAGGGAAGCATTAATGACCGGAATACGTTTGGTATGACAAATAAAAAGCAAGAATTAGAACAGCGTCTGAATCGGGAGTTTGAGATTTGCGATCGACATATACTGCGTATAGAAGAGGCGTTGGATGAGTTGACTGATCTTTTACCGATGTCGGTGGAGGATTATGTAGGTTTGAATAGTGAACAAATCCGTTGTCTGGATCAATTTATCTTTCGTTTTTCCAAGCTTCAAGATGCTATGGGGGGGGGGTAAAATATTCCGAAATCTATTGGAGCATCTGGATGAGGATGTCAGCTCTCTTCCTATGTGTGACCTGTTAAATCTTTTGGAACGTTATCGGTTGATGGATAAAGCGGAAGAATGGAATTATATTCGTGAGCTTCGTAACGAAATCGCCCATGATTATCCCCTATTAGAAAATGATGTTGTTTCTATATTGAACGAGCTTATCTCAAAGGTCCCTGTGTTATTTGCGATCTATAATAGATTGAAGGCGATTGTTATTTTATGATGTTTTTTCTTCCTTCATCCCTTGTCCTTTAAATAAAAAAACTCTATCTTTGCACTCGATTTTCCGCAGAGGGTAAATAAGTGGAGCCGGAGACGGAGCCCACCCCCGGGACCTAACCTGTTTAAATGATTTTAAGACAGATGTACGTAATCGTAGAAATTAACGGACAACAATTTAAGGCAGAGCAAGGCAAGAAATTGTTCGTTCACCACATTCAGAACGCAGAAAGCGGGGCTGTTGTGGAGTTTGACAAAGTGTTGTTAGTAGATAACAACGGTGAGGTAAAAGTTGGTGTTCCTACTGTAGAGGGCGCGAAGGTAGTATGCGAGGTATTATCTCCGCTGGTAAAAGGTGACAAAGTGCTGGTATTCCACAAAAAGAGAAGAAAAGGTTACCGTAAATTGAACGGTCACCGTCAGCAGTTCACTGAGGTAAGTGTTAAAGAAGTTATTGCTTAACGTTTAAAGGAGTAGAAAAGAAATGGCACATAAGAAAGGTGTGGGTAGTTCTAAGAACGGCCGCGAATCACAAAGTAAAAGATTAGGTGTTAAGCTTTTTGGTGGTGAGGTTGCTAAAGCTGGCAACATCATCGTTCGTCAAAGAGGTACGGTTCATCATCCGGGTAAGAACGTAGGTATCGGTAAGGATCATACGTTGTATGCGTTGGTAGATGGCGTTGTTACTTTCCGTAGAGGTAAAGAAAACAGATCTTTCGTTTCTGTAAAAGAAATTGTCGCTGAGGCTTAAGTTCCTGCGATTAAAGAATAAGGAAAAGGATATCCCGGAAGCGGGGTATCCTTTTTTTATTGTCGATGATAATAAACGTTATGAGGTAAATTTTGGAACATATCTAAATAAACTTGTAACTTTGCGGTCTCAAACATAAATACAAACATAAAAAACAATGGGTGGTTTTTTCGGAACTATTTCTAAAGGAGCCTGTATTACGGATTTATTCTATGGTACGGACTACAATTCTCATCTAGGAACCCGCAGAGGCGGTATGGCTACGTATGATAAGGAAGAGGGATTTACGCGTTCGATCCACAATCTGGAGAATTCTTATTTCCGCACCAAGTTTGAACCGGGGCTTCCTAAATTCAAGGGAAATGCCGGGGTCGGTATTATCAGCGATACGGATGCGCAGCCAATCGTTATCAACTCTCACTTAGGGAAATTCGCGATCGTGACAGTGGCGAAGATCAATAACTTGAACGAATTGGAGAATGAGTTATTAGAGGCGAATATGCATTTCTCGGAATTAAGTTCCGGAAAAACGAATCAGACGGAGCTGGTGGCTTTGCTGATTACGCAAGGCAAGAACTTCGTGGAGGGCATTGAGAATGTATACGATAAGATAAAGGGATCTTGCTCTATGTTGCTCCTGACAGAGGAGGGGATTATCGCCGCCCGTGACAAATGGGGCCGCACGCCGATCGTGATCGGGAAGAAAGATGGGGCTTACGCTGTGACCAGCGAGTCTAGCAGCCTTCCGAACTTGGATTATGAGATTGAGAAATTTATAGGCCCGGGCGAGATCGTCCGTTTACGTGCCGATGGTATGGAGCAGATGCGTAAACCGAATGAAGGGATGCAGATCTGCTCTTTCCTTTGGGTATATTATGGATTCCCGGTTTCTTGCTATGAGGGTAAGAACGTGGAGGATGTCCGTTTTATGAGTGGCTATAAGATGGGACAGAAGGACGACTCGGAGGTAGATTGCGCTTGCGGTATCCCGGATTCAGGTGTGGGCATGGCCTTGGGATATGCGGAGGGTAAGGGGGTTCCCTATCATCGTGCCATCGCCAAGTACACCCCGACGTGGCCTCGTAGCTTTACCCCAGCCAACCAAGAGATGCGTTCCTTGGTGGCTAAGATGAAATTGATACCGAACCGTGCGATGCTGGAAGGTAAGCGTATCCTTTTCTGCGATGACTCGATCGTACGCGGCACGCAGCTTCGCGACAACGTGAAGATCTTATATGATTACGGAGCCAAGGAGGTACATATGCGTATCGCTTGCCCGCCGTTGATTTATAGCTGTCCGTTCATCGGCTTCACCTCTTCCAAGAGTCCCTTGGAATTGATAACTCGTCAGATCATCAAGGAGCTGGAGGGAGATGAGAATAAGAATTTGGATAAGTACGCTACGACAGACTCTCCGGAGTATAAGAAGATGGTCGGGATCATCGCCGAGCGTTTCGGGCTGACCTCCTTGAAGTTTAATACGCTGGAGACCTTGGTGGAGGCGATCGGTCTTCCTAAGTGTAAGGTTTGTACGCATTGCTTTGACGGTTCAAGTTGTTTTTAGTGACACTTTTTGAGATAAACAGGAATAGCGAGACAATTTGTTTCGCTATTTTTTTGTCATGTAACTTGCTTTATCTACTTTTATGGCTGTTTTAAAAGAGTGAGTTATGACAGTTTTAGATAGATTTTTAGAGTACGTTACGTTCGATACCCAATCGAGCGAGGAGACGGGTACGACTCCTAGTACACCGGGGCAACGTGTCTTCGCCGAGGTACTGGTGAAGGAGCTGGAAGCGATCGGCATGGAGGAGATTTCCTTGGATGAGAATAGTTATGTAATGGCTACCCTGCCGGCAAATACGGACGAGGAAATTCCGACGATCGGTTTTATCGCTCATCTGGATACAAGCCCGGATATGTCGGGTAAGGATGTTCAACCTCGTATCGTGACTTATATGGGGGGCGATATCATCTTGGATGCGGAAGAGAAGGTCGTACTGTCTCCATCGATGTTCCCTGAGCTTTCCGATTATAAGGGACAGGATATCATCGTAACGAATGGTAAGACTTTATTAGGTGCCGATGACAAGGGCGGTGTAGCCGCCATCATCGCCTCTATGCAATATTTGAAGGATCATCCGGAGATCAAGCACGGTAAGGTCCGTATCGCTTTTACCCCGGATGAGGAGATCGGACAAGGCGCCGATCATTTCGACGTGGAGAAGTTCGCTTGTGATTGGGGATATACGATTGACGGTGGACAGATCGGTGAGCTGGAATACGAGAATTTCAATGCCGCCGCCGCCAAGATTATCTTCAAGGGCCTGAACGTACATCCGGGATACGCCAAGGATAAGATGCAAAACGCTTCCTTGCGTGCGATCGAGTTCGCTTCCTGGTTACCGGCAGGGCAACGTCCGGAGCACACGACCGATTATGAGGGATTCTTCCACTTGACAGGTATGACCGGCTCGGTCGAGGAGGCGACCTTGTCTTATATCATCCGCGACCACGACCGGAAGTTGTTCGAGGAGAAGAAAGAATTACTTCGTACGTTGGTCGATAAGATGAACGAGGCACATCCGGGATGCGCACATCTAGAACTCCGGGATCAATATTACAATATGCGTGAGGTCGTAGAGCCCCAGAAACATATCGTAGACTTGGCGTTCGAGGCGATGACCTCTGTCGGGGTAAAACCGATCGTGAAACCGATCCGGGGAGGAACGGATGGAGCTCGCCTGTCGTTTATGGGATTGCCGTGCCCGAATATTTTCGCCGGAGGCCTGAATTTCCACGGACGTTACGAGTTCTTGCCCGTCCGCTCGCTGGAGAAGAGTATGGAGACAGTTATAAAAATCATAGAGCTATCGGCTCGTAAATCTTAAATACAATAATTACATGAAAACAACTCCGTTTACCGATGTGCATATCGCCTTGGGCGCGAAGATGCACGAATTCGCAGGTTTCAATATGCCTATCGAATATTCCGGAATCATCGACGAACACATGACCGTAGTGAATGGCGTAGGCGTGTTTGACGTTTCCCACATGGGCGAGTTCTGGGTGAAAGGCCCGAACGCCTTGGCTTTCATCCAGAGCGTGACATCCAACGACGCTTCTGTCTTGCCGGTTGGCAAGGCTCAATATACCTGCTTCCCGAACGACAAGGGAGGTATCGTAGACGATCTTTTGGTATATCATTACGAGCCGGAGAAATATTTGCTGGTCGTGAACGCCGGCAATATCGACAAGGACTGGGAATGGTGCGTGAGCCATAATACGGTAGGGGCCGAGTTGGAGAACTCTTCCGACCGTACGGCTCAATTGGCCATCCAAGGCCCGAAAGCGCAAGAGGTTCTTCAGCGTCTTACTCCGGTCGACTTATCTTCCGTTCCTTATTATTCGTTCGTGACGGGCGAGTTCGCCGGATGCGAGCACGTGATTATCTCTAACACGGGATATACCGGAGCCGGTGGTTTCGAATTGTATTTCTATCCGAGCGACGCGATGACGATCTGGAACGCTATCTTCGAGGCAGGCAAGCCGGAAGGGATCAAGCCGATCGGTTTGGGAGCCCGCGATACGCTTCGCTTGGAGATGGGTTTCTGCCTGTATGGAAATGACCTGGATGATACGACTTCCCCGATCGAGGCCGGTTTAGGCTGGATCACGAAGTTCGCCGAGGGTAAGGAATTTACGAACCGTGCGGAACTGGAGCGCCAGAAGAAAGAGGGCGTTACCCGTAAGTTATGCGCTTTCGAGTTGCAAGAGAAAGGGATTCCCCGTCATGGCTATGAGATCGCCGACGCGGAAGGGAATGTGATCGGTGTGGTTACTTCCGGTACGATGTCACCGGTATTGAAGAAAGGTATCGGTATGGGATACGTGAAGCCTGGATTCGCGAAAGCCGGTACGGATATCTTTATCAAGGTACGTAATAAGAGCTTGAAGGCTCAGGTGGTGAAGGCTCCTTTCCGTAAGTAAGGAATAAGGTATTTATAAGAATGTTTGAAGGCGATGTTCCTCACGGAGCATCGCCTTCCTTATTATAGAAAAGTTGGACATGATTAATATGTTGTTCCCTGGAAAATGTTCGATTGCGAGTACGGGAGCAGAGTGCCGGTCATTCTCAGGTTCCTGCCGGAGAAGTTCGGGTCTACGGTAACAGTGGCGTTGTTGGTTCCGTTGGTTAGCATCAAGCTGACCGTGGCAGAGATAAACACGCCCTGTACGTTCATGTTCAAGTAAACATTCCCCTTGTCGTCTTGCTTGGTCTGGATATTGGAGGCACTGCCTTGCACGGTGATGCCACCTAATCCGTTAGGACCGGGATACGGGGAGTTGGACGCGATCTGAACCATGGCCTGCCCGTTATTCAAGGATACGAAGTTCGTATTTGAATTTACGTAGAATACCTGTCCATTCATCGGTTGTATATTGTTGGCTTCCAATACGAAAGATTGTTTGTTGATAGCTTGTACGGCAGCGTTGAACTCTTCTTGGCCTTCTACGGCATCTTGTGCCAGGCGTTCTTGTTTCTTGATTTCCCTTTCCATTTTTTTGGCTTCCTTCGTTACGGATTTTTGAGCCATTGCTTGTGTCATCCCGCACATAGCGACAGCGAGAACGACGATAAAAGATACAATTCTTTTCATACTTGATTTAGTTTTAAAACGGTTTTAAATTGTATAGACTAAACAGCGTCGCGGCGAAAATGTTCCTGTGGCTTATCCATTTTATAGATACAATAACATTTTCACGGAGTATTTATGTTAAACAGAAATCGTACATTTGTAAGCAAAGAACAAAATACGATAGAATATGGATAAAGTACGTTTTGGTGTAGTCGGGACCAATTTCATAACCGATTGGGTGATCGCCGGGGCCCGGCAAGACGAGCGTTTCGAGTTAGTAGCCGTGTATTCGAGGACACAGGAGACGGCAGACGCTTTCGCCTCGAAGCATAATATACCGTATACGTTTACCTCTTTGGAGGAGATGGCGAAAAGCCCGCTGATCGATGCCGTGTATATCGCCTCCCCCAACTTCCTGCATGCCTCGCAGAGTATTCTTTGCATGAGTTACGGTAAGCACGTCCTTTGCGAGAAGCCGTTCGCTTCGAACGCCAGCGAGGTTCGTGCGATGATCGAGGCCTCCCATAAATATAATGTCACGTTGATGGAGGCGATGAAGCCTACGCTTACGCCGAATTTCCTCGCCGTGCGCGAGAACCTGGGACGTGTCGGCACGGTACGCCGTTATTTCGCTTGTTATTGCCAGTATTCCTCCCGCTATGATAAGTTCAAGGAAGGGATCGTGTTGAACGCTTTCAAGCCGGAGCTGTCTAATGGGGCTATGATGGATATCGGCATCTATACGGTCTATCCGATGGTTGTATTGTTTGGCCGTCCGGAAAAGATAGATGCCTCGGGCGTGGTCCTCTCCTCGGGCGCGGACGGGCAAGGGGCCGTGAATTTCTTGTATGAGGGCATGAATGCTACGGTGCTTTACTCCAAGATCGCGAACTCCGCTTTGCCAACCGAGATACAGGGGGAGGACGGGAACCTGACGTTGGACCGGATCAATATCATCCGCAAAGTGACTTATTCTCCCCGTTTGGCTCCGGCGATGGGGAAAGGCCCGGAACCGATCCCGGAAGATATAAGCGTGAGCGCTGACAAAGACGAGTATTACTACGAGGTTGCCGAGTTTATCAACCTTGTCTTGTCCGGTCGCCGGGAATCCGAGATCAATAGCCATGAGAATTCCCTGATCACGCTAGAGATTATCGACGAGGTACGCCGCCAATTGGGGATTGTCTATCCGGCAGACCGATAATTGTCTTTTTATAAATAAGGTTGACTCTCTAGAGATTCCCTTCGTTTCTTGCCGAGAAAACTCCACTTTCTTCTGAATGAAATTTCGGAAAGCGGTAACGGTTTGAGGATCAGTATACTGCTTTGTGTTGAGATAAACGCTTCGTTTTGTTCTTGTTTTTTTCCTACCTTTGCGGCTTTAATTGTTTAGGATGTATATATATAATTCAATACCCCATATAACGAATACGCTGAATTTGGGAAAAGACCTGCTGGAGGTCTTGTTTGAGAAAAGAAAATCATTACCGTTCCGCTATGATTATGCGTTGGACATTATAGACGAGAATAAATTGAATATCTTGATCGAGCGTGAGGTGATCCGCAGGAATGGGCCTTATATCGAGATGGACGAGCATTATCTCTCTTTCTATGAGTTGCTTCTGGAGGCGAACGAGGAGATCTCCACCTCGGTGATCGATGAGAATATCCAGTTGGTGTATCAATTGATCGATTATTATGGCAAGGAGGATAACGATTTGCGCAAGCTGGGTTATCTGCGCTCGGTCAAGGCGCATTTGCGGAAGATCGGGAAGATCTTGGTGCGCAACGTGGTGTCTTTGCAACGGGTGATCGATAATACGTTCAAGAACGAGCCGAGCTATAAGGTGAAGATCGCCAAGCTGGAGAACCTAGACGCCAAGCGGATCGAGATCAACCGCCTTATCGTAGAGGTGGAGAAGTTGCTAGACCGGGAGCGGACTCCCTTTTTCGCCCAAGCCCCGGACGAGGAGTTATTGACCATCGCCCGCGAGTTGAAGACGGAGCTACTGAGCGCCGGCCATAGCTTAATCCATTCCCAGCAGGATATCATCGACTATCTGAACCAGATCCGTACGCAGGTAGGCTTTACCCGTAAACTGCGCCGTATCAAATATCTGCGGGAGCAGTTCGAGCTACAGGAGAACACGAATGTACGGGAGGTGGTAGACGCGGAACGTTCCGTGGTACTGGAAGGCGTGCAACCTACCTTGTTTAAGGTTTCCATCCCTTATCTGCAAACGGACGAGGCTTTGGATGTCATCTTGAAGGTAGCTGATGGTGTACGGCCCGATAAGGTGATTCACCGGCAGGAACTGGGAGTGATCTCTGCCGAGCAGATGGAGAGTCAAGAGGTAGGGGAGACCGCTATCAATACCCGGAAGATGATGGATGCTTTTAGCCAAGCGGGCGGGGATTTATTCTCCTTCGTGATGGCATATGATTATAACCGGGAGATGAATTTCGAGGCGAAGGTTACGTTATTTTGCCGCCTGCTCTCCCTTTATGAGAATGAGTTGGAGATAACAGACCGTTTTGGGCATACGGAGCATATAGAATATGCCATTATTCAAAGAACCTAGTTGTAGAGACGGGGCGTGCCCCGTCTCACCACAGACTGATAGTATTTAAATTTCCATTTTGAGGGGATGAGACGGGGCACGCCCCGTCTCTACAACTGGATAAAATAAAACAATGATAAGATGATAGATAATTTACCGGTACAGACCGCGCAGATATACGATTACTTGTCGAAGGGTAATTTCTTGTGCTCGAATACAAGCGTAAAGGAGTTGAGGACACTCTTTTCGGTCGTGGAAGATAATTTTGAGAACTTACGCGATTATTTTTCCCATATCAATTTCGTGCTGGAGCAAGGGAATAATTATTTCTATTTCTCCCGTAAGGAGCCTCGGGCTACCTTGGAGCAAAAACTCCAGCGTTTCTTCGCGTGGATCGATATCATGGATTTCTTCTGCACGTACGATACGGCCTTCGGGCCCGGTTTCACCTTCTCGCCAGCGGAGATCTTGGTACGCTCGCGTATCGACATGGATTTGGAGATGAAGCTGGACGGGCTGAAAAAACACACCGGAGGCAAGGAGAAACGCAAGGATATCCTCGATGCCATCCTAGACAGGATGACGAAAGAGGGCTTTATCGAGTGCGTGAGCGATATGAACGGGACTTGGAAAGTACTCTCCTCGTGGGATTATCTCACGAAGATGATCGATAGTATTAACATAAAGAACGAAGATGAGATATCTTAATAAAATAGTATTCATAAACAGCGCCGCCATCCGTTACTCGGAAGTGCAGCTAGACGGGAATATACATTTGATCGGGACGCAAGGCGTGGGGAAGAGTACGATCCTCCGTGCGATCTTGTTCTTTTACAACGCCGATACGCAACGACTCGGGATCCCGGTCGAGAAGAAATCGTATCAAGACTATTATTTCCCTTATGCCGACTCCTCGATCATCTACGAGGTGGCGAGAGAGGATGGCTGGTTTACGGTGCTTAGTTATAAGACGATGAACCGTATCTGTTACCGTTTTATCGCCTCACCGTATCGGCCGGATCTCTTTATCGATGAGGAGGGCGCTCCCTATCCGTCGGACCGTATCCGCTCGGTGCTCGACAAGAACGGCATCAAGTATAGCGGGGCGATCTCCACGTATGAGGAATACCGGAATATCCTTTACGGGAACTCCGACAATAAGCGAGACTACTCCTGCTATTCCTTGATGGAGAGCGGAGCTTACCAGAATATCATCCGTACGATCCAGAACGTCTTGCTGAATTCCCGCTTGGAAGCGGATTATATCAAGCAGACGATCATCACCTCCTTGAACGAGGAGAACAGCGTGATCGACTTGAGCCGTTACCGGAGCCATCTGTCCGGTTTTGAGGCGCAGCTAAATGATATCGGTGTCTTCCGCGAGCCAAGCATGATGCGGAAGGCCGCCGGGATCTCCTCCCTGTCAGACGATATCCGCAAGCGGGAGTTGCGGATCAACGACCTATGCCGGCAACTGCGCGGGGCTTATCTGCAAACGGAGAGTATCTTGCCCGAGTTGTCTCGGAAGATACGGGAGAAGGAGGAGGTCAAATCGGATTTCTATAGGCAAAGGGATAAGCTGGACGCGGAGTCGAAGGGGCGTACCGCCACGATGGAAGGCGAGTTGGCCGTGTTGAGGAACGCCTTGTCGGAAGCGGAGGCGAAACGGGCGTTCTATGCCGGAAAAGACATTCAGGCGGCGATGGAGCGTTGCGACAAGCTGGAGATCTTGCGGCAGGAACAAGAGTCTTTGGCCGTGGAGAAAGATTTGCTTTCTTCTAGGAACAAGGAGGCCTCCGTCTTGCACGCTAACTTGATCGCTAACCTGAAAAATGAGCTGGCCGGCTTCGAGAATGAGAAACAGAAACAACTACTGGCGGTGGAGACCGGGATCAACGAACGCAGGGAGGCCCGCCGGGAACATTACCGACGCTTGAGGGAAGAATTACGCCATGCTGCCTCGGAGGAGAAAGAGCGTTTGTTCGTGGAGCGGGAGAAACGTGCGACGGAGGTCGCCGGCATAAAGATGCACATAAAGACGGTCCGGGGGCAGTCTGGAACCTCGGAGGAACTGGAGGCTGTCAAGGCCCGCCTTGGCGATTACGACACGAACCGGAAGAGCTTGGAGTTGAAGATACGCGAGCTGAAATATGAGTTGAGCTACCAGACGAAGGAATCTGAGACCGCCGAGAAGCGTTTGGATGAGGATTATCAGAAGCTAGCGGAGTCTAACGAGGTAAAGATCGAGGCATTAAGCGCCAAGATAGCGGAATTGACGGAATTCTTGGACAACCAAAGGGATAGCTTTTTCAATTGGCTGTCCGAGAATAAACCCGGCTGGGAGCAGACGATCGGGCAGGTCTGCGACGAGCGCCTGCTTTATGGGAAAGAGTTTACGGCAGAAGTCGGCGAGGGAGATACGTTCTATGGTATCCGCTTCACGCCCGGTATTCGCCGGAATGTCAAGACCAAGGAGGATTACTTGGCAGAGAAGAGGGAGGCCGAGGAGAAACGTGCCGGGATACAACGGTTCATCGCTACGGCCCAGCAAGATTTGGAGGCGGCGAAAGAGAATCTCCGCAAGCAATATCAATCGTCGGTAAGGCCTATCAAGGAGGATATCTATCATGTGGAATACGAGTTGGAACAACTGGTGGCCCGTAAGAAAGAGGATGAGTCTCGCCTCTCGGCCTTGCGGGAGCAGGCGGCCCGTTCCAGGCAGGAGGAGATTCGCCGTCTGGAGGAGGAGCTGAATGCCGCGGAGACTGCTTTTTCCTCGATTCAGAAGGAGATCGCTGCGCTTCAAGGTAAGATGGATCAAGAACTTGCTTCCCTGGGTGAGCGGGAAAAAGACGAGTTGGCGGCTTTGGATAAGGAGCTTTCTCGTGCGAGGGAAGCCATCTCGGAGGAGATCTCTCATAAGAAAGCGGAGCTTGAGGAACGCAAGTCCGGATATGACCGGGAGCAACTGGATAGCCTGACCGCCAGCGGTGGTGACCCGAGGCGTTTGGAGGAGATCCATTCCCGCTTGGCGTATATCGGCGGGGAGATCAAGTATATCAACGAGACCAAGGCGCTGATTATCGAGTACCTGAAAGACAAGCGGGAGATGCTGGATAAGGTTCCCGACTGGACGGCGGAGAGCTTGCGCTTGCAGCAAGTCATCCACCAAGAGCGGGAGGAGCTGAAAAAGCGCCTGGCAGACGTGAACCGGAATATCGCCAAGGTAGATGCCGAGTTGAAAGACTTGAAGGAGGCTAACCGGAAAGCCTTGGAGAACCGGGAGGAGTATCATCGCTCTGCCTTGCTGGATTGGTTTACCTCAAGAGAGTCTATCTTCTCTTCCATGAACCGGGCCGATACGGATGGAGATTGCCGTTCCTTGGTACGGGAGATCACGATCTGCGTCAGCGAGCAATCCCAGAAGTTGTCTGAGTTGCGCAAGGAGATAACCGCCTATACCGGTAATTTCTCCGAGGATAATGTATTCGCTTTCAAGACGAGTTTCTCGGATGACAAGGAGTATATGGATTTCGCCTGCGACCTGAAGGAGTTTATCGAGGAAGATAAGATATCGGAGTATCAGTCTCGTATCAATACCCGCAACTCGGATATCTTCCGGCAGATCACCGCGGATACGAGAAGTATGGTCTCGCAGGAGGGGAATATCCGCGGCGTGGTGGATCAGATTAACGCCGATTTCAAGGAGAAGAACTTCGTGGGGATCATCCAGTGTATCGAGATGCGCATTGATCCGAGCCAGAATAAGATCGTCTGCCTGCTGAAGGAGATCAAGCGGTTCAACGAGGAGTATAGCTGGGATTTGGGGCAGAACCTGTTTGCTTCCTCGGCCGATGACGATACGGCTACCCGCGAGAAGGCGACAACACTGCTGCGTGAGCTGATCAGGTCCATGGACGCTTATTCCGGCAACCTGATCCGGCTGGCGGATTTCTTCGACCTCAAGTTCCGTGTGATCGAGAACCGGAATGATACAGGCTTCGTGGAGCGCCTCACGAATGTTGGTTCCGAAGGTACGGATATCCTGGTCAAATCCATGGTAAATATCATGCTGCTGAATGTGTTCAAGCGGAATGCTTCCGCGGTGTTCTCCGATTTCAAGTTGCATTGCATGATGGACGAGATCGGGAAGTTGCACCCGAACAACGTGGCGGGTATCTTGAAATTCGCCAACGACCGGGATATTCTCTTGATCAATGGCTCTCCGACCGAGCAGGATGCCCTGTCGTATAAGCATATCTATAAACTGGAGAAAGATAACGATAGCTTCACCCGGATACGCCGGGTGATCACGCAGTTCGATTAACTGCCATCTTGGGAAATGCCCCCTAAAAGTTCATACCGGACTTTTAGGGGGCATTTCTATGTGATCTCGGTTATAGGGGAGGGCTGCGACCTGGGTCGTGCCTCCGGATGAAAAATGTCAAAGCCCAGCGATCTCTTCCAGCCAGAGCGTTGCCATAGCGTCGCTCGGCATTCGCCAGTCTCCGCGAGGGGAGAGGCTTACGGAACCTACTTTCGGGCCGTCCGGCAGGCAACTGCGCTTGAACTGCTGCTGGAAGAAACGACGGAAGAAGGTATGGAGCCATTTCTTGATCGTGGCATCGTCGTATGTTTCTTTGAACGCTTGTTTCGCCAAGAAATAAATCTTTGCGGGAGAGGCTCCGAAACGCAGGAAGTGATAGAGGAAGAAATCGTGCAGCTCGTACGGGCCTACCAAGTCTTCCGTTTTTTGTTTGATATTTCCGTGCTCGTCGGCGGGAATCAGTTCCGGGCTGATCGGAGTGTCCACGATGTCTAATAACGTGGTGCGGGATGCCTCGTCTACCTTGTTGTTGGCGACCCATTCCACCAGATATTTAACCAATGTCTTGGGAATACTGCCATTGACCCCGTACATAGACATATGATCCCCGTTATAGGTAGCCCAGCCCAAGGCAAGCTCCGATAAGTCGCCCGTGCCGATCACGAGACCGTTCTCTTGGTTCGCCACGTCCATGAGAAGTTGGGTGCGCTCGCGGGCTTGGCTGTTCTCGTACGTTACGTCGTGTATACGGATGTCGTGATTGATGTCCTTGAAGTGTTGTACGCAAGCCTCCTTGATGGAGATCTCCCGGAGGGTCACGCCTAAGGAGCGTATCAGGTCGCAGGCATTGGTATAGGTGCGATCCGTCGTGCCGAAACCGGGCATGGTAATACCGATGATCTTCTCCCTGGGGATTTTCAGGGCATCGAATGTCATGACGGTGACCAATAATGCCAGCGTAGAGTCTAATCCTCCGGAGATACCGACAACAGCGGTCTCGGCATGTGCGTGAAGGATGCGTTTGGCGAGACCGGCCACTTGGATATGGAATATTTCCTCGCAACGTTCTTTCAACGCCTCACCGGAAGGGGTGAAGGGATGCGGGTCTATTTCGCGGGTCAGGTTCAACGTCCGGTTGGGGAGGCTGAATGAGACCACGATACCGTTGTCCATATTATGGTTGAGGTAACCTTGCGTGAAACTGGTGTTGATACGGCGGTCGTTCTGCAAGTTACGGATATCGATCTCGCTGACGATGAGTTGCTCCTCCATGGAGAAACGCTCGGATTCCTTCAGCAGCGTGCCATTCTCCGCTATGATACCGTTGCCCGCAAATACGAGGTCGGTACTAGACTCTCCGAAGCCGGCGGAAGCGTATACATATCCGGCGATACAGCGTGCGGATTGCTGGCAGATCAAGGAGCGCAGGTAAGCATGCTTGCCGATTAGCTCGTTGCTTGCCGATAGGTTGAATATCAGGTTCGCTCCCTGCATGGCCAGTTCGGAACTGGGGGGGATGGGAACCCAAAGATCCTCGCAGATCTCGATCCCGGCACGTACCTCGTCATACTCGAAGATCAGGTTGCAATCCATCGGCACTTCCCGGTTGCCGATCGTGATCATGGATTGCTGTAGGTGGGAAGAGGCCGTGAACCAGCGTTCTTCCTGAAATTCCTTGTAGCTTGGCAGGTAACTTTTGGGCACTACTCCCAATATCTCGCCCCGCTGGAAAGCGACGGCGGCGTTTATCAACTGGCTTCCGCTGACGAGCGGACACCCGACGATCGTTAGTAAATCCAAATCGGCGGTGCTGTTTACTAAATCCAGCAGGGCCTTCTCAGCGTTTCTCAATAAAGTCTCTTGCGAGAACAAGTCCATGCAAGTATAAGATGTAACCGATAGTTCGGGGAAGGCGATGATCTGTACGTCCTTTTGAGATGCTTGCCGCATCAATCCCTCAATTTGTTGAATATTGTAAAAGCAGTCGGCCACTTTAACGTGTGGTATGGCTGCCGCTACTTTGACGAATCCGTAATTCATATCTTCTTATGTATTTATGCCCCCAAAGGTATGTATTTTGCGTGGGATAAAAAAGAGGAAGATACATACTCTGTGCCTTGTAAAAGCTCATGTCCTGTCACTCGAAGGGTCGCGTCGGGTTACACATACGGTTGCGTAGCCCTATGCGACCTGTTGCGTTAGCCTACGCGACCCATCGCGTCGCCCTACGCAACAGGTCGTGTGGCCTCTTTATTTTATATCGGAAGGCAGGCGATGCATTTAGCCGGGAAAAATCATCTCTCCGGATATCCGGATCGCAGATTGGCAAAAAGAAAGGAGCTATCCGGTGTTTTCCCGGATAGCTCCTTTATCTCAGATATTGATTGTTTGTCTAAATCGCTTATTTCACGAACTTGACGGTTGTCTTATGAGCGTATCCCAATACCTTGGATTGATCGATAGACATCATATAGATACCGTTCGGCATGCTCGGCGTGCTAATGTATTGCTCATCGCTGGTGATGATGCCGGTGGCTATTACTTTACCTACCATGTTCACGATTACGTAATTGCCTTTGCCGTTCTTTACGTAAAGACCGCTAGTGGTTGTAGATACGCTGACTTTCTGGATCTCGTTGTCGATTGTCTCGTTGTCGGTGATGATACCCATTGCGTCGGATGTGATATACAACGTGGCCATGCGTACATTCTCCTTTACGCCATCGCCGTCTGGATCGGCGGCAGGGCTGAAGTCTACGGTGATCTTGGGATTATTCGTAGGAGCTGTAGCCTTGATATTCATGACATTTACCTCTTCGCTTCCTTTCAGGAAGTTGATATCTACGATCATCTTCGTATCTTTTAAGCTGGTAGCCTCGATCTTCGTCGTAGCGTCGATTTTCATCACGCGAATGACTTTCTCTTTTTGAGCCTCGTAAATAGAGTCTACCGTGATCGTATAGCTGGTTTGCGTACTTGCTTTAAGATTGCTTACTACACCGCTGACAAGAGAGGACATGATGGAATTGATCGCTGTGCTCATTGTCGCCGGCATGGTAACGATTTGTTTAGACTCCGGAGTCCAGGCTGCGTCCGTGTTGACACGTACGGAATCGGTTGTCGTTAAAACCAAGTTCGCCCCGGATACGCCAATAGTCGGGGTCAGCTTCTTGTATCCTTTGATTTTGCCGGAGGCGGCATCGTATGAGGTCAAGACGATAGAGTCGGCGGGCATGCCTGTCGTTGGTTTCAAGTTGGCGTATACCACGGCGTCGCCCATCGGTATTTTCGCGTTGGGGGATTGCAGGGGGGTTCCGAACAAGTTGGCCTTGATAGTGTTTTCTGTCATCAACTTTGTCATATCGAGGGATACTTGGAAGTTCGGAACCTGAGCCAACGTAGCTACCAGGCTGCGCAGGTTATCTTCTAAAGTGATAGCGTAATCGATCGTGCCGGCGCTGCTAGCTGTTTCTGTCAGGCTTATCAATTTGCCGTCTTTAAGCGGGAAGTTAGGGATTATGCTGCCTATAGAGCCCAACCAGCCTAATTTCAGTTCTACGGATAAGCTGTTGAAAGGAAGGATGGTTCCTTTATCTCCGGTCTTGATCAATACCGATAATAAATTGGCGGGGGTACCCGTATCGTCTGCCAAAGAGGCTAAGGATACGTCGATCTTTTCCGGTAAGTCGATTTTTACGGATTGTCCGTTAAGCGAGACGTTATATTCTTTGTAATTGCTGAATGTCAGTTTTACGTCGTTGACAAACCCTGCGATGAAATCGCCCATCTCCATCTCGGAGAAATCCAAGGAACTGAGATCCAACTTCACACTATCCGGAGTAACGGAGATTGGATTCAATTGATCCGCACGCAAGCTTGATACTTGAGGCAAAAATAGGGGAGTATTAATTATGCTTTCAATATCGGGATTGGCGAGAGACATAAAATCAACACCGCTGATTTGCTTTACTTGATCAAAAACGGCAGGTACGATCGCTTTGACCACAGCGGCTTTCTCTTTGTCTGTTAATTGCTTCTGTTGTCGTGCCATTGCGGGGGTGGTAGCCATGAATGTAACGGCTGCCAGACTAATACATGTAAAGATTTTCTTCATATAATTTTGTTTTAAAGTGTTTTATCTATCTGGTTGGCAAAGTTATTATAAAAATTAAAGGCATCGGTGTTTATTGTTTGCAAAAGTTGGTCTTTTTTGCAACTAAAGGGGTGAAATACTCGTCAATAAGCGGTTTCAAAGAAAAATTCCCCTTGGATGAAACAAGGAGTTTCGTCCAAAGGGGAATCATGATATCGTCTGGAAGGGGGAGAGAGCTTTATGCGTCTGGATATTCCCGGATGAAATAGCGGGATAGGAATTCCCAGTTCTCCTGTATGATCGCCTTGCCTCGCTCTACGCTGACGAGACTTTTTGTTTGTGCGTCGGCCAGCATGCCCCGGTCTACCAGCTCTTTCAGGAAGTATATGCTACAATGCTTCACGATGAAGAAGGAGAGCGCTTGTCTCGCGGCCCGGTTGGCATCATAGAACGGGTTGTTTTCGTCCTTGATCAACTCTACGTCGCGGGTGATGACTTGGGCACCTTCCTCCGGTGTGGCGTAAATCGCCAGTTTCTTTCCTTTCCAGTCCTTGGGAAGCTGGAAGTTCTCGGCTGGGACGAGGCCGGAGGTCTCCGTGATGAATGTCTGTACGTCTTCGGCCTTGTCGAAGTAAAGGAGCGGTTTATCACCGGCGGCCTTGCGGAAAGTCTCGTATTGCTGGCGGTTCTCTTCCTGCATGTCTTCGGGCAGGGTAGCGACAGACTCATCGGCGGTGTTCTGGAACTTCTCGTGGTCGGGATGCTCGACGGGCAATATCTTCGCGAGCCATTGCGGGGAGGTCAGGCCCAGCAAAGAGGTCTTGCTGGTATAGGCCATCATGCCGTGGCTGTTGATGAGCAGGTTGTTGAGTTGCTCCTGGTTGAGGCCGGGCTGCTCTTTCCAGCGGTCGTGGGCGAAGTCGCTCAGTTCCCGTGCCGACTCGGGCAGGATATAAGACTCGTAATGGAACCATTGCAACAGGCGGTCGTAATCCTCTTGCCGCTCGTAACGGGTGTCGAGGGCGAAAAGCTTGCTCATGCGGGTGTTTTCCGGAGCCGTGGTCCACTCCTTGCAGAACAGGTCGTAGATCAGCATGCCGGTGGATTCGTTGGCGGGGTTATCCGGGCTTACGAAGGTTCCTTTGCGATAGCCGTGATACTGCTGGGTGTAATGCCAGAGAAGGAAGCGCACGTCCTCAAGGTTCACTTCATCGTCGTAATAATGATCGTCCGGGGTATAGAAAGGGATGTACTTTCCGAATAGCTCCTTGTAGGTAAGGATAAAAGTCCGCCAAATACCGATCCTGGATATCACGTCCTCGAAGTAAGCGGCCATACGGATACAGATCTGCTTCGTTTCTTCCTCGTTGAACGAGTTGATCAGCTCGGTCTTTTCCATGATCTCGTAGATACGGTTCGCTATACCTGTGTAATAGGAGTCCACGGGATTGCTTTGTTTATAGGGATGCAACTGCAACCAGTCTTTCGGGAAAATCTTTATGTTCTTCATGTCGTTTTTAATGTCTTTATACATTCAGGAGTGCAAATGTAGTAAAAATACGTTATCCGCGGGCAAGCGGGGTGAAAAGTTACGGTCTTAAAAATGTAACATTTGTTGTCTTCATTGTTACTGGATCTAAACATCTTTGAAATACCGCCCCCGTACTTTTGCGTCGAAATCAAGGACGAAATAATAGTAATAAGATAATGAGAAAGAGTTTAAGGGGCAAAAGATTGAAAAGGTTAGGGCTTTTCTGGATGGGAGTTTTCCTGTCATTCTCTCTATGGGCGCAAACAGGGGTTATCTGCGGTACGGTTACGGACGCTAAGATGAAAGAGCCGTTGATCGGCGCCTCGGTCGTGATCGAGGGGACTACGATTGGCGCTATCACGGATATAGACGGTAATTTCCGTATCGAGAACGTGACACCGGGTACTTATACGGTAGCCGCCTCTTACGTGTCGTATCAAACGCGAACGGTAAAGGATGTTCCGGTAGTCGCACGCCAGGAGGCAGTGTTGAATATCGAGCTTTCAGACGCTAATCTTCAGTTACAGAATGTCGTGGTCGTGGCCCAACGAAAACTGGGTACCGAGATGGCCGTGCTGAATACGGTACGTAAGAGCCTTCCGGTGGTGAACGGTATCTCCGCCCAGCAAATCAGTAAGACACAAGATAGCGATGCCGCCGAGGTACTTCGCCGTATTCCGGGCATCACGATCGTGGACGATCGTTTTATCGTTGTCCGGGGGCTTGCGCAACGCTATAATAATGTATGGCTGAACAACGCCACGACTCCTTCCAGCGAGACGGATAGCCGCGCCTTCTCATTCGACGTGCTACCCTCTTCATTGATCGATAATATGATGATCTATAAAAGCCCTTCAGCGGAACTGCCGGCAGATTTCTCCGGAGGTTTCGTTCGGGTGCTGACAAAGAATATCCCCGAAGGAAATACCTTCAACGTCTCCTATCAAATCGGGTTTAATACAAACTCCGCTTTCCGCGACTTCCGGCTGACGAAAGGTTCTGCCTTGGATTATCTGGGCTTTGGAGCGGGTTCCCGGATGCTACCCTCGAACGCTCCGTCTCATTTGAATAACGTATCGGCTGCAGATGCGGCGGCATTTACAAAGCAGGTAAATACGGGATGGAACATACGTCGTTTCAAGGCGATGCCGGAACAGAAGCTGACGTTCACGATGAATCGTACCTTTGATATCGGCGATATGAAGATCGGTAATATCACCAGCGTGAACTATAGTACGGGCTATGATTATTACGAGATGAAAAACAATAACTACCTCTCGTACGACATGGCCGAGGATCAATCCTCGTACCGTTACCGCTACGACGATGTACAATATAAGAATACGACGAAACTAGGGGCCTTGTTCAACTGGTCGTTGATGAAAGGAACGAACAAATACGAGTTCCGGAATTTCTTCAACCAGCGCGGTACCTCTTCCTTGTCGCAACGGGAAGGAACGGATTTCTACTCCGACCAGAATATCCAGAAATGGGAATCCCTTTATACCGGACGTACCACGTATTCCGGTCAGCTCAGCGGAGAGCATAAATTGAGAGAAGATATCAATAAGATGGATTGGACGTTGGGCTATGCCTTCGCCGCTTACAAGGAGCCAGACCGTAAGGTGGTAAAGTCTTTGGAGAATACTACGGATGGTAGTTCTCGTTATTACGTGTCCGACCCGACTCGTTATTATCAGGACTTGAAAGATAACAGCGCTTCCGCTGCCTTGAATTACGAGCATAAATTCACCGTCTCGGAGATGTTTACCCCTGTCTTGAACACGGGTGTATATGGCGAGTTTAAGAAACGTGACTTCGATGCCCGTCGGTTTGTCTATAATATGCTGGGAAGCGGTTACGATCGTTTCGCCGAATGGGACTATAGCTCGATATTCTCGGACGAGAATATATCGACCGATCGTATCTATATGAAAGAGAGTACGAACAAGAGCGACTCTTATACTTCCGATAACCTGCTGGGTGCCGCTTACGTAGCCGCTAAACTGAACTGGGGGGAGAAGTTGAACGCGAACGTGGGTGTACGTATGGAATATTATCGATTGAAGTTGGATGGTTATGAGTCGGACGGTATAAAGCCGGTACACCTGGATCAAAGCTCGATGGATTTCTTTCCTTCCGTCAACATCGCTTATAACATGAATGAGAAGCACCAAGTACGCTTGGCCTATGGACGTTCCGTGAATAGGGCGGAGTTCCGGGAGATCGTACCTTATGTATATTATGATTTCGCCTTAGATGCGAATATCACGGGTAACGTGGACTTGAAGAACGCTTACGCGAATAACATTGATCTGCGTTACGAGTTTTACCCGGCCCCGGGAGAGACGGTGACGATCGGCGGTTTCTACAAACGGTTCGACGATCCGATTGAGCAAACCTATATGGAAGCAGGCTCCGGGTTGCAATATACATACCATAACGCCGATCACGCGAACGCTTTTGGCGTGGAACTGGATATCAAGAAGAATCTGGACTTTATCGGTCTGAAAGGCTTGAGCTTCGTGTTCAACGGGGCTTATATCCATAGCAAGGTGTATTTCGCCGAGGGTTCTTTCGAACGGGATCGTGCGATGCAGGGGCAATCCCCTTACTTGATCAATACGGGCTTGTTCTATCAGAACGACAATGCGGGTATCTCGGCCTCCGTACTGTATAACCGGATTGGCGAACGCATCGAGACGGTAGGCGTACCGAAGCAAAACCCGAATGATGATATTCCCGATATCTATGAGATGCCCCGTAACTCCTTGGACTTGAGTTTCTCGAAGAAGATCGGCAAATACGTGGAGATCAAGGGAGGCATAAAAGACCTGTTGAACTCAAAGATAGAATATAAACAATTCCTGGAATTAACGGAGGCTTCCGGCGAGAAGCGTGAGGTAGAGCAATTGATCCGTAGCTATCGTCCGGGCGTGACCGTGAATCTGGGTGTAGCCGTGAAGTTTTAATTTGAATTCACTCATATAAACTAAATTCGTTTACTTATGAACAAGTTTTTATTAAAAGGTGTGGCCGCCGCTTTCTGCATGGCCGCGATGTTTGGAACAACCGCTTGTGGCGATGATGATGATTCCATGAATGTAGAGCCTCCTGTAGAGGAAACCCAGGATGTTATACTGGAAGGTGAGATTACCTCGGATATGACATTGAAGGCTTCCGATAACAATCTGTTGAGAGGCTTTGTATACGTAACGGACGGCGCGACCCTGACGATCGAGCCGGGGACGGTAATCAAAGGCGAGAAATCATCGAAAGGAACCTTGATCATTGAACGTGGCGGGAAGATCATCGCTGAGGGTACGACAGAGAAGCCGATCGTATTCACTTCCGATCAGCCGAAAGCCTCTCGTACTTACGGAGATTGGGGTGGTTTGATCCTTTGTGGCAAGTCTATCGTGAATAATACGGCTGGTGAGGCTCAGATAGAGGGTGGTCCTCGTTCGTATTACGGCGGTAAAGACCCGGAAGATAACTCCGGTATCGTGAAATATGTCCGTATCGAGTTCGCCGGCTATCCCTTGGAACCGAATAAGGAGATCAACGGTTTGACTTGTGGCGGTGTGGGCCGCGGCACAACGATCGAATATGTGCAAGTCTCTTATTGCGGCGACGACTCTTTCGAGTGGTTCGGCGGTACGGTAAACGCAAAGCACCTGATCGCTTACAAAGGCTGGGATGATGAGTTTGATACAGACTATGGGTTCCAAGGTAAATTGCAGTTCTTGCTAGGCGTTCGCGATCCGAAGCATGCCGATACATCCAAATCCAACGGTTTCGAGTCTGATAACGACGCGGATGGTTCTTCCAACACGCCGCTTACCTCTCCGGTTTTCTCTAACGTAACATTGATCGGTCCGTTCTACGGAGAGTCTGCCGGCAAAGCGGAAAATGATATCCTCTATGTTACGGAAGATGCCGCTAATGGCGCTAAAGGCGGGCAATTCCAAGCCGCTATGCACATTCGCCGTAACTCTTCTTTGAATGTATATAACTCAATCTTCACGGGTTGGCCATACGGTTTATATCTGCAAAACGCGAATGCGGGCGCGGTCGTTAAGAACGTGATCTTCGCCGGTATGTGGGAGAACTTCAAGGACGAGACCAGCCGGAATTATTTCCAGACCGAGGATTTAGGCAACCTTGCTTACGCTTCCAGCAATGATATCATCGCTAAAGACGGTGATTATACATCGATCGTAACGGATAAGATCGATGGAGCGGATTTCTCCGATACGGCTTTGAACGATTCTTTCTTCGAGAAGGTATCTTATAAGGGAGCCTTCGACGGGAAGAATGACTGGGCCGCTAGCTGGACTAACTTTGATCCGAATAACACCGAATATTAATTTAGCTTGGATTGAATAAGTTGTGATTTTGCTTAAGGACACTGAGGTATCCGGAAAGATTCCTCGGTGTCTTTTCGTCTATGATTTTATAAAGATATATCATGAATAAAAAGCTATTGTTATTTTCAGCATGTATGGCGGGAGCCTCATGGACCGTACAGGCGCAAGACTTGGTTCTGAGCGAAGGGCAATATTATACCGATGAGACGCAAACCACTCCATATACAGGTCGTTATACCGAGTTTTATGACGATGGTATGCTCAAGATGGAGTTGTATCTGAAGGATGGTCGTCCGGAAGGAACTTACGTGATTTATTACCCGAGTGGCAAGATCGCCGAGGTACGTTCCTATTATCATGGGATCTTTCATGGTGAATGGCGTACGTATAATGAGGATGGGCAGTTGATAGGGTTGGCTTCCTATAAGGAAGGACATAAGGATGGCCCTTGGCGTATCTGGAGCGATAAAGGGATTTTGCTGTATGAGATGTTCTACACGGAAGGGAAGAAATCGGGTGTCTGGCGTAGTTGGGACGAGGAAGGTAATTTGCTTTCCGAGGAGAAACAATAGGGATAACTGCCGTTTACTTATGGGTAACTGCCGTTTACTTATGGAGGACATGCCATTTACCTTTAGTGGTAAATGATTTTTCCTCTAGAGGTAAATGGCGTTACAACGGCATGTAAACGTTCTTACCTCTAGAGGAAAATGCTTTCTTATTCCTCTTCTTCAAAGTCGAACTCGAATCCATCATCCATGAAGTCAGGCTCGGTGAATTGCTCCAGTTCCCGGCGATCCTTTTTGGTAGGCCGTCCGAGGCCTTTCGCACGGTTCACGAAGCCGGAGATACGGTTCATCTCCAGGATCTCGTATTGATCCGGGGTCGTCACGTTCTCCATGTAATTCGGGACGAGCTTGGCTCCCACTCGATTCTGGATCAATCCGATTACCTTGAAAGAGAAGGTGATCGGCGGTTTACGTACCTGTATCACATCGCCGACCTTGATCATGCGGGAAGGTTTGATCGTTACTCCGTCTATCATGATACGCCCTTTCTTGCAAGCATCCGCCGCTATCGTGCGGGTCTTGAAGATACGGGTCGCCCACATCCATTTATCGATACGTACCTCGTTCATGTCTCTCTATTGTCTGTCTCTTTTATTTATTATTAAATTGGTTCATCGTGATCTGGATTCCGGCGAGGCAGAAACTCTTGATGATCTCTGTCGCACGATCCAGTATCTCTGGCATCAACTGCAATTCTTCCGGGGGGAATTTCCCTAACACGTAATCGATCTGTCCTCCGCGTGGGAAATCGCTGCCTATGCCGAAACGAAGGCGGGAGTATTCTTGCGTATTCAATAATTGGGCGATATTCTTCAACCCGTTGTGCCCGGCGTCGCTACCTTTCGGTTTCAGGCGTAAGGTCCCGAATGGCAATGCCAGGTCATCTACGACGATCAACAGGTTTTCCATGGAGACGTTCTCCCTCTGCAACCAATACCGAACGGCGTTTCCACTCAGGTTCATGAAGGTATTCGGCTTAAGCACGATCAAGTCGCGGTTCTTCACCCGTATACGTGCGATCGCCCCGTATCGCTCCTCGGTGAAATTACCTCCTACGCTCTCTACCAAATGGTTGACAACCCTGAAACCTATATTATGGCGGGTTCCCCAATATTCGGAACCGATATTACCCAGTCCTGTTATCAAATATTTCATTGTCCTCGAATCTATAAAAGAAAGGGGAAGAACATTCTATGAATATCCTCCCCTTCTTGTATTGTAATAATGTTTTTACCTCAGATTATCCTTTAGCCTGAGCACCACGAGCGGCACGAGTCAATTGAACGGCGCAAACCACAGCGTTCTTGGCGTTCATCAATTCAAGGCCTTCGAAGTGTAAAGCACCTACCTGCATAGTCTTGCCTAAGCCTAGGTGATCCACATTAATCGTCAACTTTTCAGGGATTTGATCGTATATAGCTTTTACTTTCAGCTTTCTCATTTGAAGAGATAACTTACCACCGGCTTTAACACCTTCCGCATGACCTTCCAAGACAACCGGAACTTCCATTACTACGGCTTTGTCTTTAAATACTTCCAAGAAGTCCATGTGAAGGATCTCGTCTGTCACGGGTTGGAATTGCATGTCCTTTACGATTGCCATTGTCTTGTTGCCGTCGATGTTCAACTCTACAACGAAAATCTCCGGAGTGTAAACCAACTTACGAACGGCTTCTTTAGTAACCGTGAAGTGAGTTACTTTTTCGCCACCATACAACACGGCAGGAATTTCGTTATTCTTACGCATTGCCTTCAATGTTCTTTTCTGATCCGCGGAACGAGCGGCGATTTCTCTTGTCTTTCCTTCTAACTCAAATGTCTTCATTTCCTTAATTTTTTGTGTTACTCAAAATTAGTTATTTCGCTTCCTAATTTCCCATCACACGGTACGGGGCTAAAAAGCGGTGCAAAGATACGTTTTTTGTTTTATATGACAAATATTTCGGATGTTATTTGTCGGAGTAAGCCGATTGTATAGATTCGTTGTCATATTCCAATCGCTTTATCTTCTATGTATCTTGACAAAGATGTGTCATTTTATCGGGTTATCCATCTAACTTCACTAATTTAGTGGTTCGCATGATCCAGCGGACAAAGCCGTGGGGGAGAAGCATTACGAGGGGCGTGCATATTTTGTAGAAGAGGCCCGGTACTAAAGAAGCCCGGCGGCGGAACAAGGCGTTGATCCCTTTTCTCGCCAGTTTCTCAGGGCGTGTCATGATACCTAAGCGGATTGCCAAGGTCTTCAGGTTGTCGCTCAGGTTGTATAAGTTCGTGGCTACGGCACCGGGGCAAAGCACGGTTACGCTTACCCCGTAATCTTGCAACTCAGAACGTAAGCCCCGGGAGAAACTCTTCAAGTATCGTTTGGTGGAAGCGTAAAGCGTGATTCCCGGATAAGGTAGCCAACAAGAGAGAGATGACATATTGAGGATGTACCCATGACGCCGTTTCTTCATCTCCTGCCCGAAATAGTAACAAAGCTGGGTAGGAGTGGTCACGTGGAGATAAAGCATTTTCTCGACGGTGTTCGCCTTCGCCTGTAAGATCTCATAGAAGAAAAACATACCGGCGTTATTGACCAATACCTCTACAGGGATGTCTCTCTCTTGGCAAGTGTCATAAAGCTCTTTGGCCGCCCCTGGAATCGCCAGATCGCGATAAAGCGGTAAAACCTCTATACCATATTTGCTTGCGAGCAACTCCCCTTTCTCCCGGATCGCCTGTTCCTCGTTGCTGACGATCACCAACTGATACCCACGCGAGGCCAGCTCCTCGGCATAGGCGAGACCTATTCCGGAACTGGCTCCCGTGACTAAAGCCCATTTCTTTTCCATTATTTATATTCAAGTCTTTTGATTTCACGAACGATACATTCCGGAAGACCTTTCACGTTCTTATGGCAGACCATGTCTTCGCTATACATACGGGCGATGCAATAGTTGCTATGCCCGCAATCACAACGGGCGTGCTCGTCTTCTTTCATGCGGTTGACGAAGCCCGGCTCGTTCACCAAGGCACGGGCCATGGCTACGAACTCGAATCCGTCGTTTAATACTTCCTCGATCTTATCCCTGGAGACCAATCCTCCTACATAAATAAGAGGCAAATGTAAAGCTTTGCGGAATTTCAACGCATCTTCTAGGAAGTAAGCCTCCTTGAACGGTTCCGAGGGAATCATGTATTTACCGACCATGCGTATCCCGATCGGCAGATATCCCCGGGGCATATAATACGCCATGGTACGGATCGGCATTTCTCCCCGCATCACGTACATGGGGGCACGGCTTACGAATCCACCGCTTAATACCAAGGCATGTACCCCGCATTGGTCTTGGAGCGTGCGGGCCACTTCGAGGCATTCGTCTATTTCAAGTCCTCCCTTGAATCCGTCCCGCATATTGGTCTTTGCGGTTACGGCGATATCGGAACCGGCCGCTTTCATCACTTCTTCCATACACATTTTCATGAAGCGCATACGGTTCTCGAGGCTTCCTCCGTACTCGTCTTTCCGGTGATTGGTGTACGGGGAAAGGAATTGGCTGATCAGGTAGCCATGTCCGGCATGGATCTCTACGGCATCCATACCTGCCTCACGCGCCAACCGTACGGCCTCGCCATAGGCACGGGCCATGGATGCGATCTCGGATTGTCTCATGCCTCGTACGATCGTGGGAGAGTAGAGGTTGAATCCGCTAGACGCAGAGATAGGCGTGCATCCGCAAATCTTTTTATGCGACATATTTCCGCAATGACCTAGCTGGATGGAAGCGGCGGCTCCTTCTTTATGGATAGCGTCGGTGAGTTTGCGGAGGCCGGGGATGATATCCGGGCGCATCCATAGTTGGCGCTCGAACGACAAGCCACTTTGCGTCACGGCGGCGTAGGCAATGTTTGTCATGCCGATACCACCGGCGGCTACGGATGTATGGTAGTTGAATAACTGCTCCGAGGGAGCGTTTCCCGGGCACATGCTCTCGAATGCGGCGGCCCGGATCGTGCGGTTCCTAAGTGTCAGCGGACCGATCTTGCCGGGTGTAAACAGGATTGATTTGTCCATATCGATAGATTAAATTGTTTTTATGAATTGAGCTAGATGGTTTTCTCTATATTCCAGACGAAGGCTCGTAGCCCTTGCGCTTCCGTTTCCTTGTCTAGGTTGTGCAAGATTTCCAGGAAATGATCCACCTTCTCGTCTTCTACCATCGTGAGGATCGCAGAATTCAGGGTGGGCCAAGCGTGATTGCCGTAATGGGGCTCGCCTGTTTTGCTTCCCCGTCCTTGCACGACATCCCAGTAGGTAAATCCTCTGAGGTTATTACGGTCCATGATACTGACGATGGTCTCGTAATATGCTTGGTTGAAAGATATAAATATCGCTTTCATGTATTCAATTTTTTATGAAGATACGAGTCCGGAAGGGCGCTTTCCCACAATGGGCATTCTTGCCTGTTTAGAATAGGCATTGTAAGCCTCTTATACCGGGCATTGTAACAGCCTTACAATGCCCGGTGTGGTTTACTTGCCTCCGAAGCCCTTCCGATACGCGAAGTTAATTAATTATTTCGTAATGCTTTCCTTATTTTCCGACGTCTTCGCTTTACGCCGTTGGCGGCGAATACGGCATAGACTGTCGGAACAATAATCAAGGTAATCAAGGTAGACACGGAAAGACCCCAAGCCACTGTCATACCCATCGAGCGCCACATCTCGGAACCCTCGCCGGTTCCCACCGCCATCGGGATCATACCCAATACGGTTGTCAACGTGGTCATCAGTACCGGACGGAGACGGGATTTACCGGCTGTCACTACCGACGTGATAATACCCATGCCACGTTCCCGGCATAAGATCGTGTAGTCGATCAGCACGATACCGTTCTTAACAACGATACCCATCAACATAATCACGCCGATCAAGGCCATAACCCCCAATGGGGTCTGCGTAATCGCCAATCCCAATACGATACCTGTAAAGGCGAACGGGATGGAGAACATAATCACGAACGGGTCTACCAACGACTCGAACTGGGCGGCCATCACGATGAATACCAAGATGATGATCAATACCATCAAGATACCCAAATCGGTGAATGTATCTTGCTGATCTTCGAACGTCCCGCCCAACTGCCAGCTTACGTCCGATGGGATCTCCATTTGCGCCAGCTCGTTCCGGGCGGCGGCGACTAAATCGCTCAGTGCCGCTCCCTTGCCCGCTACGGCAGATACGGTGATCACCCGTTCACGGTCTTTACGCTCGATGGTCGGGGGAGTCATACGCTCTACTACCTTACCTAAGTCGCGGATGCGGATACCTTTGCCCTCGTTGTTATAGATCAAGATATTCTCAAGATCCTCTACGGATTCACGGAATTCCGGGGCGTAACGTACCTTGATGTCGTACTCATCTCCATCCTCTCGGTATTTGGAAGCGGTGGAACCATTTACACGGTTCCGGAGATACATGGAGGCGGTCGTAACGTTCAGCCCGTTGATCGCCAGTTTCTCCCGGTCGAAATCGATCTGGTATTCCGGGATATAATCCTCACGGCTGATATTCACCTGCGAGCATCCCTTGACATTCCTCATACGGCGGGCGATCTCATTCGCCACGGCATCCGTCTGGGCGAAATCGAAACCATAGATCTCGATGTTAACCGAGGTCTCTCCACCCATAGAACCTTCCTGTCCACCGGCGAGTACCTCGAATTTCTTGATCTCGCTGTATCGGGCTAAGTCCTGTCGCATCAACTCGCAAATCTCGGTAAGGCCTCTCTCACGGTCGCCTACGCTGGTCAGGTTTATATTGAACTCGATAATATGCGTACCGTTATTGCTAAGTTGGGCGAAGGTATTATCCGTATCGGCCGTACCTTCCGTGAAGTTACTGATCAGGATCTCCGGATATTTCTCACGGAACTTCCGGTCGATGTCGAGGGCTAACTCACGGGTAATATCCTGTCGTGTACCGATCGGCAACTCAATCGTTATACCGATGCGTGCGTTATCTTGCGTCGGGAAGAATTCCGTCTTGATAACCGGGACCAGCATCATACTGCCGATAAAGATCAGCGTAGCGCCTGCGATCACCGTTTTCCGGTGGCGTACGGCCCAGTTCAAGAAATGTCCGTAACCGCGATCCAAAGCGTTCAAGCCTTTTTCGATCGGCGTGAAGAACATCCGGTATAATTTACCTTTCTCCGGTTGCTGGCGTAATAATTGCGAGCAAAGCATCGGGGTCAATGTCAAGGCGCCTACGGTAGAAACGATCATGATGATGCTGACGATCCATCCCAACTGCTTAAACAGGATACCTGCCATACCCGTAACCATCGTCAACGGTAAGAATACCGCCAACATCGTAAGGGTAGAGGCGATCACCGAGATAGCCACCTCGTTCGTGGCGTGTACGGCGGCCTGTTTCGGCTGGCTACCTCGCTCGATATGGGTCGTTACGTTCTCCAGCACCACGATAGCGTCGTCCACCACCATACCGATAGCGATAGATAGTGAGCTCAACGAGATAATGTTTAACGTATTACCCGATGCCAGCAGATAGGCGAAAGAAGCGATCAAGGAGATCGGGATGGTCAAGATAATGATAAACGTGGCTCTCCAACGTCCCAAGAACACGAATACCACCACCATCACGATGATAAAGGTAATCATGATCGTCTCTTTCAAGCTATCGATCGTGTTTAAGATATTCGTGGAAGTATCCATGATTATGTCCAGTTTCACGTCGGAGGGTAAGCTGGCCTGAATATCCGGAAGCTTCTGGTGTACCTTCTTGGCGATGTTCACCGAGTTCGCTCCGGATTGTTTCTGGATGACGATCATACCGCCTTTCGTACCGTTGTTGAACGTCTCTTGCGCACGTTCCTCGATACTGTCTTCCACACGGGCCACGTCACGCAGGTATACGTTCTTCCCGTTCTGGCTACCGATCACTAGATCCAGCATCTGCTTGGCATCCGTGAATTCTCCTTGCACACGCAAGGAGTAAGTGTTCGAACCGATATCTACGCTACCTCCCGGTGTGTTCCGGTTCTCTTGCGCGATGATGGTAGAGATACCTTCGATGGTCTGCCCGTAAGCCTCCAGCTTGTACGGGTCGCAATATACTTGCAACTCGCGGATCGGCGTACCGGAGATAGACACGGCGCCCACACCGCTGATACGTGCCAATGGGTTGGATACCTTATCGTCCAAGATCTTGTAAAGAGCGTTCGTGCTCTCCTCCGCGGTCACGGAAAGGATCAAGATGGGGATATCGTCCGTACCGAACTTGAAGATGATCGGATTCTCCACGTCGTCGGGTAGGGAAGACTCCACCATGTCCAGTTTGTCGCGGACATCGTTCGTGGCGACATCGATATCGATGCCGTAATTGAACTCCAACGTCACGATCGATATATTCTCACGGGATTGCGACGTGATATGCTTCAAGTCGCTTACGCTATTCAACACGTTCTCCAAAGGCTTCGAGACATTCATCTCGATATCCGAAGCGCTGGCGCCGGGATAGGCCGTCATCACCATGATGGTGTTCGTCTCTATCTCCGGAAGCAGGTCTACTGATAACCTGCTTAAGGAAAAAAGCCCGAAGATCACGATCGCCACAAATACAAGGGCGGTCGATACGGGTTTTTTTACCGCTGTTCCATATAAACTCATACTCTGTTATTCGTTTTCGATTTCAACTTCAACTTCCATACCGTTCGTCAGGCGGCTTTGCCCGGTGATAACCACTTGGTCGCCATCCTCCACTCCGGATATGATCTCATACTTGTCACCCATACGACGGCCTAGCTCCACTTTCTGGTAGGAGACCTTACCATCCTTGCATACATAGATATACCGGTCGCCGGCGCCGGATTGCTTTACGATAGAGCGGTCTGGGGCCACGACGTGTTTCATCTGCCCGAAACTCATCGTTACCCGGGCGAACATTCCCGGTCGCACCCGCTCGTCCGAGTTGGTAATCTTGATCTCCACGGGGAACGTGCGGGTAGCGGGATCGATCGTCGGGTACACCAGGCTGACCTTTCCCTTGAAAACCTCGTCTCCGTACACATCCAGCCGGATATCTACCTCATGGCCTTTCTTCACTTTCGTGAAAAGACTCTCGGAAACATTCACCATTAGTTTGACCGGATGGATTTCCTCCACTGTGTAGATGGGGTTACCACCGCTGTACATATCGCCGCTATCGTAATTGCGGGCGGTTACGATTCCGCTGATCGGGCTTAGTAACCGAGTGTTCTCCACCAGATTTTTATACGTCTCGCGAGCCACTTCCAAAGATGTCTTTTGAGCGTCCCAAGCAGATTTAGAAGCGCCGCCCACCTTATATAACTCATCGATACGCTTGAACTCGATCTCTTGGTTGTCCAATTGTATCTTCGCTTGCTTCAAGCTGGTAGCGTCCATTTGGGCCAATAGTTGCCCGGCTTTCACGTGATCGCCCACCTCGGCGAAGATTTTCTCGATACGGAACGGGGTTTGGGGAGCGATATTATTCTTTACATTCGCTTCCACCGTAGCGGTAAATTCACTGAGCTGTTCCACGTCTTGAACGGATACCGTCTCCACTTTTACTTTCACTTTCTCACTCTGTATCTCCGTGGTTTCCTCACTCTTATTTCCCGAGCAAGACATCAGCAAGGCCAATGTCGCTACCGGTATTACTTTCAGCATCTGACTTGTCTTCTTCATTATTTATTCTTGATTATTATCCATTAAACTCTTTATTCTCAATTCTCAATCCATAGGTTCGTTACCCAGTACTTTCTCCAGATCCGCTTTAGCCACCATATAGTCGTAGATGGATTGGTTGAAGTTCAAACGGGCCTGTGTCAAGGCAAGTTCGGCATCGTTCATTTCCAGCCATGTGCCGGCTCCGGTATCGTAGCGTTTTTGTGAGATCATATATCCCCGCTCTGCTTGTTCAACTCCTTTCCGGGCGGCATCGAACCTTTTTATGCAGGTATTCATGTTATCTACGTATTGTTTCACGGCCAGTCGCAAATTACGTTTGGTGTCGTCTCGTTGCAGGTCTAACTGGTCGATGGATACTTTCGTCTGTTTCGCCTTATAGAATTTACTTCCTCCGGAGAAGATGGGAACTGATAACGTGATACCGATCATCGAATATGGGTTCCATCTGTAGTTCTTGAACTTGAAATCGTTGTTCATGGCATTCCATTGATACAGGCCGGTCAACGATAAGGTCGGTAGATAATCGAATTTCTGCATGAGTAGCGTCTTCTTCAATTGTTTCGCTTGAAGATCCAACTGTTTTAAGTCCGTATTCCCTGATAGAGCCGTATCCGTGGATAGATAGTCGGCGAAGAGGTTGTGCTTGAAATCCGTCAATCGCCCGTCGCAATCGATATTTAAGTCCAAGTCCATACCCAACAACGCTTTCAACTGCCATTTAGCTAGGGTAAGAGAGTTCTCTGCCTGCAACATATTAGGCTCCGTGTTTTTGACTGTCACATCCGCACGTATCAAGTCGTACTCGGCAACGGTTCCCTGCTCATACTTTCGCTTGATATCCAGATAATTCTCCATGGCGTTATCATAGCTTTGCTTGAACACCCGGTAAGAATCGTTAGCCAGCAGGACGGCGTAGAAACTCTTTTTCACTTGGTTCACCATCGCTATCTTGGAAGAGCGGGCTTGTTCCACCGCCAGTTCTACGTCTAGGGCCGAGATACTCAAGCTTTTCCACAGGGAAGCGTTCACCAGTGGCATAGAGGCGTTGAAGCCCAAGCTCCAGTTGTTGCTACGTCCTACCTCGAAACCCTCGTCCATGTTCGACATGTCCGAGCCTTCGGGTAAGCTGCCTCCCATGTCACCCATATCGATGTCCATATACATCACCTGTTTTTTCAGGGTACGGTTATAGTCCCCCGCAAAACTGATTTGCGGAAATAGAGAAGCGTACGATCCTTTGCGTGCGTACTTTTTCTTCTGTATTTCTTTGTCGGCGACTTTTACGGTCGGGTTCTCGCTCAAGGCGATCTCTAGCGCCTTCCCAAGATCCAGTCTTAAGGTATCTTGGGCCAGAGCCGGTTTCGCCCCAAGGAAAGGCAATACCATAAATACGACCAACATCATTTTTCTACTCATTAATAATCGTTTCATTTAGGATAGATTTTGTCTGTAATTAAACTCATTAAATGTTCTCTATAAATTATATGATTGTTTGAGGCTAGTCCGGTCCGGGATTCTTCTTCCCTTATCGGCATTGATCCCTTTCAAGAATATCAGGGAGATCATGCCGTATACCATCGGTGATGGCATGCCCGCTTTGACTTCTTTGTCAGATTCGTTTTTTAATACCTCAAAAGTAGCCGGGAGAATTCCCGTGTACAAGTAAAAAGCGTTGATTCGTCCGCGGGAATCGACCAATGACCGTAGATTCCCGTTGAATCTGTTCGCGAAGGTCTGGTATATTTAGAAGACCGGAAAGGTTTATACAGCTATGGTATTGGTCTGAAACGAAACAAAGTATCGCTATAATTTCTTTATATTTGTCCAATTCGGGATGAAAATTAGTTAAAAACGAAACAAGGAACGGTCTTTGGGTTTTTATTCCTATCTTTGTCCGAGGTGATAATAAAAATCTACAGATAGATATGAAAAATTTACCTTTAATTGAAGTTACTGAGTTAATCAAGGGGATTGAGTCTAGTGACAACTTTCAAGATGATTTATCAATAGCGGATCTGAATGGAGACTTGATTAATTACGAGGAAAAAAGGTTGGAGCATTCTACCCCGATGCGTTTAAACGCCTTGTTGATGATCTTGGTGCAGGAAGGCACCGCCGACATCTCGGTAGACTATATCCCATATAAGATAGAAAAGAATACGTTTATAACTTTGATGCCGACCCATATCATACAGGTATCGAAGGTAAGTAAAGACCTGAGAGGACGTTTGCTGATCGTCTCACGATCTTTTTTGGACGGATATACCACACCGACCGGGAAAAAGAACCATTCTATGGTACACTATATGCAAATTCGAAAGAACCCTTGCGCTACACTGAGCGCAGAGGAGACGGAGCATATGTCCGGTCAATTCTCCATCTTGAGGGAGAAGATGAAGCTGCGTACCCATTTTTTCCAGAAGGAGGCGCTCCAGAACGCCTTAATGGGTTTCTTTATCGAGTTGGCCAATATTTTCATGGGTAAAAAGGAATTGATGACGGCGCCTACGCTTTCTCGGAAGGAAGAGCTTTTCGAGCAGTTCCTGCAATTGCTTTTCGAGCATTGCAAGGAACAGCATGTTGTTACCTTCTACGCCGAGAAATTATTTATCACCCCCCAGTATCTTTCCCTTATATTGAAGGAGCTTACGGGTAAGTCCGCGAATAAATGGATTGACGATGCCTTGATCGTCGAGGCCAAGATGCTGCTGAAGGCTCCGCAAGCCACGGTTCAGCAAGTAGCGGATATACTCCACTTCTCCGATCAATCCACGTTCGGTAAGTTTTTCAAGAAGCATATGGGTATATCGCCCATGGAATACCGGAAATCATAATCCGGTATTCTCTATACGCTTACGGAATTTATACCAGTTGATCAACTCGCAGGCCCCGTAGAAAATGCTGGCCACGCCGAAGATCACGAATGTATTTGCCGCCGCGCCGAAAGGGTAGGCGAGGATCATCACCCCTGTTATCAAGATCAACGCCGGCATTAGGTAGAATCCCAACGGTACGTTGCTCCATTTCCTCGCGGAGATCAATGAGACCAGTTGCTGTACGCCGGCAATTACCAATAAAGCTCCAAGCACGTACATTAATATATTCACGAAAAACTCAGGCATGATCACCAGCCACGCCCCGAACAATACGCTTCCCGCCGCCTCGATGGGGAACATCGGTTTCTCCCCGAACTCGTTTTTCGGACGGGTGAAATAGCTGAGGATGGCGAACAGTCCCGGTAAAATGAATAATATACCGATCGTGATAACCAGATAGGTTATAGCAGCCTCCGGCCATAATACCAAAACAAATCCTAATACCATAGCGAACGCGCTGCGTAAAACCGCTCCATTGATAGATCTCATATGCTTTTATTTTATATTCTATTATAATTGTGACAAAGGTATATATTCTTTCCGACTTTTGCTATCTTTGCGCGCCATAAAGCAGTATCAGGAAAAACATATGAATTTATCCCTCTTGAATGCATGCTTCACGTAAAGAAAGACAAACTTGAAATCATCTAATAATACTAAAACAAAAAATGAAGCGTATAGTTTTTTTGGATTACGTGCGTGTGTTTGCGTGCTTCCTTGTTATGGTTGTACACGCCAGTGAAAACTTTTATGGAGCTGAGGGTTCCACGGATATAGCCGGGCCGCAATCTTTTCTGGCCAGTGAGGCGGATCGGTTGTGGGTAGCTGTATACGACGGTTTCTCACGTATGGCGGTGCCACTGTTTATAATTGTCTCTGCCTTCCTTCTGGCGCCGATGAAGGCGGGGCTGACCTCGTGGCAATTCTACCGTCAGCGTTGTGCCCGCATCTTACCTCCGTTTTTCATATTCATGATACTATACAGCACCTTACCTATGTTGTGGGGGCAGATAGATGCCGAGACCTCATTAAAAGATATGTCGAGGATATTCTTGAACTTTCCTTCGCAGGCTGGACATTTGTGGTTTATGTATCCTTTGATCAGCCTTTATTTATTTATCCCCGTAATATCGCCATGGTTGAATAAAGCCACGGCGAAAGAAGAGCGTTTTTTCATCGGCTTGTTTCTGTTATCAACCTGTATGCCCTACCTTAATCGCTGGTTTGGAGAGGTGTGGGGACAATGTTTTTGGAACGAATACCATATACTGTGGTATTTCTCCGGTTATTTAGGATACCTTGTACTGGCACATTACATACATGTCCATCTTACGTGGAACCGTTCTAAGCGTCTTGTTATCGGAATCGCTTCGATGATAGTCGGTGCCGTGTTGACTATCTACTCTTTTTATATCCAGGCTATCCCCGGAGAAATCCTTACCACACCCGAGATAGAGATCGGATGGGCTTTCTGTACGATCAACTGTGTGTTGCTTACGGCGGGCACGTTCCTCGCTTTTTCCTGCATAGGCAACGCGAAGTCTCCGCGGCTTATAACAGAGATGTCCAAACTCAGCTATGGCATGTACCTTATGCATATATTTTGGCTCGGATTATGGGTGACAGTGTTCAAGCACGACTTGGCGTTGCCTACTGTCGCTGCCATTCCATGTATCGCGGTAAGTACATTTATCTGCTGTTATGTGACAACGAAGATTATCTCGTTTATACCGGGAAGTAAATGGATTATAGGCTGAATATAAAGATAGCCCCTTATCCGTTACATAAAAACAAGACGATCTGCCCGCCGTTATTCGAAGTGGGTTTAGGCATAGTCAAGCCTTATAAAGCGATCGCGGTTTTCTCGCTAAGGAAACTAAAGTTTCTTCAGCGAGAAACTTTAGTTTCTATAGGAGGAAATTTTAATTTCCCTTAGAGGAAACTGGTGCTACGAAGTTTTGATACGATATTCTCGTAAACAGGAAGATAAGATTACCTGTTATTGGGAAAAAGTGGTATATTTACGATATTCAAATAAATCCCGGGTAATGATGACGAGAACAGTTTTTATACTTATGATATCGAGTCTTTGTACGCTAAGCTATTGTACGCCGAGAACCAAGACCGTTCAAACCGAGGTATTAACCCCTGTGGATTCTATATCCATGGATTCCACTATAACGGTGGCTGCTTTGCCTCCCCGTATCGAGATAGAGAAAGAGTTACTTTACGATAAGCATACTTTAGAAGACACTTATCCCTATAAAGATACGATCCGGGAATTTCAGTGGGAGAAGATGAGAGAAAGGTTATCCTTATTGGAGTCGATCCAAAGGGAACCGTCTCAATGGGCGATATTGCAGAATTATAAAAACAGGAATGGGGAAGCCCCGCTAGTGAGAGTCTTCAAAAGGGATGCTTATAAGAGAGTTTCCGATACGCTTGGCGTGGAACGTTATCAATCCGTTCCGCTTTATTTGCCGATTGATACCGTGACCCCCGAGATCTATGGATGCGACGGTAGCTTGGTCCGTGTCAAGGCGATGGATGAGGGCTCTAAATTCGCTCGTATACAAACCGTATATGATGGGGAGGAGGAGTGGTATGCTCCAAAGAAATATATCAAGCAAATAGGGGATACGGTAGTCTTTGACAAGGCTATCTTCGTAGATCGCCACAATCAGAATATCGCGACCTTGGAGCATGTCGGCTCGAAATGGCTGGTCCGTAGCATGAATCCTGCGACTACCGGACAGCGTCGTCCTCCTTATGCGCAGGAGACCCCGTTGGGGATGTATGTGCTTCAGGAAAAAAAATCTCGTATGATTTATTTGGTGGATGGTTCCAAGGAGACAGGTGGATTCGCCCCATATGCCAATCGTTTTACGAACGGGGCGTATATCCATGGCGTACCGGTCAACGCTCCTCGTAAATCGTTGATTGAATATAGTCCTTCGCTGGGAACTACCCCCCGGTCTCATATGTGTGTACGGAATTCCACTTCGCATGCGCGATTTATTTATGATTGGGCACCTGTTAATGAGACGATTGTTTTCGTATTGGAATAAAAACCATAACTTTGCGGCGTTATTTCTTTTAGTATGCGAAGGGCTTTCTTGTATTTGTTTTTTATTGTTTTGTCGGTGGGTTCGATTTCAACCGGTGGCGTTTTACGTGCTATATCCCCGGAAGCGGAATCTATGCCCGTGACGGCCATGAGCCGTCAGTTGTATGAGGAGATGCGTTTGGATCGATGGATTTGTTTCGATGCGTTTATGAGAGGTCTTAAAGGTTCCGGGAAGATCGAGCGGAAAAATAAGGATATCCTTACATTAATAGATTTCTCCAAACCTTCTACGGCAGAACGTCTGGTCGTATTGGATATACGGCAAAAGAGAATACTCTATACCTCATTGGTTTCTCACGGTAAGAATAGCGGAGAAAATTATGCGACTTCTTTCTCGAACGAGAATGGTTCCCATAAAAGCTCTTTAGGGTTTTACCTGACGGAAAATACGTATGAAGGTCGAAACGGCTATTCGCTTATCTTGAATGGTTTGGAAAAAGGAATAAATGATTTGGCAAAGCAAAGGGCGATAGTGATTCATGGCGCTTCTTATTCCAACCCATCGGTAGCTGCGGCCTCCGGTCGGTTAGGGCGTAGCTTTGGTTGTCCGGCATTGCCTCTATCTATCAGTAAACCAATTATTAATACGATAAAGGATGGAACTCTTTTATTTATTTACGCTAACGATAAAAGCTATTTGACACAAAGTCCCATTCTATCCACTCAGCATGAAAAAGAAAATTTTCTTGTAAAAAGTCATCAAAAAGTTTTGTAGTTTAAAATAAAGACGTACCTTTGCACCGCAATCAGAGATAAACATCATGAATTGCAAAACGGGGTGTAGCGCAGTCCGGTTAGCGCACCTGCTTTGGGAGCAGGGGGTCCCA
>NZ_CANTZW010000009.1 GCF_947855115.1 uncultured Parabacteroides sp.
TTAGTTCTAATGATACTATGTTACTATTATTATTTAAAATAAAACCGTTTAATTTTAAATAGAAGGAAATATAAGTATGAACATAATAATAACTTTAAACAAAAAGAAAAAATGCCTATGCACTAAAGAAGAAGCGAGGAGACTCCATTCCCTCTGGATTAAGTATGGAAATTAAGAAAACACAAATGTAGAATCACTTAAATCAAAAAACGATTTTTCATGAGAAAGTCATTTATCTTATTATTGGCGTTTTTTCTGTGTATTACGGGATATGCGCAGAAATTAACGATTAGTGGTGTCGTTATAGACAAAGACTTGAATGAGCCACTAACAGGTGTGAATGTATTGGTAAAAGGTACGACAGTGGGTACCATTACTGATTTTGATGGAAAATATACCTTGGAGGCCGATGCGAACTCTATTTTGGTATTCTCTTATTTAAGTATGAAAACTGTAGAAGAACCTGTTAATGGCCGTTCGAAAATTGATGTCGTGATGGTTTCTGACGCAGAAGCGCTAGATGAGGTTGTCGTAACAGCGATGGGTATCAAGCGCGAGTCCAAGACATTGACCTACTCGGCACAAACCGTGGGTGGTAAAGACTTGAATGAGATCAAAAACGTTAATATGATCAACTCTTTGCAGGGAAAGAGCGCAGGTTTGCAGATTACCCCTAACTCCACGGGTGCCGGTGGATCTTCCAAGATCTTGTTCCGTGGAAATAAATCCATCAGTGGTAGTAACCAGCCATTGATCGTTGTGGATGGTGTTCCTATGATGATGAATGTATCCGATTCTCAGATTGATGGTTCTTATGGCGGTGGTCGCGACGGTGGTGATGCCATGTCTACGATCAACCCGGATGATATCGCTCAGATCACCTTGTTGAAAGGTGCTTCCGCTGCGGCCTTGTATGGTGCGGTAGCTGCCAATGGTGCGATTATGATTACGACGAAGTCTGCTCAATCGGGAAAGGTCGCTATCAATGTGTCCAGTAATACGACCGTGGAGACTCCGATGGTATTGCCGAAGTTCCAGAATTCTTATGGCGTAAGCAACCAAGGTACGTTTAGCTGGGGTGATAAGCTTGCTTCTTCTTCTCCTAACTATGCTAAAGAGTATTACAATCTTGGTTATACGACAAACAACTCTATCTCGTTGGCTGGTGGAAATGATAATATCTCATCTTATTTTTCTTATGCGAATGTTTCTTCCAACGGTATCGTTCCGGAGAATACATATATGAGCCATAACTTATTGGCGAAGGTTGGTTTTAACCTATGGACTAAATTACATGTAGACGTATCTGCTCGTTACAACAACCAGCATATAGAGAATCAGCCAACCGCCGGTTACGTTGGTAACCCGACTTTGGGCGCTTACTTGTTCCCTAGAGGCGAGGATTGGGGATATTACAAGAACAATTATGAGGTATATGATGGTACAAGAAATATAAATGTACATAACTGGACGAATACCGCTCAGGAGCAGTTCGCTAACCCGTATTGGATGTTGAACCGCCAGAAGCCGGTCTCTTACCGTAACCGTTATGAGTTTGGAGGTAGCGTTAAGTATGACATCATGGAGGGACTTTCTGTTACAGGTCGTTTACGTTATGAGCGCGGTGACGAGAAATGGTATTTGAACGAGTACGCCTCTAGTACGGCCGGTCGAAACTTATTGGGTACAATGAAGGATACTCGCGTGAATAGCGAGCAGACTTATGGAGACTTGCTGGCCCAGTATAATAAGACTTGGGATGATACTTATTCTTTGTCGATAACAGCGGGTGGTAGTTACCAGAAGACTAAAAGCTCTTCTTTGGAAGTGATCGGTTGGGGTGACTCTGAATTCTCGGTTAACGACGCAGGTGTAATTACAAGTGGTGCTTACTATCCTAATATCTTCTCTCCGGCCAACTATTATAAATTGGAGACTACGATGACTTTGGCCGAGAAACGCTTGAACTCAGTGTTCGCTACAGCCCAGTTCGGCTATAAAGAAGGCTTGTTTATCGATGTAAGTGCTCGTAACGACTGGTCTTCAACATTGGCGTTTACGGATGGGGTATCATTCTTCTATCCGTCTGTTGGCGCGAGTGCGTTGTTGGATAAGTTTATCGACTTCGGTGAGAACGTGGATTTATTCAAGTTGCGTGCATCTTATTCAATTGTAGGTAACGACGTTCCTATCGGAGTAACTAACGAGCGTTATACATTGGGCGACCAAGGAGCTTTGACTCCTCCGGAATCATCTTCGTTCCGTACTTTGAAACCAGAGAAGACAAATTCTTTAGAGGTTGGTTTTGACGGTACATTCTTCCGGAATCGTTTGAACGTGAACGTGACTTATTATAAGACAAATACAAAGAACCAGTACTTCAATATCTCTGCTCCGTGGGAAACAGGTTTGAAGACACGCTATATCAATGCCGGTAATGTACAAAACCAAGGATTCGAGGTTAGTTTAGGTTGGTATAACCAGTTTACGGACAACTTCAGTTGGAGTACGAACTTTAACTTCTCTTACAATAATAATAAGATCATTGAGTTGGCAGACGAGCTTGCCGAATGGAACCTGACAAGCTATTGTACAGGAGCTAAGGTGCTCTTGAAAGAGGGTGGACATTTCGGAGACCTGTATGTACGTGACTTGCAACGTGACGAGAACGGAAAACCTATCATATCTGACACCGGCGCTCCGGTATTGGCCGGCTCCGATAATAAAGATCTTGTTTATGCGGGTGATATGAATGCCAGAGTGAACATGGGTTGGACCAATACATTCCATTACAAAGATTTCACTTTGTCTTTCTTGATCGATGCCAAGGTTGGCGGTAAGGTATTGTCGTTGACGGAGGCTACGATGGATGGCTGGGGTGTTTCCGAGCGTTCAGGCAAAGCGCGTGAGGTTGGTTTTGTTGAGGTTGACGGAGTACAATTCGATCCGGAACTGTATTATTCGACTACCGGAGGTACAAGCTATAACTCCAACATCCTGACTTCTCAGTATGTATACGACGCAACCAATGTTCGTTTGCGTGAATTATCTTTCGGTTATACCTTCCGTAACTTGTTTGGCGCAGGTAAGAACCTGACTGCCTCTATCATTGGGCGTAACCTATTCTTCTTCTATAAGGATGCTCCGATGGATCCGGATGTGGCTGCTGGAACGGGTAATGGCTGGCAAGGTATCGATATGTTCGCGTTGCCGACAACTCGTAGCTTTGGTTTGAACTTAAAACTTAATTTCTAAATCTTAGAGGTATTACTTATGAAACTAAATAGAATTCTAAAATATGCGGCTGTATCAGCTTTAGTTTTGGGCACAGGATTAACAACCGTGAGCTGTACGGATGATTTTGAGACATTAAATACGGACCAGTATGAGGTAGATCCGAATACTCTTCCTTTCTCGGCGCAGTTTAAGGAGCCATTGTCTTATGTGTATGCTCCGCAGCAAAACCTGTTCCAATATTGTTTTAGCTTGAACGTAGATTTGTTTAGCGGTTATTTTATGACACCGCATAACTTCAACGGTTCCGGTAATGTGGACTATGCGTTGAACCGTAGTTTCTGTGGAGGTATGTATGAAAATGTATATTTGCACATTTTCAATAATACGCGCCGCTTGATCGCCTCTTGCGATGAGCAAGGGCTGACAGACTACGCTGGTATAATGCGTGTTGTCCAGGCGTATGCGATCCAGATGTTGACCGATGTTTATGGTCCGGTGGCTTATACCTCTTGTATCGAGGATCCGACCAATGGCGCTTCATTCTCTTATGACACACAACAAAGCATTTATAACTCTATTTTCGATTTGCTGGATAAGGCACTTCAAGATTTCCAGAATCCCAAATCCTCGTTGGAAGAAAGACAGTCGTTCGACTATTGGTGTAACGGCGATTTGGATATGTGGATTCAAGTGGCTAATCAATTAAAGCTACGTGCAGCCATGCGTATTGTGAAAGCCGACCCGACTTTGGCCAAACAAAAAGCGGAAGAGGCCGCTAAAGGTGCTATGTTGAAGCAGGATGTATTGATCAACAAAAGCTTGAGTAATGAGCAAACTCGTATGTTTGAGTGGGGAGATAGCGGTATGAACGCTAACCTGACCACGATATTGGAGGGATTCCAAGATCCTCGCTTACCTCTGTATATAACGATGAACCAAGCAGACGTAGAGTGTGAGGATGGGACGACGATCGCTTCCGGTACTCAATATCTGGGTATCCGTGGTGGTTGTGACCTACCGGCTAAACCCAATCAGTGGGGTAACTTCTCGAAGATCGTTTGCTCTTATACGACGGCTTTACCGGTTATGATGGCGGCTGAAGGTTATTTCTTGCGTGCGGAAGGTGCGTTGCGTGGCTGGAGTAACATGGGAGGAACTGCGAAAGAGCTGTACGAGCAAGGTATTCGTGTCTCTATCAAGAACCAGCTTGCCTATAAAGGGAACTTGGCTGGTGTAAACTCAATCTCGGACGCTGAGATTGATGCTTATATCAATGGTACGACTACTCAGAAGGATTTCGTTGATCCGGTTGATAGTCGGAACAGTATCGAGGCTCAGAATGATATTACCGTTAAGTGGGATGAGAGTGCGACTAACGAGAAGAAACTGCAACGTATCATCACGCAGAAATGGATTGCGAACTTCCCGTTGTCTTGCGAGGCTTGGGCAGAATTCCGTCGTACGGGTTATCCAAAGTTATTCCCGAACCGTGTAAACAAGAGTAATGGCGACATCGATACAAACGAGCAGGTTCGCCGTCTGTTGTATTCTGATAATGAGGATAATACTAATACCGAGGAGTATCAAAAAGGTATTGAGCTATTGAACCAAGAGAACACAGGTGCGATCTCCGGTGATAAAGGTGGTACACATGTATGGTGGGATAGAGCTGGCGTTGGAAACTTCTAATCGGCATTAATAGATTTTATTGTTAAATAATATGTAATGAAAGGGCTTCTTCAGATTTGTGAAGAGGCCCTTTTTGAATTTTGTAGTATTTTAGAAGGATAAATCTAAGATTAATATGATGAACAGATGTATTTATGTATTTTGTTGGCTTTGTCTGGTTTGCTGGTTCAGCCCGGTATCTGCGCAAGGACAAGCTATGTTAGAAATCCCGGAACCGGGTGAGAAAACTTTGGTTCATTCGGGGTGGTATGCCCGGAAAGCGGATGAGGTAAAGGTGGATGGAAATCGCTTGAGTGCCGTTCCTTTGGAAAAAGCGGGATGGTTGCCGGCTCGTGTACCGGGTACGGTATTGACCACGCTCTTGGAGAATGATTTGTATCCGGTTCCAGAGTTTGGGTTAAATAATAACTTGATTCCCGATATCTATGAAGTAGGTAATGATTTCTATACCTATTGGTTTGTACGCCAGTTTGATATCAGTGGTCTACCTGAGGGGCGTAATGTCTGGTTGAATTTCCGCGGGATCAATTATAAGGCAGAAATCTTTTTGAATGGTAAGAGGATCAATCGGAATACGCATGAAGGCATGTTCTTGAGGAAAACTTTTAATATAACCCCATTTCTCCGTGTGGATGCCCCGAATGTATTAGCGGTATTGGTCTATCCTCCTACACACGTTGGAAATCCAAATGGCGGGCAAGGTGGTGATGGACAGATTGCTCGTAATAATACGATGCAGTATACGCCGGGTTGGGATTGAATACAGCCGGTACGTGACCGAAATACGGGTATTTGGGATGAGGTCTCTATTACGACAACCGGGCCGGTATGCCTCTCTTCTCCCTATGTGGTGACTAAGGTTCCCGGGGTACGTGACCCGGAAGCGAAGACACAGGAGAAGGCTTTTGTGAATACCTCTGTTGAGCTAGAGAATACCGGAGACTCTTCTTTGAAAGGGCTATTGGTTTGCGAGACGAACGGAACCCGCCAGACTCAGTCGGTCATTTTATCTCCTTATGAGAAGAAGACGGTTTCCTTAGATCCGTTACCGATAAAAAATCCCCGTTTATGGTGGCCTAACGGTATCGGTGAGCAGCCTCTATATGATATGAACCTTTCTTTCGTGATAGAAGACCAAGTAAGCGACCGGGAATGCTTGCGTTATGGTATCCGGGAGATTACTTCCGATAAATGCCCGGATAATGGTGGTCGCCGTTTCTTCGTGAACGGGCAAAAGATATACATCACGGGCGGTAATTATATTAATTCCGATTGGTTGCTTCGTCTCTCGCCGGAACGTTATCGGGATGAGGTACGTTTCCATGCGGAAATGAACTTACGTATGATCCGCGTATGGGGAGGTGCACTGGTGGAACGGCCGGAATTCTATAATGCTTGTGACGAGTTCGGTATCTTGGTTTTTCAAGACTTGTGGGGGAGTGGTGATTGTAATGGCGCTTGGGAAGATCCGACCAAGCTGGATTCCCGGGAACGTCGTTGGGAATATCCCGATAATCATGATTTATTTATCGCCTCCGTAGAGGACCAGGTAAAAATGATCCGCAACCATCCAAGTCTTTGTTTCTGGTGTGGGGCAAATGAATGGCCTTTAGCAAAAGATATAGATCAATGCTTGAAGAAGGAGGTATTTCCTCGGTTAGATCCGGAACGTCTTTTCGTGAGTTTCTCGACAGATACGTTATTTACCCGGAACTATCTGGGAGATAATGGTGATGGCCCATACGGAATACAAGAGCCGGAGTGGTTCTTTACCTTCCGTTCACATCCATTTAACCCGGAAGCCGGATCTGTTGGATCTCCGGAAGTTGAGAGTATGCGAGAGATGATGACGGAACAAGATTTAGCCAATTTCCCGAGGAAAGGTTTTACCCGCAATTATACGTGGCGGTACCATAAGGATTTGGGCTATGGCGATCATTTGGAACGTTATGGGGAGGTAAAGGATATTGATACCTATTGTAAATATGCCCAAATCGTGAACTATGACCAATATCGTAGTTTTATGGAAGGCTGGGCATCGCATATGTGGGATTGGTATACAGGTATCTTGATTTGGAAAACCCAGAATCCGTGGACTTCTTTGCGAGGGCAGATGTATGATTGGACTCTTGATGTAAATGCTTCCTTGTACGGGACTCGGAAAGGTTGCGAGCCATTACATGCCTATTATAATCCGGTAACTCGTAAAGCGGGATTGCTGAATACGACTTTGGAGGATCATGCGGATTTATCTCTTGTCGCTCGTATCTATGACCTGGAAGGGAAAATGCTTTGGGAGAAAGAGACGAAAGCGAGCGCAAAAGCGAATACGGTACAGGAAATATTGGATATCCCGATTCCGGAAGGGATAAAAGGTGTTTATTTCTTGCGGTTGGCCTTGAACTCGGATGTACCTAATATTTATTGGTTGACAACCGAGCCGAAAGATTATACCAGTTTATCCCGCCTTCCGAGATCGAGACCTGAGATTAAGACTGAGATCAGGAAGGAAGGATCGAATTTCATGGCTACGGTGCGCATGAAGGCTGATTCACGAATCTCATTCTTCAACCGTATCAAGGTTTTTGATAAGGAGACAGGTAAACGGATCTTGCCGGTACATTATTCTGATAACTATATTACTTTGATGCCGGGCGACCGGCAAGAGATAAACTTGGATTTCTCCTCCGACTTGCCGGAAGAGCGAATACAAATCGTGGTGGATAGTTATAATTCTCCTTTGCCCTGACGTACGATCTCGAAATTATCCGTCGTGCAGTCTACGACCGTGGAAGCTTCCAGCCCCCCGAAACCGCCGTCGATTACGATATCCACTTGATTCTTGTATTTCTCATGTATCAATTCCGGATCTGTCGTATATTCGATCACCTCGTCCTCGTCACGGATGGACATGGTTAGGATTGGATTTCCCAAGACTTGTACTAGCGTACGGGTGATATTATTGTCCGGGACACGGATTCCCACTTCTTTCCGGTTCTTGTATATCTTTGGAAGCTCGCTGCTGGTCGGCAAGATAAAGGTAAAAGGACCGGGAAGGTGTTTTTTCATCAGCTTGAAAGCGGCGTTACTGACTTTGGCATATTCGCTTAGATTAGACAAGTCGTAACAAATGATAGACAAATTGCTTTTCTGTGGATTGACCCCTTTCATCTGGCATATCTTCTCTACCGCACGTACGTTTAACGCATCACAACCGATCGCGTATACCGTGTCGGTAGGATAAACGACAAGGCCGCCGTCCTGCAGGACTTTGACGACCTTGTCTATTTCTTTTTGATTCGGATTTTCCGGATAGATTTTTACTAACATAGCAGTGTCAACTATCAATTCTCTATGACTTTAGCCGTAGATGATATGTCCGTTTTCATCCGTATATTCCTCTAATCCTTTGCTATACTGGTTCATGGCACGGAGGCTCATGCCCATACTTGAGAAACCACCATCATGGAATAGATTCTGCATCGTAACCTTACGGGTGAAATCAGAGAACATCATTACACAATAATCGGCGCATTCATCAGCGTTAGCGTTACCTAGTGGGCTCATCTTGTTAGAGAAGTCCATCAAGTGCTCCATACCTTTCACGCCACTGCCGGCAGTTGTCATTGTCGGAGACTGGGAGATCGTGTTGATACGAACCCCTTTCTCGCGTCCATAGATGTAACCGAAGCTACGGGCTATAGATTCCAATAGACTCTTAGCGTCTGCCATATCATTGTATCCGAAGAATGTACGCTGGGCGGCCACATAACTCAATGCCACCACGGAACCATTCTCGGCGATAGCGTCTTGTTTCTTAGCGACCTGTAGCATCTTGTGGAAGGAGATAGCGGAGATATCCAACGTCTTTTCCAACATTCCATAATCCAAGTCATCGTACGTACGTTTCTTACGAACGTTCGGGCTCATACCAATAGAATGTAAAACGAAATCTATTTTACCACCTAATATTTCTACTGATTTTGCGAATACGGTCTCCAGATCCTCTACGCTGGTTGCGTCTGCCGGGATTACCTGTGCGTTTAATTTCTCAGCCAAAGCATCTACCTGCCCCATTCGGACGGCGATAGGTGTATTGCTTAACGTGATAGTCGCACCTTCTTCCACGGCTCTTTCTGCCACTTTCCAGGCGATAGACATATCGTTCAGCGCACCGAAGATAATGCCTTTCTTGCCTTTCAATAAATTATGACTCATACCTTATTTTTATTAATTACGGCACAAAAATACACAAAATGTGCAACATACACAAACGAATATCATAATCAGACATTTGAATATGTACTTTTACATAAAGAACAAGGTGAAGCCGTTCTTTGTTGGCGATTACTTATTATTCTCGGAAATAAACCCTTTTCACCCGGGGTGAGATAGAGGTTAATATCTCATAAGGGATTGTTTTCAGTTTATCCGAAAGCTCGCTAACCGGTAGTTCATCGCCAAAGATAATGACCGTGTCGCCTTCTTGCGCGTGGATATCGGTAACATCAATCATGCAAGCATCCATACAGATGTTGCCGATAATCGGGCAGCGTTGTCCATTGATCAAGACTTCTCCCCCTCCGTTGCTGAAATGACGATCTAGTCCGTCGGCATACCCGATCGGGATAATAGCGATCCGAGAATCACGATTCACGTAACTCATGCGGCTGTAGCCGATGGAATCTCCTGCGGGCACGTTTTGTATTTGTAAGATCGTTGTCTTCAAGGTACTGACATTCCGCAATCCTTTTTGCCCGGATGCGCTCACCCCGTATAGGCCGATACCTAGGCGTACCATGTCCATTTGATAGGCGGCGAAGCGCTCGATTCCTGCGGAGTTTAGGATGTGTTTGATTACCTTATACTCTAATCCCTTTTCTAGTTCTTGGGCCGCTTGGGTAAATTTATCCAATTGCTGATGAGTAAAATCATCGAAAATGTATGAATCGCTTCCGGCTAAATGCGAAAAGACTGAACGGACGGTAACCCCGGTTTGCGCTTTTAAGCGCTCGCAGATCGAAGGGATATCCTCCGGTTGGAACCCTAGGCGGTGCATGCCGGTATCAATCTTAATGTGGATAGGGTAAGAGGTGATACCTCTGCGCTCGGTCTCCCGGATCATGGCATCCAGTAAGCGGAAACTATAGACTTCCGGTTCCAGATGATACTCGAACAAGACATTGAAACTACTGAATTCCGGATTCATGACGATAATAGGGATCGAGATACCCTCTTTGCGCAGTCCGGCTCCCTCATCGGCTACCGCTACGGCCAGATAGTCACAACGATGTTCTTGAAGGGTTTTCGCTAATTCATAAGAACCGGCTCCATAACCAAAGGCTTTTACCATGCAAACCATCTTGGTATCCGGTTTTAACTTAGAACGGTAATAGTTGAAGTTATGTACGATCGCATCCAAGTTTACCTCCAGGATTGTCTCATGTACTTTCTTTTCCAGAAGCTCGGATATTTGCTCGAAGTGGAAATGCCGTGAACCTTTGATCAAGATCAGTTCATCCTTGAATCTCTTGAAGGAAGGAGACTTGATAAATTCCTCGGTTGTCGTATAAAATTCTTTCTCGATCTCGAAGACGGAAGCATATTCCTTTAAGTCACGGCCAATACCGATGATACGGTCTATCTTCTTGCGACGGACTAAATCGGCGACCTTTTTATATAAAGACTTAGGCAAGGTTCCCGATTGGAGGATATCGGAGAGGATTAAAGTACTTTTTAATTTTTTACCCACCCGGCGACTTTGTTGGAAATCAAGGGCGATGTCCAAGGAATTGATATCCGAATTATAAGTATCGTTTATTAACAGGCAATTGTTGATGCCTTGCTTTACGTCCAGTCGCATAGCTACCGGCTCAAGGCGCAAGAATTTCGATACATCGTTTACGCTGGTCGGCTTCAGGTAAAGCATGACAGCCATACAATGGATTACGTTCTCAATAGAAGCGTCGTCTGTGAATGGGATGGTGACAACTTGGTTGAACCCCAGCAAGGTACAATGAATGATTGTCTCTAGCTCCTTTTTCTCGATCGACTCGATAAATAAGGGGGCCTCTGAATCCGTTCGGCTCCATGCGATCGCTTTATGGGAAAGACAGGCCGATTCGATACAATTGGCGATAAACAAATCGTCTCCATCATAAATAATGGCCTCGCAATCATTGAAAAGTGTCAGCTTCTCCATACATTTTTGGTTGGAGGAGAGAAAATTCTCCTGATGAGCTTCCCCGATATTCGTGATAATACCGATTGTCGGTGCGATAATCGGTTGCAGGCGTTCCATCTCGTCCGGTTGCGAGATACCGGCCTCAAAGATTCCTAGCGTATTTTTCTCGTTCATCTGCCATACCGAGAGGGGAACTCCTAGCTGGGAATTGTAGCTTCGGGGCGAACGTACGATATTGAACTCATTGTGCAATAATTGATAGAGGAATTCCTTTACAATCGTCTTTCCGTTGCTGCCGGTGATGCCGATCACGGGAATATTGAATTGTTTCCTGTGGTGAGCCGCTAGTTTCTGTAAAGCTCGTAACGTATCTTTTACCACAAGGAAGTTCGCTTCTTTCATATCCTCGAACTCCGGCAACATATCGCTTACCACGAAATTGCGTACACGAAGGTTATAAAGTTCTTGTATATATTTATGTCCGTCATTCGTCTTGGTTTTCAAGGCGAAAAAAAGGCTTTTTTCCGGGAAGGAGAGACGACGGCTGTCAGTCAACAATAAACTGACCGTATCATCTAGCAATTGGTTTGTTTTAGCACTGATAATTCTTGCTATTTCTTTAATTGCGTATTCCATTCTTTTATTTTAGTTTAGACTTTATTGTTTCGATCTCTTTTCGGATATCAAAGGAAGGAATTTTCTCGTTAATTCGTTCCATCTTTAACAAAGTTTGAAGTATAAAACGCCTATAGGCTTCACTCTCCGGTTGAAAGGGCTTATGATTTATAGCTTTTTGAATATCACCCCATTCTTTAAGAATCGTTAAAGAATTAGCGGATAAGAAATTTTCAGTAAAACGTTGCCAAATATAATCGATGCTCAATGGAGAAGGATGTAGCATATCGTCTGCGTAAAAGCGATAATCTCGAAGCTCGTCCATAAGTATCTCGTAAGCGGGGAAGTAAGCGATCTGGTCGGGATAGTTTTTCTGTAAAGTATCCGTGGCTAGTAATAGGGTAGCTTTGCTGAGTTGGTTCTCATGTGCCCCGTCTTTCCAATGACGGATAGGGCTTACGGTAAATAAGATCTTCAAGGCGGGGTTTTGCTCCCAAAGGGCAAGAAGCAAAGGTTGCCAGTCCTCTATGATTTCTTGTACGGATAACCGTTGCCGGTCGAACATCTTCTCCGGTAACTTATGGCAATTCGATACGATTTGCCCGTTTTTTTTAAGGCGATATACATAAGCGGTTCCCAGCGTGATTACTAAGCGGGTCGCTTTCCTGAGAAAAGCAGAGGATTGGGACAGGCGGTTGTTTATATGCTTTAGGCATTCTTCTTCCGATGTAGCCGAAAAACGGCTGTGATGGGCAAAACTATGGTATACGCCCTCATGCTGAAATAAATCGCCGGAGGTAAAACGCTCCAGACGTAGCAACATCCGCAATCCTTCCGCTACAGAGGCCGGGTTGTATAAGGTTCCGAAAGGATTTATATCTACTATAAATTTGTTCTCTTCCAGCTTCTTTCCGATATTCTCGGCGAAACAAGAACCTATCATCACGATCTTGTCCTCATATGAGAACAAGAATCGTGCTTTCGGTAACATTATCCGGGTATAAAATTCCATATTTACTTTTTCGCAAAAGTAGATATATGTTTATGGAAATGCAAATAAAGAGATGGGTTTGGCTGTTTCCGGTAAAACGTGTCAAAAGTCCGCGTCATACATATCCGATTCTCTTTCGCCACCTTTATTCTTGTCTTTCCTTTTATTCATATTTCCAAAATTATAGGTCAAGGTAAAACCTATTCTTCTGCCACCGCGCCAGTTCTCCGAATCTTGCCAGAAGCCATCACCAGAGGTGACCGTGCGGAACTTTCTGGAATCCAATAGGTCGCGTGCGTTAATATTTAGTGTGAGCTTATCCTTTAAGAATGATTTGCGTAGTCCGAGGTCTACCGAATAGTTTGGCTCGCGATATCCTTGAGCCATCAAGCGCTTGGAGTTATAACTACCCATTCCCTGAAGCGATACTCCCCAAGGCAGGCTTACATTAGCGATCGTACGTATGTTCCAGTTGAAGCTCTCGTCTTCTTCGCCGGTGACGGGAGTTTCCGCGCCTTCAGGCAGATAACTGAAACCATCCAGCTTAGAGTAATAAAGGTTTACGGTCGTTGTCAGGTTAAGGATGTTGAATAGCTTATTTTTGCCGACAATTTCCAAACCGCTGTTCTGCTGGCGAGCGACGTTCTCGCTGGTCGTATACATCACGTCGTCTGTCGTGTCGAGGAAACGAATACGTTGGATTACGTCGTCGGTCGAACGATAATATCCGGAAAGAGACAACGTGTGCCCGGATTCCCAGGTCTTGATATAATTCAACTCGAAAGAGTGGGAGTATTCGGGAGTTAGCTCCGGATTACCAAAAGAAATGTTGGAGGCATCGGAAATATTACGGAAAGAGTTTAGCTGTCCTCCCCAAGGACGTCGTAGGCGACGCGTATAATTCACTTGAAGTTCGTTGTTTTTAGGAAGCGCATAAGAAATAAAAGCGCTAGGGAACAACTTGAAATAATCTTTCTCAAATTTTTCCGATAATTTGCCGTTAAACTCTTGGTCGAAATCCAGCGAACGTGTGTCTACCTTCCAATATTCTCCGCGTAGGCCGGCTTGGTAACTTAGGTTGTTCCATTTACCTCCGTAAGTCATATACAAGGCGTGTACATCCTGGTTGTATAAGAAGCGATTGTAGAGAGCTTGATCTTGCTCTATGTCGCTAGCGGTCGTTCCGGAATATGTATCCACAGGGCTAGACTCCCGCTGGAACGTACCTTTATAACCGGCCTCTATACGACCCACATTGGGTATTGTATTTGTATAATCGGCCTGTATTTCCCAGTTTTTATTTTTGATATTGTTTTCTTGGGTTTGGTACTCTTGTTTGTCAGCGATGTTTGTATCTGTGTAATGGGTTGATTGCTGAAAGATATTTAGTCCGTCATTTTTCCATTGATTATTGCTGACAGTCAGGTCTATATTACTATTCTCCGAGAATTTATGGAGATAGTTGAGCTCTAAGTTATACATTTTCATGTCCGAATCTCCATTGTTCGTACGGTCGCTGGTATAGACCGTATTCTTTTGGCGATCTGTAGATATGTAATGTATAGATTCGTCATTGTCTCCTCCTCCGCTCATTCCTGTCATGTTGAAAGCCAGATCATCGTTTTTAGTGATATGCCAAGTCGCTCCGAAACGCCCGAACCAATTGTTATGTTGTCGTTTGGAGCTATTTGTTTGATCCAGAAAGCTATTATCTGCCGTATTTTCACGACTGGTGATACCGCCTCCTTTCATTTCACGGTTGCGGTAGTTTAGATTGGCATAAGCGTCGACTTTACTACTGCTATAATTGATATTTCCGCTGGCCTGATATCCACCGTCCGTATCAGCTCCCACTTTCACGCTACCATAATAACCGGGTTTACGGTCGTCTTTCAATATGATATTGATGATACCGGCAGTTCCTTCCGGGCTGTATTTGGCAGAAGGATTGGTGATAACCTCCACCTGCTTGATATCTTCGGCTGGCATCATTTCTAGGATATCCGCTTGGTTATCCGCGGTCAGTCCTGAAGCTTTTCCATTGATCCAGACAGTTACGCTGGAATTACCGCGCAAAGAAATAGAACCTTCGTTGTCTACCTCGATAGACGGGATATTGGCAAGAAGGTCGCTCACGGAACCTCCTTCCGAAGCTATATCCTGTGTTGCGTCAAATACTTTCCTGTCGAGCTCAAACCGCATCTGAGGCTTTTTGGCAACAACCTCCACTTCGCTCAGTTGGTTGGCATCTTCAGTCATTGTTAGTTCTCCAAGGTTGAGAGTTTGGTCATTGTTGCGGATTGTTATATTTTTGGAAATTTCCGCATAGCCAATGTAGGTATAGGTAACTACATATTCTCCTTTCTTTAATCCTGCGATACTGTAGTTTCCATTACTTCCGGTAACGGTTCCTTGTAATACTTTATCCGAACCTTTCGCTTTAACCTGTATGGTTACAAATTCGAGTGGTCCTCCTAATTCTCCGTCTATTACAATACCCTTTATTTCTCCAACTGTTTCATTTCCTTTCATATCCGGGGCTAAACATAAAAGCATTCCGGTCAAGAATAGGCCCATCTTTTTCTTCATCATCTTCCAAAATCTGACTTTTACATTTTACAAAACGATCTATTTGACTGATATTTTTCAAAAAGGTTTATTTGAAAGACATTAAAAATTAAATAAAATCTGTTCGTCTGGAAAAAAGGAGATGTCTTGGGATTGTCCGGAAGGGGGCAAATGAGGAAACCGGTCCGAGAGGGGAAAAGTGACTTCCGTTATGATAGCCGCTCATTCCGGGAAAAGGAACGGGCGACTACCATAGCGAGAAGGTATCATCGGTTTATATTTCCGATATATCTTGTCTCTTTTTGAATAGGAATCGCTTAATCTGTAAGTGAATAAGGACGATCCTCTCCATTGAACAAGCGTTTTTTATTAGGTTTGGAAGTCATCTCGAATGTTAGTATTCCACCATTCATGATATCATCTTGCGTGATGTATCCTTTGGTATACGGTTTCCCGTTTAGTTTTACCGCTTTAACGTAACGATTCTTGTCGCTGACTTTGTCGGCTTTTACCTCGAAGGTCTTGCCATTCTCCAAATGAACCTTCATATAAGGAAGGTAGGGAGCGCCTAATACATATTGGTCTGTACCCGGGCAAACCGGATAGAATCCCATGGCAGAGAGGATATACCAAGCGGACATCTGGCCGCAATCGTCATTTCCGCAAAGTCCGTCGATATTGTTGCGATACATCTTGTTCATGATCTCACGTTGCCAGTATTGGGTTTTCCAAGGTTGGCTGGTCCATGTGTATAAGAATGGGATGTGATGGCTGGGTTCATTACCATGTACGTAACCACCTAATAATCCTTCTTTTGTTACGTCTTCAGTCTTGGCGAAGAACTCGTCCGGAAGATGCATCGTGAATAAGGAATCCATTTTGGATATGAATGTTTCTTCGCCTCCCATCAATTTAATCATGCCATTGACATCTTGGGGGACATAGAATGAATAGTTCAATGCATTACCTTCGATAAATCCTTCACCGTGTGTGCTTAGCAAACTGAAATCCTCTTTAAACTTACCGTTCGTATAGCGGGGACGAGCATATCCGATCGCGGGATCGAATACATTTGCGTAATTAGAAGCTCGTTTCTTATAGGTTTCGGCTACGGAGCGATTTCCCGCTAATAAGGCCGTGTTATAGATTGTCCAATCATCGTAAGCATACTCCAGAGTCAAGGAACCTGCGCTGCCGTTACGATCAAAGGGGACATATCCTAATTCCATAAATTCTTTAGTCCCTTCATAATAAGGGATCGTGGAGCTGCTGACCATCGCTTTCAACGCTGCGTCTTTATCGATCGGTAGTCCTTTTGCGATAGCGTCCGCTAAGACTGAGACGGAATGATAACCGATCATACACCAGTTCTCGTTCGCCATATGGCTCCAGATCGGCAAGGCATGGTGAACGCTTTGCTCGCAATGCTTCAACATGGATTTGGCGATATCCGTGTTGACTTGCCGGTTGATGATATTGAATAAGGGATGCAAGGCACGATACGTATCCCATACGGAGAATACTGTATAATTGGTGAACCCGTCTGCCCGATGGATGTTATGGTCTAATCCGCGGTATTGGCCGTCAACGTCTGTGTATACGCAAGGATTGATCATCGTGTGATACAACGAGGTGTAAAGCATGGCTAATTGATCGTCGCTTCCCTCTGCGTCGATGACGGAAAGCGCTTTATTCCAAGTCTCGGAAGCTTGGGCGGCTAGTTGATCGAAATTGGCTCCAGAAGCCTCGGCACGGAGATTTTTTAAAGCCCCCTCAGTGCTAACTCCGGAAAGAGCTACTTTAACTTCCAGCTCGTCAGATGTTTTCGGATCGAAATCAAAATATGCGACGATCTTGCGTCCTCCGATATCCGGGAAGTTCTCTTTCATGTTGAACTTAGCGTAACCACCCCGATAATTAATTTTGGCTTTCTCCTCGCAGCCGTAATGAATGATCGGCTTGGAAAAAGACATAGCGAAATAAGTATAGTTGGTACGTGCCCAGCCATTGGTAATACGGTAGCCGGTTACCAGCGTATCGTTCTCGACACGAATATTGGTCCAAAGGACTTTACCGTCGTAATTGTAGATTCCATGGATCATATCAAGGATAATACGTTGGTTCTCACTGTCTGTAGGATATGTATATTTATGGATGCCGACCCGTTGTGTGGTGGTCAACTGGGCCTTTACGCCATAATCGGCAAGCGTAACCTCATAATATCCGGGGCGGGATATCTCTGTGTCGTGCGAGAAACGAGAACGGTAACCGCTATCAGGATTCGTGGCTGTCCCGGGGTTTAATTTCAATACCCCGGTAGTAGGCATAATCAAGATATCCCCAAGGTCGGAATGGCCGGTACCGCTGAAATGGGTATGGCTGAAACCTACGATACTGCTGTCTTTGTGCTGGTAACCGGCGCAATACTCGTAGGATCGCGGTTGATATTTCCCGTCTACGTTATGAGGTATGGTGTCCGTATCCGGGCTGAGCTGTACCAATCCGAAAGGCACACAAGCCCCCGGGAATGTATGCCCCATCCCATTCGTCCCGATGATCGGGTTTACAAGATCGACCACGTTGATCTGTGCGATCGCTACTGTTGAGCTGGCTGCCAGAAAGAGGCAACACATAGATTTCTTAAAATTTATCATGTCGTATAAACTATTTAGAAAAAGAATGAAACATAAAAAGCTATCTTTGAAGATGCCAAAGGTAACCTTTTATATGTTTAGATCAAATTAAGTATAACAGTTTGAGTTTTATTGTTTGTGATCTCGTTTGAAAAATAAGAATATGAATAATCCGATAAAGGCGAGGCTCATCGCTGTCATTTCCACCCAATAATGAGAGGGCTCTACCCATATCTCTTTCAGCAAATCCCACCGTCCCATGATTTCTACAAAAGTCCAGAAAATAATGACGGTCGGGATTGCGTATCGGATAGCATAAGCCAATTTTTTGATTTTAAGTAGGCGAGTGAATAAATAGATAGACCATGCCAATGCCCCGAAAGCGATAAATGCCGTTACCGGATGGCGGTCTCCAAGGAATTCGGTATCGTAGGCGAACAATAAGACCATGTAACAAGTCCACAGTAAGATGTTAAGTTCCATGAATGTGGTCATGGCGGCATTTCGGACAACCGGTTGAAACGGTCGCTGTTCGTCTCCGTAACGGATCCTACGTTGTATCCAATTAAAGAAGCTACAATTAGACCTTATGCTGAAAATATAAAACAACATGATAATCGCCCAAAAACCGATAGACGAGGGCATGATCAGGTATTCAGGTTTCGTGACCACCTCTCCGTTCTCGATTAAAGGTTGTACCCCGAAACGATTGGCGAAATACACATAACCGAACTCGATCCATCCGGTCCAAATGAGCAATCCCCCGAATAATCCTCCAAAGGTAGCGGAAACCTCCTTTTTGGAGAAGATCCCGGTTAGCAACAATACGACACCCACGCCTCCCAAAAGGACGGCGGCGGTGTATAGTAAATCATGTCCGAGTATTTTCTCCATCAAGATCATGGCGGCATGTCCGAGCGGCATCGTGAATAGCACGATCAGGAAAGACAAGATACCCGTCCAGGGTGAATTTAGTTTCATATAGAGCCTGTATTAAGTTATGGAGTAAAAGTAACAATAAATTATATATCAACCGATATATTTCGTGTTACAAAGTTCCTTCTTCCCGAAAAAATATCAAATCCCCATGATTAGGTAAAAGGCTCCTAGGATAATCCCGATTTTTAGGTAGTTGCGGGGGATAATACCTTGACAGGTCGCGGCTTGTTGTACCTACATGTGGGGATTTTGAAGGGTGATATCGTCAATGTTACAGGAGTATGAGGAGAAAAGTTCTACCTTTGTATCGGTAAAAATGTGGTATTTAGAATAAGATTGTTTATGAAATTCGAGAATGAGTATTGGAATCACTTCAAGGGGGAGACCTGGAAGAAAGAGATCAACGTAAGAGATTTTATCCAAAGTAATTATACGCCTTATGAGGGGGATGATTCTTTTCTAGTCGCTTCTTCCGAGAAGACCCGCAAGGTCTGGAACAAGCTGACCGAGATGTTTAAGGTAGAGAGAGAAAAGGGAGTTTATGATGCCGAGACTAAATTACCTCAGGGGATCGATGTGTATGGGCCGGGTTATATTGATAAGGAGAATGAGGTCATCGTCGGTTTGCAAACCGATGCCCCGCTGAAACGAGGTATTTTCCCGAAAGGCGGTATCCGTATGGTAGAGAACAGCCTGGAGGCCTATGGTTACCATCTGGATCCGATGACGAAAGAGATCTTCACTAAATACCGTAAGACGCATAACGAGGGCGTTTTCTCCGCGTACACGGAAGAGATGATCGCGGCTCGTCGCTCAGCTATTATAACCGGCTTGCCCGATGCGTATGGCAGAGGACGTATTATCGGTGACTACCGTCGTGTCGCTTTATATGGAACAGCGATCTTGATCGAGGAGAAAAAACGCTTCTTGAAGCGTCTGGATATCCAGGAAATCACGGAAGAGATTATTCAAAGGCGTGAGGAGATTTCGGAGCAGATCAAGGCTTTGAAAGCGTTTGAGAAGATGTGCGCTAGCTATGGCTTCGATGTGACCCGTCCAGCGCAAAACGCTCGTGAGGCGGTACAGTTCTTGTATTTTGCTTATTTGGCGGCGGTAAAGGATCAGGATGGCGCGGCGATGTCTATCGGGCGTACCTCCACATTCTTGGATATTTACATTGAGAAAGACATTCGTGAGGGTAAGCTGACGGAGGAAGAGGCGCAAGAGTTGATAGACCAATTGATCATCAAATTGCGTATCGTCCGTTTTTTGCGTACTCCGGAATACAATGATTTGTTCTCCGGCGACCCGGTTTGGGTAACGGAGTCTTTAGGTGGACAAGGCGTGGATGGACGTTCTTTGGTAACGAAGACTTCTTATCGTTATCTTCATACATTATACAATCTTGGTCCGGCTCCGGAACCTAACCTGACGGTTCTGTGGTTCAAGAACGCTCCTGAGAACTGGAAACGTTTCTGTGCCAAGGTTTCTATCGAAACGTCGGCTATCCAATATGAGAATGACGATTTGATGCGTCCGGATTATGGGGATGATTATGGTATCGCTTGCTGTGTTTCCCCGATGAAGATCGGTAAGCAAATGCAGTTCTTCGGTGCCCGTGCGAACTTGGCGAAGTGTTTATTGTATGCGATCAACGGAGGTCGCGACGAACGTAGCGGTGTACAGGTGGCCCCGATGTTCGAGCCGATTCGCGGCGAGTATCTGGAATACGACGAGGTGATGGCTAAATATGAGCAAATGATGCGTTGGTTGGCGAAGGTGTATGTGAACGCCCTGAAGATAATCCATTATATGCATGATAAGTATGCGTATGAGGCGTTCGAGATGTCGCTTCACGATGGGGATGTGGAGCGTATCCGTGCGACTGGTATCGCGGGGCTTTCTATCGTAGCCGATTCTTTGGCCGCCATCCGCGACACGAAAGTTCGCGTGATCCGTGACGAGCGTGGCCTGGCGGTTGATTTTGAGCGTGAGGGCGAGTATGTTCCTTTCGGTAATAACGATGATCGTACGGATAGTATCGCCGTGGAGATCACCGAGAAGTTCATGGAATATTTGCGTCAGCATGAGACGTATCGCCACGCAAAACCGACTCAGTCGATTCTTACGATCACCTCCAACGTGGTGTATGGAAAGAAGACCGGAACGACACCGGATGGCCGTGTCGGTGGAACTCCTTTCGCCCCGGGCGCGAACCCGATGAACGGTCGCGACACGAAGGGGGCTGTCGCGGCGTTGGCTTCTGTGGCGAAACTTCCGTTCCAGCATGCGCACGACGGTATCTCTTATACATTCGCCGTTTCACCGGCTACTCTAGGAAAAGAGCGTGATGTGCAGATCAGTAATTTGGTTGGTTTATTGGATGGCTATTTTACTCCGGATGGAGGCCAACATCTAAATGTTAATGTCTTCGATAAGGAATTGTTGATCGACGCGATGGAACACCCCGAGAAATATCCGCAGCTTACGATCCGCGTATCCGGATATGCCGTGAATTTCGTGAAGTTGACTCGCGAACAACAGTTAGATGTTATTTCAAGAACGATTAACCATTCACTATAAGTGGTAAAAGGCAGGATTCATTCATTAGAGAGTTTCGGGACCGTAGATGGTCCCGGAATTCGCTTTGTCGTTTTTATGCAAGGCTGCCCGTTGCGTTGTTTGTATTGCCATAATCCGGATACTTGGAACCTGAAAGGGGAGGCGAAATACCAGATGGCTCCCGATGAGTTGTTGGCAGAAGTGTTGCGGTATAAAAATTTTATCGCCCGTGGAGGTGTGACCGTTACCGGTGGAGAACCTTTGTCGCAACCGGAATTCCTGAGAGTGTTTTTCCGGTTATGCCGTGAGCAGGGGCTTCATACGGCTTTGGATACATCGGGCCACATATATACCTCGAAAGCTTTGGAGGTCTTGGATTATGTGGATTTAGTATTGTTAGACATCAAAACCTTAAACCCTGATTTACATCTGCAACTGACAGGGGTCAAACTGGATAATACGCTTTTATTCCTGGATGAACTGGAAAGACGGGGTATAGATACTTGGATTCGTCACGTTATCGTCTCCGGATATACGGATAATGATGAGTGGCTGGAGACGATAGCCCGGTATGTCAGTCGCTATAAGGTGGTTCGAAAAGTGGAGTTATTGCCTTATCATACGATGGGTACTTTTAAATACGAGCAATTGGGGCTCGATTATCGGTTGAAGGGGGTAGAGCCGTTGTCGAAAGAACGTTTAGATAATGCGAAGGCCATATTCTCCCGTTACTGTCTGTAAACATACATGATAAATGTTTATCCCCTGTTTTTGGGGGTTGGATGAGGAATTTTCCGTCTTCATATATTTCTTTTTTATATTTAGAGGGCCCCGATTACATTTGTAAATAAAAAGTGAATATATGGTAAATAAAAAAATGTTGGTATTGGCTCTGTTGGCCTTGGGACTACCTGTTTGCGCGTCCGGAAATGAGAAACCTCAAAGAAGATCACATTGTGGTTGTTCGTGTTGCTGTCCTCCACCGCCTTTTGCTCCCCGACAAGACAGGCAAAGGCCACCTCTGGGGCCTCCTCCTTCTTTTATCCATGAAGACTTGGTAGATGTTTTGTCCTTGACAGACGAACAGCGCCGGAAAATAGAGGATTGGGAAACTTCCTTCCGAAAGCAAATGGATGAGATGCGTAGGAAAGATGAGCAAGCCAGAAGGCAAAATGATGAGAAACGGAAGAAGGAGATGGATGCTCTGATGGAAGCTCAACGAGATAGCTTGAAATCTATCTTATCGGATAACCAGTATGAACTATTTCAGGAATATATGGAAAAGAATCGTCCGAAGGGGCCGCGAGGTCCGGAAGATAGATTCGGGCCTGGTCCCGATCGTTTTTAATAGGTACGTAACAAGGCCTGGTCTCTCGATCAAGCCTTGTGATTATGCAACCAGTTAATCGGGGAAAACAATCAGATCCGATTAACTTTTAAACGATAGTAATAATTTTTTGCCTAGACTAACCTTGACTATTTAATATGTGTTTGTTTTGTAATATGCGACAAATATCTATTTTTGTAAGGAGATAAAAAATGATATATATCAGAAAATGATAAAAGATATGAAAACACCACGAGAAATAGCCGGAATGATATCTAAACGCTTTTATCCGTTGTCCGAAGAAGATTTGGATTCTTTGGCGTCGATCATAGAATCGAGCAAGGCCGCGAAAGGAGAATTAGTATTGAATAACGGGCAAATAGCGAAATATTTATATTATGTTGAATCGGGATTATTACGCCAGTTTTATTATAAGAATAAACGTGATATTACCGAGCATTTCTCATGTGAGGGAAATATCGTTATTTGTATAACGAGCACATTCCGGAGAGAACCGACACATTTGTTAATCGAGGCGTTGGAGCCAACGGTTTATCACCGGATCTCTTTTGTCGGGCTTGATGATCTATTGAAAACATCTTTGGCGATTAATAGATTGTATCGGAAAATATTAGAATGCGCCTTGATGCTTTCACAAAAGAAAGCGGACTCTTGGCGTTTTGAGTCGGCGAGAAAACGTTATCTGCGCTTTCAGCAAGAATATCCGGAAGTGGCGAAACGTGCTTCTGTGAATCATATCGCCTCGTATTTATTGATGACCCCGGAATCTTTGAGCCGGGTACGGGCGGGAGTTTTGTGAACGATTGAATTATAATTATAAACTTAGATGGTAAAATGGAAAAAGGATTGACTTTTACGAGTAAAGACACCGTTCGGGTGGAAAATTTAGCAAAGACTGTAGGTTCTGGGGATTTAGAGGTATTAGCTACGCCAGCCATGGCTGCCTTGATGGAAAACGCGGCGATGCGTGCCGTTGCGCCCGAACTTCCCGATGGATCTACGACGGTAGGCGCCATGTTACAGCTTACACATACGAGACCTTCTGGTATGGGTGAGACGTTTACGGCTACCGCGGTATTGGAAGAGGTAGATGGACGTAAGCTGACTTTCTCGCTGGTGGCGAGCGATTCGAAAGGCGTGATAGGTGAGGGAAAACATGTCCGCTATATCGTAGACCGGCAAAAATTCATGTCGAAACTATGATGCCTCTACCTACATTCAGGTATTATGAGGGTGGAAAATAGCAATTTGTAGTGATTTTACGATTCAAGTAATCCTTTTACATTTGCGTCAGTTTAAAAAACGTAGAAGCAATGAAAATAGAAAAGATTACAGGACGTGAGATCCTAGATTCAAGAGGTAACCCGACAGTCGAGGTTGATATTTTATTGGAGTCCGGCGTTATGGGCCGTGCGTCTGTTCCTTCCGGTGCGTCAACTGGCGAGAATGAAGCCTTGGAGTTGCGCGATGGCGACAAGCAACGTTATGGGGGTAAAGGCGTGTTGAAGGCAGTCGAGAATATCAACACGATTATCGCTCCGGCGTTGAAAGGGATGTCTGCTTTGGATCAGATAGGTATTGATCATGCGATGTTGGCTTTGGACGGTACGAAAACTAAATCGAAATTAGGAGCGAACGCTATCCTTGGCGTTTCTTTGGCTGTAGCGAAAGCTGCCGCGAATTATCTGGATATTCCTTTGTATAGATATATTGGTGGAACCAACACTTACGTGATGCCTGTTCCGATGATGAATATTATCAATGGCGGCTCACACAGCGATGCCCCGATCGCTTTCCAGGAATTTATGATCCGTCCGGTAGGAGCGGCTTCTTTCAAGGAGGGCTTACGTATGGGCGCTGAGGTATTCCATGCGTTGAAAAAGGTATTGCACGACCGCGGGTTAAGTACCGCTGTGGGTGATGAGGGTGGTTTCGCTCCGAATCTGGAAGGTACGGAAGATGCTTTGAACTCAATTATCGCCGCTATCAAGGCCGCCGGTTATGAGCCGGGTAAGGATGTGATGATCGGTATGGATTGCGCTTCTTCCGAGTTCTATAAAGATGGAATCTATGATTACACGAAGTTTGAAGGAGAAAAAGGCGTGAAACGTACTTCCGACGAACAAGTGGATTATCTGGAAAAACTGATCAACGAATATCCGATCGACTCTATCGAGGATGGTATGAGTGAGAATGACTGGGAAGGCTGGAAGAAATTGACGGATCGTATCGGCAACCGTTGCCAATTGGTAGGCGATGACTTGTTCGTGACAAATGTGGAGTTCTTATCCAGAGGTATTAAAGAAGGTTGCGGTAACTCAATCTTAATCAAGGTAAATCAGATCGGTTCTCTGACAGAGACGTTGAACGCTATCGAGATGGCTCACCGTCATGGATATACAACCGTTACCTCACACCGTTCCGGTGAGACGGAAGACGCTACGATCGCTGATATCGCTGTCGCTACGAATAGCGGACAGATCAAGACCGGATCGTTGAGCCGTTCGGACCGTATGGCTAAATATAACCAGCTTCTTCGTATCGAGGAGGAATTGGGAGATCGTGCCGTATACGGATACAAAAGAATCAATTAAGTATAGAAAGTAAATTATAATCGCTAATTATGTAGTAAGCCAAAACCCAAGATATTGAAGGGCTTCTCCGTGAGGAGAGGTCCTTTTTATTTGTTGATAAAATATTATCTATAACCTCATAAAATATATCGATTAAAAAAATTGCTTTAATAGGAAAATATGTTATATTTTTGTGTTGGAAATAAAAACAAATAGTATTCATTAAAAAAATAAGAACAAGTATGGAACCGATTATTAATTCTCAACTTCCGGAGTTTAAAGTACAAGCTTTTCAGAATGGTAATTTCAAGACTGTATCCAATGAGGATGTCTTGGGCAAGTGGGCTATCTTTTTCTTCTATCCGGCCGATTTTACGTTTGTTTGTCCGACGGAATTGGTCGATATGGCAGAGAAGTATGAACAGTTCAAGTCTATGGGAGTAGAAGTTTATTCTGTAAGTACAGACTCTCATTTCGTGCATAAGGCTTGGCACGACGCTTCCGAGACAATTCGTAAGATTCAATATCCGATGTTGGCAGATCCCACAGGTGCGCTATGCCGTGCGTTTGGCGTGATGATCGAGGAAGAGGGTATGGCATACCGCGGTACTTTCTTGGTAAATCCGGAAGGAAAGATCAAGGTTGCCGAGATTCATGACAACAATATCGGTCGTGACGCTTCCGAGTTGCTCCGTAAGGTAGAGGCCGCCCAGTTTGTAGCCTCACATGATGGCGAGGTTTGTCCCGCTAAATGGAAAAAGGGCGAGGCTACCTTGAAACCGAGTATAGACTTGGTAGGGAAAATCTAAATAAATAGGGGAATAGAGAATTGAGTATTGAATGTAATAGGCAGGAGATGCCTATTACGGATTTATCAATTCTCTATTTTAATTTTAAATTCTTAAATTGAGATTATAGATCGTGTTAGAATCAGCATTAAAAGAACAATTAAAAGGTATTTTTGCCGGGTTAAGCGCAAATTATACTTTGGATATATCTGTTTCCTCTATGCATGAAAGCCGACAGGAATTGTTGGATTTATTAGGGGATGTAACCTCCTGTTCGGATAAAATATCCATGCAAGTATCAGAAGGGGACGGGTTGGAATTCATCTTATTAAAGAATGGGGAGAAAACGGGGATTAAGTTCCGTGGAATACCGAATGGACATGAGTTTACTTCCTTGCTTCTGGCGATCTTGAATGCGGACGGAAAAGGCAAGAATTTTCCGGACGAGAGCATTTGTAACCGTGTCAAGGCCTTGAACGGCCCGATACATTTGACAACCTATGTCTCTTTGACCTGTACGAACTGCCCGGATGTGGTACAGGCGTTAAACGCCATGACGACCCTGAATCCTCGTATCCATCATGAGATGGTAGATGGTGCTATCAACCAGGCGGAAGTTGAGGCCTTGAAGATACAAGGAGTACCCTCTGTTTTCGCGGATGGAAAACTTATCCATGTAGGGCGCGGGGAATTCGGTGAGTTATTATCGAAACTGGAGGCTCAGTATGGAATTGATGAGAACTTGACGGAGAAGACGGAAAAGCGATACGATGTGGTTGTGGTTGGCGGTGGGCCGGCTGGTGCTTCCGCCGCTATTTATTCTGCCCGGAAGGGCCTGAATGTAGCTGTCGTGGCAGAGCGTATCGGCGGGCAGGTGAAGGAGACGGTTGCGATAGAGAACCTGATTTCCGTCCCGGAGACAACAGGAAGCCAATTGGCTGATAATCTGCGTCTGCATATGCGTCAATATGCGATAGATTTATTGGAGCATCGCCGGATAGAGAAGCTGGCGGTAGAAGGGAACGAGAAAGTTTTATCTACGGCGGGCGGCGAGGTATTCAAGGCTCCGGCGGTCATTGTCGCTACGGGTGCGAGTTGGCGTAAATTGAATGTACCGGGTGAGGCTGAGTATATCGGGCACGGGGTGGCTTTTTGTCCGCATTGCGACGGTCCGTTTTATAAGGGAAAACAAGTTGCCGTGGTTGGTGGAGGAAATTCCGGTATCGAGGCGGCTATTGATTTGGCGGGAATCTGCTCGAAAGTGACCGTTCTGGAGTTTATGGATGAGTTGAAGGCTGATCAAGTCTTGCGGGAGAAAGCGAAGAGCTTACCCAATGTCGAGATTTTTGTCAGTTCGCAAACGACAGAGGTGATCGGGAACGGAGAGAAGGTAACCGGTATCCGTATAAAAGATCGTAAGACCAAGGAAGAGCGTGTCATAAACTTGGACGGTATTTTTGTTCAAATCGGCTTGGCCGCTAATAGCGGTGTTTTTAAAGAGGTGGTCGAGACAAACCGCCTCGGTGAGATCGTGATCGATACGCATTGCCGGACGAATGTACCGGGTATTTATGCGGCGGGCGATGTTTCTACCGTGCCGTTCAAGCAAATCATCATTTCTATGGGAGAAGGAGCCAAGGCTGCCCTTTCTGCTTTTGAAGACCGGGTTCGTGGTGTACTTGGCTGAGGAGAGTACCTGCAAATAGGTAATTCTTGAACAGCGTATCTCTTTTATCGGTTAATATTCGTATATTTGCGATTGAGAGAAAAAGAGATGGATGGATTAAGAAAATATCTGAGGATATTACTCCCTACGCTGTTCATTGCCTATTTGGGATGTCTTATCGCGTTTACCCACGTTCATATAATAAACGGGGTAACAATCGTCCATTCCCACCCTTATCATAAAACGGATGATGGCCGTCCGGACCACGAGCATGGTTACGCCCAATTCCAGTTGCTCCATCAATTATCTGTCTTGCAAATAACGGGTACGGCTTTTGTCGCTATCCTGTTGGTCGCTTTTTATGCCTTTATCCGTAGTTTGTCTTTCGCTCCGGTTTATCCGGACTATATCGTTCCCTTCCGGGGGAAACGTACGCTCCGGGCTCCTCCCGTATTCTGATACATAATAAGCTAATCATTTTATCCGGTTGTAGAGACGCGGCGTGCCGCGTCTCAGCACTGTCTGATAGTATTCTGAGTTACTATTTTGAGGGGATGAGACGCGGCACGCCGCGTCTCTACAACTGGGTTATGCTTGTCCTTTGGGATAAATAACATTGTATTACTTATCAGAATAAATTAAAATGAATAAATTTTTCATCTTTATACTATGCCTGTGCTGTGCCCTAACGGTAGCTCAGGCCACGGGAGAGGACTGTCTGAACGACTCGGACGCAAATATTTTTGGCCATGTGTTGGATAAGAACACGGGGGAGCACCTTCCTTTTATCAACGTGTTGGTAAAGGGTACTACGATAGGTACTACCACCGACAACTCGGGACATTATTTCCTGAAGAATCTGCCTGAAGGTAAATTTACGCTAGAATATAAAGCGCTTGGATATAAAGCGATCTCTAAAGAGGTGACCTTGAAGAAAGGGAAGACCTTGGAGATTAACGTGGAAATGGAAGAGGACCAGATCGCTTTGGATGGCGTGGTGGTATCGGCGAACCGTGCGGAGACTTCCCGGCGGTTGGCGCCGACTTTGGTGAATGTCTTGGACGCGAAGGCCTTTACTACGACAAATGCGGTGAATTTGGCGCAGGGCCTTAACTTCCAACCGGGGGTACGTGTGGAGACTAATTGCCAGAATTGCGGTTTCCAGCAAGTCCGGATCAATGGATTAGACGGACCTTATACCCAGATATTGATCGATTCGCGCCCGATATTCAGCGCTTTATCCGGTGTATATGGATTAGAGCAAATACCGGCGAATATGATCGAGCGGGTAGAGGTGATGCGGGGAGGCGGATCAGCGTTATTCGGTTCGTCTGCTATCGCCGGGACAATAAATATCATCACGAAAGAGCCTTTGAGAAACTCGGGGGAATTGACGCATACGCTGACCTCGATCGGCGGTACTTCCACGTTCGATAATAATACGACCTTGAATGCTTCTTTGGTATCGGAAAACGGGAAGGCCGGCTTATATCTTTTCGGCCAGAACCGTCATCGTTCCGACTTTGACTATGACGGGGATGGATTCACCGAATTGCCTAAGTTGGAAAATCAAACAGTTGGTTTCCGTTCGTATTTGAAAACGAGTACTTATAGTAAGTTGACGTTCGAGTATCATCATATGAATGAATACCGCAGGGGAGGAAATAACTTGGACCGTCCGCCTCATGAAGCGGATATCGCCGAACAGTTGGAACATTCGATCGATGGAGGTGGCTTGAAGTTTGATCTTTTCTCCAAGGATTACAAACATAAATGGAGCATTTTCACATCAGCCCAGAATACGGCCCGGGATAGTTATTACGGGACGAACCAAGACCCGAACGCTTACGGCAAGACCACAGACCTGACGGTTATGGCTGGTACGCAATACGCTTATAGCTTTGATAAGTTCTTGTTTATGCCTTCGGATCTGACGGCGGGATTGGAATATAGCTTTGATCATTTGAAGGATGAGATGATCGGATATAATCGCTTTACGAACCAGAAGGTACATGTCGAGAGCGCTTTTTTACAGAATGAATGGAAAAATAAGCGATGGAGTTTCTTGATCGGCGGTCGTTTGGACAAACACAATATGGTAGATCATGTGATATTCAGTCCTCGTGCGAATATCCGTTTTAACCCGACAGAAGACATCAATATTCGGGCTAGTTATTCCAGCGGCTTTCGTGCCCCGCAAGCCTTCGATGAGGATATGCATATCTCGGCGGTCGGAGGCGAAGTCTCGATGCTCCAGCGTGCGGAGGATTTGTCTGAGGAGAAATCGCGGAGCTTGAGCGCTTCGGTAGATTTTTACCATCGTTTTAAGAATGGTATTCAGTTGAATTTCCTGGTGGAAGGTTTTTACACCAACTTGAGCGATGTATTTGTCTTGGAAGATATCGGGAAAGATGAGCAAGGTAATCTGATAAAGGAACGCCGTAACGGTTCTGGGGCGAAGGTGATGGGATTGACCTTGGAGGGGAAATCGGTGTTAACCTCGTGGCTATCCTTGCAAGCGGGCGCTACATTCCAACGAAGCCGTTATAAAGAGGCCGAGAAATGGAGTAATGACGAGAATGTTCCGGCCGAGACAAGGATGTTCCGTACTCCGGATATCTATGGCTATTTTACAGCTACCCTTACGCCCGTCAAACGTTTCACGGCTTCCCTTTCGGGTACTTATACAGGAAGTATGTTGGTACAGCACTTGGCGGGTTATATACCCTTTGATAAGGCGGTGGAGACTCCGGATTTCTTCGATATGAATATCAAGCTGGCATATGAATTCCCGCTTTATAAGGAATTGAAACTGGAAGTAAATGGGGGCGTACAGAATCTGTTCAACGCTTACCAATCAGACTTTGACCAAGGGAAGAACCGGGATTCCTCTTATATCTACGGTCCGGCTAGCCCGAGAAGTTATTTCGCTGGGGTGAAAATGAGTTTTTGACAGGGGAATATCTTTCTTAAAAAACATGTACATGTTTTTGGGAAGACATGTACGTGTTTCTCGAAAAAGATGTACGTGTTTTTTTGAAGGTAAAATATAAACAAAAAGACAGTGTTTCCAGGAGTATGATCACTCTGCGGAAACACTGTCTTTTTTATGAGATAAACCGTGATGTTTTATTTAACGAACGAGGCGGCTTGCAAATAAGCGGCACTCTTTTCTACACCCTCGAATTGGGTCCGGCCTTTCTTGTCTCCTTCCAATTCTACGTAATAACCGATAATACCGATCTCGTAAGCTTTCTTGAATATATTCGGGAAATTCATCATACCGGAATCACCGATGATCCAGCGATCCTTGATATGTAATAATTTGAAACGATCCGGATAATTTGTCATCCATTCCACGGGATCTTGTTGTCCCATAACGGCCCAATATACATCCAACTCGAACATAACCTTATCCGGGTCGGTATTTTTCAGGAATAACTCTTCGATATATGTTCCTTTTGGGGGAGCCCAAGGATTGGGTTTCTCTTCCGGTTTCTCGCCGGCTTTCAATACCCGTTTAAATTCATTGCTGTGATTATGGTAGCCCCATTTGATCCCTGCTTTTTGGGTGATCTCTCCGGCCCGGTTAAAGATCTCCGATACGATTTTTGCGTCGTCCTCGTTCTCGATACGGGGTAAGCTGGGTTGCACCATGCAGCTAACGCCTAACTCCGCATGGATATCGGTCGCCTTTTTCCAGAACTCATCGAATTTAGGCATGTTTTCTTTCGTATACTCGCGAACGGAAGGGGTAAGGTGGGAGCTGCTGATTCTTAAACCGGCATCGTCTACCATTTTCTTATAATCCTTGGAGGCGATGAATGTCGTGTTTTTAGGATTATAATCGCCGAATTTACCGGTGTCTTCCCTGTATCCGAAAATCTCTAAATCGGTGTACCCTGCTTTTGCCAACCGGTTCAATCCGTTAGGCATATCTTGTAGTAACTCTTGTCCGAGAGAATAGGTTTGCAATCCTATTTTTTTCTTGGCGGTTGCCGAGGATACCGCGTCCGTGACGGGGATGGATCTGGTGGGATTTGAGGACATTACTTTTTGGCTGGCGATGCCCCCTAAAGTAAGTAAGGAAATGTTTCTCAAAAATGTTCTTCTGTCTGTCATGGTGATAAAGAATTAAAATTAAACATCTGTATCTCGCAAATATAGTTAACCTTTTTGGAGTTTGTTAAGAAAATGTATGTCAAAAACTTGTGACTGGGTTTAAATAGATTTAAAAATTGACATAACTCAATTTTGTAGACATCCCCGTATCACCTATCGCTCCGATTACCTGAAAGAGGTGATTGTTTCGTATAGCTATACCGAAGATTCGCGAAGAGATTTTACTCCTTTTTAGGTATTGTGGAGGGGGGATCTACTGTCGTAACTTTGCAGTGCTTTAAATAACATAATAAATTAAATGATGATGAAAAAAATCAGAGGTCTTTTCCTCTCCTTTTTGATGTTACTTATTTCCTTCTCCGTTTTTTCTCAACATAAGACAATGATATCGGGCAAAGTTTTGTCTACGGAAAAAACGACCGTGGATTTCGCGACCGTTTATTTGAAAGGCACGAATTATGGGGGAACTACTAATGAGGAAGGTATCTATCATCTCCAGGCTCCTGCGGGAGAATATACGTTGGTAGTATCGGCTGTCGGCTATAAAACCGTGGAGAAACCTGTAAGATTGGTACGGGGGGAACGGACAAAAATGAACGTGGTAATCAGTCCTCAGGTTGAGGAGTTAGACGAGGTGGTGGTGGTTTCCAATGGTGTGACCCGCCTTAAGCGTTCGGCGTTTAACGCGGTGGCTCTCGATACGAAAGCCTTGCAAAACTCGACCCAGAACTTAAGCGAGGCTTTGGCTCAAGCGCCCGGAATGAAGATCCGGGAATCCGGGGGAGTCGGTTCGGATATGCAGTTGATGATGGATGGCTTTAGTGGCAAGCATATCAAGATCTTTATAGACGGGGTTCCGCAAGAAGGGGTAGGCAGTTCTTTTGGCCTGAATAATATCCCGGTGAATTATGCCGAGCGTATAGAGGTTTATAAAGGAGTGGTTCCGGTGGGCTTCGGAACAGACGCTATCGGGGGAGTTATCAATATCGTTACCAAGAAAAACCAGAAAAGATGGTTCTTGGACGCTTCTTATTCGTATGGTTCCTTCAATACGCATAAATCTTACGTGAACTTCGGACAGACTTTCCAGAACGGGTTTACGTATGAGATCAACGTATTCCAGAATTATTCGGATAATAATTATTATGTGGATACTCCGGTGAAAGACTTTACGACCGGGGCGATCAATAAGAAAAAAATCGAGCATGTGAAACGTTTCCACGATACGTATCACAACGAGGCCGTTATCGGTAAAATCGGTGTCGTGGATAAAAAATGGGCAGATCGTTTAATGCTTGGTTTTACCTATTCGCATATGTATAAGGATATACAGACCGGTGTGCGGCAGGAAGTGGTATTTGGCGGTAAGTACCGTAAGGGATACTCTGTCATGCCATCGTTGGATTACCGTAAGCGGGATCTCTTCGTCAAAGGCTTGGACGTGGTATTGACGGCAAACTATAATAAGAATATGACCAATAACGTGGATACCTCTTCTTATGAGTATAACTGGCGTGGTGATATGCGTAAACTCCGGATGCCCGGAGAGCAATCTTACCAGAATACCCGCTCGGATAATAATAACTGGAACGGGACTTTGACGGCCAATTATCGTATAGGAAAAGCACATACATTCACGTTTAACCATGTGGTCAACGCATTTCGCCGCTCGAATAAGTCTCTTTTGAATGAAGACTCGGAAGCGAACGCGATTCCGAAAGAAACCCGTAAAAATATCAGTGGCCTTTCATATCGCTTGATGCCGACAGAGCATTGGAATGTGTCTGTGTTCGGTAAATATTACAACCAGTTTATCGCCGGTCCGGTCGCTACATCCACGGCTCAAGACGACTATATACGTACTACCAATTCGGTGAGCGCCATGGGATATGGAGCGGCGGGAACTTATTTTATCTTGAAAAGCCTGCAAGCGAAGTTGTCTTACGAGAAGGCCTATCGCCTGCCGACCAACGAGGAAATGTTCGGTGACGAAGACCTTGAGACCGGAGATATCTCCTTGAGGCCGGAGAACAGCGATAACGTGAATTTGAATTTAAGCTATAACGAGACGTTCGGGAGACATTCCGTATACGTGGAAGGTGGTTTGGTCTACCGGAATACGAAAGATTATATCCAACGGAATATATCGGATTTAAGTGGTGGTAAATATGGCGCTACCTATGTGAACCATGGACGGGTAGAGACCAAGGGGTATAATGTCTCGGTTCGTTATGGTTTCGCGGACTGGGTAAGCGTAGGTGGTAACTTTACGCAAATGAACGTGCGGGATAACGTGAAGACGGTTACTAGCGGGACGAACCAAGAGAGCTTGACGTATGGCGCACGTATGCCGAATCTACCTTATCAGTTCGCCAACTCGGACGTGACGTTTTATTGGCGCGACTTGTGGAAGAAGGGGAATACGCTCAGTGTCACTTACGATAATTTATATATGCATAGTTTCCCGTTGTACTCGGAGGCGGTAGGCAGTGAATCTGAGTTCGTGGTGCCGACCCAATTCTCGCATAACCTGACGTTTTCCTATGGGATACGGAACGGACGCTACAATATTTCTTTCGAGTGCAGGAATTTCACGAATGAGAAATTATACGACAACTTCAGTTTGCAGAAGGCTGGTAGGGCTTTCTACGGAAAGGTGAGAGTTTATTTCGGAAATTAATTTATACGACTATCTTTTATTTATCAATAATTAATTCAAAACATAATACATTTAAACAACATGAAAAAGAATTTTTTAATGACAGGTCTTGTCGCTGCCCTATTGATGGGAGGTGTATTTACTTCTTGTAGCGAAGATGATCCCACTCCAGATAACGGAGGCGATGGGAATGATAACGGTACTGGCGGCGGCTCGACAACGACCGAGGCTGTCTCTAGCTATGTGATCGCCGCTTCTGTAGACGATGCTAATTACTTGCTGACGGCAGACACGTTGGGTGAAGGCTCTGTCTCCGCGAAGAACAACGGATTGACTACCGAGAGCGGTACGCAATGGATCTTTTATAAAGATCAATATTTATACCGTTTGGTCTATAATCAGGGAAATGCAGGCGTGACATCTTCATATGTGTTGAATTCGGAGGGTAAAGTTAAAGAGCGTGATAATACTTACGAGATCAAGCGATTTACTTCTTACGGTATTTACGGGGATTACATCATTACGTCTTCTACCGGAGATCTGGGCGAGGAATACGCGGATGAGAACGGCTATTTGCCTAAAGGTTTCCTGCTTTCTTACCTGGATGTAGCGAAGGAGACGTTTACGACAAATACCAATTCGATCTTGTCTGAGAATTATCTGGGGAATGGCGAGTTTGTTACGCTAGCGGGTATTCTCCAAGCGAACGGGCAGATCTATTCCGCTGCCATTCCGATGGGATTGAGCAAATACGGCGTGAAGGCTGAGGGAGGTAAATACGTTAAATATCCGGAATTGGTAAAGACAGAGTCTGGAGGAAGCGGCAGTGGCGCTTATGAAAAAGGGGAGTTGCAATGGACGCAGTATCCAAACGAGGCTTGGATCGCTATTTATGCGGACGAGAAATTCGAGAACCCGAAATTGATAAAGACGGATAAGATCAGTTATGCTTGTGGACGTAATAGGTCTCAATATTACCAGACAATTTGGGCGGCTGACAACGGCGATATTTATGTGTTCTCTCCTAGCTACTCTAAAACCATGACGGCAGAAGTGCAGAAAACCACGTTGCCGGCCGGTGTAGTCCGTATCAAGGCTGACGCGGAAGAGTTTGACCCGGATTATTATTGTAACTTGGAGGCCCAGACAGGAGGTAAGGCCTTCTTGCGCTGTTGGCATATAACGGAGGATTACTTCTTGCTGTTGATGTATGACAGACCTTTGACAGAGAAAGGTTTCGCCGCAAAAGAATTGGCTATTTATAAAGGAGAGGACAAGAGCCTTACTTACGTGACAGGTATGCCTTCCGCTGATATTGTCTCAGGCTTTGGAAATACTCCGTACTCTGAGGATGGTATCGCCTATATGCCTGTGACAACTACAGACGGAAGCCAACCGGCTATTTACCGTATCGATCCGAAAACGGCTACCGCTACCAAGGGTATTACGGTTGAATCCGAGCAAATCAGTGGTGTAGGTAAGTTGACTGCCGCTCAAGAGTAATAATTAAGCATGAGTCGGACTCACATTCTTTTAATATTCCTCCTGCTTCCGCTGACTTTGCGGAGCCAGGAGGATATTTGTATAGGGAAGGAACGGAGCCTGTATTCCGCTACGTTACAGGAAGAGCGGAGTTATTGGATACATTTGCCGGAACTTTATGACGCGGATACGATACGGCGTTATCCGGTTGTTTATTTGCTGGATGGGGATTCTTTTTTTCATTCGCTGGTAGGCATAAGGAAAACATTGGCATCCGGTAAAGGTAAATATCTATCTCCCTGTATTATCGTAGGGGTGTTGAATACGGATCGGACACGGGATTTTACTCCTACTGCCTCCGCCGCGGGAAGGGATGGAAAGATTGCCGTAGGAGCGGTTCCGCAGGGAGGAGGAAGCGAGGCTTTTTGTAAGTTCCTTACGGAAGAGCTTCGGGCTGTTATCGACAGTACTTATCGTACGAGCGGATGGAATATGCTTATCGGCCATTCGTACGCGGGGCTTTTCACCTTGGATACGTTTCTTCGTCATACGGAGTTATTCGATACCTACCTTGCGGTTGATCCGAGTTTATGGTGGGATCAGGGACGGCTGGTCCGGGAGGCGAAAAGATGGATCGAGGGCCGTGATTTCAAAGGGAAAAGCCTGTATGTCGGTGTCGCCTCCAAGAAAAGGACAGACCGGGTAGATATTCATCTTGACAAAGTGAGTTGTTTTCTTTCGGAGGTTTTGCCACAGGCAGAGAACCTGCGTTTCTTTAGTAAATCATTTCCCGACGAGAATCACGGAACGGTAGCGATTCCGGGTATATATGACGGGATTAAACAATTATTCGGAAAATGAAAAAATTCTTTGCGAAAGTACATTTATGGTTATCGATACCTTTTGGCATTATTATAGCGATTATCTGCCTGACCGGATCGATTCTTGTCTTTGAGACAGAGATATTGGAGTTGTGCTATCCTTCACGTTATTTTGTAAAGGAAGTAAAAGGTGAACCCCTTTCGCCTGCTACCCTGATAGAATCGGCTCGCCGGCAGTTGCCCGAATCGGTCCAAATAAAAGGAATCCGGGTATCGTCTGATCCCGGGAGGACGTATCAACTCGTATTGCCGGGGAAAAAAGCGGCTGGTTTCATCGACCCTTATACCGGGGAGGTGACCGGGATGGATGACGGGCAAGGCTTTTTCTTGAAGGTAATGCGCCTTCATCGTTGGTTGCTTGACGAGTATAAGCGGGATGGGAGCTTTTCTTGGGGAAAATCGGTTGTCGGCTATGCGACTTTAGCCTTGGCGATTATTATTGTTAGCGGAATCGTTATTTGGTATCCCCGCTCTAAAAAGGCATTGAGAAACCGGTTGAAGGTGAAGACGAGGGCGGGTTGGTTCCGCTTTTTCTATGATTTGCATGTATCGGGAGGATTCTATGCGGCTTTGCTTCTGCTTGTCTTAGCGTTGACCGGGTTGACATGGTCGTTCGGTTGGTACAGGAATGCCTTTTATAATGTCTTCGGTGTTAGCACGAACCAGCCCCAGGCACGTCATGCTCCGGCTTCCCCTGCACCGAAAGATGCGGAAAAAAGAAAAACGGAGAAGAAAAAAACGGATTACGCGCAATGGGCGAAGGTATTGTCTACTTTGGAAAACCATTATCCGGATTTTAAGTCGATTACGATCCAGGATGGCTCTGCCACGGTTTCTACGGCCAACTACGGAAATACAAGAGGAAGCGATCGTTACTCTTTCGATCCTGCTACGGGTGAGATTCTGGAAACCCAACTGTATAGCGATCTTCCGAAGTCTGGAAAAATAAGAGGATGGATTTATTCCGTGCATATAGGCTCGTGGGGAGGAATGACTACTCGTGTATTAACCTGCTTGGTATCTTTGTTGGGAGCTGTCTTCGTGATAACCGGTTATTATTTTTGGATAAAGAAAAAGATCAGGAAACTAAAATAACCGGAGTTAGATTCAAGGTTTATTTCAGGTAAAAAAGAAAAAGAGGTATGCAAGCCAAACATACCTCTTCATAAATCTAAACCAAATTTAGTTGAATACGTAAACGTTACAATATTAAGACATAAAAACAGTTATGTAAAAGCTTATTCAACTCCTTCTTTCTTTATGGATGCCAGCCATTGATCGATCCGTCCTTCTGTTTGGTCATCCTCATTCATCTCATCCAAAGGAAGACCTACGAACGTTCCGTCTACACAAGCAGTGGAACTGTCGAAAGAATATCCAGAGGCATCTACCGCGCCAACGAATTTGCATCCTGTATTTTGCAGACCGGAATAGATCGTGCCGATTGCGTCGCAGAATGTGTCACTAAAAGAGGCTGAGTCTCCACAACCGAATAACGCGACGATTTTTCCGTTTAAATCTACATCTTTCAGTTTTCCGAGATAACTATCCCAATCATCTTGCAAATCTCCGGCACCCCAAGTGGAACAACCCAATAGCAATACCTCGTAAGGTGTTACATCGGTAGGGGAGGCGCTAGATACGTCGTGAATGTCTTTATCTTCCACACCTAATTTTTCCGCGATACGTTTTGCGATCCCTTCCGTCGTTCCTGTAGACGATCCGTAGAATATTCCTATAGTCTTCATTTCTATTAGTTTTTATAGTTTTAACGAAGGCAAATATCCGATATCTTATCAGTCCTGGCAATACCTACAAATATGTATTTTGGAGGCGAGAATACCCACGAATGATCAAAAGTCTGTTACCATTCGATGAACTTACCTCTTTGCCTGCGTTTCTCCAACTCTTCTTGCAAATAACGTTGGCGGTCTTTGGCGATATAGCGACGGGCGAAAATATTGGGGACGGCTACGCCTAAAGAGATACAGAGGATGATAAGGGCGGAATTGATACCGTTGGAAAAAGCGTTTGTAACTTCGCCGATCACACCGTGGAGGTTGATAAAGCCTAATAGCGAGCGATACATCAATACACCCGGAATCATCGGGATAACAGAGGGAATCGTTAATACATGGTTTGGTACATGAAACCAATGAACCGCTTTCACGGCGATCAGGCTGACCACGAAACTTCCCATAAACGAGCCGATCACGGGGCCATAACCCAACTCGAAGTTCACGAAGTTCCGGATACATACGGCGATAATACCACCTAAAGCGACTACCCATAATAAACGGCGCTGGATATTGAATATCATCGAGAAGCCGATGGCTGAAATGGCGGCAGCTATCGCATACACATAATACGGATCATGTGGAACCATGCTTAATTCGCTGAACTTATGGTCGATTGATACGTCATTCATGACAAGCAGGCGTAAGGCGAATGCTATACCGAAGGTCATCGCCGCCACTATCATTACCGTGTTCGTCGCGCGGGTAATACCGACCAGCAGATGGTTATCGATCATATCGTCTACAAAATTAATTAAAGGTACACCCGGTACGATGAATAAGGCGCAAGCCAGTAACGGCAGGTACGGAGTATCGGATATTCCCAGGAAAGATGAGGCATACGCTAGGCACGTGCAAATAAAAGCGGCAAGAGCAATTCCCATATAGGCGTTGAGACCAGCTTCCAAACAACGGGCACGTACCCTGAAACCGATAAAGGCACAGATAGAGGTGAGTAAGAAAGCGATCCAGTCTCCTCCAAACAACTTGCAGAAACCACCACAAGCGAATCCGGCTCCGATCGCTACGATGTAAGGGGTATAGTTCCTGGGTTGGCAAGCGATCTTATCTAGCTCTTCCTCGTACTTGTCCAAGGAATAATCTTGCTCGATCGCCCGCCATGAAAGCTCGCTGATTTGTGAGATCGTTGTCATGTTAATGCCATGTTTCTCGCACTTTTGGAATTTGGAAAATGAGTTTCGCTCATCGCTCACGTTTACCATGATCATGGTCCAACGGATATCGAGGTGTAACTTTTCCTCCGGAATACCCATAAAGGCGGCTACCCGTTTCATGTTACGCTCAATACGGTTCGTATCAGCGGCACTTTCCATCAACAATTTTCCTGTACGGAGCAAAAGATCCAATTTACGCCGTAATAACAATACTTCCTTGTCTGTCATCATTTTTTTATACTTATATAGTCTCTATATCCTAACCTGCGAGAAAAGGGTATAATATATTCCTAGTTCACCAGGCCTGTGGTGAAAATAGTATTAGAATATTCAAGGGATTTTATTATGGCGGGATTCTTCTCCGGATTCTTACCGGATTTCCCGTTTATCCACATCTCGGAATGAGTATGCGGAGTCGATTCAGGGGGCAAAGGTATGGATTTTTTATGTCAATTTTTATTTATCTTCTGAAATCATTCTCTGCCTAGGGATAAAACTAAATAGGGTATTCTCGCCATTCTTTGACTGCTATGGCCAGTGACTAGCTCTAAATAAAAGGATTATACTTATATTTTACCACCTCTTTTTTCCGCAATGAGGCTTGTACGTCGATCAGACGTTGATTACTACTCCCGCGAAATAACAGGCTCTCATCCCGGAGGGCTTGTTTGTAGCGGCCGTCCACTAATACGTCTATATAGGATAATAGGGCGGCTTGTGCCGGATTTTTTATCAAGTCCTCGAATTTATATCCCGTATAGCACCAGATCGTTTTCTGACTTTTTTCCTTGATGGCTTTAGCGACCTCGGTGAAACCTTCCGGCTGGAACATAGGATCTCCACCGCTGAAGGTAACGTTGGCGAATTCGTCGGCCAACACTCTCTCCACGATTTCTTCCGTTGCTACTTTCTTGCCTTTGTTGATGTCCCATGATTCAGGATTATGGCAACCCGGGCATTTGTTCGGGCAACCTGCGGCGTAAATGGCGGTCCGGAATCCCGGACCGTCTACGGTAGTATCTTCGATGATATCTATAATCGACAACATAATTGGTTGATAGTTGACAATTGACAGTTAGTTATGGGTGACACGATCGTTCAACTCAGATAGTTTGGCGTTGTTCCAGCGATCGGTGGTTCCTACCAGATAGCCGGTAATACGTTGTAACTTATCTAAATGCTTGCTGCCACATTTCGGGCAGGTTTCTAGGTTAGGAGTGGAGTTTTCGTAGCCACAATCCAAGCAACGGTTACGGTTATGGTTCACGGAACCATATCCGATGTTGTATTTATCCATCATGTCCACGACACGCATGATCGCTTCAGGATTATGTGTAGCGTCGCCGTCTATCTCAACGTAGAAGATATGTCCACCGCGAGTCAAGTCATGATAAGGAGCTTCTATCTCCGCTTTATGGCGGGCGCTGCATTTATAATATACCGGAACGTGATTGGAGTTTGTATAATAATCCCGGTCTGTGATACCCGGAAGCGATCCGAATTTCTTACGATCTTTCCCCGTGAATTTACCGGACAATCCTTCTGCCGGAGTTGCCAATACACTGTAATTGTGTTGGTATTGCTCCGAGAATTGATTGGCTCGATCCCGGATATATGTAACGATCCTTATACCTAAGGCTTGCGAATCCTCGTCTTCGCCATGATGCTTGCCGGTAAGGGCTACCAAACATTCAGCCAATCCGATAAAACCGATACCCAGAGTACCCTGGTTGATGACAGAGGCAATTGAGTCGTTGGGCCTCAACTTCTCTGCCCCAAGCCACAGGGAAGACATTAGTAACGGAAATTGTTTTGCGTAAGCTGTTTTCTGGAACTCCATACGCTCATGCAACTGACGGGCCGTAAGTTCCAGCATATGATCCAGCTTTGCGAAAAATAAGGCAATGCGTTCTTCCTTATTCGCTATCTGCATACACTCGATGGCCAACCGTACGATATTAATAGTTGAGAAAGAGATGTTACCGCGTCCGATAGAAGTTTTCGGTCCGAAACGATTCTCAAATACACGAGTACGGCATCCCATGGTCGCTACCTCATGGACATAGCGCAGAGGATCGTCTGCTTTCCAGTCTTCGCTTTGGTTGAAAGTAGCGTCGAGATTCAAGAAATTCGGGAAGAAGCGACGGGCGGTAACCTTGCAGGCTAATTGATAGAGATCGTAATTACGGTCTTCCGGCAGATAGCTTACGCCCCGTTTCTTTTTCCATATCTGGATCGGGAAGATGGCTGTCTCACCGTTACCAACACCTCTATAGGTACTTTTTAGTAACTCCCGGATAATGCAACGGCCTTCTGCCGAGGTATCGGTACCATAATTGATAGAGCTGAATACCACTTGATTGCCCCCGCGGGAATGAATCGTATTCATATTATGGATAAAGGCCTCCATGGATTGATGCACACGGCTTACCGTACGGTTGACGGCATGCTGTATGATGCGTTTGTCACCACTTAGTCCGTCTAATGTTTGTGTTAGGTAATCATCGATCGGCTTATTGTATAAGTGCGAGAAATCTTGTCCGTATAAATCCTCTAGGGTCTTGATTTCCTCGATAAAACTATTACGTACGTAAGGAGCTAAATAGAAGTCGAACGCAGGTATTGCCTGTCCGCCATGCATCTCGTTCTGCGCGGTTTCCAAGGAGATACAGCCAAGGATGCTTGCGGTTTCGATTCGTTTGGCCGGACGAGATTCGCCATGACCTGCGGAAAAACCGTATTTCAGTATGCGATCCAACGGGTGTTGTACGCATGTCAAGCTTTTAGTCGGATAATAATCTTTATCATGAATATGGAGATAGTTGTTGGATACAGCTTCCTTGACCTCCTCGCTCAATAAATAATCATCGACAAACGGCTTGGTGGTCTCGCTGGAGAATTTCATCATCATTCCGGCAGGTGTATCGGCGTTCATATTTGCGTTCTCGCGAGTGATATCATTGGATTTTATATTGATAATTTCCAAGAACATATCCCGTGTTTTCGCTTTACGAGCTATACTTCGCTGATTTCGGTAAGCGATGTATTTTTGCGCTACATCCTTCCGGCTACTATTCATCAGTTCCAATTCTACGGCATCCTGGATAGCCTCTACGGTCATTTGAGATTCTCCCTTGAATGAGATATGGTCTGTAATCTGACGAATCAGTTGCATATCTTCTCCTTTATCTGTATGCAACATAGCTTTACGGATAGCAGTCACTATTTTCTCTTCGTTGAAACCAACGATACGCCCGTCCCGTTTAACAACTGTCTGTATCATGAAGTCGATTAATTTGTGATTAATTACGTGTGCAAAGGTATCTCATAACTCTATATGATTTTCTTTTTGGAAAACTTTTTGCTAATTAAATAATGTTAATAGTCTTGTTTATAGCGTGTTGTAAAATTTTTAAGAAAACTTTACAATAGGGATTTGAATTTTTTATTCCCTTTTGGTATAATAAGAATGTGTTATGAGATTCTGTTTGTAATGTTTTTCAAGGAACATAAGCCGGAATATATTTTTTATATAATAAAATAATTTATACTTTTGCCCCCGTTTTGGTGATGACGTGAAACCATCCGGTTTAGTCATAAAGAGGGAATCCGGTGTGAATCCGGAGCAGTGCCCGCTACTGTAAGCCTTCAATAATTAGGAAGCATTTCTCATACCACTGTCCGCAAGAGACGGGAAGGTCGTTTTCTAATGAGGTAAGTCAGGAAACCTGCCAGACGTTTTTTATTTCTGTTTTTCTCGGGGTCAGGAAAGCGGGATATACATAATAACAAATCATTTATGAAAAGAAAGTGTTTATGCGCAGCTTTAGCTGTAGGTTGTGCGATAAACGTATCGCTTGCGCAGGTACGTTTAGAGGGTAAGGTTGTGGATGAAAGTAATGATCCGATCTCAGGTGCGAATATCCGGGTTTCGGGTTCTTTGAATGGAACCACTACGGATGCGGATGGAGAATTTGAACTGGATCTTCCAGACGGTAACCATCGTATTCGCGTGACTTTCCTGGGTTATGAGCAAGGTGTGTATCAAACGGATCACTCGGAGAAAGATGTTGTTATTAAATTGAAAGAGAAATATGTGAATATCGATCAAGTTGTAGTGACTGGTACCGGTTCACATCGCCGTATGAGTAATTCCCCTATCCCGGTGAAAGTGCTTACGGGAAAGGATTTGAAAGAGGCGAGTGTGACCAATTTCCAAGATGCGATGACAAAGTTAAATCCGAGTATCGTATTCATGGAAAACGGGCAAGGAGCAACAATGAATATGAATGGTTTGACGGAGAAATACGTCGTTATCTTGGAAAATGGTAAACGTCTGGCCGGTGATGATACCTATTCCCGTATCGATATGTCTAACGTAAAACGGGTAGAGATCCTGAATGGGGCCGCTTCCGCTTTGTATGGTAGTGATGCGATCGCCGGTGTTATCAATATCATCACGGATGATTCCCGTAATAAGGTGAATGTAACGAGTAATAGCCGTTATGGTAGCAAGAATCAGTTTCTGCAATCGGTCAACGCAGACGTGAATGTGGGTAAATTTGGCTCGTATACTTCTTACCAATATCAACGGGCTGACGGATGGCAGTTAAATCCCTATACGGAGAGTAAAGGCGAGTTGGTCCTTACCAATAAGCAAGCTTCCGAAGGATTCCACCGAAACGTGATCAATCAACGTTTCACGTACGATGCTACGGATCGTTTGTCTTTCTATCTCCGGGGTACTTTCTTCGGGCGCTCCAGCGATCGTCCGATGCCGATGGATAAAGTGAATACGACTAACTATGATTTGAGAAAAGAGACGTTTACTTATGGTGCGGGTGCCCAGTACATGATTAACAAGAACTCTTACTTGAACGCGGATTATCTGTCAGACAATCATAGTACATATAAAGACTTCTTTGATGGAAAGAAAAATGGGGAGAGTGATATGACCAAGCGGATTCACTACCATAACTTGAATGTCAAAGGGATTTTTCGTTTAGGTAAATATAATAAGCTTTCGGCGGGCGCAGAGTTCATAAAAGAATTGCTGAGTAGCGAGACGGACAACATAGCGGGTAAGAGTATGTATACGACTGCCCTTTATGCCCAGGACGAGATCAATATCAATGAGCATTTCCAGGCATACGCAGGGTTGCGCTATATTTACCATGAGAATTTTAAGAGCTATGCGACTCCTAATGTGGCCTTGTTGTATAAAGTCGGCGGTTTTAATTTCCGCGGATCGTATGCTGCCGGTTTCCGCACGCCTGAATTGAAAGAGCTGTATACGGAATCGGAGAAGAAAGCTTCCGGTGCGACTCGCCTTACGATCGGTAACCCGGATCTAGACCCGGAGAAGAGCGATAACTTCACGTTGAGCGCCGAGTATACGATGAAATATTTCTCTTTGTCGGTATCCGCTTTTATGAATAACGTACGCAGTATGATTAACTATAAGATGTTGGATATGGCAGAGCGGGATGCTTATAACGCCGCTCATGGTACGGATTACGATGAGATCCAGATGCGTGCGAATATCGATAAAGCGGAGATCAAGGGTATTAATGTAACCTTCAATAGTTATCTGGGAGCAGGTTTTACCTTGAACGGTGGTTATAGCTTCATGGATGGAAAGAACGTATATGAAGACGAACCTTTGGATAAGACCGTAAAGCATAGCGGTACGGTAGCGGCTACTTGGTCTCATACTTGGAATAAGTATAAGCTGAACGTGAATTTTAACGGGCGTATCCAAGGAGAACGTTACTCTGCTTCTTATGGATATGCTCCGAAATATTCTTTATGGAACCTTAATACGAGCCATACTTTTAAGGCCGGCGATTTTCAGTTGGAACCGGGAGTCGGTATCGAGAACCTTTTTAATTATGTAGATGACCGTCCGTTTAATTACAACTATGCGACATTGACTCCGGGACGTACCTATTACGTCAGTCTTCTTGTCCGTTTCAAACAGTAAACCGTCAATTGGCACATGTCAACTATCAACTAATATAATAATGTATAGAGGATTTTTACGGTCCATGTTTGTTTGTTTTCTCTTGTTTGGGTTCGCCTGCTTGTCATGGGCGAAACCCGGGCGGGAGTTTTATGCTTCCGATATCCGGGAGAGCATGGAAAAGGGAGATAAGTTAGCGATTTTGATGGTGCATTTCGGGAGCGCTTACCCGGAAGCTCGTACCCAAGTGCTTGACGTGATGAACAGGTGTGTCAAAGAGGCGTTTCCGGATGTGGAAGTCCGGCAGGCTTATAGCGCCCGTAGCGTGGTAAGCCGGTTGAGAGCGCAAGGTGTCTGGGTCCAATTGCCGGCAGATGCTTTGGTTGAGTTGCGTGATCAAGGATTTACCCATGTGATTATCCAACCAACTATCATTATCGAAGGCGTGGAGATGGAAGCGATCCGTAAAGAGGCAGAACAGCGGAAAGGCTTGTTTAAGGATTTGCGTGTAGGTAATCCTTTATTATATGATGATACCGATTATGAGGCGGTAATGAAAGCGGTGTCATCGCCTTCCGGGGTAACAAAAAATGGGGCTAAATTATTGGTGGCGCACGGGACTTACCATGCCAGTAACTCGGCTTATGCTAAATTGGGCTATATGTTCCAGACCAAGGGGCTGGAAGACTATTATACTGGGACTCGTGAAGGTTTCCCTACGATCGAGGAGGTCGGTGAACAAATGCGCCGGGCCGGTCATGAGCATGTACAATTGATTCCTTTTATGTTCGTATTGATCCGAGGTACAGAAAATACGGTCGCAGATTTTTGGCAAAAGGGATTACGTCAGCAGGGTTTCGATGTGGATATTTATTTAAAACCTTTAGGAGAGAATCCGGCGATCCGGTCTTTATTTATCGATCACATTCGTTTTGCCATGAAATATAAACGGGCGACAGTTTTTGATCGGAAGAAATTATATTCACACTGAATAATGAGAAAATGAAGGGGGAATAAAAGAAGGAATCCTTCAGCATATTATTGGTAACAGATAGATTTAAAAGAGCCGTATCATTCTCAAAATAGAGGTTGATACGGCTCTTTTTATTATCGGTGGGGGAGAAGTCAAGTTTCAGATTAAAAGTTCATTTTCGCTAAAATTGAGTTTTGCCTCCTCCCTCAATTCCTATTTTTCAATTCTTTTATTGGTAGTCTTCTCCGGTTTCCCAAGCTGTCGCGTCATTGTATAATGCCTTTAGGTGGTCAACCCAGATCTGACGGATAGCGTCGTAATCGCCTAAACCTACGATCTTACAATTCTCTAAGCTTCCGTTATGGCTCTCTTCCGTATCGATGTTGAAGCCCATCTTCAAAAGCTTTAGTCTCCAGCAAGCGTCAGCGTTAGGAGTAGCCGCACTGAAATCGTCACCATCCTCAATACCCCAAAGGTCGTTGTGTGCGTGGTCTCCGGCGATAGACATGAATGGAGCTAAGGAAATCGTAATCTCTTCCGGTTTTAAGTTGTGATCCTCGCAGTATTTGGTAAGTTTGGAATATACGCATTCCGGATTCGGCTCACCTTCCTCCGGCCAGAACAACATATCTCCATAATCGACGGTACCAACGAATACATTCTTGTTAGGAGCCAAGGCTTGCATAGCTTCTTCTGTCTCCGTGTATTTCGTGTTGGCATTGTAGTTCTTATCCGGGTTACCATGTCCCATTAATAAAAGGATATGCTTGTTGTCCGCTAATTTCGTTTTGTATTGATTATACAAGATGTTTGCTACAGTTGCCACATCATTATCATCGTATACCAAACAAGGGCTTTTTACGACTTGAACACTCGGGAAAGACTCGATCATGAATTTCTTTTTCACGTCTGTGTTCATCAAGCTTAGGTATTCCTCGCCCGGAATGATATGTAAGGATTGTACCGCTACCTTCTTGTAGCCGGCGTTTCCTAAAGCCTGTAACCAAAGATCCGGTTGGTAACGTGCGATACCTGTTTCGGCTTCTACGCGGTTGACGCAAGTACGAGAGGTAAATGACAGGTAAATGTCCGCATCGGGAAATGCGTTTTGGTAATCGGCCAGCGTGGCGTCGTATGTCTTGATAGATTCCTTGAAGGTACTGCCGAATGTACACAACAAGATCGCCGTATCATGTTTCTTACTAGCCTTTACGACTTCTTCCGCCGGGTTTGCGGTATTGTCATCGTCTCCATCATCACAGGAGGTAAAAACTGCGCTTGAGGCAAATATACTTGCCGCCAGCAAAAGGTACTTGAATTTGTTCATCTCTTTTAACTTTTAAGATTGTTTATAGTTTGTGTTTATTTTGAAATTTCACGATAACGGAAGCATACCAAGTCCGTCCGGGAGATGTGGTTCCACGATGACGTCCGAATGGGGTACGGTCTACATAATCGAAGATATTATCGATACCGACATTTAGATCCAGGTTCCATTTTTTCTTTTTCAGTACATTATGACGAGTATTCAACCTCCATAGCTGATAGCTTTTTCCATTACCATCCGTGATGTAAAAACGAGTGGATTGGTACCGACCGAACAAAGTGACATCCAACTTATATTTTTTCCAGGCGTGATTCCATGCCAGTTTCCAGTTGGCGTTATGGAACGAGGTTCCGTTGATCGGGGTATAGAGCATATAGTTCGGATCATCCGGGTCGTCTGTATATTGTGCCTTGGCATCCGTGTAGCTATAGCCTCCACCAATCGCCAGGGATGATAAGATCTGGTAGGTCAGAGATATATCACCTCCAAAAGAACGGGCTTTTGATAAATTCTTATGTTGCATACTGGCCTCTATCTCGTCCAATCTGTCTTCGGCGCTAGTCGGGATCTCTGTCAAGGCGATCATATTTTTGATACGGTTGTAAAATCCCGTCACCGTGATTTGCAGGTTAGAGGTGTGATATTCCACGCTTGCCGAATAGTAGTTAGACTTTTGTGGTTTTAAATCCTTATTACCATAATAATGCTTCCACGGACCGCCACCGATCTGCGTGATATAATCATCGTGTAATTCCTTTAAGGTAGGAGCCTTGAACCCATTTGAATATGTGGCGCGAAGGTTAAAATCTCCAAGCTTATACATCGCGGAAATTTTGGGGGTAAACGTAGCCCCGAACTCCTGATGTACCACGAGGCGTCCTCCTACTGTCACATTCAACTGATCCGTCAGGTTCCATTCGTCTTGCGCATAGGCAGAAGCCGTAAAAACAGAGGCTTTTCCATTCTCGATGCGCCGGGGCGATTTTAGATGATCATACTGATATTCGAGTCCGGCGCTTAAGATGTTGCTTTCGCCGAGATGGAATACGCTTTTTGCCTGTCCTAGAAAACGCTGCTGGGAAGTTTCCAGAATATGTTCTCCCGGATAACGGGTGATACGTAAGCCTGTCTCCGAATCGAAGAAGTTCGTTACGTCTTTATGATGATAATCGTAGAAATAGCTATAGTTACCGTAAGTTAGGTCTACCGAAAGAAAATCCTGTCCACCCAGCGCATATTTGGCTCCTCCGGCCACGTCGAAATTCCGGTAGAACTGGTCGTACGTATAATATTTGAACGCGCCGTGCGGACGATAGTTCCATTTCTGATAAAAAGAACCATCAGCCGAAAGGCTAAGCCGGTCGTTCACTTTATACGTTAAGTTCTCTCTCAGCGTGAAGTTCGTAGACCGGTTCACGGTCCGTGTAACAGACCCGTCCATAACCTCATGATGGTCCCATTCCTGAGTCGTGTTTCGCCAACCATCCGTGTGGGTCGTACTGAGGGAGGTGGTAGAGTTTAATTTTTTATGTCCGAAACCAATTTGTAGGCTTTCCAATATGTCTCCATACGAACCGATGCGAGTCGTATTCGATACACTTACTTTGTCTCGGTTCTTTTTCGTGATGATATTGATAACACCGGCGATAGCGTCCGAACCATAAAGAGAGGAAGCGGCGCCTTTTACGATCTCGATACGTTCTATATTCGCGGGATTGATAATACTTAAATCATTTTGGCCGCCGGTATCTCCGTTTATCCGCTTACCGTTGATAAGGATCAAGATATAATCGTTGCCCAAGCCGTTCATCTGAATACCGCTACCCATATCACTGGGATTGAAAGTAATGGAAGCGTTTAGCCCTTCCAGGATATCTTGCATACTGCGTCCTTGATAGCTGTCAAGGGCTTTCCCGGTGATTACCTCTGTTTGTACGGGAGCGTCTTTCAGATAGTGCTCGGTACCCGTACCGGTAACCACGACCTCGTTCAATAGCACGGAAAGTTCCTTCGAATCTTTCAATATGCTCTGCGCGCATACGAATTGTACGCACACAGCTAAAATAGCGGATGCTAAAAGCCTCATATAGTGTTTTATTTGTTTACAAAATAAAACAGCAAGCCTCTATTATAGTAATGTCTCAAAAAATAAACTGAATTGTTTCTTGTATGACACGTGCTCTTATCCTGAAAGCTTGATGTTATTATAAGATTTTAGCAGGTATTCTGGCTCTCCTCTGGCTAGAAACCTTCCCATCCCGACTCAGGGACAGTGGCTTTTGAACTTCTAACCAATTCGACGAGGATTACAGCTGCAGGAACAGCTCCGGATTTACACCGGATTCCCTCTCACCAAACTATGTGATAGCTTGATTACTAAAATCAAGGGCAAAGGTATGAGTTTTTTTTAATATTAGATAATATATGCTGAAAAAATGTTGTATTTGTTCTTGTGTACTTATATTCCATAATAGAACCCCGAAAGTAAAATGACACTTTCGGGGTTCGATACATTTTGAGTAGTGATATAACTCCTTTATGCTTGCCGCTTATCATTAATAGTAGCGGTATCCTATTTTATAAGCCCCAGTTCTACTCGATTACCGTATACCATGAGCTTTTCATCCAAGGTAAAGTGGTGTACCAGGAGTCTTCCGCTCCGTTCAGTTGTAAGTCTAGGTTCTCCTTATTGTAATTCTTTTCATCGGAAGGATATTCCAGGCGATTCAATGGTAGCTTCGTCTCTGTCGATTGAGGATCTCTTTTGAAATAAAGCTCAGGATATCCTGTACGGCGAACAACGTTCCATGCTTCCAATTCCTGTATCGCTCCATGATGAATCCAGCGTTGTGTCAGGATAGATTTTTGCGGGTTGCCCGCGTCCCATTGCGATTCGGCGTAGGCTTCAACGGCCGAGTTATCTGGCGCAGGTAACGGGGCACGGTAGGTTCCGGTAGCATTGAGGTCGAAATAGAATTCTGTCGAGAGTTTGATGCCATTGATATATTCGGCTTTAGCGTTGCCGCTGGCCCAGTTATTGGCATATGCTTCCGCTTTCATAAAAGCGACCTCCGCCGCTGTCATCCAGATACCGGGGAAACCGGGATTACGGGTGAATGTCGATGTGTCTAATGCCGCGTAATATGTAGCTGTACCATGAGTGCTGATTGATTTATTCGCTTCTTGGTCGGATAGCTTCTCTGTCGGGTCCAAACCGATGTATTCATTGTCCCAATTTGCGTCATATAGCACTTCTAAACGAGGGTCTGGATTCTTTGTGTTGGCGTTAAGCGCACGTTGCATAAAACCGGACATACGGTTGTAGCTCGCGTTCTCGATAGCGTTTTGCATGTCTTTGTCAAAATTGAAAGCATCATCGCTTTGTGCTACAGTCGTATTCTCCTTGTTCGTGTCTACCATCGGGTAGGTGGCAGGGTTGCTCAGCATTGTCCGGATAGCATCGCGAGCCTCCGAAACCAGGTTGCCGTTGGAGGCAAGATGCGTGGCGACACGTAAGCGGAGTGAGTTGACATATTTCTGCCACATGGATATATCTCCTTTACATACATAATCCTCGGCATTCATGTATGTGGCCGCGGAAGAGCTTAAAGAAAGATTGTTGGCCAGATAGGTGTTTGTCTCATCCAGGTCCTTTAATATCATATTATATAAATCGACCTCTGAATCATATTTAGGTTTCGAGGAAGCGATGTCTCCTGTAGACCAAAGATATCCGGCCTCCGAGAAGGGCAGGCCTCCCCACAAAGACAATACTTCATATAGTTGTTCTTCCATGACGGTACGTCCGATATGTAGGAAAATAAGGTTATCTCCCTTGGCCGTTTCCTCTAGGTTGTTGTACGTCTCTTCCAGCAGGCGGTATTGGGTGAGCGTAGTATAAAAACTCTTCCATCTTTCGTTGAAATAACCTTGTCCGGCACCTGCGAAACGATCCTTGCTGTTCGTGTGCCCGATCACTCCGGAAAAAAGGCCGGAAGTTGTGGAAGATACATAATATCTGTAATATACCGGGTTCATCCAAGTATTGCAAGCCTGCCAGAGACCAACCATGACCGCAGGGCATGTTACCGACTGGGCTTGTTCGGGATTTTGATATTGACTCGAGAATTTTTCGTCATTGCAGGAGAGTGTAAACAAAAAAGACAAGCATCCCGCTGCGAGTATATATATTTTTTTCATATTCTGTATTCTTTTATAATTCTATACAATCGATTAAAAACTGGTACGCACTGAGAATCCGAACGTACGGGCTGTCGCTGTAGATCCTGAGATGAAAGACTGGTTGATCCAGTTGGTTCCGTCCGTGGATTCCGGATCCATCTCTTTCAAGCTCTTGTAGAAGTAGAACAGGTTACGTCCGTAAATGGAAACCATCAGGTTCTTGCAACCGAATTTAGATACCAGACGTTTCGGCAGGCTATAGCCCACACTAAGTTCCCGTAGTTTGAAATAGGTGTTTTTCTGGATTGCGTTCTCATAGGTGATGTTGCCGCTATATCCCCAACCGTATGTGTTGTAGACGGTCTCGCCGGCTGTCGCTATGATATCGTTCGGGCTGCCGTCTTCTTTCACGCCGGATAGGATTACGCCATTATCGTATACCGTACATCCGTTTACGGACGAACCGGCCTCTTGAGCGATCAGATGGCGTTTGGAGGGATCGGACAGATCGTTGCCATCTGCGTACCAGCTTAAGCCGCCGTGGGCAGCGTCGCGTCCTTGCAATGTATGTTCCAGCGTACCTAGTTCGGACATGTATTGGTAAGGTTTGTTCATTACGTCGCCCCCTATACGGAAATCTACAGTGGCATCTAGGTACCAATTCTTGTAAGAGACGGAGGTACTTAGACCTCCGACTAGTTTCGGCATGGCGTTGCCTACTTTTATGCGCTCGGAGTAATCTACTTTATACAACCCGTAATTATCGACAACCTTATTCCCATTCTCGTCTTTTACGGTTCCATATACATACCAATCGCCCATTGCTTCGCCTATGTGCGATTCCAATACGGCCGCGCCGTTATCGATGGTCGTATGCTCAAGCCTGGAGACACCTTCCGCCAGTTTGGTTACCTCGTTGCGGTTCCAGGCCCAGTTCACGCGGATATCCCAGGTCCAGTCTTTATTCTGGATAGGCGTGCCGTAAATCGACATTTCCAAACCTTGGTTTTTCAATTCACCTACGTTCATCCAGATAGAAGTACCTCCTGAAGAGGCTGCCGTGGATGTGTTCAGGATTTGATCCTTGATTTTGTTGTTGTAATAAGACATCTCAAAACCTAGCCGGTTCTGCAGGAACTTGTTTTCCCATCCTACCTCAAATTCATATTTCTTTTCCGGCCTGAGATTGTTGTTACCCAATTCTTCCAAAGTGATCTGGTTGTATAGGTAGCTGTCGGCAGCTCCCTGCTTATAACCTGTTGTTGCCTTATAAACGATCGGGGCATTACCAACAATACCGTAACTGACGCGGACTTTTCCGTAATCATACCAATCGGGGCATTTCTCTTTCAGCAAGGAGGTATAGATTATGCTACCGTTGACGGACGGATAGAAAAAGGAATTGTTGCCCGGAGCCAAAGTGGAAGTCTTTTCCTGGCGTACGGTTCCTTCCAGGTAAGCCCAACTGTCGTAGCCAAAAGAGGCGGTGGCGAAATAAGCGGTTTTCAACAACGACATTTTTGTCATGCTGGGAGTAGCGGGCGACAGCGCCGAGGCTGCCAGATGGAACCAATTCTCTACGCTTAACCCTCCGCGGGTAGCGACGGATGTCATCATTTCTCGTTCCTGGCGGCCAGACCAGCCGGCATTGACCGTCACGTTGTATTTTTCCGCGAAGGTACGGTCGAACATCAACATGATATCACCGTAGTATATCTCGTATTTATCATTCCGTAACGAATAACTGCCTGTGTAGTTGTTGGCTGTCGCTAAGGCATTGGGATATTCCGTATGGTTCTTGTTCTCCTCTTCGTCGAATGTCAGGTCGGTAGACAAACGGCCTCTGACGGATAACCCCGGAATAATTTCCCAGCTCGGTGATACACTGGCGATAAAACGGTTGTTATTCTCATATTGTTCCTTACCGAAAAGATTCCATAGATAACGTTCGCCGATATAAGTGAAATAGGGGTCATATTCCCAAGCTTCGTCTTGGAATGTAGCCGCGTACTCGGAGGTATAAGCTCTGTTCATATAACCTTGGCTGGTGACGATCCTGTTTTTCAGGGAGGCGATATCATCGTAACCGTTAAACATACCGTTGTAACTACTCATCAACTGATCGATACGATAGGTACGGTTTTTCACATATTGGCGCATATAATTGACCGAATAATCCAGTTTCAATCCTTTTAAGATGTTTTGGGTTCCCGTCAACGAGAAGTTGTGTTTGTTGTTATGCGAGTTTAACTGGGTGGGCGTGATATCTGTGAAAGTATACGAAAAACGTGTATTGCCTTTTTCCGTACCGCTGGTGATAGCTAGGTTGTAAGTTTGATTTACACCGGTTTGAAAAAGATCGTCCCACTGATTATGGTCGATAGGCGCGTATGCGTGCGAAGTGCCATCCCAGTTGTATAATTGGGTCGTATAGTCATATTTGCTTCCCCACGAGTAACCTGTCCTGCGAGGGGTGATAACTTGGTTGCCGCTCCGGTCGGTACGTGTGTTCTGGAAACCCGTTTGTTGCTCATACTCGTTACCGTTTGAATAGCGCATGGCATTATCGAATCCTGGGCCGTATTCCTTCTGGATATTTGGCATATAGGCGATTTTATCGAAACTGACATTCGCGCTGAAGTCTATGCCTAAACCGGTAGCGCCTTTACCGCTTTTCGTGGTAATCATCACAACACCATTGGCTGCTTCCGAACCATATAGAGCGGAAGCGGCGGCGCCCTTCAAAATGGATATGTTTTCGATATCTGCCGGATTGATATCTACCAAGCCGTTGGATTCGACCCGCTGTTGGCTCCAATAATCCTTATTGTTCGCGTCGCCATTGTGGATAGGCACACCGTCCATGACAATCAATGGTTGCGTAGATCCGGAGATAGAAGACAAACCGCGTACAGAGATAGATACAGATGATGTACCTCCACCGGGAGCCGCGTTGATACGTACACCGGAGGCTTTACCGTATAAAGAAGTGGCAAAGTCGGGAGTTCCGGTTTTTACCAGATCGCTGGCCTCGATCGTACTTACGGCATAACCTAGTTTCTTGGCATCTTTTTTGATTCCCATGGCGGTTACTACTACTTCATCGAGTTTTTGGGAGTCTTCGATCAATTTGATCTTAAGCGAGGATTCTCCGGTGTACTTGAGCTCTTGGCTTGAGTATCCGATGAAAGAAATTTGGATGATGTCTCCGTCTTTCACCCCTTCTAAGGTAAATTTACCATCCATGTCGGTGATTGTTCCATTCGTAGTGCCTTTCACTACTACGGATGCTCCGGCGACAAGGCCAAAATCGTCTTCAACAATACCTGTGACTCTCCCGTTTTGTTGGGAGTTGTTCATTTGGGGTTCTTCTGGCGTTAAGTTCGCTTGAGCGTTTAATGAGAAAGCTAATGTTCCTGTGAGAAGGAGCAAACTTACGCGGTTAATTCTTTTAAGCATACATATAACGTTTAAATTGGTAATAAGTGAGACAACTTAGAATAAAGTCTCCTTTTGTTAATACGTGCGTTTGCGATATCCCGCTTAGCTGCCATATCTTTTCTTTTGGCTTTAGTTCCTCAAGAACTCAAGTACTTATACTCGTTAATACAGCTTTATTCTCCGATAAATGTCCAAAAAGGATGGTATTTTAGGTATATTTCAAGTAAACGATATGCTATTTTTATTAAAAGTAATTGTTTTTAATAAATAATTTATATATTTGCGGCGTTAAAAGCACTTTTGTACTTGAGGTACTTAGTCAAAAAAAGGAAAATGATTTATAGTTTTTGTGGTACCGAAAATATACTTTTTATTGCGCAAGTCTTCATATCTATGCCTTCCATGGGGGATAGATAATTCTTGAATGTGGGGAATAAGATAGAAATTGTGGTGGTTTATTTCATATTTCGTGATTTATAAATACGCTCTTTTGCCTCATTGATCTTTTGAAGTTTCTCATTGGCGGCTTTGCGAATATCCTCTCCTAGATTAGCGACTTTATCCGGATGGTGTTTAACTGCCATGCGGCGGTAAGCGGCACGAACTTCTTCGTCTGTGGCCGTGGGTTCTATCTCTAATACTTTATAGGCTTCGTCCAAGGAGTTTCCCTGTAGATTTAACATAGACTCCACCTCTCTCTCAGACATTCCCATGGCGATGGCCACCTCTTTTAACGCGTTGATCTCGGCAGCGCAAACACTTCCATCGCTCTTGGCGATCTCAGCGAGGAAAGCCAGCAATTGCAAACGTTCCTCATAACTTAGGTTATATGCGATTTGAGTTCCACACTCCCGGATAGTATTTTTGAACCCCATGGCATTCTCTTGGTCCATACGTTTCGCTTGGTCAAAAAGCCGTAGCAATATTTCCTCACCTTGGCTGACGGCTATCTCCCCAAAGTTTCTCCGGAGGAATTGACGCACGTATTCCATCTCGCTGTGCATGATTTTCCCGTCGGCCCTAATTATGTAAGAGGCCATCACCAACATTGAGAAAAGAAAGCTGTTACGTTCTCCAACGTATGTTTCCCTTCGCGTATATTCATCGTCGTAATTGGTTCCGCCTCCGAAAGGCTGTCCTGCCATGTTCGTCCCTTCCTCAAAAAAAGAACCTAATATAATACCGGCCAAAGCCCCTAGCGGCCCGAATGCCATGAACCCAAGGACACCGCCTATCCATTTCCCGATTCCCATATTCTTCATTTGTTTATGCAATATTCGCAAAATTCTCTGATATATGCAAGAACTATGAAAAAACACCTATTTTTATGGTTTAATCAGTAATCCGTTATCGTACCCATTATGAGTTGTGTGGATAAAAAGAGATTTTTATTGAAAAAAGGATGAGGAGGTTTGAACGTTTATAAGATAGAAGCAATGCGTTGATATATAGTTGTTTATAAATACGCACATGTTTGGTTCTAAAGACGTACGTGTTTTCCAAAAAATACGTACATGTTTTTGTAAATTCACGTACGTGTTTTTGAAGAAAGAGAGGCTAAGCGTGAACCAGCCCATGAAAAATTATTATCTTGGCGTAAAGAGGAGCGGAATCTGGAACATTGGGAAATCGTTTAGGCTTGTGTTAAGCCGCTGGGATAAAGCTCCGAGAAATAAATCACTTATCACTTGTCAACTCGTAAGATAATAAGGAAAAAGGTTATCGGTGCCGGTAACCTTTTTCCTTTGTAGGCGCGAGAATGTTTACAAACAAAAAAGCGAGAAGATGTGATATATGCGGAAAACATATTATCTTTGCCATCGAATAGGTTCCGCATATACCATTCGGGTATGTGGATTAAAAGGGAATCGGGTGTGAATCCCGGACAGTCCCGCTGCTGTGAAGCTCCGAAGAACATCTTGAAACAACACTATCGCCACTGGTTCTAGCGACCGGGAAGGCTTCAAGATGGGAGTCAGTCAGAAGACCTGCCATTCATTAAAGGCTGTTTTTGCTCGAGGGATTAGGAAAACAGTACGAAAAGAATAAGAATCAATAGTTTATGATTTATGGAGAATTTATGTCCTCGTGGCGACATGATCCGTAAAGTGCTTGTCGCGAACCGGGGTGAGATCGCTATCCGTGTGATGCGTTCATGCAAGGAGATGGGGATTCGTACCATTGCCGTGTATTCGGAGGCCGATCGTACCGCCCGGCACGTAATGTATGCGGATGAGGCAGCCTTGATAGGCCCGGCGGCCTCCAAGGATAGTTATTTGAATATAGATAACCTGATTGCCGCCGCTAAACGGCATCATGCCGATGCCATACATCCCGGTTATGGTTTCTTGTCGGAGAACGCGGATTTCGCACGCCGTTGCAAGCGGGAAGGTTTGATATTTATCGGCCCGTCGGCAGAGACGATGGAAGCGATGGGAGATAAGATCGCCGCACGCAAACGCATGATCGCCGCAGGGGTTCCTGTGGTTCCCGGTACGGAGCAGCCGTTACGGAGCGCGGAAGAAGCGCTTCGGGTTTGCGAAGAAATTGGTTTCCCTGTTATGCTGAAAGCTTCTATGGGAGGTGGAGGAAAAGGGATGCGCCTGATACATGAGAAAGGCGAGGTTGCCGAGGCTTATCATACGGCTCGCTCGGAATCGTTGTCTTCATTTGGGGATGATACGGTATATATAGAGAAGTTCGTGGAGGAGCCGCATCACATAGAATTCCAGATTTTAGGAGATAACCATGGCAACGTCATCCATCTATTTGACCGGGAGTGTTCGGTGCAGCGCCGTAACCAGAAGATCGTAGAGGAAAGCCCATCTCCGTTCTTAACAGCGGAGTTGCGTAAAGAAATGGGAGAGAAGGCGGTAGCTGCGGCAAAGGCGGTTCATTATTCCGGTGCGGGAACAATAGAGTTTCTAGTGGATAAAGACCGTCGTTTTTATTTCTTGGAGATGAATACCCGGCTACAAGTGGAACATCCCATCACGGAAGAGGTGGTAGGGGTAGATTTGGTGAAGGAGCAAATCCGTATCGCTAATAATGAGGTCTTGCATCTTCGCCAAGAAGATCTCTTCCAGCGAGGACATGCCATCGAATGCCGGATCTGCGCGGAGGATACGGAAAATAATTTCATGCCTTCTCCGGGTATCATCCGTCAATTAACCGAACCGAATGGTATCGGGGTACGTATCGATAGCTATGTATACGAGGGGTATGAGATCCCGGTCTATTATGATCCCATGATCGGAAAATTGATCGTGTGGGCAACGACACGTGCGTATGCGATCGAGCGTATGCGCCGGGTTTTATACGAGTATAAAATCACGGGCTTGAAGACGAATCTTAGTTATTTAAAACGTATCATGCATAACCCTGATTTCGTGAAAGGGGAATATAATACATTGTTTATCGCTAAGAATGCCCGGATGCTGCAACGGTCTAACGGTAATAACGAGGAGATCGAGAATATCGCCATGATCGCCGCTTATATGGATTATTTGATGAATTTGGAGGAAAATACTTCTACCCAGTTGGCAGATACACGTCCTATCAGCCGTTGGCGGGAGTTTGGTTTACAAAAAGGTGTCTTACGGATTTAATGGATACGGGTGATGGAAATACATATCGGAAATCGTGTGGCCGACGTGACATTGGTCAGTAAAGAAGGGAATAAAGTCCGGCTTTCTATCGACGGGAAGCCGTATGACGTGGATATCGTGATGGCAGAGAACGGCAGTTGCTCTGTCTTGCACGATGGGAACTCATTTAACGCGGAGATCATCTCCGGAGAAGATCACCGGAGTTATGACGTGAATATGTTCTACCGATCCTATCATGTGGATATCGTAGATACCCAAAAGAAATATTTGCGTATGCGCAAGAGTTCGGAAGAGAAGCAAGATGATAAGATCGTCGCTCCGATGCCGGGTAAAGTCGTGAAAATACCTGTGCGGAAAGGAGATCGCTTGGAAGCGGGTGATACCGTGGTCGTACTCGAAGCGATGAAGATGCAGAGTAACTATAAGGTAAGTTCGGCATGCGTGGTAAAAGATATATTGGTATCTGAAGGAGATTCCGTTGACAACAATCAGGTGCTTATGACTTTGGACCTATTAAAAGAAGATTCATATGAATAACGAGCAATTATATAAAGATTTTGAGGCTTTGGATAAAGAGGCCTCGTTGGGAGGAGGGTTGAGCCGTATCGAGAAACAGCATGCTTCCGGTCGGATGACCGCCCGTGAACGAATCGAGATGCTGTTGGATAAAGGGACTTTCAACGAGTTGGATAAATTCGTGGTGCACCGGTGTACAAATTTCGGGATGGATAAGAATAAGATTCCCGGTGATGGAATGGTAAGTGGTTATGGGAAGATCGATGGCCGCTTGGTATTTGTCTACGCTTATGATTTTACCGCGTATGGTGGAACCTTGAGCGCCACGAATGCCGCCAAGATCGTGAAAGTACAACAATTGGCCTTAAAGAACGGAGCTCCGATCATCGCTTTGAATGACTCGGGAGGTGCCCGGATTCAAGAAGGGGTGAGTAGCCTGGCTGGTTATGCTTCTATCTTTTATCAGAATACGATGGCTTCGGGAGTCGTTCCCCAATTATCGGCTATTTTGGGCCCTTGTGCGGGAGGTGCTTGTTATTCCCCGGCTTTGACCGATTTTATTTTTATGGTCAAAGAGCAAAGCCATATGTTTATCACGGGGCCGGATGTCGTAAAGGCGGTGACTCACGAGGTAATTGATAAGGAAGAACTGGGCGGGGCGCAGGTTCATAGCGGAAAGAGCGGGGTCGCTCATTTTATGTGTGATACGGAAGAGGAGACTTTGATGAGTATCCGGGAACTTCTGAGTTTCTTGCCTTCTAATAATATGGAAGACGCTCCGGTCGTAGCTTGTACGGATGATGTGCGTCGGGTAGAAGAATCGTTGCAGCATGTGATTCCGGAGGATCCGAATGTTCCTTATGACATCAAGGATATCATAGAGCCGGTAATGGATAATCATTACTTTTTCGAGGTTATGCCTCATTTCGCTCGCAATATCGTGGTGGGATTCGCTCGCTTGGGAGGACGTACCGTGGGTATCGTAGGGAACCAACCTGCCTTTTTAGCGGGGGTGCTGGATATCGACGCGTCGGATAAGGCCGCTCGTTTCATCCGCTTCTGCGATTGTTTCAATATTCCATTGATCACGTTCGAGGATGTGCCGGGCTTCTTGCCGGGCTGTACGCAAGAACACGCTGGAATTATACGCCACGGGGCGAAGATTGTTTACGCTTACGCGGAGGCTACGGTGCCCAAGATCACGTTGATCACCCGGAAAGCCTATGGGGGAGCTTATATCGTAATGTCGAGTAAGCCTACCGGTGCCGATATAAACTTGGCATATCCGATGGCCGAGATCGCGGTGATGGGAGCCGAAGGCGCCGTGAATATATTATATCGGAAAGCTGACGACGAGGAGAAGAAACAAGCTATTCGCGAATACACTGAGAAATTCTCGAATCCTTACCGGGCAGCCGAGCAAGGATTTATAGATGAGGTCATACAACCTAGAGACACACGTTTTAAGTTGATTCAGGCGTTGGAAATGGCGAAAAACAAAAGTCAGAGTAATCCGCCGAAAAAGCATGGGAATATTCCCTTGTAGTAATTATTATTTAAGGAAAAACAAGGCCTCTTCCTGTCGGGAGGATAGTTTAGGGGCTGGAAAGGTCCCGGTTCAACTCTTTTGTTCCGGGATTTTTTTGATAATTAAAAATAAAGGCAAACAAAAAAGCGAGAAGATGTGATATATGCGGAAAACATATTATCTTTGTCACCGAATAGGTTCCGCATATACCATTCGGGTATGTGGATTAAAAGGGAATCGGGTGTGAATCCCGGACAGTCCCGCTGCTGTGAAGCTCCGAAGAACATCTTGAAACAACACTATCGCCACTGGTTCTAGCGACCGGGAAGGCTTCAAGATGGGAGTCAGTCAGAAGACCTGCCATTCATTAAAGGCTGTTTTTGCTCGAGGGATTAGGAAAACAGTACGAAAGGATAAGCAATATCTTAAAAAGAAGGACGTATGAAAAGGATATGTTCGCGCTGTCGTGCGACATTTGAATGGCCGGTAACCTTTTTGCCGGAAGGGAAAAGTTTGTCTTCCTGTTTGGATGAGACGGAAAAGCGGTTTATACGCTCGCATTACGCGGATTGTATTTGTTTGGATTGTTTGCTCCATATAAAGGAGACATTTTACTCGTTTGATATACCTGAGAATTATCAGCATAAGAAATGAAAATATATTAGTAAATGTTGTTAGAATGGATGCCAGATTAAACTGGGATACTAAATGTTCAATATGTGTATCTCTGCCGAAGTGATTCGCCAGAGGTACTTTTTTATCTTAAATTTTAATATACATGAATAAATATGGAATGGATTAATGAGTTGTTGTGGGGAGAAGGGGTAGGGCATTCTATCCTTTTGTTGTCCGTTGTGATCGCCCTAGGGATCCAGCTTGGTAAACTGAAGCTATTCGGTATCTCTTTAGGGATTACCATGGTATTGTTTGTCGGGATTTTTCTCGGGCATTTCGGCTTTACGGCGAATCCGTCGGTTGTTCATTTTTTCAGGGAGTTTGGATTGATCCTATTTGTTTACTCGGTAGGTATGCAAGTAGGTCCCGGATTTTTCTCTTCGTTTAGGAAAGGAGGAGTCACGTTGAATATGCTTGCTTGCGGCATTGTTTTTCTGGGAGTGATTACCGCCTTGGTTATACATTATATTACGGGTATTCCTATACCTACGATGGTGGGTATATTGTCTGGAGCGGTGACGAATACGCCGGGGTTGGGTGCGGCCCAACAAGCTTATTCGGATATGACAGGGGCAACGGATGAGACGATCGCTTTGGGATATGCTGTCGCCTATCCGTTGGGTGTGATCGGTATTATCTTGTCGATGATTTTTATCCGCTATGTTTTCCGTATTTCTTTTGAGAAAGAGACAGAGCAATTGAACGAGGAGACGGATACGGAATCGGGGGGAGAGGCTACCCCTATCTCTTTAGTGGTGAAAAATCCCGCTATTTTTGGCCGTAGCGTCAGCGAGCTGTCTAAGCTGCTGGAACACCGGGAATTTGTTATTTCCCGTATTTTACGTAACAATACGAACCGGATAGAGATCGTGGCAGGAAACACGGAATTAAATGAGGATGATAAAATCTTTGTTGTAACCACGGAACACGATGTGGAGGCGATAAAGACTTTTATCGGCCAAGAGATACAGATGGACCGGAAGCAATGGATTCCGGCGGAAAGCCAGTTTATCAGCCGCCGTATTTTAGTAACCCGGCCGGAAATCAACGGTAAACAATTAGGGGCTTTACAGTTGCGCCGTTTGCATGGAATTAACGTGACCCGTATCAATCGTGCGGGATTGGAACTGGTGGCTACCCCTAACCTGGTTTTACAGATAGGTGACCGGGTGACGGTGGTTGGCAGCGAACTGGCGGTGGAGAAAGTCGCCGAAACATTAGGAAACTCGATGAAACGCTTGAACGAACCTAATTTGGTGACTATTTTCGTGGGGATTGTCTTGGGTATTATCTTGGGAAGTCTTCCTATTAGTTTCCCGGGTATCCCCCAGCCGGTGAAATTGGGATTGGCGGGAGGTCCGTTGATCGTGGCGATATTGATAAGCCGGTTTGGTTATCGTTATAAGTTGGTTACTTATACCACGCAAAGCTCTAACTTGTTATTGAGAGAATTGGGAATCACGTTATTCCTCGCTTGCGTGGGGCTAAGCGCGGGTGAAGGTTTTGTCGATACGATAGTCAATAAGGGAGGCGTGACTTGGATTGGCTATGGTTTTATAATAACGTTATTGCCTTTGCTGATTATCGGTTGTGTGGGAAGGTATTTTTATAAACTGAATTATTTTACGTTGATGGGATTGATCGCGGGAAGTACGACCGATCCTCCTGCGCTGGCCTATTCCAATATGACGGCGGGAAATGATGCCCCGGCGGTTGGATACGCGACGGTTTATCCGCTGACCATGTTTTTACGAGTGCTGACCGCGCAGTTAATGATATTGTTTTTTTATACATAGAATGAATATTTTGTTGTTAGTAATGTTTAGAAAAGTGTAAACTCCTGAGCCCTCTGCCGAAGTGATTCGCCGGGGGCTTTTGTTGTTAATCAAAAAGTAAACTCGTATCTTCGCGACCGATCAAGGTGTAGATATTATTGATTCCAGTAATATCAGTAAAAGGGAATCCGGTGCGAGCCCGGAGCTGTACCCGTAGCTGTGAGTCCTTGGAACCCCGGCAAATCTTGTTGCCACTGCCTGTCGATAGGTGGGAAGGTAGCCGACAAAGGGTGGACGAGCCAGAAAACCTGCCAGGATCTTGTTATGCGACGCCTCGGGTGAAGGCGTTGGTAAACCGAGTGATTATTATGCGAGATTTATGTCCTATAATAAGATGTCTATGCGTTTTTAGCGTATGGCTATTGTCGTTGAGTGCCGTTTCCGGCCAGCAGATCGATACGACGGCTTATCATGAGCTTTCCGGGGTGGAAGTAGTGGAGAAGGCACGTCCTTCGGTAACCCGTGAAGGTACGCCTTTGCAAATTATGGACCGGGCGGGAATCGATCGTCTGGGAGTACAAGATTTATCCGAGGCGGTAAAACGTTTTTCCGGGGTTACGGTACAGGATTACGGGGGGATCGGAGGCTTGAAAACGGTTTCGGTGCGTAGTTTGGGAGCGAAGCATACCGCCGTCAGTTACGATGGGGTAACGATTACGGACGCGCAAAGCGGACAGGTCGATATCAGCCGTTTTTCCTTGGATAACGTGGAGATGGTTTCTTTATCAATCGGACAATCGGATGATATTTTCCAAACGGCAAGGGTATATGCCTCGGCGGGAGCCTTGAACATACAGACTGGCAAGCCTAAGTTTGAGGATAAATCTTTTAATACTTATCTTAAGGTGAAAGGCGGTTCTTTCGGCTTTTTTAACCCTGTGCTGCATTACGATCAAAAGTTAGGAAAACGTTGGAGCGCGTCCCTGCACGGTGATTTTACCCGTGCGGATGGCCAATATCCCTATACGTTGATAAATGGGAATTTGGAAACGAGAGAGAAACGGAGAAATAGTGATATCCGTTCTTATCATCTGGAAGGTAATCTATTCGGTGATTTTGGCAAGGGGGGAGAGTTTTCTTTCAAGGCGTACTATTTTGATTCGGAGCGGGGACTTCCCGGTTCTGTTAATTTGTATAACAAGAACACCTCGGAGCGGTTGTGGGATAATAATTTCTTCGTGCAATCAGGTTACAAGAATATTCTTAGCGAGAAATTTACATTGCGGGCCATGGCTAAGTATAATTATGCTTTTACCCGTTATTTGGATGTCAACGACAAATATGCGGCAGGGGAACAGGTCGATCGGAATACGCAGAATGAGTATTATGGCTCGGTAGGCTTACTTTATACTCCGGTAAAGAATGTCTCGGCGACGCTAACAACGGATTTAACACGTTCTACGCTGGACAATAATTTTGTGGATGGCCCTAATCCGAAACGGATGGCCTCTCAATCGGTATTGGCGGTGCAATATAAAGATAACCGTTTTACGGCTACGGGAAGTTTATTGGGTACCTATATTACGGATAAGGTAGAACAAGGTGAGAAACCTGCGGATAAAAAACGATTGTCGCCGGCGGTGAGTTTGTCTTGGAGGCCTTTCCCGGAGAGTACGTTAAGGGTACGGGTTTCTTATAAAGATATTTTCCGGGTCCCGACTTTTACGGATTTGTATTATCTCCGTATGGGAAATACCAATTTGAAACCGGAGGAAACCTCTCAATATAATGTAGGCGTAACATGGAGCGCGTCTTGTGGTGATTGGTTGAGGCATTTTAGTATCTCTGCCGACGGGTATTACAATACCGTGAAAGATAAGATCGTGGCGTTGCCTACTATGTATATCTGGCGGATGATGAATCTGGGGGAGGTAAATATTAAAGGGGCTGATCTGAATCTCTCGGCGCAATTCCCTTTACCATTGAAGATGGAATTGCTTTTAGCTTCTACCTATTCCTATCAGTATGCGGTGGATATAACGGATCCGGAAGCTAAGAACTACAAGGATCAGATTCCCTATACACCTCGCCATTCCGGAACGGTTTCCGTCTCCTTGGAGAATCCGTGGGTGAATGTCTCTTATATATTGACCGCGGTAGGAGATCGTTATGCCTTGCCGCAAAACATAGACCAGAATAGGATAGACTCCTACATCGAGCAAAGCCTTTCCTTGAACAGGGATTTCCGTTTCCGTCGTTTTGGCCTGCGTCTGCAAGGTGAATTATTGAATCTGGCAAATGTGAATTATGATGTGATTCAATATTATCCGATGCCAGGGCGTTCTTGGCGGTTAAGTATATGTTTGTCTTATTAATAAATATAATTGGAACAATGAAAAAGAAAAATTTTATTTGCATTTCCGCTTTATGTGCGTTGATGTCTTTCTCCTTTGTTGGGTGTAGCGACGATGATGATCCTATTGTAGACCAGAGTCATGTTGTCTCTAATTTGAATTTTACGGATGAAAATCCGGAGGCTTTGAAAATTAGCGGAACGTTAAGTTGGGAAGCTCCTACGTTGACTGATGGATTTACCAAATATGTGATTTATAGTTCTTCAGACGGAACGTCCAAGGACGCTAAGATTGGTGAGGTGGCTATTGGCACTAATACATTCGCTGTGCCTTACACGGTTAGTTTAGGTTATTTATTAGTAGTGACGGCAAGTGAGAGTAATGAGGATTCCGCTGGGGCCTCTATACCTGTGACGGATTATGTGGAAGACGATTCTGTTTCTGCGTTATATTTTTTAAGCTCGGGAAACATGGGGAATAATAATGCTAGTCTTACGATGTATGATATCGAATCGGGTAAGGTCACTCAAGATTATTTTAAGGAACGGAATGGGCGGGGACTTGGAGATACCGCGCAAGATATGATCGTTTATGGAGATAAAATGTATATTGCGGTATATGGAGAGTCTACGATAGAGGTAACAAATTTGAAAGCGAAATCTATTAAACAAATCAAGACAGAGGGACAACCTCGAGCTATGGTGGCTGATGGAGGAAAGGTATATGTTACTTATTATAATGGATATGTCGCTCGTTTGGATACGGCTTCTTTAGAGGTAGACGCGACTGTGGCAGTCGGACGTAATCCGGAGCAATTAGCCGTTGCCAATAATAAGTTGTATGTCGCTAATTCGGGTGGTATGGATTATAATACGGAAGTTGGATACGATAAGACTGTCTCTGTCATAGATATCCCGTCATTCGTTGAAACAAAGAAATTGGAAGTCGTATTAAATCCGACAAGTGTGCAGGCAGACAAACAGGGTAATGTGTATGTTGTATCTATGGGTAATTATGGAGATATCCTGAATACGATGCAATGTATAGACTCTAAAACGGATGAGGTATCAGTTCTGAAGGCTTGCCCGAACGCTACGGAAATGGCTTATTTGGATGGTACTCTTTACACCTTCTATTCTCAATATGACGCAAATTGGAACACGACTATCACGTTTACTAACTATAATACGGAAACAGGTGTCGCTCAAGAGTGGACAAAAGATGCGACTATCGCTAAACCCTATAAAATGTGTGCGACAGGAAGTAATATATATGTAACGGAGTCTGATTATACAAACAATGGAGATGTTTATGGTTTCGATGCAAACGGTAAATTGATTCTTAAGGCTGAGGCCGGCTTGAATCCAATGAAAGTCGTTCTCGCTCAAAAAGATAATATCTAATGCGATTATTGATATTTATAGGGTTCGCTTTCTGGATGGTGGCATGTACGCCATCCGGGAAGCAAACTTCTTCTGAGGAGGCCCTTTCCTCGGACAGTATTCAATATGCCCAAGGTTTCACGATCCAACGCTTTGATACCTATACGATGGTGGAAGTACGTGATCCGTGGGACAGTACCCGTCTTCTTCAACGTTATTTATTGGTAGACCGGGAAAAATCGGTTCCTGCCGGATTACCCAAAGGGACGATCGTGAAGGTCCCGGTGAAAGATATCGTGGTTTATACCTCTGTACATGCGGCGATTATCGACCAATTGAGAGAAACAGATAAGATTATAGGGGTTTGCGAGCCCCGCTATATGGATACTCCTGCCATACAAGAGGGCATACGGGCTGGGAGAATCGCTGATTTAGGCGAGGCGACTTCTCCGAATGTAGAGAAAATGATAGAGATTGGCGCAGAACTAGTGATCGCTTCCCCGTTTCAAAATAGTAGTTATGGGCCTGTCGAGAAGATAGGTATACCTATTATCGAAGGAGCCGATTATATGGAGGCATTCCCTTTGGGACGTACGGAATGGATACGCTTTTATGGTATGCTATTCGGAAAGGAAAAAATGGCCGATTCTATATTTAAAGAAACGGAACAGGCTTATTTAGCTCTAAAAGACTTGACCGCGAATATCGATAAGCGTCCTACCGTCTTGTCGGAGAAAAAGTTCGGTTCTTCGTGGTATGTCCCGTCCGGAGAAAGCTATATGGCCCATCTTTTCGAGGATGCCGGCGCTGATTATATGTTTAAGGATTTGCCGGGTGCCGGAAGTACCCCTTTAGCGTTTGAGACCGTGTTTGATAAAGCGATCCATGCGGATATTTGGATTGTTAAATATAATCGCTCTTCCGAGCTGACCTATGCGGACTTACGTTCCGAATATACTCCTTACGAGAATTTTGAGGCTTTTAAGAAACAACGGATTTATACTTGTAATACCGGGCTTGTTCCTTATTACGAGGAATTCCCTTTGCATCCGGATTATTTATTGAAGGATTTGATCTGGATTTTCCACCCGGAGTTTGTTCCCGGATATACTCCTCGTTATTTTAGTAAAATGCATTGATTATTTTTAAGCTTTCTGTTAGAATAGCTTATCCGTCAGAAATCAAAAACCCCGGTTTCGTACAACTGAAACCCGGGGCTTTGTAGTTTGGCATTCGAAATTATAGGGAGTTTTGTTTCATAGATATTTCTTCTTCATTATGCGTAACCGTTAAGCATTCCGTAGAAATACATCGGTTTTAGGATATATACCTTTAAAATCCAAGCAAGCCATTGCTCTTTTGATGTATCGATCATCGAGAAAGGGAATGAAATGTCTGGTTTCTTTTCGTAGTCAAACTCACAAAGCAACACGTGGCCATAATCCGTAACAATCGGGCAGGCGGCGTAACCGTTGTATTTCTCGGTCGGCTCTTTTCCTTCCATTAAGGCGATCAAGTTCTTGGCTGCGATAGGAACTTGTTTACGGATGGCGGCAGATGTTTTACTGGTCGGGATACCGGCTACATCCCCTAAGGATACGATATTCTGGTATTTCTTATGTACCAAGGTTTCTTTATCCACCATTACCCATGCGTCTGCGGCCAACTTTCCTTCGGTCCAACCTAATCCAGCTTCACGAACGAAATCCGGAGCGGACATAGGCGGGGTGAAGTGCAAGAAATCGTAATCCTCTACGAACGGTGTTACGATTTTTTCTTCCCCTCGTGTCTCTATCTTCTCAAAATGTACTTGTTTTGCGGATGTGTCTACACCTTTCACACGCACGTTCAAGTTGATAGGTATGTTACGTTCATCATATATTTCTAGCAAGCGAGGCGTGAAATACGGGATATCGTATAGCTCCTTCGCTGCGGTAAAATAATTCAATTGCAATTTGTCGCGAGTTCCCTGTTTCCTTGCGTAATGCTCGGTCAATAGACATATCTTCTTGGGGGCGCCACCACATTTATGCTTTGTATAGGTATCGGTATAGACACCTTTTCCTCCTTTTTTCGCGAATTCCTGAATGGCTTTCCATGTCTTTTGGGCTCCTTCGAAATCGTAAATGGAGTTTGCGTTTCCTTGTCCTAGCGTATCATGGGTAATGCCTTCTACTTTTTCCCAATTACATTGTAATCCCGGGGTCAGTACAAGGAAATCATATGGGATCTTCCCGTTGCTCTTGGTAGTCACTTGGTTCCATACAGGGTCAACTGCGGTGACCGAGTCTTTTACCCATTTTATGCCGCTAGGTATACAATCTTCTTGTTTTTTCCAGACATCCTCCGGTTGGTACACACCTGAGGCGATCAGGGTGAATCCTGGTTGATAAAACTGACGGTCACTGGGGTCAATTAGAGTGATATCCGGTTCATCGAGCCAATGTTTTAATCGGGCAGCCATGCTAATACCTGCGGCTCCTCCACCAATAATAACGATTTTTCCTTTTGCGTTGCTTGAAAAAGCATTTGCTTTTCCGGTATTAGCACCCGCAAGCAGGCCTGTCGCCGCTAGTAATTTAAAGAAATGCCGTCTATCGACACCTTTCTTTTCTAGCGCATCTAATTGTTTCTCCAGTTCGTGTTCCATCATGTCATAAAGAATTTAAGATTTTATTCACCGGCAAAGGAAACATAATAAATTACGGTAGCCATGAAAATGACTACTACACTACTTGCGCAAATGATTTTTTTATTGGATAAGACTACTACATGACTTTCTCATGCCTTATATATGTATATATAATACCTTGTTATATAGATTATTATGTATATAATATATTCTAGATAATATTTTTAGTAGTTCATTAGGAAGTCAACGAGATTCGTATCCCCGTCAAGGGCCAACCGCTTTCTCAGGCGGTATCTTCTTAGCTCGATAGCCCGTACGGATACGTTCAATAACGATGCGATCTCTTTGGTGGAAAGGTTCATCCGGAGTAGGCAACAAATACGTAAATCGCCTGTTGTTATGTCCGTGTATTGTTGTCGCAGGCGATCCATGAAATTCTGGTGGGCACTATTAAAATAGGTCTCGAACTGTACCCAATCCGCTTGATCGTTCAAGGTCGATTCCATCAGCGAACGTAGGCGGGTATATAACTTATTGGGATACCGGTCGCCCAAGGTTTCTTTCTGCTTATCCAATTCCTCCAATAAAGCCTGGATCGCCTCATTCCTTTTCACCAAAGCCGTAGTCTGGAGAGTGAGTTCATTGTTTTTGTTTTGCAGCTCCGCTTCCAGCATCTCGCTTTTCATTTGTTGAAGTCTTTGCAATTCGGCTTGTCGTTCGGTTTCCAGTTTTTCTTGCTCTTTTTTTCGCAGGTTCCTTAAATGATACCGAAGCCCTTCTTGAATGGCTAGCCATATCAAGACTACATAGATTAAATAGGCCCATACGGTATTGTACCAAGGCGGACGAACCGTGATTTGCATCGTGATCTCAGGAAATGGGCCTCGGGTCACATATTTACGTACCCGCAACTCATAGGTTCCTTCCGGAAGCTGCAAGAAGGTGATTTTGCCATCTTTTTGCCAAGAAGACCAATCGGCAGATACACCTTCCAGCTTATAGCTAATTTGGTGGTTGGGGGTGAACACCGTAGTCCCGATATATAACGAGAGTTCTTGGTAATTGTGAGGCAGGCTGATTCGTTGAGTATCCGGAGATAGGTAATGTATACCTTCTTGATCTTGGTATTCGATGCGCATAAACCGAGGCATCGTCAATCCACCCAGGCTACCTTCTATTAACTGGCGGGTATTGATTAGTAAGGTTCCTTGCATGGCAGATACCAAATCGAGGGAATCATTCAATGGGATGATCCGTTTACCACTGGTCACTAGGTTCAGGTTATAATTATCGAATAGAATCCGGCATTTTAACGTTCCCGTACCGTTTTCCCGGTGGAAAAGCCCGGCCTCGTTCTTGGTCGTGAGCCAATATAAATCGTCTGGCGCCGGGTAAATACTCTCCGCGTTGGCAAATACGCCTAATATCTCTTTATTATTAAATAAAGTGTTTACCGACAAATGATCGCCAGATGTATCCGGATGGATATACGAGCGTCCAAGCTCATCGGCTATCGGGGCGAATCTATCGCCAAACGCCAAGCTCCGGCTGAAATAGCCGGTATTTGTCTGGATATAGAGGCGGTTGTCTTCTTTTACGGCATCTTCCAGCTTACCGATCCGGCTTCTTTTACCCAGCATGGCGATAGGAGGGTTGATATCTATTTGGGAGATACCGTTGTCTAAGGCGACCCAGATCAAATTCTTGTCTTGTACGCAAATAGAGCGCACGATATTGTCTTGCAATTGATTATTGATGTTGAGATGTTGAAAGATTTCCCCTTCGTTGTTCGTAATATAGATACCCGATGTCGCTGTCCCCGTGAAATTGAGACCGCCAGCGCTGGCGAAGGAAGTCGGATGTTTCTCCTCGATCTCCTTCGGGATCGTATAATCCGTCTTGGGATTACCGAAACTTATGTGCGATGGAAGTGTATCGATCGGATAGTATTTCAGGTTCCCGAGTTCGTCGTATAACCAATAGCCCAGCGATGATTTACCTTGGGTATAAACCGTGTCGTTCCGGAAAGATACCTTATCGATGGGGGTTTTATCCGGTAACGGATATGTTCTCCAAGTATTCCCGTCGAATGTAACCAAGCCGGAATTATTAGCTACGTATAAGATCCCGTGGTAAGAAACCGCCAGATCCCAATTTTGGCAACTAGCCTTGTAATCATCTACGGAATAATTTTGTACGAGGATAGAGGGAGCGACCACAGACGCACACAAGGCGGGAACCGCCAGTATAGATAATAATAATATGATAAAAGGCAACCGTCTGTACATGGTCTTTAAACTATAGAGACAAGGCACAAAGCCTTGTCTCTTTAATTACACACATGCAAATATAATCAAATTTTGATTACTTGTACTCCTGCCAGCTCTTAATCTGTATATCTTCTACGTTCATATTGCAGAATGCGTTAATAAAGGCGCTAGCTAGGCGGGCGTTCGTGATCAATGGAATGTTATGGTCGATCGCCGCACGGCGGATCTTGTACCCATTGGTCAACTCGCGCTTGCTATGATCTTTCGGGATATTCACTACCAATTCGAAAGCGTGATCGCTGAACATATCCATGATGTTCAAATCACCTTCCTCGTCCGGCCAGCAAACGGCGGTAGCCTTGATTCCGTTATCGTTCAGGAATTTGGCGGTTCCGTGCGTACCATAGATCGTGTAACCCTTGGCATCCAACATGCGGCAAGGCTCCAATAAGTCAACCTTGCTCTTGGCGGCGCCGGAAGATACAAGAATGTTCTTCTTCGGAATGCTGTTGCCTACAGCGATCATAGCGGAAAGCAGAGCCTCGTTGAAATCGTCGCCGATACAACCCACCTCACCGGTAGAGCTCATGTCTACGCCTAATACGGGATCTGCCTTGTGCAGACGGGCGAATGAGAATTGGGAAGCCTTGATGCCGATCCAGTCGATATCGAACGCGCTCTTATCCGGTTTCGTATACGGAGCGTCCAGCATGATACGTGTAGCTGTCTCGATAAAGTTGCGTTTCAATACCTTAGATACGAACGGGAAACTACGTGAGGCACGCAAGTTACATTCGATTACCTTCACGAAATTATTCTTCGCCAAGAACTGGATATTGAACGGACCGCTGATATTTAATTCTTTAGCGATCATCTTACTTACTTTCTTGATACGGCGGGCTGTCTCGAAGTAAATCTTCTGAGCCGGGAATACCAAGGTAGCGTCACCGGAGTGAACACCGGCGAACTCGATATGCTCGGAGATAGCGTATTCAACCACCTCGCCATTCATGGCGACCGCGTCGAACTCGATCTCTTTCGTTCCTTGCATGAACTCGGATACGACCACCGGATATTCCTTGGAAACCTTAGCGGCCAAATCCAAGAACTCGATCATCTGCTCCTTCGTATGGCAAACGTTCATCGCCGCGCCGGACAATACATAAGACGGACGGATCAAGATCGGGAAACCTACTTTCTCGATAAATGCGTCGATCTCCTCCATGCTGGTAAGCTCTGCCCAACGAGGTTGGTCGATACCTAGCGAATCCAGCATCGCAGAGAATTTATGACGATTCTCGGCACGGTCGATCGATAACGGTGAAGTACCCAATACCGGAACATTCTGGCGGTACAGTTTCATCGCCAAGTTGTTCGGGATCTGTCCACCCACGGATACGATCACGCCCTTCGGCAATTCCAGATCGATCACGTCGAGCACACGCTCAAATGAAAGCTCGTCGAAGTAAAGACGGTCGCACATATCGTAATCGGTAGATACGGTCTCCGGGTTATAGTTGATCATGATTGATTTATAACCCAGCTTGCGAGCGGTCTGGGCGGCATTCACCGAACACCAGTCGAACTCAACGGACGAGCCGATACGGTAAGCTCCGGAACCCAAGATAATCACGCTCTTCTCGTTCGGATAGTAGGTGATATCGTGCGGCGTGCCGTCGTAAGTCATATATAAATAGTTGGTCAGTTCCGGATGTTCGGAAGCGATCGTGTTGATACGTTTCACGGTAGGGAGGATACCCATTTTCTTACGTAAATTACGTACGCGGATATTCTCTTTCTCCATATTGCCTTCCGGGTTCTCAACAAAACGGGCGATCTGGAAGTCGGAGAAACCAAGGCGTTTCGCCTCTTTCAATACATCCTCCGGAAGATCCTCGATCTTGTCGTAGCCTTTCAATACATTGGCGTAATCCACGATGTTCTTCAAGCCTTCCAAGAACCAGCGCGTGATTTTCGACAACTCATGGATCTTGTCTACGCTATACCCTTGTTCCAAGGCTTGCGCCACGGCGAAGATACGCAAGTCGGTAGGGTTCGCCAATTCCTCGTCCAAGTTATCGAAATGGATATCGTTGTTACCAACGAAACCGTGCATGCCTTGTCCGATCATACGAAGACCCTTCTGCATGATCTCCTCGAAGCTCTTACCGATCGACATGATCTCGCCGACGGATTTCATGCTGGAACCGATCTGGCGGCTGACACCCACGAACTTTGTCAAGTCCCAACGAGGGATCTTCACGATCATATAATCTACCTCCGGCGCTTTGTACGCGGAGTTCGGGGTTCCCATCTCGCCGATCTCGTCCAATCCGTAGCCCAGCGCCAACTTAGCGGCGACGAAAGCCAACGGATAACCGCTCGCCTTGGATGCCAAAGCGGAAGAACGGCTCAAACGAGCGTTCACCTCGATCACGCGGTAATCGCAAGTCTCGGAATTGAAAGCGTATTGGATATTACACTCACCTACGATACCTAAATGACGGATCGTCTTGGTGGAGAGTTCCTTCAATAGATCTAGCTCTTTCTCGGTCAAGGAGCAAGTCGGAGCTACCACGATACTCTCGCCGGTATGTACGCCCAGCGGGTCTACGTTCTCCATGCTCACTACCGTGAAGCAATGGTCGTTCTTGTCGCGGATCACCTCGAACTCGATCTCTTTCCAACCCTTCAAAGATTCCTCGACCAATATCTGGGATGAGTAAGCGAAAGCGCTTTCCGCTAGCGTGCGAAGCTCTGCCTCATCCTTGCAGATACCACTACCCATACCTCCCAGGGCGTAAGCGGAGCGGATCATCACAGGGAAACCGATCTTGTGGGCGGCGGCAACCGCGTCGTCCATGCTTTCTACGGCTTGGCTGATCGGGGTCTTGATTTCTATCTCGTTCAGTTTCTTAACAAATAGGTCACGGTCCTCGGTGTACATGATAGCCTCAACCGATGTACCCAATACTTTCACGCCGTATTTGGCCAACGTGCCGCTGGTGTAAAGTTGAGTACCGCAGTTCAAAGCGGTCTGGCCGCCAAACGCCAATAGGATTCCGTCCGGTTGTTCTTTTTTGATGACTTCCTCAACGAAGTAAGGAGTGATAGGCAAGAAATATACCTTATCGGCTACTCCCTCGGATGTTTGGATAGTCGCGATATTCGGATTTAGCAATACGGTACTGATCCCTTCTTCTTTCAGAGCCTTTAACGCTTGCGAGCCGGAGTAGTCAAACTCCCCGGCTTGTCCGATCTTCAGGGCGCCCGAGCCCAGAACAATCACCTTTTTGATATCACTTTTCGACATAGTAATTTGGGTTGTTTTTATTTGTTATAATGATTTTAGAATATTGCATCTTTTATATCACCGGACTTCTGGACACAAAAAAAATGCGTTAGTAAAAATAACCAACGCATCTTATATAACCAAATTATAATCCCGTAAAATAGAGAAAAGAGCCTCGACCTCCGACATATAACCGGAATAGAACTTCGGATTATCCTTATGTGCCTTCTTTGTCATCTGCTCTCTCTTCAAAATTTCGGCAAAGATAGGGGTTTTGTTTGAAAGAACAAGTTATTTTCTTAAATTTGTAGTATTGTATCAGAAAAAAGAAAGCTTATGGCACGAATAACGATTCCTTATGCGGTGGCGGATTTTATAGAGATGCGTGAGCGTGATTTCTACTATGTGGACAAGACCGATTTCATACCGGGTTTGGAAGAGTATAAAGCCCCTGTTTTCCTCCGTCCCCGGCGTTTTGGCAAGAGCTTGTTTATCTCTACCTTGGCGTGTTACTACGACCGTACCAAGGCCGGCCGGTTCGAGGAACTGTTCGGCGGGACTTGGATCGGGGAACACCCGACGGAGGAGCATAATCGTTATATGATCGTGCGCTATGATTTCTCCAAGATGGTGATGGCCGATGACATGGAAGAGTTGGAGCGGAATTTCAACGATCTGAATCGTTCTCCCGTGGAGATCATGGTAACGCATAACCGGGACTTGTTTAAGGATTTTCGGTTCTCTAGCCGTGATGGTGCTTCCCAGATGCTTGAGGAGGTCTTGGGATATGTCCGCGAACATGGACTGCCTAAAGTGTATGTGCTGATTGATGAGTACGATAATTTCACGAATCAACTGCTGACGGCCTACAAGGATCCGCTCTATGAGCAGGTAACCACGAAGGATAGTTTCCTGCGTACTTTCTTCAAGGTGATCAAGGCGGGTATCGGCGAAGGTAGTATCCGCACGTGTTTCTGCGCGGGGGTTCTTCCCGTCACGATGGACGACTTGACAAGCGGATATAATATAGCGGAGATCCTGACCTTGCATCCCCGGTTCTTGAATATGCTAGGCTTTACGTATGAGGAAGCGAGCGCTTATCTGGGGTACGTGTTGAGGAAGTACGGCACGGGGCAGGACTCTTTTGAGGAGCTTTGGCAACTGATCGTGAACAACTACGACGGCTATCGTTTCCGTCCCGGCGCGGAGCCTTTGTTCAATTCCACGATCTTGACCTATTTCTTTAAGAACTTCGCCACGATGGATGGCATGATCCCTAGTGAGCTGGTGGATGAGAACCTGCGCACGGACATCGGTTGGATCCGTCGCTTGACCCTCTCGCGAGAGAACGCCAAGGAGATGCTGGATGCGTTGGTGATCGACGATGAGTTGTCTTACAACGTTTCCGATCTGTCCAGCAAGTTCAACAAGAGGAAATTCTTCGACAAGAACTTCTATCCGGTCAGCCTTTTTTATCTGGGTATGACTACGCTGAGGAATAATTACCGCATGGTGTTACCCAACCTCACGATGCGCAGCATCTATATGGATTATTACAACGAGATGAATCATATAGAAGGAAACGCCCAACGCTATGTACCCACTTACGAGCGTTTCACGGAAGAGCGTCGTTTCGAGCCTTTGGTGCAAAACTATTTCGAGCAATACCTCGGGCAGTTCCCGGCGCAGGTGTTCGACAAGATCAACGAGAATTTCATCCGTTGCTCCTTCTTCGAGCTTTGTTCCCGTTACCTGAGCAGTTACTATACGTTCGCCATAGAGCAGAACAATTCGGCGGGCCGTTCCGATTTCGAGATGACCGGTATTCCCGGCACGGATTATTACACGGACGACCGGTTGGTGGAATTCAAATATTTTAAGGCGAAAGAGGCAGAGCGCATGCTGGCGCTAAACGATCCCCGCCCCGAGGATGTGGAGCAAGTCCTTGCTTACGCCGCGGATACGAGCCGGAAGTTCCCTCACTACCACGTCCGTTCCTACATTGTGTATATCTGTGCCAACAAGGGATGGAAATGCTGGGAGGTGACACCTTGATATCTTCTCAACCGCTTCATGGATAATACTTTGTAGTGCCAATGGTGAGCCATGCTATTGGCACGGCTGTGCCACTGTGTTGGCACACTCGTGCCTCCTTGATGGCAAAGGCGTGCCATTGCGATGGCACACTCATGCCACGGTGAAGGCACGTTCGTAACATGGGTAGTGGCAGAAACCTCTCTCTTCCTGGGTTTACCAGTCGTACTCCTCGAAATAAGCGTCGAAATCTTTAGCCTCCTTCACCCCGCAGCGTTTGAGCACATTCAATACGACCTGCTGCTCGGAGGGCGAAAGCGGCCTTTCTCCTTTGCGGACACGGTAGTAAGTGCGCCGGCTGAAATGCCTCATGAGTACCGGAATAACGGTGAGCATCTGCTTGTGCGGCAAGCTTTCCAATAGGTTTACGAATCCGGTGGCGTAGCGTACTTTCTTGTTCGGGCGGTAATAAGGGCAAGTTCCCTTCAATGAGGCGAGGTGTCTCGGGCTGATGATCTGCCAATAGGCCGTCTCGTCAGGCATGCTTTGTTCCGCCAGTTGCCTGAGGCATGTGGAGGCTTTGGGGCATTGCCGGTCTAGGCATAAGGTATATTGGTTGGGGATTGTAGCGTTGTCAAGTTTTTCTTCCATATTGTTTATGTATAAATAGTTTGTTATCGTGGTGTTTTCCGGATTAAATGATCGTTTTTCCGCAAATGTAGATATAAAATGAAGACAGATACGGTGTTTACGGTTTAATTGTCTGGTTGGGCCTCGATATTTGTTGGATAACCTGGGTATACGGATGCTCTCATGGATGCCGAATGTACAAGCCGGAGGTAAACCGGTCTTGACTCTTCCTTTTTACACGTCCGATTTGCCGGGAGAATATACGGTGACTGTCGAGGGGATAACGAAAGAAGGGAAAGCCATTCGGGTGTGTGTGTTTGCTTCAGCGTTCAGGAATAGGGGTGTTCGCGTATGCGGCCTACTTACGGATTTACGAGGTAGGCCGCATAAAAATAACTATTATCAAGTACTTATTTAACCGTTACATTCCATCCGGAAAGGATACCTCCGTAGAAGTAAAAGTCTACGCAGAATGTCTTTCCTGTGTTCAGCTCTTTGACCTCGTAGTATTTCGTGGCGCCTTGCTCTTTTACCAGTTTGTAATCGGCGATATTCGGGATAGGTACATTGGTGAGCTCCTTGATCTTTGCGTTTATCATGTTCAAGATATCCATGTTCTCGAAAGGATTCGTTACTTTGGTGCTCTTGGATAAAGCCGGGTTCACCCCATTGTTCTCGGCACGGACCGCACGGACGCTATCCGCGTAAGCCTTGAACATCGCACGGCTTTCCGGAGTGCGTAAGGCCGATACGGTAAAGATAGAGATTCCTTCCGCTCCATGATTCAGCGCGGCGTCCATGCTGGCTTGCATATCGTCTGAAACCATTAAGCCGCAGTAAAGCGTAGTTTTCGGGTTCTTATCCCGTACATCCTCTATCATACAGTCTGAGATAAAACTGATGTCTTCCGTGTAGAAGTTATGGTACACCATGGGGAAGACAATGTCCAGATTCCATTTGCCCCAGTCCTGACGAACCATTTTGGAAGCCATCTTGGGCGTTGGGAAAGGAGAGGCTGCCATTTTCTTTCCATGGGAGTGAACCACATCGGCGATCATATTGGCTACCTCGGTGATCTGGTCACAGCGGAATTGCAACCATTTCTCGTCTTGCGAGGGATCATCTTGTTCCCTTGGATCGTATCCGTAAGCGGCCTTGAACTTCTCGATCATAGCCGGGTGATAGCCAAAATCCCATTGCGGATATTCTTGGTCTTGCACGATACCGTATTTCGGCCAAAGGGTAGTCGGCAGGATAACGTCCACGAAACGGTTGTAGTCGATAGAGATACCGTTCAAGCCTTCCACCTCGCAGTAAGCCTCTATTTTCTTCTTGATAAACTCCCGTACCTCGGGTAAGGCGGGGCACATAAATTTGTAGTAATCCACGTAAGCGGTCGTATCGGCCAAGCTTTGTCCGTTACGGTTTACGCTGAACCATTCGGGATGTTCTTTTAAGATAGCCTCCCGGTCATGTTCCAGATTCATCGTCCATAACCAAGCGTAGACCTCTATCCCATGTTTCTGGGCGATGGGAATAGCGGCCCGGTAATCATCCGGAGTAGGGGCGTTTAGCATGACACCGTCTATCCCCGCCTCATTCATGATCGTACAGATGGAATCGAAATTCATTCCGGGCCGGTAATCCAACCAGGTCCAGAACATCGGGTAAGCATCTTTTGTATCATTTCTCGGGGAACTGCAAGCGCCTACGCAGCAAGCCACCAAAAGCAATACTAAATAATTTATGTGTCTCATAAGTTTAATGAATTTGATTAACGATTTACCCGTTAAAGATACGTATTCTTGTTTAATACTGTTCTTTCTTCAACGTAAATATCGGTAAATAGAGGAAGATGCCTAGGATAGACATGATAAGGCCGCCTATCGTTCCGGCGGCGAGCGGGAACCAAAAGGCTTCTTTATCGGTGCCTAGCATGAACGGGATAAATCCGAGTATGGTCGATATGACGGTTAGGAATATCGGCGTGATCTTGGCGTTCCATGCCTTTAGATAAGCACGGATCGGGGAGATAGCGGGTATCCGTTCCCGAATTTGGTTATATTCGTTTAAGATATAGATACTGGCGTTTACCGTGATACCGCATAATAGAACGAAGGAGGCGAATCCTCCTTGATCGAAATTCAGCTTGAACCAATAGAAGGTGAGGAATACCCCGATATAAGAGATCGGTATGACAAAAATGACCGCCAACGGTTGTTTCAAGGAATTAAACAAGATACTGGTCGTGAAGAATATAATAACGATGATCAAGAACAACAGCGCATATTGTTTATTGTCTTTCTGATCCCATGACCAATAGTTCTTTTCCGCTTTCGCCGTATATCCCATAGGCAAGATCTTGTTAAACTCCCTGAGTTCCCTTTTCTGGATTTTCTCGCCTTGTGAGGAAGCGCCGATATACTCATATTGCAAGCAAAGCCTGTATTGCTGGTTTACTTTCGCTATCTGTTGAGGGGTCTGGCTTTTCTCGACGGCAGCGAGTTCGGATAGCTTATAGGATTTATCGCGGATGGTTTGAGGTACATATTGCATACTCCATATATCGAACTCCTTCGATTGGCGGGAAGAAAGTTTTAGCTTTTCCGTCTCGTTGTCAACGACGATGGTACCGGCGTAGATATCTTTACCGAAAACGGGCCGGATAGACGCGAATAAGTCGATCGGCAATATATCCGCTTGCGCCATGCGGGCTTTATTCAAGTTGAAGTAGAATTCCTGATAATCATCCTTCCACCAAGAAAACTCGGAATTGATCAATACCTCCTTGATACGGCGGTACGTAAGCAATTTCTCCCGCAGTTTCTCCGCCCATTCGTATAGCTCGTCATAATTATATCCGTACATCTCGATGCGGAACGAGCCCGCGTTCTCGCGGACATCATTGCTGAAACCTTGATCCATAAGTCCCCATACGCCCCAACTTCCGCCGCCTAGCTCCAGCGCTTTGCTGATCACCCTGCTTTTCAGGGTATAGGGGAAGCCACTCCGCTCGTTCTCGCGGGTGAAGTACACGTTAATACTGGCTTGGCGTGCGTTGTAGATACTGGTCTGGAATTGCCGTATTTCCTTGTAAGTACTCAGATAAGCCTCCATGCGGTTGATCAAGTGGTTCATTTGATCAAGGGTCGTACCGTTCGGCATGGAAGCGCTGATACTTAATACGGTTTCCTCGTTCCGGGTAAAATAACTTCCCTCGTACACCTTTTGGACAAACAGGCGCAAGGTGCCTCCTAAGCTCTTATCGACGATAGGCTTTATCGTTTCCTTCCAAATATCTTTCGCCGCGAATTCATTGTAGCGGGCGATCCACAAAGAGTCTCTTGCGGATAGATCCTTCTCTTCCGGCTCGATCTTCTCCGGCAATAAAAATATCGGCAGCCCGAAAGCCAATACCAGAATCACACAAGCCAGCTTTTTCCAATGGCAAAGGAAACGGATCTGCGCCCGGTAATACCGAGAGAAATAGACCGGGAAACGGTGTATGAACGACCGTACCGGACGGACCACCGGATGTTGTTTCCAATGCCCCCGGGCTTTAGGGGAAGAAGATGCGACTTTCTTCCGGTGCAAATTCATCTTATCGATCAATGCCGGAACCAAGAATAATGCGATGAATAAAGATACGGCCAGATTAATGATCACGACAGCGGCGAAATCCTGTAAATTCAACCGTATCTTCTCATCCAAGAAGAAGATAATCACGAGGGCACCCATAGTCGTCAAGGTTGCCGCCAGGATAGACAAGAACGCTTTCCGGTCTTGATGGTGCCGGATATGGTCGGTCATCACGATTGTATTATCGATCACCAAGCTGAGAGAGATCGTGATACCCGCCAACGAGTACAATTGCATCTCCAGCCCCAATAAATAATAAAGGATAACGGCTATGCACAGATTGATACTTAAACTGATGATGATCAAGAACAGATAACGCACGTTCCGGGTGATCAGCAGAACGAAAAGCAAGAGGATCAAGATGGTCAAGCCCGTGCGGACGTAGATCTTATCCAATTCTTCTTGGATAAATTCGGTAGCGTCGTAACTGGTGTGGATCTCGTAACCGGGAGGAAGCAAAGTGCGGATATGCTCCATCTCTTCCTTCACTTTTTGGGCTAATTGCAACTGGTTGGCCGTCTCTTCCGCTCGGATAGACAGGTAGATAGAGTTTAAGCCATTGATCCGGTAGTAGCTTTGCGGAGCCTCTTCCTGCCGGGTTACTTTTATCAATTGATCCAACCGGATTAAGCTACCGTCTTTGTTCGCGACGGTGATATGCGATGGCTCGAACCCGTTCGTGGTCTTTTCCGGCATCAACGCCAAACGAATCCATTCCTTGCCGGCACTCCCTTTTCCCATATTGGCGGTGCCGAGGAACTCTTTCTTATAATATTGGCTGATTGCCGATTGGATATCCTCTATCGTGATCCCCAGGTCTCGTAGTTGGCGGCTATCGTATTCCAGGCGCCATTCCATCGGGGTCGCTCCGCTCACGTCGATACGATAAATACCTTGCACGCTACTAAGCCGGGGCTTTATCTGATCCTCGGCGAATCGCTGGATGAATATCGGGGTGGCGGAAGCGTTCAAGGTATAGCTCATGAACGGGCGTGATTCCTTGTCGTCCGGACGGCTCATCTCTAAGATCGGATAACTTAATTCCTCCGGAAGATCCGGCCACGTCTGCCTTACAATGGTTGAGGCCTCGAAACGTGCGGCATCTATATTCGTATGTTTATCCAGTTCCAAGGTAATCCTTCCCCATCCGTTTCCCGAGGTCGAGGAAATCTCTTTGATTCCTTTGATACGGGCAAGCATCGCCTCCAACCGGGAGGTTACCTCCATCTCGATAACCCTTGCTGAGTTGGAGGGCATATTATAGCTGATACTCAACTTCGGCAACGTGCGGGAGGGAGATAGCTTGATCGGCAATAAAGGCACGAAAGCGATCCCCGCCAATGCGACGCAAAGGAAGGTGACGATGATCGTAAAGGATGATATGTTCGGCTTAGAACCCATGCTCGTAATCAAATTCGTTGGCTAATGAGATGCCAGTCTCGAAATCATGTAAGGTGAGCTTGCGTATTTTGTAATAGCTCAACCAATAATTTTGCAAGGCCGTGATATAATTACGCTGCGCTTCCTGCTGGCGGTTCAAGGAGAGCGTAAGGCTATTGATATCCGCTTTGCCGATCATGAAACGTTGCTTGGTCTCGTTATAGGCCATGATAGCGATGTCTAAGGCTTCTTCGGCGCTGGCGATCAGGTTTTGTTGTACATTGAAATCGCTGACGGTCATGATTACGTCTTCCTCCAAAGTGACTTCTGTCTGCCGTGCGGATATTTGCGTAACATTCAGATTGCTTTTGGCTATATTGTATTTGCCCTTCCGTACTCCCCAGTCTATAAGGGGGATAGAGATGGAGATCGATACTAGGTCTTGTTGTAACGGATTCTTGTAGACTTCCTTAAATTGGGTCGCTACTTGGTTGAAACCGATACTGGCATTCAAGGAGGCGTTGAATAAGGTTTCTTTTTTGGTCTTATCCACTTGTTGCTCGGCTTCTAGCACATCTTGCTGTACTTCCAAGAATTTAGGGTTATTCTCCCGGGCTAATGCCAGTGCCTGATCTACCGGAATATTCATATCATGGGGGCGTGACGGCAACCGGAGCCGTATCTCCGTATTCTTATCGAAATTCAGATACGAGGCCAAACTGAACATGGCTCGTTTCAAGGCTATATCGGCGTTTTGCAAGGTATTGCGGGCATTGATCGCATCCAGCTTGAGCGTCAGTAAATCCGCTTGACTAATAGCCGCGATCTTATGCCGCTCTTGGCCGGTACGGTATAACGTATCGGTGGTGGCTACATTTTCTTTGGCCATATCATATTCTACTTGAGCCATGGCTAAAGAGAAAAAGTAGGTGGTGGCTTGCTCGCTGACAGTCTCGATATTGTAAAGTAACTCTTTCTTTACTTTCTCGTATTTTAGAGGTTCAATCTTTTTCTCCCATCGGAAAGGGTTGTATCCCAATAAATCTTGGCTATATCCGATACGGATTGGAACGGAGGTGAACTGATTGTAAGTATTCGATCCGAAATAGCGCATATACCCCAGATCTGTGTCCACGAAGAAACTACCACCCAGCATATCGAAGTTCTGCTTGATTTTTAAGTTTCCTCCCGCGTAAAAGGACTGTTGCTTACGGTATTCGTCGATATCTTTCTCCGAATCGTATCGTTTCGTGATATCCCGGTAGTATTCGGCGGGCGTGATATTCAACGTAAGACTGGGCAGTCGCTCCGCTTTGTAATTACGGAACTCCCAGTAACCGGACAAGAATAGGTTTTTCGTACGAAAAGCCTCCAGCGAGCTATCGGCGGCCAATGAGATCGTCTTCTCAAGGGAAAGGACGAGCGATTGGGCCGATACTTCTCCGGCTAGTAACGAACAGAACACATATAAAGCCAGGAATGTCCTTTTGTATCTTTTTCTCATAATGCATGTCTCCTATAGATAAACCAGTAAATCAAAGGAATGATAAATAAACTGACTGCCGTACCGATCAGCATCGCCGAGATCATGGCGATAGAGAGCGGCTTTTGCAACTCACTTCCCATATCGAACGTGAATAGTAGCGGTACCATACCGAATATAGTTGTCAATGAGGTCATGATAATCGGTCGAAGACGGCGGCGACCGGCCTCGTGGATCGCTTCCATCAGGGGTACACCTTCTTTCCGCAGCTCATTGATTGCGTCCAGTTTCAAGATAGAGTCGTTTATGATGATACCGCAAGTTACCACGATACCGATCGCGCTCATCAGGTTTAAGGTATGCCCGCATATCCATAATACCAGTAAGGAGGCGGCTACGTCTATCGGTATCTCCAGCAGGACGATCAAGGGTTGCAAGAAACTCTCGAATTGTGCCGCTAGGATAAAATACATCAAGAGAATGGATATGAATAAGATGACTACCAATTCATTCAGCATTTGCCGGTTCGAGAAGAAGCTTCCCGAGAAATCGATGTCCCAATTTGTCTTATCCTTGGATTCGCCGCGTACGAGCTCCCGGATATTTTCCATCAACTGCTCCGCGTTTTCTACTTGATAGAAGCTGAAAGGAATGTATTCTCCGTTCTTTCCCGCGGTGAGCGTCTTCAAGTCTTCTCCGGGAGCAATCTTTGTTACCGTGCTAAGAGGGACATAGTTCGTCTTTTGATTTTCGCCCGGTTGTGTACGGATTAAGGTCTTTTGTAAGATCTGGTCGACCGTTTGCTCGTTTCCGGCGAGCGTGATCGGTAGATACTGTTGGTAGGAGCGTAAGGTGGCGACTTCATTTTCCTTGAAGGCCGTCTTAAGTACCCGGTAGACCTCTTCGTAAGAGATATTATAAAGCAATAGTTTCTGATGGTCTATGGATATGTTTAATTGATTCTCGAAAGCTACGCCAACGGGAGCGATACCGGTCTTACTCGCTAGTGTTTTCTCTAGTTTTTGCAAAGTCGGGGCATCCGGGGCTTGTTCTTTATTACGGGCATAGAACTCGGCTACGATATCGGCCTCGCCGGTCACGAACAGTTTCTCGAACACGGTCTCCGGTGGAGAGAACGATAATACGGCTGCCGGATAATTTCGTTTTATCCAAGCGGAGATTTCTTGTTGTAAAGGAGCGATAGCGTCGGTCTTTTCCGTCTTGAAGTAAAGTTCTACCTCCGAGATGGATAATTCCCGGTCTCGGTTAAGCAGGAATTGTTGCTGTCCGATATAGGCCGTGTGTTGTGCGCCTAACCGGTCGGCCTCGCCAAATAACTCTGTGACTCTCTTTCTATTTTCATCAATATGAATGTTCTCGTTCCATTCAACATGTGCGATTAACTCATTCTGATCGATTTCCGGCATCCGGCTTTTAGGGATCATATAGAATAGGATCGCGCAAAGGGGGATGGTGACGGCTACGAACAATAGGCTGGTGCTCTTATGCCTGAATATGAAATCAACACCTTCGTCATAGAACCGGTCCAGCGTATGCTCCTTGATCAAATTGTTTATTTTCAGGTTGAAAAAGGAATGCTTGATCTCCGGTACGCTGTAGACTAATTTGTAAAGTACAGGCAGTAACATGATCCCGGTGAAATAAGAGACCATTAAACCGACCGTAACGGCAAACGCCTGATCGAAGAAAATCGCTCCCGCTATACCACTCATAAATACCAAAGGTACGAATACGGCGATCGTAGTGAGCGTAGAGCTGAGCATAGGCGTAATAACCTCGGTGGTTCCTTTAATGCAAGCCTCTTCCAGACTGTCTCCTTTCGTCCGGTATTGCATGATGTTCTCGGTCACGATGATGGAACTGTCTATCATCATACCCAATGCCAGAATCAAGCCGGATAGGGAAATGATATTTAAGGACATATTGAAAAGGTAGAAAAACAAGAAACAGATAACGATACTGACCACCATACTTAATCCGATTACCGCAGGGCTTTTTACGTCTCCAAGGAAAAGGATCGCCACGATGCAGATAAATAGGAAACCTAACGATAGGTTCTGTTTGAGGTTGGAAATCGTATAATCCAATAACTCGGTCTGGTTTCTTGTGATCGTAAATTCAATATCCGGGTAGATAGACTCAAAATAATCGGTCACCTCGGCGAGCGCCTCTTTCATATTGTCCATATTCTCGTCCGCTTGCTTGATAACGGCTAATGTAACGGCTCTTTTCCCGTTGGCTAGCGATAAACCGGTCTCTTTTTCCGGTACGACAGCTACTTTTGCCAGATCTTTTATCTGGAAGATACGGTCATTTTTCCGGATGTAAATGTTTTGTACGTCTTCCGGTGTACGTAATAAGGTAGAGAATTTGATATTGTACTCATAATAGCCGTCCCGTACGGTCATGCTTCCCGGCTCAATATTGTTGGCAGACAAGGCCGATTCCAAATCATTTAATGTGATATCAGCCATTTCCAAAAGCTTCATATCCGGTACGATCTGTAATTGCCGTCCTAATATACCCGTGATATCCACCATTGCGACTTCCGGTAATTGCTCGATCCTTCGTTTGATTACTGTTTCCGCAAATTGGCAAAGATCGAGGAAAGCGGCATCGCTTTCTAATTGAGAATGGAGAATTGAAGATTGAGAATTAGGGGAAGTGGATTGTGAATTTTCAATTTTCATTTCTCCATTCTCAATTGTCTTGAGTGTGAGATTGAGGCAAAACACCGGAATGTCCGTAGCGCTCGCCTTGACTACCCGCGGACGTTCCACTTCGCGGGGCAGGTAATTCATGGCAGCGTCTATTTTCTCATTGACTTCTATAAAGGCAAGATCCGTGTTCGTGCCAAAGTCAAAGCTGAGACGAATAATACCCGCTCCATCACGAGTCTCGCTATGAATATCCCGTAATCCTGCCACTTGCATCAATTGCAAACGAATCGGTTTCACGACAGTATTTTCCAATTCCCGGGCAGACGTGTTTTGTCCGGAGACCTGAACGGTAATCTCAGGTATGGCGATATCAGGCAATAAAGATACCGGTATGGTGAAATAAGTCACCAACCCCACGATAAAGCAAGCCGTAAAAGCCATCAATACCGCTATCGGACGTTGTAGCAGGAAACGAACCATATCAACTAATTTTCAATTCTCAATTTTCAATTACCTTGACCGGTGACTCATGCGCCAGATTAATATTGCCGCTTGTAATCACGACATCACCTTCTTTCAATCCTTCCAAGAGGGTGTAACTATCTGCGTTTTCCAGTCCAGTACGCACATAGTTCCAGTAAGCGTGTTCATCCACTAAAGTAAATATGACTTGTTTTCCGGAACGTAATACCACGGCAGTTTTAGGTACGACCAATTGCTTCCCAAGCGAACGTTGTACGCTAACCCGTACATTCATGCCTTCGAATAATTTACCCTTGCTGGTTACCGCCGCTTTTACCTGTACCATCCCGTTCTCATCCACAACCGGATTGATCTCGGATATACGTCCTTCTGTTTTTAGGCTAGTGGTAGTGAAAGGGGTCACTTCCACTTTATCTCCGTTTTGGATGAGCGGTAACTCACTTTCCAATACGGTGAAAGAGGCCTCCAGGCTATGAGGATCGATGACGGTGCAGAATACGTCCGTCGTAGACGCCACGTTCTCTTGTTTGGCGAAAAGGTTTGCGATAATGCCATCGAAAGGTGCTATTAACGTCGCGTTCTGTTCCTCGTATTGCGCAAGTTGATATTGGGCGAGCGCCAGATCATATCCACTTTTTACTCGTGCCAGGTTGAGCGTCGCCGGCGGGACTTTCGCTGAGTCTTCCAGCATATATCCTTGGCCGATCAATACATCTTTTAATTCAAGTTTCGCTTTCTCCAAGGCGTCTTTGGCTTGCGCTGTTTTGTTCATGAGCCGGAACGTGGAGAGTTCCGCTATTTTTTGCCCTTTACTTACCCGGTCTCCATTCTTCACGTAAATGCGAGCGATCGGCTCTGCCGATTCAAATCGCAAGTCCACCATCTTACGAGCGGATAATTTACCATTACTGATCAATTCATGATTAAACTCCGTTTGCTTCAAGGTCATGATCGTGACTTCGTTTGCCTCATCCGGCAATACGGTTTCTACGGAATCCTGTGTGGCATCTGTATCCTTCTTTTCTCCGTCGCATGCGCTTAAACAGAATAAAAGTGTAAAGGTCAACAATTTATAGTACTTCATACTCGTAAGATTGATCGGTTTGTACAATTTGTCATTCGCAAATATAAGTATTTATTATTACGATATAGTCGTAATTGCCATAAAAATAAGGATATTGCATTCATATTGATGTGTTGTTTAACATACTTCGTGCTTTCTCTTTCATTTCTTTAATAGCGGAACTTTCCACTTTGGGTTTCTTAGTTAATATGGAATCAATCGCCATTTTCAATTTTGCAGGTTGAAAATAAGATGGTTCCATATAAAGATTCATTAACAGATAATACGGATAGATACGTTCCGGTAAAATATCAATGGCATGTAACAGGTGCTTTTCCGCTTGTCGGTATTTACCTAAACACTGCTCATTTTTAGCCATTACGTAATAAAGCATGGGATCGGAGCTTAATAAGACAGCTCTTTCCAGATATTCATTCGCTTTCTCGTATCGTCCGGTCTTGTTTAGGCATTGAGCGGCCTCGAAAAGGAATTCCGGTTTATGCTTCAATAATGGATACAAAGGTTCATATACTTCCAAGGCCGCTTCGTAAGCTTTATTCTTGTAAAACATTTGCGCCTTGCTCCATTTTTGATAAGCCCTATAATAATCTTTTTGCATCCAGAACAAACCTATTCCAAGGATAGCGATTCCCATAAGAAATATGCGTTTGCCCCATCTATGGCCATTAGATTCGGCTTGGTTCTCATGGATCTCATCCTTGTCCGGCGTTACGCTCATTGCCCCTAGGAATATCAATACGATCCAGAACTCCGGCAATTGTAATGGATAGGAAGAGAAAGCGAATATAGCTAGCGACATCAATCCCCCGCAACAAGCATACCTCTTATTCTTTATTCCTTTATAGAATAGAAGTCCCAGCCATGCGGTAAATAGAGCCAGCCCTACGACTCCCTGTTCCAATCCAATCTGTAGATATTCGTTGAAAGCATATTCCGGACATCCTGCGACCCACTTCTCCTGTTCGGTAGCCTTTCCCGAAGCCATGTATTCCGCTTGTGTCTCTGCGTAAGCGGCAGGGAACCCACCTAGGCCGGTACCTGTAATCGGTTGTTTCTGTATCGCTTTTGCCGTGATCTTCCACATCAGGAACCTTCCGTCCGCAGAATCTTTTTTTAAGGTGTAAAGGAATGTGCTACTTCCTGAGAGCAAAACACATCCAAGAATACCACCTATTATGTAAAACCTTTTATGCTGTCTTATTCTTTGTTTGATCCGCTTCCAGTCCATTCGGTACATAGCGTACACCCAAAGGCAAGCGCCAAGAGCCGCTATCCATGCTGACCGGCTCATTCCGGCCGGAAGAACTATGATTATTGCCAGTACACATACCGTAGAGAAATAATATAAGATATTCCGTTTGGGTTGTTTCAGCGAGATTCCCAAAGCGATCGGTAGCGTTACCGCTAAATATCCGGAATAAGGCCCCGGGTTGAAGAAAGAGCCGGTTAAACGGAATAAAGAATGATTCGAATACTCCCAATCCTGTAATTGCCGGAAGCCCCATATCGCTTCAATAAGTCCAATGGATAGGAAGATGGATAGATAATATCCATTGAGAACCGGAAACCTGTGCGTTATGTACCTAAAAACATACCATAAGACAATAACCTGCTCGATAAATAGAATTTTTTCCGGCTCCGGGTCTATGGAATAAGGATAGGCTAGGAGGATCCAGACAAAGCATACGATTGGCAGGGTATCTATCCAAGTCCATGCATAGAAGATTCGACCATTGTGAAAAAGTAACGATAATAAGAATGTAATAGCGAGGAAAAGTGCGATGAGCTGAATCCAAAAGACTTTCTGCGCTGTTAGGCTAGAGAATAGCTGCCCCGAGTCTATAAGGGGGCTACCTAATAAAAGAACCCCCAATAATGCGTATGTTCCGAAAAAAGGTAGATCTTTCATGTTTAATATCTTTTTATCGTGTCGTTGTCGATTAAGAAAATACGATCTTCCGCGGCTTTACCCGGCCAAGATATCATGCCTTTTAATAAGCTGCCTTTGGGGATGTCGCGAATAATGATACCCTCTGGCAATGTATCCATCGGGAAATGTCCGGTTTTAAAACATTGTTGCTCTTGTTCCCAATAACAGAGTGTATGGGGGACTTTTTGTTGATGAGCGTTATCCGAATTGATGAAGATCGATTCGAAGTGAGTGGAGTCCGGTTTTATTTTAGTGATAATACCGTTGGCACTCACATGAAATGGATATGTGATGAAGCGTAAGAATCCATGCGTGTCTTTGTCATACTCTGCGATGATGAATACGTCATCACCTACGATCTTGGAAAATGCGCACTGTTTCCCGATCCGTTCACTTAGGGCGAAAGGTCGCCAGTTTTTATAATTGTAGGTACAAAGGTAAATAGGTGCTTTCTCCGATTTCACGGGGAAGTCGCAAATTGTCTGTATATCAGTGACAGGAGGTAAATATTGCTCCGTGACAGCGGTTAATAAAGGGTTCTTTAGGAAAGTCCGGTATTCATCGGATGATTCGAGAATTACCGGCTCAAAAGGAGCAAATCCGTATCTGTATATCTTGGCGGGGGTTAGAAATGGCCTTGTAAGATTATAAATTAAAGAGTCCGGCCCCTCATTTTCCGGGGCGAAAGGTAAGAATTTTCCATCATCATTTAAAAAGGCGCACCAATAGTGTTCACCGTTTCTTCGAGTCCAGATGGCGTGTTCCGGTACGGCAGGGATACCGACCGCACGCATCATATTCACGCCATACATGGCCATTCCGTCGCAGCGCCCCAGTCCGGTCTCATGGATTTCTTCCATCGTAGGGTAATAGGCAGGCACCGTCTCTTGATAGGCTACTTTTGCTTTCAATTTCTTTTGCAGCATCATTACCGCGTCATACGTGTTGGTGATCTGCGAACTATCCAAGGATGGCAGGTATGTTTTCATTACTTCCTCTCGTAAGCCGGAGGGACGTTCGTATAAACTCCGGTAGGGGAGAATGTATCTGCAAAAGTTGTCGAAATTGACATTTTGATTCCAGGGTTTGGGCCATACCCGGAAAGCCAGCTCGATATTGTCGATCAAGTAGGCTGCGGATATGTATGTGATATCCGGTACTTTGTCTCGTTTGTCATACCCAAAATGATAAATCATGTTACGTATAAGAAAACAAGCGGCTTCTTTTTTCAAGGAGTCTTTTTTATAGTATTCAATAACGTATTCCAACTCCTTCCGGTTATCGCCGGCTTGCCGCAAGGCATATTCCAGCCTTTTTTCTTCCGGGCTAGAGGGGAGGTCGCAAGAAAGCAGGCATATCGTGCATACTATAAATATAATGATTTTATTCATGGCTCTTGTTGTTACGGATATTTTTCCAAAAACGACCTTTCCTATATTTTCCCGTGTAAGGATCTTTGGATTTCCACACTTTCCAAGCGATACCCACGATGAAGTCCTCCGGTATAAGCCCGAGATATCGCGAGTCTCGGGAGTTTTCGGTTTTATCTCCCGCCACGAAGTAATAGTTGTTTTGGAATTGATAGTGCTCTATGATTTCGTTCCCCCTATAAGCCTTATTCTCTTTCCATGATATAGAATCTTTTGATTCCCACTCGATCATTTGTTTGTATAGCTTATAATTCGTTTGATTCACGGTGATTCTATCACCTCTTCGGGGAATATACAGAGGACCGAAATCATGAACGTTCCAATTGAATGTAGAATCAAAAGGGAAACAACGGTAGACACCGTCCGGCATCCGATCCGCTTTTTGTCTGGATAGGTTCGCTTGACTTTCCACATTCCCCAAAGGCTCTTTCGTATGGTTGTTTCGGTAGAATCCCTGTTCGATCCGGATGGAGTCTCCCGGTAACCCGAGGCAGCGTTTGATATAATATTGCATGATGTGCATTTCGATCCGCTCCCATGAATAGGGATGCGGGTAGTTGAATACGAGAATATCATTCCGTTTGATTTGCCCGGCTCCGGGTACCCTGTATATATCTACCTGCTTCCCTTTCATAGATGCGAAAATATTGAATAGCCTAGGTCCGGCTATCCATTTGTTTACTAATACTTGATCTCCGGTTTGGAGTTGAGGCTCCATGGAATCGGAAGGGATTTTGAACGTGCTGAAACAGAAGATGAGGAAGAATGCGTATATGCAACCAATACCAAATACCCCATAAAGTATAAGTGTCAGATATCGTAACATCTGATTTATAGTTGTTTTGTATATACGTTTTTCTATTCCCATTCTTTTATGTTTATGCCTCATTTCCTAAATCCAAATTCTTTGGATATCAGTCATCAATAGTCGAACACTACGATATGATATTCCGGATCATCACTGATACCATAGATCTTCCGTTTTTGATTGTCTACAGCGATGGAGGAGACTCCTTGGTCTAATGTGTAATGGCATTCAAGGCTACCGTCCCATCCGATTACAAATAATTCTTTGCATAATATATTGTAATTAGGCTCTGTCACCATTTTTCCATTATAAAGAACAAATAAACTATTCCCCACGTTTACAGGGCTATAAAAAGCGTCTCTATAAGTTTGCGGGCTCGCTTTACTTCCGATAATGTCTCCATCCCTAAATTCTTTGAAAACAGATGCGAAATGATCCGGTCCCCGTAATTGTTTTTCCAAGGTCCCGTTCACGTTATAGATGCAAATTAAATCAGTGAAGTAGTGAGTGATTGCAACCTTCTCTTTTCGGTTGGTGGTTAGGTCTGCCCGAAACGCATTGATTAATTCGGCAGGAGTATACTCCTGCTCAGTTTTAGGATAAGTACCGAAATCCATCGTTTTCTTACCTGTTTGATCAAAAAGGAATCCAGGACTCGTCTCTTGATAGGATACGCCTAAGAACCCGTTGCCCAAGCTTCGAATATTGCTCCATAGCGGTTTTGTATCTAGGGAGATACGGCTGGCGTATTCCGGTTCTTTTCCACTGGTAAATTCCGGGATAGAGTAAGTGAAAATCGTAGAGGTCATCATATCAAAAATGACTACGGAATCGTTCCGATTGACGAAACATGGTGTCATCATCTCTTTAGGCCCTTGTCCTACAGGAATACATTCTCCTTCCTTATGTGCCGTATTGAGGTTGAAGATGTGGAATTGTTTTTCCGCCCCTTGATTGCAAGTAACTAGGAAGGAGTCGAATAATTGGATTTGTGAAGGTCGTAAAATAAGACTGTCAAATTCAATAGTTTTTCCGGATAGTGATTTTCGGACTTTGAAATCACTTCTCTGGAAAGTTATGTTTTTGTCATCTTGTTTTTGATCATCGGTACAAGCGATGAATCCTAATAGGATGAGTGAAAGATGTAAGATAATGTATTTCTTCATGATACTGATTTTTTAAGGAGGGCATGCCAAATTAAGGGATTGAACATATTTTCTTCTTGCTCAAGATACCTAGAGTCTATGAAATACAAATTAAAAATCAATGAGAAAACATCTGCATTCCATTGATTTACCGACTGTATTCCATTGTGATTTTTTTCGTTTTGGCACACCCTCCTTTGATTAAATTTTAGTTCCAACGTCCCGGTATGTAAGTGGATGTCCCATCGGAATATTTGATAATACATCCTCCCCCAGAGTAACTGCAATATCCGCTTCCTCCTTCCCCGCTAGCCAATGCCTCCACATTGTCAAGCGTTAGGTCAGAAAGCTTGATGTCGTTTTCACTCTGGTTGATGTTCCATGCCGCAGCTACTGCTACGACTGCCATTACGGCTATTCCTAAAATCTTTTTTCTCATGATATTTCTTTTTTATAGTTTATGTTTTTAAGAATTTAATCTCTTGCTTACTATTCTTCTGCAAGATAAGGATATTCTCGAATCCCTCTTTCAATTTAATTTACTACTTTTGTGTCACCTCCTTTCTGCTTCATGAGTAAAAGTGGGGTGGGAGGCTTGCTTGTGATCGTTCCAATATATCCGGCAAGCTCTCCCTTCTCTTTTATTTATTGAGCCATCCCCCGAATGTTTAATTTTATCAGTTGATTCGTATTGCATTTCACGGTAATCGTCTCGTCAAAGACTCCTTTGTCTTTCGGTGTCATGATGGCTCTTACTTGAAGGGTCTCACCCGACTTGGCGGGATGTTTGTCAAAAGATGGGCGGGCACAGCCGCAAGTTGTAGCCGCGTCTAGTATGACTAACGGGTTGTTTCCTGTGTTTGTTAATCGGAAAACAGCTTCTTTGCTTTCTCCCATTTGGATAGTTCCTAGCTGTATGGATGCCTCTTCCACTTTCACGGTGGTTTGTATTTGTGAAGCGGGTTGTTTTCCGGTGATCTCTTTTAGGTATAGCTCCCGGATATTCGGGTTGTGGATAGGATTTCCTATCACTACGACCTTATTGTCCTTATCCAATAGGAAGGTTTGAAATCTGCCATCGGCCGGGAAATGATTTAGTTCGTTCAGCTTGTCGGATTGATCCAGACAGATAGGTTTGTCGAAATTGTCTTTTTTCAATAGATACCGTATTTCTTTCTTATCATCGGACTGGAAGAAAAACAGGAATGGAACCGTTCCTTGGGTAATGGAGTCGGTGTATTGAATCAGTTCTTTCCATCGGTGCAGTTGGAGTTTGCAACTGGTACATCCTATGGAATCCACGAAAACCAGCACCTTGTGGGGTGATTTTGGCAGGGTGAAGTCTACCGTATCGGTTGCAAACCGTGTAAAGACCATGTTTTGCGGAAATCGTATCTCTTTTCCTTGCCATTCGGATACCAAATGCTTGATCTCGTCTTTTTTCTTGTCTTGGCAAGCTGGAAGGAATAATAATAGTATGATTAGATTTAAGTATTTCATGATATTTTGTCGTTATATTTTAAATGAAAGAATCGGATCGTTGCTGTTTACATCCGTGGCAAGGATCGTCCCTGTATCCTCATCTACGTCGATACCGTAAATGGCATGGTCGAGCACATATTTCCGGACGGGGTTCCCTTTGAGGTCGAATACATAGATATATCGTCCTCCATCCTCCATCTCTTCCCCTCGTAGGTAGGCTTGTTCGATATCTTTGAAGCTACGACCATGGAATACGGCGTAAATGAAATGGTCTGTGATATGGACATCGCTGAATCCCATGATGCCGGTTGGAATTCCCTCCGATCGTGAGATTGCGAATTGAGGTTCTCCATTAGGTCCGTATCGTACGGTTTGTGTAGTATCTGTGAAGTTGTATATTTCTAATGCCTCTCCTAGTTGGGTTGCCATGACCAAGATGCCTTTTGGGGGATTATAGTCGAAGAAGCTTCGCCACGCTTGCGCCAATGCCGGGCGTGCGATGTCTTCATAATTATTTTCGGTTGGGATCTGGTTAGTGGAGTGAATCCATTTCCCTTCTCGGTCTGTCCACTTTTGTCTATATTCGCCGAGATAGTCAGATACTAAAAAGCCCGATTCCATCGGGTAAAAGTCCAATGCCCTAACCAGCCGCTTGTCCATATCGATCGTTTCTACGGGGATGATGTTGTTCATATTTTGTTCAATCTTCCACCGGGTTGTTCGCATTTTGTTCGCATCAAGCGTCCAGATAGAATCCTTGGAGATAAACCGGAAGCAATCTGCCGATACCATTTCTTCGGGTCCCTCGCCTCGTTTGCCAAACGATGTCATATATTCCCATTCGGGGTAAGAGAAGGCATGGAAGAAATAATCTACGTTGTGCAAGTCCATGATAATAGCGATACCATCCTTGACCGCTATCCGGAATGGATAGCGGAACAAGGCGGTATCTAGGTGGATAACCTGCGCATTTAATGCCTTTTCATCGGGAAAATCCTCGTAGCGGGGGAAGTGCCGTGAGGATTCCGAACAGGATACCAGACTACCTATTAATAGAACTATGTATACGTAGTAGCTCATGTTTTATTTTAACGGTTGTATATATATTTGTAATATCCTCCATTACATGATAGAGAACCAGCCCCAAAACAGGCTCCGGATCCACTTTCACCGGAAGCTAGCGCTTCAATATTAGAAAAAGTAAGATCTGTGAAATTTTGTTTTCCTTCTTTCAAAAGAAAATACGAAGCACACAAGGCACAAATGAAAATGATAGCGAAAGCTTTCTTGAAAGTAATTTGTTTCATGTCGTTTCTAATTTTATTACAAACGTACGACTTGGTATTTAGATAGCCTATCTTTTTAGATGACTTTTAGCTGACAGTTGAAAAATAAGCCATTAGTCTACCTATAGTCATCTATTCATCTTGCGAGTTGAATGAATTTATTCGTAGAAAGGGATGGAAAATGTATCTTTGTAGTTTCAACGAAAAATAATAATGGAAAAGCAAAATTGGAAATTTTATTGGAAGTGGAGTGTCTTTGTTCTGATGACGATGCTTTGCTTGTTGTCTTTTTATAAATCATACCACAATGTAAAGTATGAATTACAAGAAGAGTCTCAAACTTTATTTCAGCAGGCAGTTCAAGATGATACAAATAGGCGGATAAAAGATTTAGGTGATGCTTTTTGTTTTTCCTATTCAGGCGCTAATCAATTGGAACGAGATAGCATTACAATCAAGACTGCCGATACGATTATACATATGAAGAATAATAAGGAGGTGGCACGGAGGATGTCTTCACAGGAGAAGTCTGATTTTTGCCTCCAACATTATTTGTCCATGGAGAATCCGATTCAAGTAACCTTACTGGATAGCGCTTTTCGTGCATCTTTGTATGAACATGCGATTTCGGCTCAGACCGTAACTTGTTATACCTTTATAGACAAGACGGAATGTAGCTCTTCAGATACTTTCTTTTATCGATCTTTCATACCATTAAAAGAAATTGTTTTTGGAGCGAATCGGACGATCGTTTTACAAGCGTTTGTTCAATTTCCTTTCCTTTATATAGTAGGTGAAGTGTTTTTGCGAAATATATTTTGGATTCTGGCAATGGTTATTCTCTGGGTTATCGCGATTGTCTTGACATGGAAAAGACCAAGGATAAATATCTTACCGCTACAAGAAGCACCTAAAGAGATAATACAAATAACAGAAGATATCTTGTTCGATGAAACACATGGCGTATTGCATTATCATGGGCATCGCATAGAGTTAGCGAATCAACGGCTGAAACTGTTTTGTATTTTATTAGAACATAAAGGATATTTCATTGAGTCTAATCGGCTGAAAGAAGAAATCTGGCCGGATGGAAGTGTGTCCAAAGACGCTCTTACCGCTACGGCTAAAAGGCTTAAAGAGGATTTGTCTCCTATTCCGGATCTGGTGATTGAGAGTGCTCGGGGGCATGGCTATGTGCTGAAGTGTGGTGGGTAGGTTTTACAAGGTGGGTTAGTGTATTTTTTTGAATGTTTATATTCTTCTCGACTTAGTCTTCTAAAAAACACGTACGTGAATTTTTAGAAACACGTACGACTTTTAGTAAAAACACGTACGAGTTTTTTGGAAAATATAATGATATTTTTATATGTTGATTATCAGTCGTTTATGGATGAGATTGAAATTGTTTACTTGTTGTAATTAATTTAATATGGTTCTCATGGAATAATAAAGATTACCACCAAACTTGTTTGTCATTTTCATATGTGAATATGCGTTCTTCTTCCCCTTTGGTTAAGTCTTTTAACAACAAGAGAGCATTGTCTGGTACATTTGTATAGGTTAGCTTTGATTCAATAGCTCTTTGTTGGCCTAATGACATCCAATGGTTATATTCCCAATAGAATAGCTCATATAGATCACTTGCGCAGATGTTATTATCGTCGTTTCTTGGCGTATAAATGATCTTATTGATAGATACCGGTTTGTTAAAGTCCAAGCCTACCCATGGATAATCAACCGTAGAAGGGGCTTCATAGTAAGTTAGGATATCTTTGTCAAATACTTTGGATTTATCCATTGGCATAGTATCGTAACGAACCGAGGCATTTGTTCCAATGATTGTGCCGGTTAATTCTTTTTCCTCCTTGTCTGAGTAGAAAGCGAGTTCGGCTAGATTACAACCCTTGTTTTTTGCTGATACATAGCGCCAATAGCGATATGTTTTTTGAGGTTTTATCTCGAAAGAATCTGCGGACAATAACCAATGAGAAATCGTATGTATTGTATCAGGATCGGAGAAATCCGGATTATTGGAAGCTTCAAAATGTCCTCCGGTGAGAGTTTTTGCATAATCGAAAATATGTTTTGCGAGATAGTATTTCCTAGATAATATAACTTTCTTTCGTTTACTGGTATCTGCATGTAGATATTTTATTCTACCTCGTGAATCAAGTATGAATGGATCTGTGATAGGATGAATACCTTGATTGTCATAATAAAGTGGGAGATAGGCAATATCTTTTCCTATTTCATTGAAGTAACAAACTTTTCCTTTTTGTGTACCGTAACATATAGGTACCCATTTCTGATTGTCGAAAACGGCTAGGTAGGCATGTTTATGGTTTCGTTTTCTTTGTGTTGGAATCATGATATCACAAGTTTTCATGTATTCGGTGGTAACATCTTTCATGAAAATATTCCGGAAGAGGTCGGGCACGACCTCTTCGGTTGTATTCAGCTTTACGAGATCTTGATTAATAGCGTATGTTCGCCTATACACTTTGGCCATCTTCTGGCTAGGTTTATGCAGTATATCCGGATCTGTTTTTGTCTCGCATCCTCCAAACGCTAGATTCTTTCCTGTATTATCTAAAAGTACATTCCAATAATGCCCCATCGAGCGGAAAGGCCATTGTGGTGTGAAATCTAGCATGACGGGAATTCCTATGCTTCTCATCATAGCTAACGCTATTAACGAGAATTGATTACAAGTGCCGAATGATATCATGCTCCTAGTGGAGGTTTTTGCTATGAACGGAATGGAATATACCGAGTTTTCAGGAACTAATTTCTTCTCTAAAAACTGATTGATATGCTTACAAGCCCAAAATGCTGAGTTTTGCATATCGGAAGAATAGCTGAAATCGTTGAGTTCTGTTAATGTCGTAGAATCTATTTGTTGATACATGCCAGTCCTCCAATCCTCCAGTACATCCATGGTTCCGATAGAGTAGGGCAATAGGTATTCACAGAAGTCATCAAAATTTAAATGTCGGCTCCAAGGGGCATCTTCCCATAGGTGGAAAGCCTGCTCGATATTTTGAATAAGAAAATCAGCTGTAATTATACGAATGTCTTCTTGTATCGGGAATGAGGTGTTCTCGTAGATTTTAGAGGTTCTATCAATACGATTGGCAAGATAAGGTGTATCATGATAACGCCCCTCTTTTTGTGTTTGAAGTATTATAGAGTCAATCTGTTTATTATATGTGTTGGTGATTTTCCCACAATAAGAATAATGCCCGGGCATATTCTTAATAAGAAAGCAAGCTGCACGGTATTTCAAGGAATCATTTTTGTAATGTTCCAATACCTGTTCTAATTCACGGCGGTTTTCGCCTGCTCTTTCAAGAGCGAATGAGAGTTGTCTGTCTTCTTTGAAATTATGACAAGAGACTAAACTATATATAAGTAGCGTGATCCAAAAGAGTTTCATTCGTTTTATTTGTTCTTTTTGCGAAGGACGGTGTTTTAATAGATTGCTCGTTTCATATCGTATTTAATTTTTCACAAACATAAGTTTATTCCTTTTCATGGCCAATTGTTTTAGCTGACTTTTAGCTGACAGGCAAAAAATGAGGGTTTGTCTCCTATTCCGGGTTTGGTGATAGAGAGTGCTCGGGGTAAAGGATATTCACTAAAGATCGTTTCGGGAGAGTAAATTCTCCAGCTCAACGTTCATTTGATGGTTTATTTGTGCGATGAGCTTGCTATCGGCAGTAGTACTGACTTGGCTAAGTAATATATACTGTGTCGGGCAAGTCAGTATATATAACTTAGCCAAATCAGTATTGCTCTTAGGATTGCCAATCTAAGGTCACCTATTTATATCGTGAGTTGAATGAATTTGTGCAAACAATGTTGATTATTTTTGTCCGGATAAACCTCGTTCATCAATAGGATAGAACATGGTCTACCTTTTTATTGCTAAGTTGTAAACCAGTCACCTGCATTATAAATAGGATGCGAAGTAGTCAACTAAAGACGTTAACATACAGGGCAATCTATATAAAGGCAATTGCACGATGCGATGTGCGATCTTCATACAAAATTGCACATCGCATCGTGCAATTTTGTATATTTGTTCTTTAAACATGAATCGATATGGAGACCTTATTTCGTGCCTTTAGAACTCAATTAGAGCATACTTCGACAGAAGTCGTGTGTTGAAATTATTGGAGAAAGTAGAGAAAATCTATCTGAATAATACGAATCTGGCTTATGCGTTGTCGGAGCAGGTACCGGATATCGGTTCCGTGCGTGAGACGGTTTTTCTATCTTGGATGCGAGTCGTATGCTTCGTTACTTCTTCCGCGATTTCAGACTTTGAGATAGATGGCCGAACCTTTGAGATTGGGGGAAAGAATAAGACGCGACAACAGATTAAACAAGCGGCAGATGGGTATGTGGTGAAAGATGACATAGAGTATGCTTTCCACAATATGATCCCTTTATGGATGTTTGGCTTTATCTATTGAATATCTATCAGGAAATCTACTGGAATAAGGCTTGTTTGTGTTTGCTGTAATATGCTGGTATACAGTGTGTCTTTATCTCTAGTCATATCGAGAAACTAGATCGAAACGAACAAAACTTAATATATCGTCGTTGAAATCGGGGTTCATGAAATGGCTGTTACATATGTAAAGGCCATCGGGCAAAACTAATAATTGTCTTGAATTGTACGTGTAATCAGGAAAAAGAGTCTCTCCTTGCTTGTTTAACTCTTTGTCAAGGATTATGATTGAAAAGGTCTTTCGTCCATATTCTATAAGTTCCATAGCTCTTACCCCTTTCTCGATCGTGGTGGATGGATAAGCGATCCGGTAAAATACTTCTCGGTAAGGATCGTATATCAAGTCTCCATACATCGCGTTTTGACAGAAATCGATCGCTTGGGCAGTTAGCTCGTCTGGCAATTGCACTTGGTCGATATACTCGCTTTTCACGGATACCTTGCGGATGGAGTCATGCGTGATATTCGCCACATAGACAGATTCATCGTAAATGAAAGAGTATACAAACCGCTGCCCATCAAAAGAACGGCTGTAGTTACCCTCTAGCCCGTATCGTTTCAATTTAACCGAAGAGCCGGGATAGTCCGGATAAACAAAAGGTAATGCTCTGATCTCTTTCGTGTCGAGATTGATAGTAGCGGATACATAATCTTTCTCTATCAAACGGTTGGGGTCTGAATAGATATATAGATCCCTCCCTATCAGGGTGGCGGCCCTGAAACTAAGGAAACAATTATTGTAAAGTATCGTGCCATCGTTTGCTTCCTCATAATTTATTTTTTCTTGTATTTGGCAATCCTTATTGATGCGTATGATCTCTGGTTCGAACAGGCTGGTGAGATATAGGCTGTCCCAATCCTGTATATAGCATCCTAATATACGACCTACTCCATTCGAACCCTCGATCTCCGGTTCTATCTTGAACGCTAGTTCCTGGCTATCCTTATCATAAAAATAGAATTTGTTGCTACGGGACTGCATGGAGTAAGATTGTAACACAATATATTCCTTTCCCTTTTTATCACGATAGTACGATAAGAAAGGGGTTACGTTTTTTGTCTTATCATCCAAGGTGAAAGTCAAGGTCTGATCGGATCTTACTAATTGATAAGACTTACTTTTCTCTGCTTGCTCACAAGAAGAGAGGATAAAGAGCAAGAGTGATAGGAATAGGGAAAATGGTTGTAGTTTCATTCGTTTATTGTATTATCTGTCACATAGAATTTTTGGTGAATCGTATCCAATCAGGGTCTTGCCACGATCATTACATAATCCCTCTCGAACACTTTAGGATCGTCTAAGAATTTGATCAGGTCTTTTGGGCGGGAGAACCTTTCTGAAAGACTCCCATAAATAGCCCGTTCGGGTTCTCCAAGAAAGAACGAAGACCAGTCGGTTGCTCTTGATTGTTTTTGTGAAGCGCATATAAAGGGGTGATCGTATTCCGGTTCATATTGGGGAGAGGTGGGTTGATAAACCTGCTTCTCCTCTATTATCTCGGGTTGGTTCCTTCGTTGGCAACTATTCAGGAGCAAAGCAAGGAACAATAAGCATGTTGAGAACTTGGTGATCATGGCTTGATACATATTGTTTATCGCAAACATAGGAAAAATAATTGATTGTAACAAATGAATTTACGAATTTATCATAGATTTGCGATAACCCCGTAGAATAGCCATCGAATAATGACTAAAGTAATCTGATTTCTTTTATTAAGATGTGCTTTTTATAAAATGAGCGTTGCTTGAGAAGCTTTTTCGTTATATTTGCGAAAATCTCATGAGTATGATGTATGTACCACCATTCACGGTTTCAGCAAATGCCATCAATCTGATTGCGGAAATATCCGCGCAGATTGAGCGATACGCGATTTGTTTGGAACAAAGCGACAAGCTGAGATTGCGAAAAGCCAACCGGGTGAGAACGATTCACAGCTCGTTGGCCATAGAAGGTAATACGTTGTCGGAAGATGAGGTGAAAGACATCATCGACGGTAAAACCGTAGTAGCTTCTTTGCGCCAGATTCAAGAAGTAAAGAACGCCATAAAGACATATGAACTTTATAGCGGTTTAAACCCGTTCAACGTGAAAGACTTACTGAAAGCGCATGGCACAATGATGATGGCGCTCACCAATGATGCCGGAAAATTCCGTAGCGGTGGAGTTGGCGTATTCTCGGAAAAAGGTTTGGTTCACATGGCCCCTCCTGCGGATAGAGTGCCAAAACTTATAGAGGATTTATTTGAATGGCTCAAGCAAGCTAAGGATCATTTACTCATCCGTAGCTGCGTCTTCCATTACGAATTTGAGTTTATTCATCCCTTCAGTGATGGGAATGGGCGTACAGGTCGTCTTTGGCAATCACTTATTTTGGGACGGCTCCATCCCCTTTTTGAGTACTTACCTGTAGAAAATATGGTTTATGCCAATCAAGAAGCCTATTACGATGCGATACAAGCCAGTTCCGTAGCGGCAGATTCCGGTCCATTCATAGATTTTATGCTTCAGGAGATCTTGGATACTCTAAAAGAACATCAGGGGATTCCGATCATTCAAACTGAAGAAAGCGAAGTTCGGGATAAAATTCGGGATAAGTTCGGGATAAATTCGGGACAAATCATTGAACAGATCCAATGTAACCCCAACGTCACTCTTGATGAAATTGCTGCTACTCTCGCTGTTACCCGCCGTTCTATTGAAAAGAAGATCAAAGAACTTCGTGATGCTGGTTACTTAAAACGTGAAGGTAGCAACAAATCGGGACGTTGGGTGATACTATCATGAGGCTACAGGCTATTTAGCGTTCTTTTTCTTAAGCGGAAGCCTTGGGAAAAGCTTTCGGAAACGGACTAGATGGCTTGTTACGTTGCTTCCCGCGATAATGAGGGTGACGGCAAGGATGATCATGATGATCCCGCAACACAATCGCAACGTCAATGATTCACCGAAGACAGTCACTCCAAAGAATACGGCGGTCAACGGCTCCAGGGCACCGAGAATAGCGGTCGGGGTTGAACCGATATATTGAACCGCCAATGTCGTACAAAGAAAAGAGATCGCGGTCGGGAATATGGCTAAAGCGATCAGGTTACCCCATAAATACCAATCATGGACAACAAGGAGGTTCCTGCCGAAATCCACGCGGACAAGAAATAAGGTCATCCCGAAAAGCAAGACGTAGAACGTAAGTTTCAACGTAGCGATATTCTTCAACAACGGACGATTCGCCCCTACGATATAAATAGCGTAAGAAAGAGCGGAAGCCATGACCAACAAGATACCGGTTAAGCTAAGTGTCGTTCCGTCGCCGCTTTTATAAAGCAAGCCGATACCGCCTAATGCCAGTAAAATACAAAAAACGGTTTGCAGCGTTAATTTCTCCTTGAAGACAAACGCCATGATCAACGCTACTAAAATCGGGTAGACAAACAGCAAAGTCGAGGCGATACCCGCTTCCATATAATTATAGCTCAAGAATAACGCCAAGGAAGAGAAAGATACCAACAACCCCATGATAATTAACGGAATTATTTCCTTGGAGTTCAACTTGAAGTTCCGGCCTCTCGCCTTGATCATGATGGCCAACACCGGGATGGCGAATAAATACCTGAAAAACAGCACTGAATCCGGATTCATGCCGGCCTTATACAAAGGGAGAGCGAACAAAGGGTTCATACCATAAGTCGCGGCGGCGATAGCCCCTAGGACATATCCTTTTATTTTTACGTTCATGATTATAAATATTAGCGCGCAAAAGTAGTACATTCATGATAAATATTTTACGTTTATGCGTTATCATTTTAATAATTCGCTGACTAAAAATGTGAAAAAATAGGCCTCCAGCCACGAGACTACCGCCAAGTAGGTAACGCGGCGACTCATGGTGGATGGATCGTAAAGATATATCCTGCCGCATATAAGAGGAATCCGGGAGGAACTGTGGCATATCGTATGTGTGTATATTGTAAGAATATTACTATCTTTGCCGTCACTTGAAAACTAAAAATAACAAGACATGGAAACTGTAGTAAGTGGAATCAGGCCAACGGGTAATCTGCATCTAGGCAATTACTTTGGTGCGGTGAAGAGTTTCTTGCAGATGCAAGATGAGTATAATTGCTTCTTCTTTATCGCTGATTGGCATTCGTTGACTACTCACCCGCATCCCGACAATATACGAAATAGCGTAAAGACGATCCTCTCGGAATACTTGGCTTGTGGCATCGATCCGGAAAAAGCTACTATTTATGTTCAGAGTGATGTCCCGGAGGTGGTAGAGTTGTATCTGTACTTGAATATGAACGCCGGTATCGGCGAGTTGATGCGTACGGCGTCGTTTAAGGATAAGGCCCGCCAGCAATTGCATATCAGCCGGGAAGGATGTGAGGGCGATGTAGAGAAAGAGATATTTAATGAGGGTAATAAACATAGCGTAAGCGCTGGTTTGTTGACTTACCCGACCTTGATGGCTGCCGATATTATTATCCATAAGGCATTGAAGGTTCCTGTAGGTAAGGATCAGGAGCAGAATATGGAAATGGCCCGCCGTTTCGCCCGCCGTTTCAATTCTACCTATGGCGTAGATTTCTTCCCGGAACCGGCCTCGTTTCATTTAGGCGATAAGTCCGTGAAAGTACCGGGCTTGGATGGCTCCGGCAAGATGGGTAAGAGCGAAGGTAACGCGATCTACTTGGTGGATGATGAGAAGACGATCCGGAAAAAGGTAATGAAAGCGGTATCCGATTCGGGACCGACGGAGCCGAATAGCGTGAAGCCTGAGCCGATCGCCAATTTGTTTACGATGATGGAAATCGTCTCCGAGAAAGAGACCTATGATTTCTTCAATGAGAAATATAACAATTGCGAGATCCGTTACGGTGATATGAAAAAGCAATTGGCCGAGGATATCAATAAGTTCTGCGCGCCGATCCGCGAGCGTATCTTGGATATGGCCGCCAATACGGAATATCTGGATAAGGTAGCTCGTATGGGGGCGGAGAAAGCCCGTGAGAGCGCTTCCAAGACTTTAAATGAGGTACGCCGGATTATCGGTTTCCGTTCATATTGATGCTTATTAATTAAAAATAAGAAAAAGCGTTTAGGGATAACTCCTTAAACGCTTTCTTTTTATTAAAACCATTATAAAGAACCTGAAAAGCGATTTGTTAAAAAGAAAAGGTTGTTACTTTGCGCCGAATAGTTACAGATAACGAACGTATGGCTGCTATTACCACCCAAGAGTTTGAACATCATTTCAAGAGTTTATATAAGCCCTTGTGCTTATTTGCGCTTCGTTATATCGATCAGGTAGAAGATGCCGAGGATATCGTGCAACAGGCTTTCGCGGATGTATGGGATAAGAACCGGGCCGGTAATACGATCGGGAACCTGAAAGCCTATTTGTACCAAGCGGTGAGGAACCGCTCCCTTTCATTTACCTTGCAACCCGTAAACGCTGAGGCTACCGAGCAATTGCCCGATGTGGAAGATACCTCGGAAGAGGAAGATATCCGGCGATCGGAACGTGATGCCCGCCTGTGGGAAGCGATTGATCATCTCCCCCCTGAACGGAAAAAGATTTTCTTGTTATCCAAACGAGACGGCTTGAAATACCAAGAGATTGCCGAGGAGTTGAATCTGTCGGTAAAAACGGTCGAAAACCAGATGAGTAAGGCTTTGAAAGCTTTGCGAGAGACCGCGATCCGTATTTATATGTTCTTTTTCGGATAATTTTTATAGAGAGGAATGGGGGTTTTTCATCTTTCCCTGTCTTAGATATAAAGATTATTTATTTCATCACGGTATAGAGAATATATATGAGGAAATTAGTAGGATTTGTAGTGTTGATGACGTGTGTGTTCCCGGCTTTGGCTCAATGGAGGATCACGCCGGAAGCCGGTATGAACGTGACAAAGTATAAGGGAGATGTGGCTAAGGTAGGCTTTAAGGCTGGGGCCGCGGTCTCTTATACATTCGGATCGGGATGGTTCTCGCTTCAATCCGGTTTGTATTATGTACGACGGGGGAAGGGGCTGTCTTCTTACAGTGAGATTTATGGGACTAGTGAGAGCCCATATGGGGGACGGGAAGGTACGAGTATATTTCTCTATCCCGTTTCCAGTGATTACTTGAATCTGTGGGGATACGGTTATGGCTATTATGGTAATGGTTATGGTTCTACGGGTTTTTATTATGATACCTATGGAATTAAGGATTTTGATGTGGAAGGTATAAGGTATCGTAGCCAGAAGGAACATCGTGAATATATCCAATTACCGATCTTGGCCCGTTTCGATTGGCAGGTAAGTAAGGATGTTCGACTGCATTTGGCGGTCGGTCCCTATTTGGCGGTTGGCCTGGGAGGAAAGGTGACGTATGAGGAAAGTGATTATTCTTTAAAAGGAAAGCTGCCTTACAATAAGGAGATCTCATGGAACCCGTTTAATCCCGGTCAAGGATATGCGGTGGCGCCTCGTTTTGACTGGGGGGCTACCATAGAGGCTGGTATAGAGGTGAAACGGGTCGCTTTTAAGGTAGGCTATGATCTGGGTATAAATAAGCAATACAAGGGATATGCTTATAACATAGGCCTGAACTATCATACGGCTAGTTTTACCTTGGGATACACATTTTAAAAAGAAAATAGGATGAAATTAAAGAGAAAATAGGATGAAAGCGATGGTTTGTATAAAGTGGGTGTTTATATTCGCGGTATTGATGATGATTGTCTCATCTTGCGTATCGTCTAGGATCTCTCCCAGTATGAGTGTGGGAGTTCCTTTGCGGAAAGGGCAGGCCCCGAATGTCGGTTTCCAGTGGTATGAAACCGGAAGGACTTACTAAAAAATAAGGAATAGAATGGACAACGAGTATGACAAGGATTTAGAACAACGCATCCGTTTCGTAGCGAGACACTATCGGGAAGGAAGCCTTGACGCGGATAAAGCATGGCGGAAGTTCGCTTCTGAGCGTGCGATTAGCCGGAAGGTCTCGTTGCGCCGGTATTGGTTCGGGGCGGCGGCGGTCGTGCTGATGCTCGTTGGGTTGGGTACTTGGTTTACGGTGGAGAGAAACGCCCCGGATTGGGTGGCGATTACTACCGCTCCCGGACAAACGAAAGATATTTACCTTCCGGATAGTACCTTGGTCGCTCTGGCCGGTGATTCTTGGGTCCGGTATGACGCGAAGAGATATGATAAAGAGAGGCGTGCCGTGGAGATGAATGGAAAGGCCTTTTTCCAAGTGACGAGGAATGAGGCACGCCCTTTCTCTGTGAGAACGAGCCAAACAGAAGTTACGGTACTGGGCACTAGTTTTCAGATAGACGAGAAACCCACTGTTACGGAAGTCAATGTGGTTACCGGTAAAGTATCTTTTACCGCCGGAGTGGAGAAAGAAAATGTGATACTTACCGCAGGAATGTCGGCGCGGTATTCTTCGGAGAACAAGGAGATAACGGTAACCGAAGAAGACGATGTGAATAAATTGGCTTGGAGGACAGGGCAACTTCGTTTTAAGGAGACACCGCTGGATAAGGTGATCGAGGATTTGAGCGATTATTATCAAGTCGAGATTACGAACCAAGCAAAGAATGAGGGAGTGAAATTGACCGCTACTTTTAACGACCTGCCCTTGGAGGATATATTGCAGGTCGTTAATCAGACATTAGACGTGCGTTTGGTTTCCACATCAAAGAAATAAAATCGGATCATTTTATGAGATCTATTGTTGTATGGCTGATAGGGATTCTTTTGCTTCCCGGTTGGGCGGGATGTCTGTATGCGCAGATGCCGGAACCTACGCCGACGGTTACGTTGGATATGCGGCAAGTTCCCCTGTTGGATGTCTTGATGGAGCTTGAGAAGCAAACCGGATTGTTTTTCTCGTATGAGTCCTCTCTGCTGAAAGAATTGCCCGAGGTTTCTCTGTCGGCCCGGGATGAGTCCTTGTCGTACTGCTTGAAGCGTTTGTTTTCCTCATTGCCGGTTATCTACCGGGTTACGGGGCGATATATCATCTTGAAGCGACAGCCTCGTCAGTATACGATCAGCGGGTTCGTTAGGGATTCGGCCTCGTATGAGAGTTTGTTGGGGGCTTCGGTCTTAGAGAAGAATTCGAGGGGAGGGACGATGTCTAATAATTATGGTTTCTACAGCTTGATACTTCCGCCTGGAAAGGTTTGTCTCAGGGCCTCGTACGTGGGCTTTAAGGCGATGGAGATAGAGATCGATTTGCAAAGGGATACGATGATCGACTTTCCGCTGAGGTCGTTGGCCTCGTTAGGTGAGGTCGTTATTCGGGGGACCCGGCCTCGCTACGAGATATTGAGTAGCCGTACGGGGGTGATTGATATGCCTGCCGAGCGGGTGAAATCGATGCCCGCCTTGCTGGGGGAGGCCGATCTGGTAAAGACCTTGCAGCAATTGCCGGGTGTGGCGGTAGGTACCGAGGGGATGACCGGCTTGTATGTGCGTGGGGGTGGGGCCGATGAGAATTTATATCTGCTGGATGGAAATCCGGTCTATCATGTGAATCATCTGTTGGGGTTCTTCTCGGCGTTCAATCCAGACGCGATAAAGAATACCCGGTTTTATAAAGGGAGCTTTCCGGCAGAATACGGTGGAAGGCTCTCGTCGGTTGTGGATGTACGTATGAATGATGGAAACCGGCAGGAGTATCACGGGAATATATCCGTGGGTTTGCTTTCCGTGCGGGCGAATCTGGAGGGGCCGATCGTTAAGGACCGCTCCTCGTTTAATGTCTCGGTACGTCGTACATGGCTGGATTTGATAACGGCGCCAGCCTTGGCGATCGTTAATAAGAACAGTGATACCAAGGAGAGTTTCGGGTATCATTTTTTTGATATAAACGCGAAGGTGAACCACTCTTTCTCGGATCGTAGCCGGGCCTATTTTAGCTTTTATATGGGGCAAGACGCTTTTCGGCAGGGAAGCAAGGAGAAAGATGAGAATTCGGATAATATGTTTCTCTGGCGTTGGGGAAACTTGATCGGTTCCGCTGGATGGAACTACGTGTTCGGGCAAAAACTGTTTGGTAACCTGATGGTGGGCTACAGCCGTTTTCGCTCGCATATCCGGCAAGAGGCGAATGGGTACGAGATCGATGGCAATAAGGAAGGGCTGCGGTCGATTAAGCGGGATAGCCGTTATAAATCGGAAATGGAAGACTTGAGTGTGCGTATGTCCGTGGATTACAGTCCTTCGATGAATCACCGGATACGGATGGGCACGGATTACTTGTTTCATAATTTTCGCCCGGAGAATAGCCAGCAACGCTCTTGGGTGAATGATTCGGTGGTGGATCCTACGTATAGGCTTTTGTATGATTATTCCTTGATAAAAGGCCATGAGTTCTCTTTGTTTGCCGAGGATGAGATGCGGCTCACGGATCGCTTGCGGGTGAATGCCGGATTACGGTATACCTTGTTTCATGTAGAGAACGAGATCTACCATTCTTTTCAGCCCCGCCTGTCGGCACGTTATTTATTCCGGCCGGATTTTTCGGTGAAGGTATCCTACAGCAAGATGAATCAATATGTCCATTTATTGTCGAATACTTATGTGAACCAGCCTACGGATATCTGGGTGCCGGTGACGGAAAAAGTGCCTCCGATGAGCTCGCATCAGATTACCGCCGGACTTTATTATAATTTGAGGCGAATGTATGATTTCTCGATTGAGGGGTATTATAAACGGTTGAATAACCTGATCGATTATAAGGACCATTGGCCGGTCGAGACGCGTTTCTCCGGTTGGGAAGACCGGGTTGGCTTGGGGAAAGGCAAGACCTATGGCGTGGAGTTTATGGCACAAAAGACAACCGGGAAGACAACCGGATGGGTTGGGTATACGCTTTCTTGGTCGGACCGCTGGTTTCCGGATGGTTCCGTGAATAAAGGGCGACATTTCCCGTTTCGCTTCGACAACCGCCATAAGGTGAATGTTGTCGTTTCCCGTAAATTATCCCGAAAGGTGGAGCTGACAGGCTCTTGGGTGTTCGCCTCGGGAAACCATATCAGCTTGCCGGAATATAAATACCTGTCTCCGACCTACCAAAAGGAGAACGGATATGCCGGGGTAGATTTATACAGGCCGATGAACTCCGGCTTGAGTAGCCGTAATAATTATCAATTGTCTCCTTATCATCGTTTGGATCTGGGCGTGAATTTTTATCGATATAAAAAGAAAGGACGGATGGGGATTTGGAACATAAGTATATACAATACGTATTTGAAGCCGAATCCTTTTATGACGGAGGTCGTGGTGTACCAAAATGAGGGCCGGCGATATGAAGCGGTGTTGCAGGAGACGATATTGTTCTATTGTATGCCGTCGGTTTCTTATACTTATAAATTTTAGTTTATGGGAAGATATTTACTTATTCCGCTAGTATTGGGATTATTGATGTTCTCTTGTGTCCGGGACGTGGAGATCGATTTGGAGGATCAGCCAGACCGGATCGTGCTGAACGCATCGGTAAGTCCCGGGAAGGAAGTACGTGCGCATATATCGAAAACTTGGTTTATTATGGATAGCATACCCGATTTCGAGTTGCCCGGCGCAGAAGTACGTGTCTATATCAATGATGAGTTTCAGGGTTTTATGCGTAATGATGATGTTCCGGGGGATTCCGTGAATTTATCGGGGCAGTATGTCTTGCCCGGTTGTTTCGTGAAACAAGGAGATCGTGTGCGTGTAGAGGTAGAGGCTGATGGATATGAACCGGTATCCGGGGAAACCTATGTTCCTCATGAGGCCCGGATTTATGAGGTGGATACCTTGTCTTATCGATCCTCTTCTTACTATGATGAACATATGCGTTTCTCTGTTAAAATCGATTTTGAGCTGGATTGTTATTATCGCTTGGTCGTAGAGCAGCTCATGGAATTCCGGAAGGGGGATAGCACTTGGATAGCCACCTCTTTCCAGAGTTTAGGTGGGTACAATTGGTATTATTCCGGCTTTAGCTTAAATTACGAGGATCCGATTTTCCAGTCTTTTGGTGGCAGCCCTATTACGAGCCAGATGGATGGGCGCTATTGTATGGGGGTGTTCACCGGGAAGGATCTGATCAATACGGATGCGGTTGAGGTTTCCATTTCTCCGGTGGAGTACTCGTATGAGAGCGATACTCTTTCTAAGGTGGTTCATTATGATGTACGTCTGTTATCTATCTCCGAGGATTATTATCGGTATATGAAGATTATGAGGGGATATTCCATCACGATCGGCGACGCGAATTTCGGAGCGCTGATAGAGCCTGCTGATACCTACTCGAACGTAGAGAACGGTTTTGGGATTGTCGCGGGATATCAAGAGGACAAATTACGTATCACGATGCCAAAGGATACGATACCTCCCTATTGGGATCCTTGGTACGGATATAGATCTTTTTGGTAATAACCCTTTTTCTTCGATAGGGGTATTTTGGGAAGATCTTGTCTTATAAGTGAATTCAATGAAGTAGAATGATGACAGAGTGGATGGATAAATGGCTTATCGCTGTTTTGAGCTGGATGATTTTTATGCCTGTGCCGGAACTTTTAGCCCAATCTTCCGAGACGAGGGATGATCTCCGTGTTACGTTGCGTATGGAGAGGGCCTCGTTTCCGGAGGTCTTGTCGGAGATCGAAAAGCAGGTGGGTGTGACCTTCTCGTATGAGTCTTCTTTGTTGAAAGAGCTTCCGAAGATCGATTTCCAAGTGAAAGATGAGGCTTTGACGGATTGTTTGGCCCGTTTGTTCGGGCCGTATCCGATCGAGTATAAGGTGAGTGGAAAGATCGTGATTCTGAAGCGTAGACAGAGACAGGTAACGATCAGTGGCTTTGTGAGAGACCAAGCGTCCTCCGAGTCTCTGATCGGAGCCTCTGTTTATGAGGTTGCCGACCGGAAAGGTGCGGCAACGAATAGTTATGGCTTTTTCAGCTTGACACTTCCACCGGGAGATATCCGCTTGCACGTTTCTTATATTGGTTATAAGGGGTGTTCTTTTTATTTTCCGGGGTTGGATAGAGACACTATATTGGATATCGAGTTGTGTCCGAACGCTCGTCTGGGGGAAGTGGTGATTACCGCCTCGGAGCAAAATCGTTTGTCTGTGAATAACACCTTGATGGGGGCGATGGAGTTTAATCAAAAGACGATCAAAGCGACACCGACCCTGTTTGGCGAGTCCGATATCGTGAAAACTTTGCAATTAACTCCGGGAGTAGCCAGTGGAACGGAGGGACTGGCCGGTTTATATGTCCGTGGTGGTGATCAAGATGGCAATCTGTTTTTGATAGATGGCAACCCGGTGTACCAGATCAATCATGTCGGAGGATTATTTTCCGCTTTCAATCCGGAAGCGATCCGCGGTATGGATTTTTTTAAGGCGGGATTCCCGGCGAGATATGGCGGGCGGCTCTCGTCTGTGGTAGATGTCCATACCAAGGAGGGTAATATGAAAGAGTATCATGGAAGCGCCACGATCGGGTTGATCTCCGGCAACCTGAGCTTGGAAGGCCCTATCATCAAGGATCGCACGGCCTTTCAAGTAGCGCTTAGACGCTCATGGCTGGATGTGCTCTCTGCCCCGGCGATAGCGATCGTAAACAGAGTTCAGAAAAAGAATGGTAGCCGGATCAATCTTCGTTACGCTTTCCACGACTTGAATTTAAAGCTTAATCATCGTTTCAGCGATCGTAGCCGGATGTTTTTCAGTTTATATAACGGGAACGATGTATTAAAAGGAGGTGAAACGAGTTTCTCTACGAAAGAAGAGCAAACTCGTTATACGGATGGTACTTATTCTTCACTGCGTTGGGGTAATTTGATGGGAATCCTAGGCTGGACTTATGTCTTTAATAACCGTTTGTTCGGACGGGTTTCCGGGGGCTTCTCTCGGTATCGCTCGAATGTGCGGAGTTCAAAAGAATATAGCTATGGCACGGAGGGAGAAGATGATTACCTCTCTTCTTCCTCGGAAACGAGCAGTTTTACCTCTATCCTGGATATGGGTATCCGTTCCTCTTTTGATTATACACCTTCTACATCGCACATGATTCGTTTTGGAGGGGATTTCTTGATACACCGTTTCCGTCCGGAGTATAATGAGGTGAAGGCTACTGGCTCCGGTATACTGGAGCTTTCCAATATAGGGAAAGTATATACGAATGATTTGTTATGGGCCCGTGAAGCGGCTGTCTTCGGAGAGGATGATTGGAATGTTTTGCCTAGCTTGCGTTTGAATGCGGGGCTTCGATTCAGCCTGTTCAATGTAGAGCGGAAGACGTATACCTTATTGGAGCTTCGCGCTTCCTTAAGATGGTTGCTACGTGACGATCTTAGCTTTAAGGCCTCATACGCCCGTATGGGGCAATATATCCATTTGTTGGGCAATAGTTATATAAATTTGCCTACGGATGCGTGGATGCCTGTTACCCGTAAATTGAAACCTTTGATCAGCGATCAGGTCTCTGCCGGTTTCTATTATAGTCTCATGCGTTCTTATAGCTTCTCGGTGGAGGGTTATTATAAATGGATGAAGAACCTGCTGGATTATAAAGACGGATATTCCTTCTTGCCCGGTACGGCGGCTTGGGAGGAGAAAATGGCGGTTGGCAAAGGGCGTTCGTATGGTGTTGAGTTCTTGGCTCGCAAAGAAAGCGGACGTACGACCGGTTGGATCGGATATACGCTTTCATGGTCGGACCGGTGTTTTGATGAGATCGATAACGGGCAACGTTTTCCGGCACGTTACGATAACCGGCACAAACTGAATATCGTGGTATCACATAAACTGTCGGATAAGGTGGAGCTGACAGCCGCTTGGACGTATACTTCCGGCAATCGTATGACCTTGTCGTTAGAGAGTTACGAGCAAGCGCAAACCAATACGCTTAATACCTCCTACCAATACCAGATGGATAACTGGCTGGAACCATCCGGAAAAGAGGTGGATTTGTATGCGAGCCGTAATAACTACCAGATGCCGGCTTATCATCGTCTGGATTTAGGACTTAATATTTACCGCCCGAAGAAGAAGGGGCGAATGGGTATCTGGAATATCAGTATTTATAACGTATATAGCCGGATGAATCCGTTTATGGTTTATAAAAGCCAAGACTGGATTCCTGCTATTAATTTAGTTCCGGGTTCTTCTCCTTCTTCCAGTAAAAATAAGCCTTGCTTTAAATGGATTGGTATTATGCCTATCATACCTTCAATATCGTATACTTATAAATTTTAGGAAGATGAAACAGATAAAGAATATCCTGATAAACTTGATTTGTATGGTTTGCCTATCCTGTCTGATGTCTTGCGTCAAGGAGATTGATCTTGAATCCTTGCGGCCGGATCCCACTTTGGTGGTGAATTGCGTCGCTATAACCGGCGAACCTTTGACCGTGAGTGTTTCCCGCACTTGGTTTTTCACGGATGATCATCCGAACGTGACCTTAGATAAAGCTGAGGTAAAACTATTCGTGAATGGTATTTTTAGGGAGCGGATGAGCTTTCAGGAAGGTGACGAGGTCTTTAATACGAGAGGTTATTTCAAATCAGACTTTATACCAGTGGAGGGAGACCGTATCCGTGTGGAGGCTTCTTATCCGGAATATGGGGTGGCGAATGCCGAGACTGTCGTGCCCGAACCTGTTCAGGTTTTGAAAGCGGGGGTAACATATGTTACGGCAGCTGGTTCTACGGGTTCTCACCTAAATGCGATTTATCAGGTAACGTTTAAGGATAACCCTTCCGAGGAAAATTATTATTTGCTCCGTATGGAGGAGGGTGTTCCTATTTTTGACGGAATAGCGAAGGAATATACGGGAGAATATAAATGGTACCCTGTGACCCCGAACTATGCGACTGAGCCTGTTTTTGGTCAATCATTGACGGCCTTGGATCAGATTTTTGGCAATAACTGGATGTTTGGGGATGGTGGAAAGGTATTCTCTGATGAGTTAATAAATGGGCAAGAATATACCTTGCATCTTACGGATGAATATTATTATGAATTTCAATATGGGGCATACCCGATAAAGATTGTCCCGGATTCAATGTGGATAGACGATTTTAGTGAAGAGGATTTACTTCCGATCCCTTCCATGCATCTACGGGTACACCTACATGCTATCTCGGCAGAATACTATCGATATCTGAAAGTATTGCAGGATAAAGACACAGGTTCCATTTCGAACTTATTGATTGATGGCGGCTTGGCCGAACCGATCCGTGTATTTAGCAATATAGACGGCGGTATCGGTATTTTAGGCAGTTGTAATGTGGGAGTGTTCGAGACAGAGATTGAGTCTTCTTCACATTCCGATCTTAAAACGGCCCGATTTGAAGACGGGATAGACTAGGAATTGTGGCTCCATCTTCCGGCGTACCGGGTTGTATTCGTAGTTGATACCAGCTCCCATCCAGAAATTATCTGTGACCTTGAACTCAAACGCTCCTCCCACTTGGGTATGGTAGAGAAAAGGATTCTTGAGCATATGAGGATTATTGTACTCGTCGGCATAATAAGCGTACTGCCCCCAGCCTTTCAGTTTCATCCAGTCTGTAGGCTGATATTCCACTTGTACGTTTGCCCCGGTCGTTATTCCCGGGCTTGGATTGAAAGGACTGAAGAAACGTCCTCCGAATCCACCGCCATAAATGCTCCAATTACCATTATGCCAAGAGATCCCAGCGTTCATGATCGTCATACCCCCGGCTCCCGGCCATGTATATTGAATACCATTGGCGATGAGGTCAAAGCTTTCGTTTAGTTGTTGCATGTAAGTCTCGTTGAAATCCAGCGCCATAGGCGATACTTCCCGAAGCATAGGGGTGTAAACGTTAAAAAACGGCTGGTAGGCCGTGGAAGAAATCTGCATATCCATCGGACGTTCTTGCAGGGACGTATGGGGAATATCTGGCGTGAACTCCCGCAACTTGATATCAATATCCCGTGTCCCCGAAGGGGTAAATGTCTTATAAGAGGTTTTAGGGATATTCAGCTCGTATGTCTTATTTTTAGGTAAGGCAATTATTTTACCTTCTTTATTTAAGATCAATGAGAAATCGGATTGCGCCTGAATCACAGCGACACACATCCATGCTATGAATATAAATAACCCTCGTCTCATACACTCTCCTCCTATTTTTGACGTGAAGATATATTTTTTATTTATAAGATGCAACTTTTGGAATACCTATTTCATCCATATAGTAGAGAGCATAAGTACTTATGGATGAACAACTGTTAATCGATGGATGTATGCGGGGTGAATCATGGGCTCGAAAGGAATTGTACGAGCGGTATGCTCCTGCCATGATGAGTGTATGCGTACGTTACGTGGGTGACAGGGAGACGGCCCGTGATCTTCTGCAGGACGGGTTCGTTAAGATATTTACGAAGATCCGGTCGTATTCCGGTTCCGGGGCGTTCGGGGGATGGATACGGCGAATCTTTGTCACTACGGCTCTTGAGTATCTCCGGTCTTCAGAGAACACGAGGCTAAGCGTGGGGCTGGATGGTTATGACGACAGTTTGGAAGATATCAACTACTCCGTACTAGACCGTTTGTCGGCAGACGATTTGTTGGCTTGCGTGGCCCAATTGCCGCCGGGATATCGTACGGTTTTCAACTTATATGCGATAGAGGGATATACGCATAGCGAAATCGCTGAGATGCTGCATATACAGGAGGCTACTTCCCGTTCACAGTTTATCCGGGCGAGGAACGCTTTGCGAAAGAGTGTACAATCTTTAATGAGGCACGAAAATGCGGGACGATAAGGATCAAGACGAAAGGCTGGACGATTTCAGCGGCTATATGCGTCGGCGCTTGGAAGAGCATCGGATGTCGGTAGATACCGATTGCTGGAATGAGATAGAGACCCGGATGAACCGAAAGGCGGGGGCACGGGGCTGGTTGTGGGCGGGAGGTTTGGCTGCCGCTGCGGTACTGGCCTTGGCTATCTGGCTGTTGCCTTCCCCGGAAGAGATGCCTTTGGAGGAATTGAGGCCCTTTCAGGAAAAGATATCGGAGGGGACGGAAGAGATGAAAATTCTTCCGGAGCGTGCTGTATTGCCTGTGGAACCGGTAGAGAAACGTATCGCGAAGGTGCTGAGGCAGGAAAAACGACTTGAACTTTCCGATGTCGCCAAAGAAAGAGATACGAGATGGAAAAATGAGAAGTATGAGTCTATCGAGGTTATCGGAAAGGATACGATTGCGGATATCACGGATAAAACGGCCGTAGAGGTATCTGGAGATTCGACAACGATGACGGTCGTGAAGCGAAGCGGATCTACCGTTTCGTTGCCGGAAGAGGAACGGAATCCTCGACGGAAATCCTTTTTGAAAAAGAAGGTCAAGAAAAACAAAAGGAATAAATGGTTATTGGCGGCGACTTTTGGCTCTAGCGGTTATGTGGATAACTTTTTTAATACGGATATGAGTTACGACGCTTCTCTTCCGGAAGATACTAATTCGGACGGAGTATATGATCCGGATGAGGATGATGATAAAAAAGAGGATGGCAGTACTCCTCCTCTTCCCCAAACGTCCTTTTCCCGCGGCGCCTCGGTACTACGGAGCTCTAATATGGATGAGAATTTTCTGGATAATCGTTCATTCGAATCTTATCCGGACGTAAGTTACTCTCTTCCGATATCTTTCGGCTTAACGGTACGGAAGGATTTGAGCCAGCGCATAGCCGTGGAGAGTGGATTAATGTATACGTATTTATCCACCACATTCAAGAAAAGGGGAGATTCCCCGTCGGAGGTGAAATCGTCTTTGCATTATCTGGGCATTCCTTTGAATCTGGTGGTTTATCTATGGAGTAATCAGAGATGGAATATCTATCTCTCCGGGGGATTCATGGTGGAGAAAGGTTTGCAAGCCGTGTATAGCGGTTACATTTCCGGGAACGGAACGATTATCTCCAGAAGTAAGAAGGAAGGTATCCACGGTATACAATGGTCTATGAATGCCTCTGCCGGTGCCGCTTATCGTTTTTATAGAGATTGGAGTTTCTATTTCGAACCTCGTTTTTCTCGCTATTTCGATTGTGACCAGCCGGCGAGTATCCGTACGGATAAATCGTTGGGATTTGGGTTGAGCGCAGGTATACGATATGCTTTTTAATGATTAAAATCTATATATAATTATGCGGAAACTTTTTTATTGGGCGTTTACCCTTATCCTTTGTGTCTTAATGGGATGCAAGGATGATGAAGTGAGAGTGGAAGTCGTACGGTACGCTATTAACGAACCGGTGTTCATGTCGGCTTCCGAGTTCCGGAACTCGGTGAGGGTGACGGACGAGGTGGTACCGATTACCAAACGGGGGAAAATCTGCTTTTACAAGGATTACCTGTATATCTCTTCTCCGGATAAGGGCATCCATATCGTGGATAACAGAGATCCGGCATCTCCCCGGATAGCGGGTTTTATCGAGTTGATCGGTAATGAGGAACTTTCGATCAAAGACGATAAGTTGTATGCGGATTCATTCGTGGATCTGGTCTGGTTCGATATTTCCGATCCGGGAAATCCCGAGCTGGAGGGGCGTGTGGAGAACGCTTTCCGTTATGCGCTTCCGACAATAGAGAACGGTTATGGTTTCGATTATAGTATGTGTTATTCGGAGGAAGCGAGAGCGAAAGGAGTCGTGGTCGGCTGGGAACCCAAGGAACGGGAGGAGACCGTTTACTATTACCCGGATCGTGGTGGTGACATGATGGTGAATGACGTGGCCGCGAATGGCTCCAGCCAAGGAGTGAATGGATCTATGGCTCGTTTTTCTATCTATGGCAAGTACTTATATACGGTGGAGCAGAACGTCATGTGTGTGTTTGACCTGTCCGGAGACAAACCTGTACTGACGACTAATGATATCTGGTTGGATCGTGAGGTTGAGACTCTTTTCAACTATAAGGATAAAATGTTTATGGGTACTCCGACCGGCATGTTGATTTATTCGCTGGAAGATCCGATAGCGCCTAAATACCGTTCTTCCGTAAGCCATGTCTTTGGCTGCGATCCTGTTGTCGTGGAAAATGATTTAGCGTATGTGACCGTGCATTCCGGAAATACTTGCGGGCAAAACGCCAATGAACTGATGGTTATAGACGTGAGCGATGTAGACCAACCGAACCTGCTGGTTACGTATGGCATGAATTGTCCGAAAGGGCTAGGTATCGATAACGGAACCCTGTTTCTGTGCGACGAAGGCTTGAAGGTCTTCGACGCGAAAGACCCCATGACCTTGATAGCCAATCAACTCGTTCATTATACCGGAATGGAAGGGTACGATGTGATCCCGTTCAAGAATACCTTGATGATGATCGCCGACGACGGTCTTTACCAATACGACTATTCCAACTTGCAAGCGATATCTCAGCTAAGTAAGTTGCCGATGGGCGAATAGGCTTAATATTCCTCTTCACTATTCGCTCCGTAAGGCATTTACGGGGTTGCGGGATGCCGCTTTATAACTATGCCTGCTTACGGTAAGCAACGTAACCATCAATACGATACTGCCGGAAAGCAGGCATGTTCCTTGGGATATATCCACCCGATATACGAAATTCTCCAGCCAATAGCTCAGCGCATACCATGTGACGGGAGCGGCGATCGCGAAAGCGATCCCTACCCAACCGATAAACTGGCGGTTTAATAGGTACAATATCTCCCCGGTCGTAGCCCCGTTTACCTTACGGATACCGATTTCTTTCGTGCGTTGCCCGATCGCGTAGAGAGCCATGCCGAATAGTCCGAAGGCGGTTAATAGGAGGCTGATGATCGAGTACATGGTGAGTAAATGCGCCAGCTCGATCGTTTTCCGGTTGGATGTCATAAATTCCTCATAGATATCTTGATATTCGAACGGGGTATCGGGGGTGATCTTCTCCCATGTTTGTTTCAGTAAAGCTAGCGCTTCGGTTTTATCCTCTTCTTTCAACCGTATCTGGGCTAGGTTATAAGGAGGGGTATGCGTCAGGTAAGTCAGGCTGGGGTATACCTCTTGCCGTAAAGTTCCTGTATACAGGTTCTCCACGACCCCTACTATGATCGCGTCAGCTTTTTCCTCTTTTTCCTGTTTCTCGAAATCCGTGTCGTAAAGGCGAACGGGCTTCCCCACGGGATTCTCTCCTTTGGGTACAAGCAAACGTGCGTATTGCTCGTTGATGTAAACGGGAGTGTTGTACTGCCGTAGGGCCTCTCGCTCGGAAAGGCCTTGAAGGATGTTTATTTTCATGACCTTTAGGAAAGTGCTATCGCCTTCGTATTGGCCTAGCGTATAATTTAGTTCGTTTCCGTTCTCGTCTTTCAAGACCATCGGCCGCAGGTTGAACTGGATGATACCGCTTTTCGAGAGGCACATCTCTTCTATGGCGGGATAACGCCGGATTTCTTCCGCGAAGGTCTGTATGTGGTTCCCGCTCCAATCGGCTATTTCGATGAGGCCCCGGTAACGTTCGCCGTTTATTTGGGTGAGCGTTAATTGTCGCCGTACGGTTAGCGTGGCGAATACCAAACCTATCGAGATAGCGAACTGTAAGATAGAAAGCCCGCTTATGATCGTTCGCTTCCGGGTTCCGGAGGAGAATGTTCTATATTTGGAATGGGAAAGGGTGTTGATCTTATGGCTCATGTATAATGAGGGAATGACGGATAGGGCCAATATAAGTGCCACGATCACGGGTAGGACCTGTCCGCTGAAAAAGAACCTTAGAGAGATACGCCCGGACACGACCCGGTTGAAAACCGGCAGGAAATCCAACGTAAGCAATATAGACAAGAAGAAAGCGATCAGCACGGTGAGGAAAGTATCCATGAATAATTGACGGTAGATTTGTCCGGCCGATGCCCCCATTACCTTCTGGGTGTAGATCATCTTCACTTGCTGTAGAATACGGGAGAAACTCAGGTTGGCGTAATTGAAACAAGCGATCACGAGAATCAAGAGCGCCGAGAATAAACCGACATACAGCAAGTCTTTCTGGTTGCGGCGTATATAGGGGATATACTCTTGGGTGTAGGTCTGCTCTTGAAAATAGCTCTCTTGGAGGGTATAGAAATAATACTGTCCGGTTTCGCCTTGGAAAGCCGGAACCTTATCGTCCTTTAGCTTTTGAGCGAACGTTTCCATATCGAAGAGATCGTTTACCAGTAATAGGGTAGGGCCGCCTTTGAATTGGGAAGTGGTGCCGGTCAATGCGTCGAACTTCAAGTAGGATTGCGGGTACTCTTTGATAACAGCCGCTACTTCATAGGTAACCGTCTTGTCCTCATAAGAAAACTTTGCCGAGATTGTTTTGCCGATAGCGTCTTCATTCCCGAAAAAGATTTTCGCCTGATGCTCGGTCAAAGCGATCGCGTTTGGCTGGGTTAACGCCTTGTTTATATCTCCGGCCAGCGTTTCATAAGGGAAAAAGCGGGGTAGGGAAGAGTCTGCCCGGATAATCGAGATCGGGTCGAAACGTTTTTCCCCAATGGTGATGAAAGCGGTATTCTCTATGTTCATCCGTAAATAATCCTCTACTTCCGGATATTGGTCTTTTAGTTGCACGGGAATCTTCCCGATGATAAACGATACCTTTTCGCCAGAGGTCAGGGGAGAGTCTTGTGCCATATAGATGATACGTGGTTTATTGGGATTATTCGCTTCTATCCCCGATTCGTAAATGACATACGAGATCAGCAGGTTGGTGCAAGTGATACCTACCGCCAGACTTAATAAGGATATAATGGCGAACGTCTTGTTTCGCCACCAGTTACGGAATATAAGTTTTAGTGAAATGGATTCCATGGTTTTATCAGTTTGTTGGTTCAAAGCTATCCGGTTCCGTGGAATGTGGCAAGTAAAACCAAGGGAAACGATCGTGAAAGACTGGATTTGTCTAAATATTGGACACCGAGACCCGGGAAAAGATCGTATCTTCGCACGCGAGAAAAGAGGAGGTTTTATGCGTGACGCGAAGATTATAGTCGTAGATGATAATGAGGCGGTACTGAGAAGTCTGCGGACGATCCTGTCTCATGAGTTTAAGGCGATCGTTACCGTATCGTCTCCCGTATTATTACCTGCGCTTTTGCGGAATGGAGATGTAGATATGGTTTTACTGGATATGAACTTCGGCACCGGAAAGCAAAGCGGTGGGGAAGGACTTTTCTGGTTGGATCGTATCTTGGAGCTAAAGAATCCTCCGGTTGTTATCTTGATAACCGCTTTCGGGGATATCGAGTTGGCTGTATCCTCCCTTAAAAAGGGAGCCACGGATTTTATCGTGAAGCCTTGGGATAACGAGAAACTGATTCAAACTCTTGTTCATGCGTGGGAACACCGCATGGAATCTGATGCGAGCGAGGTTTCATCCGCGGCAGAATCTCTTATCAACGCGTTGCTAAAGAAATATACGGAGGCTTACGCGAAACCGTTACCTCGTCTGACAGCGGAGGCGGTCGATAAATTATCCGATATGGCCGGCCGGGGCGATCTGGCCTTGTTGCAACAAACCGTCGAACGTACGGTCTTGCTTGTGGATAAGAGCTGCTTGGATGCCGATGATTTCTATGTGGAGGAGCTTTCGGATGTCTCCCATCCCTGTACGTTGGAAGATATGGAGCGGCAGTTTATCGCCGAGGTCTTGAAAGAAAAGAAAGGGAACCTGACGCTTGCGGCCCAGCGATTGGATATTAGTCGCCAGACCCTTTATAATAAGATGCGGAAATACGGATTGTAGCTTATAAGGAGAGTAACTATGGTTAACCGGAATTTATACCTGAAGATTATAGGGAGCGTCTTCTTGATCGTGCTTTTTGCCTTACTTGGAGCCCTATTGTTGATAACCGGTATCTCTTATTTCTTATCCTTTGTATGTCTGTGTTTTATCCTGTTGATAACTCTGTTGCTAATCCGGTGGATGAACGGTACAAACCGTAAGATCGCTATCTTCTTTGAGTCGGTTCGTAATGGGGATGCTGCGTTGCGATATCCGGATACAACGAATGATCCCTTTGTAAAGGATTTATATGCGGAAATGAATCGGATTATCCTCCTGTTCGGTCAAAACCGGAGTGAGGTGGAAGAGAAGCGTTTATATTACGAAAGCATCTTGCGAGTACTGACGCACGAGATTCGTAATTCGATCACGCCAATCCGTTCCTTATCTGCCGATCTGTTGAAATATTCCGGTACATATACTCCGGAGCAATTGCGGGAAGGCTTGGAGGTTATTCACGGGCAAGCGCAAAATCTATCCTCCTTCTTGGATTCCTATCATCGTCTGACGCATCTCCCGGAGCCGGAAAGAACCGAGGTCTCTGTAACCTCTTTATTCCGGAAGATGGAACGATTGTTGTGTGCCGAGCCGGGTAGCGACCGTATTCGTTTTTCCTCTGTGGCGACCTTAACGGTACATGCGGACCAAAACTTGATCGTGTTGGCCCTGATTAATTTGATCCGTAACGCATTGCAGGCTATAGAGGGGCAAGCGGATGGCATCGTCCGCATAGAAGCCTTGGAGACAGATGGTAAGGTATGTATAACCATAACAGACAATGGCCCCGGCATTTCCCCCGAACTATTGTCCTCAATCTTTACGCCTTTCTTCTCCACGAAGTCCGGTGGTAGCGGCATCGGCCTCAGTATCTCCCACCGCATCATGCGATTGCATGGTGGCGATCTAACCGTTAATTCCTTGCCCGGTATCCGTACAGAGTTTCGTATGACATTCTAAAATATGACTCGCTTGATCTTTTCAACAATCAAGTTGAAAGGCTCGACCTTTACACGACTACATATTCTCACTACGTCTCGTTCCGTGTAACCTCCTATTAATTGGCAAATAACGAAGCTTTTCTTTGCTAAGTTTTTTGTTAGCATAGAGTCTTCTAAAGGAAATGTATATTGTGGATTATAGTTTTTGGAAGATATCATAGCTAGGTAAAAGAAATCTTCAGATACTTGTAACTCGTCGTTTGAGATAACGATAGCCATGTGAGGTTTGGTTATTCCATTAGGAAATAGGTAATTGACTTCTACAAGATCTCGTTGATGTATTTTCATTCGATGAGATATTTGGATATATATGCTGCCATGGATTGCCTGGAATGGGCAAGAAATAATTCTTTCTCACTCATAGGACGAGAAGGTTGGCTATCGCATTGCCTTTGGTTGGAGATGTTATGTTTAGTCATCTTGGGTGACGAAACATTTCTAGTCGGTCTGGTTTTTGTCGTTCTCATATCTTTTGCTTTTATGTTATTGGCAAATGTACGCATTTATTTCAAAAGATCTTCTGTTTAAATGGAAAAAGAGATTATGGCTGAAGCTTATAGTATAAATATGGCTTTGGCCATAATCTCTTATAAGATTGTTTGATCAATACCCCAACTCAAACGGTTGATCTACGGCGGGTACGCCTTCGGACATCCATTTAGGCATCTTGTCTTTCTTTAGGTAATGGTTGAAGAATTGGAACATCCGGCGTTGGAAATCCACACGGTTCGCTATTTTCGTGGGCCAATGTGGTTCGCCAGTATAATTCAGCAACCAGCAAGGTTTGCCTAACCGTTTCATGGCAACGAAATACTCGATGCCTTGGTACCAAGGCACATGGCCGTCGGCATCGTTGTGCATGATCAATATCGGGGTCTGTACCTTGTCCATCGTGAACAACGGCGAGTTTTCCAGATAGCGAAGCGGAGAGCTCCATGGCGTAGCTCCCAAGCGGCTTTGCGTATGCTCGTACTGGAAAGAGCGGGCCATGCCGGACCCCCAGCGGATACCGCCATAAGCGCTGAACATATTTACGACAGGCGCCCCGGACTCGATGGCGGAGAATAGGTCTGTGCGAGTCGCCAGATAAGCCACTTGGTAACCGCCCCAGCTATGTCCTTGCGCGCCGATCGCTTTCTCGTCGATATATCCCTTGGCGATCATCATCGCCACACCCGGCATCAAGCAATTATAGCAGCTTTCTCCCGGATAACCATCCACATAACGAATGTCCGGGTTGAAAATGATATATTCATTGCTATTGTATAAATGATAATCGATCGTAGAACGATGCGGTTCCGGCATACGGTAATTATATAAAGTCTCCGAATTCCGCTCGTAGAAGTTTACCATCATCGGGTACTTCTTGTCCGGATCAAAATTCGCCGGTTTATAAACGACACCCTCCAGTGGGCGGCCGTCCAAGGAAATCCATGATACCAGCTCGGCGGTGCCCCAGATAAAACCTTCCTGCTGTTTGTCTCCGTGTGTCAATTGCACGGATTTCTTGAACGCTAAGGTAGAGTGGTGGATATCCGGGTATTGCTGGAAGGTTTCCATCGTGTAGATCACGTCGTCCGTATTTTTCGCCTTGTTGATAGATCGCAACATGTAGTTGCCGGCCAACAAAGTCTTCGGGGCGGCTGGAGCGGAGAGGCGTGCGTTGTAGAATCCGTATCCTTTCGTGGTCTCGTTGAATCCTTTTAATAATTGCGGTTGGCTTAGGTCGATGAAACGAGCCTCTTTATCCAGTTGTTCCAAGCGGTAAGACAGTTTCTCTTTCCTTCCGTTCACGGTCAGGTTGATCGGCGCAGTTGCTGCGGTCGGATCGAATTTCCAGATGTCGTAACGATCGTAGATCAAGAGATTTTGATCATTTGCGGTCCAGCCGGCGGCTCCATGCGCATATGGGTAATCGGGAACGTCGTTCTCCTCGTCCCAGGCCGGGAAACTTTCCGGGGTGGTAAGGCGATATCGCTTACCTTCTGCCAAGGCGATCGTGTACCAGCAGCTATCCGTCTCGCCATACCAATACGCGTATTTACCTTGTGGGGAGAGACGGAAACGACCGTAATCCGCTTGGGCGATTTGCTTACGCTCCCCGTTATCCAACGATACGGTATAATAGTCGCTACGAGTGCGGGCCTCCCACATGGAAGACAATGAATAAGGACGGGAAGTGGAAAGGAGCGCTAGGGGTGCGTCTCCCTCATTACCCAATTGGATATTCGGCAATTCCTCGTTCGCCAATTGGAAGATAGAGCCGTTACCTAGATTATAAACCGCTAGATAGCTTTTCTTTAAATCTTTCTCCTTGTTGTAATTCTGCACGGTATATTGTACGGGTTCGTCCCAACTCCAAACCTGTACGTTCGGACGGTTCTCGGCCAGTTGGGTCGTGTCCTTTTGCCTCGGTTCCGGTGAGGTACCGAAGAACAGGCGGGAAGCGGATTTCGAGAATTGAAGCGTCCTGTTCTCATTGATTACCCATTTGGCGGGGAAAGCCTTGTTTCCACGGGCGGCGATTTCTTTCGCGGGAGCGTTATGTTCGGATAGCCATAGGCTTAACGCTTTGTAAGAGGAATCTTTGTCGGCGCAATATAAGAAAGCCAGCCGTTCCCCTTTCTCGTCGAACGTGGTTTGTTTGAACAGGCCTTTTCCCTCTTTAATGAGCGCCGTACTTCCTTTCTCCGGGTTCAAGGTGAATATACCCGCTTTTCCTTCCGCTACGCTCGTATAATATAGCATACCGCTTTTCTTGGCGAATTGGAAATCCGTTACGGTCGGGAATTGGAAGGTCTTGCTTCCATCCAGCGAACGGACGTACAAAGTGGAGTCTTTCCGGCCTCTTTGATAAGCGATCCAATCCGCTTCATCAGCTAGTTTGAAGGTCTTAAGGGAGTCTATCGTCTCCTTTTTACCGGCGACGGAATAGATCACCAAGCTGTTCATCGGCATTTTATCCTCTTTAGTCTTCAAGATTTTCAAGGAATCTACCGTGGACTTTCCGGGTGTTTGTGTAACGACCAGATAATTAGAGGAGGCAGAGAAGGCGAACTGACCAGCCGGGGAGAAAGTGGCGGTCTCTTGCCCTTGGGCCGCGTACAGATAAACGGTAGCGTCACCTTCCCAAGGCTCCATCTTGCAGGCTACCCATTTCCCATTGTCCGAGATCTCCCGGTCTGTGATTCGTTGCCAAGTGATCAAATCATCAATCGTTAGGCTTTTAGAGGCATTTTGCGCAAAAGCCGGGGAAAGGCTTCCCAGGCATGCTACAAAAGCCAAGTACTTTAAGTGTCTCATCATGGTTATATTTTGATTTTAAACAAAGATAGTGGCTTTATCAGAATCTTTATCGCTTTTGACCGGAATTTGCTTCTGGAAAAACACGTACGTGTTTCCGAGAGAACATGTACGTGTTTTCACAAAAAGTCGTACGTGTTTTATGGACAAGGTAATGGCGCTCTTAATAAGCTCATTATCAACATTCTTTTTGGAACCTTCATGATCGCAGTTATAAGCAGCTTACAATGGGCATTATAAAGGTGTTACAATGCCTATTGTAAAGACCTTGTAATAGGCGTTATGGGGATACTTGGTTTTTATGCTTTCTTCCTTTTTATTTGTTTCTCGGTGGGAATATATTATGTTTTTTCACAACATCGTGTAAGCCAAGCCTACCCTTTATATACTTTTTATGGATGGTTGAATTTGGAAGTATATATTACTAATGTACACATGTACATTATAATATCGCAATGTCAAAAACGGCGACTTTAAACGAA
>NZ_CANTZW010000010.1 GCF_947855115.1 uncultured Parabacteroides sp.
ATATCCGGATATTTCTTGGAATCTATGAGAGGGAATGAGGGATCTTTGGCGATAAGAGAGATGGAATCCATGCGAAAACCGTCTATCCCTTTATCGAACCAGAAGCGCATCATATCGAAAATCTCTTGGCGTACCTCCGGGTTCTCCCAATTTAAGTCGGGTTGTTTCCTGGAGAAATAATGCAGGTAATAAGAGTCGGTTGGCTCGTTATACATCCAAGCGTTGCCATCCTCGTCGAAATAGCTGAGGCGCAAGGGAGACTCGCCTTTCTCGGCCGGCCACCAATGGTAATAGTTGTAATAGGGATTATGTCTGGATTTACGGGCTTCCTCGAACCAAGGATGCTCGTCGCTGGTATGGTTTACTACCAAATCCAGCACCAATCGCATCTCCCGTTTATGAATCTCTTTCAGGAGACGGTCGAAATCTTCCATCGTGCCGAATTCCCGCATGATTTCCCGATAGTCGCTGATGTCGTAACCATTATCATCGTTGGGCGAGAGAAAGATGGGATTTAACCAGATGACATCCACTCCCAAGCTTTGTATATAATCCAGGCGGGAGGCGATACCGTTTAAATCACCGATTCCGTCGCCGTCGCTGTCTTGAAAACTGCGGGGGTAGATTTGGTATATAACCGCTTCTTTCCACCAAGTCTTTTGAATGTCCTCTTGACCGGACGTACTCTCTGTAACATGTTTTGAATCCATCTTATTATTCTTTGGTTTTTTACTATAACAAAAGGATGTGGTGGTTAGTTTCAGCAACTTATGACGCTTGGGAAATGTTGTTTTATCAATAAATAGAAGAAACATATGGAAAATGGAGTAATGATGCAGTATTTCGAATGGAATCTGCCGAACGATGGAATGCTGTGGAAACGGCTGAAGGATGACGCCTCGCATTTACATGAGATCGGGATCAGCGCCGTATGGATTCCACCCGCTTACAAAGGCCATGAGCAAGCGGACGAGGGGTATGGAACCTATGATCTATATGATTTGGGTGAGTTCGACCAAAAAGGGACCGTACGTACCAAGTATGGAACTAAACAGGAACTTCAAGAAATGATCGGGGAACTTCACCGGAACCGGATAGGCGTATATCTGGATGCCGTGATGAACCATAAGGCGGGAGCCGATTATACCGAATGGTTTATGGCGCAAGAGGTAGATCCTGGACAACGGGAAAACGCTACCGGCGAACCCCATGAGATAGAGGGCTGGACCGGTTTCGACTTCCCGGGGCGTGGCAATATGTATTCCAACTTTAAATGGCATTGGTTTCATTTCTCCGGGACGGATTACGATGTATCCCGCAAGAAGGAAGGTATATTCCAGATTCTGGGAGAAGGAAAACATTGGAGTGAGGGTGTCGATGATGAGAATGGAAATTACGACTATCTCATGTTCGCCGATCTGGATTTCGATAACCCCGAGGTCGTGCGTGAGATGCAAGATTGGGGGATCTGGGTATCGAACGAACTAAACTTGGATGGTATGCGCCTTGATGCGATCAAGCATATAAACGACCAGTTTATCAAGCGTTTTCTGGAGGCGGTAAGAGCGGATCGGGGAGAGGATTTCTACGCTGTCGGGGAATATTGGAAAAACGATACCGAATCGTTGAAGGCTTACCTGTCTCAAGTAGAATATAACATGGATTTATTTGACGTAGCCTTACATTATAACTTGAATGAGGCTTCCGAGAAGGGGCGTGACTATGATTTGCGCGATCTCTTAAAAAGGACCTTGGTCGAGATCTGTCCGGATCAAGCCGTCACCTTCGTGGATAACCATGATTCGCAAAAAAACAGTTCTTTGGAATCGCAGGTGAAGGATTGGTTCAAACCTTCCGCTTACGGTTTGATCTTGTTGATGAAGAAAGGGTATCCATGTATCTTTTACGGGGATTATTATGGCGTAAAAGGAAAGAAATCTCCGCATCGTAAGGTATTGGATATACTATTGCGTGCCCGGAAAGAGCATGCGTTCGGGGAAGAGGTGGATTATTTTGATCATCCGAACACGATCGGCTTCGTCCGTTTGGGAGATCCGGAACATGCTGATTCGGGCTTGGCGGTGGTGATCTCGAACGGGGAAGATGGAGAGAAAACAATGTCTGTGGGGGAGAATCGGATGGGTGAGGTATGGTACGAGATCACAGGTTCGGTAAAAGATACCGTGACGATTGATGAGGAAGGGAAAGGCCGTTTCCTTGTCAAGGGAGGCAAATTGGCTGTTTGGGCCAAGGTCAAAGCTTAACGGACGCTTTACTTGACCTCGAATTGTATTTTCTTTTGGTTCCCTTCGTTATCGATGAGAGTAAGGAGATGTTTTCCTTGGCTCACGGAGCAACTGATCTGGTGATTCTCGGTGGTCTCTCCCAGATAGCTTTCGTCCAGATGCCAGTAAATCGTAGCGTCACGGCGGGCATGGGCGGCCTTGAAAATGAACTTCTCGGATTTCCCGGAGAAGCCTTTAGGAAGGTAGAGAATGGCGTTATGCTCGGGATAGATCAGCTCGATCTGGCGGTTCAAGTCTTGCCCGCAGCCGGGTTTTACCGGAGGAAGCGGGATATAATCGATGTGATAGTTGCGGTAGTAATACTCCTGTGCGGGAGGAAGCACGAACCACGAGCGGCTGATCATCCGGTCGACAGACTCGCAGGAACTATTGACCCTGTACCGTCCGTCCGCCGATAGGTGCACGAGCTTGTGATAGGGGCAGATCCCCGTGTTATTGCCGGACATCGGCATGTATAAGGTGTCCGTTTGCTCGCAGTAGGGCGAGGCCTTATGTCCGCTGTTCCGGCAGATCACCATGAGACGCATCTCGTCATAGGGCTGGTCGAACCATTCGCTACCGGGCAATAAGGAAAAGATGTCGAAAAGGACCGGGGCGGCGTTGCCGACACCCGTAAGCCCCGGACGGCCCTCGCCGGAAGCGTTACCGGCCCATACGCCGACGACGTAGCGGGGAGTCGTGCCGATCGCCCAAGCGTCTCGTCCCCCGTAACTCGTTCCGGTCTTCCATGCGATCCGCTTCATCGACTCGAATTGTTGCCAGTCGGCTTCTTCCTCGGGACGGTTCAGGGCAGACATCGCCTCGAACGTGTACCACAGGGCCGCGGAGGAAAGGAGTGGCTTATCGGTGAGCCGGCTATCGGTAAGGGAGCGGATAGGTTCTTTCCTCTCCACCGGAAAGGGCGTCAGCGGATGGATGTCTGCCGGATGATAACGTCCGTTATAAGTGCGGTAATGTGTAAGCACACGAGACATGGAGGCATACATGCCGGAAAGATCCCATAGAGTTCCCTCGGCCCCACCCAAGATCAGGGAGGCCCCGTAATGTTCCTCGGAGAAGCGTAAGGTAGTCATTCCCCACGATTTCAGCAAAGACATAAAACGTCCGGTATTATATTGGGAGAGCATACGTACCAAGGGAACGTTCAAGGAGCGTTCTATGGCTACATGGGCCGGTACCGCCCCGTAGAATGTCTTGTTGTAGTTTTGGGGGGAGAAGCCGTTTATATTCAAGGGCACGTCCGAGACCAGCATAGATGGGAGTAACAACCCGTCGTGTAGCATGCCGGCATACAAGAAGGGCTTGAGAATGCTTCCCGTGCTGCGGGGCGAGGTGATGATATCCACTTGGTTTCCCCACCGCTCGTCAGCCGGAAAGGTTACGTTTCCGGCGTAGGCCAATACCTCTCCGGTCTCCACGTCCGCTACGATCGCCGCCAGATTATGGATATGGTTGGAACTGTATTCACGGGCATAACGGTTTACGATAGCTTGTGTCTGCCGTTGCAAGGCTTGACGGACGGTGGTTTGGATGCGTTGTCCCGGTTGCTCCGCGGCCAGTCTTTCCAACAGATGCGGGGCATCGTTGGGTAATGGGACAGGGGCTTCGGGAAGTGGCTCCATACAGGCCAGCTCGTATTCGGTCTCGTCCAATACGCCTTTCTTCTGAAGGGAAGCCAATAAGCGATCCCGTTTCTCCTTCAGTTGTTTCCGGTTTCTTCCGGGATGGATCAAGGCGGGGGAGTTGGGAAGTACTGCCAGCGTAGCGCTCTCGGCCCACGATAGCTCGGAGGCGCTTCGCCCGAAATAACGCCATGCGGCGGTTTCCAGCCCGATCACGTTTCCCCCGAAGGGAGCGTTCGAGGCATAGAGGTTCAGTATCTCCCGTTTGCTATGGGTGGTTTCCAGAAAAAGCGCCCAGCATATCTCGATCGTTTTCTCGTAGAAGGTCCGCTCTTGGTTTCCTCTCGCTATGCGTGCCAATTGCATGGTCAAGGTACTTCCTCCGCTCACCACACGCCCCGCTTTCCCATTCAAGCGGATCGCCCGGACGATGGCGGCGGGGTCTATCCCGGGATGGTAAAAGAAACGTTTATCCTCATACGTGAGCAAGCAATCCACGAATTTATCGGGCAAGCTATCCGTCGCCGGGAAACGCCATTGCCCGTCCGGCGCGATACGTGCGCCTAAAAGCTCGCCCTCTGCGGAGTATAATAAGGTAGAGCAGGGAGCGGGAAATAATTGCCGGGGCACGATGCCATACATGATACACCACACCATTAGGACGATTCCTACGGTAGATGCGAGGAGGAGCCATTTTCGCCTAAAAGTTTTCCTTTCTTTTACCATATCGGTTACATCTATGGATACTGGGTTTCTTATATTACTGATACCTAAATATCGGTTTCGGTGATATTCGGCATGGGGTTTGAAGGCTTGTCTTAGTACTTCCGTATGGACATTGTAGTACTTTGCGAGAAGTACTGTGATACTTTTCGTATAGTACTACGGTACTTTGTACGAAGTACTGTCTCAATCGTACCAGTTGATATTTTTTTCGTAATTATCGAACTTTAGGTCTTCCGTCACTCCGGTTTGACGCAGTGCTTTTAACACGATCCTCTGCTCTTCCGGAGAGAGTGGAGACTCGCCTCTTCGCCGTTCGAAATAAGGGTTACGCCCGAAATGGGCTATCAGTATCGACATGAATTGTTGGTATTGCGCCGGGAACATCCGGCTCTGCATCCCGGTGAACCCCCGTGCGTAAGTTACGGGAACGGAATCCCGGAAGTAGGGGCAAGCCTTATCCCGGGTACAGAGAGTTGGGTTCAATAACCGTAATACGGCAACCGGCCGTTCGATGAGCGGCTGGTAGGCGATCTGGTGCAGGCACTTCCCTGCCCGGGGGCAATCTGGTTGTTGGCAGACGGCGTAGTCGATGGGGATTTCCTTGTATAGTTTCTTGGGCATGATGTATAAGGTTGTTTGAATAATCCATGTTTAGAACAAATATACGAAAAATATCAGTTTGTCTGAAAGTATAGGAGAGAAATCCTTCTATTTATGTACATTTGTAAATTAACCATTTAAAGATTCATGCGTATGATACGATCTATCGGTTTATTCTGCGTACTTTGTCTCTTGTCTGTCTTGACAAGCTGTGATACGACAACTTCCACGGATCAAGATCTCCCTTCTTATAATCCGAATGTAGAGGCGTTTACTACCGGGAAGATTTCCCGGTATTCTCCCGTTTACCTGATCTTTAATCAAGAGATCCCGGCAGATCGATTAAAGGCGGACCGGTTGGGGAAACTCGTGCGCCTCAAGCCCGATGTGCCGGGGAAATGGGCTTTCGAGAATAGCCGGACGTTGGTGTTCAAGCCGGAGAAAGGTTTTGAGCGAAACACCTCTTATCAGGTGAAGGCCGATTTGTCCGAATGGTTTGAGGTACAAGGAGAGGATAAACAGTTCGCTTTCCGTTTTTCCACGCTTCCTTTAGCCCTTCGGGGGAATTTGGAATCAATGGATATCCATACGAAAAACGAGAATGGGTACGATTTGACTGCCGTGCTTTTTACTCCGGATAAGGAATCTCCGGAGATCGTGGAGTCATTGGTGAATTTCTCCGAGAAAGTAGATGCTACCTGGCAACATAGCCCGGATGGCAGGAAACATGAGGTGACCTTGCTCAATGTACCCGCCGGGATAGAGGGGGAACGGACGCTCAAGCTTTCTGTCTCTGCTAATAAACTAGGGGTAGAAAAAGCCGATGTGGTGACGGTGAGCATTCCGGATCAAAATGATTTCTCTGTATATGACGTAGTGTATGTATCCGAGCCGGAACGTTACGTAGAGGTGGCTTTCACGAAATTGCTGGACCCGGGCCAAGATATGAGAGGTTTGGCTTTTATCGCCGGAAATACCTCGGAGACCGTGAATGTGGATGGGAACAAACTGCGTCTATATCCGGACGCGGGCTTACGGGAGAAGGGCGTGATGAACATCCATCTGAACCAAGGTATCCGCAGTAAGAGTGGCTTGAACCTAAAAGAGGCTGTCGTACGCCAAGTGGTAGCCGACGAGCAGAAACCCAACGTCCGTTTTGTCGGGAAAGGAGTGATCATCCCGCAATCCACGCAATTATCCGTTCCTTTCCAGGCGATTTATTTGCGTGGGGTTACGGTGAGCGTTATCAAGATATTGGAACAGAATATCGGTCAGTTCCTGCAATCGAACAACTTGGATGAATCCGGGGAATTGATGCGTGTCGGACGCTTGATTACCCGTAAGACGATCTTCTTGGATGAGGAGGGACTTGATCTGTCGCGGTGGAATACGTTCGCTATCGATTTGAAGCAGTTGATCGAGCCGGAGCCGGGCGCTATTTATCGTCTGGAACTTTCGTTTGACCGGCCTTTGTCCGTTTATCCTTGCGGGAATGATACGGTGACCGTCTCGAAGGAACAAATCTTGGCCTCAGACGAGATCCGTTTCAAGGAGGAGGCCTCCCGTTTTGATGAAGGTGGGTATTACTATTATCGTCAATATGATTGGTCTGATTATAATTGGCAGAAACGGGATGATCCTTGCTCGGATAGCTATTACTTTAATAAGGTAGAGGGAAAGAATGTATTGGCTACTAATTTGGGATTGGTCGCCATGATGGGACAGGATAATGATATGACCGTCTTGGTGCATAACATACAGGATACGGAGCCGGAGCGAGGAGTTGCGGTTACCGCTTATAATTACCAGCACCAATCGTTGGCCTCGGGCACGACCGATGATAAGGGGCAGGTGAGACTGGATCTCTCCTTGGGACGTCCGTTTTACCTGATCGCCTCACAGGGAACCCAACGTTCCTATCTGCGGGTGGATAACGGATCGGCCCTCTCGCTCAGTTCGTTCGATGTATCGGGCGAGGTGGTGCAGAAAGGGATCAAGGGCTTTATTTACGGCGAGCGAGGCGTATGGCGTCCGGGTGATACGTTGCATCTGGGCTTTATGCTGAATGACCGGGCGAAGCAATTGCCGACGAACCATCCGGTCGTGATGGAGCTGTACAACCCGTTGGGGCAAATGTATGCCCGTAAGACACAGACCCGTGGCGAGCTGGGGCTTTACGCCTTCGATTTCGTTACCGAGGCAGATGCCCCGACTGGTGCGTGGAACGTGAAAGTACATGTGGGGGGTGTCTCATTCTCGAAGCGTTTACGCATCGAGTCCATCAAGCCGAACCGTTTGAAGATCGCCTTGTCCATGCCGGAGAAGACCTTGTCGTGCGGTGAGCCTATGGATGCCCGCTTGCATGTGGAATGGCTGCAAGGAGCCATCGCCCGTAACTTGAAATATGATATACAAGGTACTTTTATCGCTACTCCGACCACCTTCGATGGCTATAAGGATTTCTATTTCGACGATCCTTCCCGGGTGTTTAATACGGAAGAGAGTAAGCTGATCTCCGGTACTACCGATGCACAGGGTAACGCCACGATACAAGCCCGTTTTGAGTTGGGTTCTACCGCGCCGGGTATGTTACTGGCTAATCTGGTGACTCGGGTCTATGAGGAATCCGGTGATTTCAGTATCGACGCGGACCGGGTGCTTTACTCGCCTTATCGCCGGTATGCCGGTATCAAGTCTCCGCAGAAAGATAAGGAGCAACTAAACACCGGGGCTAATTACACCTACGAGGTCGCTTCCGTTGATTATTTAGGAAAGCCGCAAGCGAATACGGAGTTAGACGTGAAGATATATAAGGTCTACTGGTATTGGTGGTGGGACTCCAATCGTAGCGGCTTGGCTAATTACGTATCGGATTCTTACAATAAGCCGGTAAAGACATTTACCCTTCGTACGGATGGGAGTGGGCGGGGGACGTTCCAGCTCTCTTTCCCGGATAAAGAGTGGGGAACGTATTTCATCTCCGTAAAAGATAAGGAAAGTAAGCATTCTACCGGCGTGATGAGTTATTTCGACTGGCCTTATAATGAGGGACGGCGTAACGCTGATGGCAGCGAGTCTGCCACGATGCTTAGCTTCAAGACCGATAAAGATAGTTATACGCCCGGAGAGAAGATGGTAGTCACCTTCCCTTCCACGAAAGGAAGCCGTGCGATTATCAGTATAGAGAACGGCGTGCGTGTCCTCTCCTTGACGGAACACACGTGCGAGGATAAGCAAACGACCGTGAAGCTGGATGTGACGAAAGATATGCAGCCGAACGCTTACGTCTATATCACCTTATTGCAGCCTCATGGCATCACGAAGAACGATTTGCCGATCCGTTTGTACGGCGTTGTCCCCTTCACGGTGACTTCTCCGGAAAGCCATCTGACCCCGGTTATCCAATCTCCCGCCGAGCTGAAGCCGGAAGCGTCTTATACCATATCCGTCTCCGAGAAGGATGGGAAAGAGATGGCTTATACGCTAGCGATCGTGGATGAGGGCCTGTTAGACCTGACCCGTTTCCGTACGCCGGAGCCTTGGAAAGCGTTTAATGCCCGGGAAGCGTTGGGTGTAAATACATGGGATTTGTATAATTACGTGGTTGGCGCTTATGGTGGTCGTATCGAGCAATTGTTCAGTATCGGTGGCGATGATGCGCTGAACAAAGGCCCGAAAGCGATCGTGAACCGTTTCAAGCCTGTGGTACAATTTGACGGCCCGTTCTTGTTGAAGAAAGGAAAGACCGCCCGACATACCTATCGGATGCCGAATTACAACGGGCGTGTCAAGATCATGGTGGTAGCCGGAAACGGGGAGGCTTATGGACATGCCGATAAGAGCGTGATGGTACGTAAGCCCGTGATGTTGCTGGGAACCTTGCCCCGGGTGATTGGCGTGGGAGAGGAGATGGTAGTGCCCGCTACGGTATTCGCTACCGAGGACGGTGTGGGAACCGTGAATGTCTCTATCGCTTGTAGCCCGAATATGGAAGTGATCGGTGAGGCGACGAAGGCCTTGAGCTTCGAACGGAAAGGGGATCAGCAAGCCTCGTTCCGTATCCGGGTAAAGAAGAACCCGGGTATCGGGAAAGTAACGATAACCGCTACGGGTAAAGGGGATAAATCCGTTTATGAGACGGAGTTGGAGATCCGTACGGTACGCCGTCCTCAAGTGAAAGTTACCGCCGCTACTTTAGAGGCCGGTGAATCTTGGAAAGAAACGGTTACGATGCCGGGGGCCGCGGGTACGAACCGGTTGGCCTTGGAAGTGTCGGATATCGCCCCCGTGAATTTATCTTCACGTCTATCCTATTTATCGGATTATCCGCACGGCTGTCTGGAACAGATCACCTCGAAAGGATTCCCGCGGCTTTATATCTCCTCGTTCACGGAGTTAACCCCGCGGCAAGCGAAATCCGCGGAGGAGGCCGTGAAAGAAGTGATCCGCCGTCTGCGTTCTTACCAGACCGTGGATGGGGCTTTCGCCTATTGGCCGGGTGGAACGAGCAGCAATGGCTGGGGTACGGTTTACGCTACTCATTTTTTGTTGGAAGCCTCGAAGAAAGGTTACTTGGTTCCCGAGGCCATGAAACAAAGCGCATTGAATAATTTAAGCCGGGTAGCTCGCAATTGGAAGCCGGTTACCTCTTATTATAAGGATTCGGAAGAGGCTACGCAAGCCTATCGCCTGTATGTATTGGCTTTGGCCGGGGTACCGGAGATGGGTGCTATGAATCGCCTGAAAGAGATGAAGGACTTGACCTCCATGAGCCGCTGGTCTCTGGCTTCTGCCTATGCCTTGGTAGGTCGTGAGGATGTCGCTCAAGACTTGATTAGTCGGACGACGGCTCTTCCTTCCGGTTATTCCGGATATGACGAGACATTCGGCAGTGATGTCCGGGATCAATCCATCCGGTTGATGACGCTTTGTTTATTGGATAAGGGCAAGGAGGCCGCTACTTTGGTGAAAGAATTGTCCGGACAGCTTTCTTCGGATGAGTGGTTGAGTACGCAGTCCACGGCATTCGCTTTAGTGGCCTTGTCTGACTACCTGGCTAGATATCGGGTAGACGAGGCCATGGATTTCACGTATGCTTATGACGGAAAGAACGGGCAGGTGGGAACGGATAAGAATATATGGTCCGAGACCTTATCGGATAAGGCGGGAACCTCGGCGAAGGTAGAGTTGAGGAACACGGGTAAATCCACGCTCTTCGCCCGTATCATAACTGAAGGAACACCGGAGCAAGGAGAGGAAAAAGCGTATGCGAACGGTGTCTCATTGGCGGTTAGTTATGTGGATTTGAACGGACGTCCGGTCGATGTCGCCAAACTGGAGCAAGGAACGAATTTCTCTGCCGTGGTTACGGTGAAGAATCCTTCGGCCCGAGGATATACTAATCTGGTAGTATCGGAGATTTTCCCGGCCGGATGGGAAATACTGAATACCCGTTTCTTGAATGAGGCCGCTACGGATAGCCTGGCCGCCGGAGTGAATTATCAGGATATTCGCGACGATCGTGTTTATAGCTATATAGACCGTCTGCCGGCAGGCCGTCAGGTGACTGTGAAGATCAATCTTTGCGCTGTCTACCCGGGCCGCTTCTACCTGCCTCCGGTGTATTGCGAGGCGATGTACGATTATTTGATCCGTGCGAATACCGCCGGACAGGAAGTTTCCGTGTTTTAACTTCGTAAAAATGGGGCTGGCCCATCCGGATACATGCGAAAATGTGCCGGAGGGCGGCCTCATCGCCTATATTGGAAACTTTTTTTCAAAGTTTATCGGATTTATAGTTGTATGCCCAAATAAAACCATTACATTCGCAGCATATTTGAGATTGGTTTAAGTTTGCATTAGAAAGTATTTGCTCACAATTAGATTTGTCAAGTAAAGTTTTTAGTCAAAACACTCAGCTCAATTAACCATTTAATTAAAGTTTACAAGATGAATCTTTACATTTCAAATCTAAGTTACAACATCTCTGATGAGGACTTAAGACAGTTATTTGCTGATTACGGTGAAATTGTTTCAGCAAAAGTTATTATGGATAGAGAGACAGGCCGTTCAAGAGGTTTCGGCTTTGTTGAACTGAGCGATGATGAGCTAGCGAAGAAAGCTATCGAGGAGTTAAACCAAGCAAGTTATGATGACAAGGTCATCAATATAACAGAGGCCAGACCGAGAGAGGATAGAGGAGGCGACAGAGGTGGTCGTTCCAACAACAACAGAGGTGGCGGCTACGGTTCCAACAGAGGCGGTGGTTATGGCTCAAACAGGGGTGGTGGAAGATATTAATTCTACTAGATAAGAATAGAAGAGCGATCAGAGATGGTCGCTCTTTTTTATTTCAAGCACATAGGCTCGTCCGCGCTCTGTCGTGATCCTTAGGTTGCTGTTTTCCTCCACTAAAGGCCGTAGCCTTCGGATCAAGGTGTTTAAGGTCTCGTCGGCGTTGATCTTTCCCGGCCATAAGCTCTCGCAGATATCCGAACGGTTCAAGATATGCGTAGGCGACAGGAAAAACATCTCCATCAAGGCATATTGCTGAGGGGTGAGTTTTAGTTTCTCCTCATTCTCTTTATAGAAGGAGGCGGTCTCACGGGAAAGGTTCAAATTACCGAAAGAGATGGTCTTTTCCGTATGGATGGATTGAGGCATTATCAACTCCTTTCTATAGCGTTTGAGCAATAGGGGCAGGGTAGCGGATAAAAAGGCAAGCCCGAGGAATAGGCCGGGCAAAGATTTGTCCGATAGCCCGATAACCGCAACGGTGGAGCAATTGGCGTACCCTTGGAATGAGATCCCGATATGATCCGTGGTAGCATTGGGGTTGTTCGCTAAGGATGATGCCCAGATAATCGTATCGCTGGCGATATAATATTCGTTGAGTTTCTTGTTGGCATTAGCGGAGGCGTTTTCGGTTTGAGTATCCTTATTGAGCACGTGGATCACGATTCCTGTTTTCTTCTTGTCGGGCGTATAGCTCAATGCCTCGGAAAAGTCCTTGTTATAACTCTCTATGGATACCGGATTGCCGAAAAGCTTGGATAGATTCGTATAGGTACGTATAGAATCTTGGCTCATCCATAGGTGGGAATTTTGCAAGATGGTTTGTTGCAACGCTTGGTTCAAGTCTGCTACGATGGCTTTCTTGGCTTCCGTATAACTATGGAAGCCGAAGCTGAACGAGAGGATCAGCATTAAGAAGGTACCCAAAACGGATAGGTTGGCCGATAGTCGTGTATTCATCTTTCGTTCGATTAGAATTAACATAAAAAGAACGTTCGAAGGTACTAAATATTATAGGAGGAAAATACCCTTTTCGATAGGATTCGGGATGAAATAGGCATAAATCCGGTTAAATGACCGGATGTCATGGAAATGTCAGTAAAATGTCAGCTACTTATCCGGCAATTATTTACGTTGTCGTTGTCTGTAGCCTCTACTTTTGCCCGAAAACAAATCAAAGAGAATACGGATATGAAAAGATTTCTGATGATGATGGCCTTGATCGGTCTTGTGGGGAACTGGAACTCGATGTTGACCGCCCAGCTTGTCTCTCCCGATTCATTGTATTTAAACGAGGACTTGCCCGAGATAAACATTGTTGCCGTGAAACCCTTGATAAAGGCGGAGGCGGATAAGACTACTTACAGCGTCGCCGAGGACCCGGATTCCCGAACCTATACCCTGCTGGAGATGTTGCGGAAAGTCCCTTTAGTGACCGTGGATGGCGAGGATAACGTGAAGGTGAACGGACAATCCAGTTTTAAGATTTATATGAACGGGCGTCCTTCGAATATGTTCTCCAATAATCCCAAGGAGGTCTTGCGTAGTATCCCCGCCAGTATGATCAAGAAAGTGGAGGTGATAACGGATCCCGGTGCCCGTTACGATGCGGAGGGCGTCAGCGGAATCTTGAATATCGTGACGAAAGGAGCGGAGTTCGAGGGATATAACGCAAGTGTAAACACTACGGTGATGAACTTGTTTAAGAGTGTCGGTGGTTTCGCTACGCTGAAATACGGCCGGTTATCGCTTTCCGGAAATTATACGTTTAGCCAACAGTCATCCGAGAGCGAGTCGGATTATCTCCGTACCCAGTCGGGAGACGGTGGGAAGCTCCGGGTGCTCTCGGACGTGGATGTGAAATATCCGGCCCATTATGGAAGTCTGGAAGGCAGTTTCGAGATCGATACACTGAATTTAATCTCCTTGTCCGGAAACTTGAATATCGGGAACAGTAACTCTGTTTGGAATAGCCATTATAGCAGACTTGATAAAGAGGGGGAAGAAATCTATGCTTATAACGAGGATATGAGTAAGAAGAATGAATGGGGTAGTGCCTCCTTAAAAGCGGATTATCAACGCTTATTCAAACGGAATAAGGAAGAGATGCTAACACTTTCCTATCAATACGATTATATCCCGAACGATAACTATAGCGTGTTTCATGATAAGGACAAGGTGGGGAATGTCTCGTTACCTCAACTGGAGGCCGATTATACCCGGCAAATCAGTAAGGCCCGTACTCATGAGCATACGGCCCAGCTTGATTATGTGAATCCTTTTACAAGTACGCATTCCATCGAGGGCGGTTTGAAGCTGATTCGGCGTAACAGTACGAGCCACGCTACCTCGGAGGTAAAGGAGTTGGATGAGAGTGTCTGGTTACCCGCAGATTTACAACCTTTGGTGGAATATCGGCATGTGCAAAATATATGCTCCGCTTATGCGGGGTATGGATTTAAGTATGGAAAATGGAGCTTGAACCCCGGCATTCGTATGGAACATACTTGGCAGGACGTGACTTATAAACAAGGTGAGGGCGAGAATTTTGATTATCGTGTAACGGATTGGGTGCCTTCTTGGACCTCCGCTTTTCGCTTGGATGACCGGAATTTGTTTCGCTTGGCTTACAACCTACGTTTACGCCGCCCGAATATCAGCTATTTGAATCCTACGGTGTTCGTGTCAGGGACCTCTATCTCGTATGGAAATCCGGGATTGGTATCGGAGAGACATCATCGTCTTTCGGCGTCGTACAGCTATTACGGCACGAAATTGAATGTGCAGGCTTCCGTGCTCTGTACCTTGGGAAAAGGGGTGATTGATGAGTATCTGTTCATTGACTCGGCAAATGTGGTGAATGGTACGTATGATAATCTCGTGGACGTGAAAGGAGCGGGAGGAAACCTTTATCTAAGCTATAATCCTTCGCTCCGGACAAGCGTTTCGCTGAACGGTATGTTGCATTATCTGGACTTGCGGGCGCGGGAGGGGAATGAGGTTTACGATACGGATGTGCGTAATTCCGGCTTTTGCGGCTCTGCTTTTGTCGATTTCTCGCAGAAGTTTAAGTACGGGTGGCGTTTTGTCCTGTCGGGTGGATACGTGAGTTCCGAGCCGAATGTGGGGATGGACTCATACGGCTTTTATTTTTACGGCTTGAGTGTGGTAAAGAGCTTCTTGAATGATAAGTTGATTTGTACGCTCCGGGCGCAGGATTTTCTGGGAGATCATAAGACGATACAGATCAACGAGCGATATCCGGACTTTCATATCCGGCAGACCGAGCGTATGTTTAGCCGTGGTTTCGGCATCGCTATCAGCTACCGGATCGGTGATTTAAAAGCGAGCGTGAAAAAAGCGGAGAGGAGCATAAGGAATGATGATTTGTTGGACGCTAAATAAGGAATATGGTGTGCCATGACCCACAATATGGCACACCACCTACGGTATCATAGCTCATCCAGCCATTTCTTTCCGGGCTTGGTGTAAAGCCAAGCGATAAATAAACCTGTAATAACCCCTACTACTAAGAATAGAGCACTTAATGGATTTAGTATCATGTTATTCTTATTTTAAAATTTTATTTCCTAACCAAGCTAATGAATAGGTGGTACTAAGACCGATTATGATCATAGCCCAACAACTCTTATCAAAAACATTCTCTTGCAAAAGGAGTATTTCTCCCAATACGATAGCGGCGAAAACTAGCTTTGCCAAGTCAAAAAAGAACTTCCCTAACGTCTCCCTTCGGACCTTGTCCCGTTCTTTCCTCACTATCTGTTGTCTCTCCCAATTTCCCATTCTCCCATAGTCTCTTGTTTTAGTTAATATTACAAATCGTATACGGGCAAATGTAGATATTATTGGCGACCCTTCCAACTTTTTTATGTGGAATCGCTTATTTTCCCTAATTTTGTATCCCTAAAACGGATGAATGTGGAAGAATATTTGAATCAACTGAATGAGAGCCAGCGGGAAGCGGTGGTTTATAATGAGGGGCCATCCTTGGTCGTGGCCGGGGCAGGTTCCGGAAAGACAAGGGTACTAACCTATAAGATCGCTTATTTATTGCAATTAGGATTGCCTCCCTATAGTATTTTGGCACTGACCTTTACCAATAAAGCGGCCCGGGAGATGAAAGAGCGTATCGCGGCCATCACCAGTGAGCAAACGGCCCGTCGACTATGGATGGGAACATTCCATTCCATCTTCTCCCGTATCCTCAGGAACGAGGCAGAACATATCGGCTATCCTTCCAATTTCACGATTTACGATACCGCCGATTCCAAGAGCCTACTGAAATCTATCATCAAGGAAATGCAATTGGATGATAAGGTGTACCGTCTCGGAATGGTGCAGAGCCGGATCTCCAACGCGAAGAACTCCTTGATCACCTATACGGCCTATGAGCAAAATAAAGAACTCGTGGAAAGCGATATGAACGCCAAGGTCCCCTTGCTTCGGGAAATCTACAAACGTTATCAGAACCGTTGCCTGCAAGCGGGAGCGATGGATTTCGACGACCTGTTGCTGCAAACCAATATCCTGTTTCGGGATCATCCAGCCGTCTTGGAGAAATATCGGAACTTCTTTCGGTACGTGCTGGTGGACGAGTATCAGGATACGAACTTCGCCCAACACTTGATCGTGCAACGGCTTTGCGAGGGGCACGGACATATCTGCGTGGTAGGCGACGACGCCCAGAGTATCTATTCCTTCCGGGGCGCTAATATAGATAACATCCTGCAATTCAAGAATATTTATACCGGTTGCCGTATCTTCAAGCTGGAACGGAATTACCGCTCTACCCAGAATATCGTGAACGCCGCCAATAGCTTGATCGACAAGAATACACGCCAGATACCCAAGACGGTCTATTCCGAGAAAGAGGAGGGTAGCAAGGTGAGTGTCTTCACCTCGTACTCCGATTATGAGGAGGGCTATGCCGTAGCCGCCAAGATCAACGAGATGCACGGGATATTGGGGAAGTTCTCGTACGCTGATTTCGCTATCTTGTATCGTACCAACGTCCAGTCCCGTATCTTGGAAGAGGCGTTGCGAAAGCGAGGCATCCCTTATAAGATCTACGGCGGCTTGTCTTTTTACCAGCGGAAAGAGATCAAGGACGTGATCTCTTATTTTCGCCTGATCGTGAATCCGCACGATGAGGAAGCCCTGAAGCGAATCATTAATTATCCTACCCGGGGGATCGGGGATACGACGGTAGGTAAGCTCGTGGGTGCCGCTACCGAGTACGGGGTAAGTCTCTGGACCGTGCTTCAAGCCCCCTTAGAATATTCGTTGCCGATAAATAGTGGTACGGCAAAGAAATTGAGCGACTTCCGTAGTTTGATTGAAGCTTTCATTGAAGAGAATAAAAGCCTCTCGGCAGAGGATTTAGCTACCTTGGTGGTGAAGCGTAGCGGTATCGTTTCCGACTTGTTTCAAGACCGTTCCGTAGAGGGAGTGAGCAAGCAAGAGAACTTGCAGGAGCTGCTGAAGGGTATCGCCGAGTTTTGTGAGATCCGACGTGAGGAGGGTATGGAGAAAGTCGCTATGTCCGACTTCTTGGCGGAGGTAGCCTTACTCACCGATCAAGATAACGACAAAGAGGAAAACACCGATAAGGTCACGATGATGACCGTGCATGCCGCCAAGGGCTTGGAGTTCACGAATGTTTTCGTGGTAGGCTTGGAGGAAGACCTGTTCCCTTCGGCTCTATCGAAAGATAACCCGAGAGCGGTAGAGGAGGAGCGGCGTTTGTTCTACGTGGCGATTACTCGTGCGGAGCAGAATTGTATATTGAGCTATGCCAAGAGCCGCTATCGGAATGGGAAGACGGATATGTGTACGCCTAGCCGTTTCTTGAAGGATATAGACGTGAAGTATCTGGATATGCCTTCGAATGCCGGTGCCTCCGATCCGTTTGCCTCGGCACGGGAACGCTACGGGCGCCCGGCTTTTGCCTCACCTTTCCGGCAACCAAGGGCGGTTGAGGATGATTTCGTGTCGCCCGTGAAGCAAGCGGCTCAGCGTCAAGGGCAACTTACGAAGTTGAAAAATACGATGGAATCGTCTTTTTCGGCTGCTCCGGCTCCGGATTTATCGGGTTTACACGTTGGTTCCAAGGTGCGCCATGATCGTTTTGGGGAAGGGGAGATTGTCTCGATAGAAGGAGAGGGTGGTAACGCAAAGGCTACGGTCGCTTTCGATCATTTCGGGCAAAAGCAGTTGCTTTTGAAGTTCGCTAAGCTTACGGTCTTAGGTTAAGAAATTTGTTCGGATCGGGGTTGATTTTCTTTCGGATTGGGTTGTTTTTTCATCCGAAAGGATTCCCCTTTTTGTTCGAAAAAGAGAGACGTTTGGTGTCGAAATTCTTAAATTGTTGATTATCAGGATTTGTTCCGTTTTTCTGAATGCATTAGTGGTATCTTCTCGTCTTGTGCGCTTGTGTGAGTGAGAGCTTGGAGAAAAAATCTTTTGCATTTTTAGAGGAATGGTGATTATTCATTTCTTTCGTTAACCTATTGACAAAGCAACTCTTTTTGCGTATATTTGCACGTTATTCACTGAAAATATAGAAATCTGAATGATAGACATCAACAAGATACCTTCGCCTTGCTATGTGATGGAGGAGAAATTACTAAGAAATAACTTGTCCTTGATCAAGAGCGTAAAAGAACGTGCGGGAGTGAATATCATATTGGCTTTTAAGGCTTTCGCTTTATGGAAAGCGTTCCCGATCGTACGTGAGTATATCCCTTTTTCGACAGCGAGTTCTAAATTTGAGGCACAGTTGGCCTTTGAAGAGATGGGAAGTCCGGCGCATACTTATTCCCCGGCTTATACGGAGGCAGATTTCCCGTTGATCTTGAGATATAGCAGTCACGTCACGTTCAACTCGCTCTCTCAGTTCCATCGTTTTTATCCGATGGTGCAAGCAGATGGTAGCCGGGTGTCTTGTGGATTGAGGATCAATCCGGAATTCTCGGACGTGGAGACGGATTTATATAATCCCTGTGCCCCGGGTTCCCGAATGGGGGTGATCAGCGATTTGCTGGGCGATACATTGCCGGAGGGTATCGAGGGGTTGCATTTCCATACGTTATGTGAGTCTACCTCCTATGATTTGGAGCGGACATTGGTCGAGGTGGAGAGGCGTTTCGGCCGTTTCCTGCCTCACATCAAGTGGTTGAATATGGGAGGTGGTCATCTGATGACCCGTAAGGGTTACGACGTGGAGCACTTGGTCGCTTTATTAAAAGGCTTTAAGGCGAAATATCCGAATTTGGAGTTGATCATGGAGCCGGGTAGCGCTTTTGCGTGGCAGACCGGGTTCTTGCTGACGACCGTGGTGGATATCGTAGAAAACCATGGTATCCAAACGGCGATTATCGATGCATCGTTCACCTGCCATATGCCGGATTGCTTGGAGATGCCTTATAAGCCGGTTATCCGTTTCGCTACGGATGCCGTGGAGGGGAAACCTACCTACCGGATCGGGGGAAATAGTTGTTTGAGTGGTGATTATATGGGAGATTGGTCGTTCGATAAACCTTTGGAGATCGGTGATAAGCTGATTTTCGAGGATATGATCCACTACACGATCGTGAAGACGAACATGTTCAACGGTATCCCGCATCCTTCCTTGGCTCTTTGGAGCAAGGACGACCGGCTGGTGATGTACCGTACGTTCGGCTATGAGGATTATAAGAACAGGATGGATTAAAAACAGAAACAAAATAGATATGGGTATTTTTAGCTTTTTCAGTAAAGAAAAAAAGGAAACCTTGGATAAGGGTCTGTCGAAGACGAAAGAGAGTGTTTTCTCCAAGATTACCAAGGCGATCGCCGGTAAGAGCAAGGTGGACGACGATGTGTTGGACAATTTGGAGGAAGTGTTGATCACCTCGGATGTCGGCGTGGATACCACGTTGAAGATCATTGATCGTATCGAGAAGCGCGTTGCCCGTGACAAGTATATCACCACCCAGGAGCTGACCACTTTATTGCGTGATGAAATCGCTAGTTTGCTGACAGAGAATAATACGGAGGATGCCGAGGGATTCACGCTTCCGGAGGGTAAGAAGCCTTATGTGATCATGGTTGTAGGCGTGAACGGAGTCGGAAAGACAACAACGATCGGTAAGCTGGCCTACCAATTCAAGAAAGCCGGCAAGAAAGTCTATCTGGGGGCCGCCGATACGTTCCGTGCCGCCGCCGTGGAGCAGTTGGTGATCTGGAGCGAGCGGGTAGGCGTGCCTATCGTGAAGCAGAATATGGGATCGGACCCTGCTTCCGTGGCCTTCGATACGTTGAGTTCCGCTAAGGCGAATGATGCGGATGTGGTGATTATCGATACCGCCGGACGTTTGCATAATAAGATCAACCTGATGAACGAGCTAACCAAAATCAAGAACGTGATGAAGAAAGTGATTCCGGATGCTCCCCATGAGATTTTGCTGGTCTTGGATGGCTCTACCGGACAGAATGCTTTTGAGCAGGCGAAACAATTTACCGCCGCCACCGAGGTGAATGCCTTGGCCGTGACCAAGCTGGACGGTACTGCCAAAGGAGGTGTCGTGATCGGTATCTCCGACCATTTCCGTATTCCGGTGAAATATATCGGACTCGGTGAGGGAATGGAGGATTTACAGGTATTCCGCAAACGAGAGTTTGTCAATTCGTTATTTGGGGAATGAGAAAAAACAAAGTAGATATAATCACGCTGGGTTGTTCGAAAAACCTGGTGGATTCAGAGCAACTTATGCGCCAATTCGTTGCCAATGGTTATACGGTGGAACATGATCCCCATAAGATCAATGGGGAGATCGTGGTCGTAAACACCTGTGGTTTCATTGGTGATGCCCAAGAAGAATCTATCAATATGATCCTTGAGTTGGGCGAACAAAAACAGAAAGGACGGATCGGGAAACTTTTCGTGATGGGATGCTTGTCGGAGCGTTTCTTGAAAGATTTGGAGAAGGAACTTCCCGAGGTGGATCGTTTTTACGGGAAATTCAATTGGAAAGAGTTGATCTCCGATCTGGGCAAATCGTATCATCAAGAGCTGGCTACGGAGCGTGTGCTCACCACCCCGAGGCATTATGCTTATGTGAAGATCGGGGAGGGATGTAACCGTACTTGCTCGTATTGTTCGATCCCGATCATCACCGGGGCTTATCAATCCCGTCCGATGGAAGAGATCGCGGACGAGGTCCGTGGCTTGGTAGCGCAGGGCGTGAAGGAATTCCAGATGATCGCCCAAGACCTGACGTTTTATGGCCTCGACCGCTATAAACGAATGGCCTTGCCGGAACTGGTGGAACGGGTATCCGATATCCCAGGCGTGGAGTGGATACGTTTGCATTACGGGTATCCGTCTCATTTTCCCTATGACTTGTTGCCGGTGATGCGTGAACGTGATAACGTTTGCAAGTATATGGACATCGCCTTGCAACATATCAGTGACCCGATGTTGAAGATGATGCGCCGCAATATCACGAAAGCCGAGACGTATGAGCTGCTGGAACGTATGCGCCGGGAAGTTCCCGGTATCCATTTGCGTACGACCTTGATGGTAGGGCATCCCGGTGAGACGGAACAGGATTTCGAGGAGTTGATCCGGTTCGTGAAAGACATCCGCTTCGAGCGCATGGGAGCTTTTGCCTATAGCCACGAGGAAGGAACGTACGCTTATAAGCATTATAAAGACGAGATTCCGCAAGAGGTGAAGCAAGACCGGCTGGATTACTTGATGCGTGTGCAAGAAAGTATTTCCGCGGACGTGAACGCCTCGAAAGTCGGGCAGGCCTTTCGAGTGATCATAGATCGAGAGGAGGAAGATTTCTATGTGGGGCGTACTCAATTCGATTCTCCCGAGGTTGATCCGGAAATATTGATTTCTAAGGAAACTATCCTGCATCCGGGCCATTTTTACCAAGTAAAGGTCATTGACGCACAAGCGTTTGATCTTTATGGCAAAGTGTTGAATTGATGTAAAAACTGTCAATATATTTGTCGGTTAACAAAAAAATGACTAATATAGCAGCACCAACTGTTATGGAATCAGATATGAAAAATAAGGAACTTATAACGGAATTGGCGAATCGTATGGGTTGGACTTCCAAGGAAGTTTCCGATATGCTTTCTGCGTTCAGTTCCATCGTGAGTTCGAGATTAGTGGATAACGATACGATCTATCTACAAGGATTCGGCCAGTTCGAGGTGAAAAAGAAAGCGGAACGTATTTCCGTGAATCCGGCGAACGGGAAGCGATATTTGGTTCCTCCTAAATTAGTTCCTATATTTAAACCGGGAGCGACCGTGAAGAATCGTTTAAAAGAATTGAGTGATAATGAATAATCGGCTAAATATACAAGATTTAGCCGGTTTGTTATCGGAGCGTACCGGCAAAGATAGAGGAGAAGTTGAGCGTTTCCTGAAAGATTTTATCCGGATAGTATCGGAAGGGGTTTATACGGATAAGATCGTAAAAGTGAAAGGTCTAGGAACTTTCAAGATCATCCTTGTGGAAAAACGGGAGAGCATCCACGTGAATACTGGTGAGCGCTTTCTTATTCCTGCGCATTATAAATTCTCTTATCTTCCGGATAAAGACCTGAGAGAACAGGTGAATAAGCCTTTTTCTATCTTTGAGACAACCGAGATCAGCGAGAGTGTAGACTTCTCGGACTTGGATGAATCCGTGGAGGAGAAAGAAACAGAAGATGAGTCGGTGGAGGAAGTGATGCCGGATAAGGAAATCCCTTTGAAGGAAGTTGTACCGGAAGAGGAACCTGATCCGGTTGTTGAGCCAGAACCTGAACAGATACAAGAGCCAAAACCTGAACAGATACAGAAGCTGGAACCGGAATTAAAGTCAGTTCCCGAACCGGAGTTGAAACCTATTGCGGAGCCTTCTCCCATGCGAAAGAAACCGGAAGAGCGTATCCGGAGGAAACCGGAGGAGAAAGGTGTGCTTATGATGATTGTCTTTTTGGTAATCGTAATTTCGGTATTCTTTTATCTGGGAAGAAATAATTGGAAACCAGAACCTTCCGGAGAGGAAATGATAACGGAATTCAAGGATACCATTCAAGAATTACCACAGATGCTTGAACCGGATTCGGTAGTGAAGGAGCCTTTATATACAGAACCTGTGCCTTCTGTGAAACCGGATCCTAAGCCATTAGCTCAGGTGAAGATCAAGCATGGTGACCGCCTTACTGTAATCGCCTTGAAATATTATGGTAATAAATTATTCTGGGTGTATATTTATCAACATAATAAAGCTGTTATAAAAGATCCGAATAATGTTCCGATCGGAACCTTGATCGAGATACCCGCTCCGGAATTGTATGGTATTGATGCCAAGAGCCGTGAGTCGCGACAGAAATCCGCCGCCCTACAAGCGGAGATTCTTTCCGGAGAGTAAAAGAAATCCCCCCCTTTTTAAAATAAAATAAAACAAAACGAGGGAATGTTAGTTAGTATTATTTAACTGCAAAAGTGAAGGATACGAATTTAACATTTCTAATTTTGTGCATCCTAAAAAATCAACGTAAAATTGGGACGATATAGTAACAACATAATAGAATAAATCTTATGAGTCAGACAGTAGACATTCGTGAGTTGAATGAGCGAATTGAAAGTAAAAGCTCGTTTGTGAACATGATTACAATGGGTATGGACAAAGTAATCGTCGGACAAAAGCATTTGGTTGAATCTTTATTGATAGGTTTGCTTTCGGACGGACATATCTTGTTGGAAGGTGTGCCGGGTTTGGCTAAGACACTTGCCATTAAAACATTGTCATCGTTGATAGACGCTAAATACAGTCGAATCCAGTTCACCCCAGACTTACTGCCGGCCGATGTGATCGGTACAATGATTTATAGTCAGAAAAGCGAAGAATTTCAGGTAAAGCAGGGTCCTATCTTCGCTAATTTTGTATTAGCGGATGAGATTAACCGTGCCCCGGCGAAAGTGCAAAGTGCCTTGTTGGAGGCCATGCAGGAGCGCCAGGTCACGATTAGTGAGCATACCTACAAATTACCGAAGCCTTTCTTGGTGATGGCTACCCAGAACCCGATAGAGCAGGAGGGTACATATCCGCTGCCAGAGGCGCAGGTAGACCGTTTCATGTTGAAAGTGATTATCAACTACCCGAAAAAAGAAGAGGAAAAATTAATCATACGTCAGAATATATCCGGAGAGCGTGCGGAGATCAAGCCTATTTTGACAAAAGACGAGATTCTTGATGCCCGTAACGTGGTTCGTGAGGTCTATTTGGATGAGAAAATCGAGCGTTACATCGTGGATATTGTCTTCGCTACCCGTTTCCCCGCAGAGGCAGGGTTGCCTAACTTGGCGAACATGATCTCTTTTGGAGCCTCTCCCCGGGCGTCTATTAACTTGGCGTTGGCAGCCCGTGCGTATGCTTTTATCAAGCGCAGGGGCTATGTGATCCCAGAGGATATTCGTGCGATATGCCACGATGTGATGCGCCATCGTATCGGCTTGAGTTACGAGGCCGAGGCGAACAACTTGACTTCCGAGGAGGTAATCAGCGAGATCTTGAATAAGGTAGAAGTACCTTGATAATTGAAAATTAAGAATTGAAAATTGGAAATTAATCGAAAGAGACAAACCTATTTTCAATTCTCAACCATCAATTACCAACAACAAATTTTCCATTTTCAATTACCAATTACCAAGTGGAGACAAGTGAATTATTAAAGAAGGTTCGTCGTATCGAGATAAAGACCCGTGGTCTTTCCCGTAATATCTTCGCCGGCCAGTATCATTCGGCTTTCAAGGGCCGTGGTATGGCGTTCAGCGAGGTAAGGGAATATCAGTATGGCGACGATATCCGGGACATCGACTGGAACGTGACCGCCCGCTACGTCCGCCCTTACGTCAAAGTGTTTGAGGAGGAGCGTGAGTTGACGGTGATGCTTCTGATCGACGTGTCTGGTAGCCGTGACTTTGGCTCCGTCAACGTCATGAAGAAGGAGGTGATCACCGAGATCGCCGCTACCTTGGCATTCTCGGCAATACAGAACAACGATAAGATCGGCGTGGTGTTCTTCTCGGACAAGATCGAGAAGTTTATCCCGCCTCAGAAAGGCAAAAAACATATCTTATACATCATCCGGGAACTGATTGATTTCCATCCCGAGGAGACGAGGACGGATATCAGCCAAGTATTGAAGTACTTGACCAACGCCATCAAGAAGCGTTGCACGGCTTTCCTGATCTCCGATTTTATCGACAAGGAAGGGTTCAAGGATGCGCTTACAGTGGCCAACCGCAAACACGACATGGTAGCCATTCAGGTGTACGACCGTCGTGAGACCGAGCTTCCCGCCGTTGGATTGATGAAGATCAAGGATGCGGAGACCGGGAAGGAGCAATGGATAGACAGTTCCTCTTCCCGTGTGCGTGCGGCGTATAAGGAATGGTGGGAGAAGCGGCAGGCCAAGATGAGCGACACGTTCAAGAAATGCCGTGTAGACTCCGTCTCTATCCGTACCGAGGATGATTATGTGAAAGCATTGATTGCTCTTTTTGACAAACGTAATTAAAGCAAGCAGATGAAATTGATAAAGAAAAGTATCCTGTTTTTGATCGCCGCCGTTTCCCTCGCCGGGGGAAAAGTGTATGCGCAGAGACCGTTGATCGATGTTACCATCGACTCGGCCGCTATATTGATCGGAGAACAGACTACCTTGCACCTTACGGTAACGGCAGACAAGGATCGCCCCGTACAGATCGTGATCCCGAACGATACCTTGATGGCGGGTGTGGAGGTACTGAATCTCTCCAAGGCAGATTCTACGGAGATCGAGAACGACCGGCTTGTCATTAAACAGGATGTATTGATTACCTCATTTGACTCGTCGCTCTATCTGTTACCTCCGCTGAAGGTGATAGACGGGGTGGATACCGTATATTCCAATCAAGTCGCCTTGAAAGTCTCCACGATTCCCGTAAATGTGGATAAGCCGGAGGAGTTCAGCGATATCAAGACCGTATGGAAGCCGCCTTTCGTATGGGCCGATTATTATCCGATCATTTACGGGATCTTGCTGGCCCTGTTCTTGATTTGCGTGATCGCCTATATCGTGAAACGGATGCGTGCGAAAAAGTCGTTGATACCGTTCAAGAAAGAGGAGCCTAAACTCCCGCCTCACGAGCAGGCTATCAAGGAGCTGGACGAGATCAAGCAACAGAAACTCTGGCAACAGGGACGGAGCAAGGAGTATTACACCTTGATCACGGATACGTTGCGTAAGTATATCGAGGAACGTTTCGGCATCAGTGCTATGGAGATGACTTCCGGCGAGATATTGGATCTGATCCGCAAGAACTCCGATGCCCAGAGCGTGTACGATAACTTGAAACAGATTCTGCAATTGGCCGACTTCGTGAAATTCGCCAAGATGCATCCGCTGCCGGATGAGAATGATTTGAGTATGATGAATGCGTATTTGTTCGTGAACCAGACGAAGGTAGAGGAGTTGGTGGCACCAGCCGATAACTCCCAGTCCAGCGAGCCGGTAACCTCGAGTCAAGAGCTGACACAGTCTCCTGTCAAGACCGTTGATAACTCTCAGGCAGATGATCCGGCACGCTATCAACCCAAGTCTATGAACGATTCAACTAAATTAAAAGACTAAGAGATGGTATTTGCGAATCCTAATTATTTATATTTATTGTTGTTGCTCATCCCGATGATCGGATGGTACGTCTACAAGCTGAGCAAGAGCCAGGCCAGCTTGCAGGTCTCCTCGTCGGAGGCGTTCGAGGCGCCGGGAGCGACATCATGGATCGTGTACTTGCGTCATTTGCCTTTTGTATTACGTATGGTAGCGGTAGCGCTGCTGATCGTGATCTTGGCCCGTCCGCAATCCACGAATAGCTGGTCTAATTCTTCCACGGAAGGTATCGATATCATGTTGGCGATGGATATATCCGGCAGTATGTTGGCGCAAGACCTGAAGCCGAACCGTTTGGAGGCGGCGAAGGATGTGGCTGCGTCATTCATCAACGGTCGCCCGAACGACAATATCGGTTTGGTGGTATTTTCCGCCGAGAGTTTTACGCAATGCCCGTTGACAACGGATCATACGGTCTTGCTGAATCTCTTCAAGGATATCCAGAGCGGTATGATCCAAGACGGAACGGCTATCGGATTAGGCTTGGCGAATGCCGTGAGCCGCATCAAGGACAGCCACGCTAAGTCGAAGGTGATTATCCTTCTGACCGATGGTTCGAATAACGCCGGCGAAATTGCTCCGGTTACCGCCGCCGAGATCGCCAAGACGTTCGGGGTACGTGTCTATACGATCGGAGTCGGGACGAAAGGGATGGCTCCGTATCCGTTCCAGACCGCTTTTGGCGTGCAATATCAAAATATCCCGGTAGAGATCGACGAGGCTACGTTGAAACAGATCGCCTCTACTACTGGCGGGCAGTATTTCCGTGCCACGGACAACGCCAGCCTGAAAGAGATCTATTCCGAGATAGACCAGATGGAGAAGACCAAGATCAGCGTGCAGGAATACAGCAAGAAGCAGGAGGAGTATAAGAACTGGGCCTTGCTGGTGTTCGCCCTGTTGCTGGTGGAGATCTTATTGAGAAATACATTGTTGAGAAATATACCATAAAGATAAAAGGCTTATGTTTCGATTTGCGCATCCGGACTTTTTATATTTGCTTTTCCTCCTTCCTGTGTTGGTGGCGTTCTATGTGTACGCCATGATCGTGAAGAAGAAAGCGATAAAGAAATACGGTAACCCTACGTTGTTGGCCGAGTTGATGCCCGAGGTATCACCCAAGCGCCAGCATCTGAAGTTTTGGCTGTTGTTCGGAGCCATTACGATGGTTATCTTTATTATAGCGGGGCCTCAATTCGGCTCGAAACTGGAGACGGTGAAGCGTCAGGGAGTAGAGATTATGGTGTGTCTGGACGTGTCCAATTCCATGTTGGCCGAGGACGTGTCGCCCAACCGTTTGGATAAGGCCAAACAGATGCTATCCCGATTGACGGACGGCTTTACGAATGATAAGGTAGGTCTGATCGTGTTCGCCGGCGACGCTTTCACGCAGTTGCCGATCACCTCGGATTATATCTCCGCCAAGATGTTCTTGTCCTCTATCAACCCATCGATGGTATCTACGCAAGGTACGGCGATCGGTGCGGCCATTAATTTAGCCGCTCGTTCCTTTACGCCGAATGAGGCGGCCGATAAAGCGATCATCTTGATCACCGACGGTGAGAATCATGAAGACGATGCTGTCGGTGCAGCCAAAGCCGCTGCCGAAAAGGGTATCCACGTGAACATCGTGGGAATGGGCGACCCGAAGGGTTCCCCGATCCCCATCCAAGGAAGTAATAATTACATGAAGGATAAAGACGGCAACGTGGTGATTACGAAACTGAACGAGCAGATGGGCCAAGAGATCGCCGCTGCCGGAAATGGTATGTATGTACGTGCGGACAATACGAATTCTGCCTTGAAAGCTCTTCAGAAAGAAATTGAGAAGATGAATAAGACGGAGTTGGATAGCAAGGTTTATTCCGAGTATGACGAGCAGTTCCAGATTTTCGCTTGGATCGCTTTGTTCCTTTTGATCGCCGATTTCATGACCTTGGATCGTAAGAACCGTATATTTAGGAAAGTAAAATTATTCTCTTAATTCGACGAAGTGATGAGACGTATATATAAATCTATGATATGGGTATCGGTCTTGGCACTGAGTGCCGGGACGGTCTCTGCCCAGAAAGCGGAACGCAAGAATGTGCGTGAGGGGAATAAGCTTTACGAGAGTGAGAAATACACCGAGTCCGAGATCGCTTATCGTAAGAGCTTGGAGGTGAATCCTCGCTCTACGGAAGGAACTTATAATCTGGGGAACGCTCTTTATAAGCAAGGAAAGTTTCCCGAGGCCGCCGAGCAGTATCAATTGATCGCCGGACAAGGGGAGAAGATGGTGGCTACGCCGGAAGGGAAAGCCCGTTTGTCGGAGGTGTATCATAATATGGGGAATATCTTCATGCAGAACAAGGATTACGGCAAGGCCGTGGAGGTGTATAAGCAATCGCTTCGCTTGAATCCGAAAGATGATGAGACACGTTATAATCTGGCCTTGGCCCAAAAGTTGCTGTCGGATCAGCAGAATCAGGATCAGAATCAAGACCAGCAGAACGATGACCAGCAGGAGAACAAGGATCAGAAAGACGATCAGCAGCAACAGCAACAGCAGCAGCCGCAAGACGATCAGAAGCAGGATCAGACCCAAGAGCAACAGCAGCCCAACGAGCAGATGAGCAAGGACAACGCCCAGCAAATGTTGGATGCCTTCCTGCAAGACGAGAAAGACACTCAAGAGAAAGTGAAGAAGGCGCAGATGCAGCAGCAGCAACGCCGGAAGACAGAGAAGGAGTGGTAGTCTAGATAATTAACGAAAAAATGAGATACACAATGAGGAAATTGATTTTCTTATTTATCCTGATGTTAACGGTAGGGGTGGCGACAAGGGCTGCGGATGTGACCTTCAAGGCCTCGGCACCTCAAGCGGTGGTAATGGGGGAGCAGTTTCGCTTGACTTTCACCGTCAATGCTGAAGGCAAGGACTTGAGAGTGCAGGAGATGCCTGACTTTGACGTATTAATGGGGCCTTCCCAATCCACCTCCTATAGCAGTAGCTGGGTGAACGGGAAGAGTACCAGCGAGACAACCGTTACATATACGTACGTCTTGATGCCGAAGAAGGAAGGTACATTTAATATCGCTCCGGCAACGATCAAGGTGAACGGTTCTAATTATACATCGAATGGCTTGGCCATCAAGGTTCTTCCGGCTGATAAGGCGGGAAAACAAGAAGCGGAGACAACAACGGCGAGTGGGGCGATCTCTAACGATCGGCTGTTCGTGAAGATGGACGTATCCAAACGAAACGTGTTTGAGCAAGAAGGCTTCTTGGTGACTTTCAAGGTCTACTCTTTGGAAAACTTCTCAATCACGGGATTGAAATATCCGGAGTTCGAGGGTTTCTTAGTGCAGGAGGTTGAGTTGCCGCAAGAGAAACAGTTGACTTTGGAGAATTACAACGGGCGTAACTATCAGATGGCGGTAATGCGCCAGGTGATCCTATACCCGCAACGTCCGGGTAAGATCACGATCGAGGGTGGAAAGTATGATGCCATAGTTCGTGTCCGTATGCAACAAGTAGGTGGCGGTAGCATCTTCGATAGTTTCTTCGACTCGTACCGGGATGTAAGCAAAGTGTTGACGACCTCTCCGGTTACTATTGATGTTAAACCATTGCCGGCCGGTAAGCCCGCTTCTTTCTCCGGTGCGGTGGGAACATTCTCCATGACGGCAGATATTAGTTCTGATAATGTCAAGACAGATGAGGCTGTAACCGTAAAGGTGAAGATCACGGGTAACGGAAACGTAAAGCTGGTGAAGAACCCGGAAGTGATTTTCCCGAACGATTTCGATGTCTACGACCCCAAAGTAGAGATGGACATCAAGACTACAACTGCCGGTGTCAGCGGTAGCAAGACCATCGAATATATGGCGATACCTCGTTACGCAGGTGATTTTGAGATCCCGGCGATCGCTTTCTCTTATTTCGATATCAAGTCCGGTTCCTATAAGACCATCAAGTCCGAGCCTTATAAACTGCATGTGGAGCAAGGCAAGGGTGGTAATGGTTCTGCCCCGGTTGTATCAAATTTCAGCAATAAAGAGAGCGTGAAATACTTAGGCAAGGATATCCGTTATTTGAAGACGAAAGGCTTCTCCTTTATCGAGGGAGATGATGGAATCTTCTTCGGTTCCTTCATGTACTATCTTTGTTATATCGTGCCGGCTATTTTGTTTATCGTATTCTTCTTTATTTATCGTAAGCAGGTGAAGGAAAACGCCGATATTGCCTTGGTTCGTACCAAGAAGGCGAATAAGATGGCGGTGAGACGTTTGAAAAACGCCGGCAAGTTGATGAAGGAGAATAAGAAGGAAGAGTTTTACGATGAGGTATTGCGTGCGTTGTGGGGCTATTTGAGCGATAAGCTGAGCATCCCGCAATCCGATTTGACCAAGGATAACGTAGAGATAGAATTGGGTAAATACGGTGTAGACGAATCCTTGACGAATGAGTTCATGGATATCTTGAATACTTGTGAGTTCGCTCGTTACGCTCCGTCCCAAGCGTCAGACGCTATGGATAAGCTGTATGAGCAGACGGTAGACGCTATTGGTAAAATGGAGAATACAATTAAAAAGTAAGAAGATGAATATGACTATAAATTTAAGAAAGGTACTGTTTTTCTTATTGACTCTATGTCTGATAGGATCTGCTTATGCGCAAGATACTGCCTTGAAGGAGGCTGAGGTTGCTTACACGAAAGAAGATTACGCAAAGGCGATCGAGCTATATGAAGGGATCTTGAAAAGCAATGGAGAGTCTGCCGCCGTCTACTATAATTTGGGAAATGCCTATTATAAGGCAGGTAAGATAGCCCCGGCTATCTTGAATTACGAACGTTGTCTTCTGCTGGATCCGGGTGACAGCGATGCCCGCTTCAATTTACAGATGGCTCGTCAGAAGACTATTGATAAGATTGAGCCGGTTGGCGATTTCTTCTTGGTGAAATGGTTTAAGAGCGTAGAGAACCTCGGTTCCGCAGACTCTTGGGCGAAGACGGGTATCGTGTGTTTCCTATTGTTTATCGGTTGCTTGATCTTGTTCTTCTTCGCCCGCTGGGTACGTTTGAAGAAGATCGGTTTCTATTTGGGTGTCTTTTTTATCATCATGGTTGTTTTCACGAATATATTCGCCAGCAACCAGAAGGATGAGATGATAAACCGTAAACACGCTATCGTATTCGCCCCGACCGTTACGGTGAAAAGCTCGCCCGATACTAGCGGTACGGATCTTTTTGTATTGCATGAGGGAACGAACGTGACCGTGAAGAGTACGCTCGGCGAATGGAGCGAGATCGAGCTTGAGGACGGGAACGTAGGATGGATGCCTAGTAAAGACATAGAAAAAATCTAGTCAGCTAATAAAATTATGCTAGAACAATTATTGGTTTGGGAACGTGATGCGTTCTTGATGCTTAACGGTAGCGACTCCGCTTTTTTAGATCGCTTTATGTGGATCTATTCAGGCAAGGCGGTTTGGCTACCGTTAGCCTTTTTTATATTGGTGGTGTTATGCTATAAGAAGAATTGGAAGGAGTGGCTTTTAATTTTGTTGGCCATCGTCTTGACGATCACGTTGTGCGACCAATTCGCTTCGCATATTTGTAAACCCATATTCACACGTTTTCGCCCGACCCATCATCCGGATTTTATGGATCAGGTAAAGGTGGTATTTGGCTATCGGGGCGGTATGTATGGGTTTATCTCCAGTCATGCGGCGAACGCTTTCGGTTTTGCGACCTTGATGGCGTTGATTTTTCGGAATAAGCTATTTGGATGGACTATTTTCTTTTGGGCGATCCTGACCTCATATACCCGTATTTATCTAGGAGTACATTTTATCACGGATATTATCCCGGGAGCTTTATCAGGATTGCTATTCGGATATCTCGTTTATCTGTTATATTTCTATATACGGTCGGTTTTGATTTCAGAGGATTCTTGGGTACGTCCGGAGGCTGTTTACTCGGATACCCGGAAATATTTGATCACCTATGCCATTTGGCTGACTATTCTTTTAATAGCCCTGTTTAATGAACAGTTGGTATCGTGCTTAAGATAAGAGTGTTTGAGTGAGTATGTCGTAAAGCATATTTGTTTTCGGTTCATTTTCTCAATAATAATTTGTTTCAATAATATTAAATGATTAAGTTAGTGCCATAATATTAAATAAAAGTATTAACCTTCAAAATAAGAAAGCCATGACAAAGACGATTACATTTAACGAATTGAGAAGACTTAAAGACTCTTTACCAGACGGAAGTATACAACGCATCGCCGATGAGTTAGGATTAAGGGTTGAGACAGTTCGTAACTATTTCGGTGGACATAATTTTCAAGATGGCCGGAGTTGTGGTTTCCATATCGAGCCCGGGCCGGATGGCGGGTTGGTTGTTTTAGATGACACGACTATTTTTGAGCGTGCTTTGCAGATACTGGCTGAGAGCCAGGATGCCGAAGCACAGAAAGCGTAAGAAAAATTCATTCGTATAAAAAATCCCATAGCAAAATGAAAGAACGCTTTGGGATTTTTTTGTATTTAACAATTCATAAATCCCGATTGTTTCATCTATAAAAATGTATTGAGTATGGAAGATAAGTTAGTAACATTGGCTATCCACACGTTCGAGAAAGCCCAGATTCTCAAGACAATCCTCGAAACAGAAGGCATAGAGGTCTATATACATAATGTGAACCAGATTCAGCCGGTTGTTTCGGCGGGAGTACGTGTGCGTATTAAGGAAAGTGATTTACCGCATGCTTTACGCATTATCGAGGATAATAAATGGTTTGAGGAACCGAAGGAGGAAGAGCCGAAGGTTAATGCGGTTAAAAAGATTCTGATCCCGATTGATTTCTCTGATTATTCCGCTAAAGCTTGTGAATTAGGTATCAATTATGCCTATGCGGTAGGTGCGGAGGTAATGATCATGCACGCTTACTTTAGCCCGTATTTTCCGTCTGCCATTCCGATGGGGGATACATTGGCTTACCAAGTAAACGAGGAGGAATCCGTACAACATATCCTGCAACGTGTCCGTATTGATATGGAGAATATTTGTACGCATATCGACCGGAAGATGTCTTCCGGAGAATTACCAAAGGTAAAATACGATTATGTATTACGTGAGGGGTTGCCGGAAGAAGAAATCATCGCTTATAGTAGGGAATATCATCCGACATTGATCGTGATGGGAACGAGAGGTAAGAGCCAAAAAGATATGGATCTGATCGGTAGCGTGACCGGAGAGGTGATCGAGGTGAACCGGGTTCCTGTATTGGCGATACCGGAGAATGTTCCTTTCACGGATTTGAGAGACGCAAAGAATATCGCTTTCGCCACATCGTTTAACCAGAGAGATTTGGTTGCGTTTGACGAGTTTATGGAAATCATCAAAGGTTTTGATTTTAATATTCATCTGTTCAATATCTCTACCAGCAAAGATGAATGGAATGAGATTCGTTTGACGGGGGTTCGTGAATATTTCAAGAAGCAATATCCACATGCGCATATTTCCCATACAGTTCTAGCTGATGGCGATTTGTTGTTGGCCATCGAGAAATTTGTTCGTGACAAACAAATTGATGTCATAGCCTTAAGTACTTATCGCCGTAATATCCTGGCCCGGATGTTCAATCCTTCAATTGCAAGAAAGATGCTATTCCACACCGACACTCCGCTATTGGTAATCGATAGCAAGAAGTAGCTCCTTTTTTAAGTAACAAATAAAAAGTGGATATGTGAAAAGGCTTATCCACTTTTTTATTATATACTATGTGTTTAAAGCTATTTTTGTATCTTTAGCGAAAAAATGTAAGGATAGTATGTGGGAAAGAATGTTTGATCTGGTACTTGGATTAAAGAAAGAACATAGATTAGTGATAGTTATAACATTGATTTATGCGGTGACTCTCTTTGGTATTACTGTAGATGTAGAAGCGATGGAGAATTGGCTGCAATTAGTGGGGTATACCATACGTACTTTATGTATTGCTTGTATTATACAGCTTAGTGTGTTCTTTTTGACAAATATTTTTTGGAAGAAACTAAACAGAGGCTTGAATAAAACATTTGTTGTTATTGGTGGTAATGTGTTGTCCTTAGCTTTCTTGCTTTTCCCTTTTTCTATATCATATATAGATATGACAGCTGAAAGTATGAAGTTGAGTTCTTTGAATACAGAAAGAAATAGAATTGATAGTATGGTCCGGTACTATGAGAATTTAAAAAGTCTAGATTCTTCTTTTTCAGAGAATCTAGATTCTTTAATATTGGAAGAAAAGAAAACATTGATTCGGGTCATAAAAGATATTGATTTAAAGCAATTCAAAATAGAAGAGAAACAGAAAAGATATGAAAAGCCATTAGTTTCCATCCTATTTCTTTTGCAAATATTCGGTTTTTATATATTGATTCTATATTCTTCCTATTTTGATAGGACGAATAAAGTGAATCGTGTTATCGCAGAGGAAAATATTCCTTATCGAAAGAAAGTAAGGAACTCTTTTTGCGATAAAGTTTTGAGACCTTTGGTTTTACTGTTATCTATTTTTCTTTGGGGATTCTTGTTTTTCCTTTGGCTTAGATAATATATACCTGATATTTGTATAAACCGGAATTATGCTTTGCTTTGCAGCTCATCAGAAAAATAATAGAATATATGATTACTTATTTGATTATTGGAATAACTGCGGTACTCTCGTTTATCTGTTTTAGTAATAGGGAGTTGTTTATGAAATTAGCGTTTATCCCATATCGTACGGTCCGGAATCATGAATATTATCGTATCGTGAGCCATGGATTTATTCATGCGGATATGACACATCTGTTAGTGAATATGTTTACGTACTGGTCGTTCGGTCTCTATATCGAGCGAGTATTCCGGCATATGGGATTTGGCGGTGGGGCTTATCTGGCTCTTTATTTCGGGGGAATGATCGTGGCTTCGTTATACGACCTGATAAAACGGCGCGATGATCCGTATTATGTCTCCATCGGTGCGTCCGGCGCGGTATCTGCGGTTCTATTTACCTCGATATTTCTAGACCCTTGGGGGAAGATATTGTTTTTCGCCGTGTTGCCTGTTCCCGGGATCGTGTTCGGCTTGTTATATCTTGCTTATTGCCAATATATGGCGAAACAGGCAGGAGATAATGTAAACCATAATGCTCACTTCTATGGGGCTATCTACGGATTGATTTTCCCCATGTTGCTGGAACCTTCATTATTACATCTCTTTTTATCCCAGCTTATGTTTAAGGGATGATCCCATAATTTTATCCGCTCGATGTAGAGTACGTTTTACGCAGGAACTAAATTTTTGCCGGAAGATTATTTCCATGAAAGCAAACTTATCTATCTTTGTTCCCTTATAAGCAAAAGTCAGATGAGCAAAGATAATAATTTGGGTAGAGTGTTGGCATTATTGTTGCTAACCTTGTTGATGAGCTTTGGTTTATATAGCCTTCCCGATACATTGTTCGGGTATAAGATCAAAAAGGTAGATCTTTTATCGGATTTCAAGGTGAAGGAGGAAAAGCTTTCTTTAGATTCTTTAAGGCAGCAATTGGAGCAGGCAGATACCCTTCAAATAGATTCGGTGGCGCTGAGAGATTCTGTAGTGCGCTCCACCGGAATAGATTCAGCGGCCTTGGCTCTTCGCGATTCGTTATACAAAGCGGTCTATGCTGTTCAGGGAGCGGATTCGCTGGGATCTCATATCGAGGATTATTCTCTTGGACATATTGGTTTGAAACGGTTCTTCGCCGCCCTGAAAAACAGGCAGGAGTTGAATCGTCCGGTACGTGTGGCCTTTTTGGGAGATTCTTTTATCGAAGGCGATATTATGGTAGCCGATTTCCGTTCCGGGATGCAGAAGGAATTCGGGGGCCGGGGGGTTGGTTTTGTGCCGGTCACATCTGTAGCGGCTCAGTTCCGTCCGACCGTAGAGCAACATGCCACGGGATGGACCGCTTGGTCTATGCTGACAGACCATGAGCACGGATATACCTTATCCGGAATGATGTTTGAGGCGAACGAGGAAGATGCCTCTATCCGTGTGAAGACTACCAAGCGCTATCCGGAACTTCAGGCGTTCTCTTCCTTGAAGCTGATTTATGAGCAAAATAAGAATACGGAGATGCGTTTGGTCTGCAACGCTTCTTCCGATACCCTGCAAGAGATACTTCCAGCCACATCGATCGTGACCCAATACGAGTTGGAAGGGACATTTACCGAAGCGGATTTCACGTTTAAGAATACTCAGGAATTCCGGGCGTTGGGAGTTGCCATGGAGGACAATTCTGGTGTCGTGGTAGATAATTTCTCTCTTCGGGGAAACTCTGGTATGATATTGGAGCGATTGGACGTTTCCCGTTGTCAAGCATTGAATAAGATTCGTCCGTATGATTTGATCGTCTTGCAGTATGGTTTGAATGTCGTGAGCGACAGCGTGATGAACTATGGATGGTATAGCAACCGGATGGTAAAAGTCATTAATCATATACAGCTTTGTTTCCCGGAAGCCGACATATTGATGTTGGGGGTGTCGGACAGGAGCCGTCAGGATGACGGGGAGTTCGAGACGATGCCTGCCGTGCTCGCCCTGTTGCATGCGCAAAGGCAAGCCGCTAAAAAGGCCGGAGTACCTTTCTGGAATGTTTTCGGAGCCATGGGAGGAGAGAACAGTATGGTCCGTTTCGTAGAATTAAACTGGGCTAGTAAGGATTATACGCATTTAAGTTTCAGAGGTGGACGGGAGATTGCCGAGGCCTTGCTGAAAGCGTTATTATCAGAAAAAGATTTTTATGATGAAGCGGAGAAAGTGGTTAATTAGTCTGGTTGTTTTAGGAGTGATCATGGGTTTCTCCGTTCCGAGGCCTAAAGCCGGAACAAACGGAGATGTATCTCTTGATAGTTTGACGGTTCGGGACACTGTAGCGTTGCCTCCTTTATCTTATTCGATGAAAGTGGGAAAAGATACGTTGATCTTACCCGATTCAAGCAAGGCGTGGAATGATTTCTTCAATGAGCTGGATTCGTTGCGTGCCGGTAAAGATACGGTTATCACGATCGTTCAATTGGGGGATTCGCATATCCAAGCCGGACATTTGAGCGGCCGTGTCATGCGTCTTTTCCAGCAGGCGTTCGGTAATGCCGGTCGAGGCTGGATCGCTCCTTTTAAGTTGAGCAAGACCAATGAGCCGGATGATTACTTTATCAAATCCGTCGCTAAGGATTGGATTGCCGGACGTTGTATCCAGCGTACCCGGAAAACCCCGATAGGAATTGGTGGAATCGGGATCAAATCCGTTTCCCCTTCGATTAATCTGGATGTCGTGATAACCCCGAATAATGGTGCCGGATACGAGTTTAACGAGGCGATCCTGTATAGAGGGGAAAAGTCTATGCCCATGCTTCCCGCCGGAGTTTTGAAAGATTCGGTCCGGACATTTCGTGCGGATACCGTATGTGTCCCCGGTGTATTGGCCGATACCTTCCGGATCTCCTGTTTAACTGATACCTTACAATTGCAGAGCACGAGACGGAAAGAAGGTACGAATACGTTGCGACCGGCCTCATCCTTTACGAATTTGTATTATGGCCTGGTACTGAAAAATGGAGGCAGGGGGATTTTATACCATTCCATCGGAGTGAATGGGGCGATGTATGTGAATTATACGGACGAGGCCTATGTGCGTCAGTTGGCTTTATTAAAACCATCCTTGTTAATCATCTCTATGGGAACCAACGAGACGTTTGGCCGGCGTTTTAATACAGAAGAGTTTTCCGGCCAGATAGAGGCTTTCCTGGCGTTGGTCAAGAAGGAACTACCGAATACGGCAATTTTACTGACGACCCCTCCGGAATGTTATAGGAGAGTCCGGTCTGGTAAACAGCGAACGTATGTGCGTAATGATAATACGGAGCGTGCCGCCCGTGCTATCCGGAATGTAGCGAAGAAAGAAGGCATAGCTTGTTGGGATTTATTCACGGCGACAGGTGGGAAGAACTCCTGTCGTAAATGGCATAGTTCCCGTTTGATGGGGCGGGATCGGATCCATTTCACGAAAGAGGGATATCAAGAACAAGGAACGCTTCTATTCAGGGCGTTCATGGAATCATATAATAACCGATAAGAATCTTGTATGGAATATAATATACTTAGAGACTGGTTTAGCGATCATGAATTCACGTGGGAGAAGTTGGGAGAAATCCTGACCTATCATCATAATGCCCCGATCTTGTTTAGCAGCGGGTTGTTTTTCTTCCTGTTTATCGGTTTCTTGATGGTTTATATGTCATTGCGGAAGCATCTGCTGGCTCGTATCGTTTACGTGACTCTTTTCTCTCTTTATTTTTACTATAAAAGTAGCGGATTATGGTTTGGTCTGTTGGTTTTCACGGCTACTTCCGATTTCTTGATAGCGCAATGTATCTCCCATACGACATCGGCGCTAAGGCGTAAATCATTCGTTACGCTCAGTCTTTGCGTAAACCTGGGCATGTTGGGGTATTTCAAGTACTTCAACTTCCTAGGCGAGCTATTTGTTATGGCCGCTGGAGGGGAATGGCTTAAGATGGATATTTTCCTTCCGGTAGGGATTTCTTTCTTTACTTTTCAGAGTATCAGTTACGTGATAGATGTTTACCGGGGACGGATAGAGCCTCTCGGCCGCTGGATCGATTATGTTTTCTATGTCTCGTTCTTTCCCCAACTGGTTGCCGGACCGATCGTCCGTGCCCGGGATTTTATTCCTCAGATGTATAAGAGTCCTACGGTGACGCGATCTGAGTTTGGCGAGGGATTATTCCTTATCTTATGTGGTCTTTTCAAGAAAACGGTCATTTCGGATTATATCAGCATGAATTTCGTGGATCGTATCTTCGACGCTCCGTTGCTCTATACGGGTGTGGAGAATTTGTTGGGTGTCTATGGATATGCGTTACAGATTTACTGCGACTTCTCCGGATATTCGGATATGGCGATCGGTATCGCCTTGCTGTTGGGATTCCGTTTCAATATTAACTTCGACTCTCCTTACCAATCGGCTACCATTACCGAATTCTGGCGCCGTTGGCATATCTCCCTTTCCTCTTGGTTAAAGGATTATCTGTATATCTCTTTAGGTGGAAACCGGAAGGGAAAGATTCGTACCTATATCAATCTGATGATAACGATGTTGCTTGGCGGGTTATGGCATGGGGCCTCTATTAGTTTTATTTTATGGGGTGCGTTGCATGGCGTAGCGTTGGCGGTGCATAAGTTCATTATGGGGCATTTCAGTAGCTTTAAGCCCTTGGGACGTGAGATGAGCCCTTGGCGACGGGTATTGGGTGTCTTGATTACTTTCCATGTGGTTTGTTTCGGATGGATCTTGTTCCGGGCTACCTCGATGAAAGCCGTGGGAGAGATGTTGAGCCAGATCTTCACGAACTTCCATCCGGAGGTATTTTCGCAATTTGTCTCAGGATATAAGGGTGTATTTACGTTGATGATAATTGGTTATGCGTTGCATTTTATGCCTAAGCGCTCAGAGGATGTCTTAAGGGGAGTCGTGACTCGTTCCCCTTTGTTGGTACAGGCCGCTATATTGGCGATAGCGATCTTTATTGTCGTACAGTTCAAGAGCGCGGGAGTGCAGCCGTTTATTTATTTCCAATTTTAAGAGTGGTAAATTCATGGCCTACCCGTGGGACATAAACTGACTTGGAAAAACATGTACGTGAATTTTTGAAAACACGTACGACTTTTTCCAAAAACACGTACGTGTTTTCAAAGAAACATTATGATGTTTCTTAATGCTGATTATCAGTGTATTACTTCTTCTTTAGAAAGCGGTTCCGGGGTCGTGAACCGGCGAGGATGGAGGAAGTTTAATGATGATATTTCTCAAATCCGTTCCGGATACATTTTGGAACACGCTTAGCCCGAACTCCGGTATTACCGCAAGCACATGGTCGAATATATCGGCTTGGATTCTTTCATATTCAGGCCATATCTTATTGGATGAGAAGCAATAAAGCTCGATGGGGATACCTGTGTTCGTAGGCTGTAAATGGCGTACCATACAGACTAATTCTTTGTTGACTTCCGGAAGGCTTCTCAGGTAACGAACGAGATAAGCCCGGAAAACACCGAGGTTTGTCTGTCTGCGCCCATTTACCCGGATGGAGCCATCGATATGGTGTTCCTTGTTATATTCGTCTAATTCTTGCTCTTTCTTATCGATATAATCCGAGATCAGGGAGATCTTTCTGAATTTCTCCAGCATTTCCGGGGTACAGAAATGTACGCTGTTCATATCGATATTGATGGAACGTTTGATACGGCGGCCCGGCGATTCGCTCATGCCTCTCCAATTCTGGAAAGCGTCGCTTACCAAGGCATAAGGCGGGATGGTCGTAATTGTGTTGTCAAAGTTTCTTACTTTCACGGCGTTCAATGTCACTTCGATAACCGTACCGTCCGCTCCGTATTTACTCATCGTGATCCAGTCTCCGGCACGGAGCATGTCATTGGCAGACAGTTGGATACCCGCTACGAATCCTAAGATCGTGTCCTTGAATACCAACATCAAAATAGCGGCCGAAGCACCTAATCCAGCCAGTAAAGAAACCGGGGATTTATTGATGAGGATACTGATAATCAATATCGCCCCGATAAAGAAAAACGTGACTTGCAAGATCTGTATGAATCCTTTTAACGGCTTGTTCTTAAAGGAATCTTTTTTATTGTATATCTCATGGATCAAGTTTAAGGAAGCGTTTATAAATCTCAGGGAGACCGCTATGATATAGATCTGGCAAAGCTTTTGGAGCATTATTAAAATCTTCGGTGTCTCTTCCGCCGAGAAGGCGAAAGGCAACAAGACATAAATCAACACAGCCGGGATTATATGCATCATCTTATTGATGATCTTACGATCCACGATTAAATCGTCCAACTGGTTTTTCGTCTTCCTCGCCAATCGCTTGAACATACCAAGGAAAATATACCGGCAACTATAATCGATCCCGATAGTGAAAGCGATAATAAGCAACAAGATCGCTATATTGTCTAAGTAGCTGGAACTCTCGCTTATCAACCCGATTTGGACTAATAAATTATATACCCATTCTTGCATCTTGTTCATAAAGACGGTTTTAAACTTTAAATAGACAATCCGGGGGCGAAGATAGGAAAAATAATCCGAACATCTATTTTACTCTGAATATTGGTATACTTTCAATTCGAACTTAGGAACCATGGCGAAGAAATGGTCGAATATATCCGACTGGATTCGTTCATACTCTTTCCATACTTTGTTTCGGGAGAAGAAATAAATCTGGATAGGTACGCCATATTCCGTGGATTGAAGTTGGCTGATGATTAAATCCAAATCTTGATTTACGACAGGAAGACTTGTCAGGTAGCGCTCTATGTATATGCGGAATACCTGGGAGTTCGTGGGGATCACGTCTTTGTCCGGTTGATAGTCCGCTAATAGAGGTATTTCTTTGCGGAATGTATCCAGCATCTCCGGCGTACAGAACTTGATCGTATTCAGATCGAGGTAGATAGACTTCATGACCCTGCGGCCTCCGGACTCAACCATGCCCCGCCAGTTTTGGAAAGAGCTATTCACCAGGTTATAAGGAGGGATTGTCGAGATCGTATTATCGAAGTTTTGTACTTTCACGGTGTTTAGGGTTATCTCTTGAACAATACCGTTTGCGTTGGCCGAAGGCATCGTGATCCAATCGCCGGGGCGCAGCATATCGTTCGCCGAAAGCTGTATTCCCGCCACGAAACCGAGTATGCTATCTTTAAACACCAACATAAGGATAGCCGCCGATGCTCCTAAACCCGCGAAAAGGGTAGCCGGAGATTTATTGACGAGAATCGCTATGATGACGATGCCGCCTACGAAGAAGACAAGCACTTGCAATACTTGTATAAAGCCTTTCATCGGCCTATTCTTCATTTTCTCTTGCTGGTTAAATAAATCCAGCATCATCAAGAGAAGGCCGTTGAGCGCTAGCAACAGGGAGAATATGATATAGACCGCGCAAATCTTCTGGGAAATAAGCAACAGTTCCTTACCCCGGATAAAAGCCATCGGAAGCAAGACATATACTAAAATACCGGGGATCGTATGTACGAGGTGGTGTACCACTTTGCGCTTTATCAATAACGTGTCCCATTTATAATGCGTATGTTTGACGATACTGCGTACTCCTCCGACAAAAATAGCTTGGCATAAGTAATCTAATCCGATTGCGACCGCTACTAACAGGATCGCGATGATCGCCTCATCGAATGTATTTGCTATTTTTTCGTCTACGCCCCATCCCGTGAGGACTTTATTCATCCAACTGCCTAAATTTATCATAATAATCGTTTTTTGATATAACACTACTCTTAAAAATTAGGTTCAATCCTACGTTAAATTTGTCCTTTCGTTAAGATTGCTTGTAAATGTAAGAGTATTAATCCAATTGAAAAATGTATCTTTGTAAAATAATATAAACTTAAAAGGATTCCATGAAATCTCTGTTATCAACCTCAGATTTTCTACAGGTACGAGAGCATAAATTAAATAATGATTTGACGGTATGGTTGAACGAAGACCATAGCCAACCTAAGATATTCGGAGCCGTAGTCGTAAAAGCCGGAGCAAAAGATTCCCCTAATACCGGTATCGCGCATTATTTCGAGCATATGATGTTTAAAGGGACGGATAAGATCGGAACGATCGATTATGAGTCCGAGAAAGTATTGTTGGATATTATCGCCGAGAAATACGACGCGTTGGCGGATACCGAAGACCCTAAGATGCGTGCCCATTTGCAGCAAATCATTAACGATCTGAGTGTGCGTGCGGCGGAGTATGTGATACCGAATGAGTTCGACAGGTTGATCTCTCGTTTCGGAGGAACGAAGTTGAACGCAGGGACTTCTTACGATTATACATTGTACTTCAATACATTCTCGCCTCAATATATCTCGCAATGGGCCGAGATTAATAGCGAGCGTTTGGTGAATCCGGTATTCCGTCTTTTCCAAAGCGAGCTGGAGACGGTTTACGAGGAAAAAAACATGTATGGAGACACGATGGCCAGTGTCGCCATCGAGAAATTGACGGAGCGTTATTTCTATCCGCATCCGTACGCGTATCCGATCATCGGTAGCGCGGAGAACCTGAAGAATCCCCGTCTTTCAGAGATGCGCCGGTTCTTCGAGAAATATTATGTCGCTTCCAATATGGGGTTGATCTTAAGTGGGGATTTTTATACGGAAGAGGTCTTGCCCATCCTTGAATCTACTTTTTCCCGGATACGGGAGGGAAAGCCGCCTCACCGGGATATTGTGGCGTTGCCTCCATTCAAGGGCCGGGAGAAAGTGAGCGTGCGCATTCCTATGCCTTTCGTGAAAATCATGGCATTGGGATTCCGGGGAGTTCCCGCGAATCATCCGGATCAAGTAGCGCTCAATATCGCCGTGTCTTTATTGAATAATTCCAATGGCACGGGTTTTTTGGATAAGCTGACGGTAGATCATAAGGTGATGGGTGCGATGGCGGTTAACCAAAGTATGAATGAGGCCGGGATATTGGGTTTATTGGTGTTCCCGAAATTCTTTTTCCAGACCTATGCGGCAGCCGAGAAATTGGTGTGGAAACAGATTAACCGTATCAAGGAGGGCGATTTTAGCAATGAGATGTTCCAGAGCCTGAAGCTGGAGCAGAAACGTGAGTATGCTTCCAAACTGGAAGATATAAACTCGAGGGCCGAGGTGATGATGCGTATTTTCTCCCAGGGGAAAAGCTGGCAAGACTATCTGGATGAGGTTGCCCGTATCGACGCTCTGTCGAGAGAGGACGTGATTGAGGTAGCCAAAAAGTATTTTACGGAAAATTATATGTATGTCACGAAAAAGACCGGACGCTATCCGAAAACGACCTTGCCCAAGCCGGATTATTCACCGATCATACCTAAAAATTCCGATGCTTCCTCCGCTTATGTGAAACGTTTGGAAAAGATTCCCGTACAGGAATTGAAGCCGCATTTCCTCGATTTTGAGAAGGATGCCGAGGTTATATCCTTGCATCCGCTTGTCACGCTGTATAGGACTCGTAATTCCGTGAATGATATATTTTCGTTGACCTTGTCTTATGGAGTGGGGCAACTGGAGCTTCGTGATCTGGATAAATTGTCTGCTTACTTACCTTTCGTGGCGACAGAATCGATGTCGTTTGAGGTTTTTCGGGGTAAGTTGCAAGAGTTGGGTAGTACCTTGACTTTCGATTCCACGGATTCCGAGTTTCTTATAGTGGTGAACGGTTTCGATGGGAATTTTACCCAGACAATGGCCTTGGTCGGCGATTTCCTGCGGCATGCCAAACCGGATGATAAGAAGTTACGCCAGATCGTGGACGAGGAGAAAGTAACGGAGAAATCCTTGTTTAATTCCAGCGAGAACGTGGCCGACATGTTGTTGGAGAAAATGAAATTCGGGAAGCAATCCCGTTACCTGACAAAATTGTCGTTTGCGGAGATCAAGAATTTAAAAGGTAAGGTGTTGCTGGATACCTTTGATAAGGTGCGTACGGTTGCCTGTAACCTGCATTATTGCGGTACATTGTCTACGGAGGAGGTTGTCGGGCAGATCAAGTCGTATTTGCCATTGGAGGAGGTGAGCAGCCCGTCTAATTCTCCTTATATTCGTGATCTCGTGGCGTATGACAAGCCGATTGTCTTTTTCATGGACATGGAAGATGTCACGCAAAGTATAATTTATGCCTATATGTACATCGATCCGTTAAAGACGAAGGAGGATCGCCATGTTGCCCGGTTGTTTAACGCTTATTTTGGCGGGGATATGTCTTCGTTGATGTTCCAAGAGATCCGGGAGTTCCGTTCGTTCGCTTATCAAGTGAACGCTTGGCTGAAGCATCCTCCTCTGAACCGCGCGGATAAGCCCGCTAGCTTCGTTATGAAGCTGGCTACGCAGACGGATAAGATGATTGATGCCATGAAGGTATTGGAGAATCTGATACATGACATGCCGGAACGTCCGGAACGGGTTGAGTCGGTGAAGCAGGCTGTTCGTAACTGGGTGAATAACGAATATCCAACCAGCCGTTCCCTTTCCTTGAAAATCGCCGGTTTTCGTCGTGAGGGGTACGAGAGTGACCCGAACAAGGATTATCTGGAAGTTATAGATCAGATGACGATGGAGGATATCCTGCGTTTTTACAGAAAGAATATACAAGATCATTTAATTATATATGCGATTGTCGGTAATTCAAAGAGGATCGATATGGAGAAACTCGCCGATTTTGGACAGATCGTTAAATTAACCAAGAAAGATATTTATAGGTAATGTATAGTAAAGAGGAACTGAAGAATCTCAAGTTGGAGTTCTGGGAAAGTTTCGCCGCTTTTTGTGAGGTACAGCCCTATTTGCGGAGACGTAAGAAAATCTGGACATTATATAATACGAAAGTAAAGGGCGTTGAGTTGAAATTCGACGCTAACCGCCAAGGCGCTTACGTTATTCTGGAGGTGAACCATCGTAACGAGGATTCGCGCTTGGAAATGTTCGAGCGTTTGACTTGGTATAAAGAGATCTTGGAACAAGATTTTCCGGATGGCTTGATCTGGGATATTTGTTTTGTCCGTGAGAACGGGCAGCAAGTAGCCCGTGTTTATGTGGCTAAGGAAGGGCTTGATTTACATAGGCGGGAACATTGGGGTGAGTTTTTTACTTTTATGGCCAGCCAGATGTATCTGTTGGAACGAAATTTTATGAGTATAGCTGAATATTTAAGAGAATAAGGGATATTAGATATGAACCTGAAGGTATTTATCGGGGCTTGCGTACTGTCCGGTCTGGTCGCTTGTAGCTCCGTTAAACAAGATGAGACCGGTTTGACGCAACCCGGTGTGAGCTTAGAGTTGGCTCAATTCCGGAAGGAACATTTCTCGAATGTCCGTTATAATTTATTTTTCTCGATCCCGGAGTCTCGCGGTGAGGCTATTCGGGGAAAGGCTGAGTTATCTTTGCGATTAGACGAGCCACTACCGCTTGTTATTGATTTCCGGGGAGGACCGGAACAAGTGACGTCCGTTACCTTGAACGGGAAAGATATCCCTTATGAGGTGAAAAACGAGCATATTGTAATTGCGCCTGATTGGGTCGTGGCGGGAGAGAACCGGGTAGCGATCGCTTTTACTCCGGCTGATCAATCCTTGAATCGACGGGATGAGTTTCTGTATACACTGTTAGTTCCGGACCGGGCACGTACGGTATTTCCTTGTTTTGACCAGCCGGATATGAAGTCGCTTTTTACCTTGACTTTGGAAGTGCCTTCTACGTGGCAGGCGGTGGCGAATGGCGTTATCGTGCGAACGGATAGTACAAGTGTTTCCGGTCGGAATCGCATTTCTTTCAAGGAGACAGAACCGCTTAGCACTTACCTGTTCTCATTTGTGGCCGGTAAGTTGACCCGTGAGGTTTATTCCCGGAACGGACGGGATATCTCTATTTATCACCGGGAGACAGACCCGAGGAAGATCGCCCAATGTCCGGCCATCGCCGATGAGGTATTCGATGCGTTGGAGTGGCAGGAGGATTTTACCGGTATTCCTTATCCTTTCGCTAAATATGACGTGATCATCTTGCCCGGTTTCCAATATGGCGGCATGGAGCATACGGGGGCTACCTTATATACCGATCGCAGGATGTTTCTTGATGAGCACCCTACCTTAAACGAGCGATTGAGCCGGAGCGCCTTGATCGCTCATGAGACTTCGCATATGTGGTTCGGAGATTATGTTACGATGAGGTGGTTTGATGATGTATGGACAAAGGAGGTTTTCGCTAATTATTTCGCATCCCGTATCGTAGAACCCTTGTATCCGGACGTGAACCACAGGTTGAATTTTATTCGGGATTATATTCCTGCCTCTTATTCGGAGGACCGTACGGCCGGAGCGAATCCGATCAAGCAGGATTTGGATAATTTGTGTAACGCCGGTTTGGTATACGGGAATATCATCTACGATAAATCTCCCGTGATTATGGAGATGTTGGTGCGTGTTTTGGGAGAAGATGCTTTCCAACAAGGAATCCGTGAGTACTTGACTACTTATGCGTATGGAAACGCCACTTGGGACGGCTTGATTCGTATCTTGAATAAATATACGGAGGAGGATCTGATCGTTTGGAGCGAGGTTTGGGTGAATCAGGAAGGTATGCCGGAGATTACGGCCTCGGTTAAAGACGGAGAGTTGGTCGTGGAGCAATGTGATCCGCTAGATCGAGGATTGAATTGGCCGCAGGAATTAACTTATAAGGTGATCCGCGGAACGGATTCGGAAGAAATTCCGGTTTCTCTCGGAGGAAACTCCGATTCTTTCCGGACGAAATTAAGTTTTCTTCCGGATGGAAATTGTGTCATTCTTCCGAATACGGATGGGCGTGGCTATGGCTTCTTTAAGATAACAGAAGAGGAATCTGCCGGTTTATGGTCCGTGCTTCGCTCATCGGAAGATGAAGTGTTGAGAGGATCTTTGTTGATCACCCTTTATGAGAACCTTCGTCGGAAAACGATTTCCCCGCAAGGATTTCGTGATGCGATGTTGGCTTATTTGCCTAATGAGTCTAATTCTTTATTGTTCTCAATGGCTTTGGGGTATTTAGGCGATTGCCAGCGAATATTCCCGTCGGATTCTCGTCCGTTGGAACAGGCTTTGTGGAAGATCGTGACGACAGACCCTGTACCTCAGCACCGTTTGCAGGCATTTCGTAGTTATCGCTCGATAGCGGACTCAGAGGAGGCGGTACGACGTTTGTATACTTTATGGCAAGGGCAAAAGGCTCCGAAAGATTGTACGTTAAGTGAGAATGACTATATCGGCTTGTCGTATACGTTGGCGATACATTTGCCGGAAAAAGCGGATGAGATTATCGCTACGCAATTATCCCGTATACAGAATCCGGACAGGAAGAAAGAGTATCGGTTTATTTCCCCATCCGTCTCTCCCCGTAAGGAGGAACGAGATAGTGTCTTTGCTTCTTTGTTGATAGCCGAGAACCGTAGGGTGGAACCATGGGCTTCTTCCGCTCTCGCTAATCTGAACCATCGCTTACGGGAACAAGAGTCGGTCGCTTATATCCGTCCCGCCTTGGAAGCGATGCCGGAAGTACAGCGGACTGGCGATATCTTTTTCCCCACCGCTTGGGTTCGTTCCTTGCTTTCCGCTCATACATCCAAGGAAGCTCGGGAAGAAGTCGACGCGTTTTTTACCGCGCATCCGGATTTTCCTTTAATGCTTTCCAATAAGATTAAGCAGCAAGCGAGTCATTTGTATTATTGAGGATTTACTTCGTAAGAATGAATCGAAGAGATATTTTATTTAGTGGAATCGTATGGAATCTTTATAATATTTTGTTAGAAATATTTGTTCTTTCAATTATTATTGTAACTTTGCGACGTAAATAACAAAAGAAATGAAAATAACGACAACATTACATCACCATCATCATTACAGCGGGCGGTAGTTCGGTGGGCTGAATGGTATGTATGTACTCATGATAAAAAAATAAAGGCTTACCGTTTTGCGGTAAGCCTTTTTTGTTGATATTTATAATACAAAATAAGATAATTATGTTGAGAATCGCGGTACAATCGAAAGGCCGTCTGTACGACGAGACCATGATGCTGCTTGAAGAAGCGGGTATTAAGTTGAACAGGGGCAAACGCATCCTGTTATTATCGGCGAAAGGTTTTCCGGTAGAAGTATTATTCCTTCGCGACGATGATATTCCTCAGTCCGTGGCTAATGGCGTGGCTGATATCGGTATTGTAGGAGAGAATGAGTATGTGGAGAAAGGACAAGAGGCGAGATTGGTCAAACGGCTGGGTTTTAGTAAATGTCGTTTATCGTTGGCCATCCCAAAAGAGGAGGAATATAAGGGTGCCGAGTGGTTCGAGGGAAAGACGATCGCTACTTCCTATCCTGCGATCTTACGGTCTTTCTTGGAGGAGAGGGGCGTAAAGGCCGATATTCATGTAATCAGTGGTTCCGTGGAGATTGCCCCGGGTATTGGGTTGGCCGATGCTATTTTTGATATCGTAAGTTCCGGTAGTACTTTGGTAAGCAATCAATTGAAAGAGGTCGAGGTTGTTCTTCCTTGTGAGGCGTTATTGATAGCCAATACTAATTTGTCCGAGGAAAAGCAAGAGATCTTGGATGAGCTTTTGTTCCGTTTTGAGGCGATTCAAGTTGCCGAAGGGAAAAAGTACGTGTTATTGAACGCCCCGAAAGAAAAGCTGGATGAGATTATCAAGGTACTTCCCGGAATGAAGAGCCCGACCGTGACTCCTTTGGCAAACGGAGAATGGGTTTCCGTACAATCCGTGATCGCGGAGAAGCATTTCTGGGAAATTATTGGTAAACTGAAATCACTGGGGGCTGAGGGTATCTTAGTGCTCCCGATAGAGAAAATGATAATTTAGTTGATGGTTTACAAGTGGCAGTTGCGATAAACGGTGATTGCCAACTTTAACTGTCACTTGTCGGCTATCAACTGTCAACTGAAAAAGTTATGGAAATTATAAAATATCCCGGACGTGAGGAGTGGAGCTCACTCGCCCAACGTCCTGCGTTAGATGTAACTACCTTGTTCGATACAGTTCGTACAGTATTGGATGAGGTGCGTGAGCAAGGTGACGCTGCCGTGAAAGCGTATGAAGAAAAATTTGATAAAGTACATCTTTCTTCCCTCCAAGTTTCGGAAGAGGAGATGCGGGAAGCGGATACCTTAGTCGCCGAGGATTTGAAACAGGCAATCCGTACGGCAAAAGCGAATATCGAGAAATTTCATGCCTCGCAGCGCTTCGTGGGTAAGAAGGTAGAGACAACCCCGGGCGTGACTTGCTGGCAGAAAGCGGTAGCTATTGAGAAAGTAGGTTTATATATTCCGGGTGGAACGGCGCCTTTGTTCTCCACGGTATTGATGTTGGCAGTACCTGCACGTATAGCCGGATGCAAGGAGATCGTATTGTGTACGCCGCCGAACCGGGAAGGGAAAGTGCATCCTGCTATCTTATTTGCGGCAGAGGTTGCCGGCGTAAGTAAGATATTCAAGGCCGGAGGAATCCAGGCGATAGCGGCGATGGCCTATGGAACGGAATCGGTACCCAAGGTTTATAAGATCTTTGGTCCTGGTAATCAATACGTGACAGCGGCAAAGCAATTAGTAAGCCTGAAAGAGGTCGCTATCGATATGCCCGCCGGACCGTCTGAGGTAGAGGTTATCGCTGACGAGACGGCGAATCCCGATTTTATCGCCGCCGATTTTCTTTCTCAGGCCGAGCATGGAATGGATAGCCAAGCGATCCTCGTAACCGCTTCGGAAACTATCGTGGAGCCCGTAGCTCGTGCCATCCAGGAGCAACTCGATCGTTTACCCCGAAAGGAGATTACCGAGAAGTCGTTGGCGCACAGCCGTATCATCGTATTGAAAGATATGCGGGAGGTCGTAGATTTCACGAATCTATACGCTCCCGAGCACTTGATTATCCAAACGGTAGATTACGCTTCTATCGCAGAGCGGGTTGAGAATGCCGGTAGTGTCTTTATGGGGCCATATACTCCGGAGAGCGCCGGTGATTATGCTTCCGGTACGAATCATACCTTGCCGACCAATGGTTATGCCAAGGCCTACAGTGGTGTGAACTTGGATAGTTTCATCAAGAAGATTACTTTCCAAGAGATCACCTCCGATGGCATCCGTACCTTGGGAAAAACGATCCAAACCATGGCGGGCAACGAGTGCTTGGATGCCCACCGTAACGCAGTAACAATTAGATTGAACACGATATGAAAGACCTGAAAGATTTAGTAAGACCAAATGTCTGGAACTTGCAACCATATTCGTCCGCACGTGATGAGTTTCATGGAGATGCTTCCGTTTTCCTGGATGCGAATGAGAATCCGTGGAATGTCCCTTATAACCGTTACCCCGATCCGTTGCAATGGAAACTGAAGGATCGCTTGGCTGAGTTGAAAGGCGTAGACCGTAATTCAATCTTCTTGGGTAATGGTAGCGATGAGGCCATAGATCTGATACTTCGTGCTTTTTGTGAGCCGGGTTTGGATAGCATGGTCACGATCTCGCCATCGTATGGAATGTATGAGGTCGCGGCAAATGTAAATAATGTGGAATGCCGTAAGGTTCCTTTGGACGCTAACTTTGACTTAGACGTTGATCAGGTATTAGAAACGGCGGATGAATGGACAAAAGTGATCTTCCTTTGTTCTCCGAATAACCCGAGCGGTAACAGTTTGGATCGCGGTTCGATCTATAAGATATTAAAGAGTTATGAAGGTATCGTGGTGATCGATGAGGCTTATATCGACTTCTCCGCTTATCCTTCTTTCCTGAAAGAATTGGCTGGGTTCCCTAATTTGATCATTCTTCAAACCTTGTCAAAGGCGTGGGGAGCGGCTGGAATCCGTTTAGGCATGGCTTTCGCTTCTCCGGAGATCATCGGAGTCTTGAATAAGATCAAATATCCATATAACGTTAACCAGCTTACACAGGAGAAAGCCTTGGCGTTCCTGAATGATGAGGCGACAATGAAGCATCAAGTGAACGAGATACTTACGGAGCGTAACCGACTGGAAAAAACATTATCCGAACCTCCTTTCTCATACCAAGTATATCCCTCGGACGCAAATTTCTTATTGGTGAATGTCGGCAAGGCAGATGCCATGTATAATGGGCTTGTGAAAAAAGGAGTGGTAGTGCGTAACCGTAGCAGTGTGCAAAAATGCTGGGGATGTCTTCGTATTACGATCGGTACCCCGAAAGAGAATGATATATTGTTAAACGCCATGAAAAACATGAAACTATGAGCACGAGGAAAAGGGCCTTGTTTATTGACCGGGACGGTACTCTTGTAAAAGAACCTCCTTTGGATTATCAGTTGGATAGCTTGGAGAAACTGGAGTTTGTCCCCAAAGTGATGCGTAGCCTTTATTTCATTCGCAAACAGTTGGATTTCGAGTTTGTGATGGTCTCCAACCAAGACGGATTGGGAACTCCTTCTTTCCCGGAAGAAACTTTTTGGCCTGCCCATAACTTAATGCTAAAAACGCTGGAAGGTGAGGGTATCGTGTTCGACGATATTTTGATCGATCCTTCCTTCCCGGAGGATAATTCCCCGAATCGCAAACCCCGTACGGGTATGCTTGCGAAGTATATGGCTGGTGAATATGATCTGGAGAACAGCTTCGTGATTGGTGATCGCCTTACGGATATGGAGTTGGCCCGTAATCTGGGAGCGAAGGGTATCTGGTTGCATCCGGAAGAGGGAGCAGAGAGTGAGTTGGCGGCTTACGCTACTCCATTGTCTCCCGTCTATATCACGGATGATTGGGATAAAATCACCGAGTATCTGTTTGCCGGCGAGCGTCGTGCGGTTGTACGGCGTACTACGAAGGAGACGGATATTTATGTAGACTGGAACTTGGATGGAACCGGAAAGACTTCTATCTCTACCGGGCTTGGTTTCTTTGACCATATGCTGGAACAGATCGGTAAACATTCGGGTACGGATTTGACGGTACGAGTAAAAGGAGACTTGGAAGTCGATGAACATCATACGATAGAGGATACGGCGATCGCCCTTGGCGAGGCCATGCTGAAAGCGTTGGGTGATAAACGGGGGATCGAGCGTTATGGTTATTGCTTGCCGATGGATGATTGCTTGTGTAGCGTGGCACTGGATTTCGGAGGCCGTCCGTGGTTGGTCTGGGACGCGGAGTTTCACCGGGAGAGAGTAGGAGATATGCCAACGGAAATGTTCCTTCATTTCTTTAAGAGCTTGAGCGATGCCGCTCGAATGAATCTGAATATCCGTGCCGAGGGCACGAACGAGCATCATAAGATAGAAGGTATATTCAAGGCTCTAGCCCGCTCAATCAAGATGGCGATACGACGGGATATCTACCGGTTTGAGCTACCGAGTACGAAAGGACTCTTGTAATCTGTAAAAAACACTACTGTATTCTCGCGAGAATACAGTAGTGTTTTAGTCTGAATACTATTGTGTTTATTCGCTAACACTATAGTCTTTTCGACTCGGATTCTAGGGTAAACCGATAAAAGCCTATAGAGGATATTCTTCGAAAGCGTATAGAACCGTGGAGAGATACCTTTCTCCTGTGTCCGGAAGCAACGCCACGATCGTTTTCCCCTCATTTTCCGGAAGTTTAGCTAATTGCATTGCGGCGTATACGGCGGCACCGGAAGATATTCCGACCAATAGCCCTTCTTTTTGCGCCAGTTCGCGGCTGGTACGAATGGCGTCGTCGTTCGTTACTTGTATGATCTTGTCTACCACATCTCCATTGTAAGTCTTAGGAATAAAGCCGGCTCCTATGCCTTGTATCTTATGCGGGCCGGGCTTACCTCCGGAAAGTACCGGGGAATCACTGGGCTCGACCGCTACGATTTGCACGTTCGGGTTGTGGGCTTTCAATCCTGCGCCTACACCGCTGACCGTACCTCCGGTTCCTACGCCAGCTACGAACAAATCGATTTTACCATCCGTATCACGCCAGATCTCCTCGGCGGTCGTGCGGATATGTATCGCCGGGTTTGCGGGATTCTCGAATTGCTGTAAGATAATGGAACCGGGAGTCGCGTCACGCAATTCTTCCGCTTTGGCGATAGCTCCTTTCATACCTTCCGCTCCGGAGGTAAGGACAAGTTGGGCTCCTAACGCTTTTAGCAAGTTACGACGTTCGGCACTCATGGTATCCGGCATGGTGAGGATTAATTTATAACCTTTCGACGCGGAGACAAAAGCAAGCCCGACCCCGGTATTGCCACTGGTCGGTTCGATGATGGTAGCGCCGGGTTTCAATAAGCCTTTAGTCTCGGCATCCTCGATCATCGCTAAGGCGATGCGGTCTTTTACGCTGCCGGCCGGATTGAAATATTCCAGCTTGCCGATTACCCGGGCTTTAAGGCCTTTGCTTGCGTTGAAATTAGAGAACTCCAACAGAGGAGTGTTACCGACTAGATCGGTTAATTGTTTTGCTATTCTTGCCATATACGAATGAATTTAGTTGTTTCTAGTTGTAGAGACGCAGCGTGCTGCGTCTCCTACCGTCAAATGTATTCTTAGTTACTATTTAGAGAGGATGAGACGCAGCGTGCTGCGTCTCTACAACCAGAGAAATGACTCTTTTGTTTATATGACAAAGATAGTGGATGGATTGTTTACGGCATATACCATAAACAGGATATTTTTAGCCCTCCTTCTATGCGTCGCGCACAAAAGGAGGGGACAATCATAATTATATACAAGTCTGAAAGGACTATCTTTAGTTTCTGCCTCCACCCAACGCTTGATAAAGGTTGACGGTAGCTTGAAGCTCATCGAAACGATCCGTTACTTGCGAGAGCTGGGCGCTGAGTAAGGTTTGTTGCGCCGTGAGTACTTCCAAATAGGTGGTGTTTCCATGCGTCATCAGCAATTGGGTACTACGGACGGCATCTTCAAGTGATTCGATTTGGTGCGTACGCAAACCGATCTTTCCTTTCGCTGTCTGGGCTTGGGTAAGCGCGTCGTTCACCTCTTTTCCGGCGTTGAGCACGGTTTGCTGGAAGGTGAGCTTGGCCTCCTCTTGTTGCGCTTTCGCTATTTTTAATTGGGCGATGTTCGCTCCTTTATTAAATAGTGGCTGCGTGAGAGAACCGATAGCCGATAGTAACAGCTTACCCGGATTTACGATGTAACTTCCTGCGCTGTTTGTCCATCCCGCGTTTCCGCTAAGACGTAACGAAGGATAGAAATTGGAGCGGGCCGAGGCTGTCCCGTAGAACGCTTGTGCCAATGAATACTCGGCGCTACGCACATCCGGACGATTCGAGAGCATTTGTACCGGGATACCGATGGCTAGGTCTGAAGGCAAGGATTGGTCTTCCAGTCTTCCTCGCTCAATACCTTGCGGTGTCTCTCCTAATAAGACAGCAAGGGTATTTTCAGTTTCCCGGATGGTTTGTTCCAGATCCCTCACCGAGGTCTCGATGGAATAGCAAGTGGCCTCGGTCTGTGATACGGCCGCCTCGGTAGTCATGCCGGCCGCCATCAATGCCTGAGTAGCACGTAGGCTTTCTTTCCATTTTACGGAAGTCTCCGTCGTGATCTCGTATTGGCGGTCTAACATTAACAAGGTATAATATAGATTGGCGATATTGGCAATCAATTGTGTCCGTACGGCTTGGCTGTATTCCTGGCTTTGTAACAAGGCGGCTTTCGCTTGTCGCTTGGCATTTGTCAGACGGCCGAAAATATCGATTTCCCAACTGGCCGATACCGGGACGCTGTATGTCCACGATGTTTTCGCCTTATCGAAGCTACTTGCCGTGCCCTGCGGATCCAGGGAAAGCGACGGGAGGTAGGAGAGGCGAGAGGTCATTAGTGCGGCCTCGGCCTCTTGTACCTTTAAATGGGCGATCTGTAGATCGGTATTATTGGTTAATCCTCGCTCGATTAAGGATTGTAAGGCCGGATCGGTGAACATATCCCGCCAACTGATATTCCCGATGGAGAAGGTATCTGCCGGGGCTACCTCTTCCCGGTATAAATTCTCCGGGAGAGTGGTGACAGGTTCGTATTTCTTGTAAATACCGCAGCTATTCAATGCTAGTGTCGCTACGGTAAGGATTATGATGTTATTCTTCATATCTGTATCTTGTATTAATTACCGTGGATACGGGCATGCCCCGTATCCACAACTAGATAGATTATTTTTTGCTATCTAAGTATTCTTTTCTTTCCTCGGCAGCCTCTTTTACTTCTTCTTGTACCTGCCAGTCTAGGGAACGCTCGAATTGGATCGGACGTAGTTTCTCTTGCAGGTATTGGAACGTGATGAATAGGCAAGGCACGATAAATAACAAAGCCAACGTACCGATCAACATACCACCGACAGCGCCGGTTCCCAACGATCGGTTTCCATTAGCGCCTACACCACTGGAAACGATCAAAGGCAGCAAACCGAATATCATCGTAAGAGCGGTCATCAAGATTGGGCGCAGACGTACTTTCGCCGCGCTTAGAGCGGCTGAAGTCAGGCTCATGCCGGACAAGCGGCGCTGGGTGGCATATTCCGTCAATAAGATAGCGGTCTTCGCCAATAATCCGATCAACATGATCAAACCTGTTTGCAGATAAATATTATTCTCCAATCCCATGAACTTGGCGAACAAGAAACTACCCATCAGACCGATCGGCACGGAAAGAATCACGGCTAAAGGTACAAGGAAACTCTCATACAAGGCACTAAGGATCAGATAAATCATCAAGATACAAATACCGAAGATGATCATGGTGGTGTTACTTTGTTGGTTCTCCTCACGGGTGATACTACCGAAGTCGTAGCCATAACCTTTCGGGAGTGAAGTAGCCGCTGTCTCTTTTACCGCCTTGATCGCATCTCCAGAACTATATCCATTGGCTGGTACGGCATTGACGGCAATTGAGTTATACATATTGAAACGAGTCAATGACTCCGCTCCATATACCTTGGTCAATGTGATGAACTGACTAAGTGGTGCCATCTCCCCATTCGACATGCGTACGAATGTATTATTCAAGGAGGCCTCGTCTAAGCGATATTTGGGATCGGATTGTATCATCACCTTATATACCTTCGAGAAGCGGTTGATATTCGATACGTATTGCCCTCCATAATAACCGGAAAGGGTAGACAAGACAGCATCGGGAGTGATCCCGGCCCGTTTACATTTCGCGGCGTCCACATCCACGCGCCATTGCGGATACTTGATATCGAAGGTAGAGTAGGCCGTGGCGATCTCCGGCCGTTCACGCAAAGCGGCGAGATATTGCTGAGTTGTATTAAAGAAAGTCGTCAAATCTCCACCTGCCTTATCTTGCGTATGCATTTCTAATGCGTTACCCATACCATATCCGGGGATCATGGCCGGGGCGATGGCGAAAATCGTAGCGTCCTTGATATCTGCCGTACGCCCATATACCTGTTCGATCACGGCTTGTACGTTATCTTCCTTGTCCGGTCGTTCGTCCCAATGTTTCAGTTTCAAGATGAACATACCGAAAGAGCTGCCTTGCCCGGCCAACAAGCCATAACCGGAAACCTTGGAATAGGATTGTAGTTGTGGAATCTGGTTGATCCGTTGCTCTATATTAGTCATGATCTTGTTTGTCGTAGCCAAAGAACTTCCGGCAGCCGTACTTACGTTGACGAAAACCGTACCTTGGTCCTCGTCTGGAACCAAGCTGGATTTCGTTGTGTTCATCAAAACAATGAGTAACACTATGGAACATGCCAATAAAGACCATGCCAGCCATTTCCGTTTGATAAAGAACAATACCCCATGTTTGTATTTTGCGATAATTGAATCGAACGCTGCGTTGAATGCCTTGCGGAAACGTGCGGCGAAGTTGCTCTTCTGGCTTCCGTCCTCATTGATGTAAGGCTTCAATAAAATTGCGCAAAGAGCTGGACTTAAGGTTAATGCGTTAACGGTGGAGATACCTACGGCGGCAGCCATTGTTAATCCGAATTGCGTATAAAATGTACCGGAAGTACCACTCATGAATGATACCGGAATAAATACCGCCATAAATACCAATGAGGTAGAGACGATAGCGGATGTCAATCCCTTCATCGCATCCATACTAGCCATATAAGAGGACTTATATCCGACGTCGAACCTGGCTTGGACTGCCTCGACGACGACGATCGCATCATCTACTACCGTACCGATCACCAACACCAAGGCAAATAAAGTGATCAGGTTGATACTGAATCCGGCTACGGTCATAAAGGCAAACGTACCGATCAGAGAAACCACGATCGCTACCAAGGGAACCAGCGTAGAGCGGATATCCTGCAAGAACACATATACTACAAGTATGACAAGGATAATAGCTTCAATCAAGGTTTTGATCACCTCATGGATCGAGGCGTATAAGAAATCATTCGTACTCATCAGTTTGACCACCTCGATACCTTTGGGGAAGTCTTTAGAGGCCTCCTCAAGAAAAGCGTCTATCTTATTATTTACCTCCGTGGCGTTCGAGCCGGCTGTCTGGAATACCATACAGGAAATACCCGGTTTACCGTTGGTCTGTCCGATATAGGCATAACTCTCTTTACCAAGTTCGATATCTGCTATATCTTTCAGTTTCAATACCTCGCCATCCTCGGTGGAGCGTATCACGATATCGCCGAATTCCTCCGGTGTAAGCAAGCGACCGCTATATTTCATGGTGTACTGGTATGTCTCGTCGGAATTCTCTCCTAAAGACCCCGTGGCAGACTCGATATTTTGCTCGGCCAACACGGTGGTCACGTCTGAGGGGATCAATTTATATTGAGCCATTACATCGGGTTTCATCCAAATACGCATGCTGTAATCGCCTCCCATGACCATCAACTCGCCTACCCCTGAGATACGAAGGATCTCAGGCTTTAGGTTGATACTGATGTAATTACTTAGGAAGTTCTCGTCGAAAGAACCATCCGGGCTGTAAAGAGAGAATATCTGTAGCATACTGGTCTGGCGCTTAGAGGTCGTGACACCCACTTGAGTAACCTCGGCTGGTAGCTGCCCGGTCGCTTTCGACACTCGGTTTTGTACGTTTACGGCGGCCATATCCGGATCGGTTCCCTGTTGGAAATAGATCGTGATCGTGGCAGTACCCGAGTTAGTCGCCGTGGAGGTCATATACGTCATATTCTCTACGCCGTTGATCGCTTCTTCTAAAGGAGCTACGACACTCTTCTGCATGGTCTCGGCGTTTGCCCCGAAATAAGTCGTACTAACCATAACGGTAGGAGGGGCGATGTCCGGATATTGTTCTACGGGCAAAGTGAAAAGCCCGATGATACCCGCTACTACGATCGTGATGGAAATCACGGCAGATAGTACGGGACGTTCTATAAATGTGCTGACTTTCATTGTTTTTAATTTTGTTTTACTTCAATCGGTGTTCCTTCACGTAATAAACCTACGCCTTCGGCAACGATTACGTCGCCACTGTTTAGGCCGGAGTTTACGATATACTCTTGTCCTCCGTTCACACGGGTTACTTCTACGGGAGTAGATTGTGTTTTACCATCTACTACCTTGAACACGAATACCCGGTCTTGAATCTCGAACGTCGCGGCTTGGGGGATTACGACGCAGTTCTCGTATTTGACAGGGATGATGACATTTCCGGAACCTCCGCTATTTAATAATTGCTCCTTATTCGGAAATACGGCACGTAGACTGACCGTTCCGGTATTCGGGTCGATAACGCCACTGATCGTCTCTATCTTTCCGGTCTTGGGATAAAGCGACTTATCGTTCAACTGAAGCTTAATATCGGGCATGTTTTCCAAAGCCTTGTCTTTCGATCCGTATCGACGGGTTAAAGTCAATAATTGATTCTCCGTCATGGAGAAATACACGTACATCTCAGAATTGTCGGACACCGTGGTGAGCGGTTTAGGCAAGCTTGCGCTTACCAATGCTCCGACACGGTAAGGTAGGGTTCCTATCACGCCGTTCGAAGGGCTTTTCACTTCTGTGTAAGAAAGGTTGTTGCGGGCGTTTACCTCTTGTGCTTCCGCTTGCGCTAATTGTGCTTTTGCCGAAAGTAACGCATTGTAAGAGGTTTTTAAATCGAATTCGGAAACCACCTTGTTTTTATACAATTCCTGCTTACTCTCGTAGGTCAGTTGCGCTGTAGCTACAGATGCTTTCGCAGCTTCTACATTTGCGATGGCGGTATTTAAGGCCGCTTGGTAAGGAACTTGGTCAATGACAAATAAGACTTGTCCTTTTTTTACACTTTCCCCTTCTGTTACACAAAGTTTTGTGATAAAACCGGATACTTGCGGATAAATATCAATGTCCTGCTTCCCTTGTATACTCGCCGAATAATTGCTTGATAGAGTCTTTTCCGAAGTGGATACAGTCATTGTCGCATACCCTGAATTTTGTTGGATCACAGGGCTTTGTTTACATCCAACAGCCACGATGCACCATAAGACGATCGCGGTCTTCATCAATTGATTTTGTCTTTTCATTTTAACTAATACCTATGTTTTCGGATGCAAAGCTACTTGCTTATCCGCGAACTATTGTTTCCACAATGAGGCGGTGATTGTCCATTTTGAGAACAGATGTTCCGTTATGTGATAAAGAACTTCTATATTTGCGAACAAAAAATGATTAAATGAATCCATTTAAATTAAAAGAAGAAGAGACCTTTGCCATGGGGGAATCCGATTTAGGAAGCCTGTTGGATAGTCCTTATAAAATAGGGCAGGGCGTGATCCTATATTGTTATAGCGGGACGGCCAATATCTCGGTAGATTTGAATAAGTGGGATATCGTGCAAAATACGATTATATCGTTGATACCGGAGACTATATTGACATTGAACCGAAGCAGTGATGATTTCAAGGTACAGTACATCGCTTTCTCGACATCTATGTTTCAGGAAGCGGTGTTCCGCTTAGATCCTCCTTTTTTCCGTTTCATCAAAGATAATCCCTGCCATACCCATTCGGTGCATGAGGGGGAAATCGTGAATGTCATCATCCGTTTGTTTTGGTTGATTTACCATGATCGGAATAACTTATACCGAGACATAATCGTGAAGAACCAGTTGCAATGTTTTTTCCTTAATATGTATGATAAGACCAGGCATGCGTTTTCCGGCCATCAGCAGAATGACTATAGCCGTGCGGAGGAGATCTTTCATAAATTCATCAATTGTATCCATACTCATTATCTCAATCAGAAAGATGTCTCTTTTTATGCGAGTGAGCTTTGCATATCTCCCCGGTATTTATCTACTATAACCCGGCAAGTGACAGGTGAATCCGCAAAAACCATCATAGACCGGCATATTGTATTGGAGACAAAGGTGTTGCTCCGTACCACGGAAATGACTGTGCAGGAGATAACGAATCGCTTGAATTTTCCTAACCAGTCTTATCTGGGACGGTATTTCAAAAAACATACGGGAGAGTCACCCATAGAGTACCGGATGAGAAGAAAGTGATTCCACTTACTCCACTTACTGCAACCCGCCTTGCAGTAGTACTGCGACGCACGTGCAGTAATACTGTAATAGGCATGCGGTAACACTGCAGGGCGGGTACGGTTGTTAGAATACTATAGTAAGATATTTTCTTGTGTGAATGGGAGGATAGACAATTTTGATTACTTTTGCTTGATTAAAACAAGATCGTTGATTTGTATTTTATAATCAAGTAATATGAAAAACATGAAACAAGCTTTACTAGTAGCGGGCTGTTTATTGGCTACCACTACGTTATTCGCCCAGACCGAGAAGGGTGACTGGGCTCAGTTCGGTCGTTACGCCGAGGCAAACAAGACCGTGAAAGTTCCTTCGAACGTGGTATTCATGGGAAACTCCATTACAGACGGATGGTGGCCGGCTGATTCGACTTTCTTTATCCAGAACAATTTCATAGACCGAGGTATCGGCGGACAGACAACCTCGGAGATGTTGGTTCGTTTCCGTCAAGACGTGATTAACTTGAAACCGAAAGCAGTGGTAATCATGGCGGGTATCAATGATATCGCTCACAATAATGGCGTGATCGCTTTGGAAAACGTGTTCGGTAATTTAGTTTCCATGGCGGAATTGGCAAAAGTAAATAATATCAAGGTTATATTCTGTTCCGTTATGCCGGCATACGATTTCCCTTGGAGACCGGGTATGAAACCGGCCGATAAGGTTATACAGCTCAATAAATGGATCAAGGAATATGCGGATAAGAATGGCTTGACGTATGTGGATTATCATTCTGCCATGAAAGACGAGCGTAACGGGCTGCCCGAGAACCTGTCGAAAGATGGTGTGCATCCTACCTTGGAAGGCTATAAGATCATGGAGAAAATCGTACTAGAGGCCATTCATAAAACCGTAAAGTAAGCAGATGAGAAACTATTTATTGGTTTTATCTTGTTGTACGGCCTTATTGAGCTGTACGCAAGTGAAAGTTGCCGAGGTCTATACGGCTGCGACAGAGAATTCTTTACGTGCCCCGGCCGTACCTTTGGTCACGATTGATCCTTATACGAGCGCATGGTCGTTTGCCGATCAATTGAATGATGAGTCGATACGACATTGGACTGGCCATGATTATCCGCTTCTAGGCGGCATACGGGTGGATGGTAAATCATACCGTTTCATGGGAATGGATGATATACAGGTGACTCCGGTAATCGGTACAGCCTCGGATGGTTTGTGGGAGGCCGATTATACGATGTCTCAGCCTGCCGGCGATTGGTTCGCCGAGGAATATGATCCGAAAGGTTGGAAGCAGGGAAAAGCTGCGTTCGGAACGGAGGATAATCCCAACCGCTCCACGCCTTGGTCTACGGGCGATATCTGGATACGCCGTACGTTTGACTGGCCCTCGGATGCAGAAAAAGACGCTCTCTACCTCCAATATTCGCACGATGATAATATCGAGGTGTATCTGAATGGAACGCAAATCGCCGTGGCTGGCAACGGCTTGGATTATGATTTGTTGAAAGAGATACCTCAAGAGGTGGTGGAAAGCTTGAAGCCAACGGGTAACGTATTGGCCGCTCATTGCCGGAATAATGGGGGTGGCGCATACGTAGACATGGGGATCATGCGGAAAGTGAAACGAGGAGATACGTTCGATGAAAAAGCGATCCAGAAATCCGTGAACGTGATGCCCACGCAAACATTTTATACCTTTGAGTGTGGTGGTGTAAGGTTGGACTTGATTTTTACGGCTCCGTTTTTACTGGATGATTTAGAGGCTATGACCTCTCCATTCAATTATATGACCTACCAAGTCCGTTCGATTGACGGAAAAGAGCATGACGTGCAATTGTACGTGGAAGCTACTCCGCAATGGGCGGTAAATACGATTGATCAAGAGGTAACTTTTGAGAAGATAGAAACCCCTAATTTGATTTACTTGAAAACAGGAACGATCGATCAAGAAGTTTTGGCGAGAACAGGAGATGATGTACGGATCGACTGGGGATATTTCTATCTGGCTATCCCGAAGAAACCGGGAGTATCCGCTACGATTGATGAATATTATGCTACCAAGAAAGCTTTCATGGCTACAGGTCAATTACCTACCGAACCACAAAGTATCTCTTCGGATATGCGTGAGCAAATGACGGTTCTCGCTTATACGGATCCGATAGGGAAGGTCTCTGGAGAAACTGTTTCCGGGCATTTGATGATCGGTTATGATGATCTATATTCGGTCCAGTATTTCCAAGATAACCGGATGCCTTATTGGAAACACGACGGAAAGGTGGATATCCACCAAGCGTTTGAGAAAGGGGAGGCTTCTTACGAGGATCTGATGCGGCGTTGCGGTTCATTCGATTCTTCCCTGATGAGCGAGACGAGTGCCGTAGGAGGGAAGAAGTACGCCGAGTTGTGCGCTATCGCATATCGACAGGCGGTCGCCGCCCATAAGTTAGTGACTGATAAAGAAGGTACGCTCTTGTTCCTTTCTAAAGAGAATTTTAGCAATGGATCTATCGGGACGGTAGATATAACATATCCTTCCGCTCCCTTATTTTTGGTATACAACACGGATTTGCTGAAGGGAATGATGAACCCCATTTTCTATTATAGCGAGAGTGGATTGTGGAAGAAACCTTTCCCGTCTCACGACGTGGGGACATATCCGGTTGCGAACGGCCAGACTTATGGCGGTGATATGCCTGTGGAAGAAAGTGGTAATATGCTTGTGTTGGCAACCGCTATCGCAGTAGTGGATGGTAATGCCGATTATGCCGCCCGGCATTGGGAGGTCTTGACTACATGGGCGAATTATTTGTTGAAGGAAGGCCTTGATCCTAAGAACCAGCTTTGTACGGATGATTTCGCCGGGCATTTCGCTCATAACACGAATTTGTCTATCAAGGCAATCATGGGAGTTGCCGGTTACGGAAAATTGGCAGGGATGCTAGGTAAGACTGACATTGCTAAGCAATATACGGAAGCCGCCCGTGAGATGGCCGCTAAATGGGTAAAGATGGCAGATGATGGCGATCATTATCGCCTGACTTTCGATAAACCGGGTACTTGGAGCCAGAAATACAACTTGGTCTGGGATCGTTTGCTGGGCTTGAATATCTTCCCGGAAAAGGTTGCTGCCACAGAAATGGCTTATTACAAGACGAAGCAAAATAAATATGGTTTGCCGTTGGATAACCGGGAGGATTATACGAAGTCCGACTGGATTTTATGGTCTGCGTGTCTGACCGGATCGATGGAGGATTTTAACACGTTGATGGTTCCGGTTTGGAATTACGTCAACGAGACAACCTCGCGTGTTCCTCTAAGCGATTGGCATTTTACTTCCGATGGTACGCAACGAGGTTTTCAGGCCCGTTCGGTTGTCGGGGGATATTTCATGAAGATGCTGGAAAAGAAACTAGGAAAGTAATGTTATTATAAGAAACGGAAGGAGGTTATTCCTTCCGTTTTTTAGTTTTGCGCATATGGATATTCACTGGGAGCGATACCTGTAATCTTCTTAAATATAAGGCTGAAATGCTGTACGTTCGGATAACCTAGCTGTCGTGCTACCAGAGTGGGAGTATTTCCGGCTTTTCGTAGCATTGTCTTAGCCATATCCAGTCGTTTAAACTGAAAATATTCTTCCAGTGTTTTACCAGTCTCAAACCTTAATAGGTCATTGAAGTAAGCGACGGAAAGATTTAGTTCTGCCGTACAATATTCGGAGGTAGGTAACCGGCCGTTCTCTAACTTGCCGGAAATGATGTATTCGTCGAGTAGTCTTTCCAATTTCTCCAAGATAGCCTTGTTCTTATTCTCCCTGGTAATGAACTGCCGTTCATAATAGCGTGTGCAATAATCCAATAATAATTCAATGTGGCGGGATAAAATGGTACCGCTGTGTGTGTCGATGGCATGGTGAAGCTCGTCCTCTATGTTTTCCAGGCAGCATGTGATTTTCGCTGTCTCACGCTGTGATAGATGCAGTGCCTCTTCTTTGCGATATGAAAAGAAGGTGTAATTCTTAATATGATTGTTCAGTGACGTGCGGAACAATAGGTCGGGGTGAAAGGCTAAGAGATAACCTTTGTCGGGTAGCGTATTATCCTCGCTCATGCGGAAAATCTCACCGGGTGTAAGAAACACCATCGTAGCGTTGGAATAATCGTAATACTTACGCCCGCAACAACAGCAACCGTCCGGGCAGTCTTCTATCAATAGAATCGCGTAGAATTCGAACTTCACGGCCTCTTGCTCCAAGTTCGGGCTCTCCAGATTGATGAGGCTTACTTGCGGGTGTAGTGTCTTGCATCCCAAACATTGGTTGCATTCATATACGGTCTTAATATCTAACATCTTCTTGAATGCCTACTATAGATTCGTTGATAGACCGACCTGCACACGGTATTCACTCGGTGTATATCCTACCCGTTTCTTAAATAGCCGGCAGAAGTGCTGCGGATATTGGAAACCTAGGGAATATGCGATTTGGCTGACTGTGTCTGCTGTGTCGGAGATACGTTCTTTGGCTAGCTCGATTACTTTCTCTTGGATGTATTCCTGCGGTGATTTACCGGTTTCTTTCTTGAACATGTCTCCGAAGTAGTTCGGCGAGAGGCAGAGCTTATCGGCGAAGTATTTTACCGTAGGAAGTCCATCAGATTCAGCAAGTGTACTTTCGAAATATTCATCCAATAGGCTTTCGAAACGTGTCAGTACGTCTCGATTGGTCTTGCTACGGGTGATGAACTGTCGTTCGTAAAAACGCATACAATAATTAAGCAATAGCTCGATATGGTTTACGAGCAAAGTTTTGCTATGTTTATCCACGCCATGTTCCAGTTCCATCCGGATGATCTTCAAGCAATCCATTACGATAGATCTCTCTTCTTCCGAAAGATGTAATGCTTCGTTTACCTCGTAGGAAAAGAATGTATATTTCTTTATGTTCTTACCGAGTGACGTTCCGCGCAACAAGTCGGGATGGAAAAGAAGGCCATGTACGTTTACTTGAATCTTATCTGTAGTTGGATTTGTTTCCGCTGTTTGCCCGGGAGCGAAGCAGACGATAGTACCTTCTTGGTAATCATAAGTCTGGCGTCCGTATTTGATATCACAGGCTTTCTCTAGTTTTAGGTACAGCGCATAGACTCCGTAATTGAAGCGGATAAGATCTACACTGCTGGTAGCTTTATTCAAGTCGATAACGCTAATTAACGGATTCAGGGTTTCGAGACCATATACTTTGTTATATAAGTCTACACTATCTAAGTTAAGAATCTTATCCATAACCGTACATTTTTAATTTATAGTTCTATTTGCAAAAGTAGAAGATATTTTATACATTGTTATAACCCCAATTACGGATTATATAACCCTTGTTACGGATTCTGTGTATTTTAGATTTTATCAGAAATCTGTATCTTATCTTTACGATACGACAGTGGAGAATAAGGCAAAAGCTTGATTTTAAAATCTTTATAGGTTAAAAACGACTTAAGTATATTAGGAAATCTCTTTTAAGGAGAGGTATCAAGCGGTGCAAAGATAATCAAATAAAGCAAACACTTCCATAGATCAAAGAAAAAAATGATTTCTCAATTCAATCATTGTATGAATTGAAGCAGATGTTAAGCGAATACAATGATATAAAAAAGTCAAATTATTAATAATCAAGATGTAATAAGATTGATACCTCTCCTTAAAAGAGAAGTATTGGTGTATGAGGGTTTACATGTGTTTACAATCGGGTGATGCCTATAAAGACATGATTGAATTCAAGGATAAGAAAAGACATATGTGATAATGTATTTCACTTGTGGAATAGTGTGGGAAAATAAAACACGGATGTTGCGAAAAAATATATATCTCTCAGTAAGAGAGGTATTAACAGATGCAAAGGTATGCAAATTACCGGAATTTGCATCATCAAATGGGGTATAAATTCAAAAAGATGAAAAGTCTTTTAACCTATATGTTGTGTCTTTGTTTAGCAAATCCGTAATAGAGCTTATTGATGTTCCTTGATTACCAGTAAGTTATCCTCATATTATAGTTCAATACTTCTCTTACTGAGAGAAGTATTGAAAACACCAAATTCATATGATGTTTTGGTATATAATGTATCGGAAGAAAATCCTCGAACTTTATGAGGATTATTTAATAACTGCCTGCTTTACAGTAATTTGGAAAAGCTTGCAGGATTAGAAAGTATGTCTGTAAGTAAAAATAATTCTGCCATAGGAAACAGCGACAAGCAATGGTATGTTATGCGGGACTTGAGTCGCAGTAACGCCAAACTGCCCGCTTATAAGATGTTGAGAGAAATGGGTATTCGTTTTTTCACCCCGATGGTCTGGAGGATTGTTTCTGTCAGAGGCAGACGGGAACGCAAAGAAGTGCCTTTCATGCAAGATTTGGTATTCGTTTGTGACAGCCGTGAAGTCGTGGACCCGATTGTGGAAAATGTCAGGACGTTCCAATACCGCTATTTGCGGGGAAGAGAGCCGATGACGGTAAGAAACAAAGATATGGAACGGTTCATCCGAGCGGTGGAATCTACGGAATCCCCCCGATATTACCGTCCTGAAGAGGTTACGGCAGACATTTGCAGCCGGCAGATACGCATCATTGGTGGAAATCTGAATGGATATGAAGGATTCCTGATAACCACAAGAGGGTCAAAGACCAAGCGGTTGTTGGTAAGCCTGCCTTCTCTGCTGGCCGCTTCCATAGAAGTGGAAGCGGAATATATTCAATTGATATAGACAGCGGGGGAATAAAAAACGGAGAGGAAAAATATAATGGGAGAATACATCTATTACTTGTTTTTATTGGGCGGTTGCTTGTTGTCACTGTTGTTGGGAGTGTTTATCGTTCCTAAAATATTGCTTATTTCCTACAAGAAGCGCCTTTTTGACCTGCCGGATACAAGGAAAGTGCATACCGTGCCCGTTCCCCGTCTGGGCGGCGTGTCATTCTTTCCGGTGATTTTGATAACCTTGAGCTTTGTGCTGGGGATACTCTATCATATCGGTTATCCGATGAAGAACCTGTCCGTGGAGCCGATACAGTATGTCTTCTTCTTTTTCATTGTCGGGTGTACGATACTTTACCTTGTCGGGATTGCCGATGACCTGATAGGTGTCGGATACCGCTATAAGTTTTTCATACAAATAGCGGTCGCCCTTTTACTGATACTGTCCGGTAAGTGGTTTAATACGTTGGACGGCCTGTTCTGTATTTATGATTTACCTTCTTTTATAGGCATCCCTCTCACTTTGTTTGCGGTGGTTTACATTACCAACGCCATCAACCTGATAGACGGGATAGACGGATTGGCATCAGGATTGAGCTGCATCTCCCTTTTTGTGTTAGGGGTCATGTGTATGGTTCAGGGTGAGGGATTTTTTGCCCTGTTGGCTTTCTCGACTTTCGGTGTGATCGTGCCTTTCTGGTTCTACAACGTGTTCGGTAATGCCAAGCGTGGGCATAAACTGTTCATGGGAGATACGGGAAGTCTGATACTGGGATATGTCATCAGTTTTCTGGTGATTCATTTGAGCCGGATAGACGCACACGGAGAAGGGGGGAAAATATATCCGAATATGATATTGGCCCTCTCGACGCTTATTGTACCATTGTTCGATGTCGTCCGTGTGGTCATGCATCGGCTACGCGAGAAAAAGAATCCCTTTTTGCCCGATAAGAATCACTTTCATCACAAATTATTACGCACGGGGATGCGTCCGCGCATGGTAATGGTAGCAATCCTTTTCGTGGCGTTGTTTTTCATCGGGTTCAATTGGCTGTCTGTACATGTATTGGGAATCACTTGGTTATTGATTACGGACATTATAGTATGGACATTGGTGCAACTGGGGATTAATCAGGCAATCAAGAATACAAAAGAAAAAGAAAAGAAGCTTTGAAAACTATCGAGATATGAAAAAATATACATTGATTTCCTATTTATTGCTTTTCATGGCAGGGGTCTCTGCCCTGACTTCCTGCGGCTCTTCAAAAGAAGTGGTTTATTTTCAGGACTTGAAACCGGGAGAAAGCGAGGTTGAGATACCGGTGGTACAAACCATCACGGTACGTCCGGAAGACAAGATCAGTATTATAGTCAACAGCCGTGATCCGCAATTGACGGATTTGTTCAATCTGCCGTACGTGACAAGGCAACTGGGACAGTCTCTACGAACGGATTATTCCGTGGGGACAAGTTCCGGCGTATCGGGTTATACCGTGGACGCAAATGGCGAGATAGACTTTCCCGTACTTGGTAAGATCCGTGTAACGGGAATGAAACGGGAAGAAATTGCCGCGCTCATCAAGGAAAAACTTGTAGACGGGAACTTGGTGAAAGACCCTGTGGTGACGGTAGAGTTCATGAACCTCTGCATTTCGGTGCTGGGTGAAGTGAACAAGCCCGGTCGATTCAATATCGATCGCGACAAGGTCACGGTATTGGATGCGCTGAGCATGGCGGGAGACCTGACCATCTACGGCAATCGTTCCAAGGTAATGGTGTTGAGACAGGAAGGCGGGGTGCAGCATGTGTACGGTATCAATCTGACTTCCGGCGAACATGTGTACACGTCTCCCGCTTATTACCTGCAACAGAACGATGTAGTGTACGTGGAGCCGAACGGTGTAAAGGCCCGCCAGTCCACCGTAAACGGCAACAATGTGCGCTCCACCTCATTCTGGATTTCGTTGGCATCCCTGCTGACTTCTGTCGGGATACTCGTTTTCAATTAACTTAGCTCCAAACAAAAATAGAAACGATGGCAACTCTAAACAATACAAGACCCAAACAAACGGACGATTTCATACGCATCCAGGATTTATTTTACCTATGTATCGGCAAATGGCACTGGTTTGTCATTTCGTTGGTCGTTACAGTCGGTGCGGCGGTTACCTATTTATTGACCACCCCACCCGTCTATACCCGTTCGGCCGCCCTTTTGATCAAAGAGGAGGGGAAAGGAAACAGTATGGGTGACATGGCCGGGATGCTGGGTGATTTCGACCTGTTCCACTCCAGCACAAACGTAAACAACGAAATTCAGTCGTTACAATCCCCTGCTGTCATGTGTGATGTAGTAAAACGGCTGCGCTTGGATGTCAATTATCTTGCGGATGGCGTTTTTTATAGAAAAACGCTTTACGGTCAATCGCTGCCTTGTGAAGTGATATTCGCGGATTTACAAGACAATGAGGGAGCCGCATTTACCCTTCATCCCGGTACGGCAGGAACAGTCTGGTTATCCGATTTTTCCCGTAACGGAGATGACTTAGAAGGGGACGTTGAAGCGCAATTGGGCGATACCGTAGACACACCGGTAGGCCGGTTGCTTATAAAGCCCCTATTTAATGACTCCTTGGCTATGGATGTACCGATCCACGTATCCCGCATTGGCCTGCAAACGGCCACAGACATTTATTGTTCCAGCTTGACGGTAACCTTGAACGATGAGAAGTCTACTGTCATCAACCTGTCCATCCGGGATGTTTGTACCCAACGGGCAGAAGACGTGTTGAATACGCTCATTGCAATTTACAACGAAAATTGGATTAAGGATAAGAACCAAATAGCCGTCAGTACTTCCGCTTTCATCAACGAGCGTTTGGGCGTGATTGAACAGGAGCTGGGCAACGTGGACGAGAACATATCCTCCTACAAGAGCGAGCACCTCCTGCCCGACGTACAGGCGGCGGCAAGTATGTACATGGCCCAAAGCAGCGAGACCAACGCACAAATCCTTGCGTTGAACACGCAGCTTTCAATGGCGCGGTATATCCGGAACTATCTGACCAATGCCACCGCCAAGAACCAGTTGCTTCCGGCCAATTCTGGTATTGAAAGTCCAGGGATCGAACAACAGATAGCCAGCTACAACACGGCACAGTTACGCCGGAACGACTTGGTGGCCAACAGCAGCGAAAAGAATCCGCTGGTTATAGACATGGACAATTCGTTGCAGAACATGCGCAAGGCCATTGTCTCGTCTATCGATAATCATGTGGTGACGTTGAACACCCAACTGCGTGCCTTACGGCAGAGCGAGAGGCAGAACACGACACGGATCGCTGCCAACCCGTCGCAAGGCAAGTACCTACTTTCGGTAGAACGGCAACAGAAGGTGAAGGAAGCCCTCTACTTGTTCTTATTACAAAAGCGTGAGGAAAACGAGTTGTCGCAAGCCTTTACCGCATACAACACCCGTGTCATCACGCCTCCTACGGGCAGCCTATTACCCACGGCACCTGTAAAAAGAAATATTTTGCTGGTGGCTTTTGCGCTGGGAATCCTGATTCCGGTAGTCATCATATTCATGGAAGAGAACATGAACACCAAAGTCCGTGGCCGTAAGGACTTGGAGGGATTGTCTTTACCCTTCGCAGGCGAAATACCCGTTGCTTTCAAGAAACAAAGAAAAGGAAACAAAGAAACGGAATCTATTATCATCAGGCAGGGACAACGGAATGTCATCAACGAGGCGTTCCGCGTGTTACGGACTAATTTAGAGTTCATGCTGAATGACTGCAATGACGGTCGAGCGAGCGTCGTCCTGTTCACTTCCTTCAATCCGGGAAGCGGCAAGACTTTCCTGACGATGAATACTTCGGCTTCCCTTGCCTTGAAGGGGAAACGGGTGTTGGTCATCGACGGAGACCTGCGTCATGGTTCGGCATCCGCTTACATCGGTTCGCCCTCCAAAGGATTGAGCGATTATCTGGGAAAGCGTGAAAACAACGTGGAAAGCCTGATAAAGGAGAGCTCCGACTATCCGTCTTTACACATATTGCCTGTCGGAACTATCCCCCCCAATCCTACGGAACTGTTGGCAGAGCCTCGTTTCAAGGAACTCATTGAGAATTTGCGCAGGCGATATGATTATATCTTCATCGATTGTCCTCCGGTCGAGATCGTGGCAGATACACAAATCATAGAGAAACAGGTAGACCGTACCCTGTTTGTAGTGCGTGCCGGATTGTTGGAACGTGACATGTTGCCTGAATTGCAACGCTGTTATGATGAAAAGCGTTACAAGAACATGGCTGTCCTGCTAAACGGAACGAAAGGTGATAATGGCCGTTACGGTTACAAATACGGCTATCACTATGGGTATGGTAACAACGATTATTACGGGAACAAGAAATAAAAGCAACAGTCGATGTGGCCTTTCCGCAAGAAGATGACGTTGGAGGAAAGCGGTTTCTTCCGGGGATTTACCGACTGGCACAGCCATATCCTGCCCGGTGTGGACGATGGCGTGCAGACGATGGAGGAGGCGCTCCGAATCCTCGCCGAGTATGAAAGGCTGGGAGTAAAGGAAGTATGGCTGACACCACATATCATGGAGGATATGCCGAACACAACGGAACATTTGCGGGAGAGGTTTGCCGAATTGCAAGCCAATTATGAAGGAAATGTGAAACTGCATCTTGCCGCCGAAAATATGCTGGACAATCTCTTTGAGGAACGGCTGCATAAAAACGACCTGCTACCCATTGGAAAGAACGGGAAATACTTGTTGGTGGAGACATCCTACTTCAATCCCCCGATGGGGCTGAACAACATCCTGCTCCGTATCAAGACCAAAGGCTATATCCCAGTATTGGCGCATCCGGAAAGATATATGTATATGACAGAAAACGACTATACCCGGTTGAAAGGAATGGGGGTGAGGTTCCAGCTCAATCTGTTCTCATTGTCGGGAACATACGGTCCGGAAACCGGTAAAAAAGCTGTATGGATGTTGAAGAGTGATTTTTGCGGATTGATTGGCAGTGATATACATAACCCTATCGACTTTGAAAGAATTATCTCCAAAAGGTTTATTTGGGAAAATGTACTGCAGATGCTGCAAGGCATCTCACCTTAACCTTTTCCTGCCTGCAAAAAAACTTTTGATAAAAAATTCACCATGAAGGCTTTTCAAAATTAATAACAACTAATTAAGTCTATTTGACAATGCTCATAAAAATAATACATTACATAAAGAGAAGATGGGGGATGGTTAATTGTAAAATTGGTGCTTTTGTTAATCTTTCTCCAACATCTCATATTTCATGTAGTGCAAGAATACTTGGGAACATAAAATTAGGTAAATCTCTTAATATTCAACGTAATGTTCAGATATTGGATAATGTATCTATCGGAGACGATGTTGACATATTAGATAATGTACAAATACGCTCATGTGGCTTTTTTATTCAGATTGGAGCAAGGGTTCTTATTAATAGGAATACTACTTTGTTAAATCAAGTATCTATAGGTGAAGACTGTCTTATTGGTCCTAACACAACGATTGTAGGAGGTAATCATCTCTATAAAAACAGATCTGCACCTATTAACACACAAGGAAATGAGTCTAAAGGTATAATCATAGACAATGATGTATGGGTTGGTGCAAATGTCGTTGTCTGTGATGGTGTACATATAGGTAAAGGATCTATTATTGCAGCAGGTAGTGTGGTGACAAAAGATGTTGAATCCTTTACTATAGTAGCAGGCGCTCCTGCTAAGAAAATAAGAGAAAGATGATAGATAAAATTGAGAGGGAAATAAAAAAACGAAAGTCGAAAGATGCCGTAGTGAATAGAGTCGTTAAAGCATCTGTTTGGTCGTTGATAGGTTCTATTATTGCTAAAATCATAGTACTCTTGTCCACTATGATTGTGGCTAGAATTTTGACAGTAGAACATTATGGTCAATTAGGTATAATACGTACTACGATTATGATGTTTGTAGTATTAGCTGGGGTAGGCATGGGAACTACTGCAGCAAAATTTATAGCACAATATCGAGATAGTGATAAGGATAAAGCTCTACATGTTTATTTGGTTTCAAATATCTTTGCTTTTTTTATGGCTGTAATAACAGCTGTAACTATTTTTTTATTATCAACCCAACTTGCTATACACTCTTTAAATAATGTAGAGTTGGCAATAGATATGAAAATTGCTAGCTTTATGTTATTCTTTTGTATATTAAATGGTGCTCAACTAGGTACATTACAAGGTTTTGAAGATTTTAGATCAATAGCATGTGTGAGTTTCATAACAGCCTTAGCCGAAGCAATTTTTGTTGTTTTGGGAGCATATTTTTTTAATTTATTAGGTGCTGTTACGGGATATTCCATTTCATTCCTTATAACTACATTTACAAATTTCTACTTCATTAAAAAACATTTGAAGATATTTGGCTCTCAGATTTTTTATGAGGTAAGAGAACTTAAATTTTCGGATTTTAAAGTTGTAGTAAAATTTGGCGTTCCCTTAGCTGTATCTTCTTTGATTATGCTACCTGTAAATTGGTGGGTTCGTATTTATCTGATACAGACGTCAGGATATTCTGAGATGGCATATTTTGATGTGGCAGACCAATGGAAAAATCAGATATTGTATATCCCTGGTATTTTATCAGGAATAATACTACCTATATTATCCAACACTTCAAGTAAGTCTGATACAGACTTCTGGAAAATTGTTAAATTGAATTTTGCTACTAATGTAATAATAGCTTTGGTATTGGCTTTAGGGGTAATACTCTTTAAAAATTTGATTCTTTTGGGTTATGGAGAACAATATCAACAAAATAGTAGTGCTTTCGTTATTATGTGTTTGACTGCGGTTGTCGTTAGTATTTCTAATATCACAGTTCCAATTCTTGTGTCAAAAAATTGTGTAATCCAAGGACTTATATTTAATGTAATACTCACTTCCTTAATATTTTTCTTTAGTTACCATTTTATTAATAATGGATATGGAGCATACGGTCTATCTATAGGAATGTTACTATCTTATAGTATCATCGTAATTCTTCAATTTGTTTTTATTAATTATAAAAAGAAAGTTTGGAATTTAGAAGAAGTTGTTAATCAATAAATGAAGAATACTTTACGGTAAAATGAACATTATAAAGAATATATTAATCATACACGAAACGATGAATGGAGGTGGTGCAGAAAAAGTACTTGCCGATATCTTATCTAATTTTGATTACAGTAGTTATAAGGTTGACTTATTGCTTGACTATAATGTAGGAACGCATCTTACTAAAATAGATAAGCGAGTAAAGGTGATAGGGCTTCATTCCGGCAAACGATCTCTTTTGGAAAAAGTTCTGTTTAGGTGTAAACCACTACTTAAAACGATACATAAAGCAATGTTAAGTAAAATAGTCAGTTCCAATTATTATGATGTAATCATTTCCTTTATGGAAGGCCCTTCAGCATACTATCATTCTTTACTAAAAGGATATGCGTTAAAGAACCTTACATGGATTCATGTTAATTTAGAAGTAAACCATTGGTCTTTAAAGTATTGGAAGAATTCTCAAGAAGAAGCAAAATTTTATCAAAGCATGGATAAGGTGCTTTGTGTGTCACAAGGGGCAAAGGAAGTTGCGGACAGATTGTTCAATTTGAATGGTAACTCTCAAGTATTGTACAATCTCATTGACCATAATGAAATTTGCCGTAGAGCGCAGGAAAGGGAAGTGGAAAAACAAAGGTTCACTGTCTGCAATGTGGGGAGATTGGCTGAGCAGAAACGACAAGATCGTATTATAAAAATTGCGAAGATATTAAAAGATAGAGGATTGAATATAGAATTTTGGATTTTAGGCGTTGGCCCTTTGGAATCTGTACTTAAAGAACAAGCACGTAAAGCAGGAGTAGAAGATATGGTTCTGTTCAAGGGATTCCAAACTAATCCTTACACATACATGAAAGCGGCAGATGTTTTTCTGCTTACATCTGATACTGAAGGTTACCCAACTGTAGTATGTGAGGCTCTTTGTTTAGGAAAGCCTATCGTATCAACCAATGTAACAGGAGTAGATGAATTACTCGCAAACGAGGCTGGTATAGTCTGTAATTATGATGTCAAAGATATAGCAGATGGTATAGAGAGACTTATCAAAAAACCATCTCTGCTGAAGAAATATTCTCAGTTATCGGAAAAACGAGGAGAGGAATTTGATAAAGAAACTGTGATGTGGCAGATTTATTCATTAGTGTAGTGTTTTGAAAATATAGATGTAGAAATTTCATACATACAATAAAGAAGTAGAATTGTGTATGGTACTTTTTATTACTTTTCAAAAGAATCTTTCGTCTGTAAAAAGCAGTACGTTTTTTGTAGATTTAAGAAGAATACTTAGATGAGAAAGGATGACAATGTTTACTTAGCCTCATACACAATGGAGACAGTAGGAACATTCGATCATTTACTTCCTCAAAATGAGTTTCCTAATTTTTCGGATAATCCCCAAAATCTTATTCCATGTTGTAATACCTGTTTGTTACCGTCAAAATGCAGGGTAGTGTTTCGATGGTGAATATACTATTAAAAATAAAAACGGTATAAACTCGAATTTATTAAAAAATATAAAATCATTATAATAGAATAAAATTATATATATGCTTTTAAGGAAGCATCGAATAGTGTTATTGGTGAATTAGAAGACTTGATTGAAACTTTGAGGGATTACCTTTTCGAAGATGATATCAAAGAGATAATAATAGAAAATGCTCGTAAGTAGCACAGTAATATGGGAACAAGTATTGGAAAGATATATTTAAAATCATATACTGTGAAAATGGTGGTGTATTTAAGTTTTTATCAAACAAAAGAATGAAAAGAAAGAAACTATTAATTATTGATAAGCATCAATTTGGTGATTTGACAGATAGCTTTAAATGGTGTGAATACTTAAAAAACAAGTATGATATCACTATTGTAACATTGTGTTCTGGAGAAAAAAAAGATATTACTATGGAAGGTGTTAATATTGTATGTGCTAAATCTTCCAATCGTATATTAAGAGGGTTGATGTTTACCCTATTAGCAATATTGTATCTAATCTTATCAAAGAAGGTGGTACTGGTTGTTTTTTATAAGGGATGTACCATATATAAAAAACTATTTCCTTGGAAAAAAATGATCTTGGACATTCGTACGTTGGCAGTTAATAAAGATGCAAAGATAAGAAATACATATGATGTAAAAATTAAGGATGCTTGTGAGGTATATGATTACGTTACTATCATTTCCAAAGGTTTGGCCAAAAAACTTGATCTATTATCTTCACATTATTCAATTCTTCCATTAGGAGCAGATTCTCTTTCTGATTTGCCAAAAACTTATAATGATATGCGTTTACTTTATGTTGGAACGTTATCCGGACGAAATATAGACGAAAGTATTAAAGGAGTTGCTCTTTTTGCAAATAAATATCCTTCAATTTCTTTTTCTTATGATATCGTAGGTGATGGGACAGAGGGAGAACTTGAAATGTTGAAGCAGATGGTACAAGAATGTGGGCTTGAGTCTGTAGTAACACTTCATGGTCGAAAATCTTATGATGAACTTAAGCCTTTTTTTGACAGATGTAATGTTGGAATATCGTACATTCCTTGTACTGATTACTATGATTATCAGCCTCCAACAAAGACATTTGAATATGTTCTTTCCGGACTATATTGTATAGCTACTGCAACACTTAGTAACAAAGAATTAATTACACACGATAATGGAATATTAATAAATAGTACATCTGAAAGTTTTGCAGAAGCGTTAAATACAGTTAGTTCTATATTGCCTCAATTGGATGAAAAAATCATTCGGGAATCACTCTCTACTTATACTTGGAGAAATATTATAGAACAATATTTAGAGCCGATAATTAATAAATATATTTGAGGAAAACTTATATGAAAGCATAATGGTATAGTAAAAGGAAAAATACTTATGAATATTCTATTCGTTTTGGAAATATGATTACCAGCATATTAGTATATGGATTTATGATGTTTTCAACCTATTACATAGGTATACGATATCGTGATAATCTAACATTGGGATCAACACTTACTATTCTATCTATCTTTGTATTCTTTTCTGCAGTAAGATATGATGTCGGAGTAGATTGCTTGTCATACATTAAGAGTTATAATCATGTCTTACAGTATTTTAATTCAGATCGAAAGGATTCTGAATTTGGCTTTATTATACTGATGAAAATTTTGGCATTTTTTAAATGCTCATCAACAGTTTTTCTTGGGACTATTGCTTTGATACAAATAGGTTTCTTTTTTTTAGCATTGCGAAGAGAAAAATATTTATATGCATACCTAATCCTTTTTTTAATTGCTACAGGATATTATTTTTCTTGGATGAATGGTATGCGACAAATTTTAGCGCTTTCCATTCTTGTTTATGCAATTTCTTTAAAGGATTTAAAACTGAAAGCCTTAACTTGCATATTCGCTTCATTCTTTCACACATCTGCATTACTGATGTTACCTGTTGTTTTTGTTTGTTATTTCTATAATAAAATCTGGATTAGTAGGATAGATATTAAAATAGCATTAATAGTTATTGCACAGCTACTACCACAAGCAATAGGCCTTAGTTTTATCCTTTCAAAAGTAGATATGGTAATGGAATTAATTGGTTATAATAGATATGTTGATGCTGCTTCTATTATTAAGCAAAATGAACAATCATTAGCTCTTGGACCAAGATATTATATTCTTGTTTTGTTAGGAGTGATTATTACTATCTTTTCTAAAAAGATAGCTGAACATTTTAAGGATTCTCTATTTGTTCCAATCTATAATCTATATTTTATAGGATTGATACTGACTCCTTTATTTAGATCATCATTGCATTTAATGAGATTTTTGATGTACTTTAATGAACTGTCATTTTTGGCTGTTGCTTATACATTCTGTTATTTACAACAGAAAAAACCTGATGCAGTTTATAATTGGGCTTTTTTTGCCTTAACTTGTATGTACTTGCTGATATCGCTTTATACAGCAGATAATACAGATCATTTATTATATCAATTCAGTTTTAATAAATAATTTTCTTAATGAACATTTTAATTGTAGTCCCTTCATTCAAGATATTGGGTGGAGTGGCTAATCATTACATGGGGTTACATCCTCATTGGAAAAAACATATATCTTATTGTGTATATGGTAAACGTCTCCACGTGCCAGCTGTTTTATGTTTGATACCGGATTACTTGATGTTTGTAATTAAATTACTATTCTGTAAGGTAGATCTTGTTATTGTTAATCCTTCTTTACGTAGTTATCAACTAAAACGTGATGCGGTTTATTTACGAACTGCCAAGTTTTTTGGTAAGAAAGTCGTTACTTTTATACACGGATGGGATTATGCTGTGGCAGCTCAATTCGAAAAAAATCCGATATGGTTTCAACGTAATTACGGAAATAGTCAATTTATTTATGTGCTTTGTAGTGATTTTAAACAATCGTTAGAGAAAATGAAACTAAATATTCCGGTTATACTCACTTCAACGAAGGTCAGTGATTCTTTAATAGATAATTTTGATATTAAGGTGAGAGAGGGTAAAATATATCAAATTTTGTTTTTAGCCCGTATAGAGAAAAGTAAAGGAATTTTTATTACTCTTGACACATTTGCTCTCTTAAAGAAACAAATTCCGAATTTAAAACTTTCGGTTTGTGGTAGTGGTTCCGCTCTAGAAGAGGCAAAGCAATATGTAGTAGAACATGGTATAAATGATGTCGTTTTTTATGGTAATATTAGTGGGGAACAAATAAAAAAACAATTCAAAGAAAGTGATTTGTATATTTTACCTACTCATGGGGAGGGGATGGCAACGTCTGTTCTTGAAGCTATGGCTTTTGGACTGCCCATTGTTTCCCGTCCTGTAGGAGGTGTGAAAGACTTCTTTGTCAATGAAAAGATGGGAATACTTACCGAATCATTTCTTCCAGAAGATTATGCGGAAATTATTGGTCGGATGATTGATAATCCTCAAAAAGTGAAAGCTATATCTGAAACAAATCATAAATATGCCATAAAACATTTTTTGGCTTCTGCTGTTGCCAAAAAGTATGAAAAGGATATAGAACGCTATTATAACTAATCAAAAAATATATTATTAAACATTTGTGAATATGATACTTTCTATCAGGGGGAGGCTACGCTTGATAGCTATAAAAGCCAAATATTATTGGTTTACTAAAATCTATGGTATGGATATTCATCCCAATGCAAGAATAAGTTTCGGTGCACGATTGGATAAGGTAAATCCTAAAGGTGTGCATATAGGTGAGGACACATTTGTTGCTTCGGGGGCAATTGTATTTTCACATGATTTTGCTCGAAAACTTCATGCAGATACCTATGTAGGTAAATGCTGTTTTATTGGAGTCAATGCTATTATTATGGCTGGTGTGAAAATTGGAGATGAATGTATTATTGGGGCTGGTACTATTATCACTAAAAATGTACCTTCTAATTCAATTGTTGTCGGAAATCCTGCTCATGTTATTCGTAGTGGAATACATACAGGGAAGTTTGGCTATCTTCTGAAAGAATAGTCGCCTATATTTTAAAGTGGATAAATTTTAATATATGCTTAATATTATTCTGGGGGGTGTATAATTATTTATTATTCAGTAGGTTATGTTTTGCCAAACAAGGAGTTTCCTTTTATTGGAGAACTTTCAAGACGGTTTAGACAAGCCCTTTGTAAGCGAATTTTTGTATCAGCGGGTAAATGGATTAATATCCAACGTCATGTCTATTTTGGGAATAATAGAATCTCTATCGGGAATGGTTCAGGGCTTGGTGCGAATTTCCACCTTCAAAATTGTGAACTAATAATAGGTAATAACGTGATGGTTGCACCCAATGTAAAAATACTTGGTGGTGGCCATATTTTCGAACGAAAAGATTTAACCATAGGTCAGCAAGGTAATCTTCCTAAAAGTCGTTTGGAGATAGGTGATGATGTTTGGCTCGGAAATAGTTGCACAATTCTTGGAAAGGTTAAAAGGATAGGTAAAGGAGCTGTTGTTGGAGCATGTTCCGTAGTAACTAAAGATGTACCTGATTATGCAGTGGTTGCAGGTAATCCTGCAAAAATCGTCAAGTGGAGAAAATAACTCAACAATTATATGACAAAAAAACAACGTGTCACCGTGAATGGACTTAAAATCTATCCTTTCACGTCAAATCAAGAATTGATAGACTTTATAGAACAAGAAAAAGGTATTTTGGTTGCTGTCAATTCTAAAAAGATTAAAGGTGTAAATCCTGAAATTCGAAATATAATTAATGACAATATTGGTTATGCAGATGGTATAGGAACTGTGATGGCTCTGAAGTATAAAGGTATTAAGAATGCCGTAAAACTGCCTGGTTGTGAATTATGGTTGAACATAGTAGAACGTTTTTATCAAAAGAAAACTTTTTATTTAGTTGGTGGGAAGCAAGAGGTAATAGATGAAACGGTTTCTAAATTGAAAGGGGAATTTAAAAGGATTAACATTGTGGGGTATCGTAATGGTTACATAAAAGGTGAAGATGAAGAATTGAACCTAATTAATGACCTTACGAAAAAGAAACCTGATATAGTGTTTGTTGCAATGGGGTCACCTAAACAAGAGTATTTGATGCGTAGAATGTTTGAAAGTCATCCTGCTATTTACCAAGGTTTAGGTGGTAGCTTTGATGTATATACTAATCGTGTACGCAGGGCGCCTAAATGGTTCTCAGACCATGGACTTGAAGGTGTGTATAGGGCTTTTTGGGAGCCCAGAAAAAGACTCAAAGGAGTGTTGTCTGATGTATGGTTTGTTATCGCATTGAAAACAGGTAAATATTAAGATGGAGAAAAAAATTTTATTGTTGGATGCGCATACGGTACAAGCTATTTCTGTAGCCCGTTCTTTGAAAAACAGTGGTTATGAAGTAACCGGATTTATGGAATCCAAATTATCTTATGGATACGTTTCTCGATATATTGATCATAAGATTATGTGCCCTAAGGTTTTGGAAACTTCCTTTGAGTATCTCTCTTTCTTGATTGATTTCTTGAAAAGAAATCCGCATGAGATTATCATACCTATGTATAACAATAGTGCAGAATTACTGAGTAAAGAGAAAGGAAAAATAGAAAAAGAAACATCGGCAATGTGCGCTATTCCCGACTATGATGTTTTTATAAAGGCACACAATAAAGAAAAGTTGATGGATACTTGTGAAAAATACAATATTCCACATCCGCGTACTTCTTTTGTTGATAATAATAACGTCAAGGAAATAGCATCTTATGTAGGCTTCCCTTCTCTGATCAAACCGAACATAAGTTCCGGAGCAAAGGGGATTGTATTGGTTAATAACGAGAATGAATTATGTAAAAAACTTCCATTTGTAATTAAAGAATTCGGACGTTGTACATTGCAGGAGTTTGTGGATCATACTGGTATATATTATAATGTGATGCTTTATCGAGACAAAAAGGGAGATTGTCATGAATCTGTTGTTATAAAAATTAGTCGATACTTTCCTTTAAAAGGAGGTACAAGCTGTTATTGTGAAACGATAGAGAGTGAACAGTTGGTTCAAATGTGTAAAGAAACTCTTGAGGCCTTGAATTGGGTTGGATTTGCAGATTTCGATATCATGGAAGATAAAACGGGTGAATATAAAATTATTGAAATTAACCCACGTGTTCCGGCAAGTATTCATGCCGCCTATATATCGGGAATTAATTATCCGGAAATGATAATAGCAGATTTAGAAAATCGTGAAATCCGGACTTATAGTAATTATTACGGTAAAGAAATGCGCTTTTGGGGATTGGATGTAATGTGGTTCTTGTTTTCACCGCAACGATTTAGTTTCCGTCCGTCATGGTTTAAATTTTTTGGTAGAAATGTTTTTTATCAAGATGGTTCTTGGAGAGACCCGTTGCCAATGTTGATGGGATGTCTGCAAGGAGTGATTAAATACATGAATCCCCAATTCAGAAAATCAAAACTAATAAAATAAAAATATGTAATCTTCACTATAATATGGAGCATATAATGACTTCATATCTATTAGTATATACGCCTTTCACATACTTCTCTATTTCTTTTTGAGTGGGATAATGTTTCGCTAAGAGAAATACCAGTCTTTCAAAACTTTTGTATTATATAGAGTGAAAAAACTCCTTGTTCCTTACCTTATTTGTTTTGATATGGGGAATATGCTGTGCTCATATTTTACTAACACATTCGAAAATTGATAGTGTAATTATGCCATCTATTGCTCAAAAATTTGATTTCAAAGTTACCATTTATCTAAAATAGATATATAAAAATAGACAATCTAATGAATGTACTCACATTTGACATTGAGGAGTGGTTTCACCTTCTCGACAATGATTCAACACGAACTGAAGAACAATGGAAACATTATGAAGTTCGTATTTATAAGAATATAGATCGAATTTTCAGAATCTTAGATGAGACAAATTCTAAAGCAACATTCTTCGTGATAGGGTGGATTGCCAAGACTTATCCAGATATTGTTAGACGTATTGCAGAAAAATATCAGATAGGTAGCCATACTATGAATCACCAGTTAGTATGGCAGCAATCACCCAAAGAATTTAAAGACGATGTTGAATGCTCAATAAAATTATTGGAGGATATCAGTGGGAAAAAGGTGGAGGCATTTCGTGCACCAGGTTTTTCCATTACAGAAAAAGTCCCTTGGGCATTTGAGGTATTGGCAGAGTGTGGCATTAAATATGATAGTTCTATTTTTCCTGCGTCTCATGCTCATGGTGGTATGCCATCTTACCCAACAGGGCTACCTTCTGTTATTAAAAAAGGAGATATGGATATTAAGGAGTTCCCTATTACATTTAAAACTATTGGTGGTAAACATATCGTTTTTTCCGGTGGAGGGTATTTTCGCTTTTTTCCCTATTTCATGATTAGTCAATGGACCAAAGAATATGAGGATTATCTGATTAGTTACATTCATCCGAGAGACTTGGATGCTGGACAACCTATGGTAGAGGGATTGGATATTACTCGTCGTTTTCGCTCTTATTGTGGTTTGAAAGGAGCTGAAAAGAAATTACGTAAGTGGCTGACTGATTTTCAATTTGTAGACATAAAAACTGCAGATAAATCTATTGATTGGAATAACGCCAAAATTGTGAAATTTTAAAGAAAACAGATATACGATGAAAAAAGTAATGTTAGTCTTCGGGACACGTCCCGAAGCAATCAAGATGGCCCCGCTGGTGAAGGAATTTCAAAAATATCCGGAACAAGTGAAGACAGTGGTGTGTGTCACTGGGCAACATCGGGAAATGTTAGATCAGGTACTTGGAATATTTGACATCCATCCGGATTATGATCTGAACGTCATGAAGCAGGGGCAAGACCTCTATGATGTGACGGCTCGTGTGTTAACGGGGATGCGTGACGTGCTGAAAGAAACACAACCAGATGTGGTATTAGTACATGGTGACACAACCACTTCCACCGCCTCGGCTTTGGCCGCATTTTACCAGCAGATACCGGTTGCACATATCGAAGCTGGTCTCCGTACACATAATATTTATAGTCCTTGGCCGGAAGAAATGAACCGGCAGATAACAGGTCGTATAGCTACTTACCATTTTGCTCCGACATCGTTGAGCCGTCAGAACCTTTTAAACGAAGGTGTGAAAGAATGGCAAGTTCATGTAACCGGGAACACTGTAATCGATGCGCTCTATTGGGTCGTGGATAAAATGAAGAAAGACAAGACTCTGGATGTGATGCTGACAGGAGTTCTACGAAATGCGGGATATGATACGAATCGTCTGAACGGTGACAGAAAACTGGTATTGATAACAGGGCATCGCCGCGAGAATTTCGGTGATGGATTTATCAATATGTGCCGGGCCATCAAGACCCTGGCAGAGAAATATCCCGAAACGGATTTTGTGTATCCCATGCATTTGAATCCCAATGTACGCAAACCGATACATGAAGTATTCGGTGAAAACCTTTCCGTTTTGGATAATCTCTTTTTCATCGAACCGCTTGAATATCTCTCGTTCGTGTATTTAATGGAAAAATCTGACATCGTATTGACTGATAGTGGTGGTATTCAGGAAGAAGCTCCCGGACTAGGTAAACCTGTACTGGTGATGCGCGATACCACCGAACGCCCCGAAGCATTGGATGCGGGAACAGTGAAATTGGTCGGAACGGATTACTATAAAATCGTAAACGAGGTGTCTGACTTGATTGACAACAGTGCCGTCTATGAAAAAATGAGCCGGGCAGTAAACCCTTATGGCGATGGATTGGCTTGTGGAAGAATAGCAAAGGTTTTGATTGAATGATGTAAAATAAAAAATAAGGAAAAAATGAAAGCTTGTTTTATGGGCTTGGGCTATATCGGACTGCCTACAGCCATTATTGCCGCCAAACACGGTATTCAGATAACGGGGGTAGACATCAATCCCAAAGTCGTGGAAATGACGAATGCCGGTCATTTGCATATCATTGAACCGGGCATGGAGGAAATGTTACAGGAGGTGGTCCGGACGGGGATGCTGAAGGCTGCTACGAAACCGGAAGTGAGTGATGCTTATTTCATGGTGGTTCCTACTCCGTTCAAAGAAAATCATGAGCCGGATGTTTCCTATGTGGAAGCGGCTACCCGTGCGGTGATTCCTTTATTGAAGGAAGGAGATCTCTACGTGATTGAATCCACCTCTCCGATAGGTACAACAGAGGCCATGACCCGGGTTATTTTCGCTGAACGCCCGGAATTGGAAGGTAAAATATTTATTGCATATTGTCCGGAACGGGTACTGCCTGGAAACGTAATTTATGAACTAATACACAATGACCGTGTGATTGGCGGTTTGAATCCGGAATCTACAGAAAAGGCAATTGGATTTTACAAACAATTTGTAAAGGGAGAATTGCACAAGACCAACGCCCGCACAGCAGAGATGTGCAAATTGACAGAGAATTCAAGCCGTGACGTGCAGATAGCATTCGCTAACGAACTTTCCTTAATCTGCGACAAGGCAGATATCAATGTCTGGGAATTGATTAACCTTGCCAATAAACATCCGCGCGTAAATATTCTGCAACCGGGTTGTGGTGTAGGAGGCCATTGTATTGCTGTTGATCCCTATTTCATTACGGCGGATTTCCCGGCCGAAAGTAAACTGATTGCGGATGCCCGTGAGATCAACAATTACAAATCATTCTGGTGTGCCGAGAAAGTAAAAAACGCCATGTTGGAATTTGAACTGAAAAATCATCGCAAACCTTGTGTAGCCATGATGGGGCTGGCTTTCAAGCCGAACATCGACGATTTGCGCGAAAGCCCGGCTAAGTATATCGTTACCAAAGTAATGCAAAGTTGTAACAATGCGAATATACTGGTGGTTGAACCGAATGTGAAAGAACACAATATCTTTAAACTTACCAATTACAACGAGGCTTATAAAAAGGCCGACATAGCGGTATTCTTGACTGCACACAATGAATTTAAAGGATTTTCTTGGAAAAAAGATAAAGTCATATTGGATTTTTGCGGAGTATTCAAAAAGTAAAAACGTAAAGATGGATCAACCTGGCTATAAATTATGTTTCTCAACCTCAATATTATTTGATTCGGAATTAAGAGATAAAGATACTAAATAATATGAAGCTAGATTGACTTTGTTTTGAGAGAATATGTCTGTTTTAGCTTTCATTTAACGAATAAGATACACTATCTTCGAATACGGTTTCGAATTAAAACTATCAAATTGCAGAACATAAAATCATAAACTCGGAGAAGAAGTAAAACGAAATTAACAACTGGGTATGGCTTTACTTGGAGGTTATAAGTTCGTTTTTATTTTTTGATATTTATTTTAGCTACAAGGGGCTGTGTCTATTTTACAAAATGATATGGCTCCTTATTTATTTTATAAGTGTCCAATAAATGAGTTTTAACCTTCTATTTTGACTGGCTTTATTGCTTGAAAAGCTATTACGAAGTACTTATTGGCTGTCCGAGGAAGATGGAAGTTCAAATAGGGTATTAAAGTTTTATCAAATGCCAATAATTTATTAAAGTATTTCGTGAAACCTGTAATTGAGGTTATGACATCCGTAATTTGTCTACAAAGGGATGTAGTGTGAGCCCCTATCTTTGCCATCGTAAAAGTAAACGAGGAAAACATGGAGAAGTCATTAAGAAAATTATGTACGGCAATGGCAGTATGCCTTTGCGTTGCAGGTAACCTGTTCGCTATGGACAACCAATTTAATTCCGATCATACAATGGACAAGAACTTGAATTTAACTCAGGAGTGGGATAAAGTATTCCCGCAAAGCGACAAAGTAAATCATAGTAAAGTTACATTTCGCAATCGTTATGGTATTATGCTTGTGGCCGATATGTATAAACCCAAGCATGCCACGGGGAAATTATCAGCTATCGCAATTAGCGGGCCATTTGGAGCCGTGAAAGAACAAGCCTCGGGCTTGTATGCACAAGTGTTGGCAGAACGTGGCTTTTTAACAATCGCTTTCGATCCATCATACACAGGCGAGAGTGGTGGAGAACCTCGATATGTAGCTTCTCCCGATATCAATACGGAAGATTTCTGTGCGGCTATCGATTTCCTATTGACGCGTGATGATGTGGATGCTGAAAATATAGGCATTCTCGGTATTTGCGGATGGGGAGGCATGGCTCTTAATGTGGCGGCTATCGATACTCGTATCAAAGCGACTGTTACTTCTACGATGTACGATATGAGCCGTGTGAACGCTAAAGGTTACTTCGATGTGATGGATGCAGACGCACGTTATGAATTGCGCAAGCAACTCAATGACCAGCGTACTACCGACGCAAAGAACGGCTCATATGCCCTTGCGGGAGGCTTACCTGATACGTTACCCAATGATGCGCCCCAATTCTTGAAAGATTACTATGCTTATTACAAGACGGAACGTGGTTATCATAAACGTTCGCTTAACTCGAATGGCGGGTGGAACAAGACCTCGGCTCTATCATTCATCAATATGCCTATACTCTCGTATAGTGATGAGATACGTAGTGCAGTATTGATTATTCACGGCGCGAATGCGCATTCACGTTACTTCAGTGAGGATGCTTTCAAGAAGCTGAAAGGCGAAAATAAGGAATTACTGATTATACCCGAAGCGAATCATGTCGATTTGTACGATCAGATGAATATCATCCCGTTCGATAAGATTGAACGGTTCTTTGTAGAAAACTTTAAATAAGATTTATTATGCAACAGATAAAGAATATGGAATTTGATGGAGAACGCCCATTGTTCGCCTCTCACGATTTACAATTGAACAATGTAGTTATTCATGCCGGAGAGTCGGCATTGAAAGAGTGTAGCAATATCATAGCGATAGGCTGTCGTTTTGAGGGTAAATATCCGTTCTGGCACGTGAATGGCTTCACCATCAAGAATAGCCTGTTTACCGAAGGTGGACGTGCCGCCTTATGGTATTCTCAAAACCTCATGATGACAGATACACGGGTGGAAGCCCCAAAGATGTTTCGGGAGATGGACGGTATTAAATTGGAAAACGTACAACTTTCTAATGCTCAGGAAACCCTTTGGCATTGTCGGAACGTGGAATTGAAGAATGTGCAAATAGACAATGCTGATTATTTATTCATGCACGGAGAGAATATTAAAATCCAGAACTACGCTCAAAATGGAAACTACTCGTTCCAGTATTGCCGGAACGTGGAAATCCGTAATGCGGTCATTAACTCGAAAGACGCATTTTGGAATACGGAGGATGTTACCGTATACGATTCCGAGATCAATGGAGAGTATTTGGGTTGGCATTCGAAGAACCTACGTTTGGTAAATTGCAAGATCTCGGGCACACAACCGCTTTGTTACGCCCACGATCTTGTAATGGAGAACTGTACGATGGAAGATGATTGCGACCTTGCCTTTGAATACAGCTCCGTGCAGGCAACTATCAATAGTTTGATCCGTAGCGTGAAGAATCCTCGTACCGGAAACATCACCGCCGAAAGTTATGGTGAGGTAATCCTAGACGAGAATATCAAGGCCCCGGGTAATTGCCGACTGAGGTTATGGGATGAACATACTTGCTTTTCCGCATAAAGAATATGAGATATAATTTCGATGAAATAGTGCCTCGTACTGGTACGAATTCTTATAAATGGGATAGTGCCGTGGATACGGATGTGTTACCGATGTGGGTGGCCGATATGGATTTCCGTACAGCGCCTGTTATTATCGAAGCCTTACGGCAACGTGTAGAACATGGTATTTTTGGTTATACCCGAGTACCGGATTCATATTACGAAGCGGTGATAGGTTGGTTTATGCGTCGGCATAGCTGGCAAATACGAAAAGAGTGGATGATTTATACTTCCGGAGTTGTTCCGGCTATTTCTGCCGTTATCAAAGCGTTGATTGAGCCGGGAGATAAAGTGTTGGTGCAGACTCCGGTTTATAATTGTTTTTTCTCGTCTATCCGTAATAACGGATGTGAGATGATCTGTAATCCTTTGTCTTATGCCCATGACACATTTACGATCGATTATGAGGATTTGGAGAGAAAAGCCGCAGATCCGAAGGTAAAAGCCATGTTATTGTGCAATCCTCATAATCCCGCAGGAAGGGTATGGACACGTGAGGAACTGAGCCGAATCGGCGAAATCTGTATCCGTAATGGTCTGACAGTCGTATCGGATGAGATACATTGCGAACTCGTATTTCCGGGATATACTTTTACACCGTTCGCATCTATCTCGGAAGAATTCTTACGACATTCTGTAACATGTTTGTCACCTAGCAAGGCTTTCAATATCGCTGGATTACAGATCGCCAATATCGTGTGCTCCGATGAGAACCTACGCCGGAAGATAGACCGGGCTATCAATATTAACGAAGTATGCGATGTCAATCCTTTTGGTGTAATAGCTACTGTAGCGGCTTATAATGGGGGAGAGGAATGGCTGTCGCAACTGATTGATTATTTATGGCAGAATTACTTATACATGAAAGATTTTTGCAGGGAATATCTGCCGGATTTCCCGATAACTGTCTTGGGAGGCACTTATCTGGTATGGATGGATTGCCGTAAGTTAGGTAAATCATCGGAAGATTTGGAGCACTTGCTGATAGAGAAAGCGAAGTTATGGCTCAACGCCGGAACGATGTATGGAGCAGAAGGCGAAGGTTTCATGCGTTGGAATATCGCTTGTCCACGCTCTTCGCTGATAAAGGGGCTGGAACGGTTTAGGGATTTTACGAGTAATGTTTGTTGAAGAACTGTGATGATAGAGAATGAAAATAGGTTGTGCCAGGGGTTTGACACAACCTATTTTTTTATATATCTCCTATATGTGTAAAGGATTTGTTTTATTCGATCTCTACGCTATGTTTTACCGGGGTGAGAATGAAAGTGAACTCATAATCACCATAAGGAATTTGGTATTTCGGAAGTGCGATAGTTCCCCAGCTATTTACACAACCTAATCCCATCTGTACCTTATCGAGACAAAGGTTTGTCAAGTCGGCTTCCTCTACTTCGGGAGAATGTCTTTGGTCCTTTCGGGCGCCATCATCCAAAGACTCGATCGTATAATGCAAAGCAGAAGCAGAGAAAGGAGCAGAGGCTACGATCTCAATACCGTTACCGGCCTCGTTTAGCATTTTCCACCAGCGTATATCCGACTTCGTTCCATTTTCTTGCGGACGGATATACGGATAGAATTGCTCATCTACGGTTTGGCGGTAAATGGCTAAATCAGCATTACCCTTGCGGTCTATATAGTTTTCTACAGGACCACGACCATAGTATTCGATATTCTCGAAAGATCTCGGCATCGGCATTTGCATACCGAAACGGAACATGGGAGATACCTTAGCGTTTTTGTCCGCTGTCATTTTCTGGGTGACTTTTATAGCCCCCTTGTTGTTGATTACGTATGTCAAGTTCAATTTGGCAGATACAGTCGGCATATCGTAAGCAGCCTCTACGATCACTTGTTTGTTTTCCATTCGTTGGTTCAAAGAAGTCAGTTTCATTTCCGGTTTTTTCCATGCGGCATACTTTTTCTGCAGGCCAGCTCCGAAATCATTGTCTGTCGGCGCACGCCAGAAGTTAGGAGTCAAAGCCTCTCCCTCCTTGATCATGTCTTGCCCATTTACCTCGTATTTGATCAGATAACCATTCTTGCGGTTGAACTCGGTACGGAAACCACAACCTTCTACGATCAGATAATTTGCGTCGTTATCTTGTACGACTGGAGCTTTAGTCTCGATATTGATTGTCTTCACGTTCTTCAATTCCATTGATGGAGCTTTGTACGGGTTCAATGTCAACTGATCTTTGGCTACAGTATGTCCGGCGGGTAATAAACCCTCGCGATTCTTCAATTTATAAGATATGTTTAGCAACCACTCTGCGCATTGACAGGTTTCGCCTAGATCCAATCGGATCGTTGCTGTCTGCCGAGGAGCCACTTTCAAGTCATCCACACGTCCGCTACGAACTACCTTGCCTCCTTTCAGCATTTCCCATTCCAGATAATAAGAGGAAAGGTCGCGGAAGAAATATTCGTTGTAAACCTTGATCTCGCCTTTCGTCAGATCGCCAGGGGTTGTCCAGATATCTTGATAATAATAACCCACCTCGTACATATGCGGATTCGGTACACGATCCGGGCTGATCAAACCGTTATCGCAGAAATTATTGTCGCTAGCGTCGAACTTATTGAAATCACCGCCGTAGGCGTAAATCATTTTTCCGTTCTTACCTGTCCAGCGTACGGATTGATCCACGAAGTCCCAGATGAAACCACCTTGATATTTCGGGTATTTACGGATCAAATCCCAATATTCCTTGAAACCGCCTTGGGAGTTACCCATGGCATGAGCGTACTCACATTGTATTAAAGGCTTTTGCATGGAGTTATCCTCGCAATATTTAGCGCAATCTTCGTAATTGTAATACATCGGGCAGAAGATATCTGTCTTTCCTGTCTTTCCGGCTTGTTCGTATTGTACGGCACGGCTAGGGTCTTCGTTTTTGATCCAGTCGTAAGCGGCCTCGAAGTTAGGACCGTATCCAGCCTCGTTACCCAAAGACCAGAAGATGATACTAGGATGATTGAAACCACGTTGGACGTTACGTTGGTTACGTTCCAGATGCGCTTTTTTATAGGATGGGTTCTTGGCTAACGTCTTTTCGCCATATCCCATTCCGTGAGATTCTACATTGGCCTCGGCTACGACATAGATACCGTATTTATCACAAAGATCGTACCAAAAGTTATCATCCGGGTAGTGGCAGGTACGAACAGCGTTCAAATTGAATTTCTTCATGATCTGTATGTCTTGTATCATGCGCTCACGTGAAACGACATAACCACCATCGGGATCCATCTCATGACGGTCGGCACCTTTGAAAAGAACCGGTTGCCCGTTCACAAGTATCTGGGCGTTCTTTAATTCGATCTTACGGAAACCTACTTTTATGGGAATGACCTCGATTATTTTGCTTCCTTCTTTCAAAGTAGCCCGTAAAGTATATAAATAAGGAGTCTCTGCGGTCCATTTATGGGGAGAGGAGACTTCTATCGTTGTGTTGACCTTCCCGGAAGCGTTCAAAGATTGGGTGGCAACCGCTTTATTTTGGGCATCCAATAGCTCAAGCTCTACTGTACCTTTACCCTTCATGGTCAGGTTAACAGCCAGCGAGCCATTTTTGTATTGAGCGTCCAAATCCGGAGTTATGCGTATATCAGCAATCTGTTGCTTTTGGTTACGGGCGTATAAATAACAATCACGGCCGACACCGCTATAACGGAAGAAATCTTGATCTTCCAAATAGGTTCCATCGCACCAGCGGAATACTTGGAAAGCGATCAAATTCTTTTGTCCCGGTTTCAAGTAAGAAGTTAAATTAAACTCCGCTTCCAGCTTGCTATCTTCGCTATAACCCACGTACTTTCCGTTTACCCATAGATACATATTAGAGGTGACGGAACCGAAATGAGCGATAATCTCTTTTCCTTTCCAGTCGGCGGGAACCACGAATTCACGGCGGTAAGAGCCCACATGGTTATTAATGATAGGGACTTCAGGAGGGTTGTTCTTGAATTGCTCACGCCAAGCATAACCAACGTTTACGTAGAGAGGATCTCCGTATCCGTTCAGTTCCCATACACCGGGAACTGGCATATTGTTCCATCCTTTGTCATTGTAATCGGTTCGCCAGAAATCGGTAGGACGAGCGTCGGCATTCTTTACCCAAAAGAATTTCCAAGGACCATTCAAGGTCATAAAGTTCTGGGATTGTTCTTTGGACTCCTTCGCTGCTACCTCAGCGTTCTCGTAGGCGAAAAAATTTGTGTGCATCGGAGCACGGTTTACGGCGTTGACCTCGGGATCCCGCCACTCATTCGACTGGGCTGCCGCAGTGAAAACTAAAGCGGCAAACAGTCCGGTCATTAATTGTCTTTTCATGCTATTAAGTTTTTTATGTAGCTTTACGGAATTGCAAAACTAAGAATAAAATTCCGGGTATGGCAATAATTCCGGCGGAAACTAACAGAGCGACACGCAAAGAATAGAAATCATTTAGCCAACCTATAAATGGGGCAATAGCGGCAAACATCAAGCGGATCACAAAGTTGCGGATCGATAATACCGTAGCCCGCATTTCCGAGAAGGTCATTTGATTAATGTACCCTTTCAAGATAGGTGTGGCGAATCCTCGGATGATATAGAAAATAAACAAGATCGCTAATCCCCAGTAGGTAAGGTTATAAGCAAGCGATATATAGCCACCGACGATTACAAAAAGTATGAACGTATTTGATTTATGCATCCCGAAATATCGTTCTACCCGGTCGGAATAGAGAGCGGATATCCCCACTGTCAGATTGAGCACGGTCCAGATGATACCGTAATAGGAGGTTGGGGCTTCCAACGTCATCAATACGGGTTGCACGAACCATGCCATCGTTAATGTAGCAGCCCCGATGATACCGGAAAACATGATGTTATAACATAGCTTACGGTTCGTGACCAAAGAATACTTCAAAATGCGGACAATCTCGGAAGCCGGATTTTGTACTTTGCTCTTAGTATTGAATTCCTGTAAGGCGAACGCCGCCGGAATACCGATAAAAGAGACAAATGCTTGGGCGTAAAACGGTAATCGCAAGGAATAAGCGGCCAACAATCCACCGAATATCCCGGCGATGGCCTCGGCGAAATTACCGATCATCGTGATTCGTCCCTCGTACCGTAAATAAAGTTCTTCTTTTTTGTATCGCACGGTTGTATCGTAAAGCAGTGCTGAGTCCGCTCCGTTTACCAAGGTTTGCCCGGTTCCCAACAAGATTTCGGCAAAAAGAAAGGCTACAAATGTGGAGGTGAGAGAATAACATAGGTATCCACCAAAAAAAAGTATACAGCCTAGAATCAAGCATTTCTTACGTCCCCATACATCTGCCAGATAACCCGAAGGAATCTCTAAAGCGACAGCGGCGATCGAGTATACGCTCTTTAAAATAAATACGTCTTGTAGTCCTAACCCATGATCCTCGTAGAAAAGGACGATGATAGGCATTACAAGCGAGAACCATTTGGATAGTTTGATCAGATAGAGAGCGAGAATATTTTGTTTCATACTTTTCACCAAGATTGCTCTGTAGTTTTTTATTTAGACACGCAAATGTCCGAATTCTTTACCAATAGGGAATGATTATCCCTTAGTTTCCGTCTCTCTATATATTATTGAAGAGGAACAACCGCTTTGGATTTTGCGCTTTGAATGGCTGCATCCAATATACGTACCACCATTAGGTTATTCTCTAACGAGGAAAGATCCGTGGAAGGTACATCGATTTCTTTGCGGACGGCGGCTTTCAAGAAATAAAAGGAATCATTATAAGGAGCATTCAAAGGAGGTGCTATTTCTTGGCGTTCCTTTCCTTTTGTATAGATTCGCATTTCTTTAGGTGTATCTTGATAAATATATCCTTTATCGCCATAGATATGCATATCTTTTCTACCCATTGGCCAACACCATGATCCCATGATCTGGACAGTTGCAGAAGGATATTCCACGATAATAGTCGCATCATCGTCTACCTTAGGATAAAGATTTGGTTTATTCCGCTGTAGAACGGCGTATACGCTAAGAGGTTTTTCATCTTTCATGAGACGGGTGGCTAAATTGGCTCCGTAACATCCGAAATCAATAACCGCTCCACCGCCATTCAGCACGGGATCGGTCAGCCAATCTGTGAACTCTTTTCCACAGTTGATCTCGAAGGGGCCTTGATGTCCGTCGTATACGTTGATACGATTGATCTTCCCGATAGCGCCACTGTCGATAAGGCGAAATGCCTCATGGTTGGTATTATACCATGTCGTCTCGTAGTTGGTAAGCAACAAGATATTATTCTCACGGGCGAGCGATGCCATCCGGGTAGCATGTTCGCTATTAACGGCCAACGGCTTTTCTACCATAACGTGTATGCCTCTCGGCGCACAAGCCTCTACTACACGAAGATGGTCGTAGATGGGCTCGTATACGATGACCGCCTCCGGATGAGTTTTGTCCAGCATCTCGCCAAGGTCTGCATAGAACAGGTTAGGCTCCAGTTTATCTCGTAGTCCGTTATGTTCCCGTAAGTAATCATCTTTCTCGGCAACTCCGACAATCTTGAAATCTCCTCTATCCAAACGCCTTATCACCTCCCATAGATGTCCGTGGGATACTCCTGCCACTGCTAGTCGTAAAGGTTCTCCATCTTGTCCTTTTACCGTGAGTGTTAAGAACGTAAATGCGCATAACATAAGTAAGTAGCGTGTAATCTTCTGTATATTCATGATATTATCTATATATAGTTTTTACAAAGATATACGATTATTTCTTACCTTTGCAACCCATTACTATTCTGATAAAGGAAAACAGTATAATTTAGAAATATAAAGAAATGGCAAAAGAGCTGAAAGAACTTACACCGAGAAGTGTAAACTATTCGCAGTGGTACCAAGATTTGGTAATTAAGGCAGATTTGGCAGAGAATTCTGCCGTGCGTGGCTGTATGGTGATCAAGCCTTACGGATACGCTATCTGGGAGAAAATGCAGCGTATCTTAGACGATATGTTCAAGGAAACCGGTCATGTGAACGCTTATTTCCCCTTGTTAATCCCGAAGTCTTTCTTAAGCAAAGAAGCTGAACACGTGGAAGGGTTCGCCAAAGAATGTGCCGTGGTTACTCACTATCGTTTGAAGACAAATCATGACGGTACGGGAGTTGTTGTAGATCCGGCGGCTAAATTGGAAGAGGAATTGATTATCCGTCCGACTTCGGAGACGATTATATGGAATACATACCGTAACTGGATTCAGTCTTATCGTGACCTGCCTATCTTGTGTAACCAATGGGCGAATGTAATGCGTTGGGAGATGCGTACTCGCTTGTTCCTTCGTACGGCTGAGTTCTTGTGGCAGGAAGGCCATACCGCTCACGCTACTCGTGAGGAAGCGGAGATAGAGGCTAAGAAAATGCAGGAAGTTTATGCGAATTTCGCAGAGAATTATATGGCGATGCCGGTAATCAAGGGTGTGAAGTCTGAGAGCGAACGTTTCGCCGGTGCTTTGGATACTTATACGATCGAGGCAATGATGCAGGATGGAAAGGCTTTGCAAGCTGGAACTTCCCATTTCTTGGGGCAGAACTTCGGTAAGGCTTTCGACGTAACTTTCATCGATAAAAACGGTAAGAGCGATTATGCTTGGGCTACTTCTTGGGGTGTTTCCACTCGATTGATCGGTGCGTTGATTATGTCTCATTCCGATGATAACGGTTTGGTATTGCCTCCACATTTGGCTCCGATACAAGTAGTGATCGTACCGATCTACCGTAGCGCTGAGCAATTGGCGCAGATTAGCGAGAAAGTCGTTGGTATCATGACTAAATTGAAAGCTTTAGGTGTTTCCGTGAAATATGATGACGCTGATAATAAGAAGCCAGGCTGGAAGTTCGCCGAGTACGAGTTGAAAGGAGTTCCTGTTCGTTTGGCTATGGGTGGTCGTGATCTGGAGAATAATACGATTGAGGTAATGCGCCGTGATACTTTGGAGAAGGAGACGATCTCTTGTGATGGTATTGAGGAATACGTGAAGAATCTGTTGGAGGAAATTCAAGCAAATATCTTCAAGAAAGCATACGATCACCGTGAGGCTAATACCGTGAGTGTAGATACATATGAAGAATTTAAGGAGAAGATCGAGGAGGGTGTCTTCATCATGGCTCATTGGGATGGAACTCCGGAGACTGAGGAGTTGATCAAGAATGAGACGAAAGCTACGATCCGCTGTATTCCTTTAGATGGTGATAAGACTCCGGGTAAGTGTATGGTAACGGGTAAACCATCGGCTTGTCGGGTACTGTTCGCTAGAGCTTATTAACAGAAATGATATTAACTGATAGAACGAGAGATACTTTTTAGGGTATCTCTCGTTTTTTTATTTATTCGGTGATCCTTTCCCTTAAATTGCGTTCCTCCGCACTGATGGATGTAAATAAAGGTTAGCTCAAGCCTTCGATCATTCCGTCCACGATATCAATTTTTCGGGCTTGCGGCTCTTTCGGAAGTCCTGGCATACGCATGATCTCACCCATGACGACAACGATCATCTCGGCTCCGTTATTGATGATTACATCTCGTACTTTTAGTTCGAAATCTTTAGCGACCCCATAAGCTTTCGGATCAGAAGAGAATGAATATTGAGTCTTGGCGATACAAATCGGATAATGGGAGATACCCAGGTTTTCGATCTGACGCAATTTTTTATCGGCCAAAGTCGTATAAACAATCGAGGAAGCCCCGTAGATCTTCTGGGCCACTTTTTGCACCTTTGTACGGATCGGATCATCCAGGTCATATGTATATTGCAAAGGAGCGGAAGGATTATTTTCGATCGTGTCAACCACTAAACGGGCAAGTTCCGTGCCTCCTTCACCTCCCTCGGCGAAAACGTTGTTCATGGCGAATCCAACTCCTTTTTCCTTACAATGCTCAGCCACTACAGTGATCTCTTCGTCCGTATCAGTCGCATAACGGTTGAAAGTTACGATTACTTGCTGGCCGAAACTCTTCATATTCTCGATGTGCTTATCCAAGTTTACAAATCCGTTTTTTAATCCTTCGATATTCGGTTCCTTGATTTCTTTTTCCGGAACGCCACCGTGAAGTTTCAAGCTTTGAGCGGTCGCTACGATAACTGTCAGTTTAGGTGAAAGACCCGCTTTTCTACATTTGATATTAAAGAACTTCTCTGCGCCCAGATCAGCACCGAATCCAGCTTCCGTGATTACATAATCTCCATAAGTAAGAGCCATTTGGGTGGCCAATACGGAATTACATCCATGAGCGATGTTAGCGAAAGGACCTCCATGTACGAATGCGGGAGTATTCTCCGTGGTTTGTACTAGGTTTGGTAGTAATGCATCTTTTAGTAATACGGTGATAGCTCCGGCTATACCAAGGTCATTTACCGTAAAAGGTTTATCGTCGTTCGTATAACCCAATAGTATATTTCCGATACGGCGTTTCAAATCCTCAATATCCGTTGCCAAGCAAAGGATTGCCATGATCTCGGAAGCGGGAGTGATGTCAAATCCAGTCTCGGTAGGCACGCCGTTCGCTGAACCGCCTAGGCCCGATACGATGTTGCGTAAACTCCGGTCGTTTACATCGAGTACCCGTTTCCATTTAATTTCCTTCAAACCTTCGCAAGTGTTGCGGGTCTGATAAATATAATTATCCAATAAAGCGGTAATCATGTTATGGGCAGAAGTAACCGCATGAAAATCTCCTGTAAAATGTAAATTGATGTTTTCCATAGGAAGCACTTGGGCATGTCCACCTCCGGCCGCACCACCTTTCATGCCGAAGCACGGGCCAAGAGACGGCTCACGTAAAGCGACTACCGCTTTCTTCCCGATTTTATTCAGTCCTAAGGCCAGACCAATCGAAACCGTAGTCTTTCCGATTCCTGCTTTAGTGGGAGTAATAGCGGTCACTAAAATTAAATTATGCTGGTCTATTTGTTTTTTATCAATCAAATGGATAGGAATCTTAGCGATATACCTACCATAATTTTGTACTTCCTCACGAGGGATTCCTAACGTTGTCGCAACTTCCTTAATTTTACGTAAGTCTGTTTCTCTTGCTATCTCAATGTCCGATTTCATGTGCTTTATGTAAGTTTATATAGTTTGAACAAAGTAAATCTAATTTATTATAATAACAAAATGATACGGAATAAGCTTTCTTATCTTTATAAAATAATAAGATTGTACAGTTTTGATGTTTTTGTGATGGAAAAGATGATTTTTGATTTATTTGTGATAGTATTTAATCCTAAAATATACTCTTTTGTAAAGTAAACTTTAGAAAAGTCTGCATTTTGATTGTTATATTCTTAAAGAAAATAGTCTTTAAAATCCTCTACTTGCGACAATAAGATTAATGAAAAGAAGGCTGCTTGGATTGTAATTGCTTTCCGGGCAACCTTCTTGTATTTTAACGAGGTTGGATGATCAGCAAAGAGAAATAGGGGAAAATTTTGGAATGTATGATATCGGTATCAGTTGTATAGTATTCTTTTTTAGTTCCGACATTCTCGAAATAATGAAAAATAGCTTTGTCCGCATATTGCTGGATACAAGCATGGATAGCCGTTTGACAACTCGGTAATTTCATGATGACAATAATCATTCCATTCTCTATTTTTGCAGAAAGCTCATCGAACGACGCAGTCCCGGGGATTACGTTAGTTTGTTCTTCTTGTTTTACGATATGTATCCCGGCCAAGGCTCCTGCCGCTATAAAAGCAGGAATCCCCGCAATTCGATCTACTGGGATTCCTGTTTCTTTAAATTTATCGTATACGTATTGTATGGAGGAATAAAAACCTGCGTCTCCCTCGGCAACGATTACGATTTGTTTTTCTCTCAAATATTCAGCTTGGGCATTCAGAAATAATTCGTTATATACGTTTAACGCATCCATCCGTTCTTTGCTCATCGGTAAAATAAACGGATGGATCGAAGATTCGTTTATATCTAGTGCTTTCATTATATCCATCGCACGAGATATGATACCATGTTTGCCTCGTGTGGCCGGACAGTAGATGATATCGGCCTTTTGTAATGTTTTAAGCCCTTTCAACGTGATTAATTCTGGATCTCCGGGACCTAATGAAACGAAATGAATAGGATGATTCATGTATGTCTGTCTTTATTTGAAACGCAAAAGTCTTTAAATTTGTGGAGGTATACAAATATTCTTACTATTTTTGTTGCGGAAACAGGTTCCGCTTATCTCTTTTCCGGGAAGCGGATTAAAAGGGAACCGGGTGAGAATCCCGGACAGACCACGCTGCTGTGAGCTTCTAAACATTCGGACAATACCTTGGCCACTGATTTTGTAATCGGGAAGGCGTTCAGAATGGAAGTAAGTCAGAAGACCTGCCGGTTCATAAATAAATGTTGCTGTCCCGTGGAGCAGGACGAGAGTAACTTTCAATGATCAACTGTCAACTAAATAAGGATTATGAATAAATTTATAGCAGGTGGATGCTTGCTTTTATCGGTATTGGTTTTATCATGCACTTCCGGTACTCGTGAAAAAGGAAAAACAGGAGAAACGGTTTCTGTAGAGCAGTCTACATTTTTGCAAGAGCAAATAAAACCTTTATATGCTCAGGGTTTTAAACTGACCTATACGGATCAATATATCTTGGCCGATATCCAAGATCCTCAAAATAAGGAAAGCGCTACGTTTCATTATGCATTCGTGAAAAGAGGTACGAAACCTGCTGGGATTTCTGCTGATTATACGGTGATAGAGCTTCCTATCCGGAGTGTTATATGTATGACATCTTTGCAATTATCGAACTTTATTAAATTAGACGCATTAAATAAGGTGGTCGGGATTACCAGTACGCGACATTTATTCAATGAAGAGATGAATGAACGTCTGAAAGAGGGTAAAACCGCTAAAATCGGTATTGAGGGAAATTTTGATAACGAGGTTATCATGAGCATGAATCCTGATTTAATCTTAGTATCACCCTTCAAACGGGGCGGTTATGAAACATTGAAAGACGTAGGTATTCCTTTGATTCCACATTTAGGTTATAAAGAGACTACACCACTGGGACAGGCCGAATGGATCAAGTTCATAGGCTTATTATTAGGGATAGAAAAAGAGGGAAACGAGCGTTTTGTTGCCATTGAGAAGAAATATAATGATTTAAAGAAACTTACGTCAGATGGTAAAGTTAGAAAACGTCCGATCGTTTTTAGTGGCGAATTACGGGGTGGGAATTGGTATGCTGTAGGAGGAAAGAGTTTCTTGGCGCAGCTTTTTAAGGATGCCGGCGCTAATTATTTTTTGAAAGATGATGAACGTTCTGGAGGCGTTACATTAGACTTCGAGACAGTCTATAATCAAGCGGATGATGCTGATTATTGGCGTATCGTGAATAGTTTCCCGGGAACATTTAGCTATGAGGCATTGAAAGAGCAAGATCCCCGTTATGCGGATTTCCGTGCGTTCCGGGAGAAAGGGATTATCTATTGTAATATGAAAAATACACCATTTTATGAGAGCATGCCGACAGAACCGGAGGTTGTCTTAGCGGATTTGCTACATATCTTTCATCCAGATTTATTACCAGACCATGATCCGGTTTATTATTCTCAACTTAAATAAGGGAAGCTGATGAGACATTCGAATACCCTGTGGATGCTGGCGATTATTGCCGCTATTTTTGTTTTGATCTTTTTGAATCTGGTCTTGGGTTCGGTCTCTATTCCACTTCAATCTGTTTGGCATATTATTTGGAATTCAGGAGATGAGCCTATTACATGGCAGAATATTATCTGGAAATCCCGGCTTCCACAGGCATTGACAGCATTGGTTGCGGGAGCAGGCCTATCCATCAGCGGTTTGCAGATGCAAACTGTTTTTCGTAATCCGTTGGCCGGACCTTCGGTCTTAGGTATCAGTTCAGGAGCGAGCATGGGGGTTGCTTTCGTAGTGTTGTTGAGTGGTAGTTTGGGAGGTGTTGCCTTGAGTAAACTTGGTTTTATGGGGGAGATCGCTTTATCGATAGCGGCTGTGATTGGCTCTTTATCCGTAATGGCGCTGATTGTATATGTTTCCCAAAAAGTAAAAGGAAATGTCACCTTATTGATTATCGGTGTAATGATCGGTTACGTGGCGAACGCCGTGATCGGTGTTCTTAAGTTCTTTAGTGTCGAGGAGGATATTCGTGCATACGTGATTTGGGGATTAGGTAGTTTTGCCCGTGTTTCCGGTAATCAGATGATGTTGTTCGTGTTTCTTATGACAATCTTGATCCCTCTCTCGTTCTTGCTTATCAAGACGATGAACTTGATGCTTCTAGGAGATAGCTACGCACGTAACTTGGGACTTAATATTAAGCAGGCTCGTTTGTTGGTTATTACCTCGGCTGGGGTACTTACTGCGATTGTCACGGCTTATTGCGGGCCTATTATTTTCTTGGGGCTAGCTGTTCCACATTTATGCCGGGCTATATTTCAGACTTCCGATCATCGGATTTTGATGCCCGCAGTTTTATTTGTAGGTGCGGCGTTAGCATTAATCTGTAATTTGATTGCCCGTATGCCGGGCTTTGAGGGGGCGTTACCCGTTAATTCGGTAACAGCTTTAGTCGGGGCTCCTGTAGTGGCTTCGGTGTTATTTAGAAAACGTAAGAATGAATTGAACGAATAAGATGAAACAGGATACGATTCACATAAACGGACTTTCGATCGGTTATCATTCCAAGAGTAGTACGAAGTTGGTAGCGAAAGATATACACTCTACGATCTATAGTGGAGAATTAACCTGTTTGCTGGGAGCTAATGGGGTAGGAAAGTCTACTTTATTGCGTACGTTATCAGCTTTCCAACCGAAATTAGGGGGTGAGATATTGGTTTTGGGAAAAGATATAGATGCCTATTCTGATAAGGAACTTAGTACTACAATTGGTGTAGTGCTGACTGATAAGTGTGAGATCCGGAATATGTCGGTGCGAGAATTGGTCGGAATGGGACGTAGCCCGTATACAGGTTTCTGGGGTAAGTTGAGTAAAGATGATAAGCGAATCGTGGAAGAATCCATCGCCCTTGTTCGCATCGGAGAATTGGCATCTCGCATGGTACATACGTTATCTGATGGAGAACGCCAAAAAGTGATGATCGCTAAAGCGCTCGCTCAAGAGACTCCGATTATTTACTTGGATGAGCCTACCGCATTCCTTGATTTTCCCAGTAAGGTAGAGATTATGCAATTACTTCATCATTTAACCCGGCAAACGAATAAGACGATATTTATGTCGACTCACGATTTGGAACTGGCCCTTCAAATATCGGATAAGATTTGGTTGATGGATAAAGCGAATGGAATCTCTACGGGTACTCCTGAGGATTTGGCATTGAGTGGTCACCTAAGTAATTTCTTTGCTCGGAAAGGGATCGTCTTTGATAAGGAGACCGGATTATTCCGTATAGACAATCAGTTTTCCCGACAAGTTCGCCTTGTTGGACATGGCCAAAAATACGCAATGGTACGTAAAGCGCTTCAACGAAACGGAATTTTGGCGAACCGAGAGGTAGAATCGAATATCTGGATTGAGACTGGCGATTTAAAGACTTCTGGTTTTATCATCCATGAGACTTCCGGTAGTACTTATACCCCTTTGACAATAGAGGAATTACTCGCTTATTTTGATATTGAGAAATCATAATTATGATTTCTATAATTTATCTGTTTTTCAAATGATTTCTAACTTATGCGATAAGTTCTCAATCTTCTTACACTCTTCTGTTCTGGTTCTCATTTTTATCTCTACTTTTGTTTATAAAACAATTTACAGTTTTAATTGTTATATGTATGAAGAGTCGATAAAGAGGAAAGTTATCAACTTGGAATAAATTATCAGTGAACTTTTTCGAACGATCTTCTGTTATATTATAAAATGATTCAGAAATCACGTTGATAATAGTCATCACAGAATAAATTTGTTAGTAGTATTTGTTTTTTCATATAAGTAGAGTTTGTTATTTGTTTAGTCCGCATGTAGCTGTGAAGCTGGATGCGGATTTTTTTCATTTAATGATTACAAACCTTTGTGATATCTACGGTGAAACCATTCTCAACAGGTATGAATTTGCCCTTTTGCTTCAGGAACATGATTAACTCGTCTGCATCCATATTTTCCGCGGAACAAGTATAGAAACGCTGATCCTCTCCGAAAGTCTTGATAATCGCTTCTTTTAAAGAAGCTTCTGAATAACTATTTCCCTCCATCATATGAAGGACTTCATGTGCATGTAACTGTTTCATAAATCAAATTACTTAATTATAAAATACTTGAATATAACAAATAACGAGAGGCTTTTGATTGCTGAAGAGTCATAGTTATAAGTAAAGACAATCTCATAACTATGATTTTTTCTTATAGTAATGAAAGCGCTCTAGTATTTCCCGTACATAATTATATGTTTCCGATCCACGTAGGTATCCGTGTTTACAAACAGGATCGTTGTAATATTCGGGGTCATTTTTTAAACGGATATATTCCGCTACATTATTATCCCATTTATTAGGATCTTTCCCATATTTCTTAGCCAAGCGTTGTGCGTCGTAAACATGTCCGATTCCTGCGTTGTAAGCCGCAAGAGTAAACTTGATTTTCTCTTCAGGATCCGTTATCTCGGAAAAACCTTGGCGAAAGCGCCGTAAACAATCCACTGCCGTACGGATTCCCGTATCCGGATCTTTCAGCTCATGCGGGGTAACACCTAATGCTTTCGCCGTGTTTGGCATGATTCCCATAAGTCCTTCGGCTCCGGCCCATGATACGACGTTAGGATTGAAATGAGACTCTTGGTAGGAGATAGATGCCAACAATTGCCAATCCCATCCTATGTTTTTCGCATGCTTTTTGAACAAAGGGTCATATGGGGAAATATGTCCATTCTTTACTTTTGGTATATCGGCTGTAAAAGGACGTTTACTCAACTCGAAGTATCGTTTAGTAACTGCTTTAAAAGAGTATTTACCTGTTTTATCGGAAGCCCATTCATTGATCGCTTTCGCTAAATCCGGGCTACTTTTCCTTACCACCCAAGAGGAACGTTGAGGAAAACTAACTTTTAAGTCGACATTGATATTCCAATAATAGGTTTTGTTTAAGCGGGCGGTGTTATCATCGCTAATTGTATAGGGAATCTCGCCCAAGGAAACCATCTCAATAAGATCTTCGGTCGTGATGGAGTCGTTATCCACTTTTTGGATTTGGATTCCTCCTCCTAATTCCTCGTCCAAGTTCTTCAACCGTTCGGAGTATTTGGTATTGGGTTTTACGTAAACTTCTTTATCAATCAATTGAGTGACATCGGTGAGGGGCTTATCTCCTTTATTAGCCCGTTGTATCAACACTTGGCTGGAAATATCCTCCCGACCGCAATAAATAACCTCCTGCTTAAGCTTGTTGTTGATCGGAATCGGGAAAGCGACAATATCGGCCTCGCCAGTTTCCAACATCTCTATCAGCCGGGCAGGATTCTCTGCGACCTTGATGTTTAATTTCAAGCCTTGGCTTTTGACAAAATCACTAACCAGATCATATTCGTAGCCCATAGGTTGCATCTTATATTGGAAGTAGGAGGTAGAGCTGTACAAAGTTACCGCTGTGATCTCTCCTGCCACTTTCAGTTGTGGCAAATCCACGGAAATAGAAACATCCTCTTTCTCTTCTTGTTTGTTACCACTGCAACCATACAAGAAGAACAAAAAGAACAGAATGGGGATGTATTTCCTATACATTATTATATACTTATTTTTTCTCAAGTAAGACCACGTTCTCCACATGATGCGTATGGGGGAACATATCCACTGGACGAACTTTCTTGACGGCGTATTTTATGCTCAGTAAACTCAAGTCGCGAGCTTGCGTAGCAGGATTACAGCTAACGTAAACGATACGTTCCGGCTCGGCGAAAAGGATGGTATTAATCACATCGTCGTGCATACCGGCACGCGGTGGATCTGTGATAATAACATCCGGACGTCCGTGTTGGTTTATGAAATCCTGTGTCAAGATATCCTTCATATCCCCGGCATAGAAAAGCGTGTTCTCTATGTGGTTCAAGGAAGAATTCACTTTCGCGTCTTCGATGGCTTCCGGCACATATTCGATGCCGATAACTTTCCGGGCTTGGCGAGAGACGAAATTTGCGATCGTGCCTGTTCCGGTATATAAATCATACACCATCTCGCTTCCGGTAAGACCAGCGAACTCTCTCGCTACTTTATATAGATTATAAGCCTGTTCACTGTTTGTCTGATAGAAAGACTTAGGACCTACCTTGAATTGAAGCCCCTCCATCTCCTCGATGATATGGTCTTTTCCTTTGAACACGAGGACCTCCTGGTCTGTGATCGTATCGTTACATTTACCGTTAATAACATACATCAAGGATGTGATTTCCGGGAATCTATTCGCCAGATGAGACAGTAATGCTTCCCTGCGCTCTACATCTTCATGGAAGAAAACCACTACAACCATCAAATCTCCCGTGGATGCCGTGCGAATCATCAAAGTACGTACGAATCCTTCTTGATTACGTAAATCAAAGAAAGGATATCCCTCATGAGACAAACAATATTCCTTGATACAAAGACGGATCTTATTCGAGATGTCATCTTGTAGCCAGCACTTATGGATGTCCAATACTTTGTCGAACATTCCCGGTATATGAAACCCGACACCATTCATGCAATCGAAAGAAGCACCGGACTGTATTTCTTCTTCCGTCAGCCACTTCTTGTTAGAGAAAGTAAATTCAAGCTTATTACGGTAGAAAGTCGTGCGCTCGGAACCTAAGATCGGAAGTTTCTCCTCCATCTCTACTTTTCCTATACGGGTAAGATTATCATAAACCTGCTTTTGCTTATAATAGAGTTGTTCCTCGTAGGGCAGATGTTGCCACTTACACCCTCCGCAAACACCGAAATGATCGCAAAACGGCTTTACTCGTTTAGTCGAGTATTCATGGAAATATACAGGCTTCCCCTCTGCGTAACTGTTTTTCTTGCGAGTCAGTTGAATGTCAACCACGTCTCCCGGAGCTACGAAGGGTACGAATACCACCATATCGTTCACTCTTGCGATAGCCTTTCCCTCGGCGGCTACATCCGTAATGGTTACCTTTTCTAATATAGGCAACTGTTTCTTCTTTCTTGCCAATGTCGTTAAGTTTTAAATTCGCTTCGCGAAATTACTTACAATTCCGCTAAGAACAAAGAGCTTTGTCATTTATACAAGAGCTATCAGTTCCCCTTTCAACAGTGGGCGAAAGGGGAGGACCAATCTTATTCGATTTCCAAGACTGCCGGACAATGATCGGAGTGTACGGCTTGGTTTAATATATAAGCAGCTTTAACTTTAGGCTTCATATTATCGCTAATCATACAATAATCAATACGCCATCCTTTGTTCTTAGACCTGGAATTGAAGCGGTAACTCCACCATGTATACTCTTGCTTATCCGGGTTCAGAAAGCGAAAGGTGTCCGTAAAGCCTGCGGATAAGAAACGGCTCATCCATTCCCGTTCTTCTGGGAGGAAACCACTGTTCTTTGCGTTACGGATTGGGTCGTGAATGTCTATTGGCTCGTGGCAAATGTTGTAATCGCCACAAAGTATCAGGTTCGGATGGGATATCCTTAACTCTACGACATATTTCTGGAAGTCTTCCAGCCATATCATCTTGAAATCTTGCCGTTCGTCTCCACTGGTACCAGAAGGATGATAGACACTAACGATTGATACGTCTCCGAAATCAGCACGGATAAAACGCCCTTCATTGTCATACTTCTCAATCCCCATTCCATATTCGATATGATCCGGCTCCTGTCTTGAGAGGATGGCTACACCACTATATCCTTTCTTTTGGGCACTAAATAAATAAGATTTGTACCCCAGAGCCTCGAATGTTTCTGCCGGGAACTGGTCTGGTTGCAATTTTGTCTCTTGGATACATAAAACGTCCGGTCGCTCTTGAGCCAACCACTCGGGCAACCCCTTGCTTATGGCCGCCCTTAATCCGTTCGTATTGTACGTAATTATTTTCAATTTCTCTACTGTTTAGAAGTGAATGACTTTTATTCTTGTTTCAAAGATACAACTTTTGACGATTTTATATTACTTTCATTCCATAATCAATACATAGAAATTTGTTATATTTGTATAACCAAGAATAATTGACAGGCTATGTTAGGACATTTGAATGATATTCTGGAGAGTTCACAAATCACGACCTCGACGGCTGCCGTGCGATTAGCTATTAGTTTTGTGCTCGGTGCCATTATAGGTGCGGAAAGACAATTTCGCCGAAGAGATGCTGGTATGCGAACTTTTACCTTGATCTGTATGGGATCTGCCGCCGCTATGTTGATATCAATCTGGATACCCCAAACCTATCCCGATTTTTTGAATGGAGATCCTGGGCGTATTGCCGCCCAAGTCCTTACTGGTATCGGTTTCTTAGGAGCAGGAGCTATTATCCAAAGTCATGGAAGCGTACATGGATTAACTACGGCGGCTTGTATCTGGGTGATGGCGGTAGTGGGCTTAGCTGCTGGCGCCGGGATGTTCTTGGCGGCTTCTATCACTACAGCATTCACATTATTTGTGTTGGTCTCCTTAGAAAGGTTGGAACGGCGTATGTATTTGGATGGCGTGAATAAAATACTTACGATAAATTGCTCAACCTCGACTCCCGACCTTAAAAGCATACGGAAAATCTTGGAAGATAGGAGCATATTTATCGTAAGTCTGTCTTATGAGCATAATTACGACAGGAATACATCGACAATTACCTATAAAGTCAATGTGAAATCCAAGTCTTCTTACAGTGAGTTGTTCTCAGAGATCCGCAAACTTGGTTATATATCGCAAATACGCCTTTTGGCTTAACCAATTCTTTTTATTCAAGTTCGCCTTTTAGCATATGCCCGGCGATACGGGCTGCTTCTTCCACGTATTTACGGCAAGGACGCTTGGCATAATATTGCTGCGTGCGAGCAGAAGGAGCAGGGGTTGTCGAGGTCTCTTCCGGAGGAAGAAGGCTACGACAAATGATCGTCCCATGTTTTTCTTTGAACAATGCCGCCATTTTTTGTACCATACCATAGTTACGGGTACGCGCCTCTTGATCTTGCGGATCGAATACCGGATACTTGAATCCGGCCAACATCGCCATGGCGTTTACGGTTCCGCATACCTCACGCATCCGACCAACTCCTCCGCCAAAAGACACAGACATCTTTTTTGCCAACTCTAAATCCAGCTCAAAGATATCCGAGTAGGCGAGGAATACGGATTGGGCACAATTATACCCGGACTCGAAATTGTGGGCCGCTTGGCTCACACGTTCCTCTATATCAAAGGACTTCATAGTCGACGCAAGCTCTGTCTGCCTTTACCGGACCAATAATTCCTTTAGCAACTGCTACATGCTCCGGATGATTAGCGTACGTATTCACATCTTCCAAGGTAGGTAATTCCGTAGTCAGGATAATATCCCAAGTCTCTTCTGGATTACAATTAAAATCCACACGGATCATTTTCAATACCTCTATTTTATCAATCAAGACTTCCAACTTGTCCTTGATCTCTTGCATCTTGGCTTGCTTCTCAGCCGGAGACTGAAACTCCTTCAACTTAAACATTACAATGTGTCTGATCATAATCGCTATACATTAAAATTATATATATTACATCTGTTCTTCCAAATATGAGTCCTTGTATCCAAGGAAATATAAGATACCGTCGAGCCCGATCGTTGAGATGGACTGCTTGGCTGTCGCCTTCACCTTCGGCTTGGCATGGAAGGCTATACCTAGACCGGCGATGCTAATCATCGGTAAGTCGTTCGCTCCGTCGCCAACCGCTACGGTCTGGCGAATATCCACGTTCTCCACTTGCGCTATCAGCCGTAGTAATTCCGCTTTACGTTTACCATCTACGATATCGCCAACATAATTACCCGTTAACTTACCGTTTTTGATCTCAAGGTCGTTGGCGTATACATAGTCGATATTATATTTCTGTTTAAGGAAATTACCGAAATAAGTGAAACCTCCGGAAAGAATAGCGATCTTGAAGCCCACCTTTTTCAAGATACGCATCAGGCGATCTACTCCTTCGGTGATCGGCAGGTTCTCGGCGATCTCCTGCATCACAGATACGTCTAGACCCTTTAATAAGGCACAGCGTTGGCGGAAACTCTCACAGAAGTCGATCTCTCCACGCATGGCCGCTTCCGTGATCGCTTTTACTTGGTCGCCGACCCCGGCACGTATCGCCAATTCATCGATAACCTCTGTCTTGATCAAGGTAGAATCCATATCGAAACAGATCAAGCGTCGCATACGACGATACATGCTATCCTCTTGGAAAGAGATATCCATCTCCAATTCTGTAGAAAGTTTCATGAACGCCGCTTTCATAGACTCCTTGTCTCTCGGTGTACCACGCACGGAAAATTCCACGCTCGCCTTGGGAGTACGGGCGTTCTCGTCTAACGGAATACGTCCGGTAAGGCGCTTGATATCATCGATATTCATATCTTGCTCCGCTACGATCCGGGAAACACCGGCAATCTGTTTGGCCGTGAGCTTACGGCTTAAGATCGTGATGATATACCGGTTCTTACCTTGCATATCTACCCATTTGCTGTATTCCTGCTCTGTGATAGGATTGAAACGGATATTGACATCTAGCTCATAGCTCTTGAACAGTAGTTCTTTCAATATATTACCGGAATTTCCTTCCGTACTTTGGAACAAGATTCCCAACGACAGATGGTTATGGATATCGGCTTGTCCGATATCAAGGATCACGGCGTTATTTTTGGCCAAAATCTCCGTAAGGGCCGCCGTTACGCCCGGACGATCCGCTCCGTTAATATTTATCAGTATTATTTCGTCGTTTTGTATCATATTTGTCATTCTTTTAGGCAAAAGTACGTAAGAATTATCGAAAAAGAATACATTATATTAAACATTTTTGCTTATATTTGTTTTATCGTATTAACAACGAAATGTTTAATAAGAACCTGGCAACCTTAAAAAGTCCTGACCGGCAGGCGAAATGTATGAGAATCCAATTTGAAATCAAGGAAAAGTTGCCCGACATTATTTCTGAGATACTCCATTCAGATAAGTGGCTGACTTTAGTAAGGGATGAGAATCACGGATTACGACGTGTGACGATTAAAGATCCCTATTTCGATTCGGAGGCATCCGTCGATATCTGGGAACATGAGATTCATGTAACGACAGCTTGGTCTAACTATACCTATCGAATCTACCAAAAAGGTAATTCCGTTTGGTGCGAGTACATCGGTGCTTATAGAGGGTTGCTGGAACAAAATCTTTTGCCTACGATAACTCCGAAAGAAAATATCTTAGACTCGAAGGTACTGAGTAGTTCCTTGTTTGGTGATAGGAAGGAGACCTTGAGAAATTATAGCGCAGAGAACCTGAAGCTGAAGAATTTCAGGCGAGACAATTTCTCGGCAGAATATCAACTGGCTTCTCCACAGGACCATCCTAGGATCGTGTATGATGAGTTCATTAAAGAAGGAGTTCCTGTTCCTCCTCCTGAAGGAAGAAAAGATAGGTCCGGTAATTAAATACCGGACTTTTCTGTTTGGAGAGTTCATCGCATAATGCCCGGATCTTTGTCGCTGTTCCAAAGTTTCTTGTTGCCTTCCTTGAACTTACGACCGAAGTCGAGGTTCCAAGAGAAGGTAAGCATTAACATTCGGGAGAAGTCGTTTGCGTACATGTTCGTATAGCTGGAGGCATAAGCGTTACGATTTTCTTCCACCCGTTTATACTGTTTAGAGAAAGGCATCATCAAGCCGGCTCCGACGGCAAATTTGCCGTGGTTATACCGGAGCATAAACATATGGATATTCTCACCACCTATCAGTGTCTCTCCGACAAACCGGTTATAACTGCTCTGTATTTGGAACATGGCCATGAATCTCTTATACAGAGCCATAATGGAAGCCCGGTAATACCAGTTGGTATAGATATGCGAGTAACTGTTTCCCTCGCTGATGTAGCGATTAACGCCCCCCGTTACGGATAGGCTTACGATCCGCTTGACAATAGGACCGATACGTAATGTCAGGTCTCCACTTAGTTGCTGCCATCTTTTTTGGTTATCGGTAACGCAGATGAATTTATCATTTTCTCGTATTATTTCTTCCATGATCCGGTACGGGCTATTGCTATAGTAAAAATTTAAGTCACCAGTAAATATTCCTTTCTTATATAGGTAATTGGCCTGCATGTCGTAACTCTTGTAAGGTTTTAGGTAGGGATTTCCCCGGCGTATCTGGAGCGTATCGATGTATTGCTCGATGGCGCTTAATTCCGATAGACTGGGCGACACATTGTTTATACTACCGTTTACCCGGAAATACATATCGTTCGTAAAGTCATACTGCAAGGATACCTTAGGACGGAATGTATAATACCGATAATCTTCCTCTCCCTCCTGCCTGAACCATGAGCGGGAAACACCTATCCCGACGGTATAACTCAACTTCTTAGCTTTTCCGCTGAATTCCGTATAGAGGTATGTCTCGGCTTGTCTCATCTTGGTTCGTCCTTCAACCGTTCCGCTATAGGAGTTGTCCGTCCACGACTGGGTGTGTCTCAGTCCTCCACCCAACCGGCTTGTCTCGAATTGCCGCTCGTAGATTCCCTCGCCGATGATGGAATATTTGTCTCCATCTATGTTTGACAAGATATCCGACAAAAGGATATCGTTTTTCCATTCTTGATACATCTGGCTAGCGTTCGTGTTTATGTACGTGCCTACCATGTTAAGTACCAACATTTGTTTATGTGGTAAGGTACGTTGGAAATAAAGATCAAGAGAAGGACACTGGGTAGAGTTATTGTTCGGATTCCAGACGTATGTCTTATCCTCGGGACGATTGTTGGTATAGAGGTTCTTCTTGGTTCCTTTGTCCTCGTCCGACAAGGTGTAACGTAACGTGGCGTTGAAATAATAATGATCATTATCTACCAAGTTATAATTGAACGAGAAGTCATGGGTACTCTCGGACATTCCTTTCGGAAGGCCTTCCGAGGTACGCTCCAGTGTCTCGCCATTCTCGAACCGGAAGGTCTCGGCCCCTTCCGTCCAAATATGGTACGGATTCCGGTAGCGTGCGGCGTATCGCAACCCGAATTCAGATTTCTTATGGTTGAATTTCGCCGATACCTGGTCATCCCCGAAAGAGGTGGTAGGGGAGTTACTGAGGTCCAGATTGACAGAGCCTCCACTTATTTCCCTCCGGACGATGTAATCGAGTACGACAGAGGCGTCGCCGTAACGTAAGCCCGGATTGTCATGGTATTCTACCCGGATTACCTCCTGCGGTGATAATCCCCGGATATCAGACAGCTCCACCTTGATTCCGTTGATGCGGTATTGAATGCTCCCTTCGTTCGGCAACGATACGCTATTCCGGATCGGGTCTACTTGCAAACGGGGAAGCATCAAGGCGCTCAGTAAGTTGATACCGTTGCTGGAGGCCGCTTTTTGCTCGGGAGTAGGAAATGCGATCTTACGGTCGGATGTATTGCGGATGGCAGATGCGCTGACCGTGACCTCATCTAAGGATATGGAAGAGGATGCCAATAAGATTGTGCCGAGATCTATATCTCGGGAAAGCCCTAGGACGGAGACTACTGAGGTCTTGTAACCTATGGAGGAGACAGATACATGATAATCTCCGGCCTCAACCTTCTCGATCCGGAAAAGCCCCTTGCTATCCGTAGTCGTCCCTGTGACGAAAGCAGAATCGGCTGTCTGAAGCGTGATATTCGCAAACTCAAGGGGAGATTTGCCGGATAGATCGACGACTTTTCCCCGAATCTGTAATTGTTGCGCCCGGATGCCCCAAGAAAAGGGTATAAGAAGAGCTACCATAATGATTTGTTTCATTATTGTATGATTTAATGATTAAGAAATAATGTGTATATATGATTGTTATCTAGTCCAAATATCTTCTCCGTTCAGACGGATCTTCTGGATATTGTTAATACGGATATGCAACGTGAGATTTTTATCTTGCCCGGCATCTTTCGCACCGCTAACTAATAATAGAGAATCGTGGCGGCTGACTTCTGGTAAATATCGTTTTTTCCCTTCGTAATAGAGCAACGACCGGTCCTTTGCTTCCAATATTTGCCCCCAAGGAAATTTGGAGGCGGTTCTCGTATCGACTTTTATATTTTCCGCTTTCAACTCTGGATTATCAATCTGTATAATCTGGAAATCTTGGGTGAAACCTGTAAGGTATTTTTCTGACATGAACTGTGCGACACCAAAAGTGAGGGCTGGAACGATATATAATGTTGTTATCAGGGCGATAAATATGCGATTACTTTTTTTCATGATTGTTATTTTTAATGGTATATATATAATGTATAAGCTTTCGTAAGCTCGTCGAGACCTACGTCTAGCAAGTGCATCTCCTTGAATACGGCGGGAAGTACCTCTTCCACGAATTGGTTATGCCGCATCTCACGGATTTTTCGCTCGGCATCGGAGGTGACGAAGTAACCAATCCCACGCTTGTTGTAAATAATGTCATTCGTTTGCAGACGCTCGAAAGAACGCATGACCGTATTTGGGTTTACCCCCATCTCCACCGCTAATTCCCGTACGGATGGAATGCGACCATCGGCCTTATAATCACCGCTCAATACCCGGTCGCAAATTCGTTCGGCTATCTGAATAAATATGGATTGATTCGTATTGTAGTTCATCTTATTTCCTTTTCTTTAAGTTTTAGATAAGCGATGTATAAGACCACAAGGGTTGCGATGAGAAATGCGGGGGTAAAGGAAAAGCTCAGCCAATATGCGGCAGTATAAAGCGGAGAAGACTCAATGCTGAACCTATCCATGTCCGGCTGAATATTCAACGTGTTTATGCATAGATAGATGATCCCTATGATAGAAACGACTATCAATATATACCCACCGCAAGCGATTCCTAAAGCATATTTCTGGAACGTGACGTAAGAGAGGAACATCAAGGAACCGAAAAACGCCAGCATGGTGAACTCTTGCGAGGTCATGATAATGTCTTTGAATGCTACAGGTTGTATATGAATAAACATTGAGCCTATTCCCGTTCCGACCCAAAATGTAACTTGATACATTAAGAATACTGCGATGCCCTCGATCAGGATAGCCGTATATTTCTCTTGGTTGCTTGCAGGAAGTGTCAGGAACAATCCTTTAGGGCGATGTATCATTGAGTTTACATAATTACAGAAAGTGATGAAGGTACCCAATGATCCCAATACATATAATGTAAAGGTACGGAAATTCGTATTCCATAAAATAGAAGATAACAGGAAGAAAAAGAGAACTCCCAGGATGACCAATACCCCATAGGCTAATTTTTTCTTATTCTCTATCCAATCTTTGCGGAGTAAAAGATTGATGCGTTGTATACTAATATCTGTTTTCATATCTATATGCGTTTTAGGAGTTTATGATTCTTTGTATCTCTTTGGGATAAGTGATCGCCGCATTGAAGAGCAATTCTAAGGATACGCCCGTCTCTTCCTTGCCGTCTCGTGCGGTGACACCTATCGTCCCTTGCGGAGTAGATTCGGAATAGTAGCTTTTTCCGTCTGGCTTGACCAGCCCGAAATAAAGTTTCTCGCTAATCTCGTCCAATGTCTTGTTCAAGAGAATTTGCCCTTGGTCGAGGATCAATACCGTGTCGATCAAGCTTTCCAGGTCTCTGACTTGATGCGTGGAGATGATGACCGTCTGGCTGTCGTCTACCAAGGAGGCTACCAGCTTACGGAATGTGGCTTTCGAAGGGATATCCAGCCCATTCGTAGGCTCGTCCATTAGGAGCAGGGAAGTATGCGTGGCTAGCGCCAAGGTTATCGCTACCTTTTTCCGTTGTCCTTGAGACATATTCGACAGACGTTCGGATACATTGATCTCAAATGATTCTATGCAAGCCTTGTAAATATCATCCCTGAATGTCGGATAAAAGGGTGCGTACATCTTTATATATTCCGTAGCGGTGACCTCCGGCATGGAAATATCCTCCGGCAATAGGAAAATCTGCCGCAAGAAACGGGCGCTTCTTTCGGAAGGTGTTTCCTCCAATACGAGGCAAGAGCCTTGATTCGGAAAGACTTGTCCGCTTAACAGGTTTAGAAGTGAAGTCTTTCCTTCACCGTTCTTCCCCAATAAGCCGCAGATGTGTCCTGGTCTAACCTCAAGATTGATACGATCGAATACCTCTTTCTTGCGGTTATAGCTGAATGATAGTTCTTTTAGTGTAATCATATGTTTTTGTTATTTAGTGTATTAGTATAATAGTACACTGCAAAGATAGTAGAAGTTTTTTAATAGGCAATAGAAGAGAGTGTTTTTTTCTTTTATTTCTCAAGAAGGCCGTATAGGATAGTTAAGCGGAATGACTTAATACTTTTAGCGTCTTCTTCGGGAGGCGTTGGCGATTTGTTCTAGAGACATTAGTTATTTTCTAATTGGTAGATGATGGCCCATTAGCCAATACAAATAAAATAAGGGAAAATAAACACAATGAAAATCATTTATATTTCTTATTATTAAGTATTTAATCGAATTGGATATTTTCCGTTGTATTCCTTAAAAATCGCTACTATTCATCATTTTTGTTACTTAAAACGATACTCGTTATCGAATTATTTCGTATCTTTGTGCATGGATATAAAGCACTGAAATACAATGGGAAGAAAAAAGAAATCATTAGTGGAAAAGTCTCCGGTCAAGTTACGTCAGCGCAAGTTGACAGACGGACGTTTATCCCTGTTTCTTGACCGCAGTGTGGATGGCGGGCACGAATACGAGTTTCTGAAACTCTATCTCGTGCCGGAAACTGATACCAAGTCGAAGCGTGAAAATGCCCGGACACTCCGCAAAGCGGAAAACATCCTGCACGAACGCACGGAAGCCTTGATTGCCGCCAAGGTCGAAACGCAGCCGAAAACCGACATGCTTCTTTCGGAGTGGCTACAAACCAGTTATAACAATCACAAAAAGCGCGGTGCGAGAGACCTCGGCAGCATAAGTAATGTAAGGAAGGCCCTGCTCTTGTTTCGCCCTGATGTACGCCTTTCGGAAATCGACAAGCAATTCTGCCTTGATCTGATTGACTGGTTGCGGAATACATACAAGCATAGGATAACCGGAAAGCCTATCAGCGCAAGAACCGGCGACACCTACTGCCAGACATTCCGCACTGCGCTCAATGAAGCGGTACGAGAAGGACTTATCAATAGAAATCCGTGGAACTTAGTGGAAACGGTGGAAAAGATAAAAAAGCCGGAAAGTAAACGCGAATACCTGACCATTGATGAAGTCAAACGCATGGTGGAAACTCCCTGCCCGAATGAACTTGTCAAGAAAGCCTACCTGTTTTCCTGTTTTACCGGATTGCGAATCAGCGATGTAAGAAATTTGGAATGGAATGATGTTTCTGTTGACAACGGACAGACCTATATTTCCGTAGTGATGCAAAAGACAAACGCACCCGTTTATATCCCGCTTTCAAAGCAAGCTATGAAATGGATGCCTGAAAAGAAAGATGCCGCCACGGACAGTCATGTGTTCAACACACTGGTCAATTTCGGCAACGTGAACGAGAACCTCAGGAAATGGGCGAAGGCGGCGGGCGTGAACAAACATATCTCATATCACACGAGCCGCCACACCTTCGCCACGATGATGCTGACGCTCGGGGCCGACATCTATACGGTTTCCAAGCTGTTGGGGCACCGTTCGGTCAAACACACCCAGATATACGCGAAGATAATCGACAAGAAGAAAGACGAGGCCGTAAGCCTTGCTGATTCCGTTTTCTAACACCCTAATACCTATTTATATCATGGCTACAACCAACAAGAAAATCAAACTGAAAGAACCGGTAAGGATACGCACGAAAAAACTTGCGGACGGTTCCGAATCATACTATCTTGACATATACGCCGACGGCAAACGCAGCTACGAGTTCTTGAAACTCTACCGCCTGCCCGAAATCAACGCGCGGGTCAAGGAGCAGAACAAAGCGACCTTGGCTGCTGTAGAAACCATAAAATCGCAGCGGATAATCGAACTTACCCATAACAAAGCCGGTTTGAAAAACACGTCGGCACGCTCCAAGATACTGCTGGCAGACTGGATGCAGACCTTCTACGATGACCAGAAACGCAGGGGTGTCAGGGGTGTCAAATTACTGGGCACGGTGTCACGCCTTATCTCCATTTATATAGGCAAGAACAAGGTACGCATGGGCGATATAGACAAGGAGTTCTGCATCGGCTTTATCCGGTGGCTCCAGTCTGACTACAAAACCTCATGGGGAAATCCGCTAAGTCCGAAAAGCATGTCGGACTACGTGGGTTATTTCAGCACGGCGTTGAATGCGGCGGTCAGAGCCGATATAATACCGGAAAACCCTTTCATGTCCCTTACCCCGACGGAACGCATCAAGGTGCCGGAAAGCAAGCGCGAGTTCCTGACCGTTGACGAGATAAAGACCCTCATAGCGACGGAGTGTCCGAGGGAGGATGTCAAACGCGCCTACTTGTTTGCCTGCTATTGCGGATTGAGACTTAGCGACGTTTATGCGCTGAAATGGAAAGACCTGTCGCAGGACGGCGAACAGTGGCGAGCCTCGGTCGTGATGCAAAAAACAACCACACCCATTTTCCTACCACTTTCCGGACAGGCGGTAAAATGGTTGCCGGAACGTGGAGAAGCAAAAGATGAGGAAAATGTTTTTGAGGGGTTGATTGCCGAACCCAACATCAACAAGGTATTGGCAAAATGGACGAAAGCGGCAGGCATAACCAAGAAAATCACCTACCATACCAGTCGCCACACTTTCGCTACTATGATGCTTACGCTCGGTGCCGACCTTTATACCACCAGCAAACTGCTCGGACATTCCAACGTGAAAACAACTCAGATATACGCAAAAATCGTTGACAGCAAGAAAGTTGAAGCGGTGAATCTGGTTGATAACGTATTTGACTGACATCCTGCATTGTACTCCATTACCACCGGTTCCAACCCTATTTGAACAATTGCCGAATTTTGACCTTCCCGGTCAGATTTCAATCCGAAGAGGTCAAAACTCGGCATATCTGTTTGTCAGATATATAAACCTGAACTTATCTTCTTGATTGAGATAGATAATTTCAGATTTATGGACGCAGTTCATAAATCACAAAACCTTATATCTGAATTTACCATATAATATTTCACAGATAATTTCAAATAAGTGGTTCTAAAATTTGCTTTGGCAATTCCAAATGCGTAATTTTGCATCAAAACATGAAAGTATGGATAAACTTATTGGCCGCGACAAAGAACACGCGGAACTGGAAAGATGCCTGAACTCGGACAGATCGGAGCTGGTCATAGTCTACGGCAGGCGGCGTATCGGAAAGACATTCCTAATTGAAGAATTTTTCGACCGGAAGTTTGATTTCAAATATGTCGGTGCGCATGGAATGACCACCCGCAGACAGTTGAACAACTTCCTGAATGTGCTCAACAGTTATTCGGGAAAAAAGTTCTCCAATTTAAGCAACTGGGATGAAGCCTTTTATGCCCTTGAAGAATACCTGTCGTCCCTACCCGCTGACCATAAGCGGATTGTGTTCATAGATGAAATGCCTTGGATGGATTCGGGAAAATCCATATTCGTGTCGGCCCTTGAAAACTTCTGGAACGGCTGGGCCATGTCACAGCGGAACATCATGCTTATCGCCACGGGGTCCGCGACCTCATGGATGAAAGACAAGATTGTCGCCAACAAGGGAGGCCTCCATGCCAGAGTGACGTGTAACCTGCATCTGTCCCCGTTCACCCTGAATGAGACGGAACGGTATCTCGCTACCAGAGGCATCGAATGGGACCGTTACCAACTTACCCAGACATACATGGTGCTTGGTGGTGTCCCGTTTTATTACAGCCTTCTTGACCCCGCGTTAAGCCTTTCCCAGAATATAGACCGGCTGTTTTTCAATGAAGGCGCACTTTTGAAACTGGAGTTCGAGGAGCTATACAACGCCCTTTTCGACAATGCCGACCTGTACACGTCAATCGTGCAACTACTCAGCGAGCACGAATCGGGAATGACAAGCAAGGACATATTCCAGTCGCTATCCTCGAAGAGTAGCAACATAACCAAGGCGATAAAGAACCTTGAAAGGTCCGATATGATAGAGAAATGGCTTCAGTACGGCAACAAACGTCGCGGAGCCGTTTACAGGCTTACGGATTTCTTTTCGCTGTTCTATTTCAAGTTCCTTGCCGACAACCTCTCACACGATGATGAATGGTGGAGCAATCATCTTGATTCCGGAAATGTCTTCGACTGGATGGGCAGCAGTTTCGAGCTTGTCTGCATGAGACATCACAAACAGATCAAGTCGGCTTTGGGAATAAGGGGCATGGCTACATCCTTGTCCACATGGCAGGTCAAGCCCAATAAGGAGGAAGGGATGCCCGGTGGACAAATAGACATGATAATAGAGCGGGCTGACCGGATCATACACCTGTGCGAGATGAAATTCTGCATGGACACATACCGCATCAAGCCCGAATATGAACGCCGGTTGCGTGACCGTTCCAGTTTGTTCAGGGAACTTACCAAGACCAACAAGACGCTGGTTCATACCTTTATCACGACGTATGGCGTGGCCAATGGCAAGAACAGAAGCATCGTCCACAGCGAGGTGACGATGGA
>NZ_CANTZW010000011.1 GCF_947855115.1 uncultured Parabacteroides sp.
GGTAATTCTCTCAAAGTCCTTTGTATAAGGAACTAACAAAGGTATTCCAAAGTTAGAGAAATAATCTTTCATCATGGCATTATAAAACAAATTTATACCTTTGTAAACTCAGATTCATTGTATGGCATGAAAAAAATAGTTATTAATTTAATATTGGCATTTATCATGTTTAAAGGAACCTCTTGCACAAACGAGCCTGTTATAATCCAGCCAGATCTAGCGTTTCGGGCAAAAGCTACTACAGGAGAGGGGGCGATCTGGCATCCTGATCGCAATACGCTTTTCTGGGTAGATATAGAAGGCAAGACGTTGTATGAATATATGCCAGGGCTGGAAGACTGTCGTTCATGGCAATTTGACCGTATGGTATCTACCGTCGTGCCGGAAACGGACAGTACGGTAGTCGTCGCTTTACAAAACGAGATTATCCGTGTAAACTTAACGGATGGAAACCAGACCTCTATCGCCCCAATCCCAGACAATAACGGGAAAATTCGTTGCAACGACGGGAAATGCGACCCGTCCGGACGCCTATGGATCGGTACCATGGGATTTGGCGCACCTAAAGGAGCAGCCGGCCTTTACTGTGTCTGGGCGGACGGAACCGTGGAGACGAAGCTGACAAAAGTAACAATCTCCAATGGAATCGTATGGTCTTCCAACAAGAAATACATGTACTATAACGACACGCCTACCCGTAGAATCATTCGTTTCCGGTACGACAACAGTTCCGGAAACATATTGTACGACGGCATAGCCGTAAATATACCCGAAGGCTCCGGTTCCCCGGATGGAATGACAATCGATAAGGATGATAATCTTTGGGTAGCTCAATGGGGAGGTGGCGGTGTCTATTGTTACAATCCTTACACGGGAGACTTATTGACAAAAATAGTAGTACCGGCCCCACACGTCGCGTCATGCGCTTTTGGCGGGAAAAGGCTCGATACACTGTATATAACAACCGCCCGCGCCGGGTTAAGCGAGGAACAACTTGAAAAATACCCTCTAAGCGGCAGTGTATTCTGTTGCGCCCCCGGAGCAACAGGATTACCGGCGAATTGTTTCCATTAATAATCCGGAAGTATAAATCTAATTAACACAATTGTCAACCAAATATTGATTTTAATTGTTTCCTTTGTAGACATGGCATATAAAAGACGAGACATATCCCTGTCCCCCATAAAAAACAAATGCTAATAATTATACAGAATGGCAAAGAATAGACCTGCAAAAAAAGATAATAAGGAGAAAAAAGGTAAGAAGGACAAGAGCGCTGGTAAGCGCATGAAAAAAGAAGCGATGATCCAAGCTATCATCTCCGTTTTCCAATCCTCTCCCAAAGAACCTTTCAACTATAAACAAATCAGTAAGATCATCGGAGTCGAGAACCAAGTGCAAAAACGGCAAGTGGTAGACATCTTATATGACCTATCCGCGGAAGATATCATCACCGAGCTAGACCGCGGCCGCTACCGGCTCAACGGACTGGGGACCGTGGCCATAGGAACTTTCTCCCGCCGTAGTAACGGAAAGAACTCTTTCATTCCTGAAGATGGAGGCACGCCGGTATTCATCGCCGAACGTAATTCCGGCCATGCCATGGATGGCGACAAGGTGAAAGTGCAACTTTTCGCCAAACGCAAAGGCGCGGAACCGGAAGGCGAGGTCGTAGAAATCCTTGAGAGTAAGGAACGTACTTTCGTAGGCAAACTCCAAGTAACAAAGGGGTTCGCTTTCTTAGTCACGGAGAACAAGACGCTGGCAAACGATATTTTCATCCCTAAAGATAAACTGAAAGGGGGCAAGAATGGCGACAAAGCGATCGTACGTATCATAGAATGGCCCGATGGAGCCAAGAATCCGCTGGGTGAGGTTGTCGATATCTTAGGCATAGCCGGGCAGAATACCGCCGAGATGCACGCGATCCTGGCCGAATTCGGACTGCCTTACAAATATCCCTCCTCGGTAGAGAAAGCGGCAGATAAGATCCCGGAAACGATCTCTCCGGAGGAGATAGAGCACCGGGAGGATTTCCGGGAAATAACAACATTCACGATCGACCCGAAAGACGCAAAAGACTTTGATGACGCCCTTTCCGCACGCCGTTTGGATAACGGTAACTGGGAAGTCGGCGTACATATCGCCGACGTAACGCATTACGTGAAAACAGATGGTATCATCGACAAAGAAGCACAAAGCCGTGCGACTTCCGTCTATTTGGTAGATCGTACGATTCCAATGCTTCCCGAGCGGCTTTGCAACCAAATATGCTCCTTACGCCCCGATGAGGAAAAATTATGTTTTTCCGCCATATTCGAGTTAAATAGTGATGCCGTGGTACAAAATTCCCACATCTGCCGAACGATTATCAAGAGTGACCGCCGTTTTACCTATGAGGAGGCACAAGAGGTGATCGAGACCGGTGAAGGAGACTACAAAGAGGAGATATTGGCTTTGAACAACCTTGCCAAGAAATTAAGGGAACGCCGTTTCAAGAGCGGTGCCATCAACTTCGACCGCTATGAGGTTAAATTCGAGATCGACGAACAAGGGAAACCTGTCCGTGTTTATTTCAAGATCTCAAAAGACGCAAATAAGCTAATCGAGGAGTTCATGCTACTGGCCAACCGTACCGTAGCCGAATTCGTCGGCCGTCCTCCCAAGGGAAAGAGCAAGAAGACATTCGTCTATCGTATCCATGAGCTTCCAGACCCGGATAAGATGGAGAATTTCGCCTCTTTCATTCGTCGCTTCGGCTATAAATTGAAAACAGACGGAACAAAGACCGATGTATCCAAGGGAATCAATCTCTTATTGGACAATGTACAAGGGAAACCGGAAGAGAACCTGATCGAGACAGTAGCGATCCGCGCCATGCAAAAAGCCCGCTACTCCACGGAGAACATCGGCCACTATGGATTGGCTTTCGAGTATTATACGCATTTCACCTCTCCTATCCGACGTTACCCGGATATGATGGTACACCGATTGCTGGAACGTTATCTGGCAGGTGGGCGCAGTGTTATACAAAAGAAGTATGAGGAGCTGTGCGATCATTGCTCCAGCATGGAGCAAGTAGCGGCCAATGCCGAGCGTGCATCTATCAAATACAAGCAAGTGGAATTCATGCAAGATAAGTTAGGCATGGTATTCGATGGCGTAATCTCCGGTGTCACCGAATGGGGGCTTTACGTAGAGCTGAATGAGAATAAATGCGAGGGACTTGTGCCTATCCGTGATCTGGATGACGATTACTATGAGTTCGACGAGAAAAATTATTGCTTATTGGGCCGCCGCAAGAAACGTCAATATCGTTTGGGAGACCCGATTACAGTCAAGATAGCGCAAGCGAACCTCGAACGCAAGCAGCTCGATTTCCAATTAGCGGAATAAATCTGCCGGCGATACGACCGCCATAAGTATTCAAGTAAGTTAATTTCATGAGTTTATGAAATTAACTTACTTTTTTATTACCAGTAGGCCAGCCCCAACGCTCCGCAAGTAACCAATCCGGCCCCCAGCAACGCATAGAAGATACGCGCGCCGCCACGGCCCAACCAATTTACGAAAGTCATCGCCCCGCTGGTCTTAAAATACCAATCGAAATTAAAGATCGCCGCTACGATCGAGAATACACCTAGAGCGATAAACAAGACTAAGATAAAATACTCAGAAGGATCCATAACTTACTTAACCTCTACAGTACGCGAGCCATCCGGGTTCTCCGAGATCAAGACGTTCACCACGTCTCCGGGTAATAACTCTTCTATTTTCTCCGGCCATTCGATAAAACATAAAGCGCCGCTATAGAAATAGTCTTCCGTCCCGATATCCTCGGCCTCACTTAATTTATTGATCCGGTAGAAATCAAAATGATAGATCAATTCTCCTGTCGTACCACTACGGTATTCATTGATAATAGCGAATGTAGGGCTATTAATCACGTCTTCTACGCCTAGCTCCTCGCATATCGCCTTGATAAAGGTTGTCTTGCCAGCTCCCATCGGCCCTTGAAAGGCAAAAACCGTACGATCATCCATGCCGGCGATAAACTCTTTGGCTGCCTCATGGATCTTATCCAAGCTTTCTATTTTTATCGTGCTCATCTTATCTAACTTAACTATTTTCCAATCTTGTTCTCTATCCAATCCTCACTTTCCATACAACGATTTTATCTCATGATTCTTACGTATTCCATCATGGATAAACCGATTTCTTCTTGCGCAAAATTAAATAAAACCTATCATCCACGAACTTAAAAACGGCATTTATTTTGGTTCCATCGTAATAAACGGCACCAGCATCTCCTCCATCGAGATTCCTCCGTGCTGGAACGTATTCTTATAATAGGAAACGTAATAGTTGTAGTTATTCGGATAAGCGAAAAAATTCTCGCCATAGGCAAAGATATATTTACTGCTCAAATTTGGAGAAGGAAGCCCCACTTTTTCCGGGTCCCGGATATCGAAGACCTCTTTCGGGTTGTAGTTTAAGTTTTTCCCTACCTTATAACGAAGGTTGGTATTTGTATTCTTATCACCGATCACCTTGACCGGATTATTTACCCGAATCGTCCCATGATCGGTCGTAACGATCACCTTCGCCCCCCGCTCAGCGATCCGCTTGAACAGCTCTAGCGTGGAAGAATGCTGGAACCACGATTTAGTCAAACTACGATAGGCCGCCTCACTCTGCGCCAACTCACGGATCATCTTGCTTTCCGTACGAGCATGGGAAAGCATATCCACGAAATTCAACACGATCACATTGAGTTGATTACGGGTAAGAGACGGGATCGTGCCCAACAGCTTCTCCCCGTATTGAGAATCGTGTACTTTATTATATGAGAAAGTGTATTTCTTTCGAAAACGATCGATCAGGGTTTGAATCAACGGGGCCTCATTCAGGTTCTTGCCTTCCTCGCTCTCCTCATCTACCCACAAATCCGGGAACATCCGCTCTATTTGCGAGGGCATCAACCCCGAGAATATGGCATTCCGGGCATATTGCGTGGCAGTAGGTAGAATGCTATAATACAAGCTCTCGTCAAAAGTGAAATATTCGGCGAGTAATTCCTTTACGACTCTCCATTGATCCAAGCGGAAATTATCGATCAAGATAAAGAAGACCTTCTCGCCATTATCAAGCATCGGGAATACTTTTTTCTTGAAAAGATCGGGACTCATCAACGGACGATCGGCCGGGTTCTGTATCCAGTTCACATAATTTTTCTTCACGAACTTGGCGAAAGCGTTATTGGCCTCTTCCTTCTGCATGCGGAGCATATCGGTCATTGCCACTTGACTGCTTTCCAGTTCCAGTTCCCAGTACACCAATTTCTTATAGACATCCATCCAATCATCCGTCGTCAAGGAATCATTGATTTGCATACCGATACGACCGAAATCTTGCTGATAACCAACTGTTGTGGCCTCCGAGATAATCACGTTCTTATGGACATTCTTCTTGATGGAGAGAAGCAACTGGTTGGGATTTACCGGTTTGATCAAATAATCCGCGATCTTATTCCCGATCGCCTGGTTCATGATGCTTTCTTCCTCGCTCTTGGTTACCATCACCACCGGTACGTCTGGGGCGATTTCCTTGATATGCGACAGCGTCTCCAGCCCTGTCAAGCCGGGCATATTCTCATCGAGAAAAATAATATCAAAAGATTGCTCCTTGCAACAGTCTATCGCATCCTGGCCACTTACCACCGGAATCACCTCATATCCCTTATCCTGCAAGAACAATATATGCGGTTTCAACAAATCAATCTCATCATCCGCCCAGAGTACTCTGTCTTTCTTCGCTGCCATAAGCTTACTAGTTTATTTACAAAAATATAGATAATCCTTCATATAACAACGAATTATAGAGATGTTTCGTATATAGGATGATTTTTAACATATCAAGAAGCCGATATCTCGCTATTCAGAGAATAGCAGAGATACCGGCTCAATAAGCAAAGTGTTAACCTATTCTATTATGCAGGTTTTGATTCTTCTCGTTTTTGTACCTCGACAAACACCCAGTATATAATATATACAACTTCCTTTATTCGAATAAAGACAGACACCCAAAGAGCGATCGACAACGAAACAGCTCCAATGCCAATCCCCAATTCAAAACTAGGCCATCCAGAAAATGCTAATAAAGCGGAAATAAAGATTGCCCACGAACCAACACGCCAATTCCATGAAATATTCCGAACCATTTCAATTTCATCCTGGTTCTTTAATCTCCCCCAATTATGTATACCAAGTTCATCTCGCCAACAAACAGCCAGTTTATACAAAATTCCGGCAGAAATCAAGATTCCACACCATCCCCACAAAGAGGAATACATCTCTTCATACAACAAGAATCCAATGCCCACAATCCAGAATACCAAATTCAATATTCCCCATATACAAAACCAAGGGAAAATTCGTTTTATCCAACAAATATCTTTCTTGCAGTCGCAAGCTGATTCTTCTATCCAATCTTTCAACAACCTATTGCGACATTCAGCCCCTTTTCGCATCAATTTTAGTACAAGTTCTCTTAAAGCATTCCTATGTTCTTTCTCGGAAAGAAACCGTTCTCCCGCAAACAAATCCAATGTAATTCCACCGATCCACATCGCCTCCATTTCCTCTGGATAATATTGGTTTAACCCCCATGAGGTATCTCCTACCAAGAAACGCCTTCCATCAGAACCGTAGCAGACAACAAAATCCCTTACCCCATCATCCTTTTCCACAAAAATGATTACTGGAAACACAATCCTTTCCAATTGGGCCATTGTCAGCCTCCGTGTAATCGCCTCAAAACCCAACAAGCGTACGGCCTTCAGCAATCCCCCAATTTTTGTAACCCCTTTTGCTGTCTCACTCCATTCCGAAATCAGCCAAGGAGTAGTATCCCCATGATTATACCGAATTAAAGACCAAACACAAGCTACTCCCGTAGGGCATTGCTTAGCAAGAACAAACGTCTTTTTTATATGATCCAAGTCCATCATGCCAATAACGAGTTAATATAATCCATAGCCGTATCCGGTTCCGCAGCTATACGAGCCTTCATCTTCCGGACATTATCCTTATAATAATCATAATTTCCCCAGATCTCATCAATCTTTCTTTTGATCGACCCCGGTGTAGCCCAACGCATATTTCCTTTTAAACCCATCCCATGATATACAACTCGTGCGGCATTTCCCGGTTGATCCCAGTTTTTATCTAAGGGATAAACCAACATAGGCACCTCATTCGATATACACTCGGTAATACTATTCATCCCACCGTGCGTGACCATTAAATCACAATATTGAAGAAGATGCAATTGTGGCACCCTCTTAAAAAGATAAACATTTCGGGAATAAGGAACGAAATCTACCGGAAAGACATTTTTGCTGATTGAGATAACAAAAGAAGCAATTCCTTCCATTTCTCTACAAACTCTTCTCAACATCATAAAAAAGCGGACAGCAAGTTTCTTGTCATTTACACTCAACGTCCCTAAAGAGATATAAACAACCTTCTCACCGTGCCCCCGTAAGTCCACAATCCTATCCACACACTCTAAATATCTAGGAGAAAACCGCTCCTGCCTATTTTCTTCACCTAAAATTCTTTTGAAAGACAATGTACTCTCAACAACTGGAAAATTGAAGGCAGTTGAAGGAATGACAATCTCTTTACCTCCCCGAAATTCCACACCTCTCGGAGAGTACCTACCATAATCAATCTCTTCGCAAATATTTTTATGTAGAATTCCAGCCAGTAATCTCAAATGATACATGATATTTTTCCCGGGGAATAATATTTGATCAATATATGAAACGCACTTAGATTTCACCCGATACCATTTCCATACGAAGCAGGCGAGTCTATATCCCATATTTGTATACTGGGGAAGAAAGCCATAACAAATCGGGAATAAATACGCATATCTTGCTGTACTTTGCATGGTCTGTATACGTAACAAACGACCTGATTTCAGATAAGAATCATACAAGAACTTCTTATAAAAATGGTGTGAGTCCAAACATACCAGATCCGGTTGTATTTGCACTAACATTTGCTTATGCGCAAAACACTCTTCTTGGATATATCGCTTATCCTCTTTCAAACGAAATCGGGAGAGACAATAAAAGAATAAACAGAAACTAATCCTTACATATCGAATAGAAAAGCGACTAGGTAAGATGTGCCTCTCAATCGGGTAAGATTCAAATCCAGCTTTTCGTACCACTTGTTCATACTTCTTCTCACAAACAAATATTACCCTATTTGTTTTCACCAGCCTATTGGCCAGTAAGATACTGGCATTGTAATGCCCTGTAGCGGGAAATATATCAAACAAGATGGTTGCCATATTCAAATTATTTACGAATCATCAACTCCTTTATAATCGAATGCGCTTTCGCATATTTATCAATGATGAATAATACATAATGCATATCCACCGTAATATTGCGGCAAACAGATTCATCATATACCACATCACCAATCGTTCCTTCCCTATTACGATCAAAATTCAATCCAATCAACTCACCCGACGCATTAAATACCGGACTACCGGAATTCCCCCCGACCGTATGATTGGTTGCGATAAAACAAGTCGGAATCGTTCCATTCACCGCATAATCACCAAAATCTTTCTTCTCATAAAGTTCATGGAATAAGGAAGGAATAGCATATACCTCATTTCTTGATCTCGCTTTTTGGAGCATGCCATCCAAAGTCGTGTAATAGCTATGCGTTACATTCTCACTCTGATAGCCTTTTATGGTACCGTACGAGAAACGCATCGTGCCATTCGCATCCGGCCAACAATTCTCGGATCCGAGTAATTCCATTCGAGCAGCTACATACTCTTTCTTCAGCGAATCCAATTGTTGGCTTAACAAAGGGAGACAACACCATACCTTCTCAACATATAAACTGGTTATCTCATTGATCAAGGAAACCGCTGGATCTTTCTTTAGCAGATCAAGATTATTTTCCAACAAAGACCGAACCATCAAAGTATCCGATAAAACTGATTGCTCATAAATAGAATCAGCCCATTCATCAAGACTAGAAGCATTCTTTGTCAAAGAAGGAAAATGAAAATCCTTTGGTACATTCTTCAGATAGGAACGCATCACTTCCACAAACCACTCTTTGTCCATACTTAAAGATAGAGAATCACTTCTTTTCTGTGTTTCCCGTAAAAATCGATTTATTTTTTTCCAGTTCAAATGATCCTTATCCAATTCAGAAACAAATAAGGCTTTCTGCAACAAAGCGATCATACCCCAGCCATTCAAATACAAGCTATAAGGAATCGCATAAGCCACTTTCTCTTGCTCCACCCGCCTCATCCCTTCCAACAAGGAACCATATTGATTATGTAACATCGGATCTTTCTTCAAGCATGCTTCAAAAAGAGACTCTTCCTCCTTCCTCTTCCCAATGCCTTGGCTTCGACTCATACCGATGATAAATCCTTGGTATCTTTTCATCACATTACTAACACTCCCATATTGAGCCGTATTTCGCATCTTGAACAAAGCGTCCCGTTCCATGTAGGTGCTTAACAAAGTAAGGTATTTGCCCATCAGATCGATTTGAACCGGATAAGATACCTGGACCTGACTCAATAAAACCTCCGAATGCTTATACTGATCCGTACTACCCGGATATCCCAGCACAAAAGAAAAATCCCCTTCCATCAAAGGCCTCAAAGATATGGTAGCAACCTTCTTCGGCCGATAAGGAACATTTGTCGGAGAATAAGAGGCCGGCAGATTATCCGGACTCGCATAAATACGAAAAAGAGCGAAATCAGCCGTATGCCTCGGCCACATCCAATTATCCACATCTTTACCAAACTTTCCCAATGCGAACGGTGGAGCACCAACCAAACGGATATCCCGAAACACTTGGTATTGATAGAGATAATACCGATTACCCGAGAACATAGGAACGATCTTCCCCTCATATCCGGAAACCTTATCCGTATATCTCTTTTCCAAAACCTTAATCTTTTCCGTTCTCACCTTCTCTGGCATTCTATTTCCACGTTCAACGCACAAGGAGTCTGTTACGTCCTCCGTCCGTACTAAGAATCTCACCGACAATCCTTCTATCGGAATCTCTGTTTTTCCCTCAGCCCAATAACCTTCCATTATATAGTCGCATTCCTTGGTGGTCACTTGCTCTACATACCGGAGCGCACAATGGTAATTGGTCATCAACAAACCTTTATCAGAAACGATTACTCCAGAACAACCTCCACCAAAACGGATGATAGCATCTTTGAGACTAATCGAATCATCACCACATAAATCTTCTATGGGAAGAGACAAACCTCGTTCCTTTATATTCTCCCAATATGAAGCACTCGCATGGGGTAACCACACTCCTTCATCCGCATATAGGCAAAGACAAAAGGACAGGCTAATTATCACTAAAGAAAATCGTTTCATAAACCTAACTATTTACCAACTTTCATAATACCAGCATCCGTGTCCGAATTATTCAATCTCTTTTGAGTACCATTCTGTTTGCGACCAAAATTTAAGTTCCAAGATAGCTGTAACACAAACAATCTGGAAGCATCGTCTACACTATTGATTTTTCGAAACGAAGCATATCGGTTATAATTTCGGACCTCATGCTCTGTCGTAGAAAATGGATTAAACATTCCAACGCCAAACACCCAATCCTTATATTTATAATTTAGTAATATAGTCTGGACATTCTCTCCTCCATTCATCTGCTCACCCCAAAACGTGTTAAACGTACTATATTGCTCATACAGCAAACTCCACTGTTTATAATTTGCGAACAATGAAGCCCTATAATATAAATTTGTATAAGTATGCCTATAAGTATGACCCTCGCTTACAAAATAATTACTCCCCCCAGTCAGAGAAAGGCTAAAGATATCCCGGAAAAAACGGGTTTTAAACGTCAAAGAACCCATCAATTGATGTAAATGCTTTTGATTCAAGTTCGTTCGAACAAATCGATCACCTTCCATATACGTTTCTTCCATAATCGCATCAGGAAAATTCATGTACATCCCCCAAAGCGAAAGAGAACTTTTACCAAATCTAAACTCTGAGTTTAAACTGAATTTATAATAATCATAAGGTTGCAACTCTGGATTTCCCCGCTGAATCTGCAAAGAATCAATATATTGATCCACTGCGCTTATATCCGCTAAAGAAGGTGAATAATTCTCTATCGAACCATTTAACCGAATATAAAACTTATCTACTGGAGTATATGTAACAGAGACTGCTGGCCGGAATGTATAAGCCTCATACTTATCCACTCCTTCTTGTTTTAACCAAGAACGGTATACACCGGCCCCAACCGCATAATCCAACTTCTTGATCTTCCCCGCAAATTGCAAATAAGCATACGTATTCGCCTCTAGCATTTTATTCGCATAGTCCACAGTCCCAGCATATTTATTATTTACTGATACCTGCGTATGCTTCAAGCCAGCGCTCAAACGTCCCTTCTCCCATGATTTCTCATAAATAGCCTCGCCGATCAAGGAATATTTGTCTCCCTTCGCCAAAGAAAGAATGTCAGAGATCTCACGCCCATCCACCGTTTCCAAATAAGTACGATCATTATCGCTACGAATATAGGTGCCAACAAGATTCAGAAACAAGCTTTGTTTTCGTTTAAAAGAATGAGACCAATATAAATCCAACCAAGGGCGATCACTCTGGTTACTGCTCAAATCTGTCATTTGTACCACCTGATTCGGATGCCAGCTATTTTTCAAATTACTATAATAATCCTCACCAAATAATCCCCTATAATATCCGATTGTCACATTTATGTAATCACGTTCTCCGGCTTGTATGCTATAATTCAGCAACAACTGATGTATGTTATTTGTCAAGTTGCCTGGTTCAGGAATCTCTTCCTTTATGAGTTCCCGACCATCCTCGAAAAAAAAATGCTCTTCATTCTTTCGCCAGACATTATTGAACTTTCGTGCCATCCCCATGTAATTAAGACCAAACTCAGACTTTTTATAACTCAATTTTGATGATAAATTATAATTACCCATCCCCTTATAAGGAGACTGAACGACATTAAACGAAACCGATCCTCCCGCTTCGTGTCGCCGAACAATATAATTGAGTACTGCGCCCGCATTCTCATATCGCATACCTGGATTTTCTATATATTCAATCCGTATAATATCTTGCGGTTGTATAGCCATCAACTCCTGTTCCGTTACTTTTACGCCATTTACCCGAAGTTGAAGACTTTCTTTTGTAGTTAAGGATACCGTATTATCCATTAGATTGACATTTAATCGAGGTAATTGGAGCGTATTCAATAAATTGATACCATTAGTTGAAGCCGCCAATTGTTTTTGATTCGGGAAGATCAACTTCCGATCCGATTTATTTATGACATTAGCAGCAGTCACGGTTACCTCACTAAGAGACTCCACCTCTTCTCGCATAACCAACTTTCCTAAATCCAAAGACTTATATAGCCCCTTTAACTCCGTTACATTATCCTCATAACCAATCATAGATACAATAAGCCTATAATCGCCTGAAGTTATTTTATCCAATAGGAAATCACCTTTTAGATCTGTGGTAGTACCTAAAACAAATGTCGAGTCTTGCTTTTGTAGTACAACATTTGCAAATTCTACTGCATGTTCATCTTCTCCCCAAACAGATCCTTTAATCTTAATATTTTGGGCAGAACAGATACATACTGGCAATAAAAATAGTAATATCAGTATTCTCATATTCTTGAATTTAAATTATCACTACATTTCAACTATAAATACTGTAAACAAAAACATTTCATCTAACAGAGATCACTTATAATTTAATGGATGGAACATTGCAGGAGCATATTTACAACGAGGATCTGGATAATCCCAATTCTCCCAACCATAGGCTTTTACAATATCCACCCAACAACGATTTCTAGCACTAAAACACTTATCAAATAAATCACAACATTTACAATTACTATTATCTCGAATTGCAGATCTATCTAAATTTGCCAAATAAAGAGCTTGTTTAGAATTCCATATTTCAGAAATAGTCTGCTCTCTTATATTTCCGATTATAAAACAAGGATTCCAATATAATTGCTCACAAATTGTTACTTTTCCATCAGGCAATATAAACATATGATTATTTAACGCAGAGCAATAAGAGCCATCAAAACTTTCACTACCATTTTCACTAGTATAAAACACCCTATTATGAATAGATTTATTCAATAAAACAGGAAATCTAGAAGAAGTGACAATCTCCTTATCCATATAGCAAAACAACTCGTCTACTTCTTTTGCAGATAATTTCAATTTATTAAATTTTAATTCATCTAAATATAATGAATTACTAATTGGAGAAATTCTCCAGTCTGTTATATTTTTAAGACTTGACAAAAAGCCATATAATTCACATATATCTTTTTGTTGTGAATTTTTACTTGTTAACACTGTTGCTATTCTATATTTCAAACCACTTTCATCTAAAGCCTTTATCGACTTTTGCATATTTAATGAATAAGAGGATGAAACACTCAACAGATCTTCTAGAACAGGAGAGGATAATGTATCTATTGATACTTGAATAGGATTATTAAATTTCGTTGATTTAAATTTGCGGATCATCAAATTCGTTAAAGGATATTTTGTTGATATATATTCAGGAGTCATGCCACATTCAACTAACTTAGCCAATATAACATCCCAGTTCTTATATAGCAGCACCTCTCCCCCTATCAAGTTTATTTGACGAATACCTAATTTTACAGCATTATCAATAAGAGCCAATATCTCATCCATAAACAAATATGTATCAATTTTCGTATTTGTATCCGCATAACAGTATTTGCATTTTGTCACACAATAATTTGTAAGCATCAATGTCAAGTTAAGTGGAGAACGATACAATCGTGATGTTTTTATATCTATATTATCATCACAAGTAAGAATATCTTCAGTATATTCCCTAAAAAAAGAATCTTGATATTTACCATATTTAGATAATGGCATCAAGAGATTTTTAGGCAATCTGATTTTTTCTTGTCTCCAGATAACATAAACTGGAGTATCATTCTCCAAAAACGGATGAATCAAATTTGCTATTTGAGATTTAGTCAGATTCAACCTCTCAGACAGTAACACTAAATTTTCCGACAAGCTTCTCTTATATGTAAAAAAACTAAATATTAAAGCTTGTACTGGATGCAAAAATGAAATCCAGTTTTTAGAACTATATTCATTAACTGTCTCTTTTGAATATAACACAATCCTATACTTATCATTTGTCATCATATAGTCAGGATTCAATACATAAATATCATTATAAGATACATCCATATATATTAGTATTTGAGGTATTTAAATAAAATAAAGAGAGAAGCATCCATAATATCCAGAAGAAAGCTTCCCTCTTTAATAAGAATAATACTCCTAAGAGGATCTATTTACACCCAGACAAACAATCGAGTTTTAAGTCTCAATTGTATAAATGCCCTATGCCGCAACCTAAAAGACAACCGCCATCGTCATCTTCGTCTTCACCACCTTGAACTTCCATAAGTTCATTAATGTCAAGCTCTTGAGCCTCCTGATTTGCAGCTAAATCTTTTTGCTGCTTCTCTTGTTTTGTGTTCATGACAATAAAATTTTAATTAAATTGAGATCATTACAAATATATCACTACAAAATCCGAAAACACAAGACTACAAATAGAAATCATTCATAATCTAAATTATTTCTCATTTTATATGCTTTTTCGCATCTAGGATCAGGATAGTCCCAATTATTCTTACCATAAGCCTTTATTATATCAGCCCAACAACGATTTCTATTGCTAAAACAAAGATCAAATAGTTTACAATATCGACAAGGACTACTTTCCTGTATGTTTTCTCTCTGAATATAAGCTAACTGCAAATTCTTATCAGACATCCAAATCTCTTTTAGAGAAGAAGCGTTGACATCTCCTGTTATAAATAGAGGATTCCAATAAAGTTGCTCGCAGATACTCACCTTTCCATCAGGTAAAACGAACAAATGTGTATTTAAAGCGGAACATACAGCTCCTTTGAATTCCTTACTATCTATCAAGCAAGTATAATAAGATTTATCAATCGCTGTTCGATTCAACAAAATTGGGAATGGAGATTGTGAAGATAAAACGTTATTCACATAACGAAAAAGCATCTCTATCTGAAATCTTTTCAATTTGATTTTAGAAAAAATATCATAATCAATCATTATAGAATTTACTGCCGGAGATATACGCCAATCACTCAAATGAGATAATGTAATTAAAAAATCAAATAACTTTCGTAGTTCTTCTTCTCTTCCATTACAAGAATACAAGACTGTTGCCACATGATAAGTTATACCACTTTCATCTAATAAACGAAGTCCCTTTTCCACTCGTTCTAAATAATCAGCATTAACTTGAAGGCTACTACACAATATATCAACATCATAAGCATCCAAGGAAATTTGCAAACAATTGGTATATCCCGTATTTTGTAGTCGGACAATTAAATCTTCTGTAAGTGGGATTTTAGTTGAAAGATATTCTGGAGACATACCCTGATCAACCAACTCTTTCAATAATATATCCCAATCTTTATACAAAAAGATTTCTCCTCCCATCAAATTGATTTGACGTACTTGCATTAACTTTGCTTCTTGAATCAATTCTAACCAACGGTAAACAGGAACTAAATGCTGGACTTTCGTTTGAACATCCGCATAACAATATACACAACGAGTCACACAGGTATTATTCAACATAAATGTAATCATTAATGGGCCAGAATAAAAACGGCGAGTGTCCAAATCAATCTCTTGGCAATCAAAATCGACCTTCATCAATCGAGAAGGAGTGAAAGGTGTTGTTAAATGTTTTTTTTGTACCAAAATATTCTTTGGAAAAAGAATTCGTTTCCCCTTCCAATTCACATAAATGGGTGTTGGATTTTCCAAATAAGGAATTACCAACCGAGAAACGGACTCCACATCCTTTTTAAAAAAAGATGAGATCAACCCGATATTTTCCCCTAATGTACGATCATAGGTAAAGAAACTGAACAACTTCGCATGAATCGGATGAATGAAGCTGTTCCAGTTTCGAGAACTATAGGCGTTAACACTCTCTTTCGCATACAAAGCGATTCTATGTATATCATTTCGTAATACATAGTCTGGATTTAATACATATACTTGATCTTTATTTAAATGCATCGCCTATATTTTAAACACTAATACACTCCTGCAAGGAAACAGCCTAAACCACAATCACCTGCATCCTCATCAACATCTATGCCTCCTTCGATCTCCAAAAGCTCATCCAAATCCAGATTTGAGGATTCCTCACTCTCATCCATGATCTCTTCTTCCAGTAATACTACTTTCTTCTTTTCTTCCATGTCATTTACTTTTTAGAGTTAACCTATTTCTTTTAATTGTTCTTCTATCAAATTCAGATATCTCTGATATCGGATTAAGGCTTCCGGATATAAATGAGGTTCTTGGGATCTCAAGTGCTCCAACATTGTTAAATAAGAAAGACGAACATCTTCCGGTAAAAAACGCAATTGAATGGAAGCAAAATGGAACAACCATATAATTTTAACATATAGCCAACTGAGTAATTCGACTTGTAATGGATTCATCATATATGGTACTGTAAATTTCATCAGCTGCTCTGCTATATACATTAATGCCTCATACCTTTTTCTATAATTAATGCTATTCATGGTAGATCCTTCCCGCTGGCGATATCCATAAAAGTTAAAATCTATTACTTTTACACTTTGAGCATAACAAAATGTTTGCGGAACCCACAATTCGTCCTCGTGAATGGTTGCCTCAAACCGGATATGATATTTCTCCAACATAGCTCTTTTATACAAATAAGTGACAATCATGGGAGAAAACGCATTTTGCTCATTTAATCGGACTAAACATTCCGGGCCAGATAACACGTCATCGAAAATGGATTTATTAGTTCGCTTATATCGGTCTATGCGTTTTCCATTATGATAGCAGAAAAGAACATTCCCCATCACCATATCGACATCAAAATCCTCCGCTATCTTTACCAAACGCTCATAAGCGGACAAGATCACCCAATCATCACTATCCACAAAAGCTACATATTTACCATTCGCCATACCTAAACCAACATTCCGAGCCATCCCCTGCCCTTGATTGCGTTGCCGAACTAGCCGAATACGAGAATCCTTATCCGCAAACGCTTGAGCGATCTCTCCTGAACGATCTGTGGAACCATCATCAACCAAGATAATCTCAATATCACGTAATGTTTGCCCTATAAGGGATCTCAAGCAGATATCTAAATAAGATTCCACATTATAAATCGGAACAATAATCGATAACATGTATCCCATAAGCCTCTATTCTTTTTTATGTAAAATTTCACTGATAGGTGTAAATATCCTAGAAAGGACACTCCGACTAGAAGTCACAATTTCCGCATTCCCCGCCAATCCCACTTCATACGGAATTTCTTTTCGGGCAGTTGTCCGTAATGAATCTGGAAAATGTATTTCCAAGGCATAACTCTTATTATACGGTACATAAGAGATAGAAGCCACATTGCCTAATAAATATCCATAGGTATGTGCCGGATATTTCACTAATTCAATATTTACCGGATCACCCACATGAAGTCCGGTTACTTCTTGTTGTGTTAGGCGCATACGTCCTACCCACTCTCCTTTATTGCTTGATAATATAGAACAAATCGTATCCCCTTCATTAACCAAATTTGTTATCGCCCAACGATTTCCCATAATAATCCTACCGGAGGCCGGACTTTTTATTAAATATTTCGCTTCCCATGCACGCAAGCCGTTTACCATGCGCTCATAAGCCAACTCTAATTGCTTCAAATTCCTTTGCCGTAAAACTTGTCTATCTATGGATAAATTAAAAAGTTCCCGTTCTACTCGTAATATCTCCAATTCATTCTTTTCGGGATGTTTTTTTAAAATCAATAGCTCCTTTTGCAAAAATTCCCGTTTGCGAGGATATACATTAAACTCATCTTCTATATAACAATCATTTACTGCCTTCGTGAATTGCTCATAAGCTCCGGTCATCTCTCCCATGATCAAATCCAATGGATACCGTTCCAAGTATTTCTTATTCCGTGTACGATAGAACCACTCTACATTAGTTAATACTTGGCAAAAATAACTCACGTCCTTTAAAGAAGCTTGGTTACGAATCATGGCAATCGTATCGTTTTTCTTTACTAAAGAGCCATCTTCTACAAAAAACTCATCGATCGGTCCGGAAGATTTTGCCATCACCCATCTTACATTCGCCAAATCATCTATCATAACCGTTCCTTCTACCGTATCCGTATATTGAAACAAGGCCGTTCCAGCCAATAACAACCCAATAATACCATATAACAGATAACTACCCGTATGTACCAACCAATCCGGCGCATCCCCCAATATATCCGAAACATCCCGGTTATAAAGTTCTATGAGGTGGAAATCCCGTGTTTCTTGTTTTTCTTTACGCTCTTCCATGCTCCCGTTAATTACTTAATTCAAGTTGGTTTCTAACTAGCTGGTAATAATCTCCTTTTAAAGCGATCAACTCATCATGCGTCCCGTTTTCAATAATACGACCTTGTTTCAACACAACAATTTGATCCGCATTCCTAACGGTACTTAATCGGTGCGCTACAATAACAACCGTCTTCTTTTCAAAAAAACGATTTAGATTTTCCTGTATCGCTCGTTCATTATTTGTATCTAAAGCATTGGTTGCCTCATCGAAAAAGATAAAATCAGGATTTCGATAAATAGCCCGTGCAATCAAGATCCTTTGTTTTTGTCCTTGACTCAAACCTTGCCCAGTACTACCAATCCGACTATTGTATTTTAAAGGAAGCGACTCTATATATTCCCGGATATTAGCCATCTCTACCGCATAAAACAACCGTTCTTTATCAACCGTACCGTCTCCTTGAGCGATATTATTGGCAATCGTATCATTAAAGATATACCCTTCTTGCATGACTACTCCGCAATGCTTTCTCCATTCCTTAAAGCTGACACGACTTAATAAAGTGTTACCCAATAAAATAGCCCCTTCAGTTGGAGGATAAAAACCTAACATTAATTTAATTAAGGTAGTCTTTCCACTTCCACTTAATCCGACAATAGCCGTTGTTTTACCCGCAGGGATTTCCAAGGATAAATCTTGGATCACTCGTTTTGACTTTGTTGATCCATATGTAAACGAGATATGATCCAACCGAATGGACTGATCACCCGCTATTTCATTCTGGTATACCCGATCTTCCAGTTCTTCATCGTCTTTACCATGAATCTCGCCCAAGCGTTCTAAGCTGAGACGAGCATCTTGTGCTTGTTGCATAAAAGAAACTAATTGCTCAACAGGACCTTGCATTTGTCCGATTATGTATTGGATAGACAACATGGCTCCCAATGTAATTTGCCCATCCAATACCGCCGTAGCGGACATAACCGTGATCAATATATTTTTCACCTCATTTATTAAAACCGCACCAACTTGTTGCCACTGTCCCAGATTTAAGGAGTTAACACTGATATGAAATAAAGAAGCTTGAATACTTTCCCATTCCCAACGCTTTTGCTGCTCACACCCCAACAATTTAATATCCTGCATTCCATAGATCATTTGCATTAAATAATTTTGGTGTATAGACATTTGCTCAAAATTTTTCCGGTTTAAATCGGCCCTTCGTTTCATGAATAGTTTTACCCATAGAACATATAGCACACTCAGCCCAAGGAATAACAGAAAAATTCGCCAACTATAAATAGCTAAGACTCCTCCAAAGACAAACATCGTTAAGGTCGCAAACAAAATATTTAATACGGATTGAGTGAGAAAGGATTCTATCCGTTTATGATCTTCTATACGCCGGATTAAATCTCCTGCTAACTTACTATCAAAGAAGCGCATAGGCAAACGCATTAATTTAGCCAAGAAATCAGAAATTAAAGAAACATTGACCCTTGAACTGATATGTAACAAGATACAGCGACGGATCACTTCAATCAAGGTCCGGCTAAAAACCAAGACCAATTGAGCGATCAATACCAATTGGATAAAATCCAAATTTCGATGCCCTATACCTTGATCTACGATAGTCTGGGTCAAAAAGGGTAAAACCAGCTGCAAGATACTTCCCGCCAGCAAACCAAATAAAAGCTGAAATACTATTTTTTTATACGGGCGAACGTATTTCAGCAAATGCCAAAGCGATAAACGCTCATAAACAATCGGCTCGGTATCATAGAACTGCGGGGTAGGTTCTAATAACATGATAACCCCTTTCTCCAAACCACCTTGCCGGGTACTCACCCAGCAATTCTTGAATTCTGCCTCCTCGTATTTTATAAGTCCATAGGCCGGATCTGCGATGTGAAATATAAATCGTCCTTTCTTTTGGGTAATCTTATACAAGACCACAAAATGAGCTTGATTCCAATGCAATATACAAGGAAGTTTCGATTGTATCTTTAATTTATTAAGCGTAGTGCGCATTCCGGTTGCCCGAAAGCCTATACTTTCAGCGGCCTCACTTAATCCCAACAAATTTACCCCAGTCCGCAGTAAAAAAGAGCTATCCCTCAATTGTCGCACAGAAAAGTTTTTTCCATAATGTTTAGCGATCATACGCAAACAAGAAGGACCGCAATCCATAGCATCTAACTGCCGGTAAAAGGGAAATTTCTTCATATGGCTTCCTTTAATTAACTATTTTCTTTAACTGGCTTGCCCAACAAGTCGTAAAATAATGAATAGCCCAAGCCGATGCTTTCCTCAACTCATAATCATCCGGCCGTTTTCCTTGGAGCAGAGCCCTGCATTCCTGCGTAGAAAAAGGAGCCACCTTTTCATCTGACATCAGATGGATTTCACTCCGATAAGTAGACATTTCATACAGGTTCGACAGAAAAATCGGCCCCGTAGACAATACCACATAAGCTATCTTATCACGAGGCAATACCTCAGGTATAGGAACACTCATGACATGATCTATCAGTTCTCTCATAAAAGGATGCCCAGCTTTCACCGCCATCAAAGCATTCCCTATACAAATATCACGATGAGCGTACACCGCATGGGAAGAAGGCTCCAATCCCAAGCAACATGTATGATCTCCTAATAAAGAATCGAATGGTTTCCGACATTCATAATCACAATCTACGTAAAACCCACCCATCTTATATAAGATAAGGTAACGTATCACATCCCAACGTTGTACGTCATAAGGAAAACGCTTAAAAATCTCCTCATATTCGGGATAATAAGTATGTACAAAACAATCCATTCGTTCATCATCCCAAAGAATATACTCCCAATCCGGATGATACCGCCGCCAGGTATCAGCCAACTTTCTGAAAATGGCAGGATAAGGCTTAAATTTAGCAGACCAAATTTGATGTATGATTTTAGGTACTTCCATATTTATCTCTTTTTAAGGTTCTCACAATGGCAAAGCAATGAATCTATAGCCTGATTCATACTTGCGTTTTTACAAATAAATAATTCTCTCATTTCTATCAGTCTTTTTGATATAGATCGTTTATTATCAATTATTTGCTGGATTTTTTCATACATGGAATTTACTGTCACATTATGCATATTACCTCTTGCTCCCAGTTTATGATAAACGATACGAGCTGCATTACCACATTGGTCAAAATGAGTGGCTTGTGGATAGACAAGCATAGGCACACCCGCTAATACACATTCCGTTAAAGTATTCATCCCCCCATGAGTAATCACTAAATCGCAATAATGCAATACATCAGATTGATTCATCCACTTAAAAATTCGCATGTTTCGGGGTAAAGGCATCAAATCCAAAGCATGGATTTTGCCATTAATGGAAACTACTAGCTCATATTCCGGATGTCGCTCACAGAGCAGCCTTAGTATCTTATAGAAATGACGCACTTTTAAAGAGTCTGAAAATCCTTGATAAGTGCCCAAGGAACAATACAATATAATTTTTCCCTCTATTTTTCTTTTCTCAAGAAATGAATATAAAGATTGCCTTTGTCTCGGAGAGGTATATACATTCTTCACCTCACTCCAAAAAGGACCTACATTCTCAACCAATGAGTTAACTTCCCCCGGATAATCCAATGGAGTAGCGGCTAATACCAATTGCTTTACCGAAGTTGTTTTGTTTTTTTTCGATTTTAAAACCCATAAGAAATTGCACACAAAATCACTAAATCTTGAATTTGTCGGGATAAATCCCGAATCCAGTGGAGGTATGCCTTGCCGTTTTAATCCGGAAAGCGCAGACTCCACATAGATAAACGGGATTCGTAAATATTCATAGAACCCGGCACGGTCTCTCAAGACCTGATCCAACAAGACCAAATCAGGGAAACACTCTTTCAAGCCATCTGGATACCAAATCTTGCCAATCCCTTCTCGCTCTAGATAGCTTGAGAATATAGATCTTGAGGTATGGGTGTAAAACACCTTATGCCTCGCTTTTCTCAAGGCTACAGCCAAAGCCAAGGTCGGCTTTACATGGCCTGTTGCATTCAATATATCAAAAAGAAATACTGCCATATTTTTTATATTAAACTAAGCAATTGCCTCACAGCACATACGCACCTTACAGCTTTCGCAACGAATCTTACCGAATACATCCATAATGCTATCGCCCTCATAATAATAGGTCTCCCGGTACTCATCGTAGTTGATTTGTAACATTAACTCATTTCGCAGATAAGAAATATACTCGAAGAATGTACTACGAGACAACTCAACCTTCTTCGCAAATCTTTCCGGACTCCCTGTACGTTCTTTCTGTATCAGGAGATCCATATATAGCATCTTTTTTAGATCTACGTATTTCATGACAATGAAATATTAAAAGGGTTACTACTTAATCTCAAAATTCCCAGTCAAAAGATCTCCCCATTGATTGGTTAGATCTAAAGTACAAGCCCCCTTAGGAATACTTGATAAATCTATTGTAATCAGATAGGCCTCCGATGCCGGATACATCTTTTCGTAAGAAAATCCATCAGCTCCTGTAATATGAACCGTGATGTCTGAACGTCCGGTCGTACATTCGATGGTTAATAAGGTTCCATTGATAGAGGCTGTTACCGGAATTACAGTTATAATGGATCTTAACCCTTCTTTCCAGCCCTCTCCATCAAAGTCTATATCATCTCCCATCATCTTAGCAGACAAGTTCAATGCATAAATACAGGTCAACAGACTTACTAATAAAAAACTGATACACTTTTGTACTAATTTTAATCTTCTCATATCCATATTATTTTAAGGTTACTCTATTGCAAAAGTAGAGTAAATATCTGGATATGTCCTAAATTGAATCGGGACACTTTAAGGACATGATAATACCATCAAAACATTAATACACAAAAACTTATACTTATAACACCTTCGGTCATGCGGACACTCAAGCCTTTAGTAGTTTATAAGGAACACATCCAGCGTTATCTTAGCATCAAGGGATCCTTCTTTACTTTGATTTATACGTTCACGGATACGAGATTTCTTTTTGGTAACGGAAGGCCCGGAAATACAAAAGACATCCGCGATCTGAGAAGTGGTAAGGCCAGCTTTTATTAGGCAACAAACTTGAATATCCATTTCAGTCAAGGAAGGAAACTCTCCTCGCAAACGAGAATAGAAATTATTATGCAATACATTCAGATTCTCAAACAAAAGCGTCCAATCAATGGGTTGGCGAGGATTCTCCCGTAGCTTCTTAAAAAAATCAACATGCTTATTTATGTAATCGATCAAAAAAGCCTCCCGTCCTTTGAGATATAAATTTTGACCAGACAGTTTCTCTAACTTAATGACTCTATCATCATTTTGTTTTGCCATTTGAATATATTCATCAATCTTAGATTGGTATTTTCGATTTTTAGAGACTAAGAACTGAACATTATCCTTCAAATCATTGATTTGAATCTTTTTATCTTCCTGATCTTTAGATAGAGATTCTATCAAGTCTTGATTCTCTCGTATTTTCTCTTCATTTTGTTTTGCCAATTGAGTATATTCATTTATTTCATATTGGTGCTCTTGATTTTCGGCTTTTAAAAACTGGACATTAACCCACAAATCATTGATTAGATTTTTTTTATCTTCCTGATCTTTAGATAAAGATTCTATCAAATCCTGGTTTTCTCGTATTTTCTCTTCATTCTCATGCAAATTTGATAAGTATTCCTGAATCTCCTCCTCTGATTTCCTTAAGTTTCGTTCTTTCAGCCATAACTTACGTTGATAGCCAAAAGCGATCAGCCCAAGCAAAACAACCGTGATTATTCCACCCCAGAGGATCGATTTCTGCAACCGATCTTTTTCTAGCAAAAGGGTTTTCTTCTCATTTTCCAATTTCTCATTATCGTATTTCTCTTGCGCTTCCGCTATGGCCCGTGTACGATCGATATTATTTATAGAATCATTATAATGGCGGTATTGCTCAATATATGTAAAGGCGTCATCATATCGCAATTGTTTCTTTGCAATAAAATACAATGCCAGATTCACGGTACGGATTCTACCCATGTTTGAAGTGTTTAGTGACTTCTTAAAATAAACCTCCGCTGAATCAAGTTCTCCCATTTGATAGAAAACAGAAGCAATACCTAATCTTACAGTAGAAGAATTTATCGTATCTCCCAACTTTAAAGTTAAAGCCAAATCTTCTTTTTTACATTCTAATGCTTTCGTATAATTTTTTTCTAACCTATAAATTGTACCTAATTCTCCAATAGCCATTGCTTGCATCTTTAGGTCATCAATCAACACCCCATTCTCTAACGACCGCTCAAAATAGTAACGTGCACTATCCAATTGCTCACATTCTGCAAATGTCCGTCCCAACTCCGAATAAGCATGCGACCAATCATCTCTACGGGGAACTCGCGCGACATAATAAATGGCTTCCCGAAACAGTTCTAATGCCTGGTCATAAACTTTTTGCTCCCGATAGACACGTCCCAGCGTCTGGCAAATCAACGAGGCGAACAACGGATCATCAAAACTTCCTATCAAATCTCTCGCTCGCACATAGCAAGCAGTCGCCTCCTCCAACCGAGACAAATCCCTACATACCGCTCCTTTATAAAACCAAGCCTGCGCCTTCCTTCGCCCATCTACCCTCGGATCGAAATAACGAAGAGCGATATTGATCAACGAGTCTGAGGTATGTTTCTTATAATTCTTATCACACGCTTGCGTATAGAGCAAGCACCATGTGGCATCATTCAGCTTATCCGAAGGGGAGGGCTTAGGCATCTTTTCCAATAATGTCAATGCGCTATCCGGATGATCCCACATTATGGAGTCAATCATAGCCAGCTCGGGAGAAATCTCCTTGGCCTCTTGATGACAGGAGAAACCAAAAATAGCACATAATAGCATTAGAACAATTACGAATCTCATAATAGCAAACGTATGTTTCTTATAGGTTAATGAGTGGCAAGATACAAAGAAAAATCATACAATGGGGCTTATTGTCTATGTTTCTCCATTCACAATTCTTGCACTTTGACCTTTCTCAAAAACACGTACGTGAATTTTCAAAAACATGTACGTGTTTCCGGAAAAACATGTACGTGTTTGGAGTAAAACATGTACATGTTTATAAAAAGCTATTTATCAATGAATTGAATAAGCTGTTTTTAAATAAGACTTATTGTTAATTATCGAAATGTCAAATGAATAACTTACGGCTTGTCAAGCCACAAGCTTACGGCTGAGGGTAACCGTAAGCTTACGAGTTGGGGTATGAAATTAAGAAAGCCATACTTAACCTCCTCATTAGGGAAACCTAAGGTATATAACGCAAACTCCTTGTCATATCCCTTAATCGTTAATAACCACTCTCACGTAAACTCTCAAAACTCTGTATACCGATAGGTAAGCTTCGCATTCCTGTTTCCATAAAGCCTAATGATTTAATGCTTTTCACAAAGATATGCTTTCTTCACCGCTCAATCCGTTCTTAACATCTTTTTTAGTCCGAATCTGTTTTTCTATCTAAAAATTTCTACATTTGTCAATCAATCTACATTGAAAATGAAAGGAGTTGACTTCAATAGTATTTATGAACGAAATTACCGACGGTCATTTCTGTTTACAAAGTCATATGTACACGATGATATGGCAGCGGAGGATATCGTGGCAGAATCTCTTGTGAAATATTGGAGATTGTCTACATCCCAAAAGGCTGAGACTTCAGAGGCACTTCTTCTTACCATATTGAGAAATAAGGCTTTAGATTATTTACGCCATAAAGCAATCCATGAATCCGCAATTGAAAACATTACAGAACTTAATAACCGTGAACTAAACATTCGCATATCCACGCTTGAAGCATGTGATCCAGAACAAATATTCTCCCGAGAAATACAAATCATCATTCACAATACCTTAAAATCACTACCTGAGCAAACCCGTAGGGTATTCGAAATGAGTCGTTTTGAAAATAAAACCGTGAAAGAAATCGCAGAAGAAACCAATCTTACCGTAAAAGGAGTAGAGTACCACATAACCAAAGCATTAAAGGTATTACGAACCAATTTAAAAGATTACCTTCCTTTACTTTATTTTCTTTTTTCCTAATTTTTTTCATTTTCCCACTAGGGATCTATCGCATAGCATCGTTTTTATAATACAAAACGATATTGATAGATTTTCATGGAACAATTATTACAACGATATATTAGGGGTGAGGTTTCCGAAGAAGAGAGACTGAAAGTAGCGTCATGGCTAGATGAGAGCCCAGAGAATATGCGTGAATTTCTGGCTTTACGTAAGTTATATGATATCTCTCTTTGGCAGACAGATATGGACAAAAGGCTGTCTGTAAAAAGCCACTTCTCGCAATATAAAAGAATAGTTGTTGAGGTTGTAAAGATCGCCGCAATCCTTTTAATCGGTTTTTGGGGAAGCAAACAATTATTGACACTGCGCTCAGGCAAGTCACAAAAACACACCATTCATGTACCTGCCGGACAAAGAGTAGAGACAACCTTAGCCGATGGTACACATGTATGGCTAAATTCCCGTTCTACTTTAAAATTTCCCGAGCAATTCAGCACAAACTCCCGAAATGTGGAATTAGATGGTGAAGCTTACTTTTCCGTCCAGCACAATGAAAAAAGCCCATTTATCGTACAAACCCCTAAATATGCGATCCAAGTATTAGGGACAGAATTCAACGTGAAAGCTTATCACGATAGTCCTCTATTTGAGACAGCTCTTATAAAAGGAAGTGTAGAAATAAGCTCTCCGGAGCTATCACAAAATGTACGTCTAAAACCAGATGAGATCGCTATAGCCAATAACGGAAGGCTAGAAACGTCTCATATACAGAATTACAATTATTTTAAATGGAAAGAGGGGCTATTCTGCTTCGAAAACGAATCGATCCAAAGTTTAATTGACAAACTACAACTTTATTATGATGTCCGGATAGACGTACAATGCCCAGCTTTACTCCAGTATCGTTATTCCGGGAAATTCAGGATAAAAGATGGAATCGACCATGTACTAAAAGTACTCCAGTTAAAACACAAATTCACTTATACGAAAAATGAGGAAAAGAATCTGATTATAATAAAATAAAAACATTTATTCTCTACTTAAATCAATATGCCTATGAAACAAAAAAATCCGTTAAACTAATAGGTACAAAAAACCGGGAAATGTTGCAGCATCTCCCGGTATAGGTCAGTACCTCATTATCCTTAAATTATTTAGTACTAACATTAAAAACATCACAAATGTATGAAAAATAAAGTATTTCGAGTCATGAAGTTAACTTTAACAACGCTATTTATTTTCACTTCCGGGTTATTAGCTTCTGTTCGCTCACAAAATATGCGTGTTAACTTTACATTGAACAACGCTAAAACACACAATATCTTGGAAGAGATAGAAAAACAGACAGATTATCTTTTCATTTACAACGTTGATGAAGTTGATCTTAACCGAAGAGTCTCAATCACGGCCTCAAATCAAACCGTAGCGGAGATTTTATCTAATGTCTTCAAAAACACAGGTATTGTTTATGCGATGGAAGGTAACAATATCTTTCTGATGAAAAAAGAGGCAAATAAAGAATCATCCTCCCAGCAAAGTAAAAAAAGAATCACAGGAACCGTAATTGATAAAAACGGAGAGCCTATCATAGGAGCCAATGTGCTCATAAAAGGGACTTCTACCGGAACTATTACGGACTTTGATGGAAAATATACATTGGAAGTACCAGAAAAGGCCATTATTCAGATTTCATACATTGGGTATCTGAGTCAAGATGTCGTTGTAAACGATCAGAAAGAAATAACTGTTCGTTTGGTAGAAGACACACAAAGCTTGGATGAAGTTGTTGTTGTCGGTTATGGTACTCAAAAAAAAGGAGAGGTAGCGAGCGCCATTTCTTCTATCAAATCCGAAAATTTCATCAAAACACCGTCCACTGACCCTGCCCAACTTATTAAAGGACAAGTACCGGGCTTAAGTATCATCACGCCAGACGCAAATCCGACATCCACGTCCGAGATCTCTTTAAGAGGAATCACAACTTTAAAAGCCAGCGCAAGTCCACTTGTATTAATTGACGGTATTCCCGGCGATTTAAATTCAGTATCTCCCGATGATATCCAACAAATAGACGTATTAAAAGACGGTTCTGCCGCCGCGATCTATGGAACACGCGGAACAAATGGCGTAATCCTGATCACGACAAAAAATGCCCTAGGAGAAATGCCGACAGAAGTAGATGTAAACGCATACATATCTACACAACAAATAATAAAAAGACTTCCTTTCATGAACGCGGATGAATACCGCCAACGAGTAAAAGAAGGTGTAGCCGGAGCCCAAGACGATGGTTCTACAACGGATTGGCTAGACCAAGTAACCCGTACTCCATTTACTCAAATCTACAATATCAGCTTACGAGGGGGGAGCCGTACCACGAATTATGTCGCCAGCTTTGAATATAGAGGTCTAAACGGATTAATCAAGCGGACCAATAACCAAATGTATTATCCTCGTATTGAAATCACACATCGCATGTTTAATAACAAGTTAAAATTAAACGCTAGTTTAAGTGGATATAAACAAAGTTACTTCTCTGGTTCTGATGGAGGAAGCTATAACAGCGAGGTTTACAGAAATGCCTTGATATACAATCCGACAACACCAGTATATACCGCAGATGGGAAATATTCGGAAAGTACTAAAAACGAATACTATAATCCTGTAGCAATGTTAAATGAGGTTGAGGGAGAAAATCAAGCGACCAACTTAAGAATGTTCGGAAATATCACTTACACACCGATAGAAGGTTTGGATATTAAATATCTTGTTTCTTCCAACACATATAATCAAGCACGAGGGTATTACGAGACACAAAACCATAAATCAACCTGGCGGGATGGGAAAAATGGTTACGCATCTCGCGGAACAACACGAAAGACACAAGATTTATCCGAGCTAACAGTTCAATGGAGAAAAACATTATTTGAGGATCACTCTTTCACGTTATTAGCGGGTTATAGCTGGCAAAAAGATACGTACCAATATTATTATATGCAAAACTATGATTTCCCTTCTGATGATTATACATATAACAATATGGAGGCCGGACAAGCCTTGAAAGATGGGAAAGCCACGGAATATTCAGAAGCAAACGAAAGTAGGCTGATTGGTTATTTCGGTCGTTTAAACTATAGTTACAAAGGTAAATATATGCTAGCAGCCAGTATCCGTCATGAAGGATCCACTAAATTTGGCGCAGATCACAAATGGGGAAATTTCCCGTCTATATCCGGCGCATGGAATATTAAAGGTGAAAATTTCCTGAATGATGTAGATGAACTATCTGCTTTAAAATTACGTGCAGGTTTCGGTATAACCGGTACGGTTCCCGATGATCCCTATATGTCCTTGAATACACTAAACTTCGGTACATATGTATATTACAACGGACAATATATAAAAACCATCCGCCCAGATTCCAACGCTAATCCAGATTTACGATGGGAGAAAAAGAAGGAGGTTAACGTTGGTATAGATTTTGGTTTCCTTGATGATCGTATCAGTGGTAATATCGATTATTATAATCGTAAGACAGAGGATTTGCTATGGGACTATACCGTACCATCTCCTCCTTATCTATACTCTAGTATGGTGGCGAACGCAGGTTCGATGAGAAATTCAGGTATCGAGGTCGGTATAACCGCAATACCTGTACAAACCAAAGATTTTCAATGGACAACCTCGGCCAACTACTCAACAAATAAAAATAAGTTATTATCACTATCTAATGATCAGTTTATATCTAGTGGTTACTCAGATCAGGGATCCACAGGAGAACCATTACAAACCACTACACATCGTATTCAGGAAGGTGAACCAATAGGTAATTTCTGGGGATACAAAACAATTGACATTGACGATAACGGACATTGGATCATAGAGGGAGCGGATGGTAACCCCAAACCGATCTCCGAGCAACAGCCAACGGATAAACAGGTGATCGGTAACGGCCTACCTAAGCACTACCTAAATTGGAACAATTCTATCAGTTGGAAAGGCTTCGATTTTAGTGTAACCATGCGCGGAGCTTTCGGATTTGATATTTTAAATATGCCACGCTTACAATATGGGGCTCCTGTCATGCTAGCAAGAGGTAATGTACTAAATGAGGCATTCGATACAAAATTTGGTAAATCCCCTTTGGCGATAGATCAAGAACTTCAATATGTAAGCTACTACATCGAAAAAGGGAACTATTGGAAAATAGACAATATTACCCTTGGTTATACATTTAATTTCAACACATGGATTAAACGGTTAAGGATATATGGGACGGTCTCTAACTTAGCCACCATTACAGGATATTCCGGAATCGACCCCGAGGTCAGCTTAAGTGGTTTGGCCCCAGGCGTAGATAACAAAAACCGTTATCCGTCCACCCGAACTTACACATTAGGAGTTTCTGTTAAATTTTAAATCGTAATAAGCCATGAATACTTATATAAAAATTCTTTTAAGTACTTGTTGTTCTTTTAGTATACTTTCTTGCAGTAACAATTTGGATGAGACTGTATATTCGAAAGTAACAGAACAAACATACAATTATACAGTAGATGATTTTACTCCTTCTATAGCAAGTGTATATAGTTATTTACGTAGCCAATCAGATCATTGGGGATATTTTTGTGCACAAGAAGTAAGTGCGGATGCTATCGTTATGCCACCCAATGCCTCAGGCTGGGATGATGGAGGCGTATATCGCCGTATGCATTATCAAACCTGGAACTCAGAGCAAGATCATGTAAAAAATATATGGTCTTGGTTCTATCAAGGTGCTTTACTATGCAACAAAGTTATCGAACAGATTGAAACAGGAGTGATACCTACACCTTCCGACACAGAAAAAACACAAGGATTGGCAGAACTTCGGGCTATGAGGGCTTACTACTATTGGCAAATATGTGACAATTTCGGAGACGCTCCTCTCGTTACAACTACCGCTATGGATTTACCCGCCAAAAACACACGCAAAGAAATTTTCGACTTTGTCGAAAAAGAACTTACAGAGGTAATACCTAGCTTAAGCGAAGAAGTAGGAGGCAATTATTACGGGCGAATGACAAAATGGGCAGCCAAAGCACTATTAGCCAACTTATACCTAAACGCAGAAGTTTATGTAAATGAGGCACGCTGGAATGACTGTATAACCCAATGTGATGATATCATAAACAGCGGAAAGTTCACTCTAGCAGAAAATTACAAGGATCCTTTTAGGGCCCAAGGTGTCGAAAGCTGTAAAGAAATTATTTTCACTATCCCTTATGACGAGAATTTCGCTACGGGAAATAGTATATTTATGTTTTCTTGGCACGGCGAACTAAAAAAGAAATACAATACGATTGACACACCTTGGGGATGTGGATCCGCTATGGGAGTTACCCAATTTATAGACACTTACAATGAAAATGATTCACGTTTAACCGATACTTGGCTCATGGGACAACAATTTGCCGCTGATGGTACCCCCTTATATGGAACCTATGATAAAATGGGAGAACTCCTGATTTACACGAAGGATATCCCTAGCGGTAATTATACCAGCGAGTTAGAAGGTTACAGGATGAACAAATTCGAGGTAGCAGAAAACTCATATTCCAATTCAAGCACAGACATTCCGGTATTCAGATATGCGGAAATTCTGATGATGAAAGCAGAATGCTTATTACGTACGGGAAAATCCGGCGCTGGCACTTTGGTTACCCAGGTACGTCAACGGGCGTTTAAGGATAACCCTGAATTAGCGACAGTAACAGACTCTCAATTAGCGGAAAATACTTGCTATCAATATGGCTATGTGGAAGATTATAAAATCGTAGATAAAGGAAACACAGATCCGGTTCAATTTGGAAGAATGTATGATGAACTGGGCTGGGAATTTGCTTGGGAAATGCACCGCCGCAGAGATGCCATTCGTTTCGGTATATATACCACAAAAAGTTGGTTATCCCATAAGCCTGAGGGAGATTATCGTTCAGTGTTCCCTATTCCTGAAACTGTATTGACCTCAAATCCGAACCTGGAACAGAATCCTAATTACTTATAAACAAACTGATGTCCAATCTAGGTGTCCTTCTAAAGGAAGGACACCTACAATAAAATCATTATATGATCAAGAATCATACACACGTTTTCTATTTGCTTATTGGATTTTGTTTTTCTTTAAATATTCAAGGACAGGTTTTAGATCGTCATTTATCTGATTCATATGTAGATAAATTCAATCAGCAAGATGAGGAAATGTACATACAATCCATACCAAACAAACAAGCTAAAGATTTTCTCGCCGAAAATATCCCTTTTTTCGAATGTCCAGACAAAGACATCGAAGAGATTTATTATTTCCGATGGTGGACTTATAGAAAACACATAAAAGAGACTCCAGAGGGATTTATAATAACAGAATTTCTGCCTGAAGTCTCTTGGGCTGGAAAATATAACGGCATTTGTTGTCCGGCATGGTTTCATTTCAGGGAAGGAAGATGGCTACATAGACAACGTTACTTGAATGATTACGCTTATTACTGGTTAAGAGGAGGAGGTGATGTTCGATCGTATAGTTTTCCTGTAGCCAACGCAATCTACCAATATTTTTTGGTCACAGGGAATGACTCCATATTAAAAGACCTATATCCTGAGTTGGTCTCTAACTTCAACGGATGGGAAAAAGAAAAATTTAATTCCGAAACTGGTCTTTTCTGGCAAACAGACAATCGTGATGGCATGGAAATCTCTATCGGAGGAAATGGCTATAGAGCGACCATTAACTCTTATATGGCAGCAGAAGCAAATACTCTTGCTTGGGTAGCAAAGAAAAAGAATGATCCTCAAGGACCCTATTTCTGCGAGAAAGCCGAGACGATCCGTAACAGAATGTTCGATTTATTATGGGACGAACAGGCATCCTTTATGAAAGTGCTACCTATGGAGAGCAACGCGATATTACGTGATGTCAGGGAATTGCATGGTTATACGCCTTGGAGTTTTGATCTGGCAAGCCCTTCTTATGCTGTCGCATGGAAATTTCTAATGGACAAAAAACATTTTTTTGCTCCATATGGTCCTACAACCGCTGAACAGTGTCATCCAAAATTCAAGGTTGTCTATGAAGGACACGAATGCCAGTGGAATGGTCCATCTTGGCCTTTCGCCACAGCCATGACATTGACAGGATTAACGAATTTACTGAATGATCAAGAACAAAGCTATATAGCCAAAAATGATTTTTTGACATTACTGAAGATATATGCAAAAAGCCAACATCTTACATTAGATAATGGTAATGTTATTCCTTGGATCGACGAGAACCTAAATCCTTTTACGGGAGATTGGATATCCAGAACCATGTTGAAAAATCACCAACCTAAAGAGAGAGGCAGAAACTACAATCATTCCTCTTTTTGTGACTTGGTCATAAGTGGACTGGTAGGAATTCGTCCGCAAAACGAAGATGTTCTTATCGTCAATCCTTTGATACCAAATGGTATATGGGACTATTTTTGTCTAGATCATATAGTGTATCATCATAAAAAAATATGTATTCTATATGATAAAACAGGAAAAAAATATAATAAAGGAAAAGGATTCTTTATCTTCGTCGACGGAAAAAAAGTAGCATCAGCAGAATCATTGACAAAAATGGTTTGTAAACTTTAAATTTTTTATTATAAATCAGACCTATAACATCAATAGGTCTTCATATAAAACATTGATTAGATTATAACTTTAAATCTCAAAAAAATGAAACAGTTCGTATTATTATCTTTGACATGTCTAACATTATGGGGATGTAAACAATCACCCCATAAAGAAGCACCTTTCAAAATGATTGATCAGGTAGACTTCTCACAAGTTCATATACAAGATAATTTCTGGTCTCCCAGGTTAAAGAAACATATATCGGCCACTTTGCCTGTTTGTATTGATCAGATCGAGAATCAGACAGGGCGCATCCGCAATTTTGAAAACGCGGCAAAAAGAGAGGGGGAGCATTCTGGTATTTTCTTTGATGACTCCGATGTATACAAAGCGCTGGAAGGTATGGCATACAGTTTGATAAACAATCCAAATCCAGAGTTGGAGAAAAAAGCGGATGAATGGATCGATAAATTCGCAGCCGCCCAACTACCGGATGGATATATCAATACGTATTACACATTGACCGCTCCGGAAAAACGATGGACAAATATGGACAAGCATGAAATGTATTGTGCCGGACATATGATAGAGGCAGGAGTGGCCTATTATAAAGCTACCGGAAAACGGAAGCTACTAGATGTTTGTATACGAATGGCCGATCACATGATGAGTATCTTCGGACCGGGTAAAAGAGATTGGGTACCCGGACATGAAGAAATTGAGTTGGCCCTTGTCAAACTATATCAAACTACAGGTGAGGAAAAATACCTGGATTTCGCAGATTGGTTGATCGAGGAACGAGGACACGGGCATGGCTCGAAAGGCGGGGAAGGAGATTGGGACCCATTCTACTACCAAGATGACAAGCCAGTACGTGAGATGACAGATATCTCTGGTCACGCTGTTCGCTGCATGTACTTGTATTGCGGTATGGCAGATGTAGCCGCATTGAAGCAAGATTCCGGATATATCGCATCTTTGAATCGGTTATGGGATGATGTCGTACTCCGAAACATGTACGTTACCGGAGGTATTGGTTCCTCACGCCACAACGAAGGTTTTACGGAGGATTACGACCTGCCGAACCTAGACGCTTACTGTGAGACTTGCGCCTCGGTTGGAATGGTTCTATGGAATCAACGGATGAATCAATTCACCGGCGATTCCAAGTATATCGATGTCCTCGAACGATCCATGTATAATGGAGCATTGGCTGGCATATCGCTAGAGGGAGATCGTTTTTTCTATGTTAACCCCTTGGAATCTAAAGGAGACCATCATCGCCAAGCATGGTATGGTTGCGCTTGTTGCCCAAGCCAGATATCCCGTTTCCTCCCATCTATCGGTAACTATATTTACGGAACCTCGAATGAGGCGATTTGGGTGAATCTGTATATAGGAAATTCTACGGAAATAAATACGGATAAAACAAATGTCATGTTGAGGCAAGAGACCAATTATCCTTGGGATGGGAACGTGAAATTAACCGTAACGTCTTCTTCCCCATTGAAGAAAGAGATACGTTTACGTATCCCCGGTTGGTGTAAGCAGTATACTTTATCGGTAAACGGACAATCAACAAACGCCCCAGTCCAAAAAGGATACGCTGTCTTGAATAAAGAATGGAAAGATGGAGACGTAATCTCCTTATCAATGGAAATGCCAGTAGAATTGGTAACCGCAGATCCAAGGGTTAAGCAAAACGTAGGTAAACGTGCCATACAGAGAGGGCCTCTCGTATATTGTATGGAAGAGACGGATAACCCACAGGATTTTGATAATCTGAAAATTGCGACGAATACATCGTTTAATACTCAATTTAACCCGGAATTATTAAATGGAGTCATAACGATAAAGGCCATGACAAACGAACAACCTATCAACTTGATCCCTTATTACGCATGGGATAACCGGGATGCCGGGAAAATGAAAGTATGGATTGATTATAATGAATAAAATGAACTATTAAATTATCAACTTATGAAACTTCTTCCTAAAATATTGGTATTATCACTTACCATGATCACCACAGCTTCTATAGCTTCAGATCACCATCCTGCCGGAAAAACAACTGTTTCCATCAATTATCCGAACAACCGTTATCCGCTGCTACAAAAACCGTATATAGAATTACCGATTGGTTCTATCCAACCCGCAGGCTGGATACAGGAGCAATTAGTACGGATGAAAAACGGGATGACCGGAAATTTGGATCAAGCATACGAGAAAGTCATGGGTTCCCGTAATGGTTGGTTAGGTGGCGATGGTGATGTATGGGAACGTGGCCCTTATTGGATAGATGGCCTCTTGCCACTAGCCTATATACTCAATGACCAAGCGCTTATTGACAAGGTAAAGCCTTGGGTAGAATGGACCTTGGCCTCTCAAAAGCCCAATGGTTATTTCGGACCGGACACAGACCGGAGCTATGAGCCGGGATTACAACGGGACAACTCGCAAGATTGGTGGCCTAAAATGGTAATGCTGAAAGTAATGCAACAATATTACTCAGCGACCGGCGATACACGGGTCATCGATTTCTTTACCCGATATTTTAAATATCAATTGGCGGAATTACCTCAAAACCCATTGGGTAAATGGACTTTCTGGGGAGAACAAAGAGGAGGCGATAATCTAATGATCGTTTATTGGTTGTATAATATCACGGGCGATAAGTTCTTATTGGATCTAGGAGAATTGATTCACAAACAAACGTTCAACTGGACTGATATCTTTTTAAACCAAGATCATCTGTCTCGCCAACTCAGCTTGCACTGTGTCAATCTGGCGCAAGGATTCAAGGAACCGGTTGTTTATTACCAGCAGAATCAAGATCCGAAACAGATATGCGCCGTTAAAAAAGCGGTCAAGAGTATACATAATACGATCGGACTTCCGACCGGGCTTTGGGGAGGCGACGAGTTGCTTCGTTTCGGTGAACCGACTACCGGCTCCGAATTATGTACAGCGGTAGAAATGATGTTTTCATTGGAAGAAATGCTGGAAATAACCGGAGACGTTCAGTGGGCTGATTATCTGGAGCGAGTAGCCTACAACGCACTACCGACTCAGGTGACAGATGATTACTCGGCCCGCCAATATTATCAGCAAACCAACCAAGTAGCCGTTACCCGCGAATGGCGTAATTTCTCTACGCCACACGATGACACGGACATCCTATTCGGAGAACTTACAGGTTATCCTTGTTGTACCTCCAACTTGCATCAAGGCTGGCCCAAGCTGGTTCAAAACCTTTGGTACGCCACGGCAGATAATGGAATAGCCGCTTTGGTATACGCACCTTCAAGTGTCAAGGCTAAAATAGCCAACGGCTTGACCGTACAAATAGAAGAGGAAACGGCTTATCCGTTTGACGAGACCATACATTTCAAATTCGCCTTTGAGGATAAAAAAACAAAGAAGGCCTTCTTCCCCTTCCATATTCGTATCCCGGCATGGTGCAACCAGCCTGTGATCAAATTGAACGGCGAGAATATCGTTGTGGACGCTTATCCCGGGGAAATCGCACGTATTAACCGGGAATGGAAACAAGACGATATACTAACGGTGGAACTTCCTATGCAGGTAGCAGCAAGTCGTTGGTATGGAGGCAGTGCGGTAATTGAGCGGGGTCCATTGGTTTATGCATTGAAGATGAACGAAAAATGGGAGAAAAAGACATTTGAGGAAGAAAAAACGACTCAATATGGTAACTGGTATTATCAGGTGACTTCAGATTCTCCTTGGAACTATGCGCTTACACATAAATCCTTGGAACCAGACCAAATCAACAAAAATTTTGTTGTAGAAAAGAAAGAAGTGACCTCTGGTTATCCATGGAATGTAGAAAACGCGCCAATCACAATCAAGGCAAAAGGCAAACGACTCAATGGCTGGTCTTTATATAGAGGTTCAGCCGGTTCCATCTCTTATTTTACCCAGCAAGGCAATGATATGGGAGAGGAAGAGGAGATTGAGTTAATCCCCTACGGATGTACGACCTTACGTATAACGGAGTTCCCGGTACGTTAGAAACAAATCCATAAAAAAATGAGAGTAGCCTCTTTAGTTGTCTAGGCTACTCTCATTTTTAAACACGGACGCTATTAGTTTTTCTTCATCGTATAATCCTTCACTCCTAAGGAGTCATAAGCTTGCAAAAGAGCCTCATCGTTATCGGAAATCATTAACAGCTTGTCATTCTCCTTTAATTCCGTATTTCCTTTCGGGATGAAATAGCGTCCCTCCCGTTTTACCATTACCGCCAAGGTATGATCCGGTAATGTCAATTGCATCAATTTATTCCCATGAGCTAACACTGCCGGAGTAATATCAATCTCGCTCATAGCACTTTTGATATCCTCGGGAAGCTCGATACCAAACTCATCCTTCCGTTCCGGCTCATCCACCATATCCAGCCATTTAGCGGCTTTAGTAACCGTAGTTCCTTGGATCAACAGAGATAGGATCGTGATAAAGAATACGATATTAAAAAACATTCCGGCATGCTCAATACCAGCGATCATCGGGTAAGTAGCGAAAATAATCGGAACCGCCCCGCGTAATCCCACCCATGATATATATAATTTACCTTTGAATGAGAAATTCTTATAAGGTATCAAACAGAGAAATACGCTGATCGGACGGGCGATCAAGATCATAAAGACCCCCACCATCACACCTACGCCTGTCACCGGTAATAACTCATGCGGATTCACCAGCAAACCCAACGTAAGGAACATCACGATCTGCCACAACCAAGCGAAACCATCAAAGAACGTTCCTATACTTTTCTTATGAACGATCTTAGCGTTACCCACCACTAAACCAGCGATATAAACAGCTAAATAACCATTACCCTGACATAAGGTCGTAGCGGCGAAAGTGAAAAAAGCCGTAGCCAACAAAAGGATTGGATACAAAGACTCATTATCTATATTGATCTTATTAATAATCAAAACAGCCAGTTTCCCCAATAAGAAACCGACGATAGCTCCCACCGATAATTGAACGACCAAGGATAACCCGGCCTCCCAAATATTCATCCCCCCGCTTTGTATGTAAGCGATCAGGAGCAAGGTGAGCATATAAGCCATCGGGTCATTACTACCACTCTCCAACTCCAAGGTAGGACGCAAACGTTCTTTCAAATAGACCCCTTTACTACGCAGGATAGAGAAAACCGAGGCTGAGTCTGTAGAAGACATTACCGCCGCCAACAATAAAGATTCCGGAAAAGTCAAGGTGACATATCTGCCGAACAAACCAAATAACCAGTAGATAAACCCACCCGTGATAAATGTCGTGGCCAGTACCCCTAACGTGGCCAATACCACACCTTGCGAGGCGATAGGCTTAACCTCCGCTATCTTCGTATCCATACCACCCGAGAACAAGATGATACTCAACGCCAGCATACCGATAAACTGAGCCGCGTTCGGATCGCTGAACTGGATGCCCAGCCCATCACTGCCAAACAGCATGCCCACACCAAGGAATAATAACAAAGCGGGTAAGCCGAAACGATAACCGGCTTTACCGGCGAATATACTTAAAAACAGGATCACGGAGGCTATTAATAGCACTTGCTCTGGATTTTGAAACATACGCAAAACGGGTTTTATGATTAGTGATTTGATACTTTGTTACAAAGTTCGTAAACTTTTTGTTATTATAATCACGCCAAAAGAAGAAATCCGGTCCCAAATTCACAGGATAACTAAATTTATTCTTCCTATAGAAAAACAAATCTTTCTTACAAATTGTTCGAGAATTTTTCTATCTCGCATAGAATCATTACTTTTGGCAAACATACATATCCGCTTTATGAACAAAAAACATCTATTCGCACTGTTGCTTACATTACTCGTATGGACGAGTTGTAACAACCAACAACATTTTATTACCGATGCCGCTTATCGGGCTGAGGTTGAGAACGATTTCCAAGCGAAACAGGCCGCTTTACCTAACGGAAACCTTTTCGCAGTATTTAACAATCAAATGACCCCTGAAGAGAGGGAGGCGTTAACCTTTATGTATGCCTATATGCCGATTGGAGACATCACGGATTATAGTGGCGACTTCTATTTGAAGAACATCCGCTCCTCTTTCCAGGCCCGGAATGAGATGCCTTGGGGCGATAGCATCCCTGAAGACATCTTCCGTCATTTCGTATTGCCGGTACGAATCAACAACGAGAACCTGGATGAAAGCCGTATGGTTTTCTTCGATGAGTTGAAAGACCGGGTGAAAGGGCTCTCTCTGTACGATGCCGTGCTGGAAGTGAACCACTGGTGCCATGAGAAGGTAATTTATACCCCTTCCGATAGCCGCACAAGTTCTCCATTGGCATCTGTAAAGACTGCCTACGGTCGTTGTGGCGAGGAATCTACCTTCACGGTAGCCGCTTTACGTTCCGTGGGTATTCCGGCACGCCAGGTATATACACCTCGCTGGGCGCATACGGACGATAACCACGCTTGGGTAGAAGCTTGGGTTAACGGCAAATGGTATTTCTTCGGCGCTTGCGAGCCTGAACCTGTATTGAATCTGGGTTGGTTCAACGGCCCCGCTTACCGGGGTATGTTGATGCATACGAAAGTGTTCGGTAAATACTATGGCCCGGAAGATGTCATGGAACGTACCGATGGGTACACCGAGATCAACGTAATCGATAATTACGCACCTTCGGCTAAAGCGATCATCACGGTTACAGATGCCAATGGCAAGCCGGTAAAGGACGCTTTGGTTGAGTTCAAGATTTATAACTACGCCGAGTTTAATAGCGTAGCTCGTAAAAAGACGGGCGAGGATGGTAAATGTTCTTTATCCACCGGAAAAGGAGACATGTTGGTATGGGCCAGCAAAGACGGCAAATTCGGCTACAGCAAGGTCTCTTTCGGCAAGGATGGAGAAATCACGATCGCATTGAACAAGGAACCGGGAGATATAGAAACGATTACCTTGGATATCGTTCCACCGGTAGATGGATCTATCCCCGCGGAGGTTACACCTGAACAAAAAGAGGCGAATGCCAAACGCTTATTGGAGGAAGACGCTATCCGTAATAAATATGTAGCGACTTTCTATACAGAAGAGAAAGCGGAGGCTTTGGCGAAAGAATTGGGTATCGACCCGATGAAGACGGAAGACTTCATGATCGGTAGCCGGGGAAACTGGATGGAGATCGAGAAATTCTTACGGGAAACTCCTGCCGAGAAACGTGCGCAGGCAATGGCGTTATTGGATGCCGTATCCGCAAAGGATTTACGTGACACGCCAGCGTCGGTTCTCGCAGATCATTTAAATAATACGCCGGCCGTTGAAAGCGAGTGGTTCAATGAGTATATCATGAATCCTCGTGTAGCCAATGAGTTCCTGACTCCTTATAAGAGTTTCTTCGCATCGAATGTTGACCCATCCCTGGCGAAACAAGCCGTAGAAAATCCGCAGGCATTGGTGGATTGGGTGAAGAACAACGTATCTATTAATGATGCCTTAAATGCGCAACGTATCCCAATCATGCCGATAGGTGTCTGGAAATCCCGTATCGCCGATAAAGGATCACGTAATATCTTCTTTGTGGCTGTAGCGCGTAGCTTGGGTATCCCGGCACGTATCGAGCCGGTAGCTCGCAAAGTTCAATATTTCAAGGATAACGCCTGGGTAGACGTAGATTTCGAGGCTGCCGTACAGACTACCGCTAAGCAAGGAAAGGTAATAGCTTCTTACCAGCCGATCAAGGCGTTGCAAGACCCGAAATATTACAGTCATTTCACGATTGCCAAGGTTCTGCCGAACGGTACCTTACAGACCTTGAATTTCGAGAGAGGAGGCAATGTTGACATGGGCTTGGGAGATACTTGGAGTGGATTATTGAAGAAACCGTTATCTATAGATGAGGGTAATTATATGTTAGTTACCGGTACTCGTATGGCAAACGGTAGCGTATTGGCCGAGATCGAGTTCTTCAACGTAGAGGCCGGTAAGACGACCCCGATCAAACTAGAGATGCGCGAGAGTAAGGATGAGATACAAGTGATTGGTAATTTCAACTCCGAAAATAAATTCAAACGTGCGGACAATGGCGAGGAGACCAGCCTGTTAGCTACTACCGGACGCGGCTATTATATCGTAGCGCTTCTCGGTTCCCGCCAAGAACCCACGAACCACGCTATGCGTGATATCGCCGCCGTGAAGAAGGAACTGGAAGATTGGGGACGAGGCATCGTTCTTCTATTCCCGGACGAGAAGGGTTATAAGAACTTCGATCCGAAAGAGTTCGGTGATTTGCCGGGTACGATCACGTACGGTCTGGATATCGACGGAGCGATCCAAAAGGAAATGGCTACAGCGATGAAATTACAGAATGCCAACACATTGCCGATATTCTTGATCGCCGATACATTCAACCGTGTCGTATTTGTCTCTCAAGGCTATACGATTGGTTTGGGCGAACAGTTGATGAAAGTCATACATAAGTTATAACATTTTGTTTCACGAACATGATCCGATCGTCTCCTCAATGCGAGACGATCGGATTATTTGTAGTATTTCGAGTCTAAATCTCACAAGCAAATGCAGATCATACCAAAGATTAGCACATTACGAAAAGGATCTCTTTTATACCGTAGTATCCGCTACCGTAGAGGATTCGGAGTGCACTCACCTTTTGTTTTTAATCTTATCACGAAGGTTATCGAGGAAAAATGTTCTTACTATAGTTTTTACGATATAGAGCTTTTACGCAAGCAGTTATTATTCAGGGAAGAAAAGATCACCTATCCGGACTGGCAGAACAAAGGGGAACTAAAGACTCGCTCAATTGGCGAGATCGTGAAACGGGAAGCTATCAAACCGAACCATGGCGCTTTATTATTTCGCCTGACAAACTATTTCAAGTCTAAAAATATCCTCCAACTAGGTACCACCATGGGGTTGTCTACCTTATACCTAACCTCTTACGCCACGGGGCTGAAATGTATCGCCTTGGAAAATATACCGGAGTTCGCCACGATCGCCCGCCAAGCATTCGCTAAAGAAGGACGTAACCCGGTTGATTTGCGTATTGGTAATTATAAGGATTTACTACCCGAGGCCTTAAAAGATATAAGTAGCCTTGATTTTGTTTTTTTCAATACTTTATATGAACAACAGAATAACCTCTGGTTGTTTAATGAATGTATAAAACATGCGCAAAACGATACGGTATTCGTTTTTGAAGGAATCAAGGCGAACCGGGAAATGCGTGAATTTTGGGAAGAGATTCGCATATGCCCGGAGGTGACGGTCACTTTAGATCTTTATTCATTAGGGATCGTTTTATTCAATAAGAAATTACACAAACGAGATTATATTGTTTATTTTTAGCAAATGAATCAAATATGAAGAAAAGTATTATTTATACCGGAACAGGCGATAAAGGAACCACTTCACTGGTAGGTGGGCAACGAGTGTCGAAAGCGCACGAGCGGATCGAGAGCTATGGCACCGTAGACGAACTAAACTCTTTTATCGGATTATTGATCACAGCCTTGGAAGACGAGAAAGATACTGAATTCTTATCATTTATCCAACATAAACTATTCACGATCGGCTCTTACCTAGCTACGGATCAAGCAACTACGGAGTTAAAAATCGAGAGTAAAGTAACCCCCGAGAGTATCGAGCGAATCGAGCGGGAAATAGATCGTATGGATAACGAACTGCCTAAAATGCGTGCGTTCATCCTTCCAGGAGGATGCCGTTCGGCCGCTCTCGCCCACGTTTGCCGTACCGTTTGCCGCCGTGCCGAACGACAGATCTATCGCTTGGCCGAAAACTGCCCTGTGGAAGAGCCCGTATTGATATTTATAAACCGTTTATCTGACTATTTCTTCGTTTTAGCGAGAAAAGAATGCATAAATAATAACGGTAAAGAAATTATTTGGGATTATACTTGTGTATAATAAATAAAATCATATTTTCGCGGAAAAATAGAGAACCAAATCGCTTCGGCGGTTATTAAACTTGACAGCTATGTATTGGACATTAGAGTTAGCTTCAAAATTGGAAGACGCACCTTGGCCTGCGACGAAAGATGAACTTATTGATTATGCACAACGTTCTGGCGCGCCATTAGAAGTAATTGAAAACTTGCAGGAAATGGAAGATGAAGGCGAGATTTATGAGTGTATGGAAGATATCTGGCCGGATTATCCAAGTAAAGAAGACTTTTTCTTCAACGAGGAAGAATATTAATTCAATTGATAATTTGACAATTGATAGTTAAGAAATAACAAGGAACGAGGTGGCGGACGATCAAGCTCCCCCGCCTCGTTGTTTTTTTGAAAAAAATACAATTTATCGGGATTTGCTGCGTTTGTAGTTACAACGTGAAGTGAATGTAAATGAGAAGATATCTTCTTTCGATCATGGTCCTTTTGTGTACCTGTACGGGAATCGTACGGGCGCAGTATGACGCACGCTTAAGTCAATATTTCATGGCGAAACCGTATTACAACCCAGCGGTGGCCGGAGCTACGGAAGACTTGAATATATTGGCACTCGCCCGTCTGGAAATGATCGGCGTACATGGGGCACCTAAGTCGTTCTTCATCACCGCAGATATGCCGCTCACTTTAGGCAAGACGAATCACGGTATCGGATTAGTCGTATTTACCGAGGCGATCGGGCTCTTCCTGAATACGCATGTAGGGGCGCAATACGCCTATAAGCAGAAATTATTCGGAGGGGTATTAAGCGGAGGTTTGCAAATCGGTTTAGTCAATCAGTCGTTCGACGGAACCAAGGTAGTAACGGTAGATTCCGAGTATCATCAAGAAACCGATGCCGCCATCCCGGTAGAGCAGGTCAGCGGTATGGGGCTGGATATGAACTTCGGTATTTATTATACCCATAAACGTTTTTATGCCGGGTTCGGCATGACACATATCACTCAACCGGAACTTCAATTGGACGAGAATGCCTATACCTATATAGGTCGTTCACTTAATTTAATGGGTGGATACAATATTCAATTAAAGAATCCGTTGATAGAATTACAGCCCTCGGTATTTTTGCTGACAGACATGCAAAGTTTTCATGCGGACATTACCGCTAGGCTGGAATATAACAAGATGTTTAACGGAGGTTTTTCCTATCGGGTGAATGAATCGGTGGGCATTATGTTCGGTATAAAGCTAGGTCGTTTCCAAGCAGGTTACGCCTTTGATTTCCCGACCACGGCCCTAGGCCGGGCAAGTAGCGGCAGCCACGAGCTATGCGTCAAGTATGCCTTAAAGCTAAACAAAACGCAGACAGGAAAAAATAGACATAAAAGTGTACGTATATTATAGTATATGAAAAAAGTATTATTAGTACTTGTAATGGTAGCTTTGTTTACCTCCTGCGGTAAGTCCCTTCGGAATGCCGGCGGTGAGGTGACAGGTGTCAGATCGGTAGCGTTCAATGAACCAGCGCCATATGGGATGGTCTTGATTAAAAGAGGTTCATTCGAAATGGGGCCTGCCGATAAAGATTCCTTATGGGGAATCATGCCGGAGACGAAAGGGGTTTCTTTCGACGCATTCTGGATGGATCAGACAGAGGTGACGAACGCCAAATATCGCCAGTTCGTTTATTGGGTGAGAGACTCTATCATTCGCGAACGCTTGGCTGATCCGGCTTATGGAGGCAACGATTTGTTCAAGATCACGGAAGACCGCTATGGGGAACCTGTCACTCCGCATCTAGACTGGAGCCGTCCGATTCCCTGGAAACGGGCGAACGAGGATGAGCAGCGTGCGATAGAAAGTGTCTATTACACCAATCCTGTTACCGGAGAGAAAGGTTTGGATCCCAGACAAATGATCTATAAATACGAGTGGTATGATTATACCGCGGCAGCCCTTCGTAAGAACCAACTAAACCCGGCAGACCGGGTACGTAATACGGATATTCAAGTAGATCCGAACGAGGTAGTCATGATTTCCAAGGATACCGCCTACATTGACGATGAAGGACGTGTGATCAATGAGACGATCACCCGGCCGTTGAGTAGCGAATGGGATTTCTTGAATACCCGTATCGTTAATATATATCCGGACGAGAATTGCTGGGTGAACGATTTCAAAAACGCATACAACGAGCCATATACCCGAATGTACTTCTCACATCCGGGTTATGACGACTATCCCGTAGTCGGTATTTCTTGGGAACAAGCGACCGCTTTCTGCGTATGGCGTACTAATTTATACAAAGAATCCTTGAGTTTGCCGCCCGGACAATTGATCGAACCGTTCCGTCTTCCGTCCGAGGGAGAATGGGAATATGCCGCCCGGACAGGCAAAAATGAAAATAAGTTCCCTTGGTCTACCGATGAGCTTCAAGATAGTAAAGGTTGTTTCTTGGGTAACTTCAAGCCGGGTAAAGGTAATTATACGGAAGATGGCCATTTGATTACCTCTCGGGTAGGTTCTTTCGCCCCGAATGAGTTCGGGCTATATGATATGGCAGGAAACGTAGCGGAATGGACTTCCACTTCTTACTCCGAATCCGGTCCGAGTCAAATGAGCGACATGAATCCGGATTTGCGTTACAACGCCGCCAAGAATGACCCATACGCCATGAAAAAGAAGGTCGTGCGAGGTGGTTCATGGAAAGATGTCTCACAATTTATCCGTTCAGACATGCGCACCTTCGAATATCAAAATGAGAGCCGTTCTTATATAGGTTTCCGTTGCGCACGTACCCAAATAGGATTCTCTCGCTCCAAGGGGAAAAAATAAGCGGGATTTATATATTTAAAGTTTTGAATCATCTAAGACAATAATACGACGATGGGAAAATATAGAAGATATAAAAACAGACTGGAGATGTTCCTTTCCAGTGAAAGAGGGAAACGAGTATTGAACTTCCTGTATAGCTGGGGTGCGTCCATCGTAATCCTCGGTGCGTTGTTTAAGTTATTGCACTTGCCATACGCTAACCAAATCTTGTTCGTGGCAATGATCACCGAGTCTATCGTATTCTTTATCTCGGCGTTCGAGCATCCGAACAAGGAATATCATTGGGAAGATGTTTTCCCCGTATTGAAATCCAAGAACCCGATGGATCGTCCGGATTTCACCGGCACGCCGATCTCGACCATGATCAATTCTACAGACAATGTGGAAGATGACGAGATAGCGGACGGGATAAATATCGGTTCAGTCGGGTCCAAGGCGAGTATACAGGGAGGCGGTTCTTTGAATATTGCCGGAAACTTAGACGTGACGGAAGATGATACCAAGAATTTATCCGAAAGTATCAAGAAACTAAGCGGAGCAGCCGAACAAATTTCCAAGATGGCAGAATTGACGGAAGCGACCCAGAAATATTTGGAACAATTATCCAGTATGTCCGAGAATATGGAGCGTTTCAGCCAAGTGACCAATTCCCTTACAAATGTATCCGATACGTTGTTGAACTCTTATAAGAGCATCACGGACAATTCCGATGGTATCAGTCAGAATTCTCGCGGCTACGTACATCAGATGGAGCAACTCAACCGTAACGTATCCGGATTGAACACGATTTATGAGATACAGCTAAAAAGCATCAGTTCGCAGATCGAGTCTATTGAGCATATCAACAGTGGCTTGAGCCGTATTCGCGAGATGTATGACGGATCGGTAGTAGACAGTTCCGTATTCCGTAACGAAACAGAGAAGATGACTCGCCAGCTAGCCGAGTTGAATCAAGTATACAGCCGCTTGCTACAAGCGATGACGGTAAATATGGGTTATCAACAACCGGCACAGCCACAACAACAACCGATGTATCAGCAGCCACAGCAACCCGGTTACCAACAGCAATATCAACAACCGTATGGTTACCAGCAACAACAGGCTCCGTATACAAACAACCCAATGAAGTAAAGAAATATGGCAGGAATATCAAATAATCCCAATTCTCCCCGCCAGCGGATGATTAACCTGATGTATCTGGTGTTCATCGCCATGATGGCATTGAATGTGTCATCAGAGGTGCTGGATGGTTTTGAGTTGGTGGAAGGTAGCTTGCGAACTTCTATCGATAACTCCTCCCGCCGGAACAAGATCGTAGCGGACGAGATGGAAGCTTATTACCAAGAAAACCCCCTGAAGGTGGGTGAATGGGCCTTAAAAGCCCGTGAGGTAAAAAAGGCATCCGATAGTCTCTATACGTATATACAAGATTTAAAGACCCGTATCGCTCAGGAGGCCGATGGAAAAGACGCTGATGTCAACAATATCGAGCATAAGGACGATTTAGAGGCCGCTTCGCGCGTGATGTTATCGCCGGTAAGTAAGGAAGGTAAAAAGCTGAGAGCGGAAATTGATAAGTACCGTATCTGGATAGGTGGTTTTATAGAGGACTCAATGAAAACCGCCGTATTAGAGGCGAGCCTAAGTACGACCCCTCCTCATAAAGCAGGTATCAATACCCGAACTTGGGAAGAGGCATTATTTGAGAATATGCCTGTCGCGGCAGCCATTACTTTGCTAACAAAAATGCAAAGTGACATTCGCTACGCCGAAGGCGAGGTATTATCGAATTTATTGAATAGCGTAGACGTTCGAGACTATCGCGTAAACCAGATCACGGCACAGGTTATCCCGGAAAGCCAGATCGTAATGCGAGGAAGCCAGTACAAAGCTAATATCGTATTATCGGCGGTAGACTCCACGAAACGTCCTACGATCTATGTAAACGGAAAAGAATTACCTTACGAAAATAAAGGCGTCTTCACGGTAAATACCGGAACTGCCGGAACTTTTCCTATCAAGGGTTATATCGAGATGCCCAATAGTGACGGTAGCATCATGCGCCGGGATTTTGAGAGCGAGTATTTCGTAACCGAGCCGACAGCGACTGTCGCCCCTACATTAATGAACGTATTATATGCGGGTATAGCCAACCCGATGCGTATCGCCGTTCCGGGCGTGCCTAGCGGAAACGTGACAGCTAGCATGACGAACGGTACGCTTACCCGTAAAGGAGACACGTGGGAAGCCCGTCCTTCTAAAGTAGGTACCGAGGCTGTGATTACCGTGAACGCTCGTATGGCAGATGGACGGAATATAGAGATGGCGAAGACCTCTTTCCGGGTACGTGCCCTCCCCGATCCTCTACCTTATATCGAGTATAAAGACCAGAATGGGAATGTCCGTAAATTCAAGGGAGGTATGATCGCCAAACGTAGCTTGGTGGAAGCGGACGGTATCCTTGCCGCTATCGATGATGATTTGCTGAATGTGAAATATACGGTATTACGGTTTGAGCTGACTTTCTTCGACTCTATGGGCAACGCCATTCCCGAAGTGGCAGAAGGAACTAACTTCTCGCAACGCCAGAAGAACTATATCCGTAACTTGAGCAAAGGTAAACGTTTTTACATCACACGCGTAGTAGCGAAAGGTCCGGATGGTATCGAACGTACCATACCGACTATCGAAGTAATTGTAAATTAAGATTTGCAGTATGAAACATCTGTATTACATAGCCGCTTTGGCCGCCACTTTTTTAACAACGATGCCTCTTCACGCACAAGAAGAAGTAGAGAATGAAGCTACCGAGCAACAACAAACGCGTCGCCGCTCTCCTCAAGCCAGTCGTGGAGAAAGGAATGATAAGAAAGATACCGGCTTACCCGAACTAACTGTCCGGGCTCAAGATATGAACGAACGTTTGACGCAGGAGATCGGAAACGCTCGCTGGATGCGTATCATTTACCGGCAGGTGGATTTAATGAAAGAGCAGAACGCTCCGCTCTATTACCCCACCCGCCCGATGAACGGGCAAATGAACCTTTTCTCCGTGATCTTCCAGCTTTTAGGAGAGAACAAAATCAAAGCCTATGAGTATCTGGATGGATACGAGGAATTTGATGACGCTCATTTGATTAACTTCAAGGATCTGCTGGATCGTTTCTATATCCTCTACGAGGAGGTTCCGGGAAGAGCGGGCGAAGAGCCTTCTTTCGTAATCAACGAAAGCGACATACCGGCTGCCGATGTCAAATCTTATTATGTAAAAGAAGCCTGGTATTTCGATCAAAACAACTCCTCTTTTGATGTCAAAATATTGGCGATCTGCCCAATCTTAACCTCAACAAGTGATATAGGCGAGACAACTATGCCCATGTTCTGGTTGCCTTACGAGAATATACGTCCATATATCAGCAATTCATACATCATGACGTCAAATATGAATAACGCCATGACTTTTACGATGGACGATTATTTCCGTCGCCGTATGTTTGAGGGCGACATAATCAAGACCCAGAACTTGATGAACCTGCCATTGCAGGCCTATTGCCCGACACCGGATTCACTAAAGAACGAGCAGGCTCGTATCGAAGGCCAGTTAACCAGCTTTGAGAAATCACTCTGGTATCAACCGGACACAACTCAAGTGGCGGCCAATAGCAAGGAAGCTAAGAAATCTGCCAAAAAGAGTGCCCGAAAGAATAAAGGCGCAACCAAGGAAGCCGCTCCCGAAAAAGCCGCTAAGATAAAAGCCCCGAAAGCAGAGAAATCCGCTCCGATACGTAGCGTAAGACGCAGAAGATAAAAGAGATATATAGATAATAAGAAAGCCCAATCTCTTTGTAAATCAGAGATTGGGCTTTCTTATACAATTTCTATTTAGAGCCTATCCAAGTCCATTTATGCCAGATGGCTTCTAACGGGCCATGCTTATGTCGCTCCGACCACCATTTGCAGAATCGTACTTGCAAGAAGAAAAAAGCGATACCGATAAACATGCTGACCGTATAACCACAGTAAGGAGCCAAGTTCAAACCGACGGGAAAATAGATCAGTGCGCCACCAAACGATTGTGTCACATAATTCGTTAAACTCATCTTTCCATACGAACGCAAGATGGAAGTGAGACGTTTAAAAGCCTCCCTTTGGTAAAGCAATACAAAGGAAGAAACTAATACAAACGTGAACGCAAATTTCTGCCACATGTCAAAAACAACCCCTGCCGTCTGGCGTACGATAACACTATCTGCCGTATCCAGCAACAAGACCTTCAACTGGTACAAGGGACCGAAAGTAATCGCGGCGATAATCAAAGTCTTTACCCAAAAACGAGAATTCTCTTCCGAGGGTATAAATAATTTCTTACGCCCAATCAACATACCCAGCATAAACAAGCCGCAAGTCTGCACATACCGGCCAGCTCCAACGGCCCAAAGCAGGCTAGCCTTTTGGCCCAACGTCACGTTCTGCCAGATGAAGTTCCATAAATCTCCTCGTTTCGTATGTTCTGCCATCTCAGCGTACATAGCTCCTACCCCTAAATTGGGCAACTGATAATCCGGATTAAACAAACTGGCAATGTAATGATACCATTCCACCGGTTGCAATAAAAAGATAACAGCCGTTATTAAAACCGCCTTATCGCTCCATTTACGTACGATAAACAAAACGATACCCACAATCGCATAAAGCAGCAAAACGTCTCCCGCCGGATAGAACGCTGCGTTTAAGGTCGCAAAAACAGTCAACAACAACATTCGCCAAAGGAAACGGTAACCGAAGTCCTTTCCTTTCACTTGCTGGTTCGAATATTGTATATAAAAGGTAAAACCAAATAACAAGGCGAAAATGGAATACGATTTCCCGGCAAACAAGCCGAATATCACCGTAAACACACCTTCATTCAATACATTCAGCCATCCTGGAAGTGTAGCAGGATCCGGATAAACCGGGTAAATAAAATGTTCCACATGATGTACTAACAAAATAGCCAAGACAGCAAAGCCACGTAGCGCATCTACCACCTCCACACGAGGTGATTTAGAGATTGTTGTTTGTCGCATAGATTATAAGATTCATGATATTAGGTTACAAATATAATCTTTTAATCTTAATGTGCTGAATCTTCGGGAATGTATTACTTTCGCGAAGTAAATCATTTGATAAAATATGAATATCAGACCCGCACGATTAGAAGATCTAGGCGCATTGATGGAAATCTTTGAGCAGGCCCGTCGATTCATGCAAGAACATGGCAACGGAAACCAATGGATCAATGGTTATCCATCTGCCGAATTGATAACGAACGAGATCAAGTCCGGACATTGTTACGCATGTGAAAATGAGCTGGGTGAGTTAGTAGGAACTTTTTGCTACATCGAGGGAGTCGATCCTACCTATCTAAAGATCTATGAAGGCAAATGGCTGAATGATGAACCTTATGCCGTGATCCACCGCATGGCTTCCAACGGTAAGCAAAAAGGAATTTCCTCCGAGTGCTTGGAATGGGCATTCGCTCATTGCGGTAACCTCCGTATCGATACTCACCGGGATAATATCGTCATGCAAAACATACTGAAAAAGCATGGTTTCAAGCAGTGCGGTATCATTTACATCGCAAACGGCACGGAACGTATCGCATTCCACAAAACAGTAACCCCAACAAATAAAGAATCATGAAGTACCATCCTATCGACCTAGAGCATTGGAACCGAAAAGAGCATTTCCTGTTTTTCAATTCCATGGACGACCCTTTTTTCGGATTGACCTCCCCAATAGACGTGACATCTATTTACAAAGAGGCTAAAGCGGATCACGCATCTTTCTTTCTCTATTCCTTACATAAGATTATGACAGCCGTCAACGAGGTGGAAGAGTTTCGGTACCGGATTATCGACAAAATCCCGGTGTGCTTCGACCAGATACATGCAGGGACAACAATCGGACGGGAAGACGGGACTTTCGGTTTCGGCTTCATCGAATACACCCCGGACAGGCAGCAATTCCTCCAAAACGCACGGAACGAAATCAAACGTGTACAAGCTCTCACCGGCCTTTGTAAAGACAAGGAATCAGACCGGCAAGACCTAGTTCGTTTCTCCCCGGTCCCATGGATCGCTTTCACGGAGATGAAACATGCCACTTCTTTTCGCACGGGCGATTCTGCCACCCGCATATCTACCGGAAAGCTGACCGAGAATAACGGGCATTGGATACTTCCTGTCTCCGTTACGGCCCATCATGGCTTGGTGGATGGCCGACATGTATCAATTCTCTTAGATCGTATAGCGGATAAAAGTTAGAGCCGTTTTATATCTTCCGGCATATCAAAATAATAATCCGCGTCTATCGGTTCCTTGGCACGGCATCCCCAAACCGCCAACCCAAAATCCACCCCGGCACTTTGGGCGCAGTACATGTCGTAAGGGCTGTCGCCGATATAAATCGCCTCATGCTTATCGATCCCGGTCTTCGCTAAATAAGCCAGCATAGGATCGGGCGAAGGCTTTGGGCGAGGAGCGTCTGTCACGCAAATAATCGTATCAAAATAATGAGTAATCCCGAAAGGCTCGAAATCGTTCGCAAACTCAACCGGATTCTTCGATGTGATAATACCGAGCTTATATCCTTTCTCCTTCAACGCATCCAGCAAGGGGACAATTCCATCAAAAAGCTTCACCGAACCAAAGTGTTTCTTAAATAGGCTATTCCAGACTTTATTCCCGGCAGTGGTATCCTCTACACCGAGTTTCTTCAAAGTCACCTCACCCGGTATCCCCAACGCAAAAAGCAAATCTGAGAATTCTACTTCCCTGTGTTGTAACACCCGGATCGTCTCTTGCAACGAATTCAGCACACAACGTTCCGTATCCAATAATGTTCCGTCTACGTCAAAAATAATATGCTTATAGCCCATCTCTCATTACTTTTAATTCAACTCATTTACTACTCTCTGATACAAAAATCTCAATTCCCTACCATTCAAACAATGATATAAATCAGAAAACAATAGTTTCGTCACCAATTTATTTATTAATTCGCGATAAATAAAATTCATCGAGAATCATTTATGGAAAATATCTCTTATACTTTTACCGGCATTGAACTTCGAGAGCGGACCGACGAAGTAATAAGTTCACTCACGACAATATGGGAACGATCCGTCCGGGCAAGCCATGACTTCCTGAAAGAAGAGGATATATCAGCGCTCATGCCTTTCGTACAGGAAGGACTAAAGCAGATCCGGATACTTATTATAGCAATAGAGAAAGATCAATATATAGGCTTTATGGGAATACAAGATCAGAAGATCGAAATGTTGTTTCTCTCGCCTGCTTATTTCGGGCAAGGCCTCGGCAGGCAATTCATAGAACTGGCTATTCATACCTATAAAGCCCACTATGTAGACGTTAATGAGCAAAACACCCAAGCCCTTCATTTCTACGAACACCTAGGCTTTGAGGCATTCCAAAGAGACGAGACAGATGAGCAAGGCAATCCGTTCCCGATCCTAAGAATGAAACTAAAAGAATCTCGATAATTACGATAATCAATAGTATAACACATTTATGAGCTTCGCTGGCCATGTTTCCGATATGATACGCCGGAGCAAAGAGAGCAGGAATACTCTCGACAGACTTCGCGAACGGACCCGGGAGGCCCGGAAAAGGTATATTGGCACCGGGGAACCCAAAGAACCAGAGATTACCCTCGAAGAACTTTTACGAATAGAACGCCTGCTAAAAGAACGGGAGGCACAAGAACAACGTTACCGTATCCGGGTCACGATATTGATCATAAGCGTTTCTGTAATCATCATCTTATTGAGCATAGAGATCCTAAAAACTTATTTATTCCATACAACCGTATGTGCGGGGTAGCACATACGGTCATAGCAACTTATTTGCGCACTTTCAAAAAACGCTTTGTCAAATATCTGCGAACCGGCTCGTCATAAAGTTTCAAGCTGACGTAAGCCAATACGATACTTCCGATAACTAATGCTAACGCTTCCGGCCACGCTTCCGCAAAAGTAAGATTCTCTTTCTTCGCCCACCCATAATATAAGTATATAAGCGGATAATGTACCATATACAAAGGATAAGAGATATCACCCAAAAATTTACAGATACGAGCAGAATGCTTATCGGTCGTTTTCCCGGAAGCCCCCAGATAAACAAGTATAGGGAATATAAGGATCGCACATACAGAATCATAAATACCGTTCATCCATAAAGCCTCACCATTACCGACATACGGCATAGAGAGTAAAACGACGATCGCCAAACTACATATCCAAAAAGCACCTTTGACATGAACGGGCTTAAAGACACGAGACATTAACAATCCCACAGAGAAAGAAAATAACACACGCAAAAAACCACCGATCAAATTGTACTCTTCCATCGTCCAACCTACACCCAGATGGCCTGCGCCGGAAAAATTGAATACGGCGAACGAAGCCAACCCGACTCCCGCCAACACGATAAGTGCCGTAAGTGCCTTCGTCGACATCCGACGAATGAACAAAGCGTACATAATATTTCCGATATACTCAAAGAACAAAGACCAACTAGGACCATTCAGAGGAAACATCTCGCCATTTCCACGGATCTCCGGCCCGGAACCCGGTACAGCCGGTATCAGGAATAGATTGATAAGTAAAGCCAACATCACCATGGATATGGAGACATGCGTGCCGTCCCATTTCTCACACCCTTGTATGCAAAATGCGATAACCCCCAAAACGGCTCCAAGTATAACCATCGGATGCAAACGGATCAATCGGCGTTTGATAAAATCCTTTGTTGTCATTGTTTTCCACCGATCGTCATAAGCATAACCGATCACGAACCCTGACAGGATAAAGAAAAAATCCACGGCTAGATACCCGTGATTAAATCGCTGATCAATAGGGCTCGTCGCAAAAGCTTCGAATACATGATAAAATATAACCATTAAGGCGGCGACACCTCTCAATCCATCAAGAAGGTCATAATGGGGTTTTGTGTCCGCAAACGCGGCTGCTGAGATTTTTGAGTTTGACATTTAATACTTTGAGCTTATTGTTAACTATATATATTTTCTAATTTCCGCAAAATTACAAAAAGCCCTCATTTTTCACGTTTTTAGATCGTTCTTTTTTGCTTGGTTTAGGAGAATTAATGATTTAGATATCAGATTATACGCTCAAAAGGCAGAAAAAATGAAATACTGAACCGGATCATGGCTAATCTCTAGTTATTAGATGGTTGTTTAGTATCAACTCATAGATTTCGTCTCTAAAACCTCGAGTTACAGATATTTTATATGAATTACGTTCAACTGATTTCCATCAATGGTACAATAAAAAAACGATCAATCGTTTCGATATTCTTTAGGTGACATTCCGGCTACTCGCTTAAAATATTTTCCGAAAAAAGATTGCGAAGGAAAATTTAGTTCATTGCTGATTTGTTGTATTGTCAGATTTGTAGAACGTAGCAAAGCCTTAGCTTCCAATATCACATAACTATCAATCCATTCGGCAGCGCTCTTTCCACTGTATCTCTTTATGATCGTAGATAAATATCCGGCAGATAAATGTAATAAGTCCGCATAAAAAAGAACTTTTCTCTCCCTCTTATAATGCCGTTGAACTTCCATAGAAAAATTTCGCATAAGAATCTCTTCTTTCGACAATATTTTATTTTCTACGAGTTGGTGAAAGTAATATCCCATTCCATATAAAAACGCACAAGTCAAATGCTTGATTATCTCAGCTTTATTGGGATGATCAACTTCAAATAATTTACGAACCATTGTGCAATAGGATGATATGGCCTCCATTTGTCTCGATGTCAGTTTAAGAATAGGACACTCTTGCAATGCCATATAAGTCTGAAAATTATGAGGAAGCCCTAAACTACTGACAAACCTATCAGACATAAATATGCAAGTGCTATGGTAATCATCGCTCATGAATTCTTGCTCAAGTATCTGTCCGGGAATATTAATAGACATTGTATTACCTTCCATATTACAAGGAGACAGGTTTATTTTACCTCTACTTTCCCCACAAAAACAAATACAGCATACATACATATCGATTTTAAACGGATCGGATGAGAATTTCTTCTTTGTCACATCGAATATAAAAAAATCATCACCGATACATTGTACAGACCGATTGTTGCGTGCGCTCAGAGGTAAATTCAATAACGCTATTTTATTCATGATTCTAAATTTTGAACACAAATATAGGACAAACCATTAATATCATATTAAAAATTAAAACTTTCGTCCAAGATCTTCAACGAAAAGACCTTTATCAAAGTTCATTAAGTATCTATTTTTGCATCATCTTAAAATTACCGTAAATGAGCAAAATACGAATTATCGCTATTGTATTCGCATCAGTCTGTACTCATATTTCCTATGCGCAACTGTCGGAAATCCCTAATGGGGAAGCATTCTCGCAAGAAAAGCAAAAGATCGTGTTCACTGGTGGTGCAATACTGGAAAACAATTTATCTGGCTTTTTCCATTCGGGAGTGGAAAATGGAAATAGCATTATGAAAGCAGGATTTAGTATCGGCGGCTTCTTGAACTTGGGTATCGTACAGTCTTTCTCTGTGCAAGGAGAAATGTTATTCCATTACAAGAACTCTGATTTTGAATGGGACAATCAAAAAGGGGATTTCTCCTATTGGGGAATAGAAATCCCTATCTATGCCATGTATCACTACACCTACTCAAAAGGGAATCGTTTGCAAATCGGGATAGGCCCTTATACGGAGTTCGGCTTTGACGCAAAATTCAAGCACGGGGAAACGAAAGCAGACCTTTATCAAAAAGATGGAAGTACAGGATTACCGGCTTTACAAGACTCAAACACCGGATTCGGAGTAAAAATCGGATATGAATTTATTTCAGGCTTTCAAATTAACGCAAGCTATAAGGCAAGTATAAGCAATTTGCTCGACGCAAACAGCAGCCGAATAAAAATGCACCCTCATGCCATAAGTATCGGAGTTGCTTACCGCTTTGGGAAATAATATACTAAACCTTATAAAAATGACGAAGCAAATTTTGATTACAACCGTTTTACTATTGAGTAGTATATCTTGTTTATCTTCACAAGAAGCAGAAAATAAGAGATTCAAGAAATATTGGAATAGTCTCGTAAATGGAAATGTTGACAGAACCTTCAAAAAGAAAATAGACATGAGTTATATTATAGCTCCCTGCTATACCCGTGAAGGGAGTTTCGGGGTCGGTGGAGCCGCGACAGGGTTATACCGTCTAGACCGTAAAGATTCCATTATGCAACCGTCTGATATATCCCTATCCGGTAGTGCCACTATCAAAGGTTTTTATGGAATAACTGTCAGAGGAAACAATAACTTTAAAGGAAACAAAAGCCGCTTATCCTATCATCTACAATTCCAAAATAAAAATCTGGATTTTTGGGGAGTATCGTATGACGCATGCAACCAGAATCCCATTTCGGGTTATAAACGGCAGATGATAAAATGGGAATCGGATTATGTATATAAACTGACTAAAAACCTCCATTTAGGAGCCGCTCTTAACCTGAATTATACCAAAGCCTCAAACATAATAACCCCAACATATTTAGAAGGACAAAAAGATTCCTATTTTTTTACAGGAATCGGGGTTTCTGTATCATACGATACTCGTGATTTTATACTGAATCCGAAACGTGGTGTTTATTTCATGGTAAAAGAAGTATATTACCCGAATTTTGCAAGCACACACGACAAAGATATATTTGGTACGACTGTGATCTTCGACTGTTATCAAAAAGCATGGAACGGCAGCGTATTTGCCTTCGACCTGTATGGTCAGTTTAATGGTGATGTACCTTGGGCTTTGCGTGAGGAATTAGGAAGCGGAACTAGCCGTATGCGCGGATATTACGTAGGGCGTTACATTGATAATAATCAAATTTCCGCGCAACTGGAACTTAGGCAACATATTTACAGCCGTATCGGATGTGTGGTATGGGCTGGTGGCGGAACAGTATTTCCTTCCCTCGACAAACTAAAATGGAAGAATATCTTGCCCAATTATGGTTTAGGATTAAGAATTGAATTTAAACATAACGTGAATATTCGTATTGATTATGGATTCGGAAAGGAAACCGCAGGATTTGTATTCCAGTTCGCAGAAGCATTTTAATTGAAAACTAAATGGAAAGAACACATTGGTATCGGATGGGCAGTTTATGCATGGTTACAGATGGCACATGGCCACGGGTGTCAACTGAGCCACCACAATAGATGTACCTATCAATTAAGCGATTATCTGTAAAATTCTTTAGTCATTCCGTTTTTACATTGACCCGGAATAATTTTTGAGAAAAGAAAAAGTCCTAATAATCATATGATTACTAGGACCTTTAAGTACCCAGACCCGGTACAAGCCATAGAAATCATAGGAAAATAAAAGAATTTATCTTCCTTATTATCAACTATTTGAATATTTCCTATTTTCTCTATTTTTGCCATATTTTGCCCATTTTCCGTTATTCAGTACACTTTTAGTACACTTTGAAATATCATTTTCTTTTGTACCTTTGCAATATCGGAAAACAAAAGAAAATCAACTATTTAGCGTAATCACCCGGTTATGGTACCTAAATCGGGATAAAACCTCTAAACAATGGCAAAGTTAGAAAATAAAACGAAAGAAAACCCCAAGTTAGAGCAAAATAAGCTCTCGGATGGTAGAATTAGCCTTTACTTAGAGTATTATTTAGGTAGAGAGGAAAAGCCCGTATTAGATGAAAACGGCAATCAAGTGTACTATGATAATGGAAAGATGCAAGGTAGGCCCAAGTTTGCAGTAAAGCACAACAGACGAAAAGAAAACCTTAGTCTGTATCTGATAGATAAGCCCCGCACCCCAGCGGAACGCCAGCAGAACAAAGAAACGTTGGAGCTTGCCACAAAGATACGTGCGGAACGTGAACAGGAATTTAAAGAAAGCATGTTGGGCTATCGGTTGAAAAAAGATAGAACGGTCAATTTCTTAGATTATTTCCAAGCCTATATCAACAGTTATACCAAGAAAGATATTCGCATGGTACAAATTGCGCTTAGCCGTTTTAAGGACTTCTTAAAAGAGCAATACCCCATGAATGAGTTTAGTATCAAACCGGAACTTATCACCAAAGAAATGATGGAGCAGTTTGTAGCCTATCTGCAATCCCGAAGTGTGGGTGAGGGTGCTAAAAGCATTTACCAGCGTTTCAAGAAAGTTATTCGATATGCGATTGACCACGATGTAATGTTGAAAGACCCATGCAAAAGTGTTGTCTGCAAAGTGGATAGCCAAATGCTTCGGAAAGATGTTCTTTCTCCCGAAGAAATCCAAAAGTTGGCGGCTTGCCATTATGACAACGAGAACCCGAATGTCAGACGGGCTTTTATCTTCTGCTTATACAGTGGTTTGCGTTTCTGTGATGTAAAAGACCTTACCTATAAGAATGTGGATTACGCTAATCGGTTATTGAAGTTTGAGCAAAGCAAGACAAAGGGACATTCTGCCAGTAGCGGTGTGGTTATCCCTCTGAATGACGGTCTGCTATCTATTATTGGTGAAGCTCCGGCAGACAAAGATTGCTTGATATTCGATTTGCCCTCATACGAAAGCTGCTGCAAGTCGGTAAAGCGTTGGGTAAAAAGAGCTGGGATAGACAAACATATAAGCTGGCATTGCGCCCGGCACTCGTTTGCCGTGAACATCCTGAACAATGGGGCAAATATCAAAACCGTAGCCAGTCTTTTAGGACATAGCGGATTGAAGCATACAGAAAAATACACCCGTGCGGTGGATAAATTGAAAGAGGAAGCAATAAACAGCCTACCCGAACTAAAGTTTTAACCACAAAAGACTTATCTTTGTAACTATGAACTTTGAAGCATTAGTAAAACATATCAGTACGATACAGAACACGTTGCAGGCACAAGCCGCACACGCTGTAAACCTTGCCCTTACTTCCCGTAACTGGCTTATGGGGTGCTATATCGTAGAATTTGAGCAGAACGGAGAAGACCGTGCCGCCTACGGTGAACAACTGTTGAAGAAGCTGGAACAACAACTGAAAACAAAAGGTCTGAATGAACGTAGATTCCGTGAATTTAGGCGGTTGTACCTTATTTATCCACAACTAAAAGAACCTGTTACACAATATATTGCATCACAAATTCAAATTCGGCAGTCATTGACCGCCGAATTCACAGAACCAATTCGGCGGTTAGTGACCGCCGAATCTGAAAATGGCGTTTGGAAACTATCAACAGAATACCCACAAACCGAAACATGGATGATTCCGGCTGATAGATTATTCAACAGATTATCTTCCACCCATTTAAACACTATATCGGGAATTGAGAACCCGGTAAAACGTGCTTTCTATGAAATGGAAACTATTCGTGGCTGCTGGTCTGTAAAGGAGTTGGAGCGACAAATCGCATCTTTATATTACGAACGTAGCGGACTATCCAAAAACAAAGAAGCCCTCTCCGCTTTAGTCCAGCAACAAGCAACCTTATTACAACCTAAAGATGTTATCAATACCCCTGTTACTTTGGAATTCTTAGGGTTGAATGAACGTGCATTAGTGACGGAAAACGATTTGGAACAATCCATTCTTGACAACTTGCAACGCTTCCTATTGGAAATGGGACATGGCTTCTGCTTTGAAGCCCGGCAAAAACGCATCTTGATTGATGAAGATTATTTCTTTGCCGACCTTGTGTTCTATCACCGTATTTTGAAATGTCATGTTATTGTGGAATTGAAGATAGACAAGTTTCGCCATGAATATGCTTCGCAACTAAATATGTATCTGAACTATTTTAAAGCAGAAGTGATGCAGCCGGATGATAATCCGCCTATCGGCATTTTGCTGTGTACCGAAAAGGGAGATACATTAGTTAAGTATGCCACTGCCGGATTAGACCCGAATATTTTTGTACAGAAATACATGATAGAACTTCCAAGTGAGGAAGAGTTAAAGAAATTCATTTCCTCCTCAAACTATTAAAGACTAAAAATGTTAAAAAACAAAACTAGCGAAAAGAGGAAATCGATCCCTCTTTTCGCTAGTAAATATGGAGATCTTTGAAAATAAGTTTAGTACATTTTGGCTATATAGACAAAAGCATAAACCAAACCAAATTCTACAATCTTTAATTTATATTCCTTTTTTAATTTACCAACTATCTACTGGTAACATATATCCAAAAGGAAAAACAGAATGTGTTCCCATTTTTGTTGTTACTTGATTATAGCCATTTATTTGATGAATATTCACATCTACTGTATTGTCTATGCTTACAGAACCTGAAACATCTGCTTTTATGGTATTTGCTACATTTGCATCCACTTCGTTCACAACCCGAACTTTTTGAATATTAGGTATTAACCCTAAATTTTGAAAAACAAGTGTCCAAACGCCTATAGCAATCGCACTTAAAATTAATTTTAATGTCTTCATCCTATATAATATTATATTAATTAACCATCACACTATTACCACAGAATATTATCTCCATCAAAACGACAAGTAGAATATTGTTTTATTATGATTGGATATTTTGTTATATCACTTTCATCAAAAACAACTTTATATTCCGACACTTCTTCCAACTGTAAACTATTATCTTCAAATAATTGTGGTGATAAAGCGTAATTAAATCCTTTGTATAAATAACGAATACTAGGATAAATAATACCTTTGATTTCTGTCTTATGAAGTATTTGATTAGAATATCGTGCTGTTATATAATAATCCATATCACTTGAAATTTCTTTAGCAAATTGCTCTGCTATAAATTTAGTTTTCAAGTACCATGTTCTGTACATTTTTTTAGGCAATATTGCTTTTCGTTTTGATCTACACCTTTCATAATACAAACTTAAATCAGTTCCTGCACTTTGAGCCAAAGAACTACTATTGATAATTTGAACTGAGATTTTTTTTTGAATTTTCCATTTAGATACAGTCAATTCAAAAGTCCGTTTATTTGTCGCTTTTAATTTATCATGACAAGCTTCTATTAATGCAATATCATAATCACAAGCATAATATGCAACAGCCTGCCCTTTAAGATTTGCCCTAGAAATATATTGAGGATTTGGATTGAATGCAATTCTACTTATTTTCTCATAATGAGAATCTGGATTATTTATTACAGCTCTATAAACATAATTAGTTGAAGTTGGTTCTAAATCAAATACCTCAAAAGGAATTCTATTAAGTATTTTTATTTGATTAAAATATCCTTTTTTATACTTAGAAAAGTCCAAAGTACTTAGCCGCTTCAAAACTTTAGCCAAATATTTATTACTCTTTTTCATACTATCTGATAATTGTTAATGTAGAATTATTATAATCTATTTGTATTTTTCCCAATTTACTTAATGCACTTTGTCCTAATAAAAGAGGTGCATTATCATTGTTTATAATTGAGGCATTAACATTATATAAGACTAAGCCACTAATTTCAATTTTCTTCAGTTTAACAATAGTTCCCACAGCTATATTTCCATCAGCTGTTTGAAATGATGCTTGCCCAATAATATCATCAGTAGATAAATATCCATTACTTAACATAAATGCAGCTTCCTTTTTAGATAATGTAACAGAAGAAGCCCCAGTATCAAAGATAAAATTAAGGGGCAAACCATTAACTTTACAAGCTATTAAATATGTCTCTCCTGCCATTTTCTTCATTTGAATAACTTTACGCCCTTTTTCATTATTAGTACCTCCTGAATTAATAGATAAGCTTGTAGTTTTTACGTAATTCTTATATATCAGCTCAACCTTAAAAGAATGCTTCTTGTTTTCTATATTAGAAGACGCTTTTATAGGAATATTTACATCTGTTTCTGTATAAGATGAAATTTTATCCACATTTACAACCTGATCATAATATAAATTATCAGATCTAGCACCTATTTCTGTTAAAAGTACTTTGATACCATACGCATCATTTGTAGAATTATTCTTTATACGTACTTTTATACAACCAGTTTCATTTTTATCAAGTTGATGATTTGAATTAGGTTCAGTGAAACTTACTGCAATTAAAGTAATTTCTGCATTATCTAATGGATGTACAGGTGTAGGAGCTATTTTTTGTTCTTTTATCGCTGCTTGAATAGCCAAAAAGCCATTGATTAAACGATCAGTTAAAGTTACATTGCCCGTTTCCAAAGACCAATATGATAACATTTCCTTTTTAGGAGTCCCATATACTCTTCCATCTTCCCAATATGAATTTTCTAGATAATCTATTCCTGTTTTCGAATAAATCGACAATTTACGTGCATCAGAAAAATATCGTTCAAATTGACATTTCTGAACATCAAAAGATACAGAACATTTCCTTAATACACTTCCCGGTTTTATCTCATAATAAATATTTAGCTTTGTACCATTTATTGCTACTTTCATATTCTTTACTGACGTAAAAGAGTTTCCATAATTGAGCGCTTTAAAACTAGAATATGAATTAAATAAAGAATTCATATCTGTAATATTTGTTTGTACTTGTGCGTTTGCAACTAGAGTAACCACAAAAAAAATTAAAAACAACACGTACTTCATAAGCATTCTCATATTTTCTATCAGTATATACCTCAAAAATAATAAAGCGTGGAACATTCCCTACGCTTCTGAGGCTTTGGCGAGCCTGTACTGCAAATAAGGAAAGCCCACGCTATAGCGCAGGCGTTCACTTAAATTCATTGCAGTACTTAAAATCGCCAAATTTCAGAAGCAAGAATAAAAGCTAACGCTTTAATATATAACATTTATAGACTTCAAAAACTCAAAGTCTATGCAAAAATAAGAATTTTTGGATTTAAATTCGTAATAAATGATTTTTTTCTTTTCGCCCTAAATATTTTTCTAAGTTAGACTAAATATAACCAGCCGAAGCAATGAATGTTATTCATCGCTCCGGTTTTGTACGCTTATGGTTTACTTAGCTTATCAACTTCCTTTCTCAACTGTTCAGCTTGTTCATTGAGTAGCCTTGCACGTTCCAGTGCTTCCGCCTGCTTTTGGCTGCGGTATTCAAAATCTATCACTGAATCGGTCAGACTTCGGATAAAACCGTTATCCCGTTGCCACCTGAACTTGTTTTCCAGCATATCAAAAGTTTCCCCGTCTGCCTGTCCTTGCATCAGCAAATAGCGGTATTTCATATCGTTGTCCTGCAACTGCTGCATACGTTCAGCCAAACGGACATTCAAGAATATGGAAACGGAACAGATAACCAGCACTGCCGAAAAAAGGAACAATCCCGGACGAATCCAAGAAGCGACTTTGTTGTAAATCCGTTGATAGAGCGGTAAGGGCGCAGCTTCCTCTTTATCCGTTTTGCAAGAGCCCAAAGCGTCAATCATAACCTTGAAACAACGATAGGTTTCCAATACTATTTTCTTGGTGTCCTCGATATGTTTCTGCTGACCCTGCATCCTGTTCCTTATCTCGTCAAGCTGGCTTCGGATAGCCTGCAAATCCTTTTCGGGAGCAGCCGGGTTGCTGTGCAGTTCCGACAATGCCTGTTCGATTGCGTTCAGCCTTTCAAGAGTTTCCTCCCGACTGGCTGGCGTTACCTGTGCTTCCTGCTTCTCTTTCAGTTCTGTAACCATTGAGAGAAGCCCCTCTAAAATCAAATTTTCCTCCATACGCTTATAACTTTAGTTGTTTTTTCTTTTTTTTCTTCTTCTTTCTCAAAAAGGAATCATCGGGCATTTCATCAGCCGGAGAGGATGAAGCGGAGAACAGACCGCCCAAGCCTGCCAGTAACGGATTGTCGGCTTTGCCCGGTGTCTGCGCTGGCTCCTGAACAGGTACGGAAACTGTCTGTCGGTAGTTTCCGGCAGTATTCAGTCCTGCATCCCCGAAACATTTATCCAGTTTGGAGAAACTGAAACTGCGGTCTATCTCCGAACCCTTGAACGTGTATTCACCTTTGGAAAAGGATATGCCCTGCACTTCGTTTGTCTGCCCTTTGTACTTGAACCGGATAGTAATACCCTTTTCCGCTAACCGCCCCTGTAACTGCTGCCAGTTTCGGGATTTTCCGATTTCATTCTTTACAGCGTGGTAAATCTCGTATTTCGATTTGTCCGGCTCTTTCAAGCGGTGCTGCTTTACCTGTTCTTTCCCACCAGCGAAATAAAGCCCGTGTTTGGCTTTCAGCTTCTTGCATACCTGCTCGTTGCGGTACATATCGTTTTTGTCCGAAATGGTCTTGCCATTGTTGTCTATACGGTTGAACACGATATGCACGTGCGGATGCTCCCGGTCTTGATGGCGCACGATGATATACTGCGTATCGGTGATTTTCATCTCACGCATATATTCCTGCGCAAGCTGTATCATCTTCTCGTCTGTCAATTTGGGCGCATCCACTGCCGAATAACTTAGCGCAATATGTCCGACTGGCTTTTTCAAGTCAGGGTTCATCCCGGTCTGCATACAGAAGCTGCGGATTATATCTCCCCGGCTTTCTGTCAGTACCCCTTCCGCATGGAGCAAAGCCGCCTGTTCCTTGCCCAGCACATAGTTCACGCAGCCCTTAAACCCGCTTCCCTTTTTTATTTTTCCAATCATCCGACAACTGGTTTATAATTTCGACAATCCTGTTTTTGAGTTTCACCAGTTCCACCGCCACCAGTGTGAAACCTCCGGCATTTGCCCGATGCGCCAACTGGTTGATGTTGTTGGCTTCCCCTGCCAGTTTGCGGATGGTGTCCACATCCTGCCTGTTCAGCCGGGGTATGACCTCCGCCGAAACAACCGCCTGCCGGACATACTCACTGACACGCAACCCGGCTTCCCCGGCTCGCTTCCTGATGGCGTAATACTGCAACTCGGTCAGCTTCGTGCTGACTACCCGTTGCTGCTTCTCTATCCGTTTCTTTGCCGGACGTCCTCCCGGCTTATCCTTTATATTCGTCATAGGTTTTTACGTTTAAATGGTGTCTTAAAAATTGCGACCAACGGGAGAAATTTTCTTTGCTGTCAAGCAAAGCAAGGTAGTTTCGGTTTACCGAAACATAACCTTGCTCTCCAAATCAAACCGCCTGCCGCTGGTAATCCTGCCGGACTAAATACCCCTGCCCCTTTTCTGTCTTGGGGCGGCACGTTGTCCGGTTTCCTGCTTTATCTCCTGCGCTTGGCTGGTGCTGTTCTTCTGTTCCTGCTTCCTGCCGCACAGGTAATCGTTCAAGTCCGAATACCCCCTGTAATTGCCCGAGAAGTCACGCACACGGTAGGAGTATTCCAATTCGATAGCCCGTGTCGCTTCATATCCTGCCTTGTCATTGTCAAGCATACAGTGGATGCGTTCATACGGGTACAGCACGTCAATAGCTTTCGGCACATTGACAGTAGAGTTGAGTATAACATAATCCTGCCTGTCAAGGTCGGGCATGGTCGGGCAGTTCTTCATCCGGAGCGTGAGGAAAGAAAGATAGTCCATAAAACCCTCGAATACCAAACACTTCTCTCTCGGCTCTCCCTGCTGCCGTATATGGGTGATGTCTTTCGGGGCGATGCAGCCTTTGAAAAAGGAATTGCGAACCTCGTAACCTCCTGCTATGTTCGGGAAACCGATAGCAAAGAACGGTCTGCCGTTATTGGTAAAGTGGAGTTCCTTACATTCTCTTTTTGCCAGTTCGATATTGATACCCCGTCCCTCCAAGTAACGGAGCAATGCGGGATGGGTAAGGTTACGGACTTCCAAATGTTGGAAACTCGGTTCTGTCCTACGCTGGGGAAAAGAAAAACTGACCGGGCGGACGTGCGGTGTCTGTTCCGCTATCCGGTTTAAAAGGTATGGCAGGCTGTCGGAGCAATAGAGTTCCTTTGCCAATGCGATGATGTTACCGCCCTTGCCTGCACCAAAGTCATACCAAAGGTTGCGGTCAGTGTTCACCTTGAAAGACGGTTCGTGTTCCTCCCTTAACGGTGATTTGTACCATAAGCCGTTGCCCTGCTGCTTGACAGGAGAGTAGCCTAAACTGTGCAGATAGTCTGCGATGGGTATTTGTTTCACATCTTCGATGTTCATAACATTTTCTTTTTTTGGGATTAAAAAATAGTTGAAAAGTGCGCCAGTCCTGTTTAGTCCGTTATATATATACCCGTACCATACTAAACCTGCCTGTTCCGATACAGGGAAATAGTAAGTCCGTTCCTCTTATATATACACCCGGACTAAACCAAACTGACTTTTAATAATGGAAATCGGGATTATAGCGGTAGCCCTTGCCCTCTTTCACAATCATACGCTTGTTCACAAGGAACTTGTTAAGTGACACAAGGACATTGCGTCCACGCTCGTAACCGATACTCGCATAACCCTGTTTCAATGCCGCTATGACATTGGAATAGCCTTGTACCACCTGCTTGCCGAAACCGTTCTCCAACGCTTCCCGGTGTTGCTGTTCAGTCAGTTCCGTAAGCGGAAAGTTCCTGTCCTGCTTAGGTTGTTGGAATACATAACCGTCCACGATTTCGGGCAAAGCGTTGTCATTGATACGGAATGCGAACGGGTCAAACTCCCGGTCACGTATGTGCATCGCCTTTACCTCGCTTATGTTGCCGTCCTGCTGGCTTTTCGTGATTTGCAGGACGGTTTCAGCCTTGTTGTTCAGTTCCGTACCGATATGCCCCCTTGTGTTGTCATCCCCCTTGTTCAAATGCAGTACGGTATGGATATGCAGATTATATCCACTTGACCAGCGCATCAAGAGGTTGATTAGGTCGGTTGATTCGCTGGGGCTGTTGATGTCGTACATCAAGTCACGGATTCCGTCAATGATGAGCAACCCCACATCGGGCATATTTTCAAGCATATAGCCGATAATCTGTTTCCGCTTGTCGGGAGTCTGCTCCCTTAACACAATGAAAACAAAATCGTCCCTGTCCTTGTCGGTAGGCAGTCCGGCAAGTCGCAAAATACGCTCCATGACCTTGTGGCAATGGTATTTGCTTTGTTCGGTATCTACATAGAGGATTTTCCGTTTGTTCGGTGGCAGGTATGCCGAATACTTCAGTACCTCGTCATTCTTCAACGCTGCCGCAACGATAGCGGAAATGTTGAATGTCTTTTTGCTCTTGGCTTTACCCGTGGATGCGCTGAAATTACCCAGCGTGCCAATGGTAGAGCCGTTCACCCAGAGTATTTCGGGCGGCACCTCGTAAGTGTCCGTTACCTTTAGATGAATGGTTTTCCAAAGGGCTGCGAAATCCTCTTTCTGCATGGTGACGTCCTGTCCGGCTTCTGTCGCTTTTCTATTTTCCATAGCCGTTATTTCTTTAGAGGACGGTTAAGGATATACTTCTGCGCTTCCTGCTCTATCTGCACCTGCGTCTTGACCGGGTTCTGACGTAACCATGCTTCCAACTCCGCTTTCTCAAAATAAAGCATTTTGCCCTGCGGCTTGTAATGGGGTATCAAGTTACCCGAAGTCAGCTTGTACAGGTAACTTTTAGAAAGGTTCAAGAACTTGCTCGCTTCATCGAAGCTAAGCACGTTCTTTGAAAGGAACAACATCTTTTCGAGTTCGGAAACTCTTAACTCTAAATTTTTTTCCATATTGTTTAGGAATTTAGGTGAAACAATATGAAGGTGCGCACCCTCGTTTTTTTGTTAACGGGGGCAAAGTTAAGAGCTTGAAAATGAAGTCTAATTGACCTTTGTTTGAGCGTTCAATCTATGCTCAACCTTTTTGCAGTTGTTTGATGTATTTGTCTATGATTTCATATCCTTTCGGATAGATGTTTTTCGCTTGGTCTGTCGCACTCGACAGGTCAGTACGTGTAAGCGGTTCACCTTTTATCTTCTTCAATATCAGCTTATTGTTTGCTATGACAGACTGCCATTCATAAACGATGTAATTATAACAGCTAAGTTGCATCATAAGATAGGCTAACAGACGGGTATTATTAACTTTCAATACCCCATTCAGTTTGCAGTTGAAAAAATCGGTAAGTATTTTGGCACTGACGGTAGTAGTAAACATATTCGCTTCATTCACACAGTCGGTCAGAAGTTTGATTTCATTAGCTTTCAACGTGGACTTGAAAGGATTGCTTTTGCCCACAATCTTGGTTGGATTAGTATCTGCACTTTCCTCTTTCTCTTTTGGCAAGGCTTGCTCTTGGATGGCAACCGCATCTGTATGGTAATTGCTTTCCTGTTCTTGCAGATAGCGCAAATATTTGGAAAGCACGACAAGATTAACGATAATGGACAAATAAGGAAGCCGCCCATCATAACAGGACGGTTCATGCAAATATGCATCCATATCAAAATCAGAGCAGCGGAAACCGATATACTTTTTTCTTTCATCAGAATTCAAGTCCTCAAAATAACCACTTTCCCACAAAAAATCGGGAATATCCATGTCCAATACAATGTTACGCACGACACGGTATTTTTGTTGGATGGCTACAATATTTTCAGTCACACGGAAAATTTCTTGCCGCAAATAATCCTTTAGCTGGGCTTGCGTCAAATATTCACGTTTTAAAAATAGTGCATCTACTTTAGTTTTATAGTCATGCGCTATACAACTATCTAATATCTTCTGTATTTCTCTGAAATTGGTTTCTATATGATTTTCCATAATCGTGTGCCTTTAAACGTTCTTACTACAAATATAAGGTAAGAATCTCACTTTTCCCGAAAACATCGGCAATAATAAGGAAGAAAAGATAAGGTAATAGTTAAGAAATCATAAAGACGCAGGGAGAAAAACTATAAAAGTACACCTTTTCTTTGTATTCGTCATTCAGTACACATTTAGTACGCCCTATGAAAGTAGAAAACCCTGATAATCAAGCGATTATCAGGGTTTATTCGTACCCAGAGCCGGGATCGAACCGGCATGGAAGTGAATCCACTGGTGTTTGAGACCAGCGCGTCTACCAATTCCGCCATCTGGGCATTTTTGATTAACCTCTTGACTTTAGCAGTAGGTTTATTTCTCAAATGCGTTGCAAAGGTACAGCTTTTTTTTAAACAAGCAAACGTTTGGGCAAAAAAAATCAAATATTTTTCCGCAAAAGGGAATATGCGTAGGATTGTTTCGCATAAAAAGATTATTTCGTTACATTTGTAAACGTATAATCATAATAATAGCCAATATCATGAAAGATAATTATTGCGTCATCATGGGAGGTGGAATCGGTAGCCGTTTCTGGCCTTTCAGTAGAGAAAGTTACCCAAAGCAATTTCTCGATTTTTTTGGGAGCGGACGGTCTTTACTACAAATGACATTTGATCGCTTCGCAAAAATCATCCCTACTGAAAATATATATATCGTCACCAACGAATCTTATGCGGACTTAATCAAAGAACAGTTGCCGGAACTAGCGGAAGATCAAATCTTGTTGGAGCCGGCCCGCCGTAATACAGCACCTTGTATCGCTTATGCGGCTTATCATATCAAGGCCTGTAATCCAGACGCTAACATTGTCGTAGCTCCTTCCGACCATTTGATCCTAAAAGAGGATATTTTCTTGAGGGATGTGCAAAAGGCACTCGACTTCGTGAAAAGGAACCGTGCGTTGGTAACCTTGGGAATCAAGCCCAGCCGCCCGGAGACAGGATACGGATATATCCAAAGCAGCGATACGGTAGTAGATGATTTCACAAAGGTGAAGACCTTTACAGAAAAGCCCAATCTCGAGTTGGCAAAGATATTCATGGAAAGCGGAGAATTCTTCTGGAACTCCGGTTTGTTCGTATGGAACGTAAACACGATCCTAGAGGCGTTCTCCAAATATCTCCCGGATATCAGCAGCCGCTTCGATCTGGGCAAGGATAAATTCAATACCCCGGAAGAAAAAACGTTTATCCAAGAGAACTTCCCTTATTGCCTTAATATATCTATCGATTACGGTATCATGGAGAAAGCGAACAACGTGTATATGCTATGCGTAGATTTCGGTTGGGCCGACCTCGGTAGCTGGGGATCTTTGTTCGACCTCGCGAATAAAGACGAGAACGAGAACGCGATCCTGAAAAATAACGAAGCGATGCTATACGAATGTTCCGGCAACGTGATCGCGTTGAATAATCCGAAACGTCTAGCCGTTATCCAAGGGTTAAAGGATTGTATCGTGGCTGAATCCGGAAACGTATTATTGATTTGTAAAAAAGATGATGAACAACGAATCAAACAATTCGTAGCCGACGCCAAGATCAAATACGGAAAAGAATACAATTAACTAATCATTAAAAAATAGAGAATTGAGAATGAATACCACTTGTCGGGTAACTCTCAATTCTCTATTTTTAATTTCTTAGCGAGGTAGCGTACAGGATACCACGCAGCTAAAAAGCCGATCGCCAGTACTGTTACAAAGACGGTTATTATGTCAACAGGAACCACACGCACCGGATAAGCCTCTATAATAAACGCCCCGGCAGCTTCCCCCAACTTTATAAAGCCCAGCTCTTGTTGCAGCAAGCAAAGCGCAACCCCGATCAAGACTCCGATCAAAGCGCCGAAAGCAGAGATCATCCAACCCTCAAATAAGAAAATACGACGGATCAGGCTATCATTGGCTCCCATATTACGCAACGTGCTTACATCTCCTTGTTTCTCGATCATCAACATAGAGAGAGAACCTACCACATTAAATAAAGCGATCGCCAATATGAAGGTCAAGATCAGGAAAGTCATCCACTTCTCGACTTGCATCATCTTGAAAGAAGCCTCTTGTTGCTCGAAGCGGTCTTGCACAAGATACCGATCGCCCAAGGTACGCTGGATCTCTTTCTTTACCGAAACGATATCTTTGCCCCTTTCCACCTTCAATTCCACCGCCGTCACCTCTTTATCATAATTAAACAAGGAACGGGCCAACGATAAGGGAACGATCATATACGAATCATCGTAAACCTGCTGGTTCGTACGGAAGACAGCGCCCATATAAGCATATTCCAAATTGAAGGAAGAGGCAGGATTCGCCATATTCACTTTCTCCTCCCGCTTCGGGGCATAAATCTCCAACGGAGAGACAAAGCCGGCATTTATTCCTAGCGAGAAAGCCAACCCGATCCCTAGATTCGCATAATTCGCGACCTCATCGCTCAAAAGGAATTTACCATCGATCAAGATACTATCGATCTGAGCCAGTTTCTCATACTGGCTATCCACCCCTTTCAAGGTAGCTACACCTTGGCGATCTCGATAACGAACCAAGGCATTGTCTTGCAACACCTCGCTAAAACAAACGATACCGGGCAATTCCCGCACCTTACGCATCTCTTCCGAGGTCGGATCGAAAACCTTCCCTTTCCGGGGCGTGATCTTCAGCTCCGGGTCAAAATTGCTGAAAAGGGAAGAAACCAAGTCATTGAAACCATTATAGACCGACAAGGCGCATACCAAGGCGATCGTGGCGACAACAACCCCACACACCGATACCATCGATATGATATTTATGGCATTATGAGATTTCTTCGAAAAGAGATATCGCCGGGCTATATAGAACGGAAGATTCAAGGTAGCTCTCGATTACTTATGCAAAAGATTGTCGATATTCTCTATATAATCCAATGAATCATCGATAAAGAAGCTTAACTCAGGGATCTTCCGTACCTGCAAACGGATACGTTGCCCCAAATCGAAACGGATCGCCTTCGTGTTGCTCCGTATAGCCTCCAACAGTTCCTTCGACTTCTCCGACGGGAAAATGCTTAAATAAGCTTTCGCCACACTTAAATCCGGGCTCACACGAACCACGCTGACAGAGATCAGCACGCCATGCATCCCTTGCGTCTGCTTCTGAAATATATCACTCAACTCCTTCTGAAGAAGGCGTTCGATCTTTTGTAATCTAGTACTTTCCATACGCTTTATTATTTACTTTTTCCAGATCATCGTCAGGCCGTCGCGTAAAGGGAGGATCACCTTCTCCACCCGATCGTCTTGCTTGATCTTTTCATTAAAAACCAGTATCCCCTTCGTTTGTTTATCGGAGGGATGTACTTCCTCCACCACTTTGCCGTCCCAGAGCGTATTATCAGCGAGAATCAAGCCGCCCGGACGAACCAGCGGGAACACCAAATCGTAATACTCGGAATACAGCCGCTTGTCGGCATCGATAAAGACCATATCGAACGTCTCATCCAAACGGGGGATAATCTCCATGGCATCCCCGAAATGAACCCTTATCTTGTCCTTATGCGGCGATCGGGAAAGATATTTCATGATAAAATCCTCCATCTCGTCATTGATCTCGATCGTATGGACCAGCGCCCCCTCGTCCATGCCTTCCGCCATGCATAAAGTGGCATAAGAGGTATAGGTACCGATCTCCAAGACCCTTCTCGGACGAATCATCCGGCAAAACATCTTCAATATCCTACCCTGCAAATGCCCGGATAACATACGCGGACGGAGAAGGTTTACGTTGGCATCGCGATTCAACGCCGACAGCAAATCCCCCTCCTCGTCTATATGAGAAAGAATATATGCGTCAATCTCTCCCGTAAACATGCTTTTTTACTCTTTAAAAGTAGGCAACTGGTAGCGCGTGCCGGCATCCAGCACCTTTCCCACGTTATTAATCTCCAAGAAACTGGTACCACCTCCTTCGCCAAAGCTACCGCTCAAATACGCCACCATATCGTCGCGAGTGATACGCCCGCTATGGATCAACTGGTTCAAGGCATCATAGAAATACCCTCTACGGCTGTCGTTGTACGGCTGATGAACCGCCCATACGCCATAAGAAAGCCCCAGCATACGCATCACACGTGGATTATAGCAAATAGCGAACACGGTAGAGGTTCCGCGGAAAGCGGCCAAATAACGAGCCGTGCGGCCTGTGTAACTATCCGTGATAATCGCTTTCACATGCAATTTCGAGGAAGATTTAACGGCTTGTTTCGCCAAGAAAGAAGTCACGTCTAAGTCATTCCCCTCGATAGGCACGCGGATATCATTCGCGGAAAGCTTGGTCTTCTCGGCCTCACGAGCCACTTTCGTCATAGTCTGCACCGCCTCGACCGGATATTTCCCGTAGGCCGTCTCGCCGCTCAGCATCAAGGCATCCGTACGATAATAAATAGCGTTGGCGATATCCGTGACCTCGGCACGAGTAGGACGGGGATTGTTTATCATGGAGTGAAGCATTTGTGTAGCCACGATAACCGGCTTCTTCACCTCCACGCACTTACGGATCAACATACGCTGGATACCGGGGATCTTCTCGGCCGGCACCTCGATACCCAGGTCGCCACGGGCGATCATGACACCATACGCCACCTCCAGGATATCGTCGATATTATCCACACCTTCTTGGTTCTCGATCTTAGCGATAATCTTGATAGGACTGCCATGCTCGTCCAGGATACGTTGGATATCTAACACGTCTTGTTTGCTACGGACAAATGAATGAGCGATAAAATCCAAGTCATGCTCGATCGCCCAAAGGATATTATTACGGTCTTTCTCTGTCAACGAAGGCAAATTGATACGTACGCCCGGCACATTTACGCTCTTGCGGTTACCCAGCGTAGCATCGTTCTGGACCTCGCAAAGCAAGTAATCGCCGGTTTTCCCGGTAACCTTCAGTTCCAGGTCTCCATCATCGATAAGGATATCACTACCTACCGCCAGATCGTTCACGAAATTCCTATATGACACACAAATACAATCATGCGAAGTTTCCTGATCGGGATTACCGATTACTTTCACGATCTCTCCAGTCTTGAAAGGGATCGGCTCTTTATCTACCGCGGTCGTGGTACGTACTTCCGGCCCTTTCGTATCCATCAAGATACCGATACGGTCGGATACGGCACGGACATTATTTACCACACGGGTCAACCCCTCTTCCATCATGTGAGCCGTATTCAGGCGCACCACATTCATTCCCGCCTTATACAACGCCTCAACGAACGCGACATCGCAGCGCTGGTCGGAAACTGTAGCAACAATCTTCGTATGCTTTAACATATACCTTAAATTATTATAACCTAATTATTAATTCTATTTGATAACCTTCTAACCCTTTTATCGCATGAACGACTCGATCGCCAACCGATACGAATCCAGCCCAAACCCAAGAATCACTCCCCGGCATGCCGCCGATATCATCGACACATGGCGAAACGACTCGCGGGCATGCACGTTCGAGATATGCACCTCCACGACCGGCGTAGTGACCGCCTTGATAGCGTCGTGCAACGCGATGGAAGTATGTGTATAAGCGCCGGCATTCAGCACGATACCGTCATACTCAAAACCCACCTCATGGATCTTGTTGATCATCTCTCCTTCCACGTTGCTTTGATAATAAGAGATCTCACACTGAGGGAAGCGGGCGCGCAACTCGCTCAAATAGCCCTCGAAAGAGGCATTTCCATATACTGTCGGCTCTCGCTTGCCCAACAGATTCAAATTAGGGCCATTGATGATCTGAATCTTCTTCATTCTTACTGTAAGTTTATTACCTTTGTACCGCCCGTTGGGGCCGGAATTATCCGGCAAAGGTAAGGATTTTATTTGACACATTCATAACGACATACCGACAATGCGACAAGGGAAAGATATAATAAACCGATATAAGACCTATTTACGGCTAGAAAAATCGCTCTCGGCCAACTCTATCGACGCCTATCTGACAGATCTCGACAAATTGCTGCGTTTCGCCGAGGACGAGAAAAAGGACGTCAAGGAGATTACCTACGACGACTTGCAACAGTTCGTCGCCCAATTACACGACATCGGCATCCATCCCCGGTCTCAAGCACGTATCATCTCGGGGATCAAATCGTTCTATCGTTTCTTAATGCTCGACGATTATATAACAAATGACCCGACTGAATTGTTAGAGTCTCCCAAAATCGGATTGAGGCTACCGGAGATACTAACCGTCAACGAGATAAACAGCATTCTCGACACGATAGACCTTACGCTTCCCGAGGGGCAGCGGAACCGTGCGATGCTGGAAGTCCTATATAGTTGCGGGCTGCGTGTATCGGAGCTTACCAGCCTGCGTTATTCGGACGTATATCCCAAGGAGGGTTTCATCCGGGTAGAGGGGAAAGGGAGTAAACAACGGCTCGTCCCTATCTCCGAGGTCGCCTTACGGGAAATCAAGAACTATCTGTACGACCGGAATTCAATCGCGGTAAAAAAAGGGTCCGAGGACATTCTATTTCTGAGCCGGCGAGGAACGGCCCTTTCCCGTATCATGGTTTTCCATATCATCAAGCAGCAGACGGAGGCCGCCGGCATCCATAAAAACGTAAGCCCCCACACCTTCCGTCATTCTTTCGCCACCCATTTACTGGAAGGAGGAGCCAACTTACGGGCTATCCAAGAGATGCTGGGACACGAGAAAATCACCACCACCGAGATTTATACCCACATCGACCGCGAGCTCCTTCGTAAAGAGATATTGGAGCACCATCCCCGAAACAAGCCTAGAGCATAAACATCCTTGGTGTGATTTTTAGCCTTGAAGATCTTAAGCTCGCTCCTATCAAAATCCGGGCGCTTGTACTTTCGCGCTAAATCCGACAGGAAGCTCGCCCATGGTTTTCTCTATTTCCCAGAGCCCATTTAAGCTTACCACTTGCCGTTTATCTTTCTTACTACCACAAGCGGACAATATTATTCCTAGGCAAAGAATAAATAAACTCTTATATCTTGATCGTCCCATACGAACCGTATTAAAGCCGTTTCAATAATTTGGCCGCAACCTCATTATTCTTCATGAGAGACTCATCAATCGGAGAAGAACGGATGATAGAAGTCAGGCGTTTATGCCATTCCACATCCCGCCACATTCCCACAAACTGAGGCCCGCAAAAATTACTGGTCGCTATGCCGACCCACATACCCGTACGAGCGGCCGTAACAGCCCCCAACTCGCAGAGATCTTTCACCCAGTCCCATTTCAATAAAGGCCAATCCTTATAATCCACCAGTCCCCAACACTCCGTCGTAACAAGAGGACGACAATTCTTCCGGGCAACAGAAGCCATAAGCTCGATTTTATCAGTCAACAACTTCTGCCAGTATTCAGGTCTTTCCCGATAAACCCGTTCTGCGTTTTTCACGACGTTCTTATAATCATCCGGTGAAAAACGATCATAGCCATATCCTACCAGTTTATAAAATTCGCCACCGTTCTGTTGCGCCATCCAAATATGATGCTCATACAAATCAAGAAAAGAGCAATCTACCTTTTCATACTTATTGACATCCCCATGATCAAAAGAATATAAGAATGGCATATCCGGGTATGTTTCCCGCATTTTCGCCAAAGAGGTCTTCATCCACCGCAAGGACTCCTCCTTATACCAATTTCCCCAACCGACATTCGGATATGTTTTAGCGAAAAAAGGAGCCCACGAATCACCGGGCCATTCATTGCAAAGATCCACATAAAGGATCGTATCTAATAATCCCGCATCTTCGATCGAACGAAGGGTTGCCAACCAACAATCCGCCAATTTCTCCGGCGTATCCAAATTCAAGCAAACCTCATCTACGTCAAGACGATACCAAGAAGAAAGCCCGACCTTAATGTCTCGTTCCTTACACTTCGACAAAAACAGATTCAGATTCGGTTGAACTTGTACCTCATTCATATCCGGACTCCCCCAATCTTGTTGATTCCAGACTTCTTTAAGCAACCATTTTTTTGTTGGATTCTCCGCAATCAGATGAGGATAAGCGTCAATACGTATCGCATTATACCCCCGTTCCGAGAGTTCATCCAATACTTGGTCCCAGTCTTCATAACCAGCTCCGGGCCAACGTCTTTCCAACCAAGAAAAATCCCACATGGTAATTGCCCGGGGCGATATTTTACTTTTCTCCGTAAAAGTCATCTCACTTTTAGCCGAAGCTTCCGATGAATCGAATGCGGCTAAACTGCCTAACGCCGCGATCGCTGTTTGCCTAATAAATACTCTTCTATCCATAATTATATTATTTTATCTTCATCCACCTTTTCTCCCAAAAGCACGATGTTCTTCCTTGCCGACATCCATAGCGACCGAGTAAACCTCTTCCACCCCCGATTGTCATCATGGGATGTGGCTATCTATCGGAAAAGGCAGTTCTTGAAATAATGGCTTCATAAGCTTTATACTAAAGGATTTAATCGTTCAATCAATTCATCTCCCAGCGCCCGTTTATTTACGATATGCTCTCGCACGGCGGTAACAAACGGATTATTCTCGAAATCTCCCCGGACTCCCTCGAAGTCTTGTTGTTTTTCCTCGTTGGAGCCATCCACACCAAAACCGGTCATAGAGGTTAAGGAGAACTCCTTGCGGGCATCCTCATACAATAACTCATCCAAACGAATCACGGATTCTTGCCAACGACGTACGAGCTTGATGATCTCGGCCGCCGGGATCGAGCGAAGATCCACCCCGTAATAACGTTCGATCATCTCATACGCCCAAGTCCATTCCAATGAGTAATAGCGGCCATGTACCAAGCGGAAGAAACATTCCACCTCTTCCAGCGAGGAGACTTCCCCTTGCTCGATATCCAACAATAAGGCATCCAGCGGCTCTTTCGGAAGGATCAGACCCGCCAGATCCAGCCACTCGCCAGAACCCTTGGATTCCGTGGGGAGCAATTGTTCCCAAACCTCTTCCATCGAATGGAATTCAGTGCCTTCCAGACGCTTGATCAAAGAGTTTCCGAAAAACTTATTAATAGCCATTCCATAAAAATTCAAGGCGTTACGTAGAGAAGAACCTTTAATACGGGTATTCTGGTAATAATAAATCTCCGATGTCTCACCAACCAACGCTTGCAGATTCTTCAAGATATCGACCGCCTTGAGCATCTTATGGATCGTATAAGGACTCAACAAATTGTAGTTGATCATATCCAAGCGATCCGGGTCTGTACGTTTATCACGCTTCGGCCATTTCTGGGCATCACGGATCGTACCCACGCTGCGAAGGTTAATTCCCGGAACCAAATAGGTCTCATCATCCTTCTCTATCAAATAGGAGAATGGGATATCGGACGTATCGCTATGATGGTGATGGCGCCCCATTACCAAAGAGAACGCGCCGACACGGGCCGGCCAGAGAATATACGAGTCGCTGGTGGTCTTGGAGCCACGCTCCACGATCCCTTGATGGATCGGTCCCAGCTTATACATATGGTTACTCTGGTTGGAACCGCTTCCCGCGTTCAAGAACGAATACATTCCCGCTATCAACAAACTGCTTTTATGCATAGACACCGTGAACGGACCGGCGAAAATAGCGCAAGCCTCTCCGTTCTCGAAAGCGCAGTTGCTGAATAACAAGGAATCATGCGCCGAAAAGTTATGTGTCACTTGGCAAGCCTGTCCGATAAAACAACGGATGATCTTAGCGGCATCCGCAATCTTGGCTCCCGAAGAGACAATGAAATCTTGCGCGATCACGCTATCCCCGATAAATACCGGAGCCTCTTTCTTGCTATTTACAGAGCCATTTTCCAGACGCGCGCTATTCTCTATGGTCGCATGATCGCCAATCTTCACGTTACGGATCGTACCGGTATTGATGATCTTTACTTTATCACCAACCGTCCCCTTCGTAGAGGCGATGCTCTCCGTATAAGCGGTAATCATGTCTCGCAAGCGTTTGATCAAAACCGGGCGGTGCCGGTATAAAGCGATGATATAAGCTAATGAGGCCGACAGGCCATCGTAAATCGGAACCTCGCGCCCACCGGTCTCATTCAAGACCGATACCTCTACGTTATTCCCGAACGCAGCTTTACCTTCCACCAACATAACATTTATATTCTGGATAAAGCAGTCATTACCGATCCGGTAGTTAGCGATATAATTCTGTACGTTCTCGATCAACACATTATCTCCCAACGTACAATTATGCAAGGTAACATGACGAAGTCCGCTATGCTTCACCAGTCCTCCCGGCAAGGTAAACGCTTTACGGAAAGCCCCTAACTTAACCACTCCTGAAAAACGCACGTGGTTCACATATTCAATATCAAACACTTCTGGAACCCAAACTTGGCTCCAATCATCGGCCCGGCAAGCCTGAGATCGCAAGGTGGCGATCTCATCCGGCCGCAAATTTCTCAAATGCTTCATTGGTACTAATTTTGAAAGACTCTACTCTTCGTCGTATTGCTGAAAAAGGAAGTCATTGTAGGGGAAACGGGTGATATGGATTTGCTTGACCCGTTCATACAACATCTCTTTCAACGCCTCTATATTCGTACGTTCCTTGGCGGAAATAAAGATACAATTATCTTGCAATTTCCCCATCCATGTACGTTTCAGTTCATCCAAATCGATATTTTCCCGGCTACGAGGGGTCAAATCATCCTCGTCTTTCGGGACAAAGGTAAACGCGTCTACCTTATTGAAGACCATGATCATGGGTTTCTCGGTCTTATCGATCTCTGCCAACGTACGGTTCACGACCTCGATTTGTTCCTCAAAAGTCGGATGCGAGATATCTACGATATGTACCAGCAAATCCGCCTCTCGTACCTCATCCAAGGTAGATTTGAAAGATTCTACCAGCTCAGTCGGCAATTTACGGATAAACCCGACCGTATCGGACAGCAAGAACGGCAAGTTCTCGATAATCACCTTGCGCACGGTCGTATCCAAGGTAGCAAACAACTTATTCTCGGCAAAGACCTCACTCTTGCTCAATAAGTTCATCAACGTAGATTTACCTACGTTCGTATATCCGACCAACGCCACACGTACCATCTTACCCCGGTTTTTCCGTTGCACGCTTTTTTGCTTGTCGATATCCACCAACTCTTTCTTCAATCGTGCGATCTTATCCAAGATGATACGTTTATCAGTCTCCAACTGTGTCTCACCCGGACCGCGCATACCTACACCGCCTCGCTGACGCTCCAAGTGTGTCCACAAACGAGTCAGACGCGGCAACATATATTTATATTGCGCAAGCTCCACCTGTGTCTTCGCATGGGCGGTCTGCGCACGGCTGGCGAAAATATCCAAGATCAAACTCGTACGATCCAATATCTTCACCTGCAATTCTTTCTCAATATTACGGAGTTGTTTCGGGGTAAGCTCATCATCGAAGATCACCAAACCGATCTCGTTTTCTACCACATACTCCTTAATCTCTTGCAATTTACCGGTCCCGACAAAAGTGACGGAATTCGGGTAATCCAATTTCTGGGTAAAGCGCTTCACCGCATTCACCCCCGCCGTATCAGCCAAGAAAGCCAATTCGTCCAGGTATTCCTTAACTTTTTGCTCATTTTGCTCAGGGGTAACCAAACCCACCAAAACGGCCTTTTCGGTCTGTGCCTCAGATATGATAAATTCTTTCATGCCACAAAGATATATTTTTTCAATTATTTACGTATATTCGCAGACGTATTTACAATATAAATCAACCTAACTATGAAAAAGAGATTCCGGCATCTATCCAGATGTGTTATCGCTTGTACGACATTCCTATTCGTACAACAAATAATCCAACCACAAGTTTCAAATCCATCCACATGGGCAAGTTTCGTGCAAAGCAGCTCTAATATATCCGTTCGGGATACGTTCCGGATGCAGACATTTATGGGGCTTACTTCCGACTGTTGGGGTTATACCATTACAGGAGAAGCCTCTATAAAAGATATTTCCAACGTGAAAGAAATACCCGACAGTCATGGAAGGTACGGGCTACGGATGCCAACGAATACGCAAGTGGCTTTCGAGCATTTCACGCTAACGGATTATCAGGATATAAAAATCAGTGTGCGGAAAGGGGGGATACGGCTGGTGGAAGGTGAAAACATGAGAGCCAAAACCTATCGGGAAGGCGAAACGAGTTATTCCTCTTTAGTATCGATCATTGGTAAGAATGGAATAATACCGTTCAAAACCACGGATATAAAAAATAATCCCCCGGGAGTGGATCTTATCGTACCAGCTCCCGCCGCTACTACAAAAAATGGTTATTATTATGTAGACAGTGTCTATGCGCACGGTATGATCCTCTCCTATTCCCTATTTACGGGAAACGGAGATTGGAACGATTCGGCACATTGGAGCCACCTGCCTGCTTACCGCCACCGTAAGGCCCTGATACATGGCATTATCTCCGTAAATACGGATATTTGCTGTGGAGAGGTCTTCATCGGTGACGGGAATATACATATCTCAGCGGCAGGAAACCTATCCGCAGACAACCTTACGATTTATTCCAGTGATGACATCCCGGCATCTTCTTCCGCCTTACAATCATCCGGGCATATCGACATCGCCGGGCGAATAACGATAGAAAAGACCTTCGCCCAAAAAGACAAATGGTATTTTATCTCCTTCCCCTTCGATGTATATGCTTCCGGTATAGACCCGAAATTCCAACTCGGTGACAATAAAAGCAATACAAACGGTAATTATTTCTACATACAAACCTACAACGGAGAGAAACGAGCCAACTCACAAAGCCTTTCCGACAACTGGGAAGTTATACCACGGACAATAGTCAATACCTCCCAACCCATATTCAAGAAAAATAAAGGTTACCTGATCGCTCTCGACGCTTCCGCGAACCGCCAAACTCTTCGTTTCGCCTCTAAAGAAAGAGATATCCCTTCTGATTTCGGGAAAAGCGGACAAGTCTCCATTCAAATAACCACAAACACCCAAAATAAGAACCAGAATCACAACGGTTGGTATCTATGCGGAAATCCCCTCCCGGCCCCTTTAGCCCTTAACCAGATAGAATCCAATCCCTCCCTAGACGGATATATCTATGTATACGATGGCTCAACCTATCGTCCCTATACGATCGGTAGCGATCTCGCTATCCCCCCATTCTCAGCCTTCTTTGTCAAAGCTAATAAAAACACCAATTTATCCATACACGGCACACCTCAAGCGGCTAATTATAAGTTATTATCAGCGAACGTTCCGATGTCTTCCCTGCTTTTGGAACCTCAAGTCCAGCAAGAATCTCCCGTTTCCAATCCCGCTTTTTCTTTTCCGGAATTAAGATATCATCTAGGAAACAGGAATTTATACATAGATAATCTCCCATCACCCGGGAAGGTATGGTTATTTACCCCGGCAGGCATACCTGTATTCACGCAAGCGGTACAAACCGGGAGCTCCACCATTCCACTGTCTCTTCCACAAGGTTTGTATCTCCTGATCATTCAAACAGGGCACTACCGGACGCAATACAAATGCGCCTTAACCCTATAAAGCCCGAAACAATCTTATATCTTTGCCTTGTTTTTAGAATAAAGCGCATATGAGAAAAATCAATATCACAACAATTGCCTTACTCATCTACCTGCTCGTGATGAGTATCATCGGTTGGCCGGGGAAGAATCCGGGAAATAGTTATACCGAATATTTCTTGATGATCGGAGCTACGCTTATCATTATCATCCTTCTACGCTATTTGCAAATCAAGCGTCTGAAAACGCGGGATAAATGGAATAAAGATAACGATCAGGCCAAGTAATAAAAACACAGCCTGTTTTTCTTCACAGAAGAACAGGCTGAATGAACTTTATTTTATTACACTAGTATTAATATTACTGCTTTTTCACCTTCACAGGCTACTTGAATGTCTCGTCAAGACCACACACAGTATAATTACTCGATTATAAATAAGTAAAGTCTTAACAGGAGAGACGCTTCACTTGTTTCGCTTACATTCTTTAAATGAGTTACTTTCATTATTCTTACATTTTATTCACTAGTGCTAAAAGTACACTAAAACGTGAAAGAGATAATGGTTAGCAAGAGAGGATACTTGGATTCGATGATTAGGAAGGCTTATTGTATATGTCCGTATACGCATTTATTCCCGGCTGTATGATCCGGTAAAAACACGTACGTATTTCCCGAAAAACAGGTACGACTTTTCACGGAAACATGTACCTGTTTTCCATGAAATATAATCGTCTTTTTAAGATGTTATTATTCAATGGTTTATAGTGGTTGTACCATTCATATACTTATTGTATGGAATTTAAGTTACTATTTTGAGGGGATGAGACGCAGCACGCTGCGTCTCTACAACTAATGGCATTCTAATTTTTCTCTTAAGAACTTTCCGGTATAGGAGGTCTCGCAAGCCGCTATTTCCTCCGGTGTACCGGCACAGACCAATTGCCCGCCGGCCTTTCCTCCTTCCGGACCTAGGTCGATCACGTAGTCCGCACATTTGATCACATCCATATTATGCTCGATGATTACCACGGTATGACCTTTCTCGATCAGGGCGTTGAAAGCTTTCAGCAAGGTCTTGATGTCATGGAAATGCAAACCGGTCGTAGGTTCGTCGAAAACGAACAAGGTAGGTTGCTGTTTTTCTTGGCCTAAGTAATAAGCCAGTTTCACACGCTGGTTCTCACCACCGGATAAAGTAGAGGATGTCTGCCCTAGCTTGATGTAACCCAAGCCCACGTCGTGCAGAGGCTTCAGGCGTTTCACGATCTTCTTCTCTTGGGAACCGGAACCTTTCTCGAAAAACTCGATCGCTTGATTCACGGTCATTTCCAACACATCGTATATATTAACTCCTCGATACTCCACATCCAATACATCCTGCTTGAAACGCTTACCGTGACAAGCCTCGCATACCAAGGTGATATCTGCCATAAACTGCATCTCCACCGTGATCTTGCCTTCGCCCTTACATTCCTCGCAACGGCCTCCTTCTTTATTAAAAGAGAAATAGGCGGCGTTGTACCCCATCTGCTTCGCCAAGGGCTGCTCTCCGAATAGTTTACGGATCTCGTCGTAAGCGCCGATATATGTCACGGGATTCGAGCGGGAACTCTTCCCGATCGAGTTTTGATCCACGAACTCGATTGCCTGTATCATATTCAAATCTCCACTGATACCGGAACAATCCACGGTCAGGCGGGCGGCATCATCCAAATGGCGCTTCACGCCCTCGTAGAAGATATCGCGAACCAAGGAGCTTTTGCCCGAACCACTCACACCGGTGACCACCGTCATCACGTTCAACGGGAACCTCACGTCTATACCCTTTAAGTTATTTTTCCGGGCCCCCGCCACCTCTATATAATTATTCCACGGACGACGATAAGGCGGGATCTCGATCTGATCCTCACCCGTCAAATAACGCACCGTATGGCTATCGCTGCATTTCCGGAGGTTATTCACGTCGCCTTGATAAACGACCTCACCCCCTAAACGCCCCGCTTTCGGGCCGATATCGATGATATAATCCGCCGCACGTATAATCTCCTCATCGTGCTCCACCACGACCACGGTATTCCCCAAGGCTTGCAACTGCCGCAATACCTTTATCAGCAAATCCGTGTCCCGGGAATGCAGGCCGATACTCGGCTCATCCAAAATATACAACGAACCTACCAAACTACTTCCCAACGAGGTAGCCAGGTTGATACGCTGGCTCTCTCCCCCGGATAAAGAAGACGAAAGGCGGTCGAGCGCCAAATACCCCAATCCCACATCCAGCAGGAATTGCAAACGGTTATTGATCTCCGTGAGCAAACGTTTAGCGATCGCGGCGTCCGTCTCGTCCAGCTCCAGTTGATCGAAGAAAGCTTTCACCTCCGAAACCGGCATCGCTACCAGCTCGGCGATGTCTTTACCACCCACACGTACATACAGTGCCTCCGGCTTCAAACGGCTCCCCTTGCAAACCGGGCAAATCGTCTTCCCCCGGTAACGGGCCTGCATCACCCGGTATTGTATCTTATACAGGTTCTCTTCCACGAACTTAAAGAAATCGTCGATACCATGCAGACCTCTCGCTCCATGCCACAACAAATCTTTTTCTTTCCGCGTCAGATCGTAATACGGGCGATGGATCGGGAAGTTGTATTTCTCGCTCTTCGCGATAAAGTCTTTCAGCCATTCCCCCATCACCTCGCCTTTCCAGCAAACCACGGCTCCTTGATAGACAGACAGGCTCTTATCGGGCACTACCAGATTCTCGTCGATTCCCAGCACCTTGCCGAAGCCTTCACAGGTCGGACAAGCGCCCAACGGGTTGTTGAAGCTGAACATCATATCGGTAGGCTCCTCGAATGTCATTCCATCTGCCTCGAATTTCTTCGAGAACTCTTTCACGACGACTCCTTCCTCCGTATAAATGCGGACCAAGCAGGTACCATGGCCCTCGAAGAAAGCGGTCTCGGCCGAATCTGCCAAACGGCTTTTCAGGGTCTTATCGTCCGATACCGTCAGGCGGTCTACCAGCAATTCGATCGGGTAAGACAACAATTCCTCACTCGCCAAGACCTCCGAGATACGATATACCGTATCGTTTACCGACAGACGGGCATATCCTTCCTTCCGCAAGATCTCCAACTGTTCCTTCATATCCCGGCCCTCCGGCAAGACTACCGGCGCGAACACGGCAAAACGAGTTCCCGCGGGATACCGCATGACTTCCTTTATGATATCGCCTACCTGATGTTTCTTCACCTCGGTACCGGAGACCGGCGATATCGTTTTTCCGATACGGGCGTACAACAAGCGTAAATATTCATAAATCTCGGTAGATGTACCGACCGTGGAACGCGGGTTACGAGTATTCACCTTCTGCTCGATAGCGATCGCGGGCGGTATACCTTTAATATAATCACATTCCGGCTTACTCATCCTACCCAAGAACTGGCGGGCGTAGGCAGATAAGCTTTCCACATACCGGCGCTGCCCCTCCGCGTAAAGGGTATCGAAGGCCAATGATGATTTTCCGCTTCCCGACAGCCCGGTTATAACCACCAGCTTATCTCGAGGAATCTCTACATCTATATTTTTCAGGTTGTTGACACGTGCTCCCTTGATGAAAATCGAATTGCTCTCAGACATATTATCTTTATCTTTTTCTTTAACGCAAAGATAGCCAAACTAACAGATTCCTCCCAATCTTCATTGAACTAATTCACACAGTTGTAGAGACGGGGCGTGCCCCGTCTCCCACCGCTAGACCGCACATATTCCTTTCCTGGCAGGAAACTAAGAAATGTACACCGTATTTTTACTAGAGGAAAGAAGTTATCATTTTTAGAAGTTGGCATTTTTCAGAAGTTGCCGTTTTTGAGAAGTTGCCGTTTTTCAGGGGATGAGACGGGGCACGCCCCGTCTCTACAACTAGATATATAAAATAACAAGGGTGAAATATTTTATATTTACAGGGAATCTTCTACATTTGTTGAAAATTTCATACGACAAATACAGCAAGGCACCCATGTACATCAAATATCTTCGCTTCTTGATCGCAATCCTCTTTTGCGCGATCACTTCATGCTCTATGGTTCGCGAGACACCTCGCCCGGTCGCGAGTACCGTCAAAGAGGCCAAGCGAGAGTTTAGGGGAGCATGGATACAGACCGCTTTCCAAGGCGAGTACAAGGATATGACCCCGGCCAAGATGAAAAAGGATTTCATCCGCAAGCTCGACTACCTGCAAGCGTGTGGCATCAACGCTATCATCTTCCAGGTCCGGCCCGAGGCAGACGCTTTCTATAAATCCGATATCGAGCCGTGGAGCCGTTTCCTCACCGGAGAGCAGGGCCTTGCCCCGGCAGGGGAGTTCGACCCGATGGCTTTCTTGATCCAAGAGTGCCATAAACGGAACATGGAGTTTCACGCCTGGCTGAACCCTTACCGCGCCAGCACAGCGGGAAACACCCGTTTCGCCGATTCCCATATCTATCATAAGCATCCCGAATGGTTCGTCGTTTACAACAAACAGATACTTTTCGACCCGGGATTGCCGGAAAGCCGCCAGTTCATCTGCCGGGTGGTACGCGACATCGTCAGCCGCTACGACATAGACGCTATCCACATGGACGATTATTTTTATCCTTACCCAGCGGCGGGCCTGCCTTTCCCGGATGATAAGAGCTTCCGGAAATATGGCTTGCGCAAAGGCTATAGCGAGGCGCAAAGGAACGACTGGCGCAGGGAGAACGTGAATACCCTGATCCGGGAACTAAAACGTACCATCTTGCTCGCCAAGCCTTGGGTACGTTTCGGCATCAGCCCCTTCGGGATCTACCGCAACAAGAAAAGTACCCCGGACGGATCGGGTAGCGATACCAACGGCTTGCAAAACTATGACGACCTCTACGCCGATATCACTTATTGGGTGCAACAAGGCTGGATCGATTACAACATCCCCCAGATCTATTGGGAGATCGGACATCCGGCGGCAGATTATGCCACGCTCATCAAATGGTGGGATAAAAACGCCAACGGAGGCCATTTGTACATCGGCCAAGACGTGGCCCGCACCATGAAAGCGAGTCAGCTAACCCGTAAGATGCGCTACGAACGCTCCTTGCCTCACACGAGCGGCAACTGCTTCTGGCCCGCCAACGAGATCTTGTGGAACAACGAGGGCGTAGCCGACAGCCTGCGACGGAACTATCACCGTTACCCGGCTCTTATCCCCGCCTACACCCATATGCATAACCGCCCGCCTAAAGACGTAAAGAAACTGAAGGCCGAATGGACAGCTAAAGGCTTCCTGCTGCATTGGAAAGCGGAGCAAAGCCCCACGAATCCGGAACTAGCCTCTTATTTCGTGGTATACCGTTTCGACGACAAGGAACCGATAGACACGAGCGACCCGTCGAAGATCGTAGCGATCACCCGGGAAACCGGCTACTTGATGCCTTATAAGAAAGGCAAGATCAAATACCGTTATGTAGTGACCGCCGTAGACCGTTTCCATAACGAGAGCGGAGGCAAGACCAAGAAAGTAAAATTATAAAAACAATCAAACCATGTTAACCGGCAATCGCTGTACCAAATATACCGACTGCTCCTCTTGTAATTTCTACCAGAGGGACATATTCAAGTTCCGTCTTTACCCGAAAGGATACGTGATCCCCCAGACAAGATGTATGCAGAACATGATCTTCTTCCTTATCAAGGGGGAGATCTGGCTGAATAGCGAGGAGCACCCGGATACCACGTTCAGCAGCGGGCAATTCATATTGCAGCCGATCGGATCGAAAGTGGAGTTCAAGATACTCGACTACGCCGAATGCATCATCTACCTCTTCGAGCGTCCGCAAAACATATGCGACAACCGTTTCAACAAAGGAATCTCGATCGTGGAAAACGAGCGCCAGCAACCGATCGTGATGACGATGGTCGCGCCGATGCAACTCTTTATCGAGGGGATGAAGCTTTATCTCAACAATGACCTAAGATGCTCCGGGCTGATGCAAGCCAAACGCACGGAAATGGTCTACTTGCTGAATTGCTATTACCCCATCAAAGAGCTAGCCGCCTTTTACGCCCCGATCTACCGATATAGCCATAGCTTCCAGTACTTCGTGATGCAGAACTACCAAAAAGCGAAAGACGTGGAGACATTCGCCCAGATGGGAGGCTACAGCGTCCCCACCTTCCGCCGTATCTTCAAGGATACGTTCGGAGAGCCTGCTTATCAATGGATGCTAAAGCGCAAATGCCAAGACATCCACAACGATCTTACCATGACCGAGCTTTCCATCTCCGAGATCTGCTACAAATACGGATTCGAGTCGCTCTCGAATTTCTCGCATTTCTGCCGGTCGAACTTCGGTCAATCTCCCCGTTCCATCCGTTCCCTGAAAGATGAGAACACTTAAGGGTCAACCACTTCCCACAGATATTCCATCATTTGCAACTCTTTGGATAAAAATAACAATGAGGCCTTTTCTCATTCCCTTTACATTCGCGTATTGAAAGTCAAGAAATATTGATTTTCATACAATAATTGAATGTATAAATATAGTAATACTGGCATTATCCTAAAGATCTCGATCGTTGTCTTATTCATTATCGGCATAGCGCTGGAATGTAGTTGCGAGAGATCCGAGGAACCGAAAAAAGGAGGCACCGGTTATATCACTTACACCCTTTGTTGGGACAACGTGATACCCGGTCTATCGACACCTGAGAAGCTTCGTTATTGCGTCTACCCATCGGAGGGCGGTCCGATGATACAGACAGATGGAGACGCGAATGGCATCACCTTATTCCTACCTCCGGATAAATACAACATGCTGATCTTTAATTACGACACGAAAAACATAGATTTCCGCAACATGTCTAAGTTCGAGGAGGCCGAAGCGTATATCTCCTCGATAGAGGAGGAAAATCCGGACAAGGCAAATCCTTTATATATCATCTCCATCCGTTTAGTGGAGGTAAAGGCAGATATGGAAAATCATAAGGAATTGACCTTATCACCATTCTTCCTGTCAAAAGATAGCTCTTTGAACTTAAGTAACAACAGGAAAATAGCGCGGGCAATAGCGACGGATTAAAAGAAACAAGGACCTGATGAAAGAGAACCGATTATTTATCTTCCTTATATCGCTCATCCTGGGATTGCCGGGATGCTCGAAAAAGACGATAATCGACGAGTATGCAGACCGTTGCTCCGTACGCCTCGATATAGACTGGAGCCTTTGTGGTATTGACGTGGATGGGATGACCGTGCTTTTTTACCCCGTTGACGGAGGAGAACCGAGCCGTTTTCTTACCAATACGATCACGGGTGATAAGGTACAGCTAAAGAGCGGGACCTATGACGTAGTGGTATTTAATCAGGCTGCCGAAGAATACAGTTACCTTACGGTAGAGGGGCAAGAGCGATATAGTAGCCTGTGCGTCGTGATGAAAACGACACAAAGCGATTGGTACACGCCCGCAGCAGAAGAGCGGCTAATCTACGACCCGGAACCTTTCGCCACGGCTACATTAGAGAATTTCGAGATCACGCAAGAGATGATACAGACGAGTGCAGAAGAGGGAAAAGAGTTTTCCTTGACTTGCCAGCCGGAGAAGGTAATCTTCACGACCCATCTGTCCTTGCAGATAAAAGGCTTGCACAATGTCCGGGAAGCAAGGGGGGCGATCAAAGGGGTGGCCGATACATATTGGATAGCGGATGGCAAGACCGGAAACAGCGTGGCAACGCAACTCGTGGATTTCCCGGAGAAAACTTTTCACGAGAATTCAACGACAGATGGTGTCTTATCCGGCTCTTTCCTGACACTCGGCATACCGGACGCTATATCGAAGGCCACGGACGAGACCCATAATTTGCTCACGTTGTCAATCCTATTGGTCGATAACAAAACGGTAATCTCGAAGCAATATAACATAACCCGACGTGCCATTGTCAACAACGGCACAAAAGAGATTGAAATTGCGCTCGGCACCAAGGTTGATCCGGACAAGGAAGAAACCCATGAGGATATTCCATTGGAATTGCCGGACGTGGAACCAGCAAAAAACAATGGCGAAGGGGGATTCGACGCTAGCGTAGACAATTGGGGCGAGGAGACTGATATAGAAATCCCTATATAAGCATCAAAAAACAGAAACGACATAAAACAACTTAAAACAAAGTGTTATGAAGACAAATTTATTTATCGCAGCATTAAGCCTAGCAGTGTTGGCCGGCTGTTCAAGTGAAGACGAGGTTGGCCCATCAGTGGCTAAAAGTGATAACGCAATTAATTTCGGTACTTATGTGGGGAAACAGACGAAAGCCGATGTCATGAATGACAAACAATTACAATCTACAGGATTTCAAGTCATAGCGACTTACACTGGTGAAAAAGATTGGGCAACAGCAGGTACAGGTATAGCTCCAAATTTCATGTATGACCAAGCTGTCACATATTCTGGTGGATGGACTTACTCTCCTACAAGATATTGGCCAAACGAACAAAACGAATCCGGCACTTTAGGTAAAGTTACATTCTTCGCCTATAGCCCTAAAAAAGAAAAGGTTACAACCTTATCCGCACAATCAAAAACAGGACTACCTACCATTAATCTTGTTGTTGCTGATAATATCAATCAACAAATAGATTTAATAGCGGATATGATTACAGATCTTGATAAATCAACGACTAAGATCGATGAAGCAATTGTAACAGCAGGTACTGTTAAATTCAAACTGGATCACCTCCTTTCTCAAATCAAGTTTCAAGCGAAACTCAATGCACAATATGCAGAAACCACCCAAATTACTGTAACCGGTATTAAGTTGGCATTTAAAGAGAATACAATCAAAAATGAAGGAACGTATACTTTTAATACAGATAACTCCCAAAGTGCAATATGGACACTTGGAGCAAATACCTATCACAAGAACGCTATAGAACGAACAGATTTATCTTTAGAACTTGATAATAGCGCAACTCCAACAGCGACAGGGCTATTATCTCCTATGTTTTTACTTCCTCAAACATATACAGCAGGAGACCTTACCGCTGTGATTAGTTACACTGTTACCACAGACACAAGTGACGTAAACAATGTAAAGAAAATCGATTTACCGGTAGTTGCTGGAGGTTGGGTACCTAATAAACAATATCTATATACTTTTGATATCGAATTAACAAATGTAACAGTTGATGTGAAATCTGCTGATTGGGGAGAAGAAACCAATGCTAAGTAAATAAATATTATCCTTATTTGTACAGGATCGAGGGATTAGTTTTTTCTAATCAGAAAAAGCTAATCCCTTAATTAACGATTTAGCGATCAATCTTCATCGTATTCTCTTACTTCCATCCACAAAATCCATTCTTATTAAAACAGACCCACCTTATATCTTGGGTAAAGACTAGTTACGATAAAACAAATCTCAAAAACCTTTCTGTCAGCGAAACAGACAATACTCTATCTTTTCAACTGATATAACGTATATATCATAACATAGCCTTTCTGAGAGAATTGTAAAACAACAGGAAGGGTATGGCAATAAATAGTGTTTTCTATGGAAAAAGAGCGTTTTTCACACACAATAGGCCATGAAAGCCGACTCAACAGGTGGCATCAGGCAACGCCAATGGTCGCGTTAGGCATCGCAAGCGGTCATGAACAGCGTCGTAAGCGGTTAAGAATGGTGTTATAACCTTATAATTCGCCTACCATACCCCTATAAAAAAGCCTTTATAACCCCCAAAGCATGAACTACGATGAATTAGTTTCACTAGGAGAAAAGGCCGTTTTCCGACATCTTCCTGTTTATTAAACGATTGCTGTTTTTTTCTTGCGTATTTAGAAGCAAGCCGTACATAGGCTTGGAATGAACGTTTCTCCGGCACTTCCTTTTACAAACTGTCAAAAAGACAATCGCCCACTCAATCACGCCATTCGTCGCAAAACTTACCGATAGGCACATCCCCTTTAGGGAAAAGGTTGATAGGAAGAGCACTTGCGGTAAGTATAATTTATTCATATCTCTCGATTCATAAGCTTATTGTATGAAGGAACAAACCGTACCAAGCTATAAATATTATTTACCGGCCCTATCGTACATTAACCCCTATAATATCTACGATTTACAAACGAAAAGCCTTACCTTTGCAGGACAAATCCAGAATAGAACCCATGAAGGCTAAACATATCATACTATTCCTCCTGTCGCTACTCACGTTTATCGCTTGCGACAAAGAGGATGTAACGATCGAGACTCCCGCTCCCCGCACAGTTCTTATCTATCTCGCCGGAGATAACAACCTGAGCGGATTCGTGAGCCAAAACCTGAAGTCGATCAAGGAAGGAATCAAACAAGACGGGTTGAACAACGGCAACCTGCTGATCTACGCAGACCAATCAAACGATACCCCCCAACTTTTCCAACTAAAACTGGAGGCTGATACCATCCAACAGATCGTGCTCGAAACCTACGAGCCCAACCAAAGCTCGGCCTCTACCGAGACCCTGGCGCAGGTAATCGACAAAGTACAAAAGGAATATCCCGCAGATAGCTACGGGTTGGTACTGTGGAGCCACGGAACGGGATGGCTTCCCTCGGATATCTATGGCTATCTACGCTCTTTCGGGCAAGACGGAAACAATAATTTCATGGAGATCAACGACCTGGCTACCGCTTTATCGAAATATCATTTTGATTTTCTCCTGTTCGACGCTTGCTATATGTCATGTACCGAGGTAGCTTATGCCCTCCGGGGATGCGCGGATTATATCATCGGCTCGCCTACGGAGATATTGGCGAACGGTTTCCCCTATCAATCGATCATAGGCGACATGTTCAAGAAAGAGGCCGATGTGGTAGGGATGGCAACACATTTCTACGAGTTCTACAAAAACTACAGTTATCCCAGCGGAACCATATCAGTCATCAAATGCGATGAATTAGAGGCGCTCGCAGCCAGTTGCCGCGCCATATTCCGCGACAAGACGGAAAACGACCTTTTCACCGTACCCGTTAACGAGCTACAGGTCATGGAGTATTTGACACGGAATTATCATGCTCTATACGATTTCGACGACTACATAAGCCGCCTGGCCACAACCGAGCAATACGCCACATTCAAGCAATGCATGGAAAAAGCCGTTATCTACAAGGCATCCACCCCTCAAGCGTTTTACGCCTACAATGGGGGTAAATGGATAAAGATCGATAAATTCAGCGGGGTATCTATCTATGTCTCCCAAGAAACCTTGCCCCAGTTGAATGAATGGTACAAGGATCTTGAGTGGTACAAAGACGTATATCAATGATCGGAGAGATAAAACATCTCACAAATGATTTATCTTACTAAAAACACCTCCTTATATCGTTTTACCTGCCCTTGGGGATGAACCAGCTCTGCGTAGAAAATATAAACGCCGGCCCTTACTCTTGAGCCGTTCGAGGCAAGCCCTTTCCAGGCAAGTTTTCCCTCCGTACCAAGCAAATCATGGTTGACCACCTCGCAGACACATTTCCCAGAAGTATCAAATACCCATGCCCCGCAAGTATAACCGGATTTATCAAGACGATAAGAGATCGTATATTCCCTGGTTGCCTCAACATACACGGGAGACTCTATGCCCATGATTCCATCCCCATCCGGCCTTCCATATTGGGAATTCCGGTAGCCGGGCGTACCGTATCCTGCCGTGGCCGAGGCTGAGGTCCAGTTCGCCTCATCCTGTGTATCACCCTCCGGGTCAATCCGTTCCAAGGCAATCCCCTTCTCGTTTTTCACGGATGGAGCATGCCATTTAGAGGAATAAAACACCTCGTCAATCACGGCCTCATCTTCCGTACGAAACAAGACCAAGGCAGCGGATGTATTCGCCAAGACCGGAATCTTTAATTCGTGCAAGGCCTCCGGAGAGGATACCAGATAAAAATCATCCACACCTTCTACACTTTTAGTCAGCAACGCATATCCCTGTGGTTCCAACGAAGAGCTTATCGAAAATAATGGATAACGTGTACTCAATGTCCCGTCGGATTTACGGGTAGCGACAGATAAGCCCGCCAAAGGCAAGTCCCGGCTTGAGCGGTTATAGAGTTCGATATACTCGCTTCCTCCCGGATAAGGCTCCGGCAACAATTCATTAAAAATGATCTCACCGGGCAAGACGGCAATATCCGCAGGAGCCACCGGCTTATCAGGAGCCACCGGAAGGTTCGGCCCGGTACCGGGAGAAGAGTTCTCGGACCCCGGTGTGCCACCCCGCTCATCCGTTGATAAATAAAAAGCCGTGCCGGAACGTTCCCATGCGCCCCCGGCATTCGCTTTCTCATAAGCTATCCGGTCAATCTCCTTTCCGGAAGGATCCAACAACGCAAGCTCTTTCCCCGTGTTCGCCAAGGATACCGGGAATTTACCCAAAGGCAAGCCTTGCCCGGAAGGATCGATATGGATATCCCGTCCGGACCGATAAAGTACCACATATCCATCCGCATCTAAAGGCAAGGCGGTCAATACCGTAGGTTTACCGTCATACATGAGCGACCAGCCTTTTAACTCGATCGTTTGGTTTGTCGTATTGTAAAGTTCCACGTATTCGGTCTGCGGAAAAAACATCTGTCCTTTCGGGTCGGGCATCACCTCATTGATACGGACACTACCGGAAGGGAAAGAAGGGGTGTCCGGTTCCTCGGGATCGTCCGGCAGGTCCGGATCTTCCTTATATTTCAGCCAGACCTCAGTGGATTCCTCCGGTATCTTATTCCCCGCCGGATCCATCAGCTCCGAGCACAACAAATCATAACCTACACCAATCTCCAGATTCTTATCGAAACTGATATTCACGTATGTCCGCGTATCATCCGCATAGGTCATACGAGAGGCCTTGCCGATACCCGGTATGAAGAACACCGCCTCACGGATATCCACCGGGAGATTGTACTGTAATTGGATAATAGATTGAGAGAGCGGCTGGACAACCAGAAGAGAAGGGAGCGCCGGGGGCACACCGGGCTTCTCCGGTTCTTCGGGGGTATCCGGCTCTTTAGGTACGGTTGATATCTTATCCGATACAAGGATATAATTGCAGGCAAAATCTTCTACTTTCGTTTTGGTGTAATGGCATTCGAAACGAAGCGGCCCTCCTTTACACAAAGAAGAGACTTCGGACTCACAGCTCCCGATCGATACAAACCTGTCCTTCGACAAGACATATAAGTTCCACGTCTTACGATTCTCCAAAGTGAGTCTCACTGTCAAATCCACGGCCTTCGACAAGGCCTCAAGCTCCTTCTCTATCAAGACCTCCGGATTATTCCCTGTCCCGGAAATTTTCCGAAGAGTTACCGTCCTCTTATTACTGCCGATTTGGACATAATAATCCGTTTTAATCCCAAGCGCACCCCGATCATCCCAATAGACATGTAGCCGGATATGGTTCTGATTGCTCGGCTTAAAATCCATCCGGGTCTCAAACTCCCATTCCATCGTACTGGAATAAACAAGCGGAACCTCTATAAAAGCCTTTCTCCGAACCACGTCCGCACGAGAGACCAACCACCCGTCATCAATCGTGAAACGACTTAAATCGCCTGTCCAAGGGTTATCCGACGTAACCTTCGGCCCATTAAACGATTCTTTAAACTGGGGATAAGCGCAAATCGGAAGTAAAAACGAGAGAATTAATAATAATTGTTTCATAGCTATCTGGTTTTAGTTATAATTTTATCTATCTTTGCACCCTAATAACTAATAACTGTAAACTAAAGGGTACAAAAGGTCAAAAATCGAAAGCCCTTTCAAGCAGCAAAGTTATAATTATTTCACATTATTCAAATTAAATCAGTGCTCAAAATGAAAGTAGCAATTGTTGGCGTAAGTGGAGCCGTAGGACAGGAGTTCCTGCGTGTACTCGACCAGAGAAACTTCCCGATAGATGAGCTTGTACTTTTTGGCTCATCTCGCAGTGCCGGACGTGTTTATACCTTCCGTGATAAACAATATACCGTCAAGGAACTGAAGCATAATGATGATTTTAAGGGAATCGATGTTGCTTTTGTTTCAGCCGGAGGAGGCACTTCCAAGGAATTCGAGAAAACAATTACGCAACATGGTACGGTGATGATCGATAACTCCAGCGCATTCCGCATGGACAACGATGTTCCGTTGGTCGTTCCGGAAGTAAATCCGGAGGATGCCTTGAACCGTCCTCGCGGCGTGATCGCCAATCCGAACTGTACGACGATCCAGATGGTCGTAGCGTTAAAGGCAATCGAGAAATTGTCTCATATCAAACGTGTTCACGTATCTACTTATCAAGCCGCCAGTGGCGCGGGCGCTACCGCCATGGCCGAGTTGGTAAAACAATATGAGCAACTATTGAAGGGCGAGGAGCCTACGGTAGAGAAATTCGCCTATCAATTAGCATACAACGTAATCCCTCACGTAGACGTATTCACGGAAAACGGTTATACGAAAGAGGAAATGAAGATGTATAACGAGACACGCAAGATCATGCACTCGGATATCGAGGTGAGCGCTACATGTGTTCGCGTACCGGTTATGCGTGCGCATAGCGAATCCACTTGGGTAGAGACAGAGCGTCCGATCAGCGTGGAAGAGGCTCGCAAGGCTTTCGCGGAGGCCGAAGGCGTGGTATTGCAGGATGAGCCGACAAACAAGGATTACCCGATGCCGTTGTTCGTGGCAGATCACGATCCGGTTTACGTAGGCCGTATCCGCAAGGATATCAGCAACCCGAACGGATTGACGTTCTGGACCGTAAGCGACCAGATCAGGAAAGGCGCCGCTTTGAACGCCGTTCAGATTGCCGAGTATCTGCTAAAGGTTGGCAATATCAAGTAATAAACAACTTTGTAAACTATATATACGAAAGCGGGATCAAGAGGCGACTCTTATCCCGCTTTTCTATTCTTTATCTACCGCTCCGGTTAAAACATATAAATCAATACGCCCAAAATCCGGTGGTTAGTCACCGAATGCGTGTCATGGATACGCCCGCCATCCTGCAGATCCACATCGCCGTACCATGCAACGGAAGGACTGTACTCAACACCTAGTTTCCAATGCGGAAGGTTATACGAGAGTTGCAGATTAGCCGTAAATACCTGGTCGACATCCAAGCCTACACCATACGTCTTACCCACCAGCGCCTCATTCGCTCCCAAGTTCTTCAAATACCCCAAGAATAAACCCGGTTTCCATTTCTTACCGTATACGATATTCAACCAGGAGGTAGAGAAGAGATATGGTGAGTATTCTTGCGCCCCGGTATGCGGATCGATAGAGGTGACACCATAACCGCCCAACATACAAGCCTGCGTCAAGTTTGAGGCCAACAAGGTTTTCGCCATCACCAACCAGTTCGCATCCTGATATTTGACGTGCGCCTCTCCGGATACGGAGGTTACCCGCTCACTGACTTTATAAGTCTTGCCATCCACCTCATTCTGCGTTCTCGGTACCAACGACAAGATTTCCATCCCGGCACCTACCTGCCAACCGGGTTTCTTATAATCCACCCCAAGGTAGACCTCCGGTATGCAACTGTTCTTGATATATTCCTCGCTCTTTCCGTTTGGCCCGGCCGACAAATATTGCAACTGCCACATAACCGCACCGGTCAACTGCCAACTGTTGTTCGTATAACGATAACGAATTTGCGGGCTGCGGTTAAAGGGCTGGAACGGAGCGCCGGTAGAAAGATTCAACATCTGCGGGAAGACCTCGCCGAACAGCGGATGCCATGTCTGCCCGACCAACACGGCAGACTTGCCCCAATCCAGATTCACGTAGGCATGACGGATACGGAGCACCGCCCAATTACTGCCCGATCCCCGGAAATCGGCCTCCAATTTCAAGGAAGTCTCGGCCGAACCTACTTTTGGCCCTTGTACATCGATCCCCAAACGGGAGTAAAGCAGGTAAAAACTGCCGTTCGGACTAGCATTCAGGTCTTTACCATCCGCATCTAGCGATACGTCTTTCGGATACAAGTGGAATAATCCATCCACGATCTCGGAGTTCGCACGGGAATTATAAAACAAATCCCCGCGCACCTGCCCGTAAAATTTGTAAGAGAAGTTTTTCTTTTGCGCCTGTACGCATACCACCATACACAGGCCGATCAAAAGAAACAAGTTTCGTTTCATTTTCATTCCGGTCAATCTATCTTTAAAAATAATACATCATCAAACCCAATATACGATGGTTCGTTATCGCATGCGTTTGTTCGATACGTCCGGTCTCTAAGTGGGTCGTGCCATAATAAGCAGTCGCCGGGCAATACTCGAAACCAAACTTCCAATGCGGCAAATTATACGATAAGTTCAGGCTGACGGTTATCAATTGATCGATATCCAGCCCCATACCATATACTTTATCCGCCGAAGCCAAGGACTTCCCGGTTCCTAAGTTCTTCGTATATCCGACGAAAACCCCCGGTCTCCATTTCGTACCATAAGCGAAATTCACCCACGTCGTAGAATGGCGAAAAGGCGTATATTCCTGCTCGCCCGTACGCGAATCCACCGAGCTTACCCCATAGCCCCCCAATAGAGCGGTATGGTCTAGGGCCGAGGCCATCAAGGTTTTCGCCGCAAAGGTATAGTTTCTTCCGCTATACTTCAAATGTGCCTCGCAAGAGAATGCCGTCATTCGCTCATTTACCTTAAAGGTTTGTTCTTTCCATTCCGACACGGTACGGGGTTTCAGGGAGATCATATGAGCGCCAAACCCGGCCAGCCAACCCTCCGCAGGAATAAAGTCAGCCCCCACAAATACCTCCGGGACGCAACTATTCTTGATATAATCCTCGCTCATGCCTTTCGGCCCGCTGGAAAGGTACTGCAATTGCCACAATACGGAAGCCGTCAATAGCACCCGGCTATTCACTTTATACTGGTAACGGATTTGCGGGCTACGGTTGAAAGGCTGGAACGGAGCGCCGGTAGAAAGGTTCAAGACATCCGGCATCACGGTTCCAAACAAAGGATGCCACGTGATTCCGACCAATACCGCCGATTTTCCCCAATCTAAGTTTACATACGCCTGCCGGATGCGTAACATCGTATTACTGCCGGAGAAACCGCCAAAATCCGTCTCTATCTTAGCCGAAGAACGAGCCTTCCCGATATTGGGACCGGTCACGTCCAAGCCTAAGCGGGAGGTGAACGTATAGAAGCTACCGTTCGGCGTAGCGTTCAAGTCCTTACCATCCGCGTCAAGGTTCTTGTCTAAAGGATAAAGGTAAAAGTTCCCGTCGATCGGAGCCATATTAGCCCGGGAATTGTAGAATAGATCTCCACGAACAAAGCCGTAGAATTTGTAAGTGAAGTTTTTTCTTTGCGCCGCCGTAGAAAATAAGGTCAACATCCCCACGAGCAACAGGGTAATCCGTCTCATTATAATTCAGTTTGTTATTTTTCTTTTCTCATAAGCCGCGAATGTATATATTTTTATGGATTCAATTTGAAGAAACGAAATATTATTTGTTCCTTTGCTTCCAAGTTGTAAGCCTTAAAGGTCAAATTAGATTAATATTGTAAACACCAGATAAAAAAAATGAGTACTAAAAAGTTTTTGCTAGAAGAAAAAGATATACCTACGGCATGGTATAATATCGTAGCGGACATGAAGAACAAACCGCTGCCTATCCTAAATCCACAAACCAAACAACCCTTAAAAGAGGAAGATTTATATCCTCTATTCTCGAAAGGTGTCTCTCACCAAGAAATGAATACGACAGACGCATGGATCGAGATACCCGATGAAGTACGCGAGCTTTACAAGGTATGGCGCCCGACCCCGCTGGTACGTGCCACCGGATTAGAGAAAGCGCTGGATACACCCGCCCATATTTATTTCAAGAACGAGAGTGTCAGCCCGATCGGTTCGCATAAGTTGAACTCGGCCTTGGCCCAGGCTTATTATTGCAAGCAAGAGGGTACGACAAACATCACGACCGAGACAGGCGCCGGACAATGGGGCGCCGCCCTTTCCTACGCAGCGAAGGCCTTTGGCCTGGAACTTGCCGTTTATATGGTAAAGGTAAGCTACCACCAGAAGCCCTACCGTCGCTCGATCATGCAGACCTTCGGGGCACAAGTGATCGCCTCCCCGAGCATGAGCACGAAAGCCGGACGTAAGATATTGACAGACCATCCGAATTACCAAGGTAGTTTAGGAACCGCGATCTCCGAGGCCGTAGAGCTGGCCATGCAGACCCCGAACTGTAAATACACGCTGGGTAGCGTGCTGAACCACGTTATGTTGCATCAAACCGTTATCGGCCTGGAAGCCGAGAAACAAATGGAAATGGCCGGCGAGTATCCAGATGTCATTATCGGTTGCTTCGGTGGCGGCTCCAATTTCTCCGGTATCACGTTCCCGTTCTTGCGCCATAAGCTAACGGAAGGTAGAGATATCCGCATCATAGCGGCAGAACCGGCTTCTTGCCCGAAACTCACAAGAGGCCAGTTCCAATATGATTTCGGAGACGAGGCGGGTTATACCCCGTTAATCCCGATGTTTACGCTCGGTCATAATTTCTCTCCGGCAAATATCCATGCGGGAGGCTTACGTTATCACGGCGCCGGTTCCATCGTCAGCCAATTGATGAAAGACAAATTGATGAGCGCGGTAGATATCAAGCAATTGGATACCTTCAAGGCCGCTACCTTATTCGCACAAGCGGAAGGAATCATACCCGCCCCGGAATCATCTCATGCCATTGCCGCGGCCATCCGCGAGGCAGAACAGGCCAAGATCGAGGGTAAACCTCGCACGATCTTGTTCAACCTGTCCGGTCATGGATTGATCGATATGGCGGCCTACGACCAGTATCTATCCGGAGATCTAACGAACTACGAGGTGACGGACGAGGAAGTAGCCAACAATTTGAAAGATTTAGAGAAAATCATCCGATAAAAACAAGAAAAGGGGCGATTTCGTATCGCCCCTTTCTCTTATTTATCTGTGAAAGTTTCAATTAAAAAATATGTATTATGAGAAAATTTCCTCGTAATTAGCGCTCGGGATAACCATGTTTTGCACATTCAAGCTAAAGTTTTTCTTCCTCTTATCCCACATACCATAATTGGTCTTTATCTCTCCACTCTGCTCATCATATTGATAAGTGATCTGATAAAACGGAACCCACTCATCGTTTGTCCGGTCCCAACGAAACGCCTTTTTCTCGGAAACCTTGCCACTCTCGTTGTACTGGAACTCATACCTTACCTGTTTGTTCAACAGCCCGTTCTCTTGCAAGAATACCACTTTAGAGATAATCTTACCGTTCTCCTCTTTCGTATCGTATAGATAATCTTTAGGAGATGCCGCGCTTATAGCCAAACCGCACATGAAAGTAAAAACAAGCGCAAGAATACTTTTACTCCAAACCGATGTTTTCATACTATTTTAATTTATAAGGTTACTGTCATTTTGTACCGCGAAGTAGAGAAGTTTTCCGGTAATCTCCAAAATAAAAGTAGCAAATCGTAAGCAATATTGCAATATTTAACATATTTAAGTCCCATATATCTTCCCATACCCCTATGAAAACCGACACTTTGCAAAACAAATCGTAACTTTCCCCGATTTTTTAATATCTATCATTTATCACGGGCCGGATACAACTTTCAAAAGAAAACTTTAGGTATCGCTTTTTTAATAAATCAAAAATCTATCGATTCATAAATATATTCTTACTTTCGCGGAAGTAGAACGCAAATCGATTTCTACAGAACTAAAAAATCCCCTGTGAAATGAAAACAACCGCCATCTTATTTTTCTCCTGTCTGGTTTTATGCATTCGATGCTCAGTCCCGGAAAACAAGAATACGAAAGAAGAGGCAAGCGCACAGCCGATAAAAGTGGGTGTATTCGACGGACACGGAGGGGCCCAGACCTGCATCTGGGAAACGGTCGCCGCCATCCGGTTAGACCCGGAGATGGAGGTACGTACCATCACGACAGCGGATATCGCCAATAACGTGCTCGACTCCATCGATGCCATCGTTATCCCCGGAGGAAGTGGCAAAAGCCAGTATCTAAACCTAGGAACCTTGAACCAGCAACGTATCAAAGACTTTGTCGCCAAGGGCAAAGGAGCCGTCGGGATCTGCGCCGGAGCCTACCTGTTCTCGAACACTCCCGGTTATACCTGTATCCGGCTAAATGGGCAACAAGCGATCGATATCGAACATGACAACCGAGGGCATGGATTAGCGAAGTTCACCTTACGCGAGGAAGGTAAAAAGATATTTCCGGAATTGGCCGACCGTGATACAAGCTTCGTCATCTATTATGAAGGCCCGGTATTCGTGAGCAACCCCACAGATACGATCCAAGGCAATACGCTAGCCATCATGGAAAGCGATGTGCACGAGGAAGGGAACGCTCCCGCCAATATGACAAACGGAAAGCCATTCTTCGTCGCCAATCACTATGGGAAAGGACGTGTCTTCAGTTCCATCGCCCACCCCGAGGGTACTCCCGGCATGATGTGGATGGTTCCCCGGATGGTACGCTGGACCTTGAACAGGCCTTTTATCTCTTATCAAGCCTCTGCCGTACAGCCGGATCTATTCAATCATGAATTATTAATGACCACCCGCGACTTGAAACAGGAGGAAAAAGCTTTCCAGCTCCTTTTAAACGGAGAGAGTGAACAAAAGATCGCCGCCTTGGACTGGCTGGAAGCACATCATTCATGGGATGCCAAACGATGGGTACAAGGGTTGCTTTACGACGCATCACCCGCTGTCCGCGTCCGGGCCGCCCGATATATAGCAAATACGCATTACTTACCTTTCCTGCCCGATTTGCAAGCAGCCTGCCAGACCGAGACCGATAAGGCTACCCGAGAAGAACTAAAGACGCAACTAGAGAAATTAAAAGCCTTGCTTCCTTAGGAGAAGGGAGGTTTAAACCCTCCCCAGATACTCATCCACCGTATAATTCAAGAAGCGATTGAACGGCAACAGCAACTTAAAATCATCCACCGCCTTATCCATCCAATCCTCAGCGTAAAAGAAATCATCCGGCTTATAGGATACCACGCTGAAATCCTTATGTTTCATGATATAGCCATACGGAGAATCCGTCGGATAGCCGGCAGGCATGCGTTTCAGCATCTCTCCTTCTAATACCGGAAATGTTTTCTTAAACGCAGGTGCTTCGATAATAGCCGTAAATTCCTCGATATGATCGTATATATCCTGACGAAGCTTCTTTAATAACGCAGGTGGCGGGCACCATACACCTCCGGAGAGCAAGCTACCTTCCGGCTCGAGATGGATATAATAACCACCTCGCTCACTGGCCCGGCCGCCTTGGGATATGTAAGCGGCGAAATGACATTTATAAGGGGTCTTATCCGGAGAAAAGCGGATGTCTCTGTAAATCCGGAACAAGCAATCCTTCGCCTCCACCCCGGCTACCTCCGGGTCGAACAAGGAGATACGGCCTATTAAATCTTGTACCTCATCGATAAAACCCTTACGAAGGACATCATAACGATTTTTATTGTCCTGGAACCATTCCCGGTTATTATGGCTCCTCAACTCTGTCAAGAATTCTATTATCTGCTCATTCATAACTTTCTATTTTTATTCCTTACAAATGTAAGAAATATTAGAAACTGTACCCCAGATTCAGGTAAAATTGCAAGTTATTATTCCGGTTCGATAACCCGAAATTCGTATTCATCGGACCTACTATACTGTTATAGGCATAACCGATACTACCTCCCCATACGCTTTCTCCCTTGAAAAGATCGAAGAAATTATCCTCATGGATCGCATAATTGGCGATCAAGGAGATGTAATGCCGCTGCCCGATACGCTGGCGCAGGTTTAAACGGACAATCGCCACGGAATTATCGAATATCTCCATATGGTTGATCCCGGCAAACGGTAGTTGCTGGGGAAGATACCGTTCGGGCATATCGCCTCCCAGCGTGTTCAAGAAGGGATAGGCCGGGTCTTTCCCGATCAGCACACGGCCATCGATAGAAGGTAGCAGGCTCAAATGGGAAGTCAACGGCAATACCGACAGAAAACTGAGTTTCAAGGCAGAAAAGAAGGTATGTCCTCTATAGGTAACGAAGTTATCCGTATACATGGAATAGTCTGCCTGCAGGGAAACACCCTTGCTCGGGAAGTAGCGACGGTCCAACGTCTCCAAGTGGGCCTGGGCGAAATAGCTGATGAAGCCCTCCGGTCTCACTTGATATTTCTGGTTCTCCGCGGTATAAAGAAATGAGTTATAATCGAAATACTCGTAACGGGCCCCTAGTTTCAACTTAAAGTTCAGCCAGTTCATATCCGAGTATCCGAGTTCCACGAAATGATGGCGGTAAGTCGTATTCACGATCTTGTCGCCCCGGTTATATACATCGAGATCATGGTACGTAAACATATAAGACAGGTTGAGGTTGCGCAAGGGGTTACGCTCTATCGCATAATCCACCCGCCCGTACATACGTTTACCGATCCTTCCGGTCACGGAGAATTTCGAGTGGTAGCGGGCCCGGTTGTCGAAAGTGACATTCAGCAACAAGGCGACGATATCCTCACTATTGAAATTCAATCCCACATTAATCGCGCTGCTCGATTTCTCCTGTACGGTAAGCACCAGATCCTCCTGCCTCTCGCCCACCAGTTTATAGCTGACATTCGAGTAAAGGTTCGTACCGATCACGATAGACATCGCTTCCTGCAATTTCTTCACGGTCAGCAGACTATTATCTTTCAAGCCACTAATCTGCGACAACCACTTCTCGTCACGAGGATCTACGCCCTTAAACAAGACACGCCGAATATAGAACGTATCGGTAGGAGCCACCGGATACGAGTGCGCAGACCTTGTCCGGCACACATCCGGGCCATCAGGCAAACCGATTTTCTCTTTCAAGGCCAAGATCTCGTCCCATCGCTCGCGCGCTACTTGCTCGCCCCGGTTAATCAAGGTATCCAGGGCGGCCTCGCTAAAACTAGCGGAAGTATAAGGGGCCGTATTCGGCCGGAGCAATAAATCGGTTAATCTCTTATTCGGCTCATATTTCTCATATCCATGCAAGGCGATGATCTGCCCTATGATATCCCAAGGGGCATTAATCCGCTCCAGTTGTTTCAAATCGCTAGTCCCCAAATCTACGCCAATAATGATATCCGCGCCCATATCCCGTACCACATCCGCCGGATAGTTGTTCTTGATCCCCCCATCCACCAGCACCATGCTATCCAGACGTACCGGGGCGAACACGGCGGGTATCGCCATGCTAGCGCGCATAGCCAATGGAAGACTTCCGTGCCGAAACACATATTCTTGTCCATCCACCACGTTCAACGCCACACAGGCAAAAGGAATATTCAACTGCTTGAAATCCACGGAATCATGATAGCCGATCGAAAGGTTCGAGAAAAGGTTTTGGAGATTCTGCCCTTTTATCATCCCTTGGATCGCGATCTCTTTCTTACTTCGGCCGAAAGGGAGTGAAAACACATAACGCTCGGAATTCTCTTTCTCCGGGAAAGTAAGGCTGCTGCGCTTCACCCGATCGCTCAGCAGCATGCTCCAGTCTTGCAACCTCACCATGCTGTCGATCTCGGCGGCGCTATACCCTATGGAGTATAAGCCTCCAACGATAGCCCCCATACTGGTTCCGGCAATATAATCAATCGGTATGCCGGCTTCTTCCAGCACTTTCAGCACCCCGATATGAGCGACTCCCTTCGCTCCACCTCCACCTAAGACCAACCCGACTTTTTTCCGTTCGGCCAGTACCGAGGGCATCAGCATCATCCCGATCAACCACCATACAAGAATCTTCCTCATCTACATATTCTTTAACAGCAAAAGTAACAGGTTTCCATGAAAGTACAAGTGGACAGATGGAATAAAAAATGGTTTAAAACAATAGTCGCCTATCATCCCGCCCCTTTCCGGTAACTATCCGTAGGACTGATCCCGTAAACGGATTTATAGGCCTTGGAGAAATGGGCCAGATTCTTAAACCCGACATCGGCACAGATATCCTTGATCTTCCCCCGCCGATTGACAATCCGATCATGAGCCGCCTCCAGACGCTTCCTGACCAACCACTTCCGAGGCGATAAATCACTGATTTTCTTGAAATCTCTTTTCAACGAGGACAGGCTGCGCCCCGTATACAAGGCTAGTTCCTCCTGTGAAAGCTCATACATATAATTCGCTTCCATAAAACCCAGTAAATCGATCTTCCAGTATTCCGAGAAATCGAAAAGCGAAGCATATACATGAGAGGCTGTCTTTAATACGATATAAAGCCCTTCGTTCATTTTCATACGCAACCATTCCGCATCGGGCTTCTCTTCCGTACGGAAATAAGGACGGATAGACTCAAAGAGACTTACGACATCCGGCCGCGAAGGTATCTTCATCACGCTTACCTTACTTCGTTTCACCTCTCTGGGCCATTCCGACTTATCGCACTTCCGATAATAATCCATCAAGAAACTGCGGGAGAACCGCAAAACGATAGACTGGTAAATCCCATCCGCGGCAGAACCGTATTTATCCATCCGGACCAGATGGTCGCGCCGGATGAAAGCGCATTCACCCTCTTTCACCCGTATGACTTTTCCCTGCTCCGATAAGACAACCTCTCCCGAACAGACATAAATAAGCGAATGCTCCTTGATCCGAGGATCGCAAACCGTATCTCCCATATGATAGAAATTCAGGAAGATATCGGAATAATTTATCGTTCTATGCCCTTCCATACCATTTGATTTCCACAAATATACTCAAGATTAAGGGTTTCTTCGCCGCTTATCTATATAAATTCGCGATATCCTCGTCCGTCCGGTTTCCCCGTATATCTATTTTAGCCAATTCAGCCTCGATCCGGTCAAACTCTTCTTCCGTCAAATCCACATCTGCCGCCGATAGGTTCTCGCGAAGTCGCTCCAACTTCTTCGTTCCGGGAATCGGCATCAAGAAATCATATTTATGCAGCATCCAAGCGAGAGAAAGCTGCGCCGGCGTAACATTTTTCAAAACAGAGAATTCCTGAAGCAAATCCACAAGCGGCTGGTTCGCGATGATATTCTCGTCTTTAAAGCGAGTAATGCCTCGCCGCACGTCGTCTCCGGTATAAGTCGTGCCCGCCTTGATCTTTCCACTCAAGAAACCACCGGCCAGCGGGCTGAACGGGATAAAGCTAATCCCCAGTTCCCCGCATACCGGGATAACGTCACGCTCAAACATTCTTTCCATCATCGAATACTCGCTTTGGATAGCCGTAAGTGGCGTGACAGCGTGGGCACGGCGTATCTGATCCGCGGTCGATTGAGATTGCCCCCAGCCCAATATCTTGCCTTCCTTCATAAATTCGCCCATGCAATACGCCACTTCCTCGATATTTTCCGAGCTGACACGATGCTCATAGTATAAATCGATATGATCCGTATCCAAGCGTTTCAGCGAAGCCTCCAGATGAGAACGTATCTCCCGCGGAGAATATACTTTAGGCACCATTACCCCATTCACCATTTCCGCTCCTCCAAATTTCGTGGCCAGGATCACATGGTCACGAATCGGACGAATCGCCTCTCCGACGATCCTCTCATTATCACCCGCCCCATAACCTTCTGCCGTATCAAAGAAATTGCATCCCAGCTCATAAGCTTGCCGTATCAGCCTTATAGAGTCGTTACGCTCCGGAACAGCCCCGTATCCATGACTCAATCCCATACACCCATAACCGATGGCAGACACCTCCAAATTCGTTTTACCTAATCTACGAGTTCTCATTGTTTTTTCTCCTGTTTTTTAATTATTACGATCGTCTTAAACTCGATGACAAAAGTAATGAGGAGTTTTTCAAAGAACTTCGCTGTAAAGTCCAATTTACTTTGCCGGAAAGCCCATTTATAAGGTCGCGAAAAACATGTACGTGTTTTTCGGAAAACACGTAAAAGAATTTACAAAAACACGTACATGTTTTTTAATCAGGTTTTAAACCTTCCTAAATCTTCGGTTTCAACAGCATGATCACGGGGTTTGATTCCTCGTTCAAGCTCGCGGCGATCGCTTTCACGACCCCTTGGGTAATAAACTCATCAGAAGTTTCCAACGCGATATATTCCACATCCATGAAATCCTGCAAGATCATGTCCTTCTTGGGATAATCCGCCGCGACATCAACCGTAACGAGATCATCAACCGGGTTACCAGATTGCTTACATCCGGCATATCCTACCAACAGAAGCAAGATGATCCCTGTGCCTATAATCGTCCTTTCCATACTTCTACAATTTTTCGCGATTAATCTACATTTAATTCTTCTTGTTCTTTAGTTCTTTCTCTCTCTCCATAATCCGGATCATCTCTTTTACCTCATCGGAAGTATTCGGCAGCTCTTGAATCAAAGACCGCAACTCGTCTATGGAGAGTTGGCTTTGCCGATTATCCGGAGACAATAAGACCTGCCCCGTTACCCCGCGCCCAGACATATCCGCATATAAAGATTCCAGGAAAGGACGGGTAAAAGTCAGATTACTCATATCCAATCCATTCTTTAACAACTCCTTCGCATAAGTCACCTGCGCGAAAACACCTCGTTGCAAATCCCCGGCATTCTTGGCATACGAGATATCCGGGTAACTATATAGATTGGCGATCTCGCGAAGCAACTCCACACGAGTACCTTTCACCTTCCAGGCCCGATAAAACAGACGAGCGGCCTCATCGGTCTTACCCGAGCTTTTCGCGTTAACCGCACGAAGCTCTATCACCATCTCAGATTCCTCCGGCAGTTGATTGATTAAATTACGTAAGTCCACGATAGAGACCTTGCTCTTCTTTCCGTCCGGATCGATCACGGTCTCTTCCGATACGTTACGGAAAAACATATCCTCATAAAAAGATTGCAAAAGCGCCCGGCTAAACACCAAAGTCCTTTCATCCGCCTTTTTCTTCAAGCTCTCATTCATATAAAGGATCAAGATAAATAATCCTCGCCGGCGTTCCTCCTCATTCCGGAACTTTGACACGTCAACCTCACCATACATACGCGCGATCGCTCCCAGAAAATCCAGCCGGTCCGGATTCTCTTTCCATGCCTCGTAGTACAGGCGGGAGGCCTCCTTGTATTTCCCATCTTTCTGGTAAGTCTCCGCACGGAAAACCAATAATTGATTTACCAAGAAACGATTAGGTTCCATGCCCGCCTCCGCTTTATCAAACAACTCATACGCCCGTCTCCGGTCGTATGTCTTTCCCAACGCGGAACCCAGCAAGAGGCACACCTCGACCGAGGTCGTATCCTGTTCATAAGCCATTTCCAGGATATCCACCGAGGGTAAGTAAAGACCGGCATAATACTTCGAGGCTCCTCCATATTTCAAGGTAAGATAGGTAGAATCGCCACCAGCTAGCAAACCGGAATAGACAGAGTCTGCCCGAACGAACTGTTTCGCCATATACAACCCCAGCCCCTTACTACGCAACAACTGGCGGTTTCCGGGATTATAAAACAAGGCCGTATCGCAAATCGCCACACCTTCCGATATATAATCCGGGCTGCTAGCCCCCATACGATACAATGAATTCACCAACGCGACCGCCAATCCCGCATTCTCGCGATTCAAATTATACGCCTGAAAATAAGCGGTCGTAGCGGAAGGGTATTGTTCCATACGGAAATAGCAATCGCCGATCGCCCGGTATAAGGCGGTGTTATCCTCGTTCCAGGTTTGCAGTTTCTCATAAGTATCAACCGCTTTCTCGTATTCCCCCAGCTGGAAATACAGGCGTGCCAACTGGTAATTGGCGTAGAAGTTCGAGCTGTCGGCAGACAACACTTGATGGAAATATCGCTCGGCATCCTTCGCTCTACCTAAATTCGTAGCTGTCCGGGCCAAAGTGTTCAAAAGATCCAGGTTCGCCGTATCCATGGAGAGGCAAAGACGATAATAATCGTATGCCTTCCGATACCGGAGCATACCCTCATAAGCCTGTCCGATAGCGCTCATAACCTCATAACTCGAGGAATCTGCCGGCGTAAGGCTATCGGCGCGGGCGATCACTGCCGCATACTGCTTACGGCTTACCAGGTCCTGCCAATTAAAATCCTGGGCATTCCCGGGAAAAACAAGGCAATAAAGTAGCAGAACTGTAATAAAATTACATTTCTCATTCATATCTGTATGTATTTAAGATTACTGAATCAAACGGCCGGCACAGCCTCTTTTTTATCTCACTGTAGCCGGAAAGTAATAGGTACCGTATACAAGACACGGACACGCTTACCATCTTGGCGACCCGGAGTCCATCGAGGCATCGTCCCGATAACCCGCAACGCCTCCGCGTCCAAGGAAGGATCTATGCCCCGTATGATTTTAGGTTCCACGATATTTCCTTTTTTATCCACCACGAACGAACAGATCACACGGCCTTGTATTCCCGCCTGCTGAGCATCCACCGGATATTTTATACTTTGGGCGATAAACTTCAATAACTCCTCATCCCCTCCGGGGTACTGCGGCATCACGTCTACGACCGTCAAAGTCCGCTCCCGCTTTTCCTCAACCGGCCCTTGCAGACGGAATGTGATCGGGACCGTATATTTCACGGCTACCGGCTTACCGTGTTGTGTTCCCGGGCTCCAGACAGGCATATTATTAATAACCCTCACAGCCTCCTTATCCAGCTCCGGAGTCACTCCCCGGAGTACCTCCGGGTTACTCACCGAACCGTCACGCCCCACGATAAATGAGCAGATCACACGCCCTTGGTCTCCCCGCTCTCGGCTCTCCTTCGGATATTTGATGTTATGGGCTATGTATTTCAACAATTCCGCGTCTCCTCCCGGAAATCTAGGCATCTTTTCTACTACGGTAAAGACTTGTTCGTCTATCCCTTGAGATTTTGAGGATAAGGACAAACGCGCATTATTTGTCATATCAGCGGCCAAAACCTCTTGAGACTCTTTTCCTTGATAACTGCATCGCAAAGTCGCATTAGCAGGAACCTTCAATGTAAAAGCACCTCTCATATCCGTTATAGTCTCTTCCGTACCGTCTTTAACCGCAACCGATGCCCCGATCAACGGATGTCCCTCCTCATCGACCAGCACGCCCGTAGCCGTCATCATCGTATTCGAAACCGTAGCCTCATTTGCCAAACGGACAGTCAAACGGGCCACCGCCTCGATATTACTCAGCAACATCAAGATGCCCGCCAAGGGTATAAATATCAAATATTTCGTGCGTACGATACCCGGACTACGTTTCTTGTTCATCATGATAATCCGGTTTTTCAGATGCAAAACGTTGAAACTATTGTATAAGGTAGTAACAGACTGATGATGAGCCAATCCCAACAGGTGATACTGATAGCTTTTACTATCGTATCCGGACTGGATAACCGTATTATCCGCCAGGTACTCCAGATTATGCCTTACCTCGCGTTTTAATAACCATACGAAAGGGTTGAACCAGCAAGCCATACATATCAACTCGCTAAAGATCACATCAATCGAATGCCATTGGGAGACATGCGTATATTCATGTGTCAAGATCTCGTCCGTCTCTTTATCCGAATGGCTTTCCGGATGCAAGAAGATCATACGGAAAAAAGAGAACGGCCCGGCGGCTTTTCGCAACGCATAAACCGGAGTTCCATGAATAAGCACAGGATCGCTGGTATGAGCCAGCCACAAGATACTGCCCAGTTGTACGAGAAACCGCCCACATAAAAATATCACGACTCCCCAATAGATAAGTCTCCAAGAGCCTAATATCCATCCATACCAATCCACGGAAGCCACCGTAGCCGCTCTCGCCGTCGCTTCTGGCAACATCGCGGAATACATGTAAATCACGTCCGCGATAGGTTCTTGTTGCCTCACCCAATCCTGTATGTTCAGTAAAGGATAGAACAGGGCCAAGCCAAAGAATGCCAGCAAGATCGCACGGCGCAGCTTGAAAAATGTGTCCTTATAAAAGAACAACCGGTAGAAGGCGTAAAAGAGTACAAAGGCTACATTTACCTTCATTAAGTAGGCAAATTCCGGTGTCATGGTATGTGGGATTTAGGTTATTCTTTTCCTTTCTCAATCAAATCGATGATTTCTTTTAAATCATCCGTAGAGATTTTCTGGTCTTTCGCGAAGAAAGAAACCATTTCCTTATACGAGTTCGCGAAATAATTCGTCACCACGCCGCCAAGGAATGTACGTTTATATTCCGTCTCCTCGATCAGCGGACGGTATTCATACGTATTTCCGTAACGTTTCGCTTTCACGTATTTCTTTCGTTCCAAATTTTTGATCACGGAAGCGAGCGTCGTATAAGGAGGTTTCGGATCCTCGTATTTTGCCAGCACATCCTTCACAAAACAAGGACCAATCCGCCATATCCAGCGCATCGCCTCTTCTTCTTGCATCGTTAGCTTCTCCATAAATCTTACTCTTTTTATTAGTGAATACTTACAAAGCTACGAAATAGTCGTAAACACAATATGGAAAGGATGTTAATTAATATTAATCTCACGTTCACTGCAATTTGAACGTGATCGGAACCGTATATTTCACGGCTACCGGCTTCCCGCCATTTGTACCCGGAGTCCAACGAGGCATTGTTTTTAAAACCCGGATAGCCTCTTTATCCAACAAAGGGGTTACGCCGCGCACGACCTTGAAGCTCCTTAACGAGCCGTCGCTAGCCACAACGAATGAGCATATCACACGACCTTGCTCCCCCTTACTCTGACTTTCCTGCGGATATTCGACATTCTTGGCTATATATTTCAGCAATTCTACGTCTCCACCCGGGAATTGAGGCATTACATCTACCACGGTAAGCACGTCCTCATCGTCTTCCGACTCAGACCCGCTCTCCTCTTTTACTTGCGTTTGCTCTTTCGTTTCCGTTACCTCCTTCGTGACGCTCTCCTCTTTCTGCTTCGAAGATTGACTGCATCCGACGCCTCCCGCTATGACAAGCAAGATGACCACCATGTTCATAATCGCCTTTTTCATTTTCAATCAGTTTTAAAGTTGTTTATTCAATCACAACATACATACAGCTCATTTATTAATGAACTTTTCGCAAATCTACGAAATAATCGTAATTTCAAAATAAAAAGGTAGTTAATTAATACTAAGAGTCAAAATTAGGATCCATGAAGTGAGTAAAATACGAGTATAGGATTCCCCTCCTCTTTCTCCAGATTCAACTCGCTAGGGATCGTAATCGTACTGAGAGATTTATATAGACTAAGCTCATAGGACGTGACAACCTGTATCAACTCATTTCCCACCACACGTCCCCAAACCGGGAAATTCCTAAAACTTCTTGTTCCTTCCATGCCATGCTGAAGATTGGCATCTGCCAATTCTTTTATAGTACTAGGCATCTCGCATTTCTCCACCAAAGCTTCTCCTGTCTTTTTATCTACAGAAGCTATATAACTACCTTGATTGTACCATAAACGGAAATAGTAATATTTTTGCGTATCAAACATTTCTTGTACAAAGATATCTCTCGGCCCTTTTTTATCTGCCTTAATATTACTAAAGTCCGTAACATCCAGAGAACGGATCACTTCCGCATCCGAATTCCTAAGATTCAGTACGCAAGCAGGGGTTATCCGATCGGCAGATACTCTAAAAACCGTATCATTACTACCCGTCTTGAACAATACGGATTGCTGAAGATCAGAATAAGTAGCCGCTATACTAATCGTAAATCCTGATTTCTCCCGGGGAACCAGAGGTGAATAAAAATCATTCTTCGTTTCTATCGTATCCCTACGCTCATCAAATATCCCAATGCCAAAAGCCCCTCCATCAAAAGTCTGAAATGGAAAAGCGACGCCCGCTAAACATCCCGGTTTAAGATAGCGTGCGTAAATGATTTGATAATCGTGCTTATACTCACGTATAAAATCACCCTCCAAAGTATATTCCAACGCACGATCGCTATTATAGAGATAGAGGCGATCATTCGGCTCGTCCGCTTGTATACAGATTAACATTCCGCTAAATTCGCCCGGACCTTGGCCTTCCTTAATTAGAGTTTTAATAAAATGTCCATTCCGGTCGAAAAGCACGATCCGGGGTTCTTTCACAGGAAGTATATAAATGTATTTACTTGTCACCGCATAGTCGTATACCCCATCAACCAACGAGGCATCATCATCGGTAACCTCCAACGGAACATATTTGACCGCCTTAATCTCATCTTTCAATTTCAATACCACAGGTTTATCGATCGCTTCCCTTATATTTGCGGTTAGAAGGGGCGCGGTATCCGTTTGAGTGGAGTTACAAGAAACCAGCAGTAAGCTGATAAAAACGAAATTTAGACTTAATAGAATTGAAGCAGATCTCACTTTTTTCATAATGTGCTTTTTTGATCACAAATATATCCCGTACGTTTTTCACGTTTTCCCAAAAACGAGAACAAAAGTGAGAACAAAGCGTTTCATGGATTGATAAGATTATAGAAATCAGAAATTTACAATAAATTCAACAAAAGTCTCCGTAGATCCCTCTTTCTTGAAAAACTTTTTGAATAACCGAGGACGAAGCACAGAACTATTATATTTCAGAACCCTTGTGATTTGATTGGCAGAAACCTCGATCTTTGTAAGCATGCAGGCTTTTAATTCCGTATCGGAGATAGCGGGATATAGTTTTTTCAGACGCAAAGTGAAATCGTTATACGCCTTATTCAAAAGTTTTTCCAACGAATCCCAATCCTCAGAGGTGATACGTACCGAATCCCGATCATGGAACTTCTCATAGACTTCCGATTTCTGTAAAAGCGCTATCGCCAACAGGCGCTTGCTTTCCTCGTTACGGATCAACTCATTACAAACCTCCAACCGTTGTTTTTCCAATTGCAAAGAAACCAACATCAACTCTTGGTCCTTCTCTGCTTTTATATTCGATATTCTTTCTTTTAGAAAGGTGACTTGACGGGCATTCTTTTGAAGAACTTTCCATCTTCGATAAAAAAGTAAACCCGAAAAAAGAATCAATCCGACAAAAAACGTATATAGATAACCTTCTTGCCGCCTTTTCTCTAGCATCAATTCCTTTTTTGATAAATCTTCCCGGATCGGTTTTGAATCATAATGTGAAGTAATTTGATAAATAGCCTCTTTCGATGATATCGCTCCGATAGAATCCCGTAGTACCTTATATTTAGCAAGTTCTGCCAACATCCTGGCTTGCCTTATCGTATCATTCAAGGCTTGGTATTTAGCGCTTGCCTTTTTAAAAAAGAATGTGGCTTTCCCATACAATTCCTGATCCGCATACAGCATTCCGACTTGGTTATACAAACGTCCCCAGAAGGCATAATCCCAACTCCCCTCCTCATAATCCAATGCCTTTAAATAGCACTCTAACGCCCGGGAAGGCAAATCCATATCCTCGTAGACCTTCCCCCGATAGAACCAAGCCTCCGGAGTACGATACTGCCCACTAGTCCCACTATAAAAATCCGTAGCGATAGTGATGATCGAATCACCGGTATGCCTTATCCCTGCTTCATCCCGAGCTTTGGTCAATAAGAGGCAATAACGGGCTTTCTCCCGGAGAGAAAATTCATCGGCCTGTTTCACGTTCCTTAGCAACTCAAACGCACTATCCGGATATTGCTGGATCAATCGCTCCGATCTGTCAAACAAAGCTCCATGCTTATCACTCCTATCCGAGAAGATTACGAGAGCGAGAACAAGAACCGTATATAACAAAATCGTGAGCAATACACTCGTGGGAAAAGGTCGGGAACGCATCATGATATTAGAATTAATACAACAAATCTATGTATTTTCTTCCTATAAAGAAAACATACCGATTTCATATCTCCCAGTCGCACGGGAAATGCTGAAATATTTCTTTAATCGTTTGCGGAATATAGGGATTTAGCATACCTTTGCGTGATAATTACATAGTTTAAGTAGAAATTTCTAAATACAATTAAATAACTTAAATTATTATCTTATGTGGTTACTTAATTCTTCTATCGGGAAGAAGCTGATAATGAGTTTATCAGGTCTCTTTCTTGTCTTGTTCTTGCTGTTCCACCTGTCGATGAACGTGGCTGCCGTATTCTCCGGATCGGCTTATAACATGGTTTGTTCGCTGTTGGGCTCTAACTGGTACGCTGTGGCAGCTACTCTCGTATTGGCCGCAGGCGTTGTGATCCACTTCGTGTACGCCATCATCCTTACCTTGCAAAACCGGAAGGCACGCGGTAACGACCGTTACGCTATCAACGCTCGTCCGAAAGGCGTGGAATGGGCATCTCAAAACATGTTTGTCCTAGGCTTGATCGTTATCCTGTTCATGTTGTTGCACTTCAGCCAATTCTGGTACAAGATGATGTTCGCCGAGTTGATCGGTCATCATGAAGTAGCATTGGGTTCAGCCATGGTATCTCCACAAGACGGAGCCGCTTTTATCAACTATTACTTCCAGGGTAATGCCGTGATCACTATCCTTTACCTGATCTGGTACGCGGCTTTATGGTTCCACCTGACTCACGGTTTCTGGAGCGCTATCCAAACTATCGGTTGGAATAACGCAGTCTGGATGAGCCGTTGGGAATGTATCTCTAAGATCGTAGCTACGGTTATTTGCGGACTTTTCGCGATCATCACCATCATCTTCTTCTTAAACGGAGTAGGTGCTTAATAGCAAGCTACAGGTTTTATAATTAAGAACTTTTGAAATTAAATCATTATGTCTGAAATAAATTCTAAAATACCTCAAGGCCCGTTGGCTGAGAAGTGGACTAATTATAAAAATCACCAAAAATTGGTGAACCCCGCAAATAAGCGTCGTTTGGATATCATCGTAGTCGGTACAGGCTTGGCTGGAGCTTCCGCCGCAGCGTCTTTGGCAGAGATGGGATTCAACGTATTGAACTTCTGTATCCAAGATTCTCCCCGCCGTGCGCACTCTATCGCCGCTCAAGGTGGTATCAACGCAGCTAAGAACTACCAGAATGACGGAGACTCCGTTTACCGTTTGTTCTACGATACGATCAAGGGTGGCGACTATCGCGCTCGCGAGGCAAACGTTTATCGTTTGGCTGAGGTTTCCAACTCTATCATCGATCAATGTGTGGCGCAAGGTGTTCCTTTCGCTCGCGAATATGGTGGTTTGTTGGATAACCGTTCATTCGGTGGCGCTCAGGTATCGCGTACATTCTATGCCCGCGGCCAGACGGGTCAGCAGCTTTTGCTGGGTGCTTACTCTGCTTTGAGCCGTCAGATCGGTTTGGGCAAGGTTAAGATGTATACCCGCCATGAGATGCTAGACGTAGTGAAGGTAGACGGCCGTGCCCGCGGTATCATCGCCCGCAACCTGATCACGGGTAAGATCGAGCGTTACGCCGCCCACGCCGTAGTTGTAGCTACAGGTGGTTACGTTAACACGTTCTTCTTGTCGACCAACGCTATGGCTTCTAACGGTTCTGCCGCATGGCAATGCTACAAGAAAGGCGCTTACTTCGCCAATCCTTGTATGGTTCAGATCCACCCGACTTGCGTACCGGTAAAAGGTGATTTCCAGTCTAAATTGACTTTGATGTCCGAGTCTTTACGTAACGACGGTCGTATCTGGGTTCCGAAAAAACTGGAAGACGCAAAGGCGTTACAGGCCGGGACAAAGAAAGGTAAGGATATTCCGGAAGCCGATCGCGATTACTACTTGGAGCGCCGCTATCCGGCCTTCGGTAACTTGGTTCCTCGCGACGTAGCGTCTCGTGCCGCAAAAGAGCGTTGCGATGCCGGCTTTGGAGTAAATAGCACAGGTTTGGCTGTATTCCTCGACTTCTCCGACGCTATCAACCGCTTAGGAAAAGAGGTCGTTAAGCAAAAATATGGAAACCTGTTCGATATGTATGAAGAAATTACAGACGATAATCCATACGAGACACCGATGATGATCTATCCCGCACTGCACTACTCAATGGGTGGTTTGTGGGTTGATTATGAGTTGATGACTTCTATACCGGGTCTGTTCGCCATTGGTGAGGCCAACTTCTCCGATCACGGAGCGAACCGCCTGGGTGCTTCCGCTTTGATGCAGGGATTGGCCGATGGTTACTTCGTATTGCCATATACGATCCAAAACTATCTGTCCGATCAAATCCAAGTTCCGCGTTTCAGCACTGATCTGCCTGAATTCGTAGAGGCCGAGAAAGCGATCAAGGCTCGTATCCAGAAATTGATGAACATCAAGGGTAAAGAGACTGTAGATTCTATCCACCGCAAACTAGGTCATATCATGTGGGAGCATATCGGTATGGCACGTGACGCGAAAGGTCTGCAAGAAGCGATCCAGATGTTGAAAGACTTGAAGAAAGAATTCTGGAGCAACGTATTCATCCCGGGAGATCCGGAAAACTTGAACACCGAGTTAGAGAAAGCGTTACGTTTGGCCGACTTCATCGAGATCGGTACATTGATGGCACACGATGCGTTGAACCGTGCCGAATCTTGTGGAGGACACTTCCGTACAGAGCACCAGACAGAAGAAGGTGAGGCCCTGCGTCATGACGACAAGTTCATGTACGTATCTTGCTGGGAATACCAAGGCGAGGATAAAGATCCGGTTATGCTGAAGGAAGATTTGAACTACGAGTTCGTTGTTCCTCAAACACGTAACTACAAGAAGTAATAATCATCAATCACAAA